>NZ_MCWD02000002.1:0-1839189 GCF_002874195.2 Vibrio sp. 10N.286.45.E10 | reverse complement strand
TGGGGAAGAGGTGGGTTACCAAATAACTAAGAGTATTTCTATTTCTGCTGGTTTGACTAATGGCATTAGTTATTACAATCCAGAAAGAGGCTCAAACCCTCTTAATGATTTAGTCGATTTAAAGAAAACAACTTATTACGCAGTGATTAACTATCAATTCTAATATTGCTCCGTTCGCATTGAATTTAAATAGTTAGAAGTAAAAATTTAATATAATTATAAATATAGGTAAATTATGTTTAAACAAGCAATTATCGCAGCAAGTATTGCCACAATCCTCAGCGGGTGTGGGGCCGAAGATCGTGCCTATGACACCTATGAAAAACCAACCGAAGAGATTTCTGTTCAATCTTTAGATACGGAATCGCTTTGGATGTACATGCCGTCAACCGGCGATGCTCCTCGTTATGCAATGACTCAGCGCGGCTTTTTCCAAGGCGATCCAAAGTTGGTGACGCTTCGTTTTGATGAAACTAATGGTATTTATGTCGAAGAAGTTGATCGCGACAAAGTGAATTCGACAGATGAAAGTCGTTGGGATACGGAAATTAACCGTGCTCCTGTGCTTAAAATTCCTGGAGAATTCCGTCAGTATCGCTGTGCTGAGAACGGTTATGGCGAATGTACAAATAAAGAAGAAATTAACGCAGATGAAGACGTTTCTTGGGAGCAAGCCACACACTTTGTACCTAAATATGAAGAGATTAAATCACTATCTCAAGACACAATTAGAGCTTGGTATACCTCCAGTAATGTTACGGAGTCTGCAGAGCCTCGTTTGATTTCATACGAATACGATCCTGAAGGTGGGGTAATTAACGTTGAAGTAGAACGAACCTTTACTGCAGAAGCGGAAGATCAATACCAGTTTGGTGGCGAGCTTAAAGACTTATCATTCAAAACACGTTTTTTCTATTCTCTTGTTAAGCTTGATAAGTTAGCAAGTGAAAATTACGAACCTATCTATTACCAAGGCCAAGACAGCGCATACTTTGGGTTCTTCAACGATAGCAAAGAAGTAAAAACTCACACTGGTGAGAGTAACGTACAGGGTTCTCGTTTTTCTTATATTAACCGATTCAATCCCAAGTTAGAGTCGATCGATTACTACTTAAGCGACAGCTACTTCGATGATGGCAATGAAGCGTACCTGCAACTTACGCTCGATACCATGAAAGAGGTAAATCAGTCATTAGAAGGCACAGGTGTTCCTCGCATTAACATTGTTAATAGTGACAAGAAAGCGGGTGTAAAAACGGGTGACTTACGTTACAACGTATTCAACCTGATCGCGGATCCGGTTGACAACGGACTTCTTGGCTATGGCCCATCTGCCACTAACCCATTAACGGGTGAAATTATTCATGCGCATGTTAACCAATATTTAGGTGTGATTCGTTCCGCAAGTCGCCATACGTGGAATGATCTCGCTAAGCGTTACAACCGCCAAGAAATTGAAAAAGTACAACCTGTGGTTGTGGCGGAAAAAAGCAACGCTTCGAAATCAAGCTCTGAGCCAACCGAAATCGATTTGTTCAATAAAATGCTCGAGGAAGATCGAGGACCTTCGATCAATGTTCCAGCGTTGAGTGAACGCGAAATTAATTTGGTGGGCAAAGATAATTTAGTCGATTCACTGCCTGAAGCCGATTTGGATTTCAAATACGATACCAGCAACCAAGACCTCGCTTTGCAATCATTCTATAAACGCCAAGATATGTTGAAGCGATTCTCTGAGCAGAATGTATATAGCGTTGATGCGATGTGGTTAAGTACCCAGTCAAAGGGCTTAGTGAAGGGTTTAGACTATATCCAAGGTGGCTTCTTCGCCGATGCTGATCAGAGCAAAATGAAAACGTGGGAAGCGCTAACGATTGATCAGCAGAAGCTAGCAAGCCAAGCGATTTCAAAGCATATGTTTAAATCAACATTGATTCATGAGCTCGGGCATAACCTTGGTTTACGTCATAACTTTATGGGTTCAACGGACGAAAGCCATTTTTATACAGAGGCTGAGCTTGCACAAAGCAAAATTGGGCACCTTGATAAGCCAGCTGCGTACAGTTCGATCATGGATTACGGTGCATCAATATTTGATGAACTGTTGACGTTCGGTAAGTATGACAAGGCCGCTTTACGTTTCGCTTATGCTCGTCAGGTTGAAACAAATGAACTTATCGTTAACACCAATAGCGAGGGAGACGATGTCGCTGTAGTAGACGCCACAGGAGCACAAAAGCGCAAAGTCTATTCTTTGGCTGAGTATGACCGTCAGTTATCTAATGACTATAAGGTTTATCCGACGGGTGTTATTGCACACTTGAGAGCTAACGCTGGTCAAAATGGTATTCCAGATTCGTTAGTGAGCTATCGCTATTGTACGGATGAACACACGACCACTAACTTGTTATGTGATCGTTTTGATGAAGGTACAAGCCTTCAAGAAGCCACAGAGTTTAGAATTCAGCGATACAAAGATAGCTACGACACGGTTAACCAAAGAAATGGACGTGAGAGATTTGAACAATTTCATCAATATAGCTACTTCTTATATCGAATGGGGGAGTTCCAAAAAATTCGCGATATCGTTGAAAACGTTGGTGAAATTGACTTTATGTTTGCTCGTTACTTAGGTGCAAATACGACGAATAACAAAGGGCAGGTTTTTGAAGAAATAGCCGGAAACAACTGTGTGGATTTTCGCGGTAACGCTATTCCATTAGAGAACTTGTCTGCGGGTGTTCGTCCAATTTGTGATACTTATAATGCAGCAAATTTGGCAGCAGACTTCTTTTTAGAAGTGCTAACAGCACCAGATAAAGTTTGTGAATTAGAAGAATTGAGTGGTGTTGTTGGAGTTCCTAACCGCTATCGTTTCGCTAAGTTATCTGACCTTTGGTTAACCTACCAAGGCGGCATGTCGCAAAATCGCGATGTTCCAACCAGTTGTTTCGATGAGGAATTAGTTCAGATGTTAGCAAGTCAAGCTAACGAGATCGTCATTCGCTCTGAAACTCGAGATGGAAAAGTATGGGCGAGCTTAAAAGCGAACAACCCTTATCAAACATCGTCTTCTTCTGTCGATTTGTTAGGCGTATGGCCAGACAAACTACTAGCAGCACAGATGTTAGTTAGGCGTGATACACCATTCAAATCAACTGAGAATTCGAGCTTAGCGTTGGTTGATATGTCAGACAAAATTTCACACTTGTATACGTATCTATCCGATTTAACGGGTAGAGCTGAAGCTCGCCAAGCTATCTTTGTTGATGGGAAAGGGGATTACGTAGAAACGGTTCTGAAATACAAACAAGACATTACCGAAACAATTGAGGCTACACCTTCATACCTGTGGCCAATGAAGCGCTATTTCTCAATGGGCGGTAATGAAGCATTTGTGTATTGGACTGAGGGAGCTAGCCAAGATACAAAGGTGCCGTACTTTGGAACCTTATTGGCTAACCTAAACAAGTATAATCGTGCAAATGAATATGGTTTGAGTGACTCAGTATCTGGTTTTAGCGACTCTATCCATGTCAACTATGCAAATAGTAGTTATGCCGACGAAGATGGGATTAACTTTACTTGGAAAGGGACAAATTACTCGTTGAGTTCACGTAACACACTTGCAAATGCTTTAGCTTCACGCGCCTTATACACAGAAGAGCAGCAAGCTCGCGTAGAAAAATTAAACGGTTTGCCTTACCGAGTCCGTAACGCGCTGTCTGTGTTTAAGAATACGCGAGATCGCAACGAAGCTCGTATTATCGCTGTCGGTGATAAAGAGGCGCTCGTTGCTCTTCGTGACACCACTGGTTTCGCACGCTTTTTTATGTTTGATAATCAGTTCGAAGAATATGATGAAGATGGTCAGAAGTGTTTACGATTTAAAGTCGATGGCGAGTCGACCGAAGATCACATGAAACGTAAGTGTAACTCTCAATCCAGTTTGCAGACGGTACAAAATAGCTCGATTGGTAAATTCGAAGATGAAGAGCACGAACGTATATTCGATTTAGCACAAATCTTTGGTAATCAGATTGCGGATAACAACACCAGTTCCACAAATGCGGCTCATAAAGAAGTGTACAACTATGACCCAGAAGAATTGAGGTTATGGAGCTCTAATGAGTACGTGAATTATCGTCGCGCATTTGAACAGTTCCCTGTTTATGATGACTAGACAACAAATGTTTAATTAAACCCATAAATTGAACCGGTTACCTTACTAAGGTGACCGGTTTTTTTGAGTCTAAAATTAAGAGCTTTTGGTCTATTTTTAGCTGCATTACCTTATATTTATATGTTATATAGATGTTTTTGTTAATTTTATAAATATAAGCTATGTAAAAAGAATATGCTGAATTTCGCAATAGAGAGGCGGGGGTTCGCAAGGTAGCAATAGGAATGGTGAGAAGGATTTATGACCAACCCGAAACTAGTGATCGTAGAAGACGATCCCATCTTAAGAGAGATGTTACAGGAATATTTTGAAAGCCAATCTTTTGATGTAATCACTATTTCTGATGGCGCATCAGCGAGTGAGCAAATCTTAAATATTCAGCCCGACATTGTTCTACTTGATCTTATGTTGCCAGAAGTTGATGGGCTAACTATCTGTAGGCAAGTCCGGAGTCAGTTTAAGGGAAAGATACTCATTCTTACAGCTAGTGATGATGATTTTGACCATGTTGCAGCGTTAGAAACTGGCGCCGATGACTTTATTAGTAAACCAATTCGCCAAAGAGTATTACTTGCTCGAGTGAGGATGCTTTTGCGTCGCACTCCTGACAGTTCAATAAGTGCTGAAGTGAGTAAGAATGAGTTAGTTTTTGGGAAGTTAAATTTAAACCGCACAACCAAAGCCTGTACGCATATTGGAAAAGATATATCCATAGCGGAGAGTGAATTTGAACTGCTTTGGCTATTGGCTTCCTCGCCAGAACAGGTGTTGTCACGTAATTTTTTGACTCAACAGTTGAGAGGTATTGATTACGATGGCATTGACCGCTTTATCGACAATAAAATCGTAATCTTACGTAAAAAGCTTAATGACATAACTGTCCCACCTAAAAAGATCATCACTGTAAGAGGTAAAGGCTACTTGTTCGTACCAGAACGTTGGTAACGGTAGCTGAATAAATAATATGCGACGTATCTATTTTGAATACCTAGCGGGGCTGACAGTCATCTTCTTAGTGAGTATATATTCCTATGCTTTTATTGTTTACAAGTTAAGCACTGACTACGAATACATATTACGAGACCATGAAGCAGAAGCTTATCAAGAATTAATTGATGTGGTTTTCCGTGAAAAAGGTTTGCTTGAAACGCAGAATCTATTGAAAAGTTATGCGGATAAGACTCGGCAGAACCTGCGAATCATACCTTTTGATAACGCTCCAGAACTAGTGAGAAAAGCGTTTCAGCAGCAAGGCCGAAATGTTTACTACCATGACGAATACTTCCTGTGGTTAAGGTTAGTTGGAAGTGATGATTTATATGAGTTATCTAAGAACAAAAATTCTTATCTGAGGAAGCAAATCAAATTTGAAAACCGTCTTATTTGGGTTTTTGCAATAACAGGTTTCGCGTTTAGCGGCTTGTTTTTGGTTTGGAGAATCAAGCGCCGATTAAATAACCTTGAAATGGCGACGGTTGCTTTTTCTCATGGGGATCTACTAGAAAGAGCTTCCGAAAAAAATAGCATAAAATTAGGTACGTTAAACCGTAGCTTTAATGTTATGGCGGACAAGATAAGAGACTTAATCAATAGTAATAAGTCTTTGACTAATGCTGTTGCTCACGAGCTAAGGACGCCTATATTCCGAATTCAGTGGCAGGCTGAGTTGTTGAGTGACTTAGCACCAACTCCGCAACAATCTAAAGCGATAGCCCGTATTCTTGCTGATACGGATGAAATGGAAGACATGGTTGATGAGCTATTGTATTACGCTCGATTGGAAAGAGGGGGCTTTGAATTGCTTAAGCAACCTATTGATGCCAATGAATGGCTAAACGAGCGTTTTAGCATTTGGGAGAAAGAGACAACACTCGATCTCATTAAGGTGCCACTAAAAGTCCCAGCCTCTTTGTATGTCGATCTAAAGTTATTCAATAGGGCGGTGGATAATATAGTAAGGAATGCTTTTAAGTTTGCCGATACTAAGATCGTTATTGAGTTGTGGTATACCGACAATGAATTTGTTATTGAGGTTCATGATGACGGTAAAGGCGTTGAAGCGGAGCATTGGCCTTTTTTGTTTGATCCTTTCTACAGCGCTAATGCAGCGAGGAACAAGGGGAAAACGGGCCATGGTTTAGGGTTAGCTATTGTTAAACAGGTGTGTGACCGTCACCAAGCACATGTCACTGTTGGTGAAAGTTACTTGGATGGTGCGTGTTTTGCCTTGTCGTTTCCTCGGCTTGAGCTATAAATTCAACATGGTCATTTAGTTGTTTTAAGATTACACTGCGCCCAATATTCCAGAAGTACATATTTAGGTAGAGGTCACCATGGACCAAGAACATTACGAAGACGCTGATTACGAAGGCCAAGAGCTGGGCGAAGAAGGCGAAGAGATTGAAATTGAAGCCATTGGTATTGATGTTTCATCACAGCCAATCGAACTCTACAAGGTGTTTAAAATTGCTAACCTAGTGAGTGGTGGCGGTGAAGCTAAACACATCATCTCTGAAGGCTACGTAGCGGTAAATGGTGAGCTAGAAACGCGTAAGCGTCGCAAAATGTACGATGGTGACTTCTTCGAGTTCAACCAAGAGTACTATGTAGTGGTGTGTGAGCAGCCAGTACAAGAAGAATCAGACAAGCCGAAAAAGAAAGAAGCGCCTAAAAAAGATAACAAGGCGAAGAAAGGTCAGTCTAAAAAGGATTCTAAGAAGAAAGAGTCTAAGAAAAGCAAAGCAGAAATGCTAAGCGCAAAGGCTGAACCAAAGAAAGAGAAAAAAGAGAAGAAACCGAAAAAGAAAGCGGATACGCCTAAGCCAACACGTGACGATAAAAGCGGCCGTAATTCGATTGAATTCTTCTAACATTATTCTTTTAAGACGTTAATCAACGTTAGAACTCGGTTTGCGTTAAGCAGATATCAAAAGGCTCACTATTTAGTGAGCCTTTCTGCATTTAGAATCAACAAAAATCTAAGCTCTATTCTCAGTGACGTGTGCGAGAAGACGTTAATTCTGATGCACGAAGCTGAGCGACAGCTTTCGCCAGTTCCAGTTGAGCTTGTGCAAAATTGATGTCGACATTGCCCTTATTGATGTTCTCTAGAGCCGCATATTTCGCCTCTTCTGCACGAGCGCGGTCAATGTCTTTACCATGCAAGGCAGTATCGGCCAAAACCGTTACCACATCTGGCTGAACTTCCAGCATCCCACCCGAGACATAAAGCACTTGGCCTTCTGATTTAGGGTCCGTGACAAACACGGTTACGCCCGGTTTGATCTTACTGAGAAGCGGAGAGTGACCGGGGCGAATCCCCAGTTCACCATCAGCGCCAGAAACGGCTAGGGCATACGCTGGACCTGAAAACAGCGTACCTTCCGCACTTACAATATTAAGTTGAAATGTATTATCTGTGATTCCGATAGCCATTGTGCACCTACCTGTTAGAGTGATTTCGCTTTGTTAAGCACTTCGTCGATAGAACCACAGTACAAGAACGCTTGCTCTGGGATATCGTCATATTCACCGCTTAACAGGCCTTTAAAGCCTCTTAGTGTTTCGCTTAGCGGTACAAAGACACCTTTCTGACCAGTAAACACTTCGGCTACGTGGTAAGGCTGAGTTAAGAAACGTTCAATCTTACGAGCGCGAGATACGGTCTGTTTGTCTTCAGTAGACAGCTCATCCATACCAAGAATCGCGATGATGTCTTTTAGCTCTTTGTAGCGTTGCAGTGTTGTTTGTACTTTTTGTGCAATGTCGTAGTGCTCTTGGCCAACCACAAGTGGGTCTAACTGGCGAGAGGTTGAATCCAATGGATCAATCGCAGGGTAGAGGCCCAATGCCGCGATATTACGAGACAGTACAACGGTCGCATCTAAGTGAGCAAAGGTTGTTGCTGGTGATGGATCGGTCAAGTCATCTGCAGGTACGTATACCGCTTGGATAGACGTGATAGAGCCTTGTCTAGTTGAAGTGATACGCTCTTGAAGCACGCCCATCTCTTCAGCTAGTGTTGGTTGGTAACCTACTGCTGAAGGCATACGACCTAGCAGAGCTGATACCTCAGTCCCGGCAAGTGTGTAACGATAAATGTTATCAATGAACAACAGTACATCACGACCTTCATCACGGAAGCGCTCAGCCATAGTCAGGCCCGTAAGTGCTACACGTAAACGGTTTCCCGGTGGCTCGTTCATTTGGCCGTAAACCATGGCTACTTTGTCTAGTACACCTGCTTCTTTCATCTCGTAGTAGAAGTCGTTACCTTCACGAGTACGCTCGCCTACACCAGTAAACACAGAAAGACCTGAGTGGGCTTTGGCGATGTTGTTGATAAGCTCCATCATGTTGACGGTTTTACCTACGCCGGCACCACCGAACAGACCAATTTTACCACCCTTAGCGAATGGACAGATAAGGTCGATAACCTTAACACCCGTCTCGAGAAGCTCAGTACTGTTTGCTTGTTCTTCATAAGAAGGGGCTTCACGGTGAATTTCGTAGTTTTCTTTCTGGCCGATTTCACCACATTCATCAATAGGCTGACCAAGTACGTTCATGATACGGCCCAATGTTTCTTCGCCGACAGGCACCGTGATTGGTGAGCCTGTGTTTTCAACCGTTAGGCCACGACGTAAGCCATCTGACGTACCCATTGCAATACAACGAACGATATTGCTACCCAGTTGTTGCTGTACTTCCAATACTAACGAGCTTGCTTCGTCGCTAGTCACTTTCAATGCATCATAAACGCGTGGGCTGTTGCCGCCGCTGAACTCGACGTCAACGACCGCGCCGATTACTTTAACTATTTTTCCAACACTCATTCTTAAATCCTCAAATTCTGTTCTTGACCCAGTATTTTCTAGCCCTAGACAGCTTGGGCACCTGAGACTATTTCACTCAGCTCTTGGGTAATGGCAGCCTGACGCGCTTTGTTGTAAACCAACTGCAAGTCATCAATGAGTTGGCCTGCGTTATCAGTCGCCGCTTTCATAGCGACCATTCGGGCTGCTTGTTCACAGGCAATGCTCTCAACAATGCCTTGATACACTTGCGATTCGATGTATCGATGTAACAGTTCTGAGAGTATGTCTTTGGGTGCTTGCTCATAGATGTAGTCCCAACGACGTGCTTTTTTAGGCTCACCACCTTCCTCAGAATCCGAAGGGTGGGGAAGCAACTGCAAGGTCGTTGGCGCTTGAACCATGGTGTTGACGAACTGGTTGTAAACGAGATACAAGCTGTCGATCTTGCCTTCGTCGTAATGCCCCAGCATCGCGTTCACCGTACCTAAGATGTCTTCTAACTTAGGTGTATCGCCAAGACCTGACGTTTGTGCAATAACGTTGCCGCCGCGTTGGAAGAACGAGATAGCCTTAGATCCCACTAAGGTTGTTTCTACCTCGACTCCCTTGGTGCGCCATTGCTCCATTTCTTCTAACACTTTCTTGAACAAGTTTGAGTTCAAGCCACCACACAAGCCGCGATCGGACGAGATAATGATGTAAGCAACACGCTTAGGTTCACGCTGTTGCAGGTAAGGGTGCTGGTATTCCAGCGAACCCGATGCAACATGAGAGATAACTTTTCGCATGTTCTCGGCGTAGGGGCGAGTTAGCGTCATGTTGTCTTGAACCTTGCGCATCTTACTTGCTGCAACCATTTCCATTGCGCTAGTGATTTTCTGAGTGTTACTAACACTGGCTATCTTGGTGCGAATTTCTTTAGTACTTGCCATAATCTGCTCCTATTTGTTTTGATTTCCAGCTAACAAACCGGAGCACTTACCAAGCTTTCATCCCAACAAAACCTTCTAGGATCTCTTTAAGAGCGCCGTCGATTTCGTCGTTGTAATCGCCTGTCGCGTTGATTTTTTCGAATAGCGCAGGGTTTTGACCTTTGGCGTAAGCAATCAGTTCTTCTTCAAAACGGGCAATGTTGCTTAGTTCAACACCGACCAAGTAGCCTTTCTCTGCCGCGTAGATAACCGTTGCTTGCTCAGCGACTGACATAGGAGAGTATTGTTTTTGCTTCATTAATTCGGTAACACGCTCACCGTGGTCTAGCTGTTTGCGCGTCATCTCATCTAAGTCAGAAGAGAACTGAGCAAAGGCCGCCAGTTCGCGGTATTGAGCCAATGAAGTACGGATACCACCAGACAGTTTCTTGATGATCTTGCATTGCGCCGCACCACCCACACGAGATACCGAGATACCTGGATCTACTGCAGGACGTAAGCCTGAGTTAAACAATTGGGTTTGAAGGAAAACCTGACCGTCGGTGATTGAGATTACGTTGGTTGGTACAAACGCTGATACGTCACCCGCTTGAGTTTCAATGATCGGAAGCGCCGTTAATGAGCCTGTTTGGCCTTTCACTTCACCGTTAGTGAACTTCTCTACATACTCTGCATTCACTCGTGCTGCACGTTCTAGTAGGCGTGAGTGAAGGTAGAATACGTCGCCAGGGAAGGCTTCACGACCCGGTGGGCGTTTCAATAGCAATGAGATTTGACGGTAAGCAACGGCTTGTTTTGATAGGTCATCATAGATGATCAGTGCATCTTCACCGCGGTCACGGAAGTATTCACCCATGGTGCAACCCGCATAAGGGGCTAGGTATTGAAGCGCTGCAGACTCTGATGCTGATGCCACGACTACGATGGTGTTTTTAAGCGCATCGTGGTCTTCGAGTTTACGAACCACGTTAGCGATAGTGGAGGCTTTTTGGCCAATCGCTACATACACACATTTGATGCCAGAATCTTTCTGATTGATGATCGCATCGATAGCTAACGCTGTTTTACCCGTCTGACGGTCACCGATGATAAGTTCACGTTGACCACGACCGATTGGCACCATGGTATCAACCGCTTTGTAGCCAGTTTGAATAGGTTGATCAACAGACTTACGTTCGATTACACCGGGTGCAATCACTTCTACAGGGTCGAGTCGGTCACAACTCACTGGGCCTTTGCCATCGATTGGCTCGCCTAATGTGTTCACGACACGGCCAAGAAGTCCGTTACCTACAGGTACTTCTAAGATACGACCTGTACCTTTCACTTTCATACCTTCAGAGAGGTCAGTGTAGGGGCCCATAACCACCGCACCTACTGAATGGGTATCGAGGTTAAGTGCGAGTGCGTATTTGCCACCTGGTAGCTCAATCATCTCACCTTGCATAACATCAGCAAGGCCATTGATTGTGATGATGCCATCACGAACCGATACGATAGTGCCTTCGTTGCGAGCCTCGGTGCTCACATTAAATTTCGAGATGCGTTCTTTGATTAGATCGCTGATTTCATTTGAGTTTAATTGCATAATTGTTACCTATCTCGCGTGAAGTTGATGAGCCAATCGGTCAATTGATGTGTTTAAAGAACCATCGATAACGGTTTCACCCGCCTTGATGACCATTCCACCCACTAACGTGTCATCAATAACCTGCTTCATTTCAACCTGACGCTCTAATTTCTTCTCAAGTGCAGCTGTTAATGACGTAACTTGATCTTGTGTCAGCATTTCAGAACTGGTGACAGTGACAGGCACTACACGCTCATGTTCGTCCTTTAGCTCGCAGAACAATTCAAACAGGTCTCTTACAACAGAAAGACGGCCGTTCTCGGCCAAGACTCTAATAAGATTAATGACGTGGTCATCAACGAGTCCTTGGCAAATATGAATGATGAGGTTTGCCAGCTCTTCTGTTTGGTGTGTAGAAGCCCCTTCAGCTGAAGAAATCTGACTAGCGATCGTTTCTTCTTCCGCGACAGCCACAAGAATGGACAGCATTGAGTGCCACTCTTGTAACTGGTTTTCACCTAAAGCAAATTCAAACGATGCTTTGGCGTAGGGATGAGCAATATTGGTGTAATCTGACATATTGCCTCTCCTTAGAGTTCGCTAATCATTTGGTCAACTAGCGCTCGGTTCGTTGCGGAATCTAGGTTTTTGCTAATCAGTTTCTGTGCACTTTGAATCACTGCATCTGCCATATCCGCCTGAAGTTCACGGCGTATCTTTTGGCGTTCGCCTTCTAGCTCAGCTCTACCTTGTTCTAAGATGCGTGCCTTTTCTTGCTCGGCTTCTTGTTGCGCTAAGCTGATGATTTCGTTACGGCGTTTTCGGCCTTGCTCAACCAGTTCAGTCACATCTTTTCTTGCATCTTCGATGAGTTGCGCGCCATTTGATTTTGCTAGTTCTAGCTCTTTCGCAGCGTTCTCTGAGTGGCGTAAACCATCAGCGATTTCTTTTTGGCGCTCGTCTAACATCGCGGTGAGAGGGGGCCATACATATTTCATGCACAGCCAAACAAAAATCACGAATGAGATTGCTTGTCCAAACATGCTTGCATTTAAGTTCATACCTTCCTCACTAAATCTTGATTATGTATAAATCGATCTTTCAAAGCGGTTTGATTAAGCCACGGCGAAGATGATGTATAGACCGATACCAACACCGATCATCGGTACTGCATCCACAAGACCCATCATGATGAAGAATTGAGTACGAAGCATTGGAGTAAGGTCTGGTTGACGCGCAACACCTTCAAGGTATTTACCTGCTAAGTTACCAATACCAGATGCTGCACCTGCTGCACCTAAACCGATCAGTAATGCACCTGCTACATATAAAACTGCGCTTACGATATCCATTTGTATCTCCGAAAATAATTTGTTAGTTAATTTTTTAGTTATTAATTAGTGGTGTTCTTCTGTTGCCATTCCTAAATAAACAACGGTCAGTACCATAAATATAAATGCTTGTAAGAATACGATTAATATGTGGAATAAGGCCCAAGGTACACTCAGTGCCCACTGCATCCACCAAGGCATTAGTGCAATAAGGATGAATATCATCTCGCCTGCATACATATTTCCGAATAATCGTAAGCCTAGTGATATTGGCTTTGAAATTAATGTTATTAATTCAAGAACTAAGTTAACAGGATATAAAAGAGGGTTATCAAATGGCTGAGTAGTTAGCTCTTTGATAAAGCCTTTCAAACCTTTATTTTTAAATGTATAGGTTAACAGTAGAATAAACACACCGAGTGCCATCGACATTGGTATATTTACGTCTGCCGTTGGTAGGTCTCTAAAGTGCTCTAGACCCACAGATCGAGTTAACCCCGGGATTAAATCAATGGGTAATAGGTCGACTGCATTCATTAACAGCACCCAAACAAAAGTGGTTAATGCCAGTGGTCCTATTAATTTATCTTCCGCTTGAAAAATCTCTTTGACGAGATTATTGACGAAGTCAAAGACAAGCTCGATAAAACATTGAAAACGACCTGGAACGCCGCTAGTGCCACGAGTGGCTACATACCGAAATGCACCGATGAAAAGTAAACCTGTAATCCAAGATACCAACATCGAGTCAATGTTAAACGCCCAGAAACCATCACCTGTAGTTAAGAAGGTTAAGTGATGCTCTATGTATTCGTGAGCGGTAGTTACTTGATCCATACTACGCGTACTCCGATCTATTAGAGGCGGTAATAAACGGTGTTAAGAAGTATCCAACCATAGTAAAGATGTACGCATATAATATTACTGGGTTATCCAATTTGAAAAACTGGAACGCCAAGATAAACATTAAAAACGTATATGTTATTTTTACGACACGACTCATTTGCATTAAGTCACGTAAACTATAATTAGGATTCTTACGCACCTTTAGGCTTGCATATATAAATCCAAACAGCGGTGGCAACATCGCAATTACGATGCCCAAAGCTGATGATTCCATATCTACTTTATTACCAAAAAACACTTCATATAAAACTACACCGATGGCTAATACTATTTGGCAGAGAACAACTCTTTTAGCGGCAACAAGGATGTCGCTACTAATCCCATTAAGCCTCATAATAAAACCTTATGTTAAACAGTGTAAGTTAATATAAAACACAGTTTAAATTTAACTTGTTACTACATTTCACTTGTTAATAACACTTGATTTGCTTTAAAGAAAAACCCTTGCTGGTTTTATATCTCCTGACGAAATTAAACGAATTAAGCTAATTCGCTATCGTTTCGACAAAATATAAATTACGCCTAAAATTATGTGGTCAAAACGACAAATATCGACATCAATAATTCCATTTTTGAAAGATATATTTTTCATTTATGAAAGTAATAGTTTTATTACTTTATTCATGAATATTTAAGATGCTTTATCCTCATGAAAAAGAGGGGCTTTTTAGGAGGGTTCAGCGAGCGAAATTATCAATTTATGATCTTATCAATTAAGACTATTCAAACACTTAGGTTCATTTTCAAGTTGAACTGCGAAGTGTGGTTTTGGCCATGGTTACGCTTGTTTGAGCCAATGATGGAAGAGCTCTTTGTTCTGGGAAATTAAACGTACGTCGCTCCTTATCAATAAGCGAATAATTTTTATATTGTTGTCAGCTTGTCACTATTTGCGTGCGAGAGAGTGAAAATTCAGCGCCTAAATGTTGATGATATAGGAGTGAAGTGGGGGGATTGGGTTTATGAGAAGCATGGTGCGGAGAAGAAACACCGAGTTTTGAGGAAGTAAATGGCAGCAAAACGCTGCCTAATTTACTTAATCTAGGCTCAGTTATTACTCTTCATAACTGAGGTATTGAATACATAAGTCATGGAAAGCCTGTGCTTGTGGTGAAATCGTACGATCAGACAATCTGAAAATACCAATTTGTCGTTGCAAGGGCGGGTCAATTAACGGAATCCACACCAAGCGGGTTTCATTCGTTGGGAAAGCCAGCTTAGGTAGCGTGGTCACGCCTATCCCGAGCTCTAACACCGAAAACAGCGAGGTAATGTTCTCGACTGAGTATAGGGCTTGTTCGCTGAGCATGCGCGCAGGCGTTGGGTCTAGTAGGGTGCAAGTCCCGTTGCGAATGAAGGGCTGTTTTAACAAAGTTTGCCATTCGATTCCTTCCCGTTGAGAGGCAATAGGGTTGTCTTTGAGGCACACCACACCGATAGGATCAGAAAGTAAAGGCGTGAAGTCGATGCTCTCTTCTTCTAAATGGGAGCTATTGCCGAGGGCAACATCCACCTCGCCAGAGAGTAACCTTGCTTCTACACCTGCCGCATTATCATCAATCAAACTCACTTCTACATTAGGGTACTGCTCACAAAAAGCCCCTAAAACACTGGGGATTAGTTTTGCGGCTACCGAAGGCACGCTCGCTATTCGAACTCTTCCTTGTTGTCCTGCTGCCGCTGCGCGTAGGTCATTATCTAATGCTTTGTAAACATTCAGAAATTGAATGATCTTGGGCAAGCATATTTCTCCAAAAGGCGTCAGGGTTGATTTGTTGCCTGTTTCAAACAGTGGCTGACCAAGTATTTTTTCTAGCTCTTTTATTGACGTAGAAAGTGCCGCTTGCGAGCGATTGGCGCGGTGAGATGCTGCTCGAAATCCGCCTTCTTCGACCACTAAAACAAAATGTTTTAACTGTTGTAGCTTAATACTCATGGCACTGATCCTTCTCTAGCCCTTGCTATACCTTACTTTTCACAAGGTGATAGATTTTATTTATCAAATGCACAAAATTTACCGTTAGATTTATCATTCGTCAAGGTGCAGTATTTAACCATCTTGAAACATAGTTGTTACAAAGTTGGATGGAATCGTGAACGCACAAACTAAAAAACACCCAGTAAAAACCGAGCTTTTCGCCTCAAAAGCACCACTAGAGTGGGCAATCGTTAATAACGGCACTCTATACACAGCGCAGATTCCAATTGATGAAACTGGCGCAGTAGTAGAGGGCGGTATTGAAGCGCAAACGCGTCAGACTTTTAACAACCTTGTTCATACATTGGAGTGTGCTGGCGAATCTATGGATTCAGTGCTGCAAGTTCTGATCTACGTGACAGACCGTGAATACCTAAAAACGGTAAACAGCGTATACGGAGAATACTTCAATGCACCTTATCCAAACCGTGCTGCGGTCGTCGTTGCAGGGTTAGCAAGAGAAGAAATGTTGGTTGAGTTCGTGGTTTATGCATCAGCATCTCAACCTGAATAATTCGACTGTGAACTAAGGCTATTTGCGGATCAAAACTCTTTTGAATTAAAGCGGTTTATTGATACAAGCGGTCGGGTTCATTTCAGATACAAAATGTACGACTTATTTTAGCAATTAATTACCTGAATATTAACAGTTTATTAATTAACCAAATGGTTGCCAGACTCAACCGCAACCTAACCGTTACAAGGACAGAATGATGACTCAATTACAGAATGTTCAAGCAGAAAGCGCACTTTACATTGGCGGCGAATGGCAAGCTGGTGTAAGCACCGTTGCGAACATTAACCCATCAGATATTTCTGAAAACATCGGTAACTTTGCACAAGCAAGCGCAGAGCAAGTTCAACAAGCGATTTCAGCGGCAAAACACGCTCAACCAGAGTGGGAAAAAACGCCGATTGAACGCAAGCAAGCGGTACTTCAAGCGATTGGTGATGAGCTGATTGCACGTTGTGATGAACTAGGCACACTACTTTCGCGTGAAGAGGGTAAGCCTTTTGCTGAAGGTCGTGGTGAGATTTACCGTGCAGGACAGTTCTTCCAATACTTTGCGGCTGAAGTGCTTCGTCAAATTGGTGACAACGCGGACTCAGTACGCCCTGGCGTTTCTGTTGAAGTGACTCGTGAAGCGGTTGGTGTTATCGGCATCATCTCTCCTTGGAACTTCCCGACAGCAACGGCTGCTTGGAAAATCGCTCCAGCACTGGCTTTCGGTAACAGCGTTATCTGGAAACCAGCAAACCTAACACCAGCAAGTGCGGTTGCGCTTACTGAGATAATCCACCGTCAAGGTATCCCTGCAGGTACGTTCAACCTTGTTTTGGGTAGCGGTTCAACAGTGGGTGATGCACTGATCAACTCTAAAGAAGTGAACGGTGTGAGCTTTACTGGTTCGGTTGATACGGGTCGTAAAGTAGCAGCCGCTACCGCACCAAACTTCGTTCGTTGCCAACTAGAAATGGGCAGTAAGAACGCACTTGTTGTTGCTGACGATGCTGATATCCAAACAGCAGTTGATGCAACTATCGCAGGTTCATTCTCTGGCGCAGGTCAAAAATGTACAGCATCTTCTCGTCTAGTGGTTATGGACGGCATTCACGACCAATACGTTGAAGCACTGATTAAGCGTATGAGCGAGCTGAAAGTGGGTCACGCACTAGAAGAAGGCGTGTTCATGGGGCCGGTAGTTGACGGTAACCAACTTGAAGCAAACCTAGGCTGGGTTGAGAAAGCGCGTCAAAGTGGCGGTGAGCTGGCATTTGGTGGTGAACGCTTGAGCATGCAACACGAAGGTTTTTACATGTCTCCAACGCTGTTCTTAAACACTAAGAACGATTGGGAAGTGAACCAAGAGGAAGTGTTCGCACCAATGGCAAGCGTGATTCGTGTGGCTGACCTAGAAGAAGCTATCGCGACGACCAACGATACTCGCTTTGGTCTAACAGGCGGCATCATTACTCAGAGCCTACGTACTAGCGTAATGTTCAAGCAACAAGCGCAAACAGGTTGTGTGATGGTGAACCTACCAACAGCAGGCACGGATTACCACGTACCGTTTGGCGGCCGTAAAGAGTCTAGCTTCGGTCCTCGTGAGCAAGGTCAATACGCGAAAGAGTTCTACACAGTGGTTAAGACGGCTTACCAGCGTCCTTACTAGATAGATCTCTATTAATTGACGTTCTATTAATGAAAAGTGGCCTGATTCACAGAGTCAGGCCAACATTCAAACCAAAACAGCAAACGAACTTAGACAAGTGATTTAACCCATTTTTGAAAACATGTTACTTGAGCGTGTTTTCAAAACCGAGCTAGAACACTGAGCTTTCAATAGGAGTGGTTATGTACCAGCAACGGATTGTTATAGATGGATTGCAATACTGCAATTGGAATAGAGAATACTTCCAAACACTAAAGGCGAGCGGCATTACAGCAGTTCACGCTACCGCGGTTTACCATGAGACAGCTCGTGAAACCTTATCTCGCTTTGCAGAGTGGAACTTAAGATTCGAGCAGAACGCAGACCTTATTATGCCGATTCACTCAATGGCTGATGTTGAGACTGCAAAAGCGACCGGTAAAGTCGGTATTTTCCTTGGTGCTCAAAACTGTTCTCCAATCGACGATGAGATCGGTCTTATCGAAGTGATGCGTAAGCAAGGTCTTTTGATCATGCAACTGACGTACAACAACCAGAGCTTACTGGCGACAGGTTGCTACGAGAAGAACGACACTGGTATTACTCGCTTTGGTAAACAAGCCATCGAAGAGATGAACCGAGTGGGCATGATCATCGATATGTCTCACAGTGCCGAGCGCTCAACACTTGAAGCGATTGACTTGTCTTCTCGTCCTATTTGTATCAGTCACGCGAACCCGACGTTCGCTCATGATGCATTACGAAACAAATCAAACGATGTGATTAAAGCCCTAACCGCACGCGGTGGCTTAATCGGATTCAGCTTATACCCATTCCACCTACCAAATGGCAGCCAATGTACATTGGAAGACTTTTGCCAGATGGTTGCGACTACCGCTGACATGGTCGGCGTAGAGCACCTTGGTATTGGCAGTGACCTATGCTTAAACCAACCTCAAGCCGTTCTTGAGTGGATGAGAAATGGTCGTTGGTCTAAAGCTATGGACTACGGTGAAGGCTCTGCGAACAACTCAGGTTGGCCAGATGCGTTGCCTTGGTTCTGTGGTAGTGCGGGTATGGAAAATATTTATAACGGATTGATGCGTCATGGTTTCAGCGAGTCTGAAGCTGGGCAAGTCTTGGGAGAAAACTGGTTTAACTTCTTGAAAGATGGCCTAGAGCCTCAAACCAAGGGTTAACGATTTCTCGCAAGCCATCATCGAATTAGCAGCCTTCTAACAAACGTTCAATTAGCAAGTGCTGCTTAAACCAATTTCACTATTCAAAAGGAACAACGGTCTATTTCGCAACGCGGTAACCTAAACATGGATTAGCCTGCCCAACACAAAAAACAATAGGGCAGGTGTTAAATACACCCTTGTAGTCATCATTCAAATGACAGCTGCAAAGAAACCTCTGGAGTCAGAGTATGTCTGATTTAACCAATAGCGTGAAATCTTCAAGCTTAAATGCGGGTCAAGCACACACAACAAGCAACACAAACGGGTCTGAGTCTACATCAGATAAATTAGGTCTATCCAACCCAGCACTTTGGTACAGCGGCGGCTTTATCGCTCTGTTCGTGGCACTTGCTCTATTTGATGGCGAGCTGTTATCAAGCCTAGTAAACGCTGGCTTTGCATGGTCTGTTAAAGTATTCGGTCCTTACTGGCAAATGCTTCTTCTTCTGACTTTTCTTATTGGTCTTGGCCTCGCGGCAGGGCGAACAGGCAAGGTTATCCTAGGCGGCATCGCTAAACCTGAAATGGATGGTTTCCGTTGGATGGCGATCATCTTCTGTACGCTACTGGCAGGCGGCGGCGTATTTTGGGCAGCAGCAGAGCCTATTGCTCACTACGTTAGCCCGCCACCATTGTACGGCGCACAAGAAAACGCACAGCAAGGCGCGGTGAATGCGTTATCGCAATCCTTCATGCACTGGGGTTTCTTAGCATGGGCTATCGTCGGCAGCTTAACGTCTATCGTGGTTATGCACCTTCACTACGACAAAGGCTTGCCGCTTAAACCTCGTATTTTGCTTTACCCAGTATTGGGTGAGCGTGCACTGAAAGGCCACACAGGCGCATTGATTGATGCATGTTGTATTGTCGCAGTAGCGGCGGGCACCATCGGTCCTATCGGCTTCTTAGGCTTGCAAGTGAGCTACGCACTGAACGCACTGTTTGATATTCCAGATGGTTTCACAACACAGCTAATCATCATTCTGTTCGCAATCGTTTTATACACATTATCGGCATTAAGTGGTCTTAACCGCGGGATGCAAATGCTAAGCCGTTACAACGTAATTTTGGCAATGGCATTGATGGTCTACATCCTGATCTTTGGTCCAACGAACTTTATCTTCAATGGCTACATTCAAGGTGTAGGCAGCATGATTGATAACTTCATCCCAATGGCGACTTACCGTGGTGACGAAGGTTGGTTGAGCTGGTGGACAGTATTCTTCTGGGGCTGGTTTCTAGGTTACGGCCCAATGATGGCAATCTTCATCGCTCGTATCTCACGCGGTCGTAGTATACGCCAATTGGTATCAACCATTAGCCTTATCGCACCGTTTGTTACTTGCTTCTGGTTCACGATTGTTGGTGGCTCTGGTCTTGCGTTCGAAATCGCAGATCCGGGTAGCGTAAGTAAGGCATTTGAAGGCTTTAACTTACCAGGCGCACTACTAGCTGTGACTCAGCAATTACCAATGCCAATGCTGATATCTATTTTGTTCTTGATCTTAACAACGATCTTCATCGTAACGACTGGTGACTCAATGACTTACACCATCAGTGTAGTTATCAGTGGTGAGACAGAACCCAATGCAATTATTCGTACCTTCTGGGGTGTGATGATGGGGGTAACAGCGTTAATTCTGATTTCCCTAGGTTCTGGCGGTATTTCAGCGCTGCAATCCTTCATTGTTATCACCGCGGTACCGGTTTCCTTAATCTTGCTGCCATCACTTTGGAACGCGCCTCAAATCGCAATCAAGATGGCAAAAGAGCAGGGGCTGTAATAATAAGGCTCTGTAAGAAACTGATTAAATAAGAACAAATCAGCCTTTGAAAGAAGGCTGATGCAAAATTCCGAAAGGAACAAAAAACCGTACTGGTGAAGATACATCGGGCGGCACGTATTTAGGTCAATTGATCTAGTCAGGACAAAATAATAAGGGGTGAGCTCGCTTGCCCCAAATAACGTGAAAGCTAACCAACACACTGTAAAAACGAATGCTTCAAATGATGGCAACGATCGGTTCTGAATGGCTAGCAAAATCCTATAACTATAAGGTGGTGAGCAAATGGATGCACATCGTTCTACCTACACTGAATCAGCACTACGTGACGCGACTGTCGTCATGGCACCGGAAAGGCTAGGTGCAATGCACCAAACACGTATCAGCTTCGTTAGAACTCTGATTCGTAAAATGGCTCAGCAAGAATGGAAAGTGACGAAACATGAGTGGCAATTAGACGCTCAAGGTTTTGGTCATGTTATCTATAAGCTTGCGACGCCAAACCATGTTTATCATTTGGTTGTTTTCTGCGATGAGATTGCAGATGACGAACGAAATGACCGTGTAATTGCTGAAAAGTGGGACGTAACGTTTGCGCTTGTTCTTGGTGATGTTGATGTCGCCCTACTTGAAAGACTTCGTGCGAACGTACCGCTTCAAGAAGCAGGCCGTAATCCAAATAACGTGCTTGTGTTGGCGCGTGCAAACAAAAGTGTACGTGTGTTTGAACACATCGTGAGTCACTTGGCTAAAGGTGTTCAACCAACGCCAAAAGAGCTGGCTGAAGTGGGTTACATCCTGCGAACGACAGCGGTATACGGTAATGGCAAATTTGGCATTGCTGACTTTAAAATCTTAGAGAAAAATGAAGATTTTAATCAGTCGTTTAGTGCGCAAATGTGTGCGGTTTATATGCTGCGTGAGTTCAGCCTAGATTGGGTTCATTACCTAGCCGAGCAACAGGGCGGTGAACAAGCGATTACCTTGCATAGAGGATTACAGCGTTACCTTGGTGTTGGTAATGCGACTGGTTTAGGCATGGCGCCATACCTTATTAACCACCCGAGTATTGTCGATCAGTGGATGACAACACGTGAGCATGCATTGGCTGACGTGTTAGCTAGTCACACGGATACAGCACTGATTGAACCGTTACGCGCTTTGATGAACAAAGCTGTGTGTCATTTAGAACAAGTCGTTACCATCAATGAAAACCAGCAAGAGTTGAACAAAGTAGCGGTTGATGAATTAAAACACGCAGAGCAATCGCTAGAAGTGTTTGTCAGCCAATGTGATACGTGGGCGCAGTTAGTTGAACAATCTAAGCACATGAGTATGGAAGCCCAAGAAATCCTTATCTCATGCTTGATGGAATTGTACCCAGAATTAGTGGACGCCCATCAAGAGCAAATGAATAGCAGCGAAACACTGTCGCTTCCAAGTGGTAAAAAGATTCAAGACCTTTTGGTTGTGTTAGAAGAAAAGTACCGTTGGGCTATCACGACCGACTTTACTAAAGCCGAAAACAACTACTGGTTCTGGTACCGCTCTCGAGATAAAGAAGAACCAAGACTCGGTGTTCGAGGTGAAGAGCTAGGCGAAGAGCGTGAACTGCCGTTGGATATAGGCCGTCAAGCTTACCGTTTGTACCATGCTTTATTGCAGTTTGCGCCAGAGCTTTCATTGGCTGAGTTCCTTGTTAAGCAGCCACAGCATCGTGCTATTGCACGTCGTGTATGGACGCTAGGCAACAAAGCGATGGGCGACATTCAAATGAATGTGCTGCACCAAGATTCGCCACCAATGCACTTACTGCGTTGCAAGCTTGCGATGTTTGGTGCGACTAAGTTTGATCCTCGCTCAGACCGTTGGGTACGAGTGACGTTTTTCCAAGGTGCGCCACTGCTTGATGAAATTCATCAGGACGAATGGGTGTTCCCAGTATTACCAAGTGAAGCGGAGCTCGCTGATTCACAAAAAGCTACTACACATATCAATGCTCAACATGGAGGTAAATCGTTATGATCGTTTCTCACAATGAACTGGTAGCGGCCGTCAATAAAGCCTTTCTGGGTATGCGCCGTACATGTGGTGAAGCCGATGTGATAGCGAACATGGTGGCAGATTTACAAATGGTGGGGTTGGATGGTGTTCGTCATTTTAACAATGCGAGCAACTTCATTGGGTTAGAAGACGATTGCCCAGTGGACATTCAAGTGCTTAGTGATAACACGGTTGAAGTTGACCTGCACAAGGCAAGTTTAGCGTGCCACCTACCTGTGGTGATGGATTACGCGATTGAAAAAATGGTCGGCAAGAAGACGCTGAAAATTGAGTTAAACAACTGTCATAACCGCTGGCTAGCGTACAGCGAGCTTGTGAAACTGGCGGCGAAGGGCATCGCGTGTACTGCACGTTGGGATAATGGCTCCAACCCTAAGAGCACTTTGTATGTGCTTAACCGTGGTTGCGTTGCACCAGAATTGTTTTTATCAGATTTGCCTCTGGCATCGGACGATCATATCCACAATATGACCATCGAGCTTTCCGTCCAGGATTTCGATATCGAACGTTTGTCAGATGGCTACCAAACACACATTGAATCGGAAGCGCTTTTTAAAACTCAAGAGAAGGCGTGGTACGAGGGCATTGAAGTTGACGATGGAGAGTGGGGCGCGTTGAAAGAAACGGCCACGGCGATCCTTGTTGAAAACAGCCAACGTTCAATTCAAGGTGCAGGTGAGCTAGAAGCTTCTTAGCTTTATTTTATAGAGCTTTAGTTTATAGATATTTAGCTTATAGAAACTGAGCCTATAAATCCTGAGCTTATTGAATTTATAAACCTCATTTACAACAGATAAAACCAAAGAGCTTAACGTATCCTCACCTCGTTAAGCTCTTTTTATTTGTGTTCTACTTTTGTTCTTCCTCTCAATAGGTCACACCTTAAACTCTCTGTTTTGACACAAGTTGTTACGCGTTGAAGGTAAATTAAGCGATTAGATGAAGAACCTTCACAATCATGTTAAACAAACGGTTTCTTTTACAAGCCACTATGCGTATCTTGCTAACTAAAGGTGCCAACAGGCGCCGTTTTTATTCGTACCAATGACTTTAGAATCAGATAAAAAAGGAATGAAGCGTGCAAGCTAACTTTATTGATGGAACCACCCTGTATCGTCAGCACTCTTTTGAGTTGCCACTCGATTATCAAGCAAAAGATGGACAACAGATCCAAGTCTTCGCACGTGAGCTGGTTGATCTTGCTAAAGATGCGCAACAACTGCCGTGGTTGATCTACTTTCAAGGTGGACCGGGCTTCCCGTCGCCACGAGTCAGCGGTCAATCAGGTTGGCTAAAGCGTGCATTGCAAAACTACCGTGTTCTGCTTCTTGACCAACGTGGTACAGGCAATAGCACGGTGATCAGCCACGAAACCTTGGCTCATTTGTCTCCTGAACAACAAGCTGAATACCTATCGCATTTCAGAGCAGACAACATCGTGCGCGACGCGGAAGCGATTCGTGAGCAGTTCGGTGTTAAACAATGGTCGACGATTGGCCAGAGCTTTGGTGGTTTCTGTACACTTAGCTACTTGTCGCTGTTCCCACAAAGCTTACAGCGTTGTTATGTCACGGGCGGTATTCCGTCTATCGAGCGCGAAGCTGATGATGTGTATCGAGCAACCTACAAGCGTGTAGAAGACAAAAACAGAGCCTTCTTTGCTCAGTTCCCACAAGCGCAAGCTATGTGTCGTGAGATCTCTGATTACCTGCTTAACAACGACGTGAGACTGCCAAACGGTCAGGTGTTTACGGTTGAACAGTTCCAATTGATTGGTATTAACCTTGGTGGCGGTGAAGCAAACCTTCCTATGTACTTCACACTAGAGAGTGCGTTTGTTGAAGTGAACGGTAACAAGCAGCTGAGCTACAGCTTCCTAAACCAAATGCAGCAAGAGCAGGGCTACCTAACAAACCCTATTTACGCGATTCTGCATGAATCGATTTACTGCCAAGGCACAGCGTCTAACTGGTCGGCACATCGCGTGCGTGAGCAGTATCCGCATTTCAACTATCAATCGGGCAGTGAATTCTGGTTTACTGGCGAAATGGTTTATCCATGGATGTTCGACCAATTAGAAACACTGAAGCCACTGCGTGAAGCGGCGAACATGCTGGCTGAAAAGTCGGACTGGGGCACTTTGTACAACGCAGAACAGCTAAGTAAGAATACGGTTCCAATGGCGTGTGCGGTTTACGCGGATGACATGTACGTTGAGTTGGATTACAGCCGTGAAACACTGGCGAATATTCCAAATTCGAAAGCGTGGATTACTAGTGAATATGAACACAATGGTTTGCGAGTGGACGGCGAAAGAATTGTCGATAAGTTAATTGCAATGGTTGATTCGTTAGAAAACTTGCCAAAATAATCAAATTCTCTGCGTAGGTTATCTACGTTAGAAGTTATCTAAGTTAGAAACAAGGCACGCCAGAAACAAGAAAACGCTGCATCCGTGCAGCGTTTTTTTTATGTCATCAAACTCTGTTTTTACTTTGTATCGTATTGATTACTAAAGCGAGTAAAACAGAGAATTTAAGAACCGGGAGGGATAGTTCTAAACTCATTATGGTTGGATGACGATATCTTGATTTTCAGTAGTCGATAAGCTGGCGCGGTTCTGTTCGATGAGCTGCGCCGCATAAGAGGGAGTCACAGCTTGAATTTCGCCTTTTGAACGAATCGTTAGTGCTTCCCACGCATGGTCACGATATTTGCCTGTTTGTGTATATTCAATAAGTACTCTCATGATTCTTCCATCCGATGTGTGGTTAACGTGCTACTAACATTAGCGCCATTATTGAGGTTACACACCTGTTAAAAATGGAACATAAGATTAACCAAATGAGAATGCGAGCAACTTGAAAATTGCAGCGACTTGGACTTATTGTAAAGAGCCATACATACTTATCGTAAACAGCTGCATTTATCGTTAATAGCCGTACTTATTGTAAATAGCGTGTATAAAAAAACGCTGCACAATGGCAGCGTTAAAATGGAGATAGGTTGAAGCTAGATTAGCTGTTTTCTAAACCAACAATCTTGCGTGCAGACATGACTGCACTATCCAAATCGGTCAATCTACCAGCACTCGCTGGACCTAGAACTGATGAATACAAAGCCAACTGCTTCTCAAATGATAAATCTAATTGGTTATATAGATTTTGGCGGATTTGAGCGTGTTGCTGTGGCTTTGCGCTCGACAGGCCTTCCAACGTATCGTAGATGAGTGTAGTTGTATCCATATCTGTCCTTCGTACATCTTTGAAAAATTTTGAACATTATGCACTTGGTGTCATCTTTGTTCTGCGAGATTGATCGCATTATGTGCAGATCTGCTTAATTGTGTAATTAGTTAGTTATAATTGTGTTGTCTGACGCCACTGCGTACAAGAGGACCGAAAATGAAAAGGAGGCACATTGGCCTCCTTTGGTTTATTGCAATTCACTGTCTAAATGATATGTCCGCTATCGGATGTTGATGGTGTTATCTCTGCGGTCATACATGTCCGGTGTGGTATGTAAGCCACCTGCGTAACCTGCAGCTTCAAGTGTTTCTCTTACCTCACGAACATGCTCTGCGGTGACTGGTTCTTGCCTGTCTCCAAGATGCAATCGCACGAAGGTAATCAACTCAGCCAGTCTCTGATCCGACAATACATCTTCAAAACTTGCCATCGGCATGAAGTTTCTATCCTTGTCGAGATAGGTGGGTTGTAGGCCACGTACGGTTACCGCAATGGTGTTGAATGGGTCGCTGTGCATGATAATACCGTTATTCAATAGAGTAGGGGCGATAGGGTCGCGACCCTTACCATCATCACCATGACACGCCCCACAGGTTTGACGATACGTGGTGTAGATTTCAGCTGCGTAAGACTCTTCATCAAAGCCTTGAGGCTGTAACGGCACGGCATCGCTGCTAATGGTGTTGTTGATATCACCGCTCAGCAAGTAGTAGGACATAGACTCAATATCTTCACGCGTCATCAAGCTTAGGCTGTTTTTCACTACATCAGCCATACCCGCAAAAGCCGTACCTTTGTCTGAGTGACCTGTGTGTAAGAAATCGGTGAGTATTTTCTCATCCCAGCCGTCGATATACAGCTCATTTGCGGTGATGTCAGGTGCGTTCCAACCGTCGATTAAGTTACCTTGGAAAATACGTTCTGGTATCAGTGCTTGGGCAATGTTTCGTGGCGTATGGCACTCCGAACAGTGACCAAGTCCTGCGACCCAATATTTGCCTTGTTGCCACTTATCGACATCCTCAATTTCTCCTTTAAGTTCCTCTGGTACTTCGTAATCAATAGGGTCGGTATCCATGAATACGATGTTCCAGCCAAGCAAACCTAAGCGAATATTGGATGGAAACATCATGCTGTTGTCATCATTGCGTCGTGGCACGGCGGTGATTGACTGCATGTATTCCCATAAATCGACCATGTCTTGATCGGTGAGGTATTGATAAGAGGTGTAAGGCATTGCAGGATACAAGTAACCGTTCTTACCTTTACCCGCAACTAACGCGGCTCGGAAATCATCGAAGTCATAAGTCCCGATACCTTCGGTGGTGTGTGGGGTTATGTTGGTTGAATACACGGTGCCGAAAGGTGTCACGAACGGTAAGCCGCCAGCAAAGGGTTCACCACCTTCTGCACTGTGACAAGCCACACAGTCACCGGCATAAGCGAGATATTCTCCGCGCTCAACAGATGATGCTTTCAAACTCGCGAGCCTTTGTTGCTCTACTTCACCAGCGCGTCGGATATAAGCCCCAAGCGCGAGTATTTCGTTCTCGCTGAGCTGATCATCAAACGCAGGCATTAGATTATTCAAACCGTAATTGATGGTGTGCTGAATCTCTTCAATACTGCCCCCGTGTAGCCAAGTATCATCGGAAAGGTCGGGTACTCCAATCGCTGGGTTGGCGACCGTACCATCGGCATGGCAAGACGAACAATATTTGGCGAATAAGGTCTTACCGAGTTCGACCTTAACCTCAGGCACATCGGTATGACGCTGGTTAAGAGACGCTAGATAGTAAGATACCTTTGCCACTTCATCCGGGCGCATGATTTCGCTCCAACCTGGCATCGCACCATTTCGCCCTTTGGCAATGGAATGGATCACAGCCTCATCACTACCGCCATATAACCAATCTTGGTCGATAAGGTTAGGGAAGTGTTTCTGGCCTTGTGCATTGTCTCGGTGACACGCCGCACAGTGAGTTTGGAATAGTATCTGACCGCTGTTCACGATCTCAGGAACTGCAGCTAATCCCTCTAACGTGGTTTCACTGGTTTGTGCAAATTGCTCATTGAGAGTGGTGGATGGTGAACTGAGCTTGTCATCACTCTGCTCCCAATCGACTAAGCCTTTCCACTCACCAAGCCCAGGGTAGAGCACCAAGTAGCCTGCAGAGAGTAAGAAGGCTACCGCATAACTGACAAACAGCAGTTTAGGTGGCGGCGCGTCTTTCTCTTCAATGCCATCAAAGGTGCCAATGGTGTGGTCGTGATCGGCCTTGTGATTGCTACGCCAGTATTTAACGACAACAGACACCATCAGAACAAAGAAAATTAAGGTTAATAATACCGCCCATAGATTCCAAAATGTGCTCATTGTGATACCTCCTGTGACGTATCTTTACCAAGGCTTTGAAGGTAACGAATTAGCGCTTCACCTTTGGTTTTGCCTCTTACTTGCAATCTCGCATCGCCAATCTTTTTGTCGGTATAAGGCACACCCAGCTTGCGCAAGGCTTCCATTTTGGCGCTGATATCATCTCCAGTCAGAGTTTGCTCAAACAGCCACGGGTAAGAGGGCATGATAGAGGTAGGGACAACTCTGCGAGGGTTCACGAGGTGAATGACATGCCATTGGTCAGAATACTTTCTACCTAAATTGGTTAAGTCTGGGCCTGTACGCTTTGAACCCCATAAGTTTGGAAACTCATAGATATCATCCGCTTCTTTATTCGGGCGACCATTACGTTTCACTTCTGGTTCTAGAGGGCGAACCATCTGAGTGTGACAAACATGGCAGCCTTCGCTGATGTAGATATCTCGACCTGCTAACTCAATAGGTGTCAGAGGTATCGCTAAGCTGCCTTTGGCAATATCATCTCCACGGACAATGCTTGGTACTACCCAAACTAATAAAGAGAAGGAGGCGACAACAACGGTGGTCAAAATTAAAATGACGATTGAATGTGTAAAGTCTTTACTCATCACTTAAGCCCCCTCACTAATGGTGTGTTTAGCGTCATGTACGGTTGGCATACGAACCGTTTTGTACAAGTTGAATGCCATTAAGAACAATCCAAGTACAAACAGCGCACCGCCAAAGAAACGCATGAATAGCCAAGGTGCTTTAAAGTCCATAGCTTCTACAAAACTGTAAATCAGTTCGCCATTTTCATTTTGAGCGAGCCACATATAACCCTCACCGATGCCTGCGATCCAAAGTGCTATTGCATAGATGGCGACGCCAGCATGAGCGAGCCAAAAGTGCCATTTAATCAGTCGTCGCGACCAAAGGTCGGTTTGGCCCCATAAGCGTGGAATGAAATAGTAAAAAACCGCTATCCCTGACATCCCAACCCATCCAAGAGCTGCGGAATGTACGTGTCCTATGATCCACTCGGTGTTGTGTGCCACCATGTTGAACCAACGAATGGCAAGCAGTGGACCTTCGAATGTCGCCAAACAGTAGTAAAGAATCGCTGAGAAAAAGAATAAAAGAATGTAGTCGGATTTCAGCTTTTCCTTGTTTTGTAAAAGGGTCATTGCGCTATTGAACGCACCGGCCCAAGAAGGGAGCCATAGGATTAATGACATCACGATACCGATGTTCTGAATCCATATAGGAACGGAAGAATAAACTAAATGGTGCGTTCCGGCCCATGTGTAGAAGCCAACCAAGCCCCAGAAATGGATCACAGACAAACGGTACGAATAGATAGGTCGATCCGCCGCTTTGGGTATGAAATAGTAATTCATACCAATCACACCAGCGGTCAGTAAGAAACCGACGGCATTATGTCCCCACCACCACTGAACAATTGCATCTTGAGCCCCAGCAAATACAGAGTAGGACTTCATCGCCAACACTGGTATCGCGAGGTTGTTGACGATGAAAATCATGGCAACGACGATAATGAAAGCAGCAAAGAACCAGTTTGCCACAAAGATATGGCTGACCTTCCGCTTAGCAAGGGTGCCAAAGAACAACACCGCATAAAGCACCCAAACCAGCACAATCATTAAGTCGATTGGCCATTCAAGCTCCGCATACTCTTTTGAAGTAGTGTGGCCTGCGGGTAAGGAAATGACTGCAAGCAACAGGATGAATTGCCAGCCCCAAAATACCATCCATGAAAGGCTTTTATTGAACAAGTCACAATGGCCCGTTCGTTGGGCAATGTACAATGAGGTCCCCATCAAGATATTCACGACGAAGCCGTAAATCACTCCTGATGTATGTAGCGGACGCAGTCGACCAAATTGGAAGTATTGAGAATCAAAGTTTAAGACTGGCCAATATAATTGCGCGGCGAGAATCACGCCGATGATCATACCTACAATCGCCCACACTAAGGATGCGACGATGAAGTACTTCACGACCTTAATGCTGTATTGCGTTGTCACTTGTTCCATAACAAGGCTCCTTGCCTAGGGGTTTTGAACCGCTGACTTAATTTGAATCGCCGATTTCGCTCGAATCGTTACCAAGCATTGAATAGAAATAGGAAATGTCGCGGATATCTTGGTCTGAGAGCGTGTCGGCTTGTTGCTGCATGAGAATCGCTAAACCACTGGTTCTTTCTCGAGTCTGGTAATCTTTCAGTGAAGAGATTAGGTAACCCACTTTTTGGCCGCGGAGGTTGGGGTAAGGGTCTTGTGTAGAAATACCATCAACTCCATGACAGGTCATACACACTTTGGCTTTTTGCTTACCCAATTCGAATTGCTCTTGATCAACTTCAGCAGAAACAGGAAACATGACCAGCGTCATTACTAAGGTAGAAAGTGTCGTCATGGGGTTAAATTTTCGCTTGTATAAACTCATTATCGATTCCCTTGATTATGAAGTGAGTAAGCTTCCTAAGAGCGACGCTCGATATCGGCTGGCGGAATATGAAGCGACAGATACCAGATAAACAGGCTCTTAAAACTGCTCACGTTCGATTAAAGGTTATGCAGCGACAGGCATTCTCGCTACTTGCTGACTCATTTTTATTGTCAATTTTATTGGTCACTACGTATTCAGTGGCTGGATTGGATTACTCAAGGTGTTTAAAAAGCAGAGATTTCTGCTAAATAAACGTGAGCCAATGATTATCTGGGAAGGAGCAAAGGTTGTGTTCGCGCTGGATTATAAGGTTGAAATGTTATTTAGTCAGGGTTGAGTTGTACGAATGAAAAATAAGGCAATGTCTAAGCAAGTCAAATGCCTAATATGGACTAAACTCAGATGAGTGACCTTTTTAAAACGGAGTTTAAAATGAGAACTGCACTGTTGTTCATGCTTTCATTGTGTTCATTTTCTATTTTCGCTACATCGCAACTCACCGTATTTGACCATCTAGGTCAAAAGCACCAGTTAAGCCGAGAGCAACTGTTACAACTTCCCCAACAAGAGATTATTACATCATTACCTTGGGTGGATGGAGAGCTAGTCTATAGCGGAGTGACCTTGCAAATAGTACTTGAAACCATGGACTTACCTATTGTATCTCAGGTAACTTTCGTAGCATTGAATGACTATAAAATTGCGGTGCCCAAGGAAGATTTTTACGATTACCAACCGATCATTGCGATAAAACAAAATGGTCAATTTATGTCGGTTAGAGATAAAGGGCCCTATTGGTTGATATATCCATTGTCTTCGACGCCTGATATTGATAATACAGACTTCCATGCCAAGATGATCTGGCAGATACGCGATATCCACCTATAGAGGTCTCTATGAAAAAGCTGTTGTCGTTGACTGCCATTAAAGTCGTCGTGTTATCTTTGGCTGCGGTGGTGCTCACCGTTAATATTTACAGTGTCACTCGCATTAACGACATCAACAAAAGCTTTTCGACTCGACAAAATGAAGCCACCTGGTTTGTTTTCCAGTTAGTAAAGGAATATGCCAATTTTCTGATGGTAAGTCGTTCCGAAACTATCGATTACGATGAGTTATGGCTAGCGTACGATATTACGTGGAGTCGTTTTGATATATTGATTAACAGCACTGAATCTTCCAATTTCATTAAGTCAGCAAATTTTAAGCCTTATTTCACTTCGGAGTTTGATAAATTTAAGAGCTTGGAATCATCGATAAAATTGGTCAGTGAAGGATTATTACCCAAGGAGTCATTACAGAAAAAGGTCGATATTTGCTACCACACACTTGTAGATTTTATTAACGACAAGTTTCGCTTACAAAGCCCTGTGATTGAAGAAAATACTTCAATGGTTGATAACTTAGTTACCGTCCATCGAATCAGTAGCGTGTTTCTAGTTGCTATCTTGCTGATTACCGGGGTTATTTTCTATGTGGATTTCTCTATCAAAAGAAAACTCTACTCTACGGATTTTATTACAGGGTTTCGTAATCGAATCTCATTGATGAAATTTGTGAAGAATAGCTACTCGAAAGATAACAACTTTGATCTCTATTTTGTCCGAATCAGAAACCTTACTGAAATTAATCAAAAATATGGTCTTGAATATGGCGATCTTGTAGTGAGTTCGGCAGCTAAGTCTCTGACTGCTAAGATACCAGAAAGCACCATTTCGTTTCGCAGTAGCGGAAGCCAGTTTTTATTTTTTATTCCTGACCATTTGTACGCGAGTGATGAAATTCAGGAGAAATTTAACGACGTGCTCAGTGATTACATCTCGGCAGGTAACCTAGAGTTGATGATTGACGCCGTAGTCAGGCATAAGAAAAACATAAGCTCCAAAGATATGATGGAGTTACTGACCTCGATGCAAGGCTAAGCTTCTTATATGGCTTAGTCTCGTTTTTATCCCTCCCTACTGATACCTCATCTTATTGGTACTTGTATGTCTACGTTAAGAGTCTTAATGAAGCTGACCAAGCTAAATTTATTAGCTTGGTCAGCTTAGCTTACGTACTAACTTGTTACCCTCATTAATATGTTGGCTTATGAGCCAGAAGAGGGCTTCATTTATTTATTCGGGCTTGTCTATAGGAACTGTTAGTTCAAGCGTATCGGTGAGTCTGTGCTTATTGCAGGAGGTTTATTCAGATGATAATGAAGCAGAGGTTTAGCCATGGTTGTTAAGTCATCGAGCTTACCGAAACACGACTATTGTTTTTGATTTAGTGACACAACCCTTTCGCAAGAGTTTGGTTCTAAAAGCGATTGTTGGTCTAGAATGGCTTGTGGATTATGGTCACGGACAAATTCAATAAACTCAATGTAAGTTAACGGTTGGCTGAATAAATAGCCCTGAATGAGGTCGCAGTTGGCTTTTCGAAGAAGATGATACTGTTCAAGAGATTCGACTCCTTCACCTACAACGAAGGTGTTACAAGAGTGTCCTAAGTTAACCATGGATTCGACCATCTTGCGGTCAGCCTTATCGTCGACGATATTATCGATAAAGCTCTTATCAATTTTAAGTTCGTCAACAGGGTAATGGAGAAGTTGGTTAAATGCTGTGTAACCCGTACCGAAGTCGTCAAGGGAAACTTTTAAACCTAAGCTTCTGATACTCTCAATGGTCTGCACCGTAAGTTTGCTGCTTTTAACGTAACTGGTTTCGGTAATCTCTATAATGATATTGCAAGGCGGAACTTTATAACGCTCGAGTACCTTCCGAACATTGTCGGCAAAGTTACGGTTGTAGAGCTCCATCGCCGAGATGTTAATGGACAAGGTGCCACTGTATTGGTGAATATCTGAAAGCTCTTTATAGCTCTTGATTGCGGAACTAATGACCCACATGTCGAGTTTGGATATTAAATTACTTTTCTCTGCGACTGGAATGAACTCATCTGGTCCTGCCTTTATATCAAATAGAGCTGGGCAGCGAATCAGACATTCTGCTCCGTCAATCTGAAGTGTTTTAGCATTGAAAATAGGCATAAAGCGAAGTTCAAAGTTGTCGCTCTCGCAGCACTCCAATAGTCTTTTTTCGATAACATCATGCCTTTCAAGTGAGTGGAGTAACTCTTCGCCATAAACAATCCTGCTCTCCCCATCGCTGTGATTCTTAGCATTAATCAACATAGCATCAATACATCGGTGCCATACCTCTTCAAATTTGGGGGTGTCGACAGGCAGAACACCCGTTGCAATCGAGAGCCTAAAACCATAGTAATCGAGGAAAGTCGTTCCCGTAAGAGTGTGGTTAATGTTCTCAATTTCTTCGTTTATTGACTGATGGTCACCTATTTCTAATATGGCAATGAACTGGTTTCCTCCCAACCTTGCTACTGAATAGTCGCTGCAACTAAAGCCAAAAGAGGATTGTTGGTTCTGTAAGGTTTCTCTTAGTACTTTGGCTAGACTAACGAGCACATTGTCACCCACTTTAGCGCCATATAAATCATTGATTTTACGGAAGTCGATAATATCCCAACAAACCAAGTAACAGTGTGGGCGCATTGAACTTTTTATACGTACATCTAGGTGTCGAATGAACGAGCGTCGGTTGGCCAACTTTGTTAATTGATCGAACTCAGCTTCAAATTTCAATTCCGTTAGTGAATCAATGTAAGCGTTCTTAAGACCATCGATCTCACTTTGACCAGATGAGCGTTTGAAATATCTAAGTTTGAGTCCGCCAATGGAGATCTCGTGTAACAAGTCTTTCAGTGGGCGAACTAATTGATAGCGGACGACCATGTGTACGATGAGCATGATTATGAATAATGTTGTCAAGCAACCAAGTAAGGTCTTCTGAGCGATAATGGACTTTTCTTGATTGAATTTTTTTTCGCGGATATTAACTTGGGCAAGGAAGTGACGGCTGTTCATCTCAACTTTGATACGGTCTTTGGTTTGTTCAAACGACTTGATGACGAACTGCGTATTTTCGATATGTTCTGTGTTTGATGACGGTTCAATTAGTAGTTGCATGTTGTCATCATCGTTGTATTTGTTGAGCAAATTAGACAACTGTTTTAATGGTCCGTCTGCAATTAATATATATCGATTTAGACTGTTGTTCGCGCGCTTGTCTTGCGGGACTAAATAAGGGTCGATCGCGGTAACGTAAGCATATCTAAGCTCACCACTCACAGAGATATAAGAGAAACCTTCATAAGACAGCTCGTTTCTATTGATTAACGAGGTATAGATATCGAAGACTTTTTCATAGATGTTATCTGGGGTTTTTAATCCCTCGAAAGGGTCTGATCGTAAAGTAGAAAGCGTTAATTTGAATTTAGGATTTACGACATAGATATTACGTTGACCAAATTGATTAACATGACTTTGGTTTAAGACTCGAAGTACTCTTTTCTCTAATAGAGATAGGGTGGTGTAGTCACCAGGGTTTTGAATATATCTCAAGAACTGTAGGGATGAACCAATATCTTTTACTAGTAAAGATAGGCCAAGTTGTTCGTACTCAGCGGCCACTAGAGCGGTGTTCACGTCGGACTGAACTTCGTCTAAGTACATATGTTTTACGTGGTTGGAGGCTAAGTTATAAGTAACCATCCCGCCCATTGCAAACACGAACAATAACGTGGGAATGAGTACAAAATAGAGCTTCTTTAATACTGACATTAATTATCTTAGACTGTCGACAATGCGGTTACGAATTTGAATACTATTGGGTTCGAGTTGTTCATATAGATGGCTACGCTCTAATACCTCTTTGCTAGGGAAAAGCTCAGGATCATTCTGATATTCTTGAGTGGTCAGGGCTTTTGCTTTTGAACTTGGAGTCGCAAACCATGACCCCATCGCGTTTTGAGCGGCGATCTCGGGTTGAGTTAAGAATGATAGAATTGTTATCGCTTGTGGAGATAGCTCACCGTTGTTAATTGCTGCAATACACTCCAACCATAATGTGGTGCCCTCCTGAGGGACAATATAGGTCCATGAGGCATTAGGGTCGGCATCATTCAGTACATAGCTGTCACCGGAGTAGCCGTAGGCGAGATCTATATCTGCGAGACGTTCAGGTTGGTGGGTATAGTCAATGACGTATTCGCTACTTTCTATATGAGGCTTTTGTGCTTGCAGAGTCTTGTAAGCTATGCGTAGTTCTTGCTCGTTATTAGTGAATGGATCAAACCCATTTGCTAGCAACGCGGTACCCACTAGATCGGTTGGTTCGTAATACATACTTATGCGACCACTGCTGTTCGTGTCTGGTTCAAGAAGAGCTTTCCAAGAGGTAGGAGGGTTTAATTTGTCACTTCGATATAAGATTCCCGTCGTTCCCCAAGCATAGGGGATGCCATACTCGCCACATCCTTCGACCCACCTTGAATCGATGTTATCCGTAATGGATTGTTGTAACTCACTGAGGTTGTGAAACAGGTTCTGCTTGGCTAACGCATTGAGCTTTACACTTTCTATAATCACTAGCTCAAATGCGCCCCGACGTTCGCTTAATAGCACTTCATCTCTGATCGACTCGTCAGAAAAAAACTGCTGTTTCAAATAAATGCCGTACGTGTCGCTTAGTTCGGTCACGACGCTATCGGATAGAAATTCATCCCAATTGTAGAGATAAATCTCATCCTGTTGGCTAAAGGCAGTGCCAGTTAAAAAAGATGATGACGCAAGAACTGAAATATAAAATGCTTTCACTGACGGATTCCTTTCCTACTTTGCTTAACTAAATCGTAGCCCAAATTTTGCGACATAGCTCAAATTTAGGTCTCTAATTTCACTTCAACATCACGCAATGCATCCAGGTGGAAAAATCCTATAACCTAATTGGAGCCAAAAGTAAGCTTTAACACAACATCACTACGTTAAATCAAGGGGATATCAACCCTTGACCGATGAAAACACGGGATTTGTTTGGTTATTAGGTTACTAGTAAATATATATTCAACTACTTGAGCATTTTTTCGTTATTTATGCAATAGTAGGGCATTAATTGAACGATAAGGAGGTTGGTTTATGGATGCAGGTTTAGTTGGAATTTTTGTTACCGTGGCGATTGCTCACTTTTTGGCGCTATTAAGCCCAGGACCAGATTTTGTGATTGTGGTGAAGAGTGCTGTTCGAAATAAGGGAAAAAAAGCCCTAGGCGTTGCATTCGGTATTGCCAGTGCGAATGCGGTTTACATTGCTTTGTGCCTAGTTGGCGTAGGCTCGATTTTGGCAGCATCCGTTTCTATTATGATTGCACTCAAGATAATTGGTGGAGTGTTTCTTGTTTATCTTGCAGTGCAAGCCATAAGAGCGAAGAAATGTAATTACAATAATATGGATGTTACCGAAGGAGATAGCTTCAACCAAACGACTTTTTTTAAAGAATTCCTCACCGGTTTTCTATCTGGAATCCTTAATCCTAAAAACCTATTGTTCTATTTGAGCTTATTCACGGTGGTATTGAACAAAGATATTGGCTTCATGTTTAAGTTTGGGCTAGGTATTTGGATGACGGTGGTTGTCTTTATATGGGATGCGGCGATCATCTTCCTGTTATCTGCGCCCAAAGTACGTCAAGAGTTTACGCGTGTTGCTTACTATATTGATAAAGTGACAGGAGTAATGCTAGGCCTACTTGGTTTGACCATTGTGAAATCTGCGCTAGTACGTCAATAGGTTCAATTTGAGTCATCATTGCTGAGTAACTTCACGTTTGTGGCACGATACAATGCTTATGTGCCGCGAATGTGCGTATGTTTCCTACCTTGTCTGATACGTTTTATCTAGTGCTTGCCCGATATTAAACCTTCTGCTTCATCCACCAATTCTTTTCATAACTCTTTGTTTATCTTTCCTTACTCTTCAAATAACTATTAATAAAATTTCTGTTTAAGACTTGTAGCACAGTGTATTTGTGCTTATTGTAGGCAAAATATTTATCCGATCTCAAAGCTAGGAAACATTGTGAATTTAGAGATATATCAAGTGGATTCGTTCACAACTCAAGCTTTTAAAGGAAACCCCGCAGGGGTCTGTATTTCCAAAGAGCCATTGGGTGAGTCGTTAATGTTTTCAATTGCTGAAGAGATGGCTGTATCCGAAACGGCTTTTTTGTCACTTAACACTATGACACTTAAATGGTTCACTCCAGAAGTAGAAGTGAAGCTGTGTGGGCACGGTACACTGGCAACCGTTCATGTGATGAAAGAGCAAGGTCTGCTCAACACAGGGGATAGGGTCATATTTAATACCTTATCTGGGGAGTTGTCTGCCGCAGTTTGTGAATCGTCTATTGAGCTTGATTTCCCTAGTACACAGTTATCATTGTTTACTGAGCCCAACCTCATGTTGCTCGAACATCTTGGTTTAGAGTCGAACCAAGTCGTTTCATTCCGAGAGTTTGATTCCAAGCAGCTAATCGAAGTGTCTGACGAGCGAGTGCTACTGGGCCTTTCACCAAATTTTGATGCTTTAAAAGGTATTAAAGGGCGAGGCGTTGTCGTGACAGCGCTTTCATCGAATACTGAGCTTGATTTTGTTTCTCGTTATTTTGCACCATGGGTTGGGGTAAATGAAGATCCTGTGACAGGGTCGGCGCATTGTGCATTGACGCAGCACTGGGCAGAAAAGCTAAACAAAAGCAGCTTCAGTGCGTATCAGGCGTCTCGTCGTGGTGGCTATATGTCGACAGAGCTATTAGCTAATGGGCGAATAAAGCTAATCGGTTCTGCGACCACTGTGATTAGTGGTGTGTTGAAGATTTAAAGCGTTATTGGCTGTATCTGTTTGAGCGCATCAAGCGAGTTCGTTCGATGATTGATTGAATGAAGCGGCTAAAGCGTAAGTTATTATTGAAGGAATCACTGTGTCTGCGTTTTATCTATCTCAAGTCTTAGTCGCCATTGCGATTTGCTTCGATCTTCTGTCATTCCAGTTCAAGGAAAGGAAGAAAATCGTCACTTGTCTGTTCTTTGCCGGTGTGCTTATTTCGAGTCACTTTATTCTACTCGAGCAATGGACAGCGGCGAGCCTAATGACGATTGCCACGATTCGCTATTTGACGAGCGTATTTTCTACCTCGTCTAAGTTTAAATATTTATTCTGTTCGATGTCGGTGGTCGCAACGGCCGTGACTTATTCGGGGCTGACTAGCGTACTGAGTTGCTTTGCTTCCGTATTTCAAACCTTCGCTGCGTTTAATAAGGATGACCGCCGCTTAAGAGAATTGATGATCATCGGCACCAGTTTTTGGTTGGTTCACAATTATTTAGTTGGCTCGCCAACAGCGGTTCTTATGGAAGCGCTGTTTATTTGCAGCAACTTGGTGGGTTATTACCGTTTTTACTTCAAAAAGAATGCGATAGCTTAGAGTTTGAATCTGTTGCTACGCAATAAAGTACACCGCATGACGATGATTCAAGATTTAGGAGAGCTCGATGCCAAATATCTACGCTGATATCCCTTCGTCGCTGCCCAATGAGATGTTCAACGCTCTCATTAGTAACGAGAATATTCGAATTGAGCGAATTCTGTCACATGGACACAGTTCACCAGAAGAGGGGTGGTACAACCAAGATGAGAATGAATGGGTAATGGTGCTCGAAGGTCAAGGCGTCATCGAGTTTGAAGATGGACGTGTTGTTACCTTGTCTAAAGGGGATTACATCAACATTGCTGGGAGAGAAAAGCATAAGGTGATTGGTACGGTGGAAAACGTTGTGACGATCTGGTTGGCTGTATTTTATCGTTGAATCTCTTTGTTCTAGAATCGACTCATTTAGAGAGCGCTTAGGGGCAATACGGTACTTGTCCAATACACTAAATACATGAAAGGATTATGTCGTGGTTAGAATTAGAAATTACCAACCTAGTGATAACAAAGCGTTATGGGAGATTTATTTTCATACCGTCCGTAACATCAACGTTCGCGATTACTCTCAAGAACAAGTCGAGGCTTGGGCACCAAGTGATTTTGATTCGGAACTGTGGGACAAATGTCTTCGCCGTATACAGCCCTTTGTGGCCGAGTTAGACGGGCGCGTTGTTGGCTATACTGACTTGCAACCCAATGGCTTGATTGACCATTTTTTCTGTCACCATGAATATCAAGGAAAGGGGGTAGGAAGAGCTTTGATGGAGCATGTATTTTCAGTCGGCAGAGTTCGCGGTGTTTCTCGATACTTCTCAGAGGTGAGTATTACCGCCAGACCTTTCTATGAACATCTTGGATTCAAGGTTGTGAATGAGCAAGAAGTTGACATGCGAGGCGTAAAACTGACGAATTACGTGATGGAGAAAGTAATCTAATAGCCTGAGCTAACTATCAATAGTGTTGGCGGCTTCGAGTTATGTGCATCTTTATTGGTCTAATCTAAACTAATAAAGACTACATGGAATGTGGCTCATGAATATTGTACTTAGTAATAAGATCCTCGTCTTAATTTCCTCTCTCTTATTGGCGGCAGGGGTACTGGCCTTGAAGTTCGGCTTCGAAGGGTTATTCCCGATCTTTGTCGTCGTTATTTCTTTCTTTTCTGTCGTTATCAATCTGTATGTGCTGTGTATCAGTCGAGAAGACAAAGATGTCTCCGATTCCTATCAATAAACGAATACAGCTCGTCCCGAAGCATTAACCAAAGGGTTTGAAAAACATAAGAAATAACCGACATGAATGACCGGATTTTATTTCTCATAATTCTCAAATTTGCGACATTTGTTGGTGGGTTTTTTACCATGTTCTTAAGAACTTTTTCCGGGTTGCATATAGTATGCAGGCTGATTTAGTTTAATTAAGGAATCCAAGTGGGAATAGAAGCTTTGGCGTTTGTAATGGACGCTTTAATCACGGCATGTTGCATGTACATTGCGTCGAAAATGTCATTCGTTGTTGCCGACTTTAAATCCCTCCTTACCATCGCTGTTATCGTTGCTCTAGTGTCGTTGATTCCAACTGTAGGGTGGGCTCTCGGGTTGATCCTTTTTGTATTCCTTCTCGGGAAGGCAACACACGCGAGTATTGGTGACTGTATTTGGGTAGTGGTGTTTACCAAGGTCGTGTCGATGGCGGCTTTTTTGATATTCGGACGTTTGTTTGTCTAGCTGAACACGCAAAAGAAAGTTCGCCTTCTTTGATGACGAAACTCAGTTATCTCTAAACACGAAAAGGGTGCGAACGAGTCACACCCTTTAAAGAATTTTTGAAGGCTTATTACTGGCTTTACCCATTGATTATTTTGGTAGCAGTACCGCATCAATAACATGGATGACACCATTGCTTGCTTCAACGTCTGGCATCACGACTTTAGCTTTGTTGATCATCACACTGCCATGATCAATCCCTACCATTACAGCTTCACCTTGGACTGTGACTGCACTGTTCAGTTTCATTACTTCAGCCGCCATAATTTTCCCAGGTACGACATGATAAGTCAGTACTGCGACTAACTTGTCTTTATTCTCTGGTTTCAACAGCATATCGACCGTTCCCTCTGGCAATGCTGCAAAAGCCTCATCGGTTGGAGCAAAAACGGTAAATGGTCCGTCGCCTTTCAATGTATCTACTAAGCCTGCTGCTTTTACCGCCGCAACTAGGGTGGTGAACGAGCCGTTTTCTGCTGCCACATCAACGATGTCTTTCTTCATACCGTGATGATTCGCGTGAGCGAAAGCTGTGAAAAGAAGTGTTGCGAACAGTACTGACAGGGTTTTGCTTAAGTGATTAAACATATTGTAGTCCTTTGAGTTTGTCTGTTATTTCCGAGAGGTATTACGAAAGCCTAAAAGCGATAGATCAACTTATTGCACCCTCGTGACACTTACTTCAACTGCCAAAGTCATCAGATGGATAAAAAATCCATGTTAAATACTTGTTGTAATTGCATCTTGATACTTATAGTTAGTGGGTGATTATTCAAGTAATGGATGTGAATATGAGGTTTGCTTTACCAGTTGTATTTTCTGCATTGGCTTCAATGCCTGCTTACAGTGGCCTTGCTCCAAATGAAGGTTTCAGCGGTAACTTCAGTGTTTTGGCCGGTTTCTACTCTGACAGTAGTAATTTGAATACTGAACAAGATTCGAATCAAGCAACCAACACTGAGGAAGGGAATAGCGAAAAGCAAGGGTTACTCGGCTTTTTGGGTACCGTTCAATATACTTTTGGTGAATCGCTGACTCACCAAGTGTATGCGGGTACGACACGAGAGGATATTGCAACAGGTACCATCGCGTTTGAGATTGGTTACAGACATCAACTTTCCGGTGGCACCATATTGGATTTTTCTGTTCTTCCTACGCTTATCTCAGGTAAGGCTTGGTCTGATCCTTACGCGGTTGGCGTTAATCGAAACGAAACCGATGTGAAAGGTAATGTTGGGCGATTGCAAATGACTAACATCGGCGGCACTGGCTTTCGAACGGATTTCGCGATTGGTGAATCAGACGTAGATGATGAGCTGTCAGGGAGTTCACTAAACTTATCTGCTGAAGAGATAGCACTGCTCGATAGGGAGCGAACTTATGTGTATGCCAAGGTAGGGTATCCCTTCATCTTGCCTAATCAAGCTGGTGTGTTCGTTCCATCTATGGTGTATTTCAATTCAGATGCGGAGGGTGGTGCACTGAGCTTTGATAGCTACGGTATTGAACTGAATTACGCTAAGAGAATTGGTCGCCATGGTTTTGTGGTCACATTAGATGCCAGTGATCGTCAGTATGATGAAGCAAATCCGATTTATGAAAAAACTCGTGAAGAGAACGAATATGGCGCCTTCTTAGCATACGAGTTTGGCGGCTTGATGGGATATGAAGATTGGTCATTGATTACTTTACTTGGTTTAAGAAGCATAGATTCAAACATCGACTTCTATAATTCTGAACAGGTACTCGCGAGCGTCGGTGTCGACTATAAGTTCTAAAGATTAGATATTCCGAAGCTTTGTATAACGCTAAGATTTCTTTGGGTTTATTATCTGTTTAATTATTTCGAGCACTTATAATCTTTAAGGTTGTAGGTGCTCGTTGCTATCCGTAGTATGAAAGTCGTTCAGTTAAAAAGATCAGATAGTAAGGAAGCGCTTTGGAAATACAAATTAGACATCTAGAACTCACAGACAACCAAGATATTTTTGATATTTATCGCCATCCATCAGTATCAGAAAACACCTCTCAAAAGCCTTTCCTCAGCTCTGATCAAGTGGAGCGACTGTTTGGTCACTCCGACCATTTCACTTTAGTTGCGGAAGTATCCGGTAAAGTAGTGGGCCATATTACTTTATTCATGACCAGCAAGGTAAGAGACAGGCACTGCGCTGGTCTTGGTATTGCTATTCACCCGGATATGCATGGTAAAGGGGTCGGTAAGGCGTTAATGCAAGAAGCGATCAATCAGGCGGATAACTGGCTTAACCTCGTGCGTCTTGAGTTAGAGGTTCATGCTGACAACCACGCCGCTATTGCTTTGTATGAACGTGTAGGTTTTCAGTTAGAAGGCACAAAAAGGCTCAGTACGTTCAAAGGCGGTAAGTACATCGATATGTTACTAATGTCGAGAATACGACCAGATTACCTTTGAAGGCGAAGTGACTCTATATAACTGAAGCAGTTGAAGTAAGATATTAATTAACAGGGTTATTTTAATAAAACCCTCAAATTTTATTTGCTTGAGGGTTTTGTGTTTATAAGCATTCGTCACTATCAGATTTCTTGATAAGATCGCTATGGATTATCGATGCCAAAGCCATTTCGCAGTGCAAACTGAATCAGTTCGGTATGGTTGTCGAGTTCCAAAATATCCAACATGCGGTATTTGTGTGACTCAATGGTTCTAGGGCTTAAAAAGAGGATCTCAGCACATTGCTTTGCGGTATAACCTTGTGCCAGTTGAGTCAGAACCGCACACTGCCTTTTGGTCAGCAATAATAGTTTTTCACTCTCGTTAATATTATTGGTTTCATCGCTGGTGACACTACGCGTCATTTTGGAATGCTGCCAAAAACAGAGCCAGATATCACTCAGCAATTTGATTCGCTTCATGTCAGCCTCTTCAATTGGCTTATCGTAACGATTGAACCGTGAGAAGCCGATAGCTCCCCACTGCTGGCCAAACAACGAAAGGCTTACAATCCCATGCCAATGAGCACCTTCTTCATAAAGTACACGTAACGGGTCGAGTTTATGGTTCTTTAGTGTTTCTTCAGGGAACAACTGCCAACACTCTTTTGAACGTAAAAGCTTAAGGTAGTCAAGATAATTGCCTTTTAGAAAGCGTTCCATTTCAAGCGGTGGAGTATCTGTTTGGGATACGGAAATACTTTTTCCTGTATCCAGAAGAATCATTGAGTTTGGAAATAGGGTAAGTCTGTCGAGCTTAAACCAAGCGAGCGCTTCTCTTGCCAGTAAGAAAAAAGTGCTATCGAAATCTTTGGGCTGGCATGCGGTCAAAGTTTTGGTTTGGTGAGAGAGGAGATCCTCAAAGCTCGCGAATAGGTTGTGTTTCATATCGACCGTCTTTTATGGTTTTAGACAAAATAGCGGCAATAACTAAAGTGTGTCAATCTAATATTAGAATGTTGTTCTGAATAAGGTGTGGCGAGTATTCTTAAATGCTACTGAGTAATTTATTAGTTTTATCGAGAAACGATTAGTGAAATTCACACTGAACTCTGTATAGTAGCAACCGTTTGCTTCGTATAACCCCAATGATATGGTTTGGGGGTCTCTACCGGCTCCCGCAAAGTGCTGATTACGAAGGGTTTAGAACACAATTGTGTTCTTACTCTTTGTAATAGCGTTCAAGAAAACCTCCTGTCTATTATTCAGAGTAAGTGCACACCTAAAATCCATAGTAGGTGAAATATGAACGCATTTATTCAAGGGCTTCCAAAAGTAGAGTTGCATTTACACATTGAAGGCTCACTCGAACCTGAGTTGCTTTTTCAACTCGCTCAACGCAACGGCATTGAGCTACCTTACTCATCCCCAGAGCAGTTAAGGCGCGCATACCAATTTGATGACTTGCAGTCGTTTCTGGATATCTATTATCAAGGTGCAGATGCGCTTCGCACTGAACAAGATTTCTATGACCTAACATGGGCGTACTTAGAGCGCTGTAAGGCTGATAATGTTATTCACACCGAAATCTTCTTTGATCCTCAGACACATACTGATCGTGGTATTGCATTCGACACGGTCATTAACGGTATTCATCGTGCACTTCAACAGGGGCAAAAAGAGCTGGGTATTACCTCTCAAATTATCGCCTGTTTCTTGCGTCACCTGACTGAAGAGCGCGCCATTCAAACGTTCGCCGATGTGTTAAAACATCAAGATAAGATCGTCGGGGTTGGGTTGGATTCTTCTGAATTAGGACATCCACCAGAGAAGTTCAAACGTGTATTCCAACAAGCGAAACAAGCGGGTTTCTTAACTGTGGCACATGCAGGGGAAGAAGGTCCTGCTCAAAACATTGTGGATACGATTGAAATGCTCAGCGTGAGTCGAGTGGATCATGGTGTGCAATGCATGACAGATGACGCTTTAATCGTCGAATTGATTGAGACTAAAATGCCGCTGACCGTGTGTCCATTGTCTAACATCAAATTACGAGTGTTTGATGTAATGGAAGAGCACAACATTGTCGAACTGTTGAGGAAGGGTGTCGCTGTAACCATAAACTCTGATGACCCAGCGTATTTTGGTGGCTACATGTCGGATAACTTCAACGCAGTGAGCCAAGCTCATGAGATGACGCAGAAAGAACTGGCACAGTTTACTTTGAATGCGATTGACGCGAGCTTTATCGAAGAGTCATTGAAGCAGCAATATCGTGAGCGTGTTCAAGACTACCTTTCTAAAGCCGATTCTGAATAGTCTCTAGTTTAGACTTCGGCAATAAAAACTCTGTAGCTTAGAGTCTTATAACGACCGACATATGTTGGTCGTTTTTATATTGCTTCTACGCAATTCTTAGGTAAGAAGTAACCTAACTGACTAAGAAGTATGATTTTATTTTCCGAAAAACATCTCGTCCTAGCGGTAATGAACTACCTTTAGAAGGAGTGTCAAATGCAGCACTAACGCTGTATAACGAAAACATAGCGATTGTCGGAGGAGGAATACACCGTTGTTAGACCCAACAATCAGTGAACAAATTGAGTGGCCATGTGAATTGCCGCAAGAGTTGATCGATAGCTTAATCGAGATTGCTGTTTTCAAAACGAGTGTTCATAGCCTGGAAATTACCCAGAAATTCCAAAATCTGCCTGGCGTTTTCTATATTCTGAGTGGTTCTGCAGGAATCTGTTTTCTACTGAGAATATGAAAAGCATATCCGGTGGTGTGATTGGAAGAGGAGATTGGATTGGCGCTTTGTCTATTCATGCTGACTACAACCTCTTTGCTGTGGCAGAGGAGGTCGAGCCTATTACCATGGTATTGTTTCCCACCGAGAAGGTGTTAGCGCTTGCCGAAGAGCAGTGCATGGTATTCAAATGGCTTCTGCATAGTGGGACCAAAGCACAATCTATTTGGATGCAAGCTTACTTATCCTCGATTCATGAAAAAGAACAGAAAACCATTTACGTCTTGTTGGAGCTTGCTGCACGCCAAACCAATATCGCAGGTGCGACCGTGAGTATAAATATCTCACAAACTCAATTGAGTACCATTACAGGGATCTCGAGACCCAGGTTGAATGAGGTGCTTAAAGGTATAGAGCAACAGGGTTTAGTGAAGATACAGAGAGGGAAGGTGTTCATCACCGATGCAGAGGGTTTGTATGAGCGTATTTCACCAATGAATTTGATGATGCGCGATCCTGTCGCTGAGATTAAAGCGTGAATCTCTAACAGCACAGCTAACCTTTGGATGATTGGATCTTCAGTGATAAATCAATATCACATGAAAAAATTATGCACAGTGTTCTTTTAGGAACATACACCACAAGAGAATATCTATAATGTTCACTCTAGATTTATAAATTGAATTAGAGCGGAATAGAATTGTTATGAAAATGGCTGTACTGGAATATAAAGTATTGGGACTTGGTGAATGGATTAAAACAAGAATTTCTAGCCGCTGTGCATACTTACTGGCTGAAGAGTATAAAGCGCTAGGATGGCCAACCAGAGTGGATGGCAAAGTGGTATCCACTGAGTCTGCTTAATCTATACGAGCCTAAAGTACCTAGATGAAGACAAAAAAGAAGCTGGCAGTGTGCCAGCTTCTTTCATTGTGCGCCGAGCATGGCGTTGATCTAGGAGGTGAAAGTCCTCTACGGGCTCAGTCGAGCGAGAACCGTTAGCCTATGCAAGGGTGTTCACCGTGAGGTGAAATCTGAAGGAAGCAAATGGCAAAACTTGGTTGTGACGAACAGAAATCTGATAGTAGGTCATTACAACTTGGGCAACCTAGCAATAGATAGAATAGCCCGATGCCTCGACGGGAAGTGTGTAGTGATAAATCAGGCACGGCCAAGGGAAAGAGCAACGTCTTACCTCGGGAGATCTTATTACTTGTCTCGATAGAGACTAATACAGCAGCGATGCGGTATGACGAGCAATAAGAAGTCAGCAGAAGGCATAGTACCTTAAGGAAGTACAACTTAAGGGAAGGCCCGAACTGAATATATCAAGAAGCAGTCACTAGACACTCAATCATGTGGGGTCATAGCAAGATGAAAACCATCTCTACGTCCCAATGGGCGATACAGCAAGTAAAGCTCATGGTGATGAAGAATGACAAGCATGATTGGCGTAAACAGGAGGACGAGTCTTGGTGATCTCAACGTCGTTGATGGAGCAAATCTGCTCTTCAACCAACTTGAATCAAGCTCTACGAAGAGTGAAGAAGAACAAAGGATGTGCAGGTGTCGACAAACTCGACATAGATGCGACTATCTCAACACTTCGACAGGCTTCAAATGGGCAAGCGCTTCGCCAGAGTCTTCTGGAAGGAAGCTACCAACCTCAACCGGTACTTGGTGTAGAAATCCCTAAACCTAGTGGTGGCGTAAGGCAACTAGGTATCCCAACCGTGCTTGATAGAGTTGTCCAACAGGCAATGACCTCAGTACTGTCAGATATCTATGACCCCAAGTTCTCCAATAGCAGTTACGGATTTAGACCAAACCGCAGTGCGCACCATGCATTAACGGCAGCCAGTCATTACATCCGAGAAGGTCGAGGTTATGTTGTAGATATCGACCTAGCGAAATACTTCGACACAGTGAATCACGATAGACTGATGTACAGACTGTCACAGGACATCAGTGATAAACGAGTGTTGAAGCTCATCAGGTCATATCTACAGGCAGGCATAATGCGAAACGGGATGGTTGAACAGAGACAAAGAGGGACACCACAGGGTGGACCATTATCCCCGTTGCTATCCAATATCGTATTAGATGAACTGGATAAAGAGTTAGAGCGCAGAGGGCATAAGTTCTGTCGATATGCAGACGACTGCCAAATCTACGTTCATAGTGAAGAAGCCGCTTATCGAGTTAAAGAGTCGATAACGGAGTTCTTGGAGCAAAAGCTGAAGCTCACGGTAAATCGAGAGAAAAGTGGTGCGACAAGAGTGACAGAGCGGACTTACTTAAGCCACCGCTTCGGGATAGATGGAACAATCCATCTATCGAAGGCAGCACAAACTCAAATGAAGAAGCGAGTGCGGCAGATAACGAAGCGAAACCGAGGGCGAGAGTTGCAAGCAGTCATAGCGGAATTAACTCAATACCTAAGAGGTTGGCAACACTACTTCAAACTCGCCATACGGAAAAGCAGCTTGCAGCGCTTAGACGAATGGATACGGCGACGGCTACGATGTTACCGCTTAAAACAACGCAAACGCAGATACGGCATAGCGACATGGTTACAACAACAAGGTGTAACGGAGCGCAACGCGTGGAAGGTAGCGATGTCAGATAAAGGGTGGTGGCACTTGGCCTTAACGCCGCAGTTAAATCACGCCATGCCAATAAAATGGTTCGAGGAGTTGGGCCTGTACTCATTGCGAGATGGGTATGAGTCACTGAAAATATATTCGGAACCGCCGTATGCGACCCACGCTTGTACGGTGGTGTGAGAGGACGGAGGCCGTGAGGCCTCCTCCTACTCGATTTTAAATAAAGACAGTTGAGTTACTTGTTCACGTAGTCTTTGAATTTCTGCTTTGTTTCAGCATCTGCTTTTTCGTACCAGAAATACAACATCTCTTCAGCTGTATTTGCTGCATTTCCGTCAATCTTTGCTGGAAGCGTTACTGGCTGTACGACAACTGCTGCTGCGCCCGCACTAGCACCTACTGTAAGTGCAGCGATGCCACCTTTCTGGTTGTATTCTTTCGCTTCTTGCGGGTACTTACGACCAATCTGCATGCCATCTTTGATAAGTTTGTCTTGCTTAACACTGATTGCATTTTGGTTTTCATCAACCAGTTTCCAATCTAAGTTTTGAAGGCCTTTTTTCGCTTCGTTGGTGTTACGGAACTTAGGCATATCGAACGTCAATGCTGTGTCTGTCGCATCAAAAGTAGCAATAATCGTATCGCTATCGACAAACTCGCGGTCGTTACCTTGGCTGAAAGCAAGTTGATATTTGAAAACGATTTGGTTTACGCCGTCTGGCACGGTGATCGTTTTGCTTGAAGAGAAAAAGCCACCCTCAAGAGCAGGCTTAGCTTCGTTAACCGCTAAGACTTCGACTAAAGCATCTGCGCTAGAAGGAACTTCAATTGTTACGTCAGCGAACGCGTGTGGTGCTGCGATAATTGTGGAAAGCAGCGCGATGGATTTTAATGTTTTCATAATCATACAGTTGTTTATGGGCAGTTGAATTACAATCGCATGGTAAGAACTCCAATTCAAGTCATGTTATAAGGATTTGAAAAAATTTGCGAAATCTTAACGCAACGGTCATATATTAAGGTTCACATTGACTAGTGTGAGTTTTTATTTTTGAAAAATGAGAGGGTAGGTTGGGTGTGAATTATACTAGTTGGCGGTTCGCGTCTTATGTTATTTGTATTGGATACTAAAAAGCCGCGGTCACTGCATTCAGTCACCACGGCTTCGTTATTACATGTTTAGTCTAGAGTAGCTTATTTAGCTTGTGCTGCGGCTGCTTCTAGTTGCTTAAGTTTACCTTGAAGCATGTAAGCATTCTGGTTGAAGTTACCAGGGTTCAGTACTTGGCTGTTCTGCATTGGGTAGTCAGGTAGTGTGTTCATAAATTCTTGTACTTTGCCGCCTACTGGTACGAATAGCCACATGTTGTCTGCCATCCAACGCAGGTACATGCCAGACTCGTGTGGTGCTTTTTCGAATGGGTCTGCACGTAGGTGAACGACTTGAGGCCAGTTTGGTTGGAAACGCACTGCATCTGTGATGTTACCGTCCATTACAGCGAACGAAATCTTGAAGTCATTCCAACGTACCGCGTTTAACTCAGCGTTAGCAGAGAAGTAAAGCATGCTATCACGAGGGCCTTTCTCTTCTTTACCTTGGAAGTAAGGCAGGAAGTTGTAACCATCTAGGTGTACACGCCAGTTTTTACCGTTGTAAGTCGCACCTTTATCAGAAGCCAGCTTCTCAACCACTTTATCATCACCAGCTGCTGCTAGTAGAGTCGGAATCCAGTCTTGGTGACTCATGATGTCGTTGATCTTAGTTCCCGGCTTGATTGTACCAGGCCAGCGAACTAGCTGAGGAACACGCATACCGCCTTCGTAAGTTGTACCTTTCTCACCGTGGAAGTAAGTCGCACCGCCATCAGGCCAAGATACGGTTTCTGCACCGTTATCAGTAGAGTAGATGACGATGGTGTTGTCTGCGATCTTAAGCTCATCAAGCTTGTCTAGTAGGATACCTACTTGGTCATCGTGCTCTAACATGCCGTCAGCGTAAATGCTGATACCCGATGCGCCTTGGTATTTTTCTTGTAGACGAGTCCACACGTGCATACGTGTTGTGTTGTGCCAAATGAAGAATGGTTTGTCCGCTTTCACTGCTTTTTCCATGAAGGCTAGAGATTCTTCTAGGAACTCTTCATCCGCGTGCTCCATACGTTTACGCGTCATAGGGCCAGTATCTTCAATCTTACCGTCAGAAGTTGATTTGATTACACCACGAGGCCCAAAGTTCTTACGGAACTCAGGATCTTTAGGGTAGTAGTATGTTTCTGGCTCTTCTTCTGCATTCAGGTGGTATAGGTTACCGAAGAACTGGTCAAAACCGTGGTTCGTTGGAAGGTGTTTATCTTGGTCACCCATGTGGTTCTTACCGAACTGAGCAGTCATGTAGCCCTGTTCTTTAAGAAGGTCTGCGATAGTTGGAGCCCAATCTGGGATACCGTGATCAGAACCTGGCATACCGATAGTTAATAGACCTGTACGGAAAGGTTCTTGACCCGTTAGGAATGCAGCACGACCAGCAGTACACGATTGTTGACCGTAGTGGTCAGTAAATAGTGCGCCTTCGTTAGCTATACGGTCGATGTTAGGTGTTTCGTAACCCATCATACCGTTGTTGTATGCACTGATGTTGAATACACCAATGTCATCACCCCAGATAGCAAGAATGTTTGGTTTTTCTGCTGCCGTTGCCGCTGAAGAAGCTGCTAATAAGCCAACACCTAATGCTAGTTTATTAATTTTAGTACCCATAAGGACTCCGATTCACTTTAAAGATTAATGCGTTAGAGCAACACATCGATGAACAAATGTTATTCCCAAAATTCCGCTTCGTCCTTTTATAGTGCTTATAACCAATCGTTATGATGCTCAGTTAACCCATTGATCAATATCATTTTTAGTGGGTTGAATGAATAAGTCCTTAGTTTGTATGTGTGATCCTTATCATGTTTGTTGGCGTTAACCTTATCGATGATTCCGGTGTCCATATCTCAATAAAAATGACAAATAGATTAATAGTTTAGCGAATCTCGCGATCGTTCAAAAAATGGACTATACGTTGTAGGGCAGGATGCAAATAACTTACGAAGAGGTTTCTATGACAGCGAAATATGGCGCTAAACGTCGATTAGCGATTTTGGGTACAGCAATGATGGCCGCGTCTAGCGCCACTTTTGCGGCAGAAAAGCCAAATATATTGGTCATTTGGGGGGACGATATTGGTCAATCCAATGTGAGTGCATACACCTTCGGTCTCATGGGTTACAAAACCCCGAATATTGATAGCATCGCCAAAGAAGGCATGATGTTTACCGATTACTACGCAGAGCAATCTTGTACCGCAGGTCGCTCTACGTTCATTACAGGTCAAAGTGTACTGAGAACAGGCTTAAGTAAAGTAGGCTTGCCAGGTGCAGATATTGGCCTTCAAGCAGAAGATGCAACCATTGCTGAATTGCTTAAACCTATGGGTTACATGACAGGTCAATTTGGTAAAAACCACCTTGGCGATAAAGATGAATTTCTTCCAACAGCGCACGGGTTTGACGAATTTTTTGGCAACCTTTATCACCTAAATGCTGAAGAAGAACCAGAAAATGAAGATTACCCAACCGACCCAGAGTTTCGTAAGAAGTTTGGCCCGCGTGGTGTTATCAAATCATTTGCTGACGGCAAGATTGAAGATACGGGCCCATTAACACGTAAGCGTATGGAAACCGTTGACGAAGAAACGCTCGATGCCGCGCTTGATTTTATGGATCGCGCAGTGAAAGCCGACAAGCCATTCTTCGTTTGGTGGAACGCAACGCGCATGCACTTTAGAACGCATGTGCAACCAGACAGCAAAGGTGTAACCGGCATCAGCAATTACGCCGACGGTATGGTTGAGCACGATCGCCACGTTGGTCAGTTACTGAAACAAGTTGACGAATTGGGTATTAAAGACAATACGATTGTTTTCTACTCAACGGATAATGGTCCACACATGAACTCTTGGCCTGATGCGGGCACAACCCCGTTCCGTGGTGAGAAAAACACCAACTGGGAAGGCGCATACCGTGTACCAGCAATGGTTCGTTGGCCTGGTAAGATTGAACCGGGCAGTGTCTCTAACGAAATTATGCATCACATGGACTGGATGCCAACCTTCGTAGCAGCCGCAGGTGATGATCAAATCAAAGAGAAACTGCTGAAAGGCCATACTGCAGGTGATAAAACGTTTAAGCTTCACCTAGATGGTTATAACTTTCTTCCTTATCTAACGGGTGAAGAAGAAAAAGGTCGTCGTTCGGAGATCTTCTACTTTACCGATGATGGTGATTTAGCAGCACTTCGTTATAACCAATGGAAAGCGGTGTTCATGGAGCAACGAGCAACGGGTACGATGCAAATCTGGGCTGAACCGTTCGTGACGTTACGCCTTCCTAAGCTGTTTAACCTTCGTATGGACCCATACGAAAACGCAGATATTACCTCGAACACATATTACGACTGGTTGTTAGACCACGCTTATATGTTCGTTCCTGCTCAAGCGTATGTGGGCAAATTCTTAGAAACATTTGCTGAATACCCACCACGCCAAAAAGCAGCAAGCTTTAGCTTGGATCAGGTTATGGAAAAACTTCAAGAGAACCATAACAAGTAAGCTTTGGTTTATTGAAACTGATAGCTTGATGAAACTGAAAACACAAAGAGCTCTTAAGAGCTCTTTTTTTTGCGCATATCGATGAGTAAATACCAGTCGTGAATATGAATCACAACTATCGTGCTCGCTGCCACTAAATAATTGTAAATTCATTGTTTTTGCGTCTACCTTATTAAGCATAAGGATGTATAAAAACAAGGAATGTTATGTCTGCATGGTTGTGCTTGCTAGTGAACGGATTGAAACACCAGCGAGTTGCAGTATTATCCGCAATGTTATCTTTACCCGTGTTGTCGATACTTAGTTTCAACACGCATGCCAATGAACAGGCTTTATCAGAAGCTTCGCATGCGAGCTCTCAAGCGACATATGTCGGATCTGAAGCTTGCATTGATTGTCACAGCGCGGAAGTGGAAGCATGGCAAGGTTCTCATCACGACATGGCGATGAAGCATGCTACCGAAGATTCCGTTCTCGGTGATTTCAATAACCAAACCATCACCCATCAAGGAAAGCCTAATCGCTTTTTCCGCAAAGGTGATGAATTCTGGGTAAACATTGAAGGGCCTGATGGTCAATTCAAAGATTACAAAATCAGCTATACCTTTGCCTTTGAACCTCTGCAACAGTACATGGTTGAGTTTGAAGACGGACGCGTGCAGTTGATTCCTTTCGCTTGGGATTCTCGAGATAAGAGTGAAGGCGGTCAACGCTGGTTTCACCTTTATCCTGATACCACCAACACGGATGAATTCTACTGGACCAATAGCGGTCAAAACTGGAACTTCATGTGTGCTGATTGCCATTCAACGAACCTAGAAAAGAACTACGATAGCGCGAGTAATACCTACGACACCACATGGTCGGAGATTAATGTCGGTTGTGAAGCGTGTCATGGCCCTGCGAGTGAGCACGTTGAACAAGCCCAGCAAACAAATAACCAGCAAACCGCAGCCAAAGGGGGAAAAAATGCCCATGTCTCGGCGCATTACGGCTTTGACCGCGATTTGTCGAAGTCGGTGAAGGAGTGGATCTATCAAGAGGGTAATTCAACACTGCAACCAAAAGACATCATTCATACCAATCAAGTTCAAACCTGTGCTCAGTGCCATAGCCGACGCACTCAGTTGAATGAAACAGGCGACCACGTTAACGGGTCTTTCTTTGATAAGTATCGTCTAAGTTTGATTACTCCTGAGCTTTACCATAACGATGGTCAAATCTACGATGAAGATTACGTTTACGGATCTTTCTTGCAATCAGTGATGGCTGAAAAAGGCGTCACATGTACTAACTGTCACGATCCACATACTGCAGAACTGAAAATTGCCGAAGAAGCGGTGTGTAGCCAATGTCACATTGCATCAGAGTACACGCCTGAAAAGCACACCTTCCACGAGGCGAATACCGAAGCTTCACAATGTACGACTTGTCACATGCCTGAGACGACTTACATGGAGGTCGACCCAAGACGTGATCACAGTTGGCATATCCCGCGTCCTGATATTAGCCAACACATTAAAACACCAAACGTGTGTACTAGCTGTCATGAAGATCAAACCGACCAGTGGGCAGATAAGCAAATCGGTAAGTGGTTCCCAGATTCTAAGTATCGTAACCAGCAGCATTTTGCCGTTGCCTTTTATGCTGATTCAATAGGACACCGAGGTGCAGAGGATGCGTTGGCATACTCGGCTCAGGACTCCAGCTTAAGCAATATCATTCGAGCATCGAGCTTAGAACGTTTGGGCGGTAATACGGGTAAGAATACGCTTATCTCGCTGGCAAGAGCGGTGAAACACGATGACGAGATGATCCGTTTGGGTGTGGTGCAAGGCTCGTCTGGTTTCCAATTTACTGACCGTTGGCAGATTCTAGAGCCGTTGCTGAAAGACCCTGTATTGTCGATTCGTTCAGAAACCGCAGGTGCATTGGTACGTTACTGGGGAGAAATGAATCCTTTGCAGAAAGACCAAATCAAGCCTGCATTGGAAGAGTACATTGAAATACAGCAATTTAATTCCGATCGAGGATTTGGACGTACTAACCTAGGCAATGTTTACCGCGATCTAGGCCAATATCAAAAAGCGATTGAGTTTTATCAAGGTGCTATCGAAATCGAGCCTTATTTCGAAAACAGCTACGCCAACTTGGCGGATTTGTATCGAGCGCAAGGTAACGAAGCAAAAGCGCTGTCGACCTTGAAGCAAGGTATTGAAGCTCAGCCTAAATCGAGTGTATTGCCATACAGCACAGGGTTATCTCTGCTTCGAGTGAAAGATTACGAACAAGCAACGGACTACCTTAAACAAGCCGCTGAAACTGCGCAAGCCGACCCACAATATTGGTATGTGTACGGATTGGCTTTGGAGAAATCTGATGTGCTTGCGGCAAGTCAATCACTGCACAAGGCTTACCAATTTAGCCGCAACCCACAGCACCTGTATGCCCAGTGTGAAGTGTTGGCGCGCAACAGCCATATACCGGGCGTACCAAAGGCGTTTGAGCAATGTATTTCATCACTGAGCAAAGTGGCACCGCCGGAGGCCATTAACCAATTGAGAGCTAAGTTTAAATAAAGCGATGAGGTGAGCTTGGCTATTGTGCTTGCTGCTTATTCTGCTTGTAACCAATTATCGCGCTTATGAGCAATTATCACGTTTATAACTTATCGCGCTGATGAACAATTATCACGTGTATAACTAATAGTTATGGGGCTTGTGAGTAGGATGTACGCAGCCAGATTGAATTAAGGGAAGACCTATGAACCATGCGCAACAAGCAATTAACCAACTGATTGAACAAACAGAGAAAAGTGTTATCGGTCAGAGCCACGTCGTTCGGGCTCTGGTGATAGGGTTATTGACTAATGGGCATGTGCTTTTAGAGGGACTTCCCGGTACAGCGAAAACTCGTTCAGTGAAATCGCTGGCGAACCTACTGAACACCAGTTTTGGTCGAATTCAGTTTACGCCTGACCTGCTGCCATCAGATGTAACCGGTACAGAAGTGTATCAAGAGCTTGATGGAAAGCCTCAGTTGCACTTTCAACCGGGTCCTATTTTCAACAGTATTGTTTTAGCCGATGAAGTGAACCGCGCTCCTGCAAAGGTACAAGCGGCTCTGCTTGAAGCCATGGCGGAAGGGACGATTACGGTGGGTGGTCAAACTCATATCCTACCTGATCTATTCATGGTGCTCGCTACGCAAAACCCAGTTGAGCAAGAAGGTACGTATCCACTGCCTGAAGCACAGATGGACCGTTTCATTATGAAAGTCACGGTCGACTATCCAGAAGATGAAGCTGAACGCGACATCATTCGACTGGTGCGCAGTGAAGAGTTGGGTAGCGAAACGAGTTCAGAATTAGTCACTCCACAACATATTGAACCTGAATTGGTGCTTGAAGCGCGCCGCCAACTTCCAGACATTGCCGTTTCCGATTTAGTTGAGAACTACATCGTGGCTTTGGTAATGGCGACACGAAAACCTGAGCGTTATCCAGAATCAGACTTATCGAAATGGATTGAAATTGGTTCAAGTCCTCGTGCTTCTATTTCATTGGATAAATGTGCTCGCGCCTATGCGTGGCTGCAAGGGCGTGACCACGTCACGTTAGACGATGTGCGTGCCATGTTACCAACCGTATTAGGCCACCGATTCTCGTTGTCTTACGATGCATTAGCCGATGGTGTTGACCATCAAAGAGTGGTTGAAGAACTGCTTGATAATGTTGAGATCGGATAACTAGGGGGCGTCATGGCGAAGCCAACACAAGCTCCCAAATCGCAAGGTCTTGATCCTCGCTTATACTGCGATTATTCAAGGTTAGTGCGAATACAGGCTCAAGCTGAGTCGTTTTCTCTACTGCCTCACCTAAAGGCGGGCAGCGTGCTTTCGGGTAGACACAATTCATTGTTCCGAGGTCGAGGTTTGAATTTCGAGGAGCTACGTCACTACCAACTTGGTGATGACATTCGTAACCTCGATTGGAAAGTCACGATGCGAACAGGTAAACCTCATGTTCGTAGTTATACCGAAGAGAAAGACCGTAATGTGATGATCTGTGTTGATCAGCGCAGTTCGATGTTTTTTGCGTCTCAAAATACCATGAAATCCGTTGTAGCCGCCGAAGTGGCGGCACTGTGTGGGTGGCGAGTGCTTAAAGATGGTGACCGTGTCGGTTTCGTTTTAGCCTCGCACCAAAAGCTCTTTCATACCAAAGCACAGCGCTCACAGTCTGATTTGCTCGCTCAACTTAAACACCTTACTAAAGCGAATCAAAGTTTAGGCGTGAGTGTGAGTGACAGCGAGTGTGTCGGGTTCAGTCAATGGATTGAACTGATCAAACGAATGAGATTAAAACAGTCGACCTTAATCTTTATTAGTGATTGGCGAGATTGCCAAGAACAACACCTTGATCGCCTTAAGCAATTGCAACAACACAATGATATCTTAGCTATTATGGTGACCGATCCCTTAGAACAATCACTGCCTCACGATCTTGCAAGTGCAAACTGGGTAGTGGGTGATGGTCGATTTCAACTTAATCTGGATAGCCAATCTAAGGTTAACCTCGCAAGTGAAGGCCTTGCCCAAAAAGCGGCACTCCAAAAACAATCTCTTGCTAAATTGATGGCGATGAAAAACCTTCCTTATATAGAACTAGACACGTCAGGCAATCACATATCACAGCTGCAAAAGCTGGTGGGAGGGCGCTAATGACCGTTGAACATACGCCTCCTAGTACTTACATCCTTCGCGACCTACATGATGTCGCCATTTCCGAGAGCGTGAGCTGGATGCCGCAAACCATTGGTTGGAAGATCCTCGGCGTTATTCTGTTATTGGTCGCTATCTGTCTGGCTTATCGTTTGGCGCAGAGATGGTGGAATAATCGTTATCGTAAAGAAGCACTTAAAGAGCTCATGATATTGGATGCAAGAGACAAGAACTCTACCGAACGAACCTTCAAGGTACTGAAAGTGGTGCTTCGTTACCTAGACAGCAGCAATGCAAAGCTGTTTGGCCAAGCATATGTGAACCGTTTGAACGCTTATCTGCCTGTTAACGTTAACGAGAGTAAAAATAGCAATGCTTTCTTTGCCGATGAAGTTTCGGGACTATGGATGCAGAGTTTAATCGACCCTAAGGTGCGTTTGAGCTTTGAACAGCGTTTAGAGGTGATTCAAACAGCGATGATGTGGCTAAAGCTTCATAAACCGGATGTACAAGTAACGTTTGAGGGGCAAGATAATGTTTGATGCTTTATCTGCAAGCTTCGAATTTGCGCACCCATTGTGGTTTATCGCGTTACCTCTGCCGTTGTTGGTCTACTTCGCCGTACCAGCTTATCGAACTAAGCAAATGGCGATTAAGGTGCCATTTTTTCGAGAATTGGTTGAAGCTATTGGGGAAGCGCCGTCAGAAGGTGCAAGCCAGTTAACACCAAGCTGGTGGCAACGAACTACGCTCATTATTACTTGGGTATTGGTCGTGTGCGCGTTAGCGAAACCAACCATTCTTGGTGAGCCACAGGTTCGTGAACAATTGGGTCGTGATGTGATGGTGGTGGTCGATTTATCCGGCTCAATGGCGGAGCAAGATTTCACCTCTAAGCAAGGCGATAAAATCTCTCGTTTAGATGCGACCAAAGAGGTGTTAGCCGATTTTGCGAAAACCAGAAAAGGGGACCGACTCGGTTTGATCTTGTTTGGTGATGCAGCGTTTGTACAAACACCGTTTACGGCTGATCAAGATGTATGGTTTGAACTGCTTAATCAAACCGATGTCGCGATGGCAGGGCAAAGCACGCACTTAGGCGATGCTATTGGTCTTGCGATTAAGGTGTTTGAACAAAGCGAAAAGCAAAGTACTGCAGTTCAAGACCCGAGCATTGATGCCAACGCGAAAGAGAAAGTTGTGATTGTACTAACTGATGGCAATGACACAGGAAGCTTTGTCGAACCTATCGATGCCGCAAAAGTTGCGAAGGCGAAAGGCGTTCGTATTCACGTGATCGCCATGGGTGACCCACAAACCGTTGGTGAAGTAGCTTTGGATATGGAAACCATCAAACGAGTGGCTCAAGAGTCTGGTGGTGAAGCCTTTGAAGCACTTAATCGCGATGAATTGACTAAAGCTTATGCTCAAATTGGTGAGCTAGAGCCTCAGTTGTATGAGAGTACGACTTATCGTCCTAAACAGGGATTACACCATTACCTGATGGCCATTGTTGTTGTGATGTATTTGACTGCGTTTAGTTTAGCAACAATCCGCCGACGCTCGCTTTTGGCTTCTTCAATGAAAAATTTGAAAGGAGAGAACGATGCCTGATTCTCTCATGTTGCAACAGTTCTTTACCCAGTTTCACTTTATCCGACCATTGTGGTTGTTGGCCTTTATCCCGATGTTTTTCCTATTGTGGATTCGCTGGAGAGAAGAGACCAAACCAACGTGGAAAGACATTCTGCCTGCACATTTACGTGATGCATTAACCATCGGTGAAACCGGTTGGCGCAAACAGTTACCACTGAAGCTATTAATGGTGATTGTGACCATCGCCATCATTATCTGTTCTGGCCCAACATGGCAGCGTGAAGCTTCGCCTTTTGGTGAAGATAAAGCATCGATGTTGGTTGTACTCGATAACAGTGAATCCATGCTTGCTAAAGATTTGCCTCCAAGTCGCTTAGAACGATCTAAGCAGAAAATTAGAGACTTATTGGCAGCTCGGAAAGGCGGTAATACGGGCTTAGTGGTTTACGCAGGCAGCGCACACGTCGCGATGCCCGTCACTCAAGACAGCAAGGTATTCGAACCGTTTCTAGCGGCTATCACACCCGATATCATGCCGGTATCAGGTAAGTCAGCAGAAGAAGCACTGCCACTGATTAATCAGCAACTGTCTGGTGAGTTAGGCTCTTCTGTACTGTTGGTATCTGATGGTGTAAACCCAAGCACCATTAGGGCGTACGAGAGTTTCTTTAACGACAATCCGTATCAGTTGCTGATTCTAGCCGCAGGAAACAGTAATGTGGTGAGCGATAACCCTGTCGACCTAGATTCATTGCGCAGCCTAGCGAGCAAGACGGGTGGACGACTGATCGAAGTGACCGTTGATAACTCCGATATCCAACAACTCAATCAAGCGGTTGAAAGAAACATGCAACTGAATGGTGAGTCTTCAATGCCTTGGAAAGACATGGGATATGGCCTGCTTATTCCAATGGCAATCATCATGTTGTTGTGGTTCAGAAAAGGGTGGTTGGTACAGTGGTGTGTCGTTGGTCTAGTGATTTCAGGTAGCATCTATTCACCAAGCACTTTGGCGAAAACAGTCAATCTAACTGCTGAGAAACCAGTCGTGGTGGAGCCGCTTACAGCTTGGGATAAAACAGCTCAATGGTGGTGGGACTTATGGTTAACGCCTGATCAACAAGGGCAACGTTTATTGAATCAGAAGGAATATCTTGAAGCGGCCAAGCATTTTAAGGAGCCAATGAGAAAGGGCGCGGCTTATTATTATGCTCGTGATTTTAAGTTAGCTCACAGTGCCTTTTTGCAAACCAAAACTGACCTTGGCTTATACAATGCAGCCAGTGCGTTAGCCAGACAGCGTGAATACCTTGCGGCACGAGACCTTTTGAAATCATTATTCGAGAAAGAGGATCTGTCACCAGAACTAAGAACGGATGTGGAGAACAATCTTGCTGTGCTTAGTGGAATTGTCGAAGAGGTAAACCGAACCAGTGAAAGCCAGTCTGGAACCACAGATGGCCCTGAGGAGTCTTTAGAACTCGAAGACGATCAGCCTCGAACGGGAGATGGAGCTGAAGAAGAAACGGTAGCGGAATTGATGCTTAAGGAAACGCTTAATGCCAATGAAATCTTAGGCAGCCAAGAGCTTGCCGACAAGTGGTTAAAACGCGTTGAAGCGGATCCTAAGTTCTTCTTGAAGTCCAAGTTCCAAATTCAGTTAAGAGATCCTGCACCTTCGATCGAACAGTCTTCAAAACAGGAACAGTCGCTAAAACAGGAGCAAATACAATGAGTCGAGTTGATTTAACTCTTGCAGTGCTTCTAGAAAAAGCAGGGCGCTCGGAGTCTTTTAGACTAACGAAGGCCTTGTTTGTGTCGCTAGTTCTACTGTTTAGCACTGCTTTTTCTACACTTGCTTCTGCGGCTGATATTTATGACCTGCAGAGGACTGGCGATGTCGAATTGATCGCTTGGGTCGGAGAAAAACCGAAGTCTGGCGACAAGATTACGCCTACGAAAGTTAGCGTTAATGAACAAGTGATTCTGAACATTGAGGTGGCGACACCGCGTTGGCTAACTGGGGGAACCCGAATTGGCAGCATCGAAATCCCGAATGTTATTGCTAAGCAGCGCAACCAGCTGGCGACGAACTACACGGAACGAGTGGGCGGCACAACATGGTCACGCCAACGCTGGGAAGTGACGCTTTATCCGATGACTTCGGGCGAATTCGTCATTCCTACTGTGCCTGTTCGAATTCAAGTTTCAGCGCCTGATGGTTCAAACGTTGGTGGCACACTTTATACGCAACCCATTAAGTTTGAAGCTTCATTACCTTCAGGTTTGTTAAGTGATGAATCGCCTTGGTTTTCTGCAACCGATGTGGATGTTGAACAGCAGTGGCAACGTTCGAATGAAAACTTGAAAGTTGGCGATGCGGTTACACGCACCGTGACGATTAAAGCGAAAGACAGCTTGTCTGTGTTACTGCCAGATGTGTTGTCCAATGAAGCGACTCAGCAATATCAAGCTTACCCACAGCCTAATCGTTTAGACGATACACAAGAGCGTGGTGATTACCGTTCTAGCCGCATCGAAGAAACGGTTTATGTGATTCAACAAGGTGGCGAATTTATCTTGCCGGATTTCTCATTCCAGTGGTGGGACAGTAAGAATCAACGTCTTGAAAGCGTTGTCATAAAAGGTGAAGTGTTTGAAGCAAAACATACACTCCAATCCTTTATCAAAGCTTACATGTCGGTCTTTATCAGCGTAGGTTTGGTATTAGTGTTGTGTGTTGCGTTATTTGTTTCTTTGAAGCGTTATTACAAGAACCGACCAACACCGAGTTGGTTGGTATTCCGTCGTTTACTCAAGCAAGGTAATTGGTCTGCATTGAGAACCTTTATCTACCGTCAATTGCGAAAACAAACCTCGCAGCTAGAAATGAATAAAGCGCAACTTGGCAAATCAAATGGACAAAAACGTTGGGTGGAAGACAGCGAAGCGCTCCAACAAGGGCGTGAAGATAAAAACGTATTTACTCGCTTGTGGAGAGAGTTACGTAGCCTGCCCAGTACTCAAACAGACTCAAGGCATTCTCGTTCGATTTTCGCCCGCTTGAAAATCCCTAAAGGCTTGCCAGACTTAAAAGATAGAACTAAGTAGCAAACTTTAGTTATTCGCATCGAACATAATCGGCAGGTTCTCTACTATGGGGAACCTGCTTCTTTAATATGGAACTGTATGAAAAGTACCGAACTAAATCTAATTCCTATATTTGTTGCTATCTATGAAGAACAGAACTTATCTAGGGCTGCTAATCGCATGGATATAAGCCAACCAGCAGTGAGTAAAGCACTTGCAAGGTTGAGAGATATCTATGATGAGCCATTGTTTCACCGCACCACATCAGGCGTAGAGCCAACCACATTCGCTATTGATATCTACCCTGCAATGGCCGCTGCGCTTAAAAACTTTACGTCTACCTTATCCGCATCAAGAGACTTCGATCCTAAAACCTCAGGCCGCGTGTTTTCTATTGCCTGCGTCTCGGCAGCTAGCTATGAAATGATGCCAAGAGTGATGCAGTTAATCAGCCAGGTTGCACCCGGTATCGCACTCGAAGTTCACCCTCTGTTTACGGAAGATTACGAGTCTGATTTAAGGCTCCAAAGACACGATGTGATTGTCGATATGACGCCAAAAGGAAGAACCATGCTTAAGCATGAGGTGATTTCTACAGAGGAGCTGGTCGTGGTGTGTAGTAGTGATCACCCTACTGTTGGCGATACAATCGATATGGAACAGTTCTTAGCACTCGAACATGTGGTGGTCTCTAGGTGGCATGCGCGCAAAAGCTTATTGAGCTCTGAACACTACAGTGATCTAGAGAAACGTAGAATAGTCTATCGTGCTGCAGGTGTTGTTGAGATGCTTCCTGTTATCGAAGGCTCTGAGTACATCGGTGTAATGCCTATTTCATCGGTGCGTTGTTTTGCTGAAAAGTACGCGGTCAAAACACTGCCATTACCCTTCGAGTTGGAAGACCTGGAGATGTGTATGATTTGGCATCCAAGCCGTACTAATGAACCAAGCCATAAGTGGTTACGAGCTAAGATCAAAGCAGCAGCAAAAGAGTTATCAAGTTAGCCTATACAAGGACATAGCCATTGAAAGCATTCGCGCGATTTTAAACGGAAAGAAAGCCAACACAGTGGCACTTTGACTATAGGTAAAAGCTGCTTTACTGGTGCGATCTTTGAGGTTGCTTTTTGTTACGGCTGCTTGGCCGGTAGGGCAGCCCGAAGGCTACACTTATTCAGTCAAAAATCTGTGAAGGAACTTAACTCACTGAAACTTAATTAACTTAAGGAACAGACACTAAGCCTCTTTTTGGCTCTGCTCAGAGTTAAGCAAGAAGTAAGACACCCAATCATCAGTCGGCAACGGCCTTGCAAAGAAATAGCCTTGCGCGTATTTACAACCTATTTGGCGCAGAGTCTTTACGTGGTTCTGCGTTTCAAGCCCTTCGGCAATCACCGAGAAATTCAGAATTTGTGCAAGCTTTAATACAGCACATGTGATCTCGTAATCGACCTTGGATGAGTTAATGTCTTCAATAAAGCTTCGGTCGAGTTTGACGCAATCAGCAGATAGATTCTTCAATACCGACAGCGATGAATAGCCTGTACCAAAGTCATCAATCGCAATCTTATAACCCTTCGAGTGAAGTACCTCTATGGTTCTTGAGCAGGTTTCGAAATCTCGCATCATGTCTCTTTCAGTGATTTCAAGAAGCAGTTGATGTGGCTGGCAATCTGTTTCATCCAGTATCACTTGTAGCTGCTCTGCGAGGTCAGTCATATAGAACATTCTTGCTGAGAAGTTGATAGAGAAAATCACACCTTGTAGGTCGATACCTGAGCGTTGCCATTCGGTGATCAGGTTGGCAACCTTCTTAAATACCCACTTATCGATGTCGATAATAAGATCGCTTTTCTCTGCGACTTCAAGAAAATCGATAGGTGGAAGCAATCCAAGTTTGGGGTGACGCCAGCGAATGAGAGCCTCGGCTCCGATGATGTCTTGAGAATCCAAGTCGACTTTTGGTTGGAAGAAGACTTCCAGTTCGTCGTTTGCAATGGCTTGATGAAGCCCCATGTTTGTTTCAATTAAGTCATTGACTTCATGGGTCATTTCATCAGCATAGACTCTGTATTGATCTCTACCGTTACGTTTTGCGTGATACATAGCGGTGTCTGCGTTTCTAATTAAGGTTTCACGATCTAAGCCGTGAGTAGGGTACTCACATACCCCAATACTTGCTGAAACGAAGATAGAGTTATCATCAATATAGTAAGGCTTTCTTAATGCTTGGTTTAGGCGATCAGCGATGGGTTCACCTTCTTCTAAACCAACGTTCGAATACACAACCAAGAACTCGTCGCCGCCCATTCTAGCCACAAACCCCTTATCTCCGACGAGATTGCTAAGGATGTCAGAAACGTTAACCAGCAAGTTGTCTCCAGGTGCGTGACCTAACGAATCATTGATCGTTTTGAACTCATCAATATCGAGATAAAACAATAAAAAGGGCGCTTGGTTCTCGCTTGAGATCTTAATTTCTTTATCTAACTGCTTGGTTGCTAACAATCTATTAGCCAAATTAGTCAACGGATCGTGATGTGCTAGAAAGTCGAAGTTCTTTTTCTCTTCAGTGAGGTCGAGATAGGCCTCAGACAGCCTTGAAGCCATGTCGTTATAGGCTTTTTCCAAGTGAGACCACTCGTCACTTCTGCCCAAATTGATAGGATTCTTGAGGCTACCGGATTCTAAACGGTCGAAGCCATGTCTCAGCGCATTGAGCGGTTTTCGAATATGATGTCTCACCACGTGGTTAACCAGCAACATCGACAACACGACGGCTGAAAAGCTAATAACAATGGCGTTCAGTCTTGATAGACCAATCTCTTTTTCAAGCTGGTCGGTTAGTGCTAAGGCTTGGCTCTGTACGCGTGACTCTGTGTTTTCTACCATCTCTAACAAGTCACCTTGCGCCTCTAATAGCGAAGCCATCACCAACCAACGTTGTTCCAGATTAGCGCGAATCCGTTTTAACGCGGCGTTGTATCGCTTCACGGTACGGTGGATTCGTTTCTTCTCTGCGATAACCACAGCCGTTCCTATATCAACATTTTCTAAGTGGAGTAAGAAGATATCGAGCTCTTTCTCGACCTCGATAAGCAGTACTTTCTCCGTTTCTGGCGTGATGCGGCTGTGAATGTCACCGACCATTTTTCCTGAGGTGAGAAACGACTCTCGTAGCATGTTGATGAGATCTAATTCATTGTTATAACGGATGAAATTAGGTTGGTCTAAGTGCCTAAGCTTGCTGTCGGCTATCGCAAATTCGAGTTGATTAAGTTGCTCGGCTAATGCAGCATCGATTTGATTGGTTTGCTTGAGGATTCGATTCAGTGCTAGCGAACTGCCTAAGAAACGATGGAAGTTATCGATAAAGGCATCGATCTTTTGCGAGAAACCTTCGTTGGTCGACAAATCTCTCAAGCGTTGCAGTTGGAAATCAACGTTGAATGCTTCCTCAGACAAGGTGGTTTCACTGAACAGAAAGGTTTGCTCCAGTAACTTCACACGAGAGGTTAATGTAAATACGCGACGACTGATTTCAGAGTTAACAATCAGATCTGACACGTGTGTTGAGGTTTCCGTTTTGAGCGTCGACTCGACGTAATAGAGTGAGCGGATCACCATGATGACCGCAAGGCTCACAATCAAAAGCGAAACCAGATTCGAAATAATGAGCCTTTGGGTGATGTTGATCTGAGGTAGTTTCATTGCGGCTTCCAAATTTTCAGATACGCTTCACGGTAGCCATTTTTAGGGTCATAGATGCCTTTGTCTGACTGGCTAATAAGCTCTTCAACATTACCCGGTGTAACGAGGTGTACAGGGGCAGAGTAGCCACTAGGAGGCATTTGATTGAAGGCTCGGTTGAGCTCGTCAACAATCTGCCAACCTTGTAAATATAAGGGCTCAGGAACGGTTGCCAGTTGGAATTGTCCGCTATAGATTCTTTTGTAGGCCGCTTTGCTGCCATCACCTGCAGATATGTTCCGCGGGATCATTTTTAACTCTTCAAGGCTCGACTCCAAAGAAGGTATCGCATAGTCGATGTACAAGTCGTTGATGGCCAATATGTGAGTGATTTTATCGTCGTACTTGTTATCAAGGTCTTTCAATGTCGCGGGCATTTGCTCAGCAATTTTGTCTAAAGGCAGGTAGTTGAGCTCAAGGACATCACAATTGCTGCAACGCTTGATGGTGTTAACCATGGCGTTGGCTTTGATCATCGCGATTTCATAATTAGGGTCGGTAAACACCACGGTCTTAGCTTGACCCTTGGAGTTGACGATGGCGAGCAGGGCTGCTACCTCAGCCACATCAAGCGGGTCAGTAGTGATGTTGGTGTATAAGCCGATCTCTGGGTTTCCGCCAACAAGCTCCGTCGCGTGCCATCCGATGACAACAATCCCGAGATCTTCTGCTTGTTTCAAAATGGTTTTGTGACGAACCGCGTCAATGCCACCTAAAACAATGGCATCGGGTTCAAAACCGATTGCTTTTCGGATCGCGGCACCTTGACGCACTTCAGAACCCAAACCATCAATGAACCTAAGGTGCCAATTGATGTTAGAGATGGCTTCAGATATGCCTTTGCCAACGCCATATACGCCACCATTACGTAAATCAGACGCGACGAAAATAACGTTCTTTTCATGACGCACTGCTGGACCTTGTGTTGGACCATCCCAGGTTCGTTGGTTGGAAACCGCACGCATCACTTTTTCTTCTGCGTAATGGAAGAAATTGTTCTCAGGATTACCCGCAAAACTCGGTGAGTTGCAAGTAGTAGCGAGCAACAAACTCGCAAAATACACTGTTTTATTCATAAGGGTTATAAAACGCTTTAAATTATTATCGCTATATATTTATAATATTGTTAATAAACATTCAAACATTTGGTAACAGTTATGCCGGGTCAAATTTATAAAAACGTATTACCAGCCCTACTGACAGCTTGTTTTATCCTTCCTTTTGACGTATACGCTGATGGGGTAAGGTCGGACTCAGATGTAAAGAAACTCGAAAAATTTCAAGAGACTGTGAGTGGCGAGCCGATTTCGTTAGCACCAATGTCGGTTGAGAAACCGGTCAGAATTGCCCTAATTTACCCAAGTGCAGATATTTCTGACTTTTGGAGACGAAATTACACTGCATTGAAGGAAAGGTTGATCGCTTTAGAGTTGCCATTCGAGATCAGCGAGTTTACCTCAAGACAAATTGAGCACTCTTTGCAGACTCAATATACGGATCAAGTGTTGAATGCTGACACACCTTATGACTTCGTGATTTTTGGCCCTTCTGAACTGGGAATACAAGCTCAGAACATTCAAAAGCTATCGGCTTCTACAGAATTCAAAACCTTTATTTGGGCATTTCACACGCCAAATGAACAATGGAAACATCAACCAGACAGTTGGTTTGACTTCTCAAGTGCAATGGGCGCGGAAGTGCTGTGTGACCATGTGGTGCAAGAGTTGGGGAGTGAAGTCGAGTTCTCTGCCAATCGCGGGATCCCGGGAATCACGGACACTCAACGTTCACAAGGCTTCATTGATTGCGTGGAAGAGAAAGGTGACTGGTTAACGGTTTATGAGCATTTTGGGCAATATCAAAAAATAGGCGGCGCAGACGGGATCCGATTAGTGCTAGGTAACTTCCCTGAGGTGACCATGGTTCATAATGCCAATACGGCGATGACCATGGGGGCGGTCGATGCGTTAAACCAAGCTGATATGTTGTCTGAGATCTATGTAACGGGTTGGGGCGGCACAGCGATAGAGATCGAGAAGATTCGCTCTGATGAGTTAGATGCAACACCAATGCGCATGAGTGATGACCTTGGTGTAGCGACTGCTGAAGCGATCAAGTTTCATTTAGAAGAGAGAGAAGCTGAAGTTCCGCTGGTATATTTAGGTCGTATCACGGTTGTGCACAATAAGATGAATGACGACCAGTTGAACCAACTCACCAGAGAAGCGTTTCGTTACTCAGGAAAGAATTAAGCACGATTCAATCTATCCTGCATGATAAAAAGAGCCGCTTATTCAGTTTAATCAGAATAAGCGGCTCTTTTTTATGTTAGAGACTCTGTGAGCATGTTTGGTTCACAAACCTAATAATTGTGATTAGTCAGTAATCTCTTCTAGCACTTGCCCAATCGAACCACTTGGTTGAGTGATTCCGAGTTTGTTCGAAAGCGTCGGTGCAATATCGTATGGTGTGATTGGACGTGAAACCTTCTTAGCGTCCACATCATAACCTGCGAAAATCACTGGCACGTGCGTGTCGTATTTCCAAGGGGAACCATGAGTCGAGGCAATTTGCAGGCCTTCCATATCGTTAATGTAGCTACGCGGATCAAATACCACATACACATCGCCTGAACGAGCGGGGTGGTAGTTGTTTTTGATGAGCTGCATCACATGAGTGTCAGGGACTCGGTTTGCTGCAATATCACTGCTTGATACCGCAAACGCAACGCCTTTCACTTTGGCAATTTCACCAGCAATAGCTTCTTGTACCTTAGCCAGATCCAGTTTCTTCTGAGCGATTAAGTCGTGATTAAGATAGATATAAGGCTGAGCGTACAAACGAATTGCGTCTTTGGTTAAGCCAAAATCATCTTTTAATCGTTTCTCTACACCACTCGATAGTAGTGCGTCTTTGTCGAAGTACTGAGCTTGACTGAAACCTAGAGCATTTGCCGCAGGTGAAGATTCAGGAACACCGTGATCGGCAGACAAGACGATTAAGGTGTTCTCTAACCCAACTTGGTTGTCGACGGTTTTGAAAAGCTTAGCGAGAGTCTTATCAAGTCGGATAAGGTTGTCTTCTGTTTCTAGGCTTTCAGGGCCATAAAGGTGTACCACGTAGTCGTTTGATGAGAAACTCACTGACAGATAATCAGTCACGTCACCTTGACCAAGCTTCTCTTGCATCAACAAGGTGCTAGCGAAGTTTTCCGTGATCTCGTCACCAGCAGGACTCACGGTTAGCGTTGTGCTGTAGTACTTGTAGCTTGCCGGGCCGTATGGGTGAGGGAAAGTGCGTTGGAAATCACCGACTTTCACTTTGTGTTCGGTATCATTTTCTTGCAACGTGTATTTATCACGCGGTAATGAGAGCTCCCACTTTTGTTTGGAATACTGAGCAGCAATCGCTTTCTCGTTCCAGCGTGATACCCAGTCTGGATACTCGTCGTAGTAATAGTTACTCGTGACGAATTCAGATTGTGCTTTGGAGAACCAAAAGGCTTTACCACTGTGTCCTGCCAATGAGATAGCACCGCGGTCTTTCACTGATACGCCGAACACTTTTGATTTGCCACTATTGGAAATCGTCAGCTCGTCACCAAAAGTGGTGGCGAGTATTGGCTCCGGAGAACGACCGTCACCTTGCGCTGTCTTCTGTGTTGGGTCAATCTCGGTGGCTTTGTCGACACCCGCGCCAGAAGTCAGCATTTTGTAGTTGCCATCTTCTACGTTATACACCAAGCGTTCTTCGCTACGGTCATACCAAACGTTACCTACCATACCATGTACGCTAGGTGGAGCGCCTGTTGCAAGCGACACATGGCCAACAATGGTTTCTGTGTTGCCGTGTTGGTAGTTCGCATTGGTGTAATAAGTACCGTCATCCATTAAGTAGCGAAAGCCACCTTCACCAAAATTATGCTTGTATCGTTCAATGAGGTCAGCGCGTAGACCATCAACCGTGATTTGAAGGACAAGGTCTGGCTTTTCTGCAGCCGATGCAGGAAGAGCGCAGAGTAACGCGAGTGTAAGTCCTGAAAGCTTGGTGTATTGCATAGGGTTTCCTTATTCACTGTTGCCGTAGCGTTCTAACGTGTGGTCAGATTTTTAACGTTGAGATAGGGTTATTCACGTATCTAGTTCGTATCTTTAACCAACCGCAGTCCCATGTCCGACATGGTGATGGATTGGCTTGCGAAATCACGACGGTAACTTTCCGATTCATTTTCGTCATAAGCAAAACTGCCACCGCGAACAGACTTGTGCGATAAGCCTACGTCGCTGTGTTTAGCGTTATTTGGATTGTCTGTTGGCCCGAATCTGTAGAAGGTGTCATCGAAGGCATCAATGACAAATTCACCAACGTTTCCTGTCATGTCATATAAGCCTAGTTCATTTGGCTTTTTTAACCCTACAGGATGCGCGCTATTTTTCGAATTTGCTGAGTACCACGCAACATCATCTAAGTTGTTGGAACCACTGTAAGTATAGCCTTTGCTTTTGTTGCCACCCTTCGCTGCAAATTCCCATTCCGCTTCAGTCGGTAGGCGGTATTCTTCACCCGTTAATTCATTCAACTGCTCAACGAAATAGTTCGCTTGTTGCCAGCTAAGGTTATTGACCGGAACTTGTGGGTTTTGGAAATAACTGAGAGATGAACCCATCACCGATTCAAACAATTCTTGAGTCACCTCAAACTTCGCAATGTAGAAACTATCTACAGTTACTTCACGGGCTGGTCGTTCTGCTTTGGTCGCTTCCGGTTTGTTTGAACCCATGGTGAATGTTCCGCCTTCAACCAACACCATCTCTTGGTCAATTTTTTGAGCGATAGGGTGTGTAGGCACGCTTGCACAGCCGCTTAGGAAAATAGTCATGGTGACGCCGCTAACTGCTGCTAAATGTTTGTAATTGATAAATTTCATCACGTGCCTCAAATGTTCGAAATAGGGTGTGATTCTAACGTTTTTGGTCATTCCTATTGGTTATAAAGGGTATAACATGCCACTGACTTAATTCGGAATTATGATGGGAACAAGACACTAAGATAGGTAGGTAAATCATGCACATTACTCAAGGTCCACAATATAACGGTAAAGCGTCTAAGCGCCTGCATGTTATGGCTAAGCCGATTGGCGCAGCGTGCAACATTGACTGTAAATATTGTTATTACCTAAGTAAGCAAGATTTGTTGGAGTACAAGAAAGGCAGTTCTCCAAGAATGGATGATGAGACGCTAGAGACTTACATCCGACAATACATCGAAGGTCAAAATACGCCTGAAATTATCTTCTCATGGCAGGGCGGCGAACCGACTATGTTAGGTTTGGCTTATTTTGAGCGTGTGGTTGAGCTACAGAAAAAGTATCAGCCTGAAGGTGTGTTAATTTCAAATGACCTACAAACTAATGGCACATTATTGAATGACGATTGGGGTCGATTCTTAGCAAAGAACAACTTCCTGATCGGTTTAAGTATTGATGGCCCTGAAATGCTGCACAACGCTTACCGTACCAACCGCGCGGGTCGTGGCACATTCAAACAAGTGATGGCTGCTGTCGAGCTGTTGCACAAACACCAAGTTAAATTCGCAACGCTAACCTGTGTGAATAACCTGACCAGTCAAAACGCCTTAGAAGTGTATCGCTTCTTACGTGACGTGGTGAAGTCTCCACAAATGCAGTTTATTCCTATCGTAGAACAGAAAACCTTTAGAACCGTTGCGCCGCAAACCTCTCAAGCTAGTGAGCAACTCAAGCAAGGTGACAAGCGTCTTATCCCGGGTCATAAAGATTCGATCATGGAATCATGGTGTGTATCGGACTTAGCGTGGGGCAACTTCCTGATTGCGGTGTTTGATGAGTGGGCGAAGCAAGACATCGGTAAAGTGTTTGTTCAATATTTTGAAGCGAGCTTAGAAACGTGGATTGGTCGCCCGAACCCGCTTTGTACCCTGAATGAGATTTGCGGTAAGGGCTTGGCGATGGAACCAAACGGCGATGTGTTCTCTTGTGACCACTATGTTTACCCTGAATATAAAATTGGCAACATCCATCACGAGAAGCTTGATGACCTAGCATACAGCGCACCACAACAAAAATTTGGTTTCGCTAAATCACGCACACTGACGAGCCAGTGTCAGCAATGTGACTACAAGTTTGCTTGTCATGGTGAATGCCCTAAAAACCGCTTTATCAAAACTCGTGCAGGTGAGCCGGGATTGAACTATTTATGCGCGGGCTGGCACAAGTTCTTTTCTCATGTTGATAAATCGATGGCGTATATCGCGCGTGCGATGAGACACCCCGTTGCTCATGGTAAGTACAGTGATTCTGTGATGATGGCGCGTCGAGCAGAACTGGCAAAACAAACGACGTTTGAGACAAAGTTTTAAGTCAAGTTCTAGGTTTAGAGTTATCGATCCTAACGAAATTTAATCAGATATGAGTCTAGGGACGGGCTAAGTTCTCCAACTTAAGGTAATACTATGATCAAGAAGAGTTTAGCGACAGCGGTTGCTTTATTGGTTGCAACGTCCGCATTGTTATCAACGTCAGCAATCGCAGCCAATGGCGTTCAACAAATCGTTGATGCACCAGCACAAAATATCAATCAAGTGCTTGAAATGACGGACACTCAAACCCGTATTCAACAGTTGTCTTACATGGCACAAGATCAAAACCAGTCTATCGAAAACCGTACTGGTGCGCTGCAAGAATTGGCAGCTTACCCAAGCCAAAACGCGTTGGTGGCTGTTGCTAGAGGCTTAAAAGATCAAAACCCTGAAGTCCGTGAGGCCGCGGTCATCGGTTCTGAACCTTACCAACTTGAGCATCGTTGGGCGTTGGTATCACCACTACTAAAAGACAGCGACACCATGGTTCGCCACACGGCAACATCGAATCTAATTCGCGACTTTAATGCCTTAGATGAACAACAAAAAGGACAAATCGAGCCACCAGTAAAAGAGCTTATCAGTTTCCTAGAGACGCAAGAATCAGAAAAGTACCAATTATTGTTTGCTGATGTACTTCGCTGGCACAACGAGTGGGATAAGGCAGAAACGGTTTATCTAGAACTCATCAAAACGCATCAAAAAGAGCCACAAGTTTGGTTAAGTTACGCTGATAATTTCCGAGCGCAGAAAAAAGACCAACAAGCGGTCGATGTATTGGATCGCGGCTTGAAACATGTACCCGACAACGCAGCTCTACATTACTCTAAATCATTAACTTTGGTTCGCCTTGAAGACAAGAGCGCAGCGGCCAATGAGATTGAAGTAGCAGCTAAGTTAGCTAAAGACAACAGCTACTACTGGTACCTCAATGGGGTGTTACAAGAAGATTTAGACATCGATAAATCGACAAAGTCATTCGAAAAAGCGTATCTGATATCGGGGTCTCCAGAGCAGTTGTACGCCGTCTGTGACATTTACGTACGCTACGGCAATGAGAAAACAGACGAATGCTTAGTAGAGCTTGCGAAAGTGGCGCCGGGTTATGTGATTGATCAGCTAAAAGAGAAACGAGTAGAGCCAAACTCATAATATTTGAGTGAGTTGATAAACGGAAAGTAGTTATTGAAAAGCCAGTCGAATCATTCGATTGGCTTTTTTGTATTTGGAGTTCTGTTTGAAATGTATCGTTAGAACAAGACACAAGCAAGAGACTTCAAAATGGGTGAGCTTAGCAGCTCACCCTCATTAATTTATTCGCCCATTGAGCTGGATGCACGACGACGGTCTGTTGCACCGTAGATGTTGCCACCTTTGACTTCAATGGCGTTACCACCTTGCTTGAGTATCGAATACCCAGTGCTGCTTACGTATGGGTTTGTCGCACTTACCATAAACTTCTCGCCACTTTCGTCGGGCGTTATTGGAAAAGGGTTTGGTTCAGCCGCGAAACCGACCGCTGAAACCAAGCTTAAAGATAAAGTCGCTATTCGCATGCGTTCTCCGTTTAAGGTATCTGTTTATTCGCTCTAAGGTTGACCGAATAAAAAAGAGGAAGCTCTGTAGCCTGTTGCCTTCTTACACGATACTGACGATGTTGACAGAGTTACTAAATTGTAGGGCATATGGAGAATTTAATTACTGGGGTGATCGTTTGAATCAGCGTTTTTATATTTTTCAACTCGACACAAAGCCTATGGATTACAAGCATCCCCAAATAGGGTGCGAGTAATGCTCCTAATAAACATTAAGTTTTAAACAGGTTATTAAGTTTGAAGTTGAGTTGTATTTGATAAAGTTAAAAATTAAAACTCATGATTTATATGGTTATTTTTTTATTGCTACAATCTATAAACAATATTTACATATTTATCACTATTTTCATATTGACCGATTGAATAACTGGTCAGATCTGTTATTGTTCGGAAAAATAATAGTGCGGTTTGTCATACTGTTTAGCAAGGAAGCTTATGTTTACACTATCGATTAAGAATCGAATTTTGGCGCTATGTTTAGTGTCGTTAGTCGGGGTTATTAGTATTCTATTTGTCGGTGGGGATACGCTCACTAGCAATACCAAGCAGGTTAATAGAATTGACCAAGTCACTTATCCCGTCATGAATTCTGCTTCGCTAAATAGTGTTTTGATCTCTCAATTAGCAGAGCGCTTTAATTTAGCGGTCATTCTTGGTGATGAAGAGATCTTGGAGATGAATAAGCAAACGCTTACTGCGATTCAAAGTAACTTCAATATTCAAATTTCATTGGACCCGTCTTTACAAGGTTCGTCAGCACTTCTACAAAATCAAACCAATCAATATTTCGATCTGGCTTATCGTATCGCGCAAGGCATGATTGACGAAGAGATTAGTCTTAGTGAGGCGGGTCGTCTCGCAAAGCAAAGCACTGCAATCTTAGAAGAGCTCACTACGGGGATGAGTGAGTTTTCGTCGGCTCGTCAGTCAGAGTTTGAGAACGCAGTACAAGAGTTAGAATCAAATAACAAAACAGCTAACCAAATCATGAGTATTTCAGGTGCATTAGCCATGCTTGCAATGTGTATCTTTGGATGGTTCGTGGTGAAAGGAATACGCAAAGATTTAGCAAATATCAGTGACAAAATGCGCGATATTGCGGAAGGGGATGGTGATTTAACGGTTCGCTTACAACACGAGAAAAACGACGAACTAAAACCACTCGTTGAATCATTCAATAGTTTTGTTTCTCATCTACAACAAAATGTAACGCATACAATCGAGAACGTCACTCAATTGGACACTATTTCTAGCGCTTTGGTGAGCTCTAGTCAGGTCACGAACGAACTTTCGACCAAACAACATCTTTCTATTGAAGAAGTATCTAGCTCATTAAATCAGTTGTTTGTTGCTGCTAGAGAGATTGCGACCAACGCGAATGATGCTTCGACTTCAGCTTCGAGTGCCAGTGAGCAGGCGACTCTAGGAGAGCAGCAGGTTAAAAGTACCATTTTAGCCGTGCAAGAACTGACGCACGATGTAGGTAATGCTTCACAAGTGGTTAAGCAGTTGAATGACAATACTCAAAGTGCCGGCTCTATCTTAGAGGCGATCAGCGCTATTGCTGAACAGACTAATTTACTCGCGCTTAATGCTGCAATTGAAGCGGCGCGCGCGGGTGAACAAGGTCGTGGCTTTGCTGTGGTTGCTGATGAAGTTAGAACGTTAGCATCAAGAACACAAACGTCGACACAAGAAATCCAATCTGTACTTTTACAGCTACAAGAACAAGCAAAAACAGCCTCTACAATCATTTCGGATAGTGTGACGAAAGCTGAAACCTGCGTAGAAAAGTCACTTGTTGCTGAAAATTCACTACAAAAAATCACTTCTGAGATCACTGAAATCAGTCAGCGAAACGAAAGTATTGCCGCTGCAACTGAAGAGCAGGAGCAAACCTCAACTCGTATAGAAACTTTTGTCGAAGAAATTAGAAAAATGGCAGAAGGTACAAGCAACAGTGTTAAACAAGTCGACGCAGTTGCCCAAAATATTCAAGAAGTTACTCGTAACATATCAACATTAACTGGCCATTTTAAGGTGAGTTAAGCCCCCTAGAATCATTCCTTCTCTCTTTCTGGCTATGCCTCAAGGAGGGCGGGAGTATGCCCAAAATTTGGGTTAATTACATAAAAACAAGAAACAACATAACAAATTGGAGTTAGTTATGAAGAAGACAGTGGTTGCTGCCCTAGTAAGTATGGCGTTTGGAGCAAATGCTGCAAATATGGATAACCTTCGTATTAGTGGATTTGGTTCTGTAGGTATCGGTAAGTCAGATAACGCAATCGGTTATGCTGGCTACACGGACGAAAAATTGGATTGGGAGCAAGAAACACTAGCGGGCTTGCAGTTTGATTTTCAAGTTAACGAGCGAGCGAAGTTTGTGACCCAAATTGTTGCAAACAGTCGTTATGACTATGAACCAAAAATTGAAATGGCTTACGCCTCTTATGATTTTGATTCATTTACCGCTCGTGCAGGTAAGCTGCGTTTACCTCTGTTTTTCTACTCTGACTACACCGATCTTGGTTACGCATATCCTATGATCAGACCCTCTCAAGAATTGTATGAAAACATTGTTTTGAAGGGTTACACGGGTGCTGATTTATTGATTCCAATTGAGCTTGAAGACTCAAGCATTCTTCTTCAGCCAGTAGTGGGTATTGGCACTATTGATGAAGATGACTCAATTGTGGGTGAAGTGAAACTGGATAAATTATTCGGTATCAGTGCTAACTGGAACGTAGATGACTTTACCTTCCGTGGTTCATATTTTGTTGCTGAATCTAACCCATCTTGTGATTTCCAAAGTTCACAAGATCCGTACTGTCAGCTAGGCGCATTGCTAGATGGCCAAGATGGCCAGTTTATCTCACTTGGTGCTCAATATGACAATGGTGATCTTTTGGTTAACGTAGAAGCTGCAGACGTCCAATTGGAAGGGCAGTTTTACGACTATCAATCGGTGTCTGGCTTGGTCGGCTATCGAGTCAATGAATTTACACCTTACGTTTCTGTTGGTTGGGTTGAAACTACTGATAACGAAGTTCGTGAAAATATGACAAGCACAGCCATCAAAGAGTCGATGAATTACGAGCGCCTTTCTTACTCTGTCGGTAGCCGCTGGGATTTTGCCAAGAATATGTCTTTGAAAGCAGATGTCACTTATGTGGATTACCGAGATACAAGCGGTGGCTTCCAAAGTAATGTTGAGACAACGGTGGATCCAAGAGTTGCGACTGGTAACTACCTTGAAGACAGCTCTATTGTTTATTCAGCACGTCTTGATTTCGTATTCTAAGGAGGCAACATGAAAAGTTTACTGACAGCAATAACTATAGCGGTTCTTTCATTTAATGCTTCTGCAGGAATGGTCGTTATTGGTAACAATGCAGGTGTTGATTCATTATCAAAATCTGATGTTAAAAAACTCTTTATGGGTAAAAAGAGCAAACTATCAAATGGAACGAAAGCACAAATTGTCGAACTGGCTGATGGTTCTGAGGGGCGACTCGCCTTTCACGAGGTAGCGACAGGGCGCAGTGAATCACAGCTTCAATCAGCTTGGTCACGACTGGTCTTTACAGGTAAAGCCGAAGCTCCTATTCAGGTCGCTGACTATAGTGCCGCAATTACAACGGTAGCTTCTAAAACTAACGCTATCGGATATGTTGATGAAACGGCAGTGACAGGTGACGTGAAGGTTCTCTTTAAATACTGATCCGTTGTTACTTATTCATCATAAAAAAGCCCAAGATTACGTGAGTACCTTGGGCTTTGATTTGAATGACGATTGAATTCTAGGTTAGAAAACGAAACTCAACATGATGGTGTAAAGAACAGCGTCTTTATCATCAAAGCCTGTCTGGGCGTTAAAATCTTCAACAAAGGCACCATTTGTTTTACGAGCTTCAAAGTACTGCACCTCACCATTGATGGACACGTTAGGTAACACGTCGTAATCAACACCAATTAAATAGCTGTTACCTGTTAGATGTTCATTAGAGTCAAACTCTGCTCCGTAAACGACGTATGGAGTGAATAAATCTAGTCTATAGCCCAAACTAGCGTATATCGAGGACGAGAAGTCACTGATTTGTCCTTCACTTGCAAGCACCGCTTGACCTAATTCATACTCAGTACCTAACGACCAAAGTTGAATGTGTTGGTTGTCTTGTTTGCTACTGAATGGAGCTGTTATCGAAGTTCCAGGGATTGTAATCGTGCCAGAAACGGTTTGATCAAAATTGGAGTCGAGGAATGATAAGTTCCAACGATAGTTTTCACCGCTCAATTGAAGATTGGCACCGAACATTCGGTTGGTTTCAAATTCCAGCTCTGTACTCGAATTAAAGTCGACTTTGTTTTTGTCTTTTACACCGAAGAAAGGTGAGAGCAATAGCGTTGCTTCATCACTGACATCATGAGTCCAGCTCACTTTTATGCCGTTGAAAGCTGTGATTCCGAGAACGCTGTTATACACCTCTGTCGGTGGCCTTGCTGTCATATAGGCTTGGCCTACATAGTAGTACTCAGAGGCAAGGAATAGTGGCAGTCGCAATCGACCAACGCTTACATCAAAGTCATTAAATTCATAGCCTAAATAAGCCCACTCTAGCTGCGGTTCACTCCAGTCATATTGGGGTGGCTTGACAACTTGCACGGAAGCTTTGAATGAGTTGTAGAAGTAATCGAGTTGAACACCAAATGTGGTATCGCAGTCGTAACAGCTCTCATCAGTAAAACCGCGGTTGATGATCAATGGATTATCGTTATCCGATGTTGCCCAAGATGTTGAACCAAAACCACTTAAAGATAAATTATCGGTAAGTTCAATAATGGCAAAGGCCGGAGAGGCAATCGAAGCACATAGCACTAACGTAATTATTTTTTTCATATTATTTCTCCGAACTTATAACGTAGAGAATGTTTGCATTTTGAGGAACCGAAGAGAGTGGGGAGTAACCAATACGGTTTGGTTTTTCGTCTAGCCAGTCGACTAAACTGTCGGTTGAAGCCGTTTTGATTTCTCTTGGATAACGAGCTTTTCCTGAAAAAGATAAGCCAGCCCAGTGTGCGTTCATTTGAGCGGCGTTCTTCCCAAGTAGAAGCTGATAAAATGCCTCTCTTTCGGCGCTGTTTTCAGGCCAATCAGAGAGTTCTACACGCTTGCCGTTGAGACGTTTGGTTTTACCTCGATATAGCTTTCTCGCTTTGTTGATTGATATCTCTTCAAACCCTGAGTCTAAAGAGAATATGGCGTATTCTTCTGCAGCATGAGCGGGGCTGAGAAGAAGTAAGCTTCCAAACAACCCTACCACTGCTGGTAACAGCGCTCTGCTCGAGAGCGTTTTAATTGTTTTGATCCAATTCATTGGTTTCTCCTAACAAGTCGCACTTTCTATTTGGTGGAATAGTTTTTCTTTTCTTACGGGCTTCGCTACGTACCCATCCATTCCGGAATCAAAGCACTTTTGAATATCATCATCGATAACACTGGCGGTTAACGCGATAATAGGAGTCTTGCTTAAGCCTAGGTTTTTCTCGTGTTCTCGAATCTCCTTAGTGGCGGTGAAGCCATCCATCACCGGCATCATGCAGTCCATTAAAATAATGTCGAAACTGCTGTCATTCCGATACATATCAACGGCGATTTGCCCGTTGTCTGCAATTTCAAAGGCGTAACCGGCCTTTTTGAGCATGACTGAAGCAACTTTCTGGTTTACGCGATTGTCTTCAACCAAAAGGATCTTCTCAGATTTGCTTGGCACAAAGTTAGGCTCAGCTTGCTCTGGTAATGTTTTCTTGGCTGTTTGTGCACTATGAATAGGAGTAACGGTTGAACTTGTTGATGCTGCTGGCGCGTTATGTGTAACTGGCAGTGGCATTGCTTCTACAGCCGCAAGCACTTTCTCCTTCAACATCTCGAACTTGAATGGTTTTGGTACATAATCATCCATACCCACGTCGAAACACTTTTGAATATCGTCATCAATCACACTGGCGGTGAGGGCGATAATAGGGATGCGGCGCGTTGCGCCAGTTTCTTTTTCAAATCGTCGGATGTTGCTTGTTGCGTTGAAGCCATCCATTACTGGCATCATGCAATCCATGAGTATCGCAGCGTAATGAGGGTTGGCGGTGAACATGTCGATGGCCTCTTGACCATTATTCGCAAACTCGAATTCAAAACCACTTTTACCGACGTGGAGTCCAGCAATTTTTTGGTTGATCTTGTTGTCTTCGACGATGAGGATTTTGTGTTGGATGGTCGTAGTTTGTTGGTTGGCTTCTGACAATTCAGCTAAACCTTGCGTATCACAGAGCTCAACCGCTTTAATCAAACGTAATCCAAGTAGGGGCTGCGATACCTGAGCAGTAACGCTGTTACCGATGTCAGCTGGCTCACTTAAGAAAGAACGAATCAAACAGATAGTGATGCCGTTTTGGTGCAGCTTATCTAAATCAGTGGTGTAGTCATTGGCTTGGAACTCGTCATCTTCAGCAAAAATTACGGTGATTGGTTTATTGTGTTTTTGAGTTACGAGCTGTTGTGTGATCGTAGCTGTGTTACTCACTTGCTGAGTAACCTTCAAGCCGTAAAGGTTAAGATCCCATTCTATGCGTTTAGAGAGCATGTTCTCGTTACCTAGAACATATATGTCAGCTGTTGCTGTGCTTGGTTTCGGTAGCATAATATCGACGGGTAATTCTAAGTCGAAGTAGAAACAGCTGCCTTCGCCCTTGACGGAGTCGAGCTGAATCTGGCCACCCATCAGTTCAACCAACTGTGTGCTAATGGCTAGGCCAAGACCAGTACCTCCGAATTGACGTGTGGTTGAATCATCTTCTTGAGCAAAGGGTTCGAATATTTGTTTCTGTTGTTGTTTGTCGATCCCAATACCGGTGTCTCGTACAGCAAATCTAAGGGTGACACTATTTTCTGACTTGTCGAGTGTTTGAATTGATAGGGTGACACCGCCTTCTGCAGTAAACTTCACCGCATTAGACATGAAGTTCATTAGGACCTGTCTTAAGCGGTGATCGTCAATCATCACACGAGCAGGTGTGTCAGGGCTGATATCAACGTTGACTGAAATTTTTTGTTCTTTCGCTTTTGGCGCCACAATAGAGGCGATGTCGTATATCGATTCTCTAACGGATGCTGAGTGTGGACTGATCATTAGCATGCCAGATTCAATCTTAGAGAAGTCCAAGATGTCGTTGATTAGGCTCAGTAGCAGTTGGGACGAGGTCTCAATCGTATCAACATAATCGCGTTGGGTCGGTGTGAGAGGGGTGTCTGCAAGAATCTCAGAAATACCAATAACGCCATTGAGTGGGGTACGAATTTCATGAGACATATTAGCTAAGAAGCTACTTTTCGCTTTGCTGGCCTGTATTGCGTGATCTTTCGCTTGTTCGGCGTCCTCTTTGGCTCTCTCAGCGTCTTCTTTGGCTAGTGTTAGTTTCTCTTTAGCGAGCTCTCGCTCGATGGTCAATCGCTTAACTTGTTGAGCAAATAGGCTGAGCTCATCTTTACCCTGAATTAGTTTGTCTAAAGAAGGGCGCTGTTCAGCGTTTTCGCTTTTTAAGAAAGCCAACACCAAATTGAGGTTGTTGGTTACTTGTCTCGCTAAACTTAAGGTTAGCCCCATGACCATGGCTGCGAGCAGGGCAACGATGGAGATAAACAGTGTTCGTTGCACTTGCGCATCTGAGATCGCTTGCTCAACTTCTTGTTGGAACTCTTGCTTGATAACATTACCGAGGCTTTGTAATAAGCTGAGTCGAGCACTCATCGCCTCTAACCCAACAGAAACCTCTTGGGGTGTCAGTTGGCTAATGGCGTTTAGATCAAGCAGTGCGTTTCTGATCTCTTGGCTCTGAGCAAACACGTCGTTTCTAAATACCTCAACCATCAATGACACTTGATGTTCGTTGGCATTCAACGATACAAAGCGTTCTAGGAACAGTTGCTGTCTTTCACTCAAGGTTTCGATCTGTTCAGCAAGTTCTGGGTCGTACTCTTGGCTAGTTTGGAATATCTCAATCAGTGAAGTGCCCAGTTTGAACTCTTCGTTCGACCAGAACATCAACCATTCGAGTTGTTGTAATGCGGTGAGGTGTTGTTGAATTTCGCGCTTGGTATTTTCGAATGGGACTTTTTCTATCTCAAGGAGCAACTGCTTGTATAAATCACTCTGCCATTCAAGAGCGTCCAACTTATCGTAAGTGTCAGTCGCTTCCATCGTGGATAGGGTCGCTTCACTGAAGTCAGCCACCAGTTGATTCATATCATCCGAAGCGTCTAAAAAAATGATGGGTGACAGCGTTTTTAATTCTGCCTTTACTTGATTGCTTTGTGTCGCGAATTCTTCAGGGCTCGAAGCCAGAGTACTCCGATATAAGATCGAAATATCTTGCAAATACACAGATAACTGATTGGTTCGTTCAAAATCTGTTAACTGAGTCGTTAAAATATACGCTTGTCTGCCTGCTAGAAAGAGCAGTAGTGAAATGGGAAGTAGAACTAAGCCAAAGAGTTTATGTTTGACTGAAAGGTTATTCCAGACCGTAATCGCCATATAAGGATCCATCCAACTGTTTTTATATAAAAACAGTAGAATAAAAATGCGGATATGGAAACCTTGAAACGGTAAATTTAATGGAAGTGTGGGAGGGGTATAAGTTCTTGTGATTCTGTGGCTTACATGATGAATGTGACTCATTTCTGGCAAATTATATAGATGGCCAGTCGATTTGATTTTTCTATTATTGATGATTAATTAATAAGTGCTAAGAACCTCATCGATTTGCTGATTGATGATCTTCATTTCGCTGTAGATAACGGAAAGATCATCATCTTGTGGTGCAAGCTTGTTGAATGTGTTTTGTTCAACTCTTTCTAATGCAACAGTCGCCGTTTCTTCCCCAAAACTGGCTAGGATGCCTTTTAAGGTGTGCACGGTAAAATGAAGCTTGCCCCAATCCTGTTGTTGAACCAACTCTTCGATCTCTTGTAGCGAATTGCCATGGTCTTCTTGATATGTAGACAAAACGGCGTAAATGACTTCTCTGTCGTTGTCTAAGTAGGCGTTTAAAGCATCAAAGTCTAGCATGTGGACTCCTGTCGGCTGCATGTTGAAAATGGGCTAGGCGGCTTAGTGGAAAAACCATACCGTGATGAATCACTAATCCATTGGTTCCATTTTGGAGGAAGTTCTAATTGTAAGATTTCTTCTAAATAGTCGTTGCTAAGTTTCTCATCTATATGCGCTTTATTGACGGCATATATATAGTCAAGTTTGGCGGCAACTGAATATGGGTAACTGTGAATGTAGTCTTTTAATTCCTGGATCGAGCCAAAGTTTTCAATGTTTATACAAGTTGAAGGGTCGACATTTTTGGACTCAAGTTTGTGGCTTATTGCTTCTCCACGAGATTTTAGACATTCCACGGCTAAATGATAAAGAGAGTACTCACCAAAGTGGGCGAGCAGTGGTAATAGTTGAGCAAGCAAATAAGTTGGTTGGCTGTGGAAATTATTCGCTAACAGTGTCGAAGCTCGAATCACTTTTTTGTGGGCAACCTGAGGGCTATTTTCGATGAGCAATATGCTGCTCTGAAATAGGGCAAGGCTGGCCAAAACTTGCTGCTGTTGTTTTACCGGAAGTTTCAGGTTTACCAACTCTGTGAATTGGTTGGCGTGCTCAAGCAAAATACGTTTGTACTTTAGTTGCGTCTCGCGTTGGTAAGTTGCTTTTAACGAATTAAAGTGCGCACCAATGGAATGGATGACATCAATGTCAGCAGCTGAAATGTGGGTCGCATACATCTCACCTAACTTGATGATCATATGTGTGTTATCTGCGTTCTCAGCTAAGTCGATCGCCCTAATTGCACGATGGCTGATACTTGGTGTCATTTCAAATGCACGAATCGCCAATTTAAGAGCAGGCAGCAGCATCTTATGTTTTTCATAGATACAGCTTAAGCAATCAATAACGCTCAATGAGAGTGGCTGCGCTATCAGAAAATTGTGGAGCTTATCTATGGCTAAATTTGGCTTGCCTAAGCTGTCGAGAATTAGCGCTTCAGCCACTAATTTTGTTGGGTGCATGTTGGTTTTCGAGTTGTTAATGACGTTAGACAGCAACTGCCATTTCTTACCTGCAATTAAATGTTCAATCAATGTCGCTTCGAACTGGACACTGGTGCCATTAGGGGAGACCGCCAAAGCTTGAGCTAATCTCTCTTGAGAGGAGATTGGATATAAATCATTAAGTTGGGTGAGTTTCTTCGACACGGACACAGCACTTTGGATCTTTTTACCTAACCTCTGAGTATGAATCGGTTTAGATACGAAATGGTGTGCCTCACCTGAAAGGGCAGTTAATACCGTTTCTTGACGCATATCCCCAGAGAGCAAGATTGTCGCTACAGTGTGGTCTATTAGGCGATTTCGATACAGAATCCCCAAAAGCTCAAACCCAGTGAAGGATTGCTCTAAGTGATAATCGATGAGGAGTACATGAAAAGAGTGCGTTTCGACCGCTTTAATGGCTTGTCGATAGTCGGTCGCAATAAAGATGCAATCATGTGAAATGCCTAAGCTCGAGAGTTGCTGCTTTATAAGAATAGTTGCACTCTTGGAGTCGTCGACAATTAAAACTCGTAGGTCAGGTGGTAAGGTCAAATCCATTTTCCTCAATACCAAATGTTATTTTTAATTTAGGTGTTAGGTTGCACATTGTCAAGGTGCCTATATCACATACAAACACTCAATAAACTATTGGTAATTAAAACATTTATGAAAGCCTTCAAACACAGGTTACTTTTACCTGATTTTTGTTAGGTTATACGTGTTTTAGAAATAAAAAAGAGGCAAGCCGATAAGCTTACCTCTCTATTTCATTGTTCGAGTTTATATTCGAATGCTGTTCTATGTTTGAAGTTTTAATTACCGAAACTCTAGCGCTAATCACGCATGTTTAGAATCAATACTGCAGCGAGAGCCAAGAACGCCGTCATCATTAAGAACACATCGTTGTAAGCCATGATCGCAGCGTCACGTTGCATTGTGCCGAGCAAGCTTGCTTGTGCTTGTTGCATCGCAGTTGCGGCATCACTTCCTGACTGAATGAAAAACGCTTGTTGTTGCTGAAGCGTCTGCCAACCAAGTTGACTCACAGAAGGTAATGACTCCTTGATGTGTGCCAAGTGCTCACGCGTTTTGTTATCGAGTAGCGTAGCGATAATCGCGATGCTGAAAGCACCACCTAGGTTTCGCATCACGTTGGTTAACGTTGATGCGTCTGGCGTGTCCTTTTTGCTGATGTTCTTCATGGCAACCAAAGACAGCGGAACCATAATAAATGGGCTACCGATAGCACGCAGAACCATAGACAAAATCAGCTGCTGGCCACCAAAATCAATCGTCATATGTGTATTCACGTAACAACTGAAACCGAACATCGCGAAACCAAAGGTCACTAAGTACTTAGGCTTAATGATTTGCGTCAGCTTAGGGACGATTGGGAATATCAACAACTGTGGGAAACCCATCCACATCAAGACTTCACCAATCTCCATCGCATTGTATTGTTGGATTTGAGTTAGATACATAGGCAGCACATAGATAGAGCCGAGCAATGCCATCCCTAGAATCAAATAGGCGATACAAGACATAGCAAATTGCCCATCTCGCAATAGCCGTAAATTCACCAGTGGCTTTTTGTGTTGGAGTTCGTTTATGACGAAGTAAACTAAGCTCACTGCAGACACAATACTCAAGCCTATGATGAAGCTCGAACTGAACCACTCTTCACGGTTACCTTCTTCTAACACTACTTCTAGACAGCCCAATCCTAACGCCATGGTGGCGATACCAAACCAATCGGCTTTTTTCAGCGTACCAAGGTCGAGCTTTTCATCATCCAAGCCATATCGGATCATGGTGATCACCAGTAAAGCTGGAGGAATGTTGATATAGAAAATATAGTGCCACGAGAAGTTCTCGGTCAGCCAGCCACCAAAGGTAGGGCCGATCGATGGAGCAAACGTTGCGGTAACACCAAACAGTGCCATACCCACAGCGCGCTTGTTGACAGGCAATAACTGAATCACCAACGAGAAAGCAAGCGGGATTAAAGCACCACCACTAAAACCTTGCATTGCACGGAACACGATCATCGAGGTCATGTTCCAAGAGAACGAACACAACAAAGATGAAATGGTGAAGATGGCCGTCGTCCACGTGATATAACGGCGTTTTCCAAGCGCTTTAGAAAGCCAACCACTGAGTGGGATAGCAATCATCTCTGCGACTAGATAAGACGTAGAGATCCACGAGCTTTCATCTAAGGTGGCAGATAGCGCACCTTGAATGTCTTTGAGAGACGAGTTGGTGATCTGAATATCTAAAATCGCCATAAACGCGCCAATCAAACCGCCAAATAGGGCGATCCAATGACGTCTTGAAACCTCACCATCATCATTAGTGTGGGTGATAACACCAGCGTTACTCATGGTCTAGCCTCGTTTATCGATGGTCGCGACCACAGACAAACCAGGAAGCAATCGACCTTTCAACTCTTGCTGATCTGGAATGATGATTTTCACCGGTACACGTTGAACGATTTTAGTGAAGTTGCCGGTTGCGTTTTCTGGTGGTAGGAGCGCAAACTTGGCGCCAGTCGCAGGGGAGAAGCTGTCGACCACACCTTCAAGTGGTTGCCCCGGGAACGCATCCAGTTCTACTTCAACCGTCTGACCTTTATGAATGCCGCTTAACTGTGTCTCTTTGAAGTTGGCTTCGATCCACACTTGGTTATTTGGTACCAAACTCATCAATGGTGCACCTGCTTGAATCAACAAGCCTTCACGCACACTGCGTTTACCAATCACACCATCTGCTGGCGCGTAAACTTTGGTGTAATCAAGGTTAAGTTGTGCTTGCTCTCTTTGAGCTTGAGCTTCTGTTACTGAGGCTTTGGCTTGCTCAATTTCGCTAGCAATAACGATGAGTTGGTCATTAGTTGCGACAAGGTTGGCTTTAGCTTCTTCTAAGTCTGCTTGAGTCACTTTTTGTTGTGCGACCATGCTGTCGACTTCATCTTGAGAAGCGTAATTCCGTTTTAACAAGCTGCGAGAGCGCTGTACTTGTTGGATAGCACGTTCATACTCTGCTTCTGCGGAATCGACGCCACTTTCTGCTTGGTTAATTTTGCTACGTTGTAACGTCTGTTGTGCGATTAAGTTCTTTACGTCAGATTGTACGACGGATAAATGGGCATTAGCTTGAGCGAGTGCTGACTGGTAATCTCGGTCATCGATTTGAACCAACAAATCACCTTCTTTTACTGGTTGGTTGTCACTCACGTAAGACTTAACAATATAGCCAGATACCTTAGGACTAATATTAGTGATATCGCCTTGCAGGTAGGCATTGTCAGTAGATTCAAAGTACTGGCCATAGCCGTACCAGTATCCAGCGCCGGCTAAACCCAATGACAGCATGATCGCAGTAGCAATAAGCGGAGCTTTTTTACGTTTTTTTGTGCTTACTGTTTGCGAAGCGTTGTTGTTCTCTGTCATTTTTTATTTCTCATTTTGTTTTTATTTAGATGTAACGAATTGTAAATGAATTCGATTGATTGATAAGATAGGAAAAAAGGGAAACACTGTTGCAATAATCTTACTAATAGGGTTTTGGGAGAAGTACGATGGACTTAAATGCTGTGACTGTTTTTACGCAAGTTGTTGATTGTGGAAGCTTCACGCACGCAGCTGAGGCATTGAACATGACCAAGTCGACCGTCAGCCGAAAGCTTGACGATCTGGAACAGCACCTAGGTGTGAGGTTGATCACTCGTTCGACACGAAGTTTAGTCTTAACACCGGAAGGTGAGCGCTTCTATCAATCGAGCGTGCAAATGCACGAGATCATGAACCAAGCTGAGCTAGAGGTTTCTGCCAGTCAGGATTTGATCCGAGGGCAGTTGAACGTTGTGTTGCCTGTTGAATTGGGGCATCAAGTATTAGCCACATACATCCACAGCTTCCTAAAAGAGCACCCAAACGTGACTTTGAATTTAGAACTGACGAATCGAGAAGTCGACATCATTGCGGAGGGGATCGATCTTTACGCGCAAATTGGTGAGCTAGTGGACTCGAGCTTGGTTTCTCGCTACCTCACAACATCAAAGCGTGTATTTGTAGCCAGCCCTGAGTATTTAGAACAGTTCGGTGAAATCTCTTCGCCCAATGACCTTAAACCGCCATTCCGAATGATTGAGGTGGTAAATAAGGCGGCGCGTCTGCCCAAGTGGCATTTACAATTGGAAGGCGGTGAGTCGATTTTGATCGATCTGCCGTGTCAGTTGCGGGTGAATACTATAACGGCATGCTTAACAGCGTGTGTTGATGGGCTTGGCTTGGCGGTGCTTCCTGAATTCATTTGTCGTGAGCACTTCAAGACAGGTAAGCTGATTCGTTTATTACCTGAATATGAGATGCCGGAAGTTTCAGTAAGCCTAGTGTATGCCGACAGGCAGTTGATGCCGAAACGTAAGAAGGTCTTTATCGACTACCTACTGACTGCCTTTCAAAATAGGAAGCACAAGTAACGGGCTGAACATTAGCGGTTAAATAAGTACTTAAGCTTCCTATTATTCAATTTTGTCTAAACCGTATCGAAGCTAACTATGATTGGGCTGCCAGATGACGACTTGTCCATTCGATAATATAGCTGGTAGTGGTTTGAATCTATCTTTAGTTGATAAACACCAGATTCGGGTTTGATGAACATTTCATTGGTTTCAATCTCTTGATACTCATTTTTGGAAGCGAGTTGTCCATCAAGAAGGACTTTTCCTTTAGGCGATACCAAAGAAAGAGTTTGGGCTTCTAAGCCTTTGTTGAGTTGCTCAGCAGAGACTTTGATTTGATAACCGTGCGATGACAGGCCTGTTCATAAGCTATTTCCAAAATACATCGGGTAGGATTGCGGAGAATAATGAGGCGGCCGTCAGCTTGTTTTATCAAGTGTTCGACAATAGTCAGGCCGATGCCCATATTGTCTTGCTTGTGAGTTTTACTTGGCGTGACACTGGACATGAGTCGTTGTATGGGCGAAGGGAAGTGCCCCTCGTCTTGCACTTCAATAGTCAGCTTGTCTTCGAGTTTGACTTGTACCAAAACTTCACCTCTACCATGTTGTTTGGCATTCTTTATTAGATTATCCAAGTAGATCGTTAGCCAGTAATAAGGCAGGTTCAGTTCAAGTTCGCGCGCTTCACATTGATAAGAAATATTGTGCTTTACACACACATGATCGAGCCATTCTTCTAATGATGCGTTTTGCTTTAACAAAGGCTCTGACTGATCCGAACTTAGGTACACTTTGCTGTTTTCGGTGAGCTGAGAGAGCCTTTGATAGTCAGATATTAAACGCCAAACCGCGCTTTGAGTTTCATCAGAAAAGTCATCGTAGCGATTTCTGAACATCTCAACAGTTAAGCCAAGGCTAGCAATGGGCGTACGCAGTTCATGAGTGAGAAGCTGCAAAACGAACTGCCTCTCTTTGCGTTGTTTTGTTCTTAGGTATAAGACTCTACCAAGTCCGGAAAGCAACGTTAACAGCAATGAAAAGATCAACGTTTTCATGATTAAGTTGTCATTGCTAGGTTCGCTCAAGCACATGTTGCTGTAACGAAAAGTACAGGTGTCACCCGTCAACGATAGTTCTTGCTGCTCTGCAATAGGTTGCCAAACATCTAAGGGAATGGCTTTCCAGCCTTGTTCGCCACTTAGCCAAAGTACATCGTCTTGTTGCCAAGCGCGGTATCCATTGAGCAGTGCTTCTTTGCCTTGCGCGGTTAGCGTTTTTAGCTTGGAATATAAAGGGTGCTGGGGGTTGGCAATACTCAAAAATGGGCGTATCTGCTCGCTTCCGTCGGGGTAAACTGCCAAATAACGATCAGCAAAACTGCCACCTGCAGGGTGTCGTTTGGAGTGTGCTGCAAACCAAACGGAATCCAATGCTTGTTGCTGACACAAAGTGAGTTCGAACTCGATGGCGTCATGTAATGAAGGATTATTGTTTTCAATCGCTCTGCAGTGATCTTGTATTGAGGCTAACGTTGCGATGTCGTCCCAACTGAAATGGTTGAAATTAGGATAACGGCTACTTTCATGAAGCAGAACTTTTGGGTACTGAGCCAACTCTTGTTGAGATACTAAGATTGGAGATGATTGCCAGGTCAGTTGATACAGGGTTTGCCACTTGTCTTGCAAACTTTGGGCATTGGCTAAAGTTGGGAGCCAAAAGGTCAAGCAAAGGGCTGAGGTAAACCTGCGCATCCAATCATTCTCATTAAAAGTCGTGAGGCGAGTCTAAAGACTTTTGGGTTAGATTTGTAACCTGAATGTCAATAAGTGCTCCCTTAACAGCAAACTGTCGAGTGGATCATGCTTTTAAATAATAAGATGAAATTACAGTAAGTATCATTTGATTCCGATAAATTAGATAATTATGTACTTATTGTCATTATTAAGCATGTGGGAAGGACTATACTCAACTCATACCAAATAAGAGGAACCATCATGAAACTAATCATCAAATCAGTATTGGCAATCAGTATTTTGGCTGCGGGCTCTGCTCAGGCGTTCGAATTAACCAGCAACGATATTCAAGAAGGTCATCCAATGGCGAAGACTTTTGAATACTCAAGTTGGGGTTGTGACGGCGATAACCTATCACCACAGTTAATGTGGAAAGATGCACCAGCAGGAACCAAAAGCTTTGCAATCACGGCGTATGACCCAGATGCTCCGACAGAAAGTGGTTTCTGGCATTGGGTTGCGTTTGATATCCCTGCGACTGTTAACGAGCTACCTCGCGGCGTCGATATATCTAAAGTCGGTGGTAAAGAAGGTCGCATTGATTACGGTACAGTTGGCTACGGTGGCGTCTGTCCTCCTGAAAAAGATGGCATGCACCGTTACCAGTTCACGGTTTGGGCATTACCAACGGATAAGCTTAATCTAGACGAAAATACGCCGTCGGCAGTGGTTGGATTCACGTTGAACAGTATGGCTTTAGACAAAGCGAAACTGACCGCAACTTATACGCGTTAATAGCTTATACACGTTGATAATAAGCAAACAAGGGGATGAGATGAATCATCAATACCAAGTGACGATCTTTCGTGCCGAGCAGTTACAAAAGCTACGTAATGTGAGGATTCTATCCCCTAGTATCATTCAGATCATTACAGGCAGTAAGCGCCTGTTTTGGAAAGACTCAGCGGCAGAACTCTCACATTCTGAGCTGTTGCTGTGTGAGGCATCAGCTTCACTAAGCTTTGAGAACATGCCCCACAAAGGGCGCTTCTTGTCGCGAGTATTCAGCTTTCAATTCCAACCTTCTCAGGCGATGCTTGATTTAAGTGAGGAGCGGTCGAATGAGCTGGGGTTGCCTACGGTGCAAGCGGACCGAAACTTACAAGACTCACTTAACGCGCTGTTTTCGTTTGATACACAGAACATGAGCAAAGAGACTCAACAGTTTTGGTTGCAGGGCTTATACCAGCAACTGGCTGAAAAAGGGGTGTTGCATCGACTCTTTGTCAGTGCCAACGTTTCGTTTAGCCAAAAGCTCAGCCATTATCTTTCACATTCACCAGATGAGAAGCATCCGCTAGAGTCGGTGGCGGAGCGTTTTGCGATGAGCCGCGCGACACTGATCCGAAAGCTAAAACTGGAAGGTATGCAATATCGTGAGGTATTAGCAGAAGTGCGTTTAAGCCATGCTTTGTATCTTATGCAAAATGGCCAACACAATGTCACGATGCTCGCTCAATCTTGTGGTTACCAGTCTGAAGGACGTTTTAGTCAGCGCTTTAAGGGTAAGTTTGGTCTGTCGCCAAGTGAGTACATCAAGACGGTTGCCTCAAGGGCATAGTAAGGGAAATACCATCCTATTGACGTTAGACATAAGTATAGGTTATTGAATCATTTCTCGATTACGGCTCTAATAGGCTGCACACCAAGTGATTGAAATAGCGCAGAACGCTAAATACCAGAGAAGGTAGCCCATGATCGAACTGAATCTAAATAACCTCACCAACGACTTTCCATTACTAAATAAGCTTATGGCGCTCGAAGAGGTGGTTTGGTTTAACCCAAATGTCACAACACTAGACCAAGGGTTACCTTATGTCGGCTTGGATGAGAAAGACATCCATGATGCGAGCTTGAGGTTACAAAGGTTTGCTCCTTATCTAGCCAAAGCATTTCCTGAAACTCAAGTGACCAATGGCATCATCGAGTCTGAGCTTGTTGAGACCCCATCGATGAAATCAGCATTGGAAGCGCATTATCAGCAGCCTATTAAAGGGCGCTTGATGATGAAGAAAGACAGCCATTTACCGATTTCAGGTTCAATCAAAGCTCGTGGTGGTATTTATGAAGTACTAACGCATGCCGAAAAGCTAGCGATTAAAGGCGGATTACTGTGTGAGAGTGATGACTACAGTAAGCTGTTTGAACCTGAGTTTCGTGACTTCTTTAAGCAATACAGCATAGCGGTAGGTTCAACGGGTAACCTTGGTATGTCGATTGGCATCATGAGTGCGAAACTCGGCTTTACGGTTTCCGTTCATATGTCGGCAGACGCAAGAGCTTGGAAGAAAAACAAACTTCGTGAGCATGGCGTCCATGTTGTTGAATATAAACAAGATTATGGCGTTGCCGTAGAACAAGGCCGTAAAGAGGCACAACAAGATCCTAGATGCTTTTTCATTGACGATGAAAACTCGCAAACCTTGTTCCTTGGTTATTCGGTGGCAGGAGAAAGACTTAAACAACAATTTGAACAACAACAGATCATCGTCAACAAAGAACACCCGTTGTTCGTTTACTTACCATGTGGTGTTGGCGGCGGCCCAGGTGGTGTTGCATTTGGTTTAAAGATGGCTTTTGGTGATGATGTTCACTGCATTTTTGCTGAGCCGACTCATTCTCCTTGCATGTTGCTGGGTGTTCACACGGGTTTGCATGATGAGATTGCAGTGCAAGATCTTGGTATCGATAACCTCACCGCTGCCGACGGTTTGGCGGTAGGACGGGCATCTGGCTTTGTCGGTCGAGCCATGGAACGTTTGCTTGATGGTTACTACACATTAACTGATGAACGTATGTACCAATTGTTAGGCGTATTGAACCAAGCCGAGGGTATTCAATTAGAACCTTCTGCACTGGCTGGTATGCCGGGGGCTATTCATGTTGAACACAACAGTGAATATCTGGAGAGGTTAGGCATCACTGAATCAACGTTAGCGAACGCGACTCATCTTGTTTGGGCAACCGGTGGCGGTATGGTTCCAGAGCAAGAAATGGCAGCGTATCTGGCTAAGTCTTCGTTGTAAATCGAACGCAGGTGGATGATTTACGCGTTTAAATGAAACAATAACTTGCGCAGATCGTTACCTTAAACACAGATTTTATAAATTAGACTTCATCGTTGTTATAACTGTCAGTTAGGTTGAGTAGCATTCAACTTGATAGGGACATAACGATGCAAGCCGATAAAACGATTCAATCGAGTAAAAAAGAAACGCGACAGGTGGTCAATACACCAGAAAAACTACTACAACGTTTAGATGCGATTGGAGGTTCTTTAAGAGCTTCTGGTAAGGCGCATGCCTTGTTGGGGCTTGGTTCAGTTGGCATTGAAACGGAGCGACTGGATCAATACTCAGACGTCGATTTCTTTGCGATCGTGCAAACGGGGCACAAGCAGTATTTCTTAGACAGTTTGCATTGGTTATCTGACATTCATCCAATCGACTACGCGTTAAGGAATACGTTCGACGGCTATAAGGTGCTCTATGCAGACGGGGTGTTCTGTGAGTTTGCGGTGTTTGAACCACATGAATTAGCACATATTCCGTTTACTGAAGGGCGAATCGTTTGGCAGGAAGCTGACTTTGATACTCGTTGTTGTATTCCACCACAAAAGACAGCGGTAGAGGCTAATTCCCAAGACTGGATCATAGGTGAAGCTCTCACCAATCTTTATGTGGGTATGTCTCGCTATAACCGAGGTGAAAAGCTGTCGGGCAGTCGGTTCGTCCAATCTTACGCACTCGATCGTTTGATCGATCTTGTGGGTCAAACGGAAAGCTCACAACCTGAATTCGTCGATGAGTTTATGTCTGATAGAAGGCTAGAAGCGCGCTTCCCTAAGTTTGCTCAGTTACTGCCAACCTTTACTCAAGGCTACGAACGCACGGCGGAATCGGCTCTGGCACAGCTTGAGTTTTTGAACGTTCACTTTAACGTCAATCAAGCAATGCGTTCTAGAATTATTGGCTTATGTAATTAATTCATTTGCTTACGATATGCATCTTTAATAGTTTGCTGTTTTGAAACGCCTCGAAAAGCGATTTCGGTACGTTAGTTTTATTACCTACCAATAAAAGTGTTGTCGTTAACCCTTATTGTTGGTAGATTTTAATAATGAAATTTACTTCTGCTTCAACTTCAATTTTCTTTTGGTGGTGCTCTATCTAGAGCAGCACGGAATACTCACATTCTTTAGCTGCTGGAAGGTAGTTAAGAATGTCACCAAGAATGTCGTTTCTTTTTATCTCCAGTAGCTTTTATTACTTGGAGATACCCCATGAAAACACCTCAAAATACGAACAAACCGGAAATTATTCTTACTGGCGACCGAGCGACTGGCACTTTGCATTTGGGGCATTATGTAGGTTCACTTCAGCAGAGGACTTCATTGCAGCATATTCACGACCAAACGATATTGGTCGCTGACATGCAAGGGCTTACCGACAACGCTCATAATCCCTCAAAGGTTTCATCTAACATCCTCAACGTTGTTGCTGATTATCTAGCGGTAGGTATCGACCCAACAAAAACCACGATTTGCCTCCAGTCTCAGTTACCAGCACTGGCCGAACTCACCATGTTTTACAGTAACCTTGTTTCTATCGCTCGTTTGGAACGCAACCCAACAGTTAAAAGCGAGATTCAAAACAAGGAGTTTGGTCGCTCAATTCCAGCTGGTTTTCTGACTTATCCGATTTCACAGGCGGCTGATATCACGGCGTTTAACGCGACCTTGATTCCGGTGGGTGACGACCAATTGCCAATGCTAGAACAGACCAACGAGATCGTGAGAAAAGTTAACTCACTCGCGGGCAAGCCAATTTTAAATGAGTGTAAACCTCTGCTTAGTAATGCCTCTCGTCTTCCGAGCACCGACGGCAAAAGTAAGATGTCGAAATCAATGGGCAACGCTATCAACTTAGGTGCGACAGAGAAAGAGATTCGTGCCGCAGTCAAATCCATGTATACCGATCCAAATCATCTACGAATCGAAGATCCGGGCCAAGTTGAAGGGAACATCGTGTTTACCTATCTTGATGCTTTCCATACTGACGCTCAGTACGTCAATGAACTAAAAGATCACTATCGCAGAGGCGGGTTAGGGGATGGCCAAACTAAGAAGGTATTGGAAGAGTGTCTACAAGAGATGATTCGCCCGATTAGAGCACGCAGAGCTGAATTATTAGACGACAAAGCACAGCTCATTGATATTTTACGCAAAGGTACACAGGTATCGAGAGAGAAAACAGAAGCCGTTTTATTCGATGTAAAGGACGTGTTTGGGCTGAATATACTCTGATTGACGGCAATGGCACTTGTTAAGATAGCCAACAATAAATTGGTCATTTGCATGCTTAATAAACACTAGGTTAAGTCCGCACGCTAGGTAATACACCCTTATTACGATTTTGCACGAAACCGTCTTTAACGATTTTCGGGCTCTAAATCTAATAGGGGTGAGTTGGCGCTGTTATTTGAAAATCGATATCGAACCTTAATCTCGTAACGATTCGAAGCATGAAATTTCCGAGTATTGTCGGAAATTAGATACCCCTCCATATTTTACGTCGATTTGTTGAGTTGTTGCTAAGTGGCGGAAAGTATGGGTTTTTTGACTCCCCACCTCACTTTTATTTTCGTGAAAGATTATCTTCTGAATCAATGTCACATATAAAACTAAATGCATTTAATCATGCGCATAATCTATCGTTAAGATGCGCGCTCATCCAGTGGGTGAATTTATAAAAACAAAAATTATAAAGGTGATGTATGCGTAGTACACATTTACTAATGCTATTCCCAATAGCGTTTACTTCTCAAGCTGCCAATGTAGTGAATTATTCCGATGTCGATCTATCAATCATTCTAAATCAAAAAAATCAGGGCTTTAGTGCTGTAAGTCAACCACTTGCTTACTATGAAGCAAGTCGAGTCGATACCGGTACAACGACACTCCTGCGTAAACAACAGCTCCACTATGGCATTCCGGTTTATGGTCAGTCAGTGGTGGTTGATCATTCTCAGCAAGGCATTGCTCAAGCAATAGACGGGCAAGTTTTAACGGGTATCGAAGCTGATATCGGTTCTACTTTGCCGATAATCAACGCCCAGCAAGCAATAGCGATTGCTAAGTCACAGCACAAGGGCGTGGCTGCAGCTACGATTCGTAATCCAAATGCTGACCTCCTCATTTGGCTTGATGAACAGCAACAAGCACACCTGATTTATAAAGTTGATTTCTTACAAACAAAAGGTATGGGACCTTCACGACCAATTACGCTTGTAGACGCTAAATCTGGCGAGCTACTCGACCAGTGGGAAGGTATTGCGTTCATTGATGCCGAAGGCCCTGGTGGAAACGAGAAAAGCGGTCGTTACTATTTTGGCCCGAATACTCAATACGGTGGTTTCCAGGTTAACTCATATTGCCAGATGGACAGTCAAAACGTTGTTACGATGAATATGAATAATCGCCAAGACTATGGTCAGGTTCATCAGTTTGCCTGTAATGGTAATTACGGTAGGAACGTCAATGATTACCGTGCGATTAACGGCGCGTATGCACCAATGAACGATGCACATTACTTCGGCCAGCGTGTTTTTGACATGTACAAAGAGTGGTTGAACACTCGTCCTATCCAGCAAAAACTAACGATGCGTGTGCACTACGGTTCGAACTACGGCAATGCATTCTGGGATGGCCAACAGATGACGTTTGGTGATGGTAACCAATCTATGTATCCATTGGCGACGTGGGATGTGATCGCGCATGAGGTAAGCCACGGTTTTACTGAACAAAATTCAAACCTTGAGTACCGCGGTCAGTCGGGCGGCATGAATGAGTCTTTCTCTGATGTGGCTGCAGCGGCTTTAAGCGAATATGTTCATGGCAGCTTTAACTGGAAGATGGGTGAGCACGTAATGAAGTACAGCCCTGCGATGCGCTATTTCATTCAACCTAACCAAGATGGTATGTCTATCGATCACGTTAACCAATATTACAACGGGATTGACGTTCACCACAGCTCGGGTATTTTCAACAAAGCATTCTACCATCTAGCCACCAGCAACGGTTGGGACATTAAAAAGGCGTTCATGACTTACGCTACGGCAAACCAACTTTATTGGACATCAAAATCGAACTTCCAATCAGGTGCGGAAGGGGTTTGTAAGGCGGCACAAAAGCTAGGTTATGAAGCATCTGCGGTGCGTAATGCGTTTAGTCAGGTAGGCGTTAATGTCCAAAACTGTGGTTCTGGTCAGCCGAATCCAAACCCTAATCCACCGACACCGACTCCGGGCATCAACAATTTAGAATTGAACGTTCCTGCGCCTGTGTTGAGTAGCGGTAACGATCAACAGCAGTTTGTTCTGAAGAACAGCTCTGAAGGTGATGTTTGGATCCAAACTTACAATGGTTACGGTAACGTCGATCTATATGTTGCTATCGGTCGTCCAGCATCATCAAATGACTACGATTGTTCGTCTACTAACTTGGATAACAACGAGTACTGTGGCTTTGGTGGTATACAAGGGGATGATATCTACGTAATGGTATCGGGTGCGCAAGGGTCAACAGACGCTTATGTAGCGGTCAGCACTGTACTAGAACTGCCAAACCCTAGTCCTCAACCTGATCCTCAGGACATGTGTGTGGATGTGCCAGAATGGAGCCCGAATATTTTCTACCCAGCTGGGGCGTCGGTTCAATATTGGGGCAACCGTTTTACGTCTACAACAGATAACTGGGGGGCTGATCCGTTTGAAAACTATTGGTACTGGACGCATGAAGGTTTATGTCACTAATTTAACCAATCAATTTAGTTAGAATAACGCTGCAAAGGGAGTACTTAGAAGTGCTCCCTTTATTCGTTGATAATGGGATCTATAGCCGTAAAAGGCTGTTGTATCACTTTTCTAAGCGTTAGATTATGAGTGAATAACGCTCTGGATTTTTATCAAATCTTGTAGAGGAGTTAATTAGCAGGCCTGTCACTTACGGAGAGCAATCATTTATGGATATCAGTCACTTAGATCACCTTGTATTAACCGTTAAAGATATCGAGATAACGGTAGACTTCTATCAGAGAGTGTTGGGGATGAAACCGATTCAGTTTGGTGAGGAGCGCTGGGCACTGTCGTTTGGTAACCAAAAGATAAATCTTCATCAGCAAGGGCAGGAGTTCGAACCTAAGGCTAAGCATGTACAAGCGGGGAGTGCCGACCTATGTTTCATCACCAACACACCGATTGATGAGGTATTCGATCATATTACGGGACAAGGTGTCACTATAGAGGAGGGCCCTGTAGAGCGAACCGGTGCAGTGGCCAAGATCACCTCAATTTACCTCCGCGACCCTGATGGTAATCTGATTGAGGTATCAAACTATTAAGGGCAGTCATCATTACCTATGAAATTATCTTAACGAACTTTAAGTTTAGCTGAGAGTAAACTATTGATTCATCAAGTAGTAAGTAATTATGTACACATCTGGTTACGACAAAACAAGCGTGTCACTGGAACTCCTAGCATAAGTTACCTACAATCGAACAATGTTTTATTAATCCAGTCCCAATCGTCATGGTCAGAAAATTAATCATAATAACTATTAGCCTGTTGCTTTTATCCGCTTGTGCGACAACAAGTGAAAATCAAACCGACGAAAATACATCAAGCAATGAGAATGTGCTTAATAACAGCGTCGAAAAGGCTGTGGTCAAGGAGACGGCAAGTGAAGTGGCCATTGAGCCTGTCGCAAATAACGTTAACGAGAGTTCCGTTATTACTGCAGATACCAGTGATATCAATAGCGATGGAGATTCGGCTTCTCATGAATTGAGTGAACCAGCAAAAACTAATCAACAGATGCAAGTGACAGATAAACAAGTCACCGAGGATCATGCAAGGGTTCACAGTGAAAAAGGCTTAGGTAATCATATATTCAATAACGGGCCTACGAAGCAGGTCATAAAATCATTGGAAGGTGTGACAGATGCTTTAAATGTCATGACTTTCGGAATATTTGCTTCAGGAACGCGACCAGCACAATAGCTCGATTTTAAAAACTAGTACTAAACAAAAAAGGCGAACCATGTGGTTCGCCTTTTTTGTTTCTGATTAGGTGACTGGCAGTCAGCTCGTCAGGATTACGTAACGTCTTGTTTCCGCTCACTAACACAATATGAGCTGGACTTGAGTAAGGGGCAGGTCAGCACAGCTCGGTATTTACTTGTTATGGAAGGGGCTCGCCGTATTTAACCTGTTGATCTTGTTATATGCACCAAGGATTTGAATTCTCATCCCAAAGTAAGCAATGAAATCTAATCTTACAAAGACAAGGCTTATATTCATGTGTGAGCATAGTAAGATGTTTGCTGTTAAGTTTGGTTTAAGTTTAGTTATCAACATTCTAGGGAAGAAATATGAACAACAAGAGTGTGTTTTTAAGCGTCGCGATGGTGATGTTATCTGCTCAAGCAAACGCATCAGACGCGAACCATGAGTCTGTTTCAGATGGTGTTATCGCAGAACAAAGAGCGAAGCTTTCTGAAAATACCCAAGGGCAAGGTTTTGGTCCGCAAGCGCCTCGTGATCTAGGTTCAGTAGAAGGAACAAACGCTCGATTGTTTTCTGATGCGCCAGATTCAACAGCCATGAACCTATGTAATATCCACTTCCATAAGAACGCAGAGCACAAAGGTGGCGAGTTTACCCAATACGCTGGTAACGGTGATGGCAAGGGTTTCCAGAGTGGCTTTAAATACACTGGTAAGCTAAGTGAGGCTGAACTAAAACCATTTGAGGGCAAGGTTTGTCCGAGCGAGCATGGTTCTTTGCATTCGGGCGATACCATCGAAGTGCATTACGTGTATTCAACGGCACAAGTAGAGCCGGGTGAAACACTGGGTGCTTGTTTCAACGATGCGATTACCAATCCGCAACTGCGTGTGGAGACCCAAGTATACGTATTAGTGAATGACGACAAAGCACTCGACTTCGAAGCATTGGCTAAGCACTCAAAAGTGAATGGATTGCACCAAGCAACCAACATCCCACAAGATACGGGTTCAGCGATTCAATACGCAGGTTCAACAACGGGCCCAGGTTACAACGAGCAAGGTTCACCTTTCCAAGTAACATGGAGTGTTCGTCCACAAGTAGCGAAAGTAAACATCGCGACAGTCGGGAACTGGTGTGAAGGCAATGACTTTAACGAAGACCACGCCCACGGTGTGAGAAACTTGGTCGTTAACCCAGAGCTGTTGTCACCAATGGCGAACTAATCTTGCTACGTTGATTCGTAGTCAATATTTTGTAGAGGCGAGCCATTAGGCTCGCTTTTTTATTACCTTAGATAAAACACTTGGTGCTTTGTGGGGAAATTACGTATGACAGTTATTCAAACATGAGCTTTTTGAATCTTCGCAGACCAAAACACTCTTTACCTGAATCGAAACTCCATGATACGTTCGTGATCAATCATGTTGGGTTATAAATAAGGACAAGCCAATGTCGTTAGAAGGCGCAGTTACATTCTTTATTGCCATGTTTATATTTGGCATTACTCCGGGTCCCGGTGTATTTGCGATTTTGGCTCGTGGTATGGTCGATGGATGGCGAAAGTGCATCTCTCTTTCTGTAGGAATGATCTGTAGTGATCTGATTTATCTGGCGCTTGCCTGTTTTGGTCTAGCGACGATTGCTGAGAACTGGTCGTTTGCTTTTGAGGTGATTCGCTACGTTGGTGCCGCTTATTTGATTTACTTGGGCTACAAGATGTTTAAGAGCCTACCTGAAGTGCAAGGCACAGCTGAGCTCGCAGCAAAACAAAGTCAGAAATCGGAACTCGCCAGTTTCGCACAAGGCTTTTTGATTTCAGCATCAAACCCGAAAGTGATTTTGTTCTATATTTCATTCTTGCCAACGTTTATTGATCTGACTGTTTTGCGTTCACAAGATATCGTCTTGGTTGCTGTTTTAGCGGCGGTTGCTTTGATGTCCGGTTTAATGATCATTGCAATGGGCGCGGGCAGAATGGCAAGTTTACTTAAAACACCACGCGCTCATAAAAGATTAAACCAAAGTGCTGGTGGAATAATGATTGCGGCTGGTTCATATTTGGCGATAAACAGATAAACAGATAAACAGATAAACAGATAAACACAGTTCAATTTAGATAAAAAAAGCGCGTTATTGCCGAGTAGCAGTAACGCGCTTTTTTGTATTAGATTATTGGTCTATCTTAGTTTGCTAATGCAGCATCTGCTGGTGGCAAGTCACGCTGCTTAATCACGTATCGCAAGCGAATTAACATCAGCGTCGCTGAAACGCTCAAGCCCGTCAGAATACCAATCCAAAAGCCTTCTTCACCCATAGCAGGAACAATGTGGTCTGTTAAGCCTAATACCATGCCCAATGGTAATGCTAAGCCCCAGTATGAAGCGATGGCTAAGATCATTGGGATCTTGGTATCTTTATAACCACGTAATGCACCGTTAGCAGACGTTTGTAATGCATCGCTGAACTGGTACATCGCAGTAAAGGTCAACAATACTGCTGCCGTTGCACTTATCGCAGGGTCGGTCGTGTAAAGTCTAATGATCCACTCAGGGAACAAAAGGAACATCGCAACCGAAAGCAGTGAGATCAACGCTGCAACTAAGATACCGACTTTGCTGCGTTCAATCGCACCAAGTTCATCTTTTTCACCCAAGGCGTGTCCAACACGAATCGTAATGCCAAAAGAGATACTCATAGGAATCACGTAAGTTAGGCTCGATATGTTAAGTGCAATTTGTGCGGCTGCCACGTTCTCTGCACCAATACGGCCGATCATCAATGCGATAACCGCGAAGATGCTGCCACACACCGCGATGTTCATCCCGATAGGTAAACCTAATCTTAGGAGGTGAAGCATCTCTTTTGCTTTTGGTTTTGCATCGGCAAAGCTAATAATGGTCTTGTAGTGATGATGACCTTTGATGTAGGAATACAGCATTCCCGACATTAGCCAGTACACCAAGCTTGTCGCCCAACCACAACCTACAGCGCCCATTTCAGGGAAGCCGAACTTACCGTAGATAAGCACGTAGTTGACTGGAATATTCACCAACAAACCAACCACAGAAATGATCATTGGGACCTTAGTGTTATTCATACCCTCACAGAAGCCGTTCAAGGTGTAGAACAGGGCAATACCCGGCACACCAAAGGCTAGGGCAAACGCATAGTCACTGCCGATAGGAATAATCTCAGCGGCAACGCCAATCCATTCTAAGATCGGCTTGGCACTTACGAGGTAAGCGATGAGCAGTACGCTAGCAATTAATGCAAGCCATACCATCTGGAAGAACTCGACAGAGATACTTTGGAAGTCGCGAGCGCCACGGTGATAAGCAACGACTGGCGTTAACGCCATAATCACACCACGCAGTAACAGCAACACAGGAATCCAAAGGCTGGTGCCAAGTGCAATAGCGGCGAGATCGGCAGGGCTTACTTGGCCAGCCATTGTCGTATCGACAAATCCCATCGCTTGGGTAGCTATTTGAGTCAAAATGATTGGAACCGAAAGATGCATAAGCGCACCCGATTCACGAGTAAAAGGACGAAATTTCGTTAGCATGGAAGTTCACAACACCAATATAAATACACGAATGATGGCAGGATGGCCGGTGTGTATTTTAGGATGTGCCCGTTGGGCGGGCGACAATATAAACACCTTACCGTATAGGGTCAAGCTTTGGGTTAAGTTAGTCGGATTGTTAAAATATAGAATTAAATTCTATGAATGTTACACAAAGTTCAATCATATTAATCAATGATTGATAACGCTCTGAACTGGATTAAACGTTTATTTTTCAAATGAATATTTATAAATTTGACATCATTCAATGTTATGTAATTACAAGTAGATGTACAATTAGTGGCATAGGGTTTTAAGAAGAAGTCTTTACCTTCAAGTACACAGATTCTGTGGCTATTCATTACAATTAGATTAAGGGTAAAAATGAAAAACAAAAAGGCGCTTGTCGGCACTCTGTTAAGTGTTCTAGTTTCTGGCAATGCTGTTGCTGGTGTTTACACCGATGAACTTACGAAATGTTTGGTGAGCTCAACAACTAAAGAAGATAGGGTTGAGCTTGTAAAGTGGATGTTTTTAGCTGTGTCTGCTCATCCTGCTGTAGACAAAGTTTCTGCAGCTACTCCCAGTCAAATGGATGAGTCAAACAAAAATGTCGCTAAGTTATCTATGCGCCTGACAACTGAAGCTTGCTTGGAGCAAACGAAAGACGCAATCGCCTATGAAGGAGATGTTGCGTTGGAAAAAAGTTTTCAAATCTTGGGTGAAGTGGCAGGTAAAGAGATGTTCTCACATCCTGAAGTAATAAAAAGCATGGCGGGACTAGATAAGCATTTAGATAGCCAAAGAGTAATGGCTCTTTTGAAGTTGTAATAACTTAAAGAGGATATCACCAATAAAAGTATTCTAAATGAGGTGTGGGTAACTATTATAAGCCCTCCTATGCGCGCGCGGAGAAGAGTTAATTTATCACCCGGGCAACAAACAGTTAGAAGCTATAATCTTCAAGCTTTTTGGAAGTGAAACATTTATCTATCTACTGCCACAAAGCCAGCAGAAACACAAAAAGACCAATTCCAATCGTGACTTTTAGAAGCAAGCCAAGAGGGGCTCCACCTTTTGGCGCTTTGTTACAACATCCCATCATCGTTTCCTCATTCATCATTGGATTCATTTCACCTTAAACCTTTCCCTTACGGTAAGGTCAATGCATTTGTAGACCTTGAATTTCAGACAACAAAAAGGCGAACCGTTTGGTTCGCCTTTTGTTATGTTTCGCTGCTTAGCGCCGCTACGAATTAGTCTTCGTAGTTATCGATGCTTGGGCAAGAACAGATTAGGTTACGGTCGCCGTATACGTTGTCTACACGGTTAACTGTTGGCCAGTACTTCGAGTTCTTGGTTGCTTTCGATGGGAAGCAAGCCAGTTCGCGAGAGTAAGGGCGATCCCATTCTGCACCAGCTAGGTCAACTTGTGTGTGCGGTGCGTTCACTAGAGGGTTGTTGTCTAGTGGCCATTCACCCGCTTTCACTGCTGCCATTTCGTGACGGATTGCGATCATCGCTTCACAGAAACGGTCTAGCTCTTCTAAATCTTCAGATTCAGTTGGCTCTACCATTAGTGTGCCAGCTACTGGGAAAGACATCGTCGGAGCGTGGAAACCGAAATCCATTAGACGCTTAGCAATATCTTCTTCGCTGATGCCTGTGTCTTCTTTAAGCGGACGAATATCAATAATACATTCGTGCGCTACGCGGCCGTTAGTGCCACGGTAAAGAACAGGGTAGTGAGGACGTAGTTTTTCCATCACGTAGTTCGCGTTCAGAATCGCTACTTTCGTTGCGTCTGTTAGGCCAGGTTCGCCCATCATTGCGATGTAAGCCCAAGAGATAGGTAGGATTGAAGCACTACCTAGATCTGCCGCTGATACCGCGTAGTCAGAACCTTGTACACCATTTTCGATGTGGCCTGGTAGGAAAGGTGCTAGGTGCGATTTAACACCGATAGGACCCATACCCGGACCACCACCACCGTGTGGGATACAGAATGTTTTGTGTAGGTTCAAGTGAGATACGTCTGAACCGATGAAGCCAGGTGAAGTTAGGCCTACTTGAGCATTCATGTTCGCGCCGTCTAGGTAAACCTGACCGCCCGCTGCGTGCACTTGTTCACACACTTCTTTCACTTGCTCTTCGTATACGCCGTGCGTAGAAGGGTAAGTGATCATGATGCTTGATAGGTTTTCTTTATGCTTCTCGATTTTCGCTGCTAGGTCTGTCATGTCGATGTTGCCATCTTCATCACACTTAACAACCACTACCTTCATTGAAACCATTGATGCTGTTGCAGGGTTAGTACCGTGCGCAGAGCTTGGAATCAGACAAACGTTACGGTGAGCGTCACCGCGGCTTGCGTGGTAGCGTTGAATCGCGATTAGACCTGCGTATTCGCCAGATGCACCAGAGTTAGGTTGTAGTGAGAAATCGTCGTAACCAGTGATTTCACATAGCTTCTCTTTAAGATCTTTCGCTAGTGCTGTGTAGCCTGCTGCTTGATCAAGAGGTGCGAATGGGTGAATAGAACCAAACTCAGGCCATGTTACTGGAATCATCTCAGCAGCAGCGTTCAGCTTCATCGTACAGCTGCCCAGTGGGATCATGCCGTGCGTTAGTGAGAAGTCTTTGTTCTCAAGCTGTTTTAGGTAACGCATCATTTGCGTTTCGCTGTGGTGCGTATTGAATACTGGGTGAGTTAGGAACTCTGATTCACGACGGCAGTTTTCTGGAATTGCTGCAAACTCGTTTGAAGCAATGTCAGAAGATAGTGCTTGAACGTCTTCTTTCACGTCGAAGATTGCAAACAGTGAGTTCACGTCGTCGATCGTTGTTGTTTCATCTAAGCTGATACCGATCTTACCCTTAAGAAGGCGAAGGTTGACGTCTGCTGCTTGCGCTTTCGCGTACAGTGCATCTGTCTTCTCTTCAGAGTTGATCGTGATGGTATCGAAGAAGCTGTTGTTCGTTAGCTCGTAACCCGCTTTAGTCAGGCCAGCTGCTAGGATAGCTGTCATATGATGTGTACGACGAGCAATAGTACGTAGGCCTTCTGCACCGTGGTAAACCGCGTAGAAAGACGCCATGTTTGCTAGAAGTGCTTGAGCTGTACAGATGTTCGATGTCGCTTTCTCGCGGCGGATGTGTTGCTCACGAGTTTGCATTGCCATACGTAGCGCTTGGTTACCGTGAGTATCGATAGATACACCGATTACACGACCTGGCATTGTACGCTTATGCTTTTCACGAGTACCCATGAATGCAGCGTGTGGACCGCCGTAACCCATAGGAACACCGAAACGTTGCGCTGAACCGATAACTACGTCTGCGCCCATTTCGCCAGCAGGCTTAAGTAGAGCAGAAGCAAGTAGGTCAGTAGCAACTGTAACCAGTGTTTTGTTAGCTTGAGCTTTCGCAATGATGTCTGTTAGGTCACGAACTTCACCCGTTGTACTAGGGTATTGAAGAAGCGCACCAAATACGTCTTGCTCTGGAAGTGTTTCAAGAGCACCAACCATGACTTCAAAACCGATGTACTCAGCACGAGTTTTAACAACTTCTAGTGTTTGAGGGTGAACATCGTCAGCAACGAAGAATACTTTGCTCTTGCTTTTACCAGCACGCTTACACAGTGTCATCGCTTCGCCAGCCGCTGTCGCTTCATCAAGAAGGGATGCGTTCGCGATTTCCATACCGGTTAGGTCCATTACCATTTGTTGGTAATTTAGTAGAGATTCAAGACGACCTTGAGAAATCTCTGGTTGGTATGGTGTGTAAGCTGTGTACCAGCCTGGGTTCTCTAAAACGTTACGTAGAATAACGTTTGGAGTGAATGTGTTGTAGTAGCCTTGGCCAATGAAAGTACGTTTCACTTGGTTTAGGTTAGCGATCTCTTTAAGAGAGGTCAGCATGTCCATTTCGCTCAGTGGCGCAGCAAGTGTCATTGGTTTTTCAAGACGGATTTGTGCAGGAACCGTTTCGTCGATCAGTGCGTCTAAGCTAGTCGCGTTGATCGCATCAAGCATTTTCTGCTGGTCTGCTTTATTAGGGCCGTTATGACGAGCAACAAACTCGTTTTGAGTACCCAGGTCTTTTAGTAATTGGCTTTGAAGTAATTCAGTCATGATATGTTCTACTTTCTCTTTGGAGCCGTGAGCTAGCCCCTAAAATTAAGCTGCTCTAAAGAGCAGCTTTATCGTAATGAGGAACCTATTAGTCTTCTTCGATAGAGCTTAGGTATTCTTCCGCATCCTTAAGGTTGTCTAGTTCAGACGCATCAGACATCTTCACTTTAACAATCCAACCACCTTCATAAGATTCTTCGTTAATTAACTCAGGGCTATCTTCTAATTCTTCGTTGATTTCTACGATTTCGCCAGAGATTGGTGCGTAGATATCAGAAGCTGCTTTCACTGATTCAACTAGAGAGAAGCTTTCGCCGGCTTCGATTTCGTCTCCAGTGTCAGGCAGGTCAACAAACACAACGTCACCTAGCATCTCTTGAGCGTGCTCAGAAATACCGATAGTTACAGTACCGTCACCGTTGTCTTTTACCCACTCGTGGCTGTCTGCAAACTTTAGTGTATTGTCCATTGCTTATTCTCCAAAAATTTATGAGGTTTTAATTTAAATCTTAAAAACGGTTTAACGATAAAGAGGGAAGCGTTTGCAAAGCTCTTTAACTTGCTTGCGAACACGTTGCTCAACTTCAGCGTTGCCTTCAGGGCTTTCAACTAAGCCATCAAGTACATCGCCGATCCATTCACCGATAAGTTTGAATTCTTCAGTGCCAAAACCACGACTGGTTCCAGCTGGCGTACCTAAACGAATACCCGAAGTAATCATAGGCTTCTCTGTGTCGAATGGTATGCCATTTTTGTTACATGTGATCCCTGCACGTTCTAATGCTTCTTCAGTTACGTTACCTTTCAAGCCCTTAGGGCGAAGGTCAACCAGCATTAGGTGCGTGTCTGTTCCGCCAGTCACAATGTCACAACCGCGAGTTTGCAACACTTCAGCAAGAACTTTTGCGTTGTCGATCACTGAATCAATATAAGTATTAAATTCTGGGCCAAGTGCTTCGCCAAATGCTACTGCTTTAGCCGCGATAACGTGCATTAGTGGGCCGCCTTGTAGGCCAGGGAACACTGCAGAATTGATCTTTTTGTTGATGTCTTCGTGGTTAGTCAGAATCATACCGCCGCGTGGGCCACGAAGTGTCTTGTGCGTTGTTGTCGTAACAACGTGAGCGTGTGGTAGTGGGCTAGGGTGAGCTCCTGTCGCAATAAGACCCGCGATGTGTGCCATATCGACCATTAGGATTGCGCCAACTTCGTCAGCGATTTCACGGAACTTAGCGAAATCGATAACGCGTGGGATAGCACTACCACCAGCAATAATCATTTTAGGTTGGCTTTCGATAGCTAAAGCGCGAACTGCTTCGTAATCGATTTCAAGAGTGTCGCGGTCTACGCCGTATTGAACTGCGTTGAACCATTTACCAGACATTGCAGGACGTGCACCGTGTGTAAGGTGACCACCAGCGTCAAGAGACATACCTAGGATAGTGTCGCCAGGTTGAAGTAGGGCAAGTTTAACTGCGCCGTTTGCTTGAGCGCCAGAGTGAGGCTGTACGTTTACGTATTCACATTTGAACAGCTGCTTAGCGCGTTCGATTGCGATAGCTTCTACTGTATCTACGTGCTCACAACCACCGTAGTAACGACGACCTGGGTAGCCCTCAGCGTATTTGTTGGTTAGGCAAGTGCCTTGAGCTTGCATTACTGCTTTAGAAACGATGTTCTCAGAAGCAATAAGTTCGATTTGTTCGTTTTGACGAGTGTTCTCTGCTTGGATTCCAGCAAATACTGCGTCGTCAGTCGCAGATAGGTTCGTAGAGAAAAAACTGTCTAAGCTATGGTTTTGGTAAGCGTTCATTGTCGAGACCTTTCATTAAGCTAATGGTGATTGTTTTTATAGTCCATTAGGTCTTACGTTGATTTCTGCATCGGTATCGTTTGCGCTATATAGGTATAGATAAACGTGAATTGCGTTATAAATATACTCTTACAGCGTCTAAGCGATCGTTGTAGGGTCAATGCAGCACGAATTGTTTCCCAAAAAGTTCGGGTAAAAAACAGCTCTTACAAATGTTAAATCTATCATTTGCTGCAAGCTGAAGTAGCATCTCTTCATCTAACAAGTCGATAACATAGCTCCGATAAAATCAATTTTCAACAAAAATTTCCAATAGGAAACAACTTTTCTCGTTTTGCTACAGGGAGCACGCTTTATTTCTGTGTGTGCTCTTTAATCAACAAAGCGCTTCATGCAACAATGAAATGAATAGACAGGAAGTAAGAAAATAATGAGGGACCTATGTCAGAAGACATTTATGATGAGTACCCATCTTTAACTTTGGCGAAAGAAACGTTAGACCAGAATATAGAACCACTTAGGCTAGGCCAGCGTATTAAAGATATCCGCGGCAAGCTTGGGATTACGTTAGAAGAAGCAAGCCAAAGAACTGGCTTGGCGCGTTCTACGCTCAGCAAAATCGAGAATGAACAAATCTCGCCAACCTTTCAGGCTATGCAAAAACTGGCGATGGGTTTGCAAATTGATATGCCGCAACTCTTTGAGCCACCAAGGAAAAAAGTCGCAACAGGACGTCGCGACTTAACCAAAGCAGGTCAGGGCAAACCTCACCCTACACCGACTTATGAGCATGAACTGCTTGCGACTGAGCTTTCTAATAAGAAGATGATGCCGTTCAAAAGCCGCGTAAGAGCGCGTACTTTTGAAGAATATAATGATTGGGTTCGTCACGATGGTGAAGAGTTCTTAATGATTATCTCCGGTGATGTGATGTTCTACTCAGAATTCTACGAACCCGTACCAATGAGCGAAGGCGACAGCATGTATTACGATGCCAATATGGGTCACATGTTGATTTCTACTAGTGCAGAAGATGCGCTGATTTTGTGGGTGACTGCAAAATAAGTTAACAAACTTAGAATTTCTTATAGTGAATGCAAACGTTTGCTTTTGTTTCTAACGTTTGTCAAATGACGCGATATTGATGTGAAAATCATCAATATCGCGTTTTTTTATGTATCGAATAATTGTTTTTAAATTGTTAAATGTCACATTTTGAGCTGTTTTAATCTTGTTAAGGGTGTAAAACTGACTCAGGCTTGTTTATTATAGTGAACACGGTTTACTCATGTTGATTGAAGTTTACTGAAGTGAATTCTTAGAAAGTGAGTTGTATAGGATTTGTACAGCCATTCATATTTATAACGCTAACAATATAAGCCTATATAAAAGACATCACTTTTTACTATCTACTGTTTCTAACGTTCACCCGTATCGTTAGAGGCGACTCTAAATAGAGATATAAGCGGCAGACTCGATTTTGGACAGCCTGCAACGCTTCATGGAGAATAAAATGACTCAAGAACACGCTAATCAAGACCTACTAAAAACACCACTGCATGCACTTCACGTTGAAGAGGGTGCGAAAATGGTCCCTTTCGCTGGCTACGATATGCCAGTTCAGTACCCACTAGGTGTAAAGAAAGAGCACTTACACACTCGTGACGCTGCCGGTCTTTTTGATGTTTCTCACATGGGGCAACTTCGTCTACATGGTGCAAATGCAGCTGCTGTCTTAGAATCTTTGGTTCCTGTAGATATTATTGACCTTCCTTCTGGTAAGCAGCGTTACGCGTTCTTTACTAACGAGCAGGGCGGCATCATGGATGACCTGATGGTTGCGAACCTTGGCGATCACCTATTTGTTGTTGTGAACGCAGCTTGTAAGACACAAGATATCGACCACCTAACGGCTCACCTTCCTGCAGACGTAGAAATGGAAGTGATTGATGACCGCGCTCTACTAGCACTTCAAGGCCCTAAAGCGTCTGAAGTACTGGCTCGTTTCCAACCTAGCGTTGCAGAAATGCTGTTCATGGATGTTCAAAAAGTGGATATCGATGGTGTGGAATGTATCGTAAGCCGCAGTGGTTACACAGGCGAAGATGGCTACGAAATCTCTGTACCGAATGATCATGCTGAAGCACTAGCGCGTAAGCTAACTTCAGAAGCTGAAGTAGAGTGGATTGGCCTTGGTGCACGTGACTCACTTCGTCTTGAGTGTGGTTTGTGTCTATACGGTCACGACCTAGATACAACAACAACGCCAGTAGAAGCTAGCCTTCTATGGGGTATTCAAAAAGTGCGTCGTACTGACGGTGAGCGTGCTGGCGGTTTCCCAGGTGCAGACATTATCCTTGAGCAAATCGCGACTAAAGACGTTCAACGCAAGCGTGTTGGTCTTGTTGGTCAAACTAAAGCACCAGTACGTGAAGGCGCTGAATTGTTTGACGCTGAAGGTAACAAGGTTGGCGTAGTAACAAGCGGCACGGCGGGCCCTAACGCAGGCAAGCCTGTATCAATGGCTTACGTACGCACTGATCTAGCGACTATTGGCACTGAAGTATTCGCTGAAGTTCGTGGTAAAAAACTACCAATGACAGTAGAAAAAATGCCATTCGTACCTCAACGTTACTACCGTGGCTAATCTCGTTTAAGAGAAACCGCAATACATAATAAAAGCCTATTGTTTGATTCCCTGTATAGAGAAGTCCGACGGTGGGCTTTTTTGTTTTTGAAAGCGTATGTTTTTGGAGGCGTATTAGGTTTAAGGGCTACCATTAATAACGGTTGCTTAGAATGCGTCTATAAAATGAGAGATGTGGCCATATCGTTACAAATACTTACTATACTGTTGGTTGTGACGTGTTATGGTGGCGATTCATCATTTTTGTAAATAAGTAGTAGGGGTTACAAGGAGTTATCTATGAATGTTAACCATACAATGAGTCCAGTTTGTAAGGCCGTCGTTGGGCTTTTAGCGCCATTAATCTATACATCAAGTGTTTTGGCGACAGAAAACTTGGTCGAAACTTCTCCTGACGCGAACGTAACACCTTATATTGTGAATGGTAGTGATGCTTCAGTGACGGAATTCCCTTCCATGGCGAGTTTGTTCATTGATCGTATTGATTATGATGGTGTTTACTCAACAGGCCCTTATTGCGGCGCAACCATTTTAGACCCGACCCACATTCTAACCGCAGCGCACTGTATTTACGGTAACGAAGAAGGTCAATTGTTTACTACTGTTGTCCCTCAACTTGAAGATTCGTCTCAATTTCCTAACGGTAACATTCAAAAAGCACGTGTATCCGAAGTTTACTATCGCAGTGATTATTCAAATGCGTTGAGCGACCTATTACGCAATGACGTTGCTATACTTAAGTTAGAAAGCGCACTGAATGTCGACTCAATCAATGATGTTGTTAAGCGTCCTTCAAACGATGATTATCGAATTGGTGTTAATGACTTCGTTGCTGTTGGCCATGGTGATACACGTTCAGGTTTTGACAGCACGACCTTATTGCAAAAAGCATCTCTTAATTACGTAGACAATGCGACTTGTGCAACTGCTTTTATTGATGGCTCGACATTAACTGATAATCAAATTTGTTTTAATGGTGACTATAGCGTATTCACCGGTCTTTATAATGGTACTTGTCAAGGTGACTCTGGTGGTCCAGTCTATTGGAAAGATGGCACTGAGTATAGACAGGTTGGTATCACTAGCTTTGGGCCAGACACATGTGGTGGAAACTCTACGGTGACATCTGTATTTACTGAAATCCTTGACTATGAAGCTTGGATTGATAGCGTAATTGCTGGAACTGAAACCGCTCAATTTGTTTCTACTGACGCTAAGCGAACAGCTTATGTGAATGCGCGAACTTCATCTGGTTCTGGCAGCAGCGGAGGTAGTGTTTCATTTGGTTTGCTAGGTATGCTGATGTTGATTGCTGGTGTTAGAAAAACAGTTAAACGGTAGAACTTCAAAATGTTTGAACAAGTCGACGCTTTATCTAACGATAGCGTCGACTTTTACTTTTACAGTTGGTTAGTTGTTTGTCGAACTAGTTACTCAGCTCGATTACTGCTTTACGGCTGTATCTTTCTAGAATCTCATCCATCTCTTTTATCGCAGCATTGATGCTTTTAATCCCACCTTGCGCTACACCTTTTTCATTTTCGTTCAATGCAGAAAAAGCCTGCTTTAATTCCTTACCTTCCAACATGCTCCCGTGTAGCAACACCTCTTTGTAAGTGAGTAGCTTATGTTGTATTGCAATAATTTCTGGGCGGGGATTGTCTGATTCTAATGCGTGACTAATGCAAGGAAATGCCAATGTATAGTGATTCGCAATTTCCAATTTGACGTTTTTCTTATTCGCAATATGCAATTTTTTTAATTTCCCAACACTTGAGTCTTCAAGTCTTCTAGCCTTTACGCTCACGACCAATCAAAGCGTGAAAGTTTATGATACGTAACGTTTTTTAATAATTGGATAATATGCCTTTGATGGCTTATGTAAACCATCACAAGTCAATATGGTCTGCTTCTTGCTGAATTTAGGTCATAACTGTCTTTTGAGGATGAGCTTATGTCACAAGAACCCATAATAGTGGCGCTGATTGAGCGTAGGAAACAAGCTAACTTGTCTCAAGAAAAGTTAGCCTCGAGTTCAGGAATGAGTTTAAAAACCTATCAACGGATTGAACGTGGCGAGGCGGACATTAAGATGTCTCAGTATCGTTCAATCACCAGAACCTTAAAGGTGACGGATTTGGATGTGGTTCTTGATATTGTGGGTGCATCACAAGCAACAGCGGAAGACGTTGCAGCGGTCAGTCGCTTACTGACCAGCGAAGAGCGAATGTTGTTGATCAAACTGATTTTGTCGGTCAAAAAGAAGCAGTAAACTTACTTTCAAATAAACAGCGTAATGGATCTATTCGTTAGTCAAATTGACAGGTCTTTCTACAGTAATGTGGTTACTGAGGGCATGAAGCCATCAGCTCACTCTTCCGCGTAGCTGTTTGGTGGTACTTCTTTGCTTCTTACTTTCTAAACGTCTTTTCTGAGAGCCACGCGTTGGCTTTGTTGCTTTTCTTACTTTTTGAACCTTTGTCGCTTCCAAGATCAATTCTTTCAAACGCACTAAAGCATCATCTCGGTTTTGTTCTTGAGTTCTATATTGTTGCGCCTTAATGATAATCACCCCGTCTTTGGTGATGCGACTATCTTTGTGTGCCAAAAGCTTTTCTTTATAGAAGTCGGGCAGGGTGGAGTGTGTGATATCAAAACGTAAATGTATCGCGCTCGATACTTTATTGACGTTCTGACCGCCGGCTCCTTGTGCTCTGATCGCTGTTAACTGGAGTTCCCAGTCTTGAATCGAAACAGAGTTAGATATTTGTAACATAAACATCCATTTTGAACGGTAATATGGGGTCATGATACTGAATATTGGTTATGGTATCAGTAACTTTCTTAAAGAGTGGTAGTAGTGATGAAAATAGATTTAGCGGCGTATGAAGGATTGATCTTTGATATGGACGGTACGCTGATCGATACAATGCCTGCACATGTAAAGGCGTGGCAGCAAACGGCTGAAGAGTTCGGCTTTCATTTTGAAGCGTCTTGGCTGCATAGCTTAGGTGGCATGCCGAGCTACAAAATAGCCGGTGAGGTGAACAGTAAATACGGTTTGTCTCTCGACCCACAAGCTGTGTCCACGTTTAAAATGGCATCGTTTGCGGCTATTGAAGACAAAGGAGACGTTATCCCTTTTACTCACTCTCTGCTGTTAGAGCATCTGGGTAATAAGAAGATTGCAGTAGGAACGGGCAGTCAACGTAAAAGTGCCGAACAGTTACTGGATAAGACAGACATCTTGAGTAAGCTCGATATCCTAGTGACAGCAACAGACGTTAAGAATCACAAGCCCAATCCGGATACCTTCTTAGATGCGTGTTTTGGTATGGGTTTGCAGCCAAAGCAGTGTGTTGTTTTTGAAGATACGAACCTAGGTAAGCAGGCTGCTCATGCTGCGAACATGGATTGTATTCTTGTCGTTGAGGGGAGCAAGTTAGAATTTTATCCGGCTCCAAGCTGATCGTTTGCCGGGCAAGTGAATGCAATTGTCATTTGCTAGGCTATTTCGCTCATCTCTTTATCTAGGAATAAGCACACATTGTTTCTCCCTGCTGCTTTAGCTTGGTATAGGGCTAAATCGGCGCACTTGTAATTAAGTGCTGGATCATTTGTTACGTTAGTAATCCCACCGCTCACGGTGACTACGTTGTCGAGTTCGATACTGACAGCGATTCTGAGCCTATTAAGAACGTATTCAGCTTCTTCTGTTGTAGTGTGAGGCAGAATAACGCCAAATTCTTCACCACCAATACGAGCGACAAAATCTGTTTCACGGCATTCTCGCTGGAGTACTTGAGCAACCGTTTGAATGACGCGATCACCATAATCGTGACCAAATCTGTCGTTGATGCGTTTGAAGTGGTCTATATCTAAGATCGCTAAGCAAGACTGTTCACGAGTAGGATAACGATTCACACGAGAGCACTCATCTCGCAGCTCAAGATCGAACTTACGGCGGTTCCAACACCCAGCTAAGGCATCTTTTTCGCTCAGGTTTCTCAGTTTGTTTTCTAGCTCTTTGTGTTTACTGATATCCACAAATGAAGCGACATAAAACTGAATCACATCTTTCGAATCTTTGATGGTTTGGATTCGCAGTATTTCCGTGATTAAAGACCCGTCTTTACGTCGGTTAACGACTTCGCCTTCCCACATGCCTTTCTCTTTGATGATACTCCACATCTTGATGTAGAACTCTTCATTGTAGCGGCCAGAGGCAAACATCGATGGTTGACGACCTTTTACGTCTTCTAACTCGTAGCCACTCACGCGGGTGAACTCTTGGTTTACTTTGATGATGCGGTTGTTTCTGTCGGTAATCACCAAGGCAGACATGCCATTCATTGCTGCTTTAGCCAGTTGGCTCTCGATACTGTTCTTCTTGTGATTGCTGTTCCACAATACGAAGCCAGCAGAGATCATTGAAATCAAGAAAGATAATGTGATGATCTGAACGACAATCGCTTGTTTTTCTTGTCGGTATTGACTGCTGAACTGCTGATTTTCAATATGAAGAACCATGTAGATTGGGCCTTCGAACTGTTTTATGTTGGGGCTGATATCAGAGTGGAAATACCAGTTCTTACCATCAAAATAGCTAGAAGAGGTATTTTCTTGAATGGCTTTCCAAAGCTCCGGGTATAACTTTGCGTAAGTTCGCTCTGAACGTGACTCAATCACATGTCCGAAAGATTCCTTTGGGTCTGGCCCCATAATGATGTGTCCGGTTTTGTTGAGAATAATCGGAACAGCAGACGATGCACCAATCTGATAGTGAAGGCGCTTATAGATCTCGAGCATGTTTAGGTTTGCGATGAAGTAACCAATGATGCGATTGTTTTCAGCGACAGGCGTCATAATGCGAAGCGCTGGTATTAAAGGACGAACGATCTCTCCGTTTTCAACTTCTAGGTCAATGCCGCGAGAACTAACTTCACCAATCTTTAATCGTTGCAGTTCCTCATAGTAATCACGTGAAGACTTGTTCTGCAGTTCGTTATCTGGGACCACGATTGCTTGACCGTCTTTGTAGTTAACGCGGAACACTTCGTTGCCGGCTAGATCGAGATAACGAAGCTGAGAATAGTATTTTTGGCCACGAGCTAACATTACCCAAAGATCTTGTAGCGTTTCTTTGTGGATGAGTGAAGGTTCTTGAACGGCACGAAGTAACGTTTGAGAGTCTGCAATAGAAGGAACAGAGTTAGATATTTGCTCAACAATAACGGCGAGTTCGTGAAAACTGTATTCGATTTGGTTCTGGCTGGATTGTTTGATATTTAGCGTGTGCTGAGCATCGACCCTGTCAAATTCAGAGTTAATATAGAGGGCAGGGACTAATCCTAGGGCAAATATGGTGCATAGAAATTGCCCGACTAGTTTTTTTATACTTGTATTCATCACTGTCCTCAAAGAATCAGCGCAATACTATATATTTTATAAGGTTTTTAATGTGATCTTGCCCCAGAACTTAAGACAATATGCGCATATAACTACGTTTTTATTGCAACTTCTTGCACTTAAGCTTGATTGTTGAGCAATTACTTCGTTAGGAAATGATTGCTCAATATAGAACACCGGTCTGAAAATTGAGCCAGATTAATCGCGATTATTTGTCGTTTATCTAACTAAGGGTATTTAGCTTAGGCCGACGATATTTCCATTACTGTCAATATCTAACGACATGAACGCTGGTTTGTCAGGTAAGCCTGGCATGGTCATCACATTGCCACACAACGCGTAAATAAAGCCAGCACCAGCACACAATTTTAGCTCTCTAACGGGTACGTCAAATTGAGTGGGAGCACCTTTTATATGTGCTTCTGTCGAGACCGATAGTGGTGTTTTTGCCAAACAAACTGATAGGTTGCTATAGCCATGCAGTTTGAATTCAGCTAGTTGTTTTTTAGCCAGTGGAGATAGTGAAATACTTGCCGCGCCATAACCGACTTCAGCGACAGCCATTAGCTTTTCTTCTAGGGTTTGCTCAGAGTGGTACAAAGGCTCAAATTCAGACTCCTTTTGGCAAGCTTTTACCACGGCGCGAGCCAGTTGAGTCGTCCCTTCGCCACCTTGACCAAATGCTTCGCTTACTTCAACGCTAACGCTTGGGTCGAAGTCGGTGATCATCTGTTTCAAAGCATCGAGCTCTTGAGCTGAGTCTTGTGGGAATTGGTTAATCGCAACAACTGTTGGCACTTGGTATTGCTTAACGTTGGTTATGTGCCATTTTAGGTTCTCAAACCCTGCAAAAAGCGCGTCTTGGTCATCATTAAAGATTGAATCTGGTAGTGGGGTGCCCGGTCTTAAATCGTACAAACCTGAGTTCGCTTTTAATCCGCGTAGTGTCGCAACAACAACGGCACAGTCAGGCTTCTTGTTGGATGCCTTAACCTTGATGTTACATGCTTTCTCGAAACCCATGTCTGAGCCGAAACCGCCTTCAGTTACCACAAAGTCACTCAGTTTAAGAGCAATCTTATCGGCAATAATTGAAGAGTTACCATGTGCGATGTTTGCGAAAGGCCCGGCGTGAATTAGGGTAGGAACGCCTTCAAGGGTTTGCATCAATGTTGGTTCAATAGAATCCTTCATTGTTACGGTCATTGCGCCTGCAACATTGAAGTCATCTGCGGTTAACGGCAAGCCTTGTTTGTTGTAAGCAAGTACCACTCGTCCAATGCGCTTTCTTAAATCTTGAAGGTCATCTGCTAGAGCAAGGATAGCCATCAGCTCTGAAGCGGCTGAGATATCAAATCCATCTTCGCGCTCAAAGCCGTTAATTGTTTTGCTTGCTTCGTTCTTGCCTACCGTGATCATGCGTAACGCGCGATCATTATGGTCGAGTACACGTCGCCATACGATTCTAGTGGGGTCGATATCCAGTGCTTTTAAGCCTGAGCGCGCTTCAAAGGCTTCTAAGCCTTCACGCTGTTCATGATACAAACGTGCATCAATTGCTGCAGAGGCAAGGTTGTGAGCGGCCGTAACAGCATGAATGTCACCAGTTAGATGTAGGTTCAACTGTTCCATAGGAGCGACTTGAGAGTAGCCACCGCCAGCTGCGCCACCTTTAACACCAAATACAGGGCCCATTGAAGGCTGACGAATACACGCCATCGCTGATTGGTTAATTTTGGCAAGACCTTGTGCGAGCCCGATGGTGGTCACAGTTTTGCCTTCGCCGAGTGGCGTGGGTGTAATCGCCGTGACTACGACCAATTTACCATCTTGTTGGTTGGAGAGGCGTTCAAGTGATGTGAGAGACACTTTAGATTTGTATTGCCCTAATGGCTGATGTTCGTTGTGTTGTAGGCCAGCTTGCTTGGCAACCTCACTGATGTTTTTAAGGGGAGTAGAGCGACAAATATCAATATCAGACAGCATATTTGATCCTTATATCAGAACCGAAAGGTGGCACGTAAACGTTTGCGTGGCGATAGTACTGTATAAATCTGCCAAGTAAAGGCAAACCACACGAATTATGTGCTGGAAGATAACAGATCTAAAGAGTCATTGCGCGAGATCAAATCTTAAACGAGCAAAATATTCGATCTGATTACCTACAGTTGCAGTTATATTGGTGTTGAATACAAAAAGGGCTGCATATAGCAGCCCTTCAAGGAATAGGTAATCTGACTTGGCGTTAACCTCAATCAGTTAACCCCTAATATGGTCGATTAACGATCCCAGTATGTTTCTTCTAAGCTATCTTCGCGTTCAGGTAGCGCACGAGAAAGACGAGGAGAGTGCTGAGTCAACACTTCGTAGCTTACACGGTTTGCGTACTTACAAATTTGAGAAAGAGAAGAGTAAGTTAGACAAGCATGCTCGTGTTTTTCTGAGTTTGGTACATTCACGTGGTGGTAGCTGTTTGCTGCCATGTCGTGAAGTAGTGCTGAAAGTGCACCATCACCAGCACCATTGGTGTTCTTAATCTCAAGTGGGCCACCTAGGTAAGGGCCAATATGAGAGTACACTTTTACAGGGTCTTTACAGTCTTGCTTACGCATCGCGCGGCTGAATTCATATTTATTGAACTCAGGGATGTTACCCGGTAACAATGGCAGTGTGGTTTCGCGTTTCGCTGGTTCGTCAGTGTAACCTGCCATGTATAGGCCAATAGGGCCAGCAGTACATAGAACTAGGTCGACCCATTCAAGCGCTTTGTTAGCCGCCAATAGAGGGTCTTTTTCACCTGTTAGCGCTTCACCTTCGTCTTCGTTCATCGCGACGATGGTTACGTTCTCTTTCAGGTATTCTTGCCACCATTCAGCGTTACCTTCGATCACATACTTAGTACCAAGCGTTAGTACAACAGGCACATTGTGCGCTTTCGCGTATTCAATCGCTTTTTGTACCGCTTTTGGCATCGGATCTTCAGGTTTGCCACGCATTAGGTAAGACGAGACAACCAATGCAGACGCTTTCTCGAACACTTTTTCAGGAATGCTCTCTGGAAGAAGTTGGTTCATGTGACCTTCATTGATTGCAAACGTACGTTCGCCATCTTCAGAAATAAGCGTGTAGCAACGACCGATTGGACCATCAACAGTTTGAAGGTGATTTAGATTCATACGAGAAGAAGTGCGGCAAAGATAACGATAACCAAATGAGCCAACTTCAATCTTCTTAGACATAACGCCAAGCAGTACAGATTTGCTGTCTGCAAGTACGGAATAGTTGTGCAGTGTGTTGCCGATAGTATCGCCAGGGTATTGATGCGTGATCAAACCGCGCTCAACTAACTCTTCATACAGCGCATCTGCTTTACTTTCTTCCAATACCAGTGAGTGACCTTTACTCAGCTCGTATTTTTCTAGGAACTCGTTGTCAACACGGGCTTCGATATCAACAATCGTTTGGCCAACACCGACAATCGTTGCGCGGTGAAGCTTAGGTGTTTGTTGAATTTGGTTGACCAACGGATCACGTGCGTGAGTTGGAAAGTAATGCTTAGATTTACGCTGTCCAGGAAACTTCATATGAAAAATACAGTGAAAAAATTTTGCCGCATGATATCACATTTTGTTTCTGTTTCTTTCATTTTTATTACATTTTGAATCACCTGCACAATGTCTGTACAGGTGAATCGTCTTACTTTTGCTTCAGACCATTCGTGTGAGACTATTCAGCTGGAACAAGTGTTGCTGGATCTACGTAAGCCTCTGTACCCCAAAGCGGAACGGTTGAAAGGCTATGCTTGAAACTGCCTTCGGTTTCTTTGGTGGTGTAAGACAAGTAAAGCAGCGACTGATTCTCTGCATCGTAGATACGACGAACCTTCATTGTTTTAAAGAAGATACTTTTCGATTGCTTGAATACCACTTCGCCAGACTTACTCTTGTCTATTTGAGCAATCATTTCTGGTGTGATTTCACCTGTTTGACGACAAGAGATAGAGCTATCACTTGGATCTGAAAGGCTAAGGTTTGCTTCGATTGATGCGATATGACAGGTAACACCTGCGATCTTATCGTCATCTAATGAAGACATCTTGATATCCTTCATTGTGAAGAAACCCAGTGAGACGTCGCCAACCTCGTTGTCCGAACAGCCAGCTAACATTGTGACGATACCTGCTGCTATTAAGGCTTTTTTCATAAGAAGTCCTTTTTATTTATATAGTTCTGTTTACTATAAGGATATTGAAAGCTTGAATACGAGTGTAGAGCTTTTCGTTAAGTTCTTAAAGGATGTTGTTGGATAATGAAAAATATGAAGCATTTAAAGTACTTGTTGGCCTTGGTCATGCTCTGTATGCTTTCTGCTTGTAGTTCGGCACCTCAGCCGACCGTATGTCTTCCAAATAACTGCGATATTTGGGGATACTAACCGTAGGTACTAAAAGAATGAATAACGAAATACCTGAAATTGCACAAAAGAAAAACCAATGGCTGTTTAGTCAGCTCGACATTGCTTACCCCGCAAAAGAGAGCCTCCTAGGCCGCGAACTTTATCAAAGCAAACTCCCATCCAAGACATACCAACTCCTCGCTCACGATCAAACTCCTTCCCAAATTGATGAACTGCATAAAGTTGATTTCCATAAATTGACCGTACTATTCTCACTTAACCAAGCAAGCGTGTACCAAGATGAAGCCGAAAGGGCACACATGCTTGAGTTCTTGAGCCAAATTATGCTGTCTGATGAACATGTTTTATACATCGGCACTCACAATGGCGAAGTTGTTGCGAGTGCGATCATTACAGAGTTAGAGGATTCTCTATTGATATCGGACGTTGTTGCTGGAAATGGTCAAAGTATCAACGACTTTGCTAAGCAGTTACACGATTTTTGGGCACAAGATCATGCTTCTTGCGATAAAGTGTGGATCGAGAACTAAAGATTCTTTGAGAAAGCGTTAATCTAAGTACAATACCCCGTCTTATTTAAAGGGTATTGTATGTACAAGCTATTGATCTCAATCGCTGTATTGTGTACTAGCGCTTATTCTTCACTCAGTTTTGCTAACGACTGGGATATCAAACGTATCCTAGTTTTACACTCATACGAACCTTCTTACCAATGGACCGCTGATTTCCAAAAAGGGATAGACAGTGCGTTCAGCCAGTCTCAAACCGAAGTTAAACTCTCAATCGAGTATTTGGATTCAAAGCGTGTCCACAGCCCAGAGTACTATGACTCTCTCGCGAACTACTTACGTGCGAAATATGCAGGTTATAAGTTTGATGGCGTAATTGCGACGGACGATAATGCGGCCAATTTTCTTGAATCTCTGCCTAATTTGATTGATCGCTCCACACCTGTCGTTGCTGCCGGCATCAATGACTTCAGTACTGACATGTACGCGGTGTCTGACAGAGCAACTGTGCTTTACGAGAACGATCAGATAGACCTTAATATTAAGCTGATCTCCAAATTAAGGCCTAATCTAAAGAACCTCTATTTTGTAAATGATTACAGTGTCACGTCTGAATTGATTCATAATGAAATGAACAGAATGATGGCTGAATTTCCAAATATTAACCTCATAGAAATTCGCGATCTCTCGCTGGAGCATACAAGCCAGTTTTTGGAAGGAATCTCTGCAGACGATGCGGTATTGCTCAGTCATTACAACACTGAGTTGAAACAAGGGGTTTACCACACTTACCAAGAGATTGCGGATACCTTGTCAAAAGCGAGTGCTGCACCAGTGTTCGCATTGTGGCAGTTTTATATTTCGGGCGATGTTCTCGGTGGTTATGTGAATCACTCACAAAGCATGGGTGAGGAGGCAGTTGATGCGCTAGACAAATACCTTCCTCTCGGTTTTGCAGAACCGTTAACTCCCGGAGATAACAAACGTTTTGTATTCAACTACCCTGCAATGAAACGATACGGGATTAGTGCCAACGCATTACCTGATGAAGCGGTATTCATTAACGAACCTTCTTCCTTTATTCGCAAAAACTTCCAGTTGTTAATGGGGCTGTCGATGGTGATTGCGGGTTTGAGCCTGATCATCTTGATGCAATTTGTCACTCTGCGCCAAAAGAAAGAGTTGGCCAATAAGAACAAACGAATCTTAAAGCTTCAGAAACAGACCTTGAATATCCAAAAGGATATGATTCATGTTCTCGGCGAGGCGATTGAAACCCGCTCTGGCGAAACCGGTAATCACGTTAAGCGTGTAGCCAAGTTATCCTCATTGCTCGCTAAGTATCGTGGCTTGAGCCATCGCGAGGTCGAGATGATTGAGATCATCAGCCCGATGCACGATGTGGGTAAGATTTCTGTCCCTGAATCGATCTTGGATAAACCTGGTAAATTAACCGACCAAGAGTGGGAGGTGATGAAGCTTCATACTACGGCTGGCTATAACTTACTGAAGAGCGGAGCGGGTGATATTACCAACCTCGCGGCAATCATTGCTAACGAACATCACGAGCGCTGGGATGGAACAGGATACCCGAATGGCAAAGTGGGAGATGAAATTCACCTGTTTGCTCGCATCACTGCCGCAGCCGACGTTTTTGATGCGCTGCTTAGTGCTCGTTGCTACAAAGAACCGTGGCCGTTAGATATGGTAGTCGATTTTTTCGAGCGAGAGTGTGGCTACCAGTTTGATCCTCAGCTAACGAAATTGCTACTGAAACACTTACCCGAGTTTGTCGCTATCCGAGATTCGTATCCTGATACTGGAACTGTGGAATATGCGATTTCACGTTCGCTTGAAGCTAAGGTTTTTGAAGAGTCGGTTGTTAGCTAAGTCTCGGTCTATCTTAATCGTTTATACGTCTTGGTTTTTTATCTAGTCATCAGGATCCGGCTAGGAAGTGGTGATTTATATTTTCCCCTGAAATTGAGTCGCTTATGTAAACCTCGCAGTATTTGATTTCGTAGGATCTCGGTTAATTTGATGAAAACTGTTGCTTATGCTGAGCGATAAAGTGATCAACTCCATATTTCGCGAAGAGAAATAAGCCTGTGTCCGCAAACTGTTACCTCAATCATCTCGCGCATTGAAAGAACACTATAGGATAAAGCTTGGATTCAATCTTAGTGAGATACCTATGCGGTTAGAACAGACTAAATGTGTAATTTTCGATTGTGACGGAACACTTATCGACAGTGAAAAGCTGTGCTGCCAAGCTTTGGTAAACGTTTTCACTGGCTTTGGGGCGAAGTTGAACGTCAACGACTGTTATGCGCACTTCCAAGGTGGGAAGCTGGCCGACATCTTAATGGATACGCAAGCGCGTTTAGGCTTATCTATCTCAATTGATACACTAGAACCGTTATACCGGATCGAATTAGAAGCATTGTTTCAGCGTCATTTAAAGCCGATGGACGGCGCTATCGAACTTATTGAATTCCTCAAACAACAAGACATTGAGTTTTGTATCGCTTCCAATGCACCGAAATCTAGAGTTGAATCTTCATTGGCGATGACAGGCATGCTCGATGATTTTAAAGGTAAAGTGTTCTCAGCTTTTGATGCTAACAGTTGGAAGCCAGAACCTGATCTAATCATGTACACGGCCATGAATATGGGCTTTCTACCAAATGAGTGCATCTACGTGGATGATACGTTAAAAGGGATTGAGGCTGGTGTTCGTGCGGGTATCCAATCGTTTCGATTACGCCCGAGTATTGATGAAGCAATCGTAGATCCCGAAGCCGACTCATTAGAACTCGCGGCTCAGGATATCTACAGTTTAGAAGAAATTTCAGTTTGGATTAATGGCAAGCACTGCTCAAATGGTGGTATATCGAATTCTGCAGCTTTGGTGGGGTAGAGCCTAGTTGAAGACTGACTACCTTACTGAATTGTTTGGTATGGAAACCGCAAGATGCACAAGTAAACTTTTCTCCACTTTCTGAAAGCAGATACTCGTCATGTTGGCATAAAGGGCATGTAATGTCGTCGGTGTTTTGTGTTTCTGTTTTATTCATTATGTGTCACCTGCAGCAAGAGGGTAAGCGAAAAAAGACCCGTTCAATTAGATTACTCCTAAGCTCGAATATTAGACAGTTCTGACACTTCTTAATCTCTCCTTTGCGACTTGCTTCATGGTAATTGATAATGTCATCGTTATTGACCATGGTTCTTGTAATGTTATTAAACAAAAGTCAAAAAAAGGACCCATTACGAGTCCTCATTAGTTTATTTTCAATTCACGCCGCTAGTTAGCCTGCTGATCCTTAAGTGCGGTATCGCGCCAACGTCTGAGACAGAGAAACCGACGCTTCCGTTAGTCTAGATACACCATTTGACGAATTCTGAGCGACGTCTTTAATCACATCGGATTGGCTGCGAATATCGTTAAGTTCTGCTGCAATCGTATTGGCAACGTTGCTTTGTTCATCGGCTGATGTTGCAATCTGGATACTCATGTCCATCAGCGCTTGTGCAGAATCTGCAATCGAGTTTACGTCGTGACCAATGTTAGAAATCAGCTGGCTACTGGTTTGCGCCTGATCGACCGTTTGCTCTGTGATCTTTGCAATATTTTGACTCTCTTGTTGTAAGCGCTCAATCATCGCTTGGATCTCAACGGTAGCTGACTGAGTGCGACTTGCGAGTGTTCTTACTTCATCAGCAACAACAGCGAAACCACGACCTTGTTCGCCCGCACGAGCGGCTTCAATCGCAGCGTTCAAAGCCAGTAAGTTGGTTTGTTCTGAAATTGCGTTGATCGTCGTGATGACTTCGTTAATTTGGCTCGTGTTCACATTCAAGCTGGTCACAGAAGATGAGGTTTGTTCAATCAAAGAAGAAAGGGTGGTGATTTCTGAGATTGCTTGTTGAACCTTCGCGTGGCTGTCGTTGATCTGCTGTGCGTCTTGCTCTGTTTGCTCTGTTGAACGTGCAGAGATGTTAGACACTTCATTAGCAGATGCGGTCATCTGGTCCATTGCAGTAGCAACCGAATCTAGAGATGCGTTTTGGCTCATGATTTGTGTTTCGCTGCGCTTCATCTCTGTTTCGAAAGAAGCCGACGTTTCACTTAGGGTTGCTGCACTGTGGTTTACGTTGTTAACTAACTCACTGAGCGTGTCCATTGAACGGTCAAGAGCACAACCAATTGTGCCGAATTCGTCACGGCCAGGATGGAAGCCAAGGCGTGAAGTTAAGTCACCATCACCAATCTTTTGAGTGGTTGAATAAAGTACCCACAGCGCACCACCTAAGAAGGTCGCTACCCAGTAACAGAAAAGACCAAAAGGTACACACCATAAAAGACTGAGTAATAAAGTGTACAGTGCTTGCTGCTTTTGGTTTTGTGTATCGTTGTTTGAGACGGTAAGAGAGTAATAATTACCATCTTGTCCAATAGCCGTTGCGGTAACCGTGCCATTGTTCGAAATGATGGTCTCTTGAGGACGAGTTTGTTGGCTAACAGTACGAACAGAGGCAGGGGAATCTGACGCTGATAAAATACCTTTGAGTTGATACTCAACTTGCTGTTTTGCACTTGCGTCAATTTGTTCCATTTTATTGACGTAGTTGAGTCCAGCTAGGCTCGCCACAGCGGCGAAAAAGATTAAGAAAATGACCCAAAACTTATCGTTGATAGACATTTTAATAAACAGTTTGTCTATCGTTCGAAATTGTACTTCTTTCATAAAAACTCCACGGTAAATCCTTTACCGTGGACTCTAAATAACCGACCTCAATAAAAATGTGATATCAATCGACTAATTGTGAAAATTAATGATAGCAACATGTCATTTATGAGATCTCAATCAAGTATTTATATCCTGTATGGGTTTACTAGCCCAAAGACGGTAATAGGCCTACTGATATAAGGATTTGAATGGCAATGATAAATACGCCAATGCTACCCGCTAAAAATAACGCTTTGCTTCCACCCAACACCTGGTAAGTCGCTTCAGTACCATGAGATTTTACCGAGAAATCTGTGTAGCGAACTTTGTATACCATTACGGTAGGTAGAAGAATCGCCAGCACTGAAAGTGCAATCGCAGCATAACCCAACGCCATGATAAAACCTTGTGGGTAAAACAGGGCGAAGCCTAAAGGCGGTAAGAAGGTGATAACAGCGGTTTTAACGCGCTTTGCACTGCCTAGTTTTTTGCTTAGCGAGTCACCCATAAATTCGAATAGACCTAAGCTCACGCCAATAAATGAGGTAAGAAGAGCAAGGTCAGCGAACACGCCTACGATTACGCTTAGATTTGATTGATGAACGGTTTGCGAAAGCGAAACTAAAAGTGCACCCAAGCTTGTGTCTGACAACAGTTGTTCTTGGCTTACTACGCCCAAAGTGACGCTCTGCCAGAATACGTAGATAACCAGAGGTAGCGCAGAACCAACAATCATTACCTTGCGTAGAGAGCGAACGTCGCCATCTAGGTATCGAACGATCGATGGGATGCTGCCGTGGAAACCGAAAGAGGTGAACACAACCGGGATAGCTGCAACAATCAGACCTTGTTGTAAAGGCATGCTCAGCAAGTATTGAGAAGTGATGTTAGGCGCTAGGAAGCTCAGTACCAGAACCATTGCAACCAGCTTCAAGCCAAATAAAACGCGGTTAACTTTATCGACACTGTGTGTACCAATCGTCACAACGCCTGCAACCAGCAGGGTAAATAGAAGGGTCGTGACTTGGCCATTGAGTTCAATGCCCGCGATATCTGAAATACGTTGGTTAAACTGAGCGCCACCGCCCGCGATGTATGCAGCGCATAAAGCGTAAAACAGAAACATCACTGCGAAGCTCGCGATCCACTTTCCTTTCGTCCCTAAAATTGTATGAGCTAAGGTGTGTAGGGTTGCATCAGATTCTGCGAATTGGTGAAGCTCGACCATTAATAAGGCAGTGAATGCCATTAAAGCCCACAAACCCAGCATTAAGAAAAGTGAAGTTGAAAAGCCAATACCTGCAGAAGCAAGTGGAAGAGCGAGCATGCCAGCACCAATCGTTGTGCCTGCAATGATCAAAGTACTACCAAAAACCTTTGATTTATTCATTGTATATAATTCTTTACGTTAGGGTGTATTTTCATTGTAATTCTTCTAGCTTAAGCGCATAAACCCAAAGAATATCTCGATTTTTAAGTATTCTGATTGAGTTTAATTCCAAATGCAATATCTAATGTAATTAAAAATATGCACTGTAAATATTAATTTACATTCATTTGAGGGTTAGGTGTTGAAAAGGGAGAAGCAAACGTTTGACTATGATCTGCTTCAAAATTTGTAGAGTAATCAGTTGTACTTGGTGTAAGGTGGCAGTACATATGTCGTTCGCGTATACCCCTTTAGCGTAAAGAAAGCGCTAATGATCGCGAGTAGCTTCAAGCTATAAATATGGAATGGGTAGAGTAGAGTGCGTTCATCAAAGTGACATAATATAAGTCCAAGATGGTGCACTAGTTAACAGGACATCATGTCCACACCAAGGAATAGAGGGGGCACAATGAGTGACCAATCTTATAATGACGAAAGTCTTGAGTTGTTAGATGCTATGGAAATTGGCATTGACTTGTCTGACTATGAACAGACAGTTAAACAATTAGCAGAAGAACTTTTCAAATCTTCTAACTAAGGTTTTCCTTAGTTAAGATGTTAGAGTTCAATGTTCTCAAAATAGACAATTCTTAGACTGAGCAAATCTCATTCGCTCACACGTCATATCAAAACTATCCTCATTAAAGTTCGCGAAGACAAACGAGTACGTTTACCATGTTACTTAGTTCTCGATACTTTAATGAGGTTCAATGAACTTTCTTGCACACCTTCACATCGCCAAGCACTGTAACAGCAACTTAGCAGGTAACCTGTTGGGTGATTTTGTGAAAGGCAACCCCAATAAACAGTATTCGGATTCACTCTCTGACGGCATTAGGCTTCATCGATTTGTTGATAGCTATACTGATCGTCATGATGTTTCTCGCTCTGCAAAATCTCTCTTTTCAGACCAAACACGACGCTTTGCGCCTATCGCACTCGATGTATTTTGGGATCACTGCTTAGCCAATCATTGGGCTCAGTTCTCGCAGCAGACATTAGAACGTTTTTGTTTCGATAGCCATGAGCAGATCTTTGAAAATCAAGAGCCACACTGGCCAGAAAATTTCGTTATGGTTCATCAGAAAATGGCTGAGCATAGATGGTTAGAGAGCTATCAAGACATGTCATCAATCGAGGTGGTATTGCAGCGAATGGCTTTGAGAAGACCAAAGTTCGGTATGCTCGAGGCATGTTACGATGATCTCGAACGTCACTATGATACGTTGCAGTGTCACTTTTATGAGCTTTATCCCAATGTTTTAGAAGAAGCGAAGCAGTTTAATGCGCTTCAAATGAAGAAAAATCACAAGGAAAGGTAAACAGCGTAATGCAGGTTTGCTACAATCCGCGCCTATTTAATCTTTGAGCATCATACTATGTCTGAATCTACTAAATCTTTTAACCAACTAGGATTGTCTGAGCACCTTCTTGCTACGCTATCAGAGCTTAACTTTACGGCTCCAACCAGTGTTCAAGAACAAGCGATTCCATTGGTATTAGAAGGCAAAGATGTACTGGCGGGTGCTCAAACGGGTACGGGTAAAACGGCTGCGTTTGGTTTACCGATTATTCAAAGGTTAATCGAGACGAAAGACAACGTTATTCCAAACCCGAAGCTCGTTCGTGCGCTTGTATTAGTACCAACTCGTGAATTGGCACAGCAGGTGTTTGATAACTTAACTAGCTACGCAAAGGGCACCAACATCAAAGTTGTGGTGGCTTACGGCGGCGTTAGCATGAAGGTTCAAACTGATAACCTACGTGGAGGCGCTGATATTCTTGTTGCGACGCCTGGTCGTCTTATTGACCATATGTTTACTAGGAACATCATGTTGAGCCAAACGGAAGTGCTGGTGCTAGACGAAGCTGACCGTATGTTAGATATGGGTTTCATGCCTGACATCAAACGTATTCTTTCTCGCATGAACGAAGTGCGTCAAACGCTGTTCTTCTCTGCAACGTTTGATAACAAAATCAAAGCGATTGCGCATCGTATGATGCAGAAGCCAAGTGAAATTCAAGTTACGCCAAAAAACAGCACCGCTGAAACCGTAACACAGATGGTTTATCCGGTAGATAAGTCGCGAAAAAGTGAATTATTGGCGTATTTGATTGGCTCAAAAAACTGGCAACAAGTGTTGGTGTTTACAAAGACTAAGCAGGGCACCGACGCTCTCGTTAAAGAGCTTAAGTTAGACGGTATTAAAGCGGCGTCAATCAATGGTGATAAGAGCCAGGGTGCGCGTCAAAAAGCATTAGACGATTTCAAATCAGGCAAAGTTCGTGCGTTGATCGCAACCGACGTAGCAGCTCGTGGTATTGATATCCAGCAGTTAGAACAAGTTGTAAACTATGACATGCCATACAAAGCTGAAGATTACGTTCACCGTATCGGACGTACTGGTCGCGCAGGTAACAGCGGTTTAGCGATTTCGTTGATGAGTCAGGATGAAGCTTACTTATTGGGTGACATTGAGCGACTGCTTGATACGCGCTTGCCTCAAGAGTGGCTAGAAGGCTTTGAACCTAGCCTAGAAAAAGATCTAGCACCAGAGCGCGGTGGTCGCAGTAAGAGTCGTTCATCAGAAAAACGTAAGATGAAAGCAAAGCTTAAGATTCACCAAAACCGCGGTAAAGCACGTCGTTAACAAACTGGAACATGCTCCAGTTTAAAATTCTATACATATAAAAATGCGCCGTTACAGTTGGCTCTGTAACGGCGCATTTTTGTTTCAAGTAAATCAATTTATGACCAATGCAGATAAAAATACTGGGTTAATTATGTTCTTGATTGCACTTCCATACACAGGGCACTTCGTAAATCAGTTCTTCTAAGCTAGTTGGGTTTAGCACCCATTGCTCTTCGATTCTAAATTTACTTACCATTTGTGAGTTGAATAGTTGCCAATGCTTGATTAAGGACTCTTCGGGGGAGGTGACCATGTCGCCTTCATTCCACGTACTCTCCATGAACGGTGTTAGGCACACCGCGGCGTTCGCGTAGATGATCATTTGCCATTTTACTTCGTAAATGTTGATCAGATTATCTGGATTGGCGTCGTTATATTGTTTCGCCAGTCCATTAATTTCTTTCTCAACATCACCAACGTTATCGATAAAGTAATCAACCAAGTTATCTTCTTGACGCACTGAATCTGAGAGAAGTTGCATTGGTCTGCGTGAGTGAATCATATTAGTAAACAAGCGCATAGCGAATAAATAAATCGAAATATTCGGCGCAATACCTTTTGGTAGTTCTTCCATTATCTTAGCAATATAAGACTGAAAATAGTCGTGTAAACAATCGCTTATAGCATGCCAGATCTTTTCTTTGCTACCAAAATGATGGCGAATAAGGCTATGCGATACGCCTGCTTTCTCACTAATGTTACGAAGCGAAACGCTATCATAACCATGCTCACAGAACATATCCGCGGCAACACCCATGATCAAAAATCTCGTCTCTTCAGCATCTTTCGCGCTTCTTCTACCTTGTTTCTTTTCAGTCATCTTCATTTCACATATTTACCTGATTACCACATTCTACACTGTTTTTACTGAAATAAAAAATACTGCACAAGTGGAAAGTAAAGCTTGAGAATTCTTTAATATTAAATATACTGCCCATCTGTGTAATAAATTATAATAATTAAATGGAGAGACATCATGCAGTCCAATTTGTCTATCAATGCCATATCGAGCAAGCGCATGGGAGCTGTTATTGCAGCACTATTGCTCGCAGGCTCTCTAACTGGATGTGACAAAGTTCAGTCAGAGGAAAATGAGCAGGTAATCAAGCCTGTAAAGCTGTTCGAAATCCCGCAACAGACTGATATTGATCTTGATAGCTTCATTGCAAAGGTTGATGCAACCGACCGTGCGGCACTTTCTTTCCAAGTGGGTGGCGATATAGAAACATTCGATATTCGTATGGGACAAGAAGTGAAGAAAGGTCAGGTGTTAGCCGTATTAGACGCGACGGATTACAGTATTGCCGTTGACGCAGCCCAAGCTAAATTTGATCTTGCAAACAGCCAATACAAACAAGCTTCTGAGTTGTATGCAAAAAAGCTGGTCAGTACCGATTACTACGACCAAGCCGTGAACACCTTTACTGCCGCTGAAGTTGAGTTGGATCAAGCAAAAACAAACCTTGGCTACACTACCTTAGTTGCTCCATTCGATGGTGTGGTATCGATGGTGTTTGGAAAGCAATATCAATTGATTGCAGAAAAGCAGCCTGTACTGAATATCTTGAATCACAGTGAAATGGATGTGACGTTTTCAATTCCAGTATCAAAGCTTGAAGACCGTTCTATTCAAGACCTAACGAGCTCAAACATGTGGGTTGTGATGGACAGCCACCGCGGCATTCGTATCCCGACTCGCTTTAAAGAAATCTCAACGCAACCAGATGAAGACACCAACAGCTACCAAGCGGTTGTGTCTATCGAAAAGCCAGAAGGCATCAATCTACTTTCTGGCATGACAGCGCAAGTTGAAGTTCAGAAAAGTAAATCTGACTATGGCATTGGTATTGTGGATTCAGCTTGGTTAAACAAAGACGCAGGCCATGGTGAACTATGGCGTTATAACCCTGACTCTCAACTGATTTCTAAAGTACAAGTCCTTCTTGATGAGCAAGGCAAGGTTATCGACGGATTGTCGTCTGGCGACCTTATTGTTGAAGCAGGTGTCGATGTGTTATCAGACGGACAACAAGTAAAAGCTTGGCTTCGTGAGGGCGGTATTTAATGAACCTTTCAAAATTATCAGTCGTTGTCGCGTCGGCTCTGTTACTTCAAGCCTGTAACAATGAAGCTGTACACCGTGAACAACCGCCTTTGTTGGTGTCTACCTTTGAAGTTGGCGCGCCGCTGACTAATCAGTTCAGAAGTTTCAATGGACAGGTGATGCCAGCTGAATTGACTCCTTTGGCATTTAAGCTATCAGGTGAGATTCAACAAGTATTAGTAGAAGCGGGTGATAACGTCGAAAAAGGGCAACTATTAGCAACCTTAGATAACGCAACGTACCTCCAAGATCTTACTGATGCTAAATCTCAATTTAAACTGGCGAGCAAGCAGTTGGCCCGTGGTACGGAGATGTTTGGCAGTGAGATGTTATCGCAATCAGAACACGATCAACTGACTGCTAACTACAAGCTGGCGTCGGCGAATTTGGCGGCTGCAAAACGCAAGCTAAGTTACACGGAGCTTTTAGCGCCATTCCCAGGAACAGTTTCAACGGTTGATAAACAGCGTTTTGAAAACACGACACCAGGTGAAACGCTTCTTAGTTTGTACCAGAACGATAAGGTCTACGTACGAATCCAAGTATCCGATTCGATCTTAGCGTCGATCAGTCCTGACATGCGTTCAAGTAGCTACCGCCCTGAAGCGACCTTTGGTGGTAACTCTAGAGAATATCCTCTGACGTATCTAGAGCACACCAGTGAATTGCACCCACAATCACGTACATACGAGTTTTGGATGCAGATGCAACAACCTGAAAGTGAAATTCTGCCGGGTACGAGCGTTACAGTAAATGTCGACATGGCAAAAGCAGGCCTAAGTGATGTTCAAGGCTACCAGTTGCCGATGACGACACTACAAGCAGGCGCTGAAGCGAACCAATTTTACGTGTGGAAAATGGAAGACGGACAAGCATTCAAAAGCGAAGTAGAAGTCGACAAGATCAGTGGCCAAGGCGCATTAATCGCTCATGGCGTTGAGCAAGGTGACGTACTCGTAAATTCAAATCTAAGAAAACTCCGTGACGGAATCCAATTGTCAGGAAAAGCAGAATGAACATCGCAGAATATTCAATAAAGAACAAAGTAATCAGCTGGCTGTTTCTCGTCATTTTGGCCATTGGCGGTGTGACGTCTTTTGGTAATCTATCCCGTTTAGAAGACCCAGCTTTTACCATTAAAGATGCAATGATTATTTCAACTTACCCTGGCGCTACGTCTATGGAAGTTGAAGAAGAACTGACTTACCCGCTTGAAAAAGAGATAAGACAGCTCCCTTACATCGATAAGATCACATCGACCTCATCGAATGGTATGTCTCAAATTATGGTTAGCATGAAGATGGATTACGGTCCGGATGAGCTACCACAAATCTGGGATGAAATGCGTCGAAAGATCAACGATCTACAGCCAACGCTGCCTAGTGGTGTTAACTCTGTCCAGATCATCGATGATTTTGGTGATGTGTTTGGCGTGATGATCATGTTGACAGGTGATGGCTATGATTACGTAGAGCTAAAACAGTACGCAGATTATCTAACTCGCGAAATTGAACTGGTTGAAGGGGTCGGCAAGGTAAGTATTGCCGGTGATCAACAAGAGCAACTGTTCGTTGAGATGTCACTAGAACGTTTAGCCGCATTGAACTTAGATATGTCGACTGTGACATCACTGCTCGCACAACAAAACAGTGTGGTATCAGCGGGCGAGGTGATGCTAAATGGTCAAAGCCTAGCGATCAAGCCAAACGGCACATTGAGCACGGTTGAAGAGCTAGAAAACCTGATCATTCATGGTCGTGATACGGGTAACCTCATTCGTTTGAAAGATGTCGCTGAAGTGACTCGTGGTATTCAAGAAAAGCCGGGCAATGTATTAACGTACAATGGTAAACCAGCGATCAACTTAGGTATTGCTTTCTCTTCAGGCGTAAACGTGGTTGAGATTGGTAATGCGCTTGATGCGGAACTTGAGCGCTTAGAAAGCATTAAGCCAGCCGGTGTTGAGTTGAATTACTTCTATAACCAAGCGCAAGAAGTAGACAAATCAGTCGCTGACTTCTTAATCAGCCTCGTTGAAGCGGTAGCGATTGTTATCATCGTACTTCTGTTCGCAATGGGCTTACGTAGTGGTTTGATCATCGGTTTAGTACTGCTACTGACGGTGTTCGGTACCTTCATCTTGATGGACTACAACGATGTTGAACTGCACCGTATCTCGTTGGGTGCTTTGATCATCGCACTGGGTATGCTGGTGGATAACGCGATTGTTGTCGTTGAAGGTATTTTGGTTGGCTTGAAGAAAGGCAAAACCAAGCTTCAAGCAGCGAAAGACATCGTGAAGCAAACACAATGGCCATTGTTAGGTGCGACCATTATCGCTATCACAGCCTTTGCGCCGATTGGTTTATCGAAAGACGCGACAGGCGAGTTCATGGGCTCACTGTTCTGGGTATTGTGTTTCTCATTGTTCTTAAGTTGGGTTACGGCACTAACACTAACGCCATTCCTTGCTGAGATGTTGCTAAAAGAAGAAGACAAGGTCGATGAAAACGAAGACCCTTACAAAGGTATCCTGTTTGTTGTATTCGGCGCGTCTCTGAAATTAGCATTGCGCTTCAGATGGTTAACGGTAGTGAGCATCATTGCTCTGCTAGCTGCATCAATTGTTGGTTTTGGTATGGTGAAGCAACAGTTCTTCCCGCCATCAAACACACCGATGTTCTACGTCGACATGTGGATGCCAGAAGGTACCGATGTTCGTGAAACGATCAAGCAGACTGAGAAGGTTGAAAGCTACATTCGTCAACAAGACGACGTAGAGTTTGTAACCACAACGGTTGGGCAGGGCATGCAACGTTTCGCTCTGACATACCAACCAGAGAAAAGCTACGAAGCTTACGCCCAGTTGCAAGTAAGAACGACTGACCGTGACACTATGTTTAAGGCTCTAGCGGCGCTAGACAAAGACTTAGCAAACGAATTTGAAAAACCGACGTTCCAATTCAAGTTGATTGAGTTTGGCCCGTCACCAGCTTCAAAAATTGAAGCGCGTATTATCGGCGCCGATCCACAAGTACTGCGTAATATTGCGGTTGAAGTCGAAGATATCTTACTTGCCGATCCTGGCTCTCGAAATGTGCGCAATGACTGGCGTGAACGCACCAAAGAGCTCGTGCCACTGTTTAACGAATCAAAGGCACGTCGCCTTGGCATTTCAAAGGCGGATCTGTCTGAGACACTACAGATGGCGTTTGGTGGTTACAACATAGGCTTATTGCGTGATGGTACGCACATGTTACCTATCGTGGCACGCCTGCCTGAAGAAGAGCGTTTTGACTTTGAATCACTGAACAATGTGAAGATTTGGAGCCCATCACTGCAAACTTACATCCCAGTTGAGCAAGTGATTGATGGCGTCGAGCTTCAATGGTCTGAGCCACTGATTCAGCGTCGCGACAGAAAACGTACGCTAACGGTATTGGCTGATCACGATGTTCTTGGTGATGAAACGCCAGCGAGTCTGTTTGCTCGAGTGAAACCAAAGGTAGAAGGATTAGATTTACCAGAAGGCTACAGCATTAGCTGGGGCGGTGAGTACGAAAGCTCTAAAGATGCGCAGGAATCTCTGTTTGGCTCACTGCCAATGGGTTACTTGCTGATGTTTATCATCACGATGCTTCTGTTTAACTCGGTTCGCAAGCCGCTTGTGATTTGGTTTACGGTCCCGCTCTCTATCATTGGTGTTTCAATTGGTTTGTTAGGTACCAATATGCCATTCAGCTTCACGGCGTTCCTAGGCTTATTGAGTCTAAGCGGCATGATTTTGAAGAACGGAATCGTACTGCTTGACCAGATCAACAGTGAGCTACAAACAGGTAAAGACCCATATTTAGCGGTTGTCGACAGCGCGATCAGTCGTGTACGACCGGTATCTATGGCAGCACTTACGACTATCTTGGGCATGATTCCCTTGGTATTCGATGCATTTTTCGGCTCGATGGCGATTACCATCATGGCAGGCTTAGGCTTTGCTACAGTACTAACGCTAATAGTAGTACCAGTGATGTTCGCTATTCTATATAGAATCAAACCGTCCACTGCGGGTTATTAGGGAATGATATAAAACAGATTCTTTTAAGCCAGCCCAGTCAGTTTTGACTGGGCTTTTTTATACGTGTGATTTGACGACACGTGAGAGTGGCAAAGGGTACGAATAGATAAACATTAAAAAAGCCGCTTACCAATGGTAAAGCGGCTTTGTCGGAAATAGAGGCAGTGCTAGATTGCGAGGCGTATATCCAACTCAATCTGTTTTGGCATGGCCAAATGATAGCCTTGATACATATCGAAGCCTAGGCTCTGCATCGCTTCGAGTTGTTGTTGGGTTTCTATGCCTTCAATCACTGTCTTTGCGCCAATTTGGGTTGCAAGATCGAGTACCAAGGTCATTTCTTGAGTTTCACCTTGTTCAAAGTCCAACATAACAGAGCGATCAATCTTGATTATATGAGGGTTGATATGGCGAACGCGCTGCTCGGTTGATGCTTGTGTTCCGAAATCATCGACTGCTATTTGAAAGCCATTATCTGCAAGTGAGAGGGCTGCGTCTTTTAAACGCTCTTCGCTTTCGACATTGAGTTCAACCAATTCCATTACAATTTGCTCGCACGAAAGGTTGAGCTCGTGAAGGCGTTTGGCTAGCAAGCTGTCACTTACTTTCTCTGCAGCAAACAGCTCACCTACGTTTGGAAGAACGTTCAAAAACAGGTTTAGATGACGAACATTTGATTGCGCAAAGTTGCGGATATGAATTGCTCGGCTCAACCTCTCTACATTAATTTTGTCTGTGCATGAGGTTTCGTCTGAATGGAAGAAGTGATCGGGACGAACGGTATCACCTTTGTTATTTGAAATGCGCACCAAAGCTTCCACGCCTATTTGAGTCATAGAAGAATCGAATATAGGCTGATAGACACTTCTAAGCGTCAGGTCTTGGTATTTCGCAATGAACTGCATATCAGCATCTACGGATATACAGCTAATAAATTCACTTCTGTCTGATAAAATCATAGTCGCTAGTAAAGAGGGCTTATTCAATGGCGGACGTAAATGTCGCGGCTGTCACAATATTGACAGGTGTAAGTAAATTGTCAATTAATAAAAACTCATTTGTAGAGTCAATATTTAAATAAATATAATTAACGAAAAAACAGCATGATAATTGATATTAGTCATTAAAATTACTTATCATTCACCATTAATAATGATTATTGTGAATTTAATCCCTGAGTAATCTATCTCATATCAACGTCAATCAATATATGTTTTCAGCGCTAATACACCAGGTAAAAGTAGGGGCAAAGCCTTAAGTTATGGGGGAATGTCAAAGTTACGATATTAACAAACAGCTCTGTTTGCATATAAATGATATCTACTTCTCAAAATATCAACGATGAGCGTGTAAGTTATTATTTTAAAGAAGATAAACTTTGATTGATTATTGGGCAGGGTTTGAATTGGGTCTTATAAAGTATTGGGATGAAGGTCTAACTATTTACTTTAAAGATGGAGTGAAAAAGTTGACCCATATTGTTACTGCCATTGAAGTACGGCATAAAGTTGCAGGTATTTACGAACTAATTGTTGATTTCCTGACCGTTTGAGAGGATGTCCGAATTTAATAAAGCAAGGGCTGATTTTAAAATTACTATTTAATTCAGTGGCGAATTGAGAATCACTCTCTCTTAGCGTGATGCCTTGTTGGCTATATTCAGTGATCTCGTCTGGGAGTTCACCCATCCACCAATGCAATAACTCACCACTGTTTTTACTTCGGCTAATCCAATGGTCGGAAACAATGATCAAAACGTCACTCGGTTGAATAGAAAATCCATACTCTTGTTGCCAATTATGGATGTCCAACATCAATTTTCTGCGACAGGTTTTCCCTGCACTCACCATATGATGACTGATCATCCAAACCGTACCTATCTCAGAAGATATTCGGAAGTGTCGAGGCGTTTCGCCAGAGGAGAGCATTTCAAGTGGGCTGATGTTGCTTGCGTGATTAAAACTAACGAAGGTGTGCTCCATCCGGCGGGCAAATGCCTTACCTATATGGTGCTCACTGATCCCTTGATTGTGTACTGTCGGGTAGTGGCGTTCACAGAGCTTTAGGCAATCGTCCTGAAATTGATTAACGCTTTTAATCACTAGATCTAATAACAATGAAGTCCCTTATACACGGTTACTATCTTATTGATGGGCAATAGTACGGTAATTGTGGCTCCGTTACCTATCGTCAAAGTGTGAGTTCTTGATCTCTCTATCAAAATTAGCCATTGCCACGTGATTTTATGGATAGCACTGGCACTTCAATGGTCTGTATTCTAAATTATGAGGAATTCTAGTTAGTTACCACGATTATAGTCTAGTTAGCTAATAACGATTTATCTACTTACTCTTTACTTGGAAACATTCATGACTATTCAATTAGATTCGAAGCAAAAGTCTGAGCTTACCCATGCCCTTCAAAAGTACATGCAAGATGAACTTGATGTAGAACTCGGTCAGTTCGACACGGAATTCTTAGTCGACTTCATCAGTAAAAAGTTTGGTGCGGTCTACTACAACAAGGGGATAGAAGACGCTCAAAAGGTGATGGAGCGTAAGATGTTAGACATCTCTGATGAGCTTTACGAGATTGAACAAATCGTTGAAATTTAATGTTAACCCCAAACTTGTTCAAATAATTTGAATAACTCGTTTAATTTGAAATGATGTTACCAATGTAAAGCTTGGTAAATACTATGTTACACAAACTCGGTGTAGGGTACGCTTTGCAAAACTTCACCACTCGTTAACATTCGGAAGAGATGCATGGACAACAACGTTAGAAATTACAACCCTTTAGCAAGAGCGATGCATTGGATTTCAGCACTCGCAATATTTGGCTTATTTGGTGTAGGCCTGTGGATGGTTGATCTTTCATATTACAGCGAGTGGTACAAAACAGCACCAGACTATCACCGCTCGGTAGGCATTCTTTTGGCTGCAGTTACCGTTATCCGCTTGGTTTGGAAATTGGTTACCGTGTCACCTAAGGTGGAAGGTAAAAGCTATGAAGTTGCTGCAGCGAAGATCGCTCACGGCTTTATGTACATTAACTTAGCGGTTTTATTTATTTCAGGTTATTTGATTTCAACATCAGACGGCCGCGGGATCGACGTATTCAATTGGTTCACTGTACCAAGTATGGGTGAACTGTTTGCAAACCAATCTGATCTCGCAGGAACGATTCACTACTATGCTGCATGGGTACTGATCATTATGGCATCAGTGCACGCCTTAGCGGCGATAAAACACCACATTATCGACAAAGACGATACGCTACGAAAAATGATAGGAGCTTCAAAATGAAACAGTCAATTATCGCTACAGGATTAGCATTTGCAATGGCAATGCCTTTCGCTGCGAACGCCGCTGATTACGTGATTGATACAAAAGGTGCGCATGCTTCAGTTAACTTTAAAGTTAGCCACCTAGGTTACAGCTTTATCCAAGGTCGTTTTAACACATTCTCAGGTGACTTCTCATTTGATGAAAGCAACGTTGAAGCGTCTACAGTAAACGTAACGGTTGACACTACAAGCCTTGATTCAAACCACGCAGAGCGTGATAAGCATATCCGTAGCGGCGATTTCATCGATGCTGGTAAATTCTCAGACGCAACATTCAACAGCACAAAAGTGGTCGATAAAGGTGACGGCAAACTTGAAGTTATGGGTGACCTTAAACTTCACGGCGTAACTAAGCCTATCGTTATCGAAGCTGAATTCATCGGTGCTGGTCAAGACCCATGGGGCGGTGAGCGTGCTGGTTTCGTTGGTACAACTCGTCTAGAGCTTGCTGACTTCAACATTCCAGTAATGGGCGCTTCAAGCTACGTAGATATGGATCTACACGTTGAAGGTGTAAAGAAGTAATCTAGCTATCAATAGTTGCTGACTGGTATCAACATTTTTAGAAACATCAAAAGTTTGGTCGATATCAACTAGCAGGTTAGTTATAAAAAGAACAAGTAGCTAGAAATAGAGAAAGGCGCAAAGTAATGACTTTGCGCCTTTTTTATTGAGGTAAATGGCCACGCGTTTAGATCTGTTTTGTGTCAAACCTTGAGTTGCGTTTTAAGCCTCCATTTACTTCTAGCCAGTCAACGTTGCCATGACTGATTTATCTAGCTGAACTACTAATCCCTAATAGTTCAGCTTTAGATTAGTTAAGCTGTTTCTAGTTCAGCTTGTGGAACCACGTTTAGGCGGTCGCCGTAAATTGGACGTAGTGCTTGCATCACTTCAATGCGAGTCAACACACCCACCATTACGCCATTTTCTAGCACAGGAAGCATATGTGGTTGGCTCACTTTCATCGCTTTTGCACGCTCTTCTAGAGAAAGAGAAGTCAGGCGAGTCGCGAAGCCCATGCTTGTTGTCGGGTAAAGTTGCTCTTTGTCGATGCATAAGAACTCAGCAACGTCTACTAGCTTGTCGTTTGCATCGATAGCCACAACGTCACGGCTCATTAAGTCTACGACTTTCTGGCCTTTAGTTGGGATGTAATCTTGGCACCAAAGATCCACCATTACGTCATGAACAGAGAAGATACCAACCAGACGACCTTCAACATCGCAAACAGGAGCGCTAACAAGTTGAGCGTCTAAAAGTGAATCAATTGCCACTGATGTAGGCATTTCTACGCTTAGTGTCATAGGCTGAGTGTTCATGATTTGCTTGATAGTCGTTGCTGTGTTCATAGTAATTTCCTTAACTGACGTAATTTCTGTTGTTTGTGTAATAGCGGTAATTTTTGCTGCTTTAAGTTGTGGGCGACGGTAAATGCTCCAATTGGCTAAGCCGACCAATACTGAACCACCTACGATGTTGCCGATTGTCACTGGTATTAAGTTCGCGGTGACAAATTGCATGATGTTTAGGTCTGCGTACTGGGCTGGTGTTGCGCCAATTTGCATCCAAAAACTTTCTGGTGCGAATGCTTGAATCGTGATGCCTAGTGGAACCATGAACATATTCGCCACACAGTGTTCAAAGCCTGAGCTTACGAACATTGCTACGGGTAGTACGGTCATCATTGCCTTGGTCATTGCATTAGCAGAGCTGAACGTTAACCAAATCGCTAAACACACCAACAAGTTACAAAGCACACCTAAAGCAAATGCTTGAACAGGGCTGTGGTGTAGCTTGTGTTGAGCAATGTTCAGAGCGTTTAAGCCCCATTGCCCGCCATCCAGTTGATACAGACCTGCTGCGCTTACCAAAGCTAATAGGAACATGGCACCGATAAAGTTACCGACATACACCTTGCCCCAGATAGACAGCATCTTAGTGAAGGTGATCTGCTTGTTAGCCCATGAGATGCTTGATAACACTGAGCTGGTAAACAGCTCTCCACCACAAATCACAATCAAGATCAAACCCATACTGAATGCAAGACCGCCGGCTAAGCGACTCAATCCCCATCCAGCATCAGCGCTGCCCGTGGTTACCGTGATGTAGAATAGAAAAGCAAGCCCGATGAATGCGCCAGCCATGATTGCTAAACTCAATGTCATGCTGCTGGTTTTATTTGCTTTGCTTAATGCAAACTTCTCTGCTTCCGCCATCATTTCTGTTGGTGAGAACAGTTGATGATTTTCAGAAGTGCTGGTTGCCATATCCCCCCCTTGAACAATCCGTCATGTGTAATTCCTAGTATTAATGACTTGGTTAATCCGTAATGGTTAATCAATTGTGTTTTGCAGGGCTTCTTGTGTCCTGCCATTCCAGATTAGGGCGTTGAGGGGTAGAGGTAAAATTGATAATTTTTAGAAACCACATCAAATTTATTGATATAGATTTGGTTACGCGTAGAATGAAATTGGTTGCTCATCGGCTTAATAAAAAATGAGCATCAGGACACAAATAATTAAAAGCATTAAGGATGAATTTTGCGTTATTCATTAAAGCAACTCGCGGTATTTGATGCAGTAGCAGACTCCGGGAGCGTTAGTCAGGCAGCAGACAAATTGGCGTTGACTCAGTCGGCGACAAGTATGTCTCTTGCACAGTTGGAAAAAATGCTCGGCAGACCTTTGTTTGAAAGGCAGGGAAAGCAAATGGCCCTGACTCATTGGGGCATGTGGTTAAGACCAAAAGCGAAGCGTTTACTGCAAGACGCACAGCAAATTGAGATGGGCTTCTATGAGCAGCATTTGTTGAGTGGCGAACTCAAATTAGGTGCTAGCCAAACTCCAGCGGAACACCTCGTTCCGGATCTCATCAGTATTATTGATAACGACTTTCCTGAGATGCGAATCTCGCTCGGCGTACAAAGTACCGATGCTGTCATTGATGGTGTATTGGATTATCAATACGATCTGGGCGTTATCGAAGGTCGTTGTGATGACAATCGAGTTCACCAAGAAGTATGGTGTACTGACCATTTAACGGTGGTTGCTTCGGCTCATCACCCGTTTGCGAAGCGTGAACGAGTGAGTTTGGCACAGTTAGAGCAAGCGAAGTGGGTATTACGCGAACACGGCTCGGGTACTCGCAAAGTTTTTGATAGCTCTATTCACCATTTAATTGGTGATCTCGATGTTTGGCGAGAGTATGAACACGTTCCTGTTTTAAGAAGTTTGGTAGCAAACGGCCCATATTTAACGTGTTTACCTTATCTAGATGTCGAACAGTTTGTTGAGTCAGGCCAACTGGTGACGTTGAATGTTCCTGAGCTTGAAATGGAAAGAACCTTGTCCTTTATTTGGCGAGCTGACATGGCAGAGAACCCACTTGCTGAGTGTATCAAACGTGAAGGCAAGCGCATGATGAAAGGCAAACGTTCAGTTCTGTAACGATAAATTGATAGAATGCTGATAACCGATTGTGTTGAATAAGCGATTTCGGTCTCTATCTGGTGATAAATGCACATTCGCGTACATTATTAATGTGATCACGATCGTCTAAATGAAGGCGTTCTTACCATAGTATGCTTACTTGATTTTAAGTGAGGCTAAATCCGGTTGCGTTCAATGACGTAATTAGGCTTTAGAAATAGTATGAGTACATTAGTCGCGATTTCATTAACAACAGGTATTTTGTCAGGTCTTTGGGGATGGATAGCTATCTCTTTCGGCTTATTGTCATGGGCAGGTTTCCTAGGCTGCACCAGCTACTTTGCTTCGCCAACAGGCGGTGTTAAAGGACTAGCAGGAAGCTTATTGACCAACATGACAGGCGTATTCTGGGCAATGGTGATTATCGAAAGCTCAACCTTCGCAGGGTTAGAGATTTTAGGCTACATGATTACTGCTATTGTGGCTTTCTTTATGTGTATTCAAGCAAAACAAGCGTGGCTCGGTTATATCCCGGGAACCTTTATTGGTTGCTGTGCGACGTTTGCTGCAGGTGGCGATTGGCAACTTGTAGTACCATCTTTACTGCTTGGTGGTGTATTTGGATACTTGATGAAAGCAACGGGGCTATGGCTTCACGAGAAATCGACTCAATCTTCGGAAGTTGTTGAACAACACGCTAAGCAAGCAAAGGCGTAACGAATACGTTAAGCAATGATGCTCTAGTTACTGTGAACTCTTGCAAGATAACCCCCAATTAATTTGTATATCGATTTATACAGGCACACCATCTGGTGTGCCTTTTTTGGTTTTGGTTAGGCCCATCAGTTAAAAAAATCATCTGCAGAAGAACCAATAGCATCTATCAATTAATTAAAGCGCTTAGGTGTTCCCGTTTGCCATGGTGATGACACGTTTTAGCGTCCACCTTAATAACAAGGGAATACAGTCTTGTCCTTGATTCTCACAATGAGACACAATCGCTAAAGCCAGATCTGGTTTTGCGTGTTTCTTAAGAACTTTAGCTACGACTTTTTTCGCTGGGATAGGGTGATCGTAAGGAATCTTAACCATGTCTCTGAAAAAATTCTCAAACCCATTCATATACAAGTAGTGCTCGATGTCTCTGTCAGGCAGTTCTGTGAGGCGATGTCGCTCTTGATCGTTCCCAAGTTTAGATAGGACTGTTGCCGCATATTTTTTACCAGCTGCATCACCATCGGTGACGACATGCCAATCGATGCCAAACTCTTGCGCGACTTTAATCAGCGCTTTTAGCCCTGATTGAGCGAACTCGATAATCTGAACGCCTTCCGCAGCAAGGTTATACCCACATTGGTTGGCTAACTCGTTAAACAACCAGACTTCAGTCTCACCTTCTACCAATAACCAACAGCGAGCATACAGAGCACCTGAACGATGGAAACGAATATGAAAACCAATTCGACGAAGCTCATCTTTGCTAAAGTGGTTCATGTTGAGTTGGTTAGCGATGGTTTTATCGGACTGACGCACCAAACGACGAATCGATTGAAGTGGTACAGCAGCAAGTAGATCGCCACTGTTGGTGGTAAGGATTTTTTGCATCGGTAATTTCTGCATCAAGCTCCAAGCCCTTGCTAGGTGCGTTGGGTGCAGTCGACCCTCTGGATCTTCAAGGATCAAAAGAGGGCGCGCACATCGTCTTAAGTCTGTCGGCCCTTTGGCCTGTAGATAAGCGTTAAGTAACCCCATGAATAACAGCCGAGTTTGTTTATTCTTGGTCTCCTCGACCAATTGATGAATGCTCTTGTCGTTCGCTCCAGCTGAGTACAGTAGCCCGTCACGCGGTTTTCTCGGATTCTTACGTGAGACACTCTTAAATGAGAAATAGTGTTCTATTAAGCTTTGCATTGACTCAAGACTACTGCGCATTTCACCTTTATTAACATGTCCGGGTATCGCCATAAGGCGGCGGCAGGTGTTGTCGATGCGCTTTTCTATTCTTGCCTGACGGCCATTGCCATTGCCGTTGCTGGCGTTTCCATTCGTGCCATGACCATTGGTTGTGTGATTATGTCCGTTCCCATGCCCGTTATTTGGATTGTTGTTCCCATTTCCGTTTGCATTGTTAGCGTGACCGTTATTAGCGTGAACATTAGACGGCAGGTGAGCATTGTGGTTGAGTGAATTTCCGTTGAAAGGGCGATCAAAGTGCCTTGCGTCTCGTAAACGGATCACAGGATGTAAGGTCATTAATTCTTGAGCGAGCTTTTCTGAATGATGAAGTTTGAGCGGATTACCGTCTAAACCTAAAAATGCGTAGTTTGTGGTCGTTTCATATTGTTCTAATGTGGCACTGATTCGGTAATAGATTCGACAGACGCCAAACTCATCTTGAACCCATATAGGTTTAAGCTTGCGATAACGACCAGCGTTGAGTTCGCTCTTGTCATTGGCTTTTAATGCGAGAACAATTTGAAGATGTTGAGACTGTGGATGTGAAACCGAGTAATCGACATGAAAATCAGTCATTTCGAAGTGATATGGGACACCGTCTGAGGGAAGAACGACGGACAAAGCATCAAGTAAAGAAGACTTACCCCAAGTATTTTCACCAATCAGCGTGGTTAGCTCGTCAAACGCGAGTGACATGCGCTTGATGCCTCGAAAGCCAGAAATCTCGATTCTTTCTAGTTGCATAGGCTTACTCCTAACGGAAGGCTCTGCTAATTGTTTGAAAGCTAACAGATATCTTTAATCATAATCGAAAAATACCAATCCGGTATGTTCACCTGTCACAAAACCCGTTGTTTATTTATACGGATCAAAATGGGATTTTTGATCTATCTCGAGAATTTTTTTGCAGTGCAGTTTCATAAAATTCACGATTCTGTCATGATTCTCGACCTAGTATGAAGGGACAAAGAGAGAAGAAAATATGACTAAAAAGAATAAGCCGACAAAAATAGTGTTGGCACACATCAACGACACCCACTCATACTTTGAACCAACCTCGTTACAGCTATCACTTAAAATGAACAACCACATCATTGAACCTTATGTCAGTACTGGTGGCTTTGCTCGAATTTCAACACGCTTCAAACAAATAGAACAAGATGCCCAGCGTCAGAAGGTTGGAACCCTGTTCCTGCATGCTGGTGACTGCTTCCAGGGCACTTTGTACTTTTCTTTATTCAAGGGAAAAGCCAACGCCGATTTGTTGAATGCCCTTAATATAGATGCCATGACGCTCGGCAATCACGAGCTAGACATGGGTAATGAGCCCGTTGCGATTTTCGCTAAAAGAATCAAATTCCCACTGTTGGCCGGTAACTGGAATCTATCGAATGAGGATATCAATAAAACTCATACCTTAGCGGACAACGAAATTGTTAAGCCTTATCTGACTGAAACGCGAAGTGCTTCTTTTATAACGAAAGAGTTTGATGGCGAGAAGGTTGCAATATTCGGCTTAAGCATCGACAAAATGGCAGGCATTGCCAATCCAGATATCGATACACCATTTGAAAATGCTTTAGAAACAGCAAAAGCGACCATTGAGCAGATTCATAAAGCTGGTATCAACAAGATTGTGTTACTTAGCCATCTTGGTTACGAAGCTGATTTAGAGTTAGCAGCCAACGTAACAGGTATTGGCGTCATTGTTGGTGGTCATAGTCATCGCTTACAAGGTGATTTCTCAGATATCGGCTTAGTGAAAGACGATGACTACGGCGTAAAAATTGGCGACACCTATGTTGTACAAGCCGGTTTCCACGCAATGAGCCTCGGACACTGTGAAATTGAGTTCGATTCTGCAGGCAAAGTGACACACTTTAATGGCAAGAATGAACTGCTGTTGGGACGTCGATTGTTTATAGACGCCAAATTAAGTGAAGTAGGGCAAGGCGATGCTCACGATATGGCGTGTGAGTTTTTAAACAACCACTCGAATATCGCGGTATGTAAAAAAGATCCTGAACTGCAAAGCATTCTGACGGATAAATATCAGCCGAGAGTTCGAAAGCTTCAACAACAAGTTATCGCTCATGCTGGCACAAAACTCCGCCATGTTCGTATCCCTGACGAACAAGGGCCTAGTCAACTTGCGCCTTTGGTTGCCCAGTCGTTTCAATATCTGATGAACAAAAAAGGACACGGCGTAGAATTTGCGATCCACAATTCTGGTGGGGTGAGAAACTCACTCAATAGCGGAGACGTCTCCGTTGCCGATATTGCCGGAAAACTACTACCGTTTGCCGTACCTATTGGTGTGTATGACGTAAAAGGTGAAACGATCGCAGGCATGTTAGAAGGGGCAATTAACAACGCGCTGGATAATGGTGTGGTAGGTACGGGTTCTGGCAGCTTTCCTTATACTCATAACTTGAGATTTTGTTATCACAAAGAAGCACCCTTAGGACATCGTATTCATCATCTAGAAATACACTCTGAAACATCCGGTTGGCAGCCAGTGTCTCGCTACCGAATTTACCGAGGCGCGTCGTCAGCCTATACCATGAAAGGAAAAGAGGGCTATAACGCCGTCTTGGATATGATAGGTGATGGCATGGTCACGACCGACTCGATGGCAGACTGTTTCATCGAGTTTCTACAAGACCACCCAGAGTCGCTGCAACACAACGAGCCGCTGAATTGTTTGGAGTGTTTTAGATAGCCATAGATAATACTTGTGATTAGTATTATTAGTTTTGCCTATTTATAAATTTGGCATTGTTTATGCTTTATTCCTGCAAGTCGCCTTCTTGTGGAGATAAGCATGGATAAGAAAGATTGGTTAGATGCGGTAGCAGTGGTTGGTTGGGTATCGGTTTGGTCCGCGTTAGTGTACTTGGTACCCGCTGCAGGTTTATAACGTAGCGTGCCTTTAAGTTAACTGTAAGACAAAGCGCGTACAAGACTCGTTCGTTATTTGTATCATTGAGTAACGGATTTGTATCATGAGTAACGGTATTAGGGGTTAATCCTCTCAGTAGTATTCTCAGAATCAATACGAATGTCGTTTTGACAAGTCTATAGAAATAAATGAGGAGCGTTTTGCTCCTTTTTTATTTATTTCCGAAAATTTTTCTAGACGAAACAAAGATAGAGGAATATTATCCACGCGTTTGGGGAGTAGTTAGCGCAAGTTTACATATCGTCATCTCGTTAGGCCAAGAGTCTATCCGGTATGTAAAGGTGAAATCCCATATTTCACTTCAACGAGACCAACGCAATCACAATCAAGATCCGTCGTGGAACTTGATAGTTTTGTTTGCGGAAGGTCTTTGTACAGTTCTTCCGCCCGGAGGAATAATGAACTCAACTCAATCTCTATTATCTACAAATAGTGAACCCTTTTTTTCATCGCCAATCATGACGACTTATGCGGGCTTTTTCCTGCTGACAGTCATTCTCGTCTCTATTGATATCTATCAGACTCGTGGTGGTAGTGTAACCATCAAGAAAGCGGCAATTTGGAGCGTTTTCTGGTTTGTGCTCGCGTTTTTATTTGCTGGTTCCATTTACCTTTTTTGGGACATCTATGCGCCGAATAGTGAATACACAGCCCAAAAAGCAACCGTGTCATTTATTACCGGTTACTTGCTAGAAAAATCATTGAGCGTAGACAACTTGTTTGTTTTCGCGATGATCTTTGCTCAATACCAAGTTCCTGAGCATCTAAGACCTCGTGCGCTTCTTTGGGGGGTAATTGGTGCATTGGTGCTTCGTGCAATTATGATCGCACTAGGCGCACAGCTATTGGCGGAATACCACTGGGTACTTTACGTGTTCGCTGCGTTCTTGATTGGTACGGGTATTAAGCTGGCATTAGACAAGGGCGAAGAAGAGAGTGTGAATACACTGCCTGAAAAGCTACTTCGTAAAGTGATGCCGGTAACAGAGGATTTCCATGGCCCTGCATTAATGGTTAAACAGGGTGCTAAATGGGCATTCACTCCAATGATGTTGGTCATCGGTGCCATTGCGGTTATGGATGTGATGTTTGCACTGGATTCTATTCCTGCAATTTTCGCCGTTACGCGAGAGCCATTCTTAGTACTGGCTGCAAACGTATTTGCATTGCTTGGCCTTCGTTCTTTGTACTTTGTTCTGCAAGGCATGATGGATAAGTTCATCTACTTGAAGCCTGCACTGGCATTCATCATGGTGTTCATTGGTGTGAAAATGCTATTGGTTGACAGTGAGTGGGCTATCCCAACGTATTGGTCGCTAGCTGTTCTGATTTCTACTATGACGATTGCGGTTATCGCGTCGATTTATGCGAAGAAGCCAGACATTGAACAAGTAAATTAAAACAAAAATAACTTATCGAAAACTCGATAAGGATTAGGTGGTCAATGAAGCTTGAAATTTATTTATGTAAATTTTTTGTGACATTGGCCACTGTTGTTTGAGCGTTATTTGTACTAAATGCATGATTTAGGCACTGTTGTGAATTTTTACTCATCAAGCGTGAATATGTATTTCGAGGTGTTGTTAATGGATTGTTTTATTAGAAAAACTAATCTGAATTTCTAATTTTAGTCATTTTTTAACCTGTAAAAGATCACCTATTATTCTTGTCATCAGAACGAACCACATAAACAAATTTATAGAGAGGCAATCATGGCTCAAGCAATGCAAATGAATACTATCGCTGTTCCTAACTCTATGGATAAGAAGACCTACTCGGTTAACATCAAAGGATTGATTGCACACATTTTCGATATTCTTTTCGTAGACAACTCTCCACGTAGTTACTACGCAAGCGACCTATCTGGTCACATGCAACGCGATATCGGTATCAACCGTTAATCTCAGCGTTAACATGTAAATATAGAATTTAAAAAACGCCAGCTTCTAAAGCTGGCGTTTTTGTATCTGAAACAAGCTGTGCATCTGAAATAAACCCAGCACCTGAAATAAACTCATCACCTGAAAGAAATACTTAGGCATAACGGTCTTTATTTGAGCGCCAGTAAATTCGCTTTGTACAAGGATCTCGGTATGTCACACGCCACACGCAATTCATCATTGATTAAACTTTGTTTACTTGCCTTACCGATCGGCGCCTATTCCTCTGTGTCGTTTGCACAAACGTGGAGTAACGAAGGCCAGCCTGCTCAGGTTATTGAGCTGTTTACCTCTGAAGGTTGTTCTAGTTGCCCGCCTGCTGACACGTACCTCAGTACTTTTGCAGATCATCCAAAACTTTGGACCGAGGTCATACCGCTTGCCTATCACGTGGACTACTGGGACTACTTAGGCTGGGGAGACAAGTTCGCCAGCAAGGCATTCAGTCAGAAGCAGCGTTTATACAAAGCTTATGGGGTAACAAGTGGCGTTTATACACCGGGCTTTGTTGTCGATGGAAAAGAGTGGCGTGGTTACTTTAATTGGCTAGACAGAACGTTGCCTTCGCTCCAACAACAAACTAATCCCAAATTAACAGTGAACCATAAAGGCGATACGTTCAACGTGAGTTACGAAGGCAAAGGGGATTATGTCGCTCATATTGCCTTGTTGGCGATGAACGAAGTCACCAGCGTTAAAGCGGGCGAGAACAGAGGTAAGAAACTTAAGCACGATTTTGTCGTGGTTTACGACGGCTATCAACGTGGTGAGTCTGATTGGCAATTCAATATCGATTTCTCTCCTTTAGTCGCCACGCCAGATGCTGTAGCCGTGTGGTTAACTGAGCTCAACTCGTACACGTCAGAGCAAACGGTAGCGGGGTGGCTTAACTAAATTTGCGATAACTTGATATCTGGATGTGTTTTAGAGGGGCTTAATCGCTGAAACGCGGGAGAAAGGGGCGATTTAGTTACGTAATACGGCTGAAATACGTTAATATAGCGCGCTATTATTTTAGCTTTGAGTTCCTGCAATTAATGACTAACACCACAACACCAACCAACTTCTCTGATCTTGGCTTAATCTCTCCTTTGATGGCTCGTCTTACCGAGCTTGAATACCAACAGCCAACGCCTATCCAAGCGCAAGTTATTCCAAGTGTGTTAGCAGGACGCGACCTAATTGCAGGTGCAAATACGGGTTCAGGTAAAACTGCAGCATTTGCACTGCCGCTGTTACAACAAATCCATGAAGATGCGCCTTTAGACCGCAGAGCAGGCAAAGGTAACTTTGTGTCTGGTCTTATCTTGGTGCCTACACGTGAACTTGCTAAGCAAGTGGCTGACAGCGTTAAGTCTTACGCAGTACACTTCAATGGTGCGATCAAAACGGTTTGTGTATTTGGTGGTGTATCGGTAAACACTCAGATGCAAGCGCTACGTGGCGGCACTGATATCTTGGTGGCAACACCGGGTCGTTTGCTGGATCTGATCTCAAGCAACGCTATCAAGCTAGATAAAGTAAAAACGTTAGTGCTTGATGAAGCTGACCGAATGTTAAGCCTTGGTTTTACAGAAGAACTAGACGCGATCTTGAAACTTCTGCCAAGCAAAAAACAAACCTTGTTGTTCTCTGCGACTTTCCCCGAGCAAGTTAAAACGCTGACTCACGAACTACTGAATGATCCAATTGAAGTTCAACTTCAAAGTGCTAATGCGAGCACATTGGTTCAGCGTGTATTCGAAGTAGAAAAAGGTCGTAAGACAGCATTGTTAGCGCACCTGATTCAACAGCACGAATGGCGCCAGGCTCTTATCTTCGTAAACGCGAAAAACAGCTGTGAGCACCTTGCAGACAAGCTTTACAAGCGCGGTATCATCGCAGAAGTATTCCACGGCGATAAAGGGCAGGGTTCACGTACTCGTATTCTTGAAGATTTTAAATCTGGCGAGATTGACGTTCTTATCGCGACAGACATCGCGGCACGTGGTCTGGATATCGAAAAGCTACCAGTAGTAATCAACTTTGACCTACCGCGTAGCCCATCAGACTACATGCACCGTATTGGCCGAAGTGGTCGTGCGGGTGAGGTTGGTCTAGCGCTATCTTTGATCGACCACGAAGATTACCATCACTTCACAATCATTGAGAAGAAGAACAAAATCCGTCTTGAGCGTGAGCAAATTGAAGGTTTTGAAGTGGATGAAGAGGCAACCGCTGAACTTGTTGCTGCACTAAAACCCGTTGCGCCACCGGCTGGCACAGGCAAGAAGAAAAAGAAGAAAGCACCTAAAAACCAAGATGTGTGGCTGAGAAACAACTGATATTGAGTCAGCAAGCTATATGAGTCAGTAAGCAATAGAATTTCTAAAGGCGCTTAATTGCGCCTTTTTTATTTTTAGCCCTAAGTTTAACGAATCCGCATAACGAGATTAAACGACACTCTTGACTCTAAAGAGGTCAGTAAATAGTTTGCCGATCATCAAAATGATGAGCAGTGTGGTTAACATCAGTAATGGTGTTTGAATCTGATAAACCGGTGTTAGATTAAGCGCGCCAGACGTCAGTACGACCAGCAGGTTAATGCCAAGTATTCGGTGCACCATCAGTTTAGGCGTTGCGAACACTTTCCATATCACCATGCTATTAATGAAATAGAACAGTGCTAATTGCCACAACTCAGTCATCATCGGCATGATAAAGATGTATTGAAGTAAAATAACGGTACCAGTGCCTATCACCCCGAAAAACGCATCTTTGATAACACTTGGTGGCATCGTCGGTAACATGGAAGAAAATACGCCTGCAATCATCGGAAAAATAAAACCGCCCGGCACAGGTAGATATATCCAAACCAGTAGCGACGTTACGAACATCGAGACTCCTTGTAAGACTTTTCTCCCATCTTCATCCAGGTGTTGAACAAAGGTACGGTGCTCATGGTGCCAAGAAACGTTTTTCTTCTCACTCTTCACAAACGGCACATCATCAATCAATGACAAGTGTGGCGCCATTAACTCTAGTTTTTCCAGTTTTTCTGTGAGAATTGGCCAATCAATAGGTTGAGTAAGTTCATCCGAGGCGAGTACAAGCAGACGATCTTGAATATGAGCCATTTCACGGACACGTAAGCGCCACGCTTGGATATTTTGCTTTAGGTGATAACTGCCAGTGAGCGGTAAATCCAACAGCTGATAAAGCTTTTTAATATTAGCGGTATTGGACTCTAAGGCTTCTATATCAAGGTTATTGGTATCGCTCATTGCTGTTATCAGCGTTTCTCTGCTTGTTTCAAATCGTTGTACGAAGTTTTGTTCAGTGCTTACCGGCCAGATTAGACGATAAACAATCGAGAAAGTGATAACGCCTAGCAAAGTTTCTTGTATTCGTAGAACTGCAAAATAGAATGTAATTTGGTTATCGAATCCCCCCATACAAGAGATGATGGAGCAGACAGCAAAGCCTATAGAAAAGACATAACCGTATTTTTCATCACTCGACATGAAGATGCACGTACCGAGAAATAAGGTGAAAAACATCAGAAACAGAAAGCGGTCCTGAGAAAACATCGCAATCAAGAAAAAGGCATAACCCGTCCCTAACAAGGTTCCCATTAATCGGTTATGGCCTTTGTTTATTGAATGGGCAAAACTCTCGTTCAATGCCATGACAGCAACCGCAATTGCCGCCCAATAGGGTTTTTCCCACTGAAACCACAACGCAAGGCAGATAGAGATAACAATCGCGAGAGAAGCCTTAATTGCTTCTTTGGTCGATGCACTGAACATAAATGCCATCCAACTATTTGATTATTTTGATTGAAGCTGTCATGCCGACACGAAGTTGCAAGTCTTCAGGCACGTTATCAAGTACTACTTTAATTGGTATACGCTGAGCGAGGCGAATCCATTGAAAATTTGGGTTCACGTTGGGAAGAAGGTCATTACCAGTACTGCCATCTTGTGTCGCAATGCCAAAGCTAATGCTTTTGATATGGCCTTCCAATTGAATATTGTTGTGCATCATAAGAGTGACAAGCGCTTTGTCGTTAGGGCTAACATTAACCAGATCAGTTTCTTTGAAATAGCCTTCGATCCAGAAACTGTCTTCATCGATCAACGCAACTACCGGTGTATTGGCGACCACTTGAGAGCCTTCTCGTAGGTTTAAGTTCGTGATGTAACCGTTTGTTGGCGCGTACACTTTGGTGTATTCAAGATTTAAATGCGCTTCTTCAACGTTGGCTTTTGCTAGTGCAACGTTAGCGGCGTTTGTCTCAACTGCATTATTCAGGTTATTCAACGTCAGCACTGGCATTGCGCCAGGCGTTCTCTTTTCTAAGTTCAACGCGCGTTGCTCTTCGTTTTTAGCTTTTGCTAAGAGCGCGCGAGCCTGTTTCTGTGCCGCCAACGCTTTATTGTAGGCCGCTTGATAAATGCTTGGGTCGATCTCAAACAGTAAGTCGCCTTTAGCCACCTGTGAGTTGTCCTCAATATGGACTTTAGTCACTTGCCCTGTAACTCGGGGAGTAATTGAAACTATGTAAGCGCTGACTTGACCATCTCTAGTCCAGGGGGTACTCGAATAAGATTGGTAATAGCTATAAACCACAGAGCTTGCAGCAACGACCAGTAGTAGCGTGATGAGATAACGTTTAATCAAGGTTAGTGCCTCAGAAAATGGTAATGAATTGGCCGATAACGCCGACGAAAATCACGATTAGGCTTAATTCGGCAATTGCAGGAAAAGCGATATATTTATGTAGCCCAAGTTTTGTTGCGATTGAGCCAGTCAGTATCGTCAATACATAAGCTAACGCGATAACCAATAATAAAGGAGGGAAATAGATTTCACCCCACACGAGTTCATGCGGCATTGTGTTCATGGGTTTGTCTCTATCGTTTTGAGAAGGTAACGATAACGGAAGTAGTTCAATGTTAATAATCGTATATAGAGGACCAGATCCATCAAAAGTAAGTAAATTTAGGTATATACTAGAGAGTAAGGTTGTAAACGGGTAAAAGAGTAATTGCTATCTCTTACTCTGAATTCAATGAATTATTAAGAAACGAAGCACATCAACATGAATTTTAGTATTGAACAACTTCTCGCGTTTGTGACTGTCTATGAACAGCTTTCGTTCAGTAAAGCCGCGATAAAGCTCAATAAACACAGAACGACCGTGGGTCAGGTGATTACAAACTTGGAAGATCATCTGGCGGTGAATCTTTTTGAAAGAGTCGGGCGCTCTGTTGAACCAACAGAGGACGGGCACCTCCTTTATCACTACGCAAAACAGACGATTGAGCAAGCACGTACTTTTGATAAGGTGGCGTTGAGCCTTTCTTATGGTGGGTTAGAGAAAATAACAATCGCGTATTCTAGTTTCGTTCCTCAACGTGTGTTGGTCGATATACGTAAACGACTCAAGCACGATTTCCCAATGATGCGAGTGAACTTTCTGGTTAGGAATAAGAACGAAATTAAACAAGGAATACAAAGTGGGGAATATCACTTTGGACTTGTGAATGCTCACAATAGCCGGGCGATGCATAGTTTTGATTCTACTTTCCTTGGGCATTTTGAGTTCTACCCATTCGGACAGAAAGGGGGAGAACTCTCACATATCGATAAAGACGAAGTATTAGTCGCACTAAGGAACTCTAAACAGTTCGTATTGAAGTCTCTGATTGACGAAGGTATGTCTGAAAAGATTATCGTGAGCTCTGACTATGAAGAGATTGATCAGCTTTCGCTAATGATCAAAATGCTTGAAGAGGGTTTTGGGTGGGCACTTCTTCCTAAGGCATTTTTTACCGCCTCTGAATTTTCAAAACATTCAATAGAGCCCATTCACTCTGCGCAAATGGTGGAAGGATTCAAATTTGGATTTGCATTGTGGTGCCCGCACTCAAAACAAGTCAGTGGTATCAAAGGCTCTTTGGTGTCTGTCATTAAGGAGTACCGTGAGCAACTTATTCATAGTCTTAAGCCGTGAAAATTTGAGATATTAAAAAGGCGCTAATTATTCATTAGCGCCTTTTTAGATTTTGTTCAGCTTAAAGAAGAATTACTTCTTGCGGCAGAACTCAGCGATTACGTACATTGATTGACCGCCGTTTGTTTTACCAGAAACAAGCTTAGGATCGTCACCAACGCTGATACCACGGATAACAGTACCTTGCTTAATCACTTGGTTAGTACCTTTGATTGGCAGGTCTTTGATTACTGTTACGTCGTCACCTTTCTTAAGTTCAACTCCGTTCACGTCAAGAGGTTTGTCATCAGCAGACATACCGATTTGTGCCCAAACTGACGTTTCTTCTTCAAGGTACATCATGTCTAGCGCGTCTTGAGCCCAGCTTTCTGTGTTCAGACGAGTAAGTTGACGCCATGCAGTTACTTGAACTGGCGCTTCTTGACTCCACATGCTGTCAGTCAGACAACGCCAGTGGTTGATATCTTTAGGGTCGTCAATCTCACCAAGACATTTGTCACATACCATGATGCCGTGATCCACTGTTACGTGGCTGTGTGGCGGCACTGCGTATGCAGTAAGAGAAGAATCAGAACCACATAGTTCACATTTAGATTGGCAGCGTTCTAGCATAGTAGCTTCAGAAGACATAATGGACTCACATTTATTAGGTATTAAATTACGGGGCTATTATCCACTTTATTTACAATAAAGAAAGAGGTCGTACGGTATTCTGTCTTGATTAATTTCAGCTGAGATCAACCATTTGTGTTTTAAAGTTTTATGCAAACGGTTAACTAGGGGACTTGTTCGAACGACAGATACAAAAATGCCAGCGGTTAGGCTGGCATTTGGTTAAATTAAATTTTGCTCATGCGCTTACTTACTCGCATCTAACAAGCCAGCGGTTACGGTTGCAATGCCAGTACCTTGCGACAAGGTAAATTGTACAATTTGTGAGGTCATTTCTGCGTTGGCTGCTGCATCACCAGCATTTTGCTGAGAAATTACAGTGGAGTGGTCTGCTTCTGAAGATGCTTTGTCAAAATACGAAGCCAGCTTGTCTCCCGAAGAGTCCAGTGCAGTATTAACCAAGGATAACTTTTTAAACAGGGGTTCGGTACCTGCTGTTGGAAACTCAGCGACCGAGTTTGGTATCGTTTCGTCACCATTCGCTTGAATACCAAGCACAGGTCCCGTAGTTGTAGATGCAATATTATATGGGTCAACGTTATCTAGAACTGTTTGCGCAGCATAAGTGAATGAAGTAAGGGTCGAATCGATTGTCGCTTTGACTGCTTTGTCTGAGGCTGAAGCACTATCATTACTTAGGGCTGTGTAGTATTCATTAAAGCAATCACCACCTGACTTACTGACTGGCACACAGTTACTTACATAATGTGCTTGGTACTCGGTTACACTTGATAGGCTCACGGTGTGCTTAATCTCAGGAGAAAACGAGCCTGACTTAAGCAAGAAAGGTGCAATGCCACCACCTGGGTTAGCAAGTGTTGCACTTGTATAACTAAACATAGAATCAATAGCAGGGTTCAACGAACTGTTACCAACGGTATAAGAGCTGATACCTGTAATCGCCCCGATAGAATGCCCAAATAGAGACACATTCGTTTTGTCGAGGTTACTAAATGCTGCATCAGTAGCAGAATTTAACGCAAAACGAACTCCAAGACCATCAATGGCGCTCTGACGGATGTTATCTCGTGCAACAGGTAAATACTCAAGATTCATGTATACAGTAGGTGTTGTTGGTGTCGTAACAACATCTGCACTTAGTGCGCGTTGACCGTGAAGTGGTTGGTCTATAGCAATAATTGCATAGGGTTTGTATGGTGCTGCTCCAGTAAGTGCGCCGCCAATATGCTGCATCGCAAAAGCATAAGCACTCTCTTTGATGCTAGTGATACCGTGTTGGTACTGTAAAATTGGTAAACTGCTGTCGATAGCTGCTCCTTCAGGTACAAACATAACGAATGGCACTGACTTTGCTGCTCGAATTTGCGGTACAGCGCTGTATTTCGTCATAACTCTAGCGCTATCCAATTGCTCTCCGCTTGCAAGAGTTAACTTTTCTCCAATGAGTAATTGTTGGTACTCTGCTTGATAGAGTTGAGTAGCAGGCTCTGTGATCCCTAAACCTGCCAGCTGTGTAGCAATAGCTGTTTTGTCCGAGTCACTTCCTGAGCTGAGTACATTCAAGATAGTTAAAACACTAGGCATCGCACTGCGCCAAGGCGTTGTTTTCCACGCATTGTTAGTTAACGAATCTGACAGGAAGTACGGTAATTCAACTGTTCCTCGATACACTTGAATAGAAGCTGCTGCTGGTGTTGAAAAGTTAGTGTTATAACCCGCAGCTAATTGTGTTGCAGCATCGTCACCAAATGCACTCTTAAACATCGCGTCAGCTTGTACAGCTGTAGCAAAATCCTGTTTCGTTCCATCAACTGTAAATGTATACAGATTATCAAGATCAGCTTCCGAAATACTATTTGGATTCGCTAGGTTCTTCCATATATCAGACGGGGTAACTGCGGGGCTAACTGTTTGTGCAATTGCAGCTTTGGTCCCGTTCATAACGTTACCTGCCGACGCCGTAGTAAACCAAGATGAGTATATGATTTCATCTGAGCTTGATACAGAACCATAGCCAGCGAACAACGCTTCAACTTGATGGATGATTTTCTGTGGTAAATCGAGCGAGCCTGCTTGGTCAATATCTTTCGTTTTTAAAGATGCGTAAGAGCTTGATGTTCCAAGTGGTTCATCTGCGCTATCAACAATTGAGTCAGTTAATGCATAGATGTAGTCAGAGCTAGGATCTAAACCTTTAAGAGGTAAAACTTGTATGGTCTTAAAATCGCTAGATACCACTAAGTAGTCAACTCCAGCAGTTAGAGCAGTAAAGTTAGACATGACACCGGTGCTCAGGTCAACATCCACTTTAGCAACTTTTACACCGGCATTTAGGTGCGCGCTAAACGGTGTCGTACCCATCATCACGACATCATTCTTCAGCGTCCTATCACTTGGAAGATTCACATTGATAGTGAACGGCATGATAGTACTCCAACCATCAGCTTCACCCATGGCTACTTTTGGATCATTCAAGAGTCCCGTTGAATTTGCATCTAACGGAATATTTAGAGTGTGATCGTTGGTATCGAACAAGAAAAATGAAGGAAGAGGAACATCCGCTTCATTACCTAGAAGAGTGAAGCTAATTTTTGAACTTCTAGCTAATGATTGGTTGATTGCATCTGAATAAGGTGCCGCTGTTGAATCACCAGAGCTTTCACTATTGTCCCCACAGCCCGCAAGTAGTAATGCTGAGCATACGAGAGATAAAGAAAATTTGTTGTTCATGTAATTATTCCCGTACGGTTAGTTGAAGGTGTAGTTAAGTTGTATCGCTGAAAGGTAAGCAACGCCTTCAGCATCAAATGTAAGCTTTTGTCCCGCCGCATCAGTTTCGGTAAACGAACCGCTTTCACTTTGTACGAGTGCAAATGCAGCATCGACAGTCATATTCTCTGAAATAGAATAGGTGAGGCCTGCTGAATACCACATACGATCGCTGTCTGGAATGCTTAATGTCGCTTCACCAGCTTGCTCGTCATACGCTAGACCCGCTCGTACCGTCCAATTTTGATTAACCATGTAGGTTGCACCTACAGACCATCTTTGATTGTCTTCGTAATGTTCGGTTTTTAAGAAACATTCATTGTTTTTACAATCTGAACTAGTGGCTTTTAACTCTTTGAACTTACTCCACTTAGTTAACTGCCAACCATAGTGTATTGCCCAAGCATCGTTAAGTTGATGAAAAGCAGATAATTCGAAGATATCGGGCAGTTCAATTTCTAGGTGCCCTGTGGTTTTACCAGGAGCGCCGTTTTCCATTTTTAGACCTGTGTAATCAGTGAACTCACCGTCATCAAAGTCGAGTTCAACGGATGATCGGTAACCAAATCCAAAACGGTTGTACTCGTTCAGTTCATATAACGCGCCCACATTCCAACCAAAAGCAAAAGTCTCACCAGTCATCGAGATTAGTTTGTCACTTGGTGAGCCACCAACAGGAAGGCTGCCTTTGTGTCTGTTGAGCTCGGCCTCTGCATAAACAAAGTTAACGCCAGCTCCTACACTAAAACTATCGTTAACTCTGTACGCGATATTTGGATTTAAGTTGACTGAAATTAGTGATGTGTCACCTGCCAAATCACCTGCATAAATATCATCTGGGTAATCAGTGGCTACTCCGTAAGTCGTGAACATGCCAATTCCCCAAGCCCATTTGTCGTTGATAGGACTAATGTAATAAGCAGCAGGGACAATTTGTAAAGGAGCGACATCTGATGATTTTTGGTTGAAGTCGCTGTCATTGATTTTGGTTTGAGTAACGTCTACCTCGGGATCAACGATAGAAACCGCGCCTGAAAATTGGGCTGTATCAAATAGGGTCATTGCGGCGGGGTTTCTCGCTAGTACACTCGCGTTATCGGCTACAGCGCCTTCACCTGAGAATGCGCGACCAAGACCTGAGGCAGAATGCTCAGCAACTTGGAAGCCAGCCGCAAGTGAATTGCACGCAAATAGCACAGAAAGTGAAACGAGAGAGCGTTGTATTGTTTTCATCCTTGACCCTCCTAGGGCATCGAATTTCATTATTATCGTTTGAAAACACACTGAGCATTTTTGGTGTCGAAGCCTCAATGTAAACAGTATGTTAAATTCATGTTTTATATAAAGTCAAAGAAATAGTTGCTATTTTGTGAGGTTATATTTTCGAGGGGCGGCACTTTAACACTAATAATATAACTACAATCAATAGTTTATTTGTGGTTGGAGGTGTGACCAGAATGTTTATGTTAGCTGTTGGTACAAATAATGTTCAATTGCTCAATATGTAACAACTTTGTTTATGTTTACCGCCGATCGCTAAATCGGCATAATATCGACACTCGTTAGAAGTCATTAAATTGGAATTTGAGTTTGGAATTACTCGCGATAGAGTTTCTTGGTAAACCACTTCGATTAGAAGGGTCAATGGCAGGGTGGCAACAGTTGTATTGGGACAACACTCTGGTATCTCAATTAGATGCGACCACAGACCAAGAAGACGCACGAACACACGAATTTGCACTACGTGCTGGAGAAGAAACGTTGCAGTGTCACGTTGAGTCGACCGTTCAGTGGCAACCGTTTGAGATGACGTATAAAGCATCGGTTAATGGCCAAACTATTACCGAAGGCAATCGAAATACCAAAGATATCGAGCAACAAACCCCTGTTGTTGCTCCTAAACCAGAGAGGCGTTTTAGCTTAATTGGGTTGGTGTCGCTTGGCATGAAAGCGCTGAAAAGCGCTAAGCTAATTAAGGTCGTTCTTGCTTCCGCGAGTTTAGCGGCTTACTCATGGTTGTTTTCAATTCAGTTTGCTCTGGCCTTAATCGCCTGTTTAATGTTCCATGAGTACGGTCATATCAGAGCGATGAAATACTTTGGAATGAAGACAAAAGGGATCTACTTGATCCCGTTCCTTGGCGGGTTAGCACTTTCAGACGAAAAGATTAATACTCGTTGGCAAGATGTCGTTATCTCGATCATGGGGCCATTGTTTGGCTTGATATTGTCGTTGATATTTATGGTGTTGTACTGGGCGACTGGCGAGATGTTCTTTGCTGGGCTTGCGGTATTTAATGCCTTGTTAAACCTGTTCAATCTACTGCCGATTTTGCCTCTTGATGGCGGTCATGTTCTTAAAAGTATCAGTTTCTCGATGAACAGTGTGCTTGGCATTGTATTGTGTGTCGCGGCAGCTGTTGCTGGCGTGGTATTGAGTTATCAATTGAATTTAACCCTGTTTGGTTTCTTATTGATCATGGGCAGTGTTGAAATACTGTTCGAATGGAAAGGGCGTCATCACAGTCATTTGTTGCCGTTAGACAAATACGGTCAAGTCGTGTCGTTCGTTTGGTATGTGGGTTTAGTGAGCAGTTTGATCGGTGTTATCTGGTATTTTGCATCGACAGGTGATCAGCTATTGAGCCTACCTTTACAAATTCTTGGTACTTGACCAGTGAGTTTCTGTTGTTGGATTCATTTAGCTGCATAGTGCACTTGAACTGTTAGTTAGCAAGAAACTAAAAATGCCCTAACCAATATGGATAGGGCATTTTTGTAGATACACCAACTAAGCGATTCTAACTTAGACTACGCTTTGCAATTTGGTCTTAGTGAACCCGATTGAGGAAGCATCTTTATCGTTGCTTGAAGATCTTTAATACGCGTACTGTGGGAAGGGTGCGTAGAAAGCAATTCTGGCGGCTGATTTCCACCTGATGCTTTCGCCATGTTTTGCCACAAGTTGACACTTTGGTTTGGATCGAACCCAGCTTGAGCCATATACTCTAAGCCAACAACATCGGCTTCAGACTCTTGAGTTCGCCCATACGGCAGAATAACACCATATTGAACGCCTAAACCTAACGCGGCCATCGTCATACCTTGATACTGCTTGTACTCTGATGCACCTAGCGCGACGTTAGTAATAGATAAGCCAGTATTAGCGATTTGAGACTGAGAAAGGCGCTCATTACTGTGGTCCGCTAGAACGTGTGCCACTTCGTGACCGATAACCGTCGCGAGTTGGTCCTGATTAACTGCAACCTTAAGTAAGCCTGTGTATACACCGATTTTTCCGCCAGGTAGGGCGAATGCATTCACTTGGTCGCTATCAAAAACCACCACTTCCCATTCACTAAAACCTTGCTTAGGAATGTGTTGAGTAATACTGTTCGCTACGCACTGTACATAAGCGTTAGTGTTGGCATCTTTACTGATGGGTTGTTCTTTCTTCATTTGTTCAAAAGATTGTGCTCCGAGCTGAGACATGTCTTTATCTGAAAAAAGCAGCAATTGGTTTCTGCCTGTCGGAGAAGCGCTACATGCGGTTAGGCCTGCAAGTGTGAGAAGCGAGGCAAACTTCATCCATGACGTCATACAATATCCTCTGTGTATTCGGTTTTTATGCATGTTAACATCAACTTGCGTAATAGCTAAGGGCTGTAAGATAACTAACAGCGGTAATATAGAAAAAAGCTATGCACGCGATAACAAGATCAATAATTAAGGAACCTATATGAGTATTTGGAAAAAGCCCGTTGACCTAGATACCTTCAACGCGACCTCAAAAAATACCTTAATTGAACACCTCAACATTGTTTACACCGAAGTAAACGATAACTCCTTGGTCGCAACCATGCCGGTTTGTCATTTTACGCATCAACCACTTGGCATGCTTCATGGAGGCGCATCAGTTGTGCTTGCAGAAACACTTGGCTCATTGGCTGCAAATTTCTGCGTTCCAGAAGGCTACTATTGCGTTGGACTCGATATCAATGCTAACCACGTAAGATCAATGCGCGAAGGCAACGTCATCGGTACTGCTGAGCCCATTCACCTTGGTGTATCGACACAAGTATGGCAGATCAATATCACAGATGAACGTCAACGTTTAGTTTGCACCAGCCGCTTAACCATCGCTGTAAAGAAACACAAGCGATAATAGACTTAAAGTCATCAGTTTTTTGTATTTAGAAGAAGTTATTAGTATTTAAAGAAGTAGCCCGAGAATCCCATGGTCATAACGTTTAAAAGTGGAAAAGTCATCGCAACGGCACATGAGCTGGTTGTTCGTTTAGATGGTGAACATAGAGTCACGCTACAAGCTCAAGTTGATGCCATTCAACTGATCGGAAAAGGGGCAAATGTCATTTCAGCCAATGGCTCTGAGTGTAAATGGTCGATAAAATTGGACGACGAACAGCAGCTTCGTGAGATCGCTAATGAAACTGGCTGCGATGTGATGTAATCCTATGCTGTAAAAGCACTTAGCCCTTCAGATTGAATAACGTCTTAGGATGTCATACTCAATAATCCATAATAAAATTGTGCCAGTAATATTGCTTTTAGGCCGTAAAATAGGGAAACTGAATTCAATGTCCTTTGAATAAGTTTTCCTCTTTATGAGCAGCCCAAGACTTCGCGTTCAATTTGAAACCCTGTTTGAATACTTCGATGGTAAAGATTCTGATGTTCAGTTAGACGACATCACGGATGTGCTCTGTTGTACCCGTCGTAATGCCCGAATGGTACTCAACAAGCTTGAGGAAGAAGGATGGGTCGAATGGTTACCGGCAGCGGGTCGAGGGAAGTTATCTCAACTTATCTTTAAGCAAAATCGTTGTGATGTGAGCGAGAACTTAGCGAGACGCTACTTACAGGAAGGCAAAATTGGACAGGCGCTGTCAGTGCTTGATCACAATGCTGCGAAACTCACCCAAGTCATTCAAAACTACTTGGGTGTGCAATATCAAGAGGGCGAACAGGTCATTCGTTTGCCTTATTATCGTCCGCTATCCATGCTTAATCCGACAAAGTCTATGCGTCGTTCAGAGCAACACATCGCCTGCCAAGTCTTCAGTGGTTTAACGCGTTTGGATGAAAACGATCAGCTCCAGCCTGATCTTGCTCACTCGTGGCAGCAGATCAGTGACTATCAATGGCGGTTCTTCTTGAGGCCAGGTGTTCGTTTTCATAACGGGGAACCTCTGTTAACCAATCATGTTGTGGATACACTTCTTGCCCTTGAACCTCTCAACATGTTTTCGCATATCAAAGATGTCTCTTCACCTGCAAATTGTGTTGTAGATGTTTTCCTCACACGTCCAGACAAGTATTTTCCGCTCGCACTAACGGAATCGGTCGCTAAAGTCACTTTACCGGTCACTTTACGTGGTGAAGACTACGATATTCGACCGATTGGAACAGGGCCTTACCGCATCGAAAAGAACGACGAGAAACAACTCGTGTTAACGGCTTTCAACGGATATTTTGGTTTTAGGCCGCTGATTGATCGCGTTGAAGTTTGGGTGGTCGATGAGGCTTATTCATCAATGGTGTACCCAAGTCTTTCTAAGCCAGTAATGGCAGATCGTGGTGATAGCGATGAAGTTGAACTTGATCCGGGCTGTACGTATTTACTACTCAATAGAAAGAAGGGTATCGCACAAGATCCCGCATGGGCGGAGTTTTTGTCTAACGCATTGAATGCAGCTGATCTGTTTGTTCATATCCCAAAAGAGACCGTCATCGATTTGGGCGTTTTGCATGCTTATGGCATCAAGCCTGGTTGGTACGATATCAAGTTAAAGGTTCCGGAATGTCCACCAGCCGATAGTAAGCCTGCAATAAAGTTAGCTTACCAATGCCAGCACCCAATGTTTCCTACGCTCGCGAAGGCCATTGTTACTGTGCTTAAACAATATAATGTTGATGTTGAGCTTTTGGGTTACGAAACCGATCCACCGCATGCTGATGATGTGGACATTTGGATTAACCCCATGGGAATTGCGAATAACAGAGACGACGCACTGGCATGTTGGCTTATGGATTATAGTTTCCTCGATGAATCCAGTCCCGCAGATGATTTTGATCAATGGTGCCATATGATTGATCGTTGGCGTTCAGGCGAATTCGACCAATTCCCAGCAAGGCAACTCGGTAAGCAACTGGTGCAAAGCAATCAGTTAATTCCGATGTTCCACTGTTGGTTGGGCGTTAACAAAGATCAATGTGGTACGTTGCAAAACGCGAAATGTAATGCATTAGGTTGGTTCGACTTTAGCCAAGTTTGGGTGAAGCCTGACGTTGATTGAAATCCAAGAAAACTCAATTAGGACCAAATAACTCATTTAGGAAAAACGATGCAAACTCTGATGGTTACATTTATTACGCTGGTGGCATTTGCTGCTAATTCAATTCTGTGTCGCTGGGCCTTAATGGATCAAACGATCGATCCTTTGAGCTTTTCGATCGTTCGCATCTTATCTGGTGCGCTTACGCTTTTGATTTTATTAGCTTTATCTTCCCAATCTAAAGCTAAAAGTGAGTTAGCAAGTAACACATCGCTATACACAAAGCTCAAATCACAGTTTCAACTCACATCAATATTGTCACTGCTCGTGTATATGTTTGGTTTTTCGTTTGCTTACTTAGAGCTTGGCGCAGGTCTTGGTGCTCTGGTGTTGTTTGTCGCGGTGCAATTTACGATGATTGCCGCGCACTTGTTTTCTGGCAACAGAATGTCATTGATTGAATGGGGCGGATGTTTGTTATCGGTAGCAGGGCTTGTTTATTTATTAATGCCAACGGAATCGACACAGGCACCTGATTTAGTTTCTATTATCTTGATGTCTCTGGCCGGAGTTGGGTGGGGCATTTACACATTGGCAGGAAAGACATCGTCAAACGCACTGCAATCGACCACCGCTAACTTTGGATTCAGTTCGCTAGTTATCCTTTTGGCACTAAGCTTGTTAGTTTTGATTCCTAATGCGTTAACGCAAGTGTCTATCACTGAACAAGGTTTGATTTACGCGGTTATATCGGGCTCTGTGGCTTCTGGTGTGGGTTATAGTTTGTGGTATTACGTGGTGAAAAAGCTGAATACCGTGGTTGCGTCTATTGCACAGCTTTCTGTTCCAGTTATCGCGACACTTGGTGGCGTATTACTGTTATCTGAACCTGTCACTATGCAATTTATAGTCTCATCAACCGTTATACTTCTTGGGATAAGCTTGGTTCTTGTCGCACCTAAACTTAAGAAATAAAGAGTTCAATCATTAACTTCTATGGCTAAACCAAACAAGAAACAACCGACCAAGACGGTTCAGATTTTCTGTGCCAAATGCAAAACGCAGCTTTTTAAGTATCGGAAAGGTGGCAAAGGTGCACTCGTGAAATGTTTTAAGGAGCGTATCGTTGAAGATTTCACGACAAAACCATGTGTGTGCCCTGAATGCGGGATTGAATTTGCGCGAGACACTTTGGTTCGAGGTACGCCAGCCTACAAGTTTGTTGGTGGCAAGGTAACGATGAAATAACCCGTCACGATGAAACGACCAATCATTATAAACGAGAAAATAATGTTGAAACTAAAAATGCCACAGCACAGTTTGTGTGTGGCATTTCAACGTTGCTTTTGATACTCAGAGTAAAGAATTGAGCTCAGTAAGCTCTGACACGCCCTTGAAGCTTAAGAAGTAATAGCGAAACAATTGCGCCCGTCGTATCACACAGCATATCTTTCTGTGCATCCCAAATATCGCCTTGTGAACCAAGGAATGCGATACCTTCATCACCACCTGCAATCTCCGCGTACCACCACTCGATGATTTCATAACCTGCAGCAACACTCATGATCGCAAATAACGCAAAGAAACATGCCAGCACCGGTTGAGCCAGTTTTTTACGAATCAAGTACTCAGCGAGTGGGTAAGCATAAAGGCCAATAGAGAAATGCGCGACACGGTCAAAGTTATTCCGTTCTGAACCTATCATGTTATTGAACCAATCAAATGGCACTTCCGCGAAGGTATATTTTGCGCCTATCGTATGCAAAATCAGCCAGATAAACATTAAAACGTAAGCTGTCTTAGTGAAGGTGAGCTTTGTTGATAACCACCAGATTCCCACCAATATCGCAAGCGCTGGGACAATTTCGGCAATCCATACCGCTCTTGAGGAGGGAGCAAACGCTGAAAATAGAAACACAATCAGATACAGCGTCGTCAATGACAGTAATGGTCTATTTTGAGCAAGTGGCGTAATTGTCATCATCAGATCCTGTATTAGTTTCATGTATAGTTACACAATAATGAACAGTGTTCAATTGTGCTCTAATCACCATATTTGTTGAAAACCGGCGTTATCGCCCAGTATCTAGACAAACGGTTGCGAGAGTTTCACAAAAGTTTGATTTACAACAAAGCGATCCTTAAAATCGCTCTATTACTACATAACAAGAAAGAAAGTCATGAAACTGGAAACTGTCGATTACCTTGCTGACGACGCAGCAGAACAATTTGTTCGCTCTCTACGTGAAACTGGTTTTGGTGTTCTTAAGAACCACCCAATCCCGAAAGAGCTTGTTGAGTCAATTTACGAAAACTGGTACCAATTCTTCATCTCTGAAGAAAAAGAGAACTTCCACTTTAATGTTGAAACACAAGATGGATATTTTCCACCTTCAGTGTCTGAAGTTGCTAAGGGCCACACTGTAAAAGACATCAAAGAGTACTTTCACGTATACCCATGGGGTCAAATCCCTGAGCAGCTGAAAGAACAGATTCTAGATTACTACCAACGTGCGAATGCTTTTGCTCAAGAGCTGCTAGGTTGGGTTGAAGCTCATGCTCCTAAAGAAGTACAAGAGAAATTCTCTATTGCGTTATCAGAAATGATCAACGGCAGTGAACAGACTCTGCTTCGTGTTCTTCACTACCCACCAATGCAAGGTGATGAAGAGCCAGGTGCAATCCGCGCTGCGGCACACGAAGACATCAACTTACTGACGGTTCTTCCTGCTGCAAGCGAGCCGGGCCTTCAAGTTAAAGCTCAAAATGACGAGTGGCTAGATGTTCCATGTGACTTCGGTAACATGATCATCAACATCGGTGACATGCTTCAAGAAGCATCTGGTGGTTACTTCCCATCGACAACTCACCGTGTAATCAACCCATCAGGTGAACGCCAAGAGAAGTCTCGTATCTCTTTGCCTCTATTCCTTCACCCGAAACCAGAAGTAGTGCTATCTGAAAAGTACACAGCAAACGAATACCTAATGGAACGTCTAAGAGAGCTTGGCGTTATCTAGTCAGTTCAATGCTTCGTCCCTAAAATTGGGATAGATGTGAAAGGTCAGCTAAGTCGCTGACCTTTTTTGTATCCGTACCAAAGAATTGCGGCTTTATTACTAACGGTTGTATTCAACGAAATGGTACTCAGTTTTGACGATAAAAGGTGCCTTTAAGCCAAACGTTAGAAAGTTGTTTGTCCTTAAGCTCGACAAATCTTAGAAAATCGCTTTCAATTAAAGAAGATACGCAACGGATGCGAAACAGGTTACTTATAGTATCCACAGTTCTAGAAATCCATTAATTCAGAGAAGCTAACTGAGTCAACTATGTCGAATTATCAAGATGTGAGAGCAAACTTTCATTGCCATATGGAAAACCCATTGCTTTGGCCGATAATGGAAGTGCTTAAGCAAAAGCCAAGCGGATGGAAAGTACACACATTGGCAGCTCATCTGAACGATCTTGGGTTTGTGCCAGTGTTGGATGCTGTGCCTGAGAAAGAGTTGTTTAAAAAGAACTTCCTTATCATGAATGCGCTTTATCAGCTTCAAGAAACCTTACACCCAGATGGTTGGCTCCAAGTCCAAGCGATGGACATCGAATTGATGAATGGTCGTTATCACGGAAGCAGTCACAGCATCGATCATCAAGACCCACTTCGAGAATACTACATTAATTGGGTTAACTATGAAGCGGATGAAGGTGAAGTCAAAAGGCTGTTGAACGAATTTTGGACTCGGTATAGAAAGTATGTGGGTGGTGATGAACTCGATATGGATCGAAGTCGAGCATTGAACCTGTTTGAGTTACCTTTAGACGCGACACACCATGAAATTAGAAAACGTTGGCGACAACTGGCATTGAGATGGCATCCGGACAGAGACGAAGGCAACACCGCAAAATTTCAGACGCTCTGTGAAGCATGGCATGTATTAAGAAGCTCATAATCGACAGGCATTTTTAGCTGTCTAATTGCTTAGAACCCTAAAACAGAAAGCCCCACATTGTGAGTGACACAAGTGGGGCTTTGTCGTTATTACGTTATGTTTTGGGTAACTACGTTATGTGCTGTAGCGACTTAAGTTATTGGTGTTAGGAGTGATCTTTGCTCTCGCCACTTTTATGTTCAAAGGCATAGTCGAGTACTTTACGGATATAAGGCGCACCGACTTTTGAACCGCCGTTACCGTGTTCAATGACCACAGTTGCGACATATTCAGGGTGTTCATACGGTGCGAAAGCCGTGTAAAGCGCGTGGTCAAGTAAATGCCTAGCGAGTTTCTTCGAGTTGTAGACCTGATCTTTCGCAAGATCAAAGACTTGTGCAGTTCCTGATTTTCCGCCGCTCGTATAGTCAGTTCCCTTAAATGCACGTCTGCCGCTGCCTCTACTTCCGTGGTTCACGAGTCGCATCGCGTTGATTGGTACATCCCAAATTCTATCCGGCACTTCGGTGATTGAGGGCATTGGCTCCGGTTCGACAAGTTGTTGTGTACTGAAATCTTCGCCGTGATCTAAGGTTGCTCTCAAGATATGAGGGGGCATCACCTTACCATGATTAACTAATACTGATGTTGCTTTAGCAAGTTGCATAGGTGTCGATGTCCAATAACCTTGGCCAATACCAATCGGAACTGTGTCACCCTGATACCAAGGGGTGCGATAACGCATCATCTTCCATTCTCGAGTCGGCATGTTGGCGGTACTTTCTTCATAGATATCAATGCCTGTCGGTTCACCAAATCCAAATCGGTTCATCCAACTTGAAATTCGGTCAATACCCAAATCGAAAGCGGTTTGATAGAAGAATGAATCTACCGACTCTTCAATGGCTTGAGTGACATCGACAGGTCCGTGACCCCAACGTTTCCAGTCACGCCACGATTTAGAGTTTCGTTTAGAGCCAGGAATTCTCCAAACGCCATGGTCGTTACGGATGGTATCTTCAGAGATGACATGTTCTTGCAGTCCTGCCACAGCCATAAATGGTTTAACGGTTGAGGCAGGAGGATAAACGCCTAGTGTGGTGCGGTTAACCAACGGGTGAGCCGGATCATTCAATAAACGTTGGTAGTTCTTACTCGAAATGCCGTCGACAAATAGGTTAGGGTCGTAACTCGGGCTTGATGCCATCGCCAACACGCTGTTGTCTTTCGGATCGAGAATAACCGCGCTTCCAGTTCGGTGATCAAGTTGCTCAAAGACGTATTTTTGCAGCTCAAGGTCAATATTTAACACGATATCTTTGCCGGCTACTGGCGGCACGTACTCAATGGTTCGGACTATTCGCCCACGGCTGTTTACTTCGACTTCTTGATAACCTTTGGTGCCGTGCAGAATATCTTCGTAATAACGTTCAACACCCAGTTTTCCTATGATTGTTGTAGCTTGATAATTCGCTTCTATCCCTTGTTCTTCAAGCTTTCTGAGATCGCTATCATTGATGTGCGCCACGTAACCAAGAACATGGGTAAGCACCTCACCATTCGGGTAAAAACGCTTTAAGCTGGTATCGATAGATAAGCCGGGGAACTGGTACTGGTGCACGGAGAACTTGGCGATCTCTTCCTCCGTTAAGTTCTCTAGAATAGTCACAGATTTAAAACGGCGGGTGTTGTGATAGCGTTTTTTGAAACGAGCGATCTGCTCTGCATCACGGGGGACATATTTGTCTAGCTTGGTGAGCATTGCATCGACATCATCGGTTTGCTCAGGAATCATGGTTAGATCAAAGACAAGCTTGTTCTCTGCAAGCAACACGCCGTTACGGTCGTAAATAAGTCCACGAGTAGGGGCGATAGGTAATACTTTGATTCTGTTGCCATCGGCACGAGTTTGATAGCTTTTAAAGTTTTCAACTTGAAGTCGGTATAGATTGCCGACTAAGACAAGAGTGAACATCAAGATCCCACAAAACGCGACGATTACGCGGTTTTTGAATAGGTTCACTTCGATTTTATGGTCACGCATCTTAACGCGTTTATGATTCATTGAAGCCTCAAGGGTCTGTTACATTTGGTTACACTTGTCGAATCGGGACTTTATCTGAATATCACTAGGGTTTTGTAAAAGCTGTGTCATGTTTTGAGGGATCGACAGCATTAGATGGCGGTAAACAGTGCCTTTAATTTTCTCATTACAAAAGATGATAAGTAATTGATGTAAAGATTGGTTTTATGAATTTATAAAGTTCAAGAGTTTTGACGACACTAGAGGTTAGGTCAAAAGAGGTTAGATAAATTTACGGCCCTCAGAATGAGAGCCGTAAAAGGTTAATTTGCTTATTTAGTGGCTTAGAAGCTTTAGTAAATTAGAAGATTAAAACTTCAAAAACCTAGAAGCACAATAAATCCGATATTTAACGAAATCAGTTCGAAGGCTTGAACTGAGATTTACGCATACGGTTCAGAGCAGCCATCACATCTAACGTTCTTGGTTTCGCTAGGTCACCGTAGTTAGGCATGTTAGCGTGCCATTCGTTTTCTAAAATAGCGTTAAACTCTTTAGCAGGGTTGTTTGACCAACCTGGAGTTTGTGCGAATTGGAACCAAGCCCAACCGATCGCATTCACTTCAGACGGTGATTCTAATTGCTCAAGCGCAGAAAGGTCTGCAAACTCTTTACCAAAACGCAGTGACTCTTTGCCTTTAGCATTAACACGGAATTTACCGTCAGTCAGAATGTTCATCAGTGAAGCACGGTTCAATGAACGCGGTACAAACGTTTCTAAAGCAGTTTCACATTCGTTAGTACGCTGAGTAGGGTGCTGAGCAATCACGTCTTTTGCTTTTTCAGTCACATCTACCGCTTGGTAGTCGTGCATTTGAATCACAGTGTTCGCGACATCTAGGTAATCACCAGAGCCACCCATTACAACAATGGTAGAGATATCCATCTCTTCACGAAGCTGACCAATGCGGTCGACAAGTGGTGTGATTGGCTCATCGCCTTTTGACACTAGCGCTTGCATACGCTCGTCACGAATCATGAAGTTAGTCGCTGACGTATCTTCATCGATAAGTAGAGTTTGAACGCCGGCTTCAATCGATTCTTGTAACCAAGCCGCTTGAGACGTAGAACCTGACGCATCTTGTGTGCTGAAGTCAGATGTGTCTTTCTGCATTGGTAAATGGTTGATGTAGTTTGACAGGTTCAAGCTGTGCACACATCGACCATCTTCAGCGCGGATCTTCATCGTATCAATCGCAGTTACAATGCCTTCGCGACCGTCACCAGGAATATGGTTGTAGATAGAACGTTCAACGGCGTTCAACAGTGTCGATTTACCATGGAAACCACCACCAACGATCAGCGTAATGCCTTTTGGAATGCCTAGGCCGGTCACGTCACCTTGGTTTGGAGTATTTAACGTAACACTCAATGATTCTGGAGCCGCGAAAGGTACCGCGTCTTTCATTGGAAGGTCGCAGTTACCCGCGATACGAGGTAACACACTGCCGTTTGCAACGAAAGCGGCTAGGTTGTTTTCATCCAATTGAGCACGCAGCGCTTCTTGGTCTTCAATCGTTTCACAATGTTTGATCATTGCATCGATGTTTAACTCACGCTCAAGCGTCGCGCGACGAATAAACTTCGGTAAGTAGAAAGTGATGATGTTGTTCGCTTTCTTAGCAAGAATGCTACGACCATCAGCTGGTAAATTAATACGGAAACGAATTTCGATGCCGTGGTCTGTGAATACAACAGCTGTGTTGTCTAATACGGTTTGACCCGTCAGCGCGATAGAAACGGTCGACTCTTGTTTCGCGAACTCAGAGAAGCTACGTGCGATAAAGTCACGAGCGGCTACTTGGTATTCGTAAGATTTTTCTTTCAGCCAATCTAACCCGGTCAAAGACCACGCGCGCGTTGCACGAAAACGAGAAGCTGACGCGTATGGGTCACCTTGGATGTGGTCGATGTGTAATTCAAAATCAGCAAAGTCGTATTGACCTTTAATTTGTTGATATGCACGGTAGTTTTGTTTTTCGAGCTTTTTAAGCTTTGCAGTCAACTGATCCATAACGAGGAATGCCTATATAAAGGGAAAGATAAAAACAGAAAGGCGGCGATTATAAAAATCACCACCTTTAGAGTAAAGAGAAAGTAGGCCTAAATCCAAAACTAACTGCTCTTTTTCGCTTTAAGCGTAACGAGTTGTCCCCAAATAGTTTTGATTGATTAAGCTGTGTTCGAATTCTTGGCTCGGCATTGGTCTTCCGTAAAGGTAACCTTGGCCCACATCGCAGCCTTCGTTAATAATAAATTGCTCCTGAACCTCCGTTTCTATGCCTTCAATCGTCACTTTTAAGTCGAGCTTTTTGGCAATTTGGACAATAGAACGAACAATTTCCGAGTCTTCGTGTGAGTTGAGCATTTGGTCGATAAAGCTCTTATCAATCTTAATGGTGTCGAATGGGAACTTCTTCAGATAACTGAAGGAGGCGTAGCCCGTACCGAAGTCATCTAGTGACAATGTAACGCCAATATCGTGCAAAGATCCCAAGGTATTCTTGGCAACCACTTCATCTGCTATCAGTCCACTCTCCGTAACTTCAAGTTCTAAGAAACGAGGCTCTAAATGATAGGTTTCGAGGAGGTGAACCACTTGTTCCGCAAAGTGTACGTTCTTGAGTTGAATTGCAGACACATTCACAGCCATCTTGAAATCTTCAACGTATTCGGACCACTCTTTGGCTTTTTCAATCGCATTGCGTAAAACAAAGCTGCCCACTTCGAAAATCAAACCGTTTTGTTCAGCCATGTGGATCAGGGTTTCGTTAGAGATATCACCCAAAACAGGATGTCGCCAACGAAGCAAAGCTTCAGCACCGACCCAGCGATGCGTCAACGGGCTAACTTTGGGTTGAAAGTAGAGCATAAGGTCATCATTACGAACGGCTTGAAGCAAATAGCCTTCGATCTTATTAATGTGAGTTTGTTCTTCGGTATGGGATTGAGAGTAGTAAGCGAACTTTTGTCCTGAATCTTTGCAGGCTAACATCGCTTCAGAAGATTTCTGCAGAATGCTTTCCGCGTCATCTTCGTCGTTCGTAATTGCAATCCCAATAAACGCGTGCAAATGCACTTTGTCACTTTCGATGTCGAATTCTGAATGACCAACTTTAACGAGCGTCTGGCAAAGTTCTTCAAGGCGATGGTGTAAATCTTTAACGCTAAACGCCAATACGAGGTCAACCGAAGTAGGGCGTGCAGTTAATACATCGATATCAGAAATACAGTCGATGCGTTTTCGGTATTCAACAAGCACTTGGTCTAACGCGTTATAGCCGTAGCGTGCTTGTATGCGTCTACCGTTGGTAAAACCAATATGAACGACTGCAAATGAGCTGTCTGTCAGCCTTCTCTGTGACAGTAGCTTGTGGTTTAAGCGAGATTCAAATGCGTTTCGGTTTAAAAAGCCGGTGCCGAGGTCGTGATTCTTTTGGAAGTTAATCTTCTGTTCAGCCGCTTTTCGTTTATCAATTTCTTGATTCAACGAGTAATTAAGGCTCGCGAGATCTTTAGTGCGATTGTAAACGCGGTTTTTTAGGTCGCGATTCATTTGGGTAAGCTTGGCGTGTTGGAATAGGGTTTTAAGCTGAGATTCAATCGAAGTCCGAAAGCTCTCTAACAGTTTGATATAAGTAGGGGTGTAGTGATTCTCTTTCGAGTCCAAGATACAAATGGTGCCAAACAGTTCACCGTTAGGCCAAAGTAATGGAATACCACAATAGGAGACTAAGCCGAGTTTGATGTCTGGGTTGTTGTCCCACTTAGGATCGGCAAGCGCGTTAGGCACAAGAAGCTGTCGTTGAGTTTCCATCACTGTTTCGCAGTACAGCCCATTCCCCAGCGTTTCAGAATCACCTTTGTTGTATGGGTTGTTCTCGCTACGACTGGTTGAAAAAACTTCAATGTAATTGGCGTGAACACGCATGATTAGTGCTGCGGGCACTTGAGTAATTTGAGCTAAGAGGTCGACAATATTCTGCCAACCGTGCTCCATATCGTCTGGGATATCTAAATCGAGAGTTTTTATTTTCTTCATATGACTCCGAGTCAATTATGCTAAATGCATCAACACATCCTGTGTTAATTATGATGAACCAAATAAACTATGAACCTTACGTTAATTAATTATAAGAAATGTTGCACGAAAAAACCTCCGCAATTTTGCAGAGGTTTTCAAATGTGAATCTGGGTCTCAGTAATGAGATAAGTTTCGATTAAGGCTTTAATTTTATAAAATCTTCAGTATTAAGTTTCTGGTTATAGTCTACCGAAGGTTGAGCAAACCCATTTAACTGCAGAAACTCCTCTTTAAACCCTTGGTAATCGCCTAACATTTTGAAGTTGTTCTCATCCATCTTTTCTAACAGCTCTGTTACGTGTGCTTGGGTTTCAGGGTCTAATTCCCAGTCATCCATACGAATCAGACGTTCACCATCAAGTGGCACTTTAGTTTGTCCATACAGTTTGCAGCTAAACAAGCGCTGCATCTGTTCAATACAACCTTCGTGGGTCTCTTTCTCTTTCATAACTTTGTACAAAGCAAGTAGATAAGGGCTGAGTCCCGGGATGAAAACGCTCGCTTTAGTGACTAGGGCTTTACAGACAGTCGCGTAAGCGTTGCCATCAAAGTTAGCTAACTCTAAGTTAAGTGCGTGGCTGGTTTGGTGAAGGTCGATCTTAGCTCGCCCCAATGTCCCGTCTAAATAGATAGGGTGTGTGACTTCTGGACCAACATAAGAAAACGCGATTGTCTTACAACCCGGGGCGATAGATTCAGCGTTGATAAGCTCATCTATCCATTGTTCCCAATCTTCGCCGCCCATCACTTTGAGTGTGCTTTCGGCTTCTTCTTCCGTTGCAGCATCAAGTGTGTTTGTCACCCAATTGTCGTGCTCCAGAGAAATCGTCGCGCCAGTTACGCTTTCACCAATAGGCTTGATGGCAGAGCGCCAAAACTCATCGGAATCTGGTTTAGGACGAACGCCCGCAGCTAAGCTATAGATAATCAGGTCCACTTCACCTTCAAAGTAGGTTTCAATGGCTTCAACAACTTGTGAACGTGTTTCTTGCGAAAATGCATCGCCAACGATATTGATAGCAGTGCGTTGCTCTCGTTCTGCTTCTTTTTTGAAGTAGATGTTGTTGTACCAACCAGCACTACCTAGGGATTTTTCGTTTGGACCGCGCTCGAATGAGACGCCGATAGTGTCAGCTTTTGCGCCGCCAAAGGTAAGGGCAATACGAGCGGCAAGGCCAAAGCCTGAGGAAGCGCCGATAATCAGTACGCGTTTAGGGCCATCTTTGATTTGCGGCGCACTCTTAACAAACTTGATTTGTTGCTTTACGGCTTCTTGACAGCCAAGAGGGTGAGCGCTTTTGGCTACCACACCCTTGATAACAGGTTCGATCAGCATAAATAACCTTACAGTTAACGGTGATATGCACTCAGGCTAACGTAAAGCTGTGTAAAATTTATTGAGCTAGACCATTAAAACTTAAAGATACTGATATAATTCTTCGGCGACGAATTCAGCAATCCAAGGTTGAGCTTCTGGTTTTGGATGCAGTCCATCGTTCATCATCCACTCAGGTTTAAGGATGATGTGCTCAAGGAAAAAGGGCAAAAGTGGCACGTTTTGTTGATCAGCAAGCGCTGCAAAAACGTATTCAAACTGCTGGTTGTAACGCTTTCCGTAATTCGGTGGGATTTTTATCTGCATCATTATAGGTTTCGCGCCCGCAGCTTTTATCTGCTCAATGATTTGATCAAGATTCGCAGACATCAGCTTCGGTGGGAATCCACGAAGTCCATCATTCGCACCAAGTTCAATAAGAACAGTGTCTGGAGCGTGTTCTTCAAGCAATTGTGGTAGGCGAGCCAAACCATTGCCAGTTGTGTCACCCGAAATACTTCCGTTAACCACGGTGACTGTTTTGTCATGCTTTGCTAATGCGTCTGGTAACAGGTTTGGCCAACTCTGTTTGATGTCCATGTTGTAACCAGCACTCAAGCTATCACCAAGGACCAGTAGCTTAGAATCTAACTCGGTATCTTGAGCCAAAGAAGCGGTTGAAAATAAAATAAAGAATAAAAAGGAAATTAGTCGAGTCATGCATACATCCATCATTAAAGCAGAAGCTGTTTCGAAGACAGTGTCTACTAATCAAGAACATTTAACAATCCTAGAGCACGTCGATATCGATATTCGTGAAGGCGAAACCGTCGCGATTGTCGGCACGTCTGGTGCGGGTAAGTCGACCCTAATGACGCTGCTAGCTGGTCTTGACGTACCAACGAAAGGTGAAATCAGTTTATTAGGGCAGCCACTTTCACAGCTTGATGATGAGGCAAGGGCTAAGATTCGCAGTGAATCGGTTGGGTTTGTATTTCAAAGCTTCTTATTAATTCCAAGCCTTTCTGCGCTGCAAAATGTCACGTTACCTTGTTTGTTGAAGGGAGCAGACGAAGACATCGAACGCGCGACTGCTCTGCTTGAATCAGTAGGCTTGAAAGACAGGCTTGATCATTTGCCGTCGCAGCTATCGGGTGGTGAACAACAAAGGGTCGCGTTGGCGCGCGCATTTATGATTAAGCCAAAAATTCTTTTTGCCGATGAACCCACAGGCAACCTAGACCAACAAACTGCTGCCAAAATTGTCGAGTTGTTGTTTGAATTGAACTCATCCCACGGCACAACGTTAGTGTTGGTGACACACGATCCTAAGCTTGCACAACGTTGCCAAAGAACACTCAAGATGCATGTCGGTCAGATAGAGGAAGTCTAAATTGAATTCATCAAACGGACTGAATAAACGCCTGTTTTCATGGAGTATCGAAGAGATTCGACACGGTCAGCTTTGGCCAGTTTCAATCGCTTTAACGCTTATTATTGCTTGTGTATTTGCATTGTCGGCGTTGGCCGAACGTATGGAGCAGGTAATTGTTAAGCAGGGCAAAGATGCGCTTACTGCCGATATCGTGTTTATCTCAGCAAACCCAGTTCCACAATCCTTATTAGACCTCACTCAAGTTGAACAGTTAGAAAGCTCTCAGTTGACTCGTTTTTCAACCATGGCATTCAGTGACAACTCGATGCAGTTAGTGACGGTGAAAGCGGTTGAAAGTAATTATCCATTACGCGGTGAAATGATCTTAGTGGGTGCTGATAAAGCATCAAGTAACCATGTTGAGCCAGGGGAACTTTGGTTAGACGAGCGTATATTTGCACAGTTAGAGGTTGAGATTGGTGACGTTGTCACTATTGGCGATGCCGATTTAGCGATAACTGGACGAATCACTCAAGAACCAGGCTTAAGCTTTAACCCATTCCAACAGATGCCAGCCGTTCTGATTCATACAAGCGATATTGATGCCACGGGAGCGATTCAACCGGGCAGTCGCGTTAGCTTTAGATTGTTTTTAAATGGTGATGAATCGAAACTCAAATCCGCACAAGACAGTATCGAACTGACACCAAGTGACCGCTGGCGTACACAAGACTCAGCCAGTCGTACCAACGACATGTTCGAAAGCACCACTCAATACTTATCACTAACGGTAGCTATCGTAGTGATCATGGCTGCGACCACTTTGGTACTCACTTGCCAACATTATGTTGCGAGTCGTCGTAAAACCATCGCGATGCTTAAGAGTTTAGGTGCAAGCAAGCAGTGGATCGTTAAATGGTTGTCTGTACAGGTATCTTTGTTAGTGGTTATCGGTGCAGTACTGGGAATAACCATCGGTATCGGCTTGGAGTTTTTGCTTCGTATACCTCTGGGCGACTTATTACCAACGCCACTTCCTAGCTATGGTATTGAACCTGCAATCTTGGCGATTTTATCAAGCATCCTAATTGGTGTTCCTGCTCTTGGTATCCCGTTAATTGGCTTGGTCAACACCTCGGCAATCAGCGTGATTCAATCAAGTCACCAGTCCAATGAAAGCTACAAGAAATATTTGTTGTTACTGGTACCGATTATTCCAATGATGCTGATGTATGGCGACAATCTATTGGTATGGATAGTTTTAGCGGGTATCGCTTGCCTGTTCTTAGTGCTTGCGGTCGTCAGTTCGCTTGTTCTGCGTTTAGTTAGTAAGTTGCCGACATCGACATCGATGCGTTTGGCATTGAGTCGAATTAATCGCACACCTTTAGCAACTGGGATTCAATTTGGCTCTTTAGCGCTTTCACTGATGTTGCTGTCTATCATCTGGTTGGTAAGAAGTGATTTACTGTCAGATTGGCAACAAACCTTACCCGAGAACGCACCGAATGCGTTTGCACTTAACATTGCAAGCTATGAGAAAGACAGTTATCTCGAGACGATTGATGCAAACGAAGTAGAGCGTACTCAAGCGTTTCCAATTATCCGAGGACGACTGACGACGATAAACGGTGTTGAAGCGTCGGAATACAGCGATACCTCAGGCGAAACAGACGCACTAAGTCGAGAGATCAACTTCACTTGGGGAGATAGCTTACCCGAGTACAATGAAGTGTTAGAAGGTAACTGGACGCAAGAGCATGGCGTATCTGTGGAATCGGATGTCGCGGAGCAACTGGATCTAAAGATTGGCGATGAGCTGTCATTCACAATCAACAGCCAGAATGTTTCTGCCAAGGTGAATAGCATCCGCAAAGTCGAGTGGCGAGAAATGAAGCCGAACTTCTACTTCATTTTTACTCCAGATGTCTTGAGTTCAATCCCTTCTACTTGGCTAGTGAGCTTCAGATTAGAAGAACAACACAATCAGATGCTCAACGAACTCTCTCGAAATCATCCAACCGTGAGTTTGATGGATATTCGTAAGATGGGTAGCAAGATCCAAGAGTTGCTTAAGCAGATTGTTTGGTCGATTACCGTACTTGCGGCGTTAGGTGTGGTGGCGGGGCTGTTGCTTATCTTCACTCTATTGCGATTGAGCTTATCTCAAAGACAACAAGAGATACGCTTGTATCGAACATTAGGCGCGAGTAAGAAGCGAATTCTCAATACTATTTGGTGTGAGTACGGTTTAATGGCTTTAGTCGCAGGCTCAATTGCAGCCCTTGGTTCTGAGCTCAGCGTGGCAGGAGTGATGAACTTTGGTTTTGAGTTACAACCTTCACTTCACCCGATGTTGTGGATAGCGCTACCGGTGCTAACGTTCATCACATTAGCCGCGGTAGTGAATAGCTTAATCAAACGTTTGTTGGCACCAGTAAACAAGGATTTTGGCTAGTCGTTAGCGAGATCTAGCCAAGCGCTTAAAACGGTCTAAAAGTGAGATTATTTATACTTAGTCATGCACTATTTATAATACGTCGCTTTAGACCGTTTTTTATTTAACCAACCGGTAGCATAAGTAAAAAATATCGAACCTTAGATTCCACTGTTTTTAGCATTTTTTAAAACTAATTACCCAATAATGCCGATTTAATGAACAGCGGTTAGTCCCTGTAAACAAAGGGTTTGCGCAACTTAGCAAGAACGTTATCAACAGTTATCCACAAAAACGGTGGATAACTTTAGGGATAAGTTAACCGCTATGTTTTAAGAGTACTGAGGCAGCCTTTATGTGGCGTCACTTAGGACAAATTTGACTGTTAGAATAACCTTTAAAACCCTATCTGGAGTTATTGAGTCAAGAGATTATTTATGTTTTTTACATAGATATTAAATCCCGCCTATCTAAGACCTTGATAAAAATGTGTTTTAATTCATCGCAGAACAAAAGTAGAATAGAGGCAGTTAATCTTATTCTACAGAACACGATGAACCACAACAAAACGGATACAAATCAACCTTCTATTGCCATTGTTGGTGGTGGTATTGCCGGAACAACGAGCGCGATTCACTTTAGTGAGTTGGGTTTTAAGGTCACTATCTTAGAAAAAGGGCCGAGTTTGGTTAATGGTCCACCAATTTGCCACCTGCACGCTGGCGGCAATTTGTATCGAGATATTTCTGTAGAGCAGTGTCTTCAATTGCTCACACAGTCAATTGATACCGTCCGCTTATTCCCTCATACGATCAATATTCGTCCGACAATCATCGCCGTTCCGCACAGTGATGGTGGAGAGCCGTTGGATCTGCTTCCTCGTCTCAAGATAATCAAAAGCGCTTATGCCGATCTTGTTAAACAAGATAAAAGCAACCAAGTGCTCGGTGATCCGGAAGAGTATTATAAGCTGTACAGCAAAGAAGATTTATTAGCACTTTCTGCGAAAACACAGCCTCTGAAACCAACATCGCTTGATGATTGGTGTATTCCTTTCGCCAAGCATACGGATTTAGAGACCCTAAAGTATCCTGTTGCGATGGTCCAAGAGTATGGCTGGAGCGTATTCCGACTTTCTGCGACCGCTCAACTCTCTTTGGGGCAACAAGCTAACTGTACTGTGTTAACCAACAGCCGATTACAATCTGTTGAGTCGACAGGTCAAGGTTGGTCTTTGACTTATACCGATGCCGAAAACCAAAGCTGCCAACTAACGACCGATTACTTGATTAATGCGAGTGGGTTTGAAACGGGTATCGTAGATGACTTTGTTGGCTCTAAGCAGCAAAGACTTGTTGAGTTTAAAGCTGCATACGTTACAGAGTGGCCATATTCGCAAGAATGTAAGGAAGAGTGGCCAGAAGTTATCTTTCATGGCCCGAGAGGCACACCGCAAGGCATGGCGCAATTAACGCCGTATGCTGATGGTGTGTTCCAACTTCACGGCATGACAGAAGGGATTACTCTGTTTGAGGGTGGGCTTGTTTCATCGTCAACAGACTCGTCACAGCCACAGTTGCCTTCGAAGCTGCTTAAGAAAATCGTATCGGGTTGGAGTGAAGATCAGCTTGAATTAAGAACTCGCGCGGCAATAACGCATATGTCTCAGTTCATCCCAAGTTTCAGTTCTGCATTGGTCGGTGGTAAACCTTTGTTTGGTGCACAACAGATTCCGGGAACCGATCCAAGCTTAAGAGCTTCAGACGTTTCATTCTGTGGGGATCGCTATGCTCGACTTGAAGTAGTAAAAGCTTCTTCAACATTAGAAGCGGCACAAAAGGTCGCTGAGCAATGGTTTGATGTATCAGAGGCGGCATCTATTGAAGACACACACTCAGTGACAATGTCACTTAATCTAAATGATATTGAAAACAGAGCGATAGATTTGACACAAGAACGTGGATACCCAGAAGCGCTTGCCAAGGTGTCAGGTCAAGATCACGCTTAATAGCCTATAATTAGTCTATCATCATCGACTGCGTTTAATTTCTTCAATTCGGCTTACTGTAATAGGTAAGCCGAATCTTCATTTCAACATCTGCTTAGATACCGAACCTCATCTAAATGACATCTTCCTAGTTGATTATTCTCAGCTACATAGCATTTAGCACATAACACATCGCAAAAACTAATAGCCGAAAAACTGAGCCCATTGGCACCAAACATCTTGTAAGCCCAAGCGATCGCCCTTGCTGAACGATATCGCATGTCCAGGTTTTGCTTGCGCCAAGCGTGGTAAATCGATTCTGGCGACACATCCTATCTTCGGATAACCACCTATGGTCTGTCTATCATTAAGCAGCACGATAGGCTGTCCATCTTGTGGAATTTGAATCGCACCTAAGGCAATGCCTTCTGACAATAGCGAAATGTCAGGCGAGTCGACGGGTTCGCCACTGAGTCGATAACCCATCCGATTTGAGTTTTGGTCAACGTGATACTGCGCGTTATACAAAGTCTCTTTTGCTGACTCGGAGAATAGCTCGCTTTGATAGCCTTCAATCACTCGTAGGTTCACGGGTAGATTGTAATCAGGCGTGTATCGGAAGGTAACACTTACCGCTTTAAATGAATGTGATAGTTGGTGCTGGGTAAAAGCTATTTGTTGCCCTTGTTGGCATGGCTCTCCATCTTGCGTTAATCCACCAATCTTTTCACGAGTGACTGTAGAGCAGCTATCAAGAGTTGATGGAACATCGAAACCGCCCTTAATGGCTAAATACGCCCTTAGACCATTTTTAGGCAAACCAAATGAGAGAACTTGCCCCTTAAAAGCTTGAAAAGTGCTCCAGTTAGCCTGTGGTTTACCATCGAGTTTCGCTTGTAAATCACCCCCGCATAGTGCCATCTCGCAATCAAAATCGATTCTCAACGCACATTGCCCAAGCGTGATTTCCAACGCCGCTTGGTTGACTGGGTTGCCCAATAGATGGTTAGCCCAGCTATAAGAGTAGTCATCAACCGGTCCACCTTGCGTTAATCCAAGATGAGCAACACCAAATCGCCCAAAGTCTTGAATCAAACTCAACGGGCCGGGCTTAATCACTGTCAGTGTTGGTTTAGTTTTTGTCTTAGCCATTTACGATGCCTCCACCCAAATCTACAAATTCTTTTTTTGAAATTGCTATGAAACGGACGGTATCACCAACATTAAGCAGAGACAGTGGTCTTTGCGTGATATCGGCGTTCTTCAACTTGCTATGATCGAACAACGGAAGTGGGCAATTGCCAATAATATTCCAACCGCCCGGTGAATCCGAAGGGTACACAGCTGTTTTCGTATCCGCGATGGCGATACTGCCTTTGGGCACAATTAAGCGGGGTGTGGAGTGACGGGGCAAGGCAAGCTCATTAACCACATCCGACATAAAGGCAAAGCCAGGCGTAAACCCAATCGCACTGACGCTGTATGTCTGTGAGGTGTGATGTTGAATTATCTGGTCGAGCGACAGGCCTTTGTTTTGATATCGGTCTAAATCGAGCGCCGTTTCTGGTGAGTAATAGGCAGGAAGCTCAATCGTATCGCGAGTTTTACTAACACTAGAAAAGGACGACAGAGCATGACTCAACAAATTATTGAGCTGTTCAATGAGCTGCTGTTCTGATATTCGATAAGGGAGGTAGTCGACCAATATTGTTTGGTAAGCCGGTGTCACATTCATCAACACCGATGCTAAGTTTTGGCGAATGGCATCGGAAAAGTGAGCCATGTAATGCGCATATTCGGCGCTAGATTGATTATTTGAAGGCGATAGCGTCAAGGTCACCAAAACGCTGCATTCCGCGACTGGCGCTATATTGAATTCAATCTGATTCGTCGTCATTTCGTTTCCATACGTTTGTTATCTTGCCTTTTTTAGCTTACTTGGCGTGTCTCACTTCCGTGTCCAAGCCAATACAAATCAATTAGATCTCACGAGCGATTAGACCATGCGTCATACCAATCACACGCTTCATACTAATTAAAAGCGTTGAGGTCTTGTCTGATTTTTCTAATTAATGCGATGGATTGAGGGTTATCACCATGAACACAGATAGTATCAGCTTCAATAGGCAGTCTTTCGCCCTCTAAAGTCGTAACCGAGCCATAGTTAATGATTTGCATAACTTGGTTATAGATATCGTCTTGATTGACGTAAACCGAGCCTTTTTGAGTACGTGGCGCTAATTGTCCGTTATTTAAATAAGCACGGTCGGCAAACGCTTCAAACAAGAGAGGCAAGTCATGGTCGTCAGCAATATCCAAATACTGTTGATTGTCTGATGAAGAGAGAATCATCAACGGGATGTTAAACTCAGCGACGGCTTGGGCTACCGCATTGAACACATCAATGTTTGCCATCATATCGTTATAAAGAGCGCCATGAGGTTTCACATAGCCAACAGTGGTATGGTGATAGCGGCAAAGGGCTTGTAATGCACCGACTTGATAACAAACCAGCTCACTGATTTCGTCCATGGTGTGTGGAATAGAACGGCGACCAAAACCAACGAGATCTTGATAACCGGGATGAGCACCAATTTGGGTGTGATAGTGCTGCGCCAGTTTTATCGTCTTGGACATAACGTGCGGATCAGACGCGTGGAAGCCACAAGCGATGTTTGCCATATCGACCCATTCCATGACCGACTCATCATCGCCCATCTTCCAATTGCCGAAACTTTCTCCCATGTCGCAATTAAGCAAAATCTTCGTTGTCACGTGGTGCTAATCCTTTACGTTGAGGTAAGTAATGACGGTCTTATAAATACCACAAATAAACAGTGACCTAACTCATACTTTCGATACCGTAAATTTACCAGTATGGCATTTCATATATAGTTGAACTATTGATTAAAGGATTAATATCTATCTGTATATTAGGTGAGCACATGATATCCCGCCAGGTTTGCTTAGGACTAGCATTAACGACACCTGTTTTTGTCTATGCTCAAGTAAACTCTCTAGACCAACTCATGTCGATGAGTCTTGAAGAGTTGTCGATGTTAGATGTCGAAATGGAAACGGCTTCGAAAGTGACACAAAAACTCACTGACATTCCCTCGTCGGTGTATGTGCTTTCTAATGAGCGAATTCAGCGCAGTGGGGCAAAAACTATTGCGGAAGTCCTAACGCTTGTCCCTGGACTCAAAGTAACCAAGTTTAACGAAACCTCATGGTTTGTTTCTGCCCGTGGTTTTCATGATGGGCTATATAACAAGATGCTCGTGATGATGGATGGACGCAGCTTGTTTAGCCCAGTCTATGGCGGTACGTATTGGAGCGACGTTGATTATGTACTTGCCGACATCGAACGCATCGAAGTACTAAAAGGCCCCGGCGGAACAATTTGGGGAGGCAACGCGGTTAATGGTGTTGTCAATATCATTACTAAGTCTGCCAATGATACGCAGGGGACTTATCTCTCAGGTGTCGCTTCTAATACTGATAACTATGAATTTAGTGTTCGTCAGGGATTAAGCCTCAACGACAGTGTGAATGCTCGTGCCTTTTATAAGTACCGAGAAGAACCCACATATCGCACAAACGAATCTGAAAAATGGAAAGCACAAACGGCAGGGATGGTATTTCAGCCAAGTAATGCTGAAGAAAGTTGGTCATTACGTATTGGTGGTGAGAAAAGCTTTTATGAGTCGGAGTTGTATACGTTCCAATATGATAATTCAGGATCGTTTGTCGGATCACAAGCCAACGATTTTGATAATAAAAGCCAATCTGTTTATATCCAGTTCAACGATTCTCGCCATTTTGATGAAAGTTCGACACTCTCATATTCGTTATGGGGTGAATATAATGAGGATAACGCGCCAGACGCTCCGGGAAGCTATTCGACCATCGATTTTGACTCTACTTATATCAACCAACTATCGGCAAACCATCAGCTAACACTCGGTGGTGGCCTGCGATATATGTACCTTGATTTCTCCTCAAGCCAAGTTTCGGACGTGGATTGGTACAATCCCGATTACTACGGTAGAGCCTACAATATCCAATCTGCTAACGATTATATTGCGAACGCATTTGTACAGTCTCAAATTCAAATGACAGAAGCGCTATCGATAACTCTTGGCTTCAAGGCAGAACACTTTACACAGAATGACTCGACAGAACTTTCACCTCAACTACGCGGTTTATATCAGCTAAATCAACGCCATTCTGTTTGGGCTGGCTTGAGTCGTGCGGTGGTTGCTCCTTCTTATATGGATTCAAACTCCACATATTACTTCAACAGTTACTATGCTGATTCTAACGACAGCTACCTTGATGTCTATAAATCGAATTCTGACCTGGAAACAGAGAGCGTCGTAACGGCGGAAATGGGTTATCGCTACTCAAACAATTCAAATTTCGAACTCGATGCGACGATATATCTGAGTGAACATGACAACCTTCGCTTCCACAGTTATGACCCAAATGATATCCCCGCGAATCATGTCTATGTCGGTGTACTGTCTGATGATTATAAAGCGAAAACATATGGCTTGGAGTTAGGCGCAAGCTATCAGCTCACTCAAGATATCACCAGTTACTTGAGCTATGCCTACACAACATTAGAGGGAAAAAACAAAGGTGATGACCCTAAATCTAGTCCTCAAACGAGTGTTTATTACGATATTGATAATGAACATTTAGCCACGGCACAGTTGATGTGGAATATCACAGAAAGTTGGCAATTCGATGTGATTGGCCAGTACATTAATGTGAATTACCCAGACTATTGGGTAGCAGGCGATGGCACTCAATATGAATGGCAGTCTTACCCACATGAAATAACCTTTGATGCGCGTCTCGCATGGAAAAAGTCGTCCGCAGCGCCTTTAGTTGAAGTGGTTGTTGAAAACATAGGTGAGAGTGACGGCTATCAAGCTGAATTCACATCTCAGAAAAGCGTCAATCAAGAGTCGGTGTATGTGAGGATCTCTCATGAATTCTAAGTGGATTAGGCACCGTATTAAGCTCGGTTTTACTAAACTAGGCCTGGTCACTTTAGCTATGCTTATTGTGCCTTTGAATGCATCGGCGGCTAACTTCAAGCCTTATGAAGTGAAAGCGGTGTACCTTTTTAGAATTGCGAATTTTATACGTTGGAATGATGAAAGCTCAATGAACGCTGTGAACTTTTGTGTGATTGGCGATGAAAAGGTAAGCCAAGTGCTGACGTCAATTACAGAGGGGAAATCTATTCGTTCGCTCGCTATCCAAGTTCAACAGTCGATTACATCTAAGTGTGATATTACGTATTTGTCTGACCGTAAAAATGACCAATTCCTTAGTCAAGAGCACTCCCCACATACTGTGACAATCAGTGATATCCCTAACTTTACAGACTTAGGTGGAGTCATTGAGCTTACTCACATTGATAATAAGCTCAAACCTAAGATCAATCTCGAGAATGCAAGGCGCGGTGACTACGTCATTGGCTCAAACCTGTTACGAATCGCTATAGTGGAGGACCAATAATGCTGTCTTTCATTAATAATATATCGATAAAAAACAAGTTGATATTACCGATTATCATCTTCATCACGGTTACTTTGGTGACAATTCAATCGGTAAATTACACTGTCACGTTTGAAAGAGAAAAAGAAAGCCTGATCCAGCGAGTTAAAGTGTTAGCACAAGGTGTTGCTTATAATCTACAAGCCGCGATTCTATTTGAGGACAAATCTTCGGCTCAAGAGATTTTGTCAGCTTTCGTTGCAGATAAAGATATTGTCAGGGTCAAACTCTATGACATTAACGAACAGCTATTTGCTAGCTACCAAGTGAACAACACATTGGTTCCAAGGCCGAACGCAGATGAATTAGACGATATCGCGGATCATCAATTTGCCATCTCTGAGCATTTAATCTTCTTGCTCGTTCCTGTGACGCTGGATGACGCTGTTATCGCGAACTTGAGAGTGACAATATCAAAAGAGACGTTTAATTCAATCTTAACGAATATTTTCAAGGTTGCAGCCGTCTATCTTCTGTTTCTGGTGATCTTAGGCGGCGTGCTGGTCAAATTGGTTCAACGCTTGATTATCGAGCCGATGTTTGACCTCAATGACGCGATGCAAGCCTTTATCGAACGCCGATCAGAGCAGCCAAAATTAGTCGTAACCAACCGCGATGAGATTGGGGAGCTGGTTCGAGCTTTTAATACCATGCTTGAAAGGCTTCAACACCGGGACAACCAAATCAATTTTACACTGGATAAACTCCAAGAAGAGAAGTCGTTCGCGAATGAGGTCATTGAGACCGTTCAGCACTCATTGTTGGTTGTAGATGAAAAAGGGGTCATCGTTCATGCAAATGCAGCCACTCGCGATATTTTTAAGTGCTCGGAAGCCTTTCTTGAACACTTGTTGATCCAAGAGTTGATCGTAACCAAGCAAGTTGGGTTCTTACAAGATGTTATCAACGCCAATATTGAACTGAATGACGAATTGCTGGAAACCACTGATCTCTTTCAATCTAAACGTTGGCTTCGAGTGAGTAGCCGTTCATTGTCAAAACATGGCCGTATCCTTTATGCAATTCAAGATGTCACGAACATCGAAACGGCAATGAGCCGCCAACGTATTGCGGCCGGTGTTTTTGAGAATAGTAAAGACGGCCTAATCGTACTTAACTCGTCCAACGTAATTACCATGGTAAACCCAGCGGTCACTGGACTACTGGGGTATCACGCCGATCTGCTGGTGGGCAAAACACCATTTGAAGTATTTTCTTGGCAACAGTTTTCGTCACTCATGCCGACTATTCGCAGCTCATTGGAAAATTATGGGCAGTGGCAAGGCGAAGTGTGGGAGAAAAGCGCATCCGGCACGTTAGTCCCTATGTTTGTCAAAGTGAATAGAGTTGCCTCAGACAACGAAAAAGACGAGTTTGATATGGTGTTAACTCTGTCTGATTTATCTAACGTTAAAGAGATGGAAAGACTCGAACACTTAGCTCATCACGACGCATTAACCGGGTTAGCGAATAGAGCGCAACTGTATAAAGTTATGGATGATGTTGTCACGTCGAGCCACTATTCAAATCAGCATTTTGCGGTTATCTACTTGGATTTGGATGGCTTCAAAGAAGTGAATGACAACTATGGACACGATGCAGGTGACGAAATCCTGAAAGAAGTGTCAAACAGGTTGTTATCTCAGGTAAGAGCGGGAGATTTGGTTGCACGTTTGTCGGGAGATGAATTTGTACTTATTATTAAGCAGACAAACAAAATCTTATTAGCGAAGCTAGCCGAACGTTTGTTAGAGCTTATCGGGCAAGAAGTGAATTATAAACAGCGTTCGCTTCATGTTGGAGCGAGCTTGGGCATACACTTAGTTGACGGTTTGGAGCGTGATATCGACGTGATTCTAAAGGTTGCCGATGAAGCGATGTACGAAGCGAAACGCAAAGGAAAAGGTCAATTTGTATTCTCTCGTGATAGTTAATAGCCACAGGCGTTTGTGGGCATTGTCTAAGTTGTTGTATCATAAGTGATAGGTTGAATAATTTTAATTAAAAGGTCTGCTAAGCATGAATGTTTTAGTTACAGGTGGCATGGGTTACATTGGTAGCCATACAAGTATCCAGATGATCAACGCAGGTATGACGCCTGTACTTTTTGATAGCTTGTACAACAGCAAACCAAGCGTTTTAGAACGTATCGAAAAAGTATCGGGCGTTCGTCCCAACTTCATTGAAGGTGACGTTCGTGATAAAGCGCTTTTGACTGAAACAATGAAGCAACACAACATCGAAGCGGTTATCCATTTTGCGGGTCTAAAAGCCGTCGGAGAGTCTGTGGAAAAGCCTCTTGAATACTACGATAACAACGTAAACGGCACGTTAGTTCTTGTTGATGCAATGCGTGATGCGGGTGTAAAAACCTTGGTATTCAGCTCTTCAGCGACAGTCTACGGCGATCCAGCAAGTGTTCCAATTACTGAAGACTTTCCAACAAGCGCTACCAACCCATATGGTCGTAGTAAATTAATGGTTGAAGAGTGCTTAACCGATTTCCAAAAAGCCAATCCGGATTGGAGCATTACACTGCTGCGTTACTTTAACCCAGTAGGTTCACACCCAAGTGGTGAGCTAGGTGAGGATCCACAAGGTATTCCAAATAACCTAATGCCATTTGTATCTCAAGTCGCTGTTGGCCGCCGTGAGTTTCTATCTGTGTTTGGTAGCGATTATCCAACAAAAGACGGAACTGGCGTTCGCGATTACATCCACGTAATGGATCTATCTGATGGTCACATTGCAGCGCTTGAGAAAGTAGGGCGCAAAGACGGTCTTCATATCTACAACCTTGGTACGGGTAACGGTTCAAGTGTATTGGACATGGTTAAAGCGTTTGAGAAAGCGAGCGGTAAAGATATCCCTTACAAGCTTGTGGAGCGTCGTCCTGGTGACATCGCTGAATGTTGGGCAGATCCTGCTAAAGCTCAGAAAGAACTCGGCTGGAATGCTACACGTACACTGACTGAAATGACTGAAGATACATGGCGCTGGCAGTCAACCAATCCTGATGGTTTCCCTGGTTGATCTAGTTGTTTCATGAATAGTTAACTTACAAAAAGATGCATTAGGGCATCTTTTTTGATCTAAATCGAATAAAAAGTAAATTAGTGGTTAAAAAGTATCATTCTGTATCTGTTGTGTTATCATGCACGCGAATTATATGTTTAATGTTAATTTTCTTTGGAGTTAATCATGGAACTAGGCCTAATCATCACTTTCATCATTGCTGCAGCAGTAATGGTTAAGAAAGAAATGGCAGAGAAGTAATTTCACTTTATCCCTTTTTGATACAATTTTTAGTGAAATAATAAAAGCCAGCATTTAGCTGGCTTTTTAGTATCTGCTGTATACGTTTCTATGGTTCAGCTTTCTAACAAATTAGAATTCGTATTTAGCTGAAATGCCGTAGTTTCTTTCCGCTTGAGAGTTCTCTTTGTAAAGCTCATCATCGCCACGAATGTCGTTCCAACGGTAGTACTCTTCGTTAGTTAAGTTGAATACGCCACCACGGATAGTAAGATCCTTCATTGGCTTGTAGTAAGCTGTCAGGTCAACAACCGTAGCGCTTGGAAGCTCAGCTTGACCAGCGTTGCCGCCGCTTTCGTCATCGAAATTGATGTCTGAACCAGACTTGTTAGCCGTGTAGTTTAACTTAAGGCTAGTACCCCAGTTTTGGTTTGGAGCATCATAGTTAAGACCTAATACAGCATTCCAAGGGTTAACACTATTCAGTGCATTACCGTTTCCGTCTTCACCTTCTGTATATGAAGCAACGAAGTGAGTTGAAATCCCCTTAGGTGCACCTACCAAAACATCCCATAGTAACGTGTTAGAGAATTCAACACCCTTAATTGTTGCCGAATCTAAGTTAACGTTAGAGTAGTGTGTAGTTCCGCCAACTTTTTTCGTTACCACTGTTTCGATGAAGTCATCGTAATCACTGTAGTAAGCCGCAATTTCAGACGATGAAGCCTGTGTATTATGACGGTAACCTAGCTCATAAGAAATACTGGTTTCTGACTTAAGATCTGGGTTTGGATCGTTTACGTAACCATGTCCTGGGTTGTCATACGTGTAGTACAGTTCATCGAAAGAAGGGGCTCTAAAGCCTTGGCTAATTTGGCCAAAAATGGTGCCTGTATCAGTAAGTTTGTATGTTGAGCCTAAGCGTCCAGTTACCGCAGAATCAGAGAAGTCCGTAAGTGACTCACCTGTATTTTTACCAGGGTCTGTAGAGAAGTGATCGAAACGAACACCTGGAGTAACAACAAGTTTGTCGTTCATTAGGCTAATTTCGTCTTGTACAAACAGACCAAATTTCTGCTCTTTAGCATCAGGAGTGTATACATAAAGCTGGTCATCAGTAGCAGGATCAGAGTTGTACTCCATGTTTGTATTGCTAATGTCACTATGTGTATATGTCGCACCGTAAACTAGGTAATGGTTGTTAATCTCTTTATCTAACTGCGTTTCGATCTCAAGCTTATCTTCTGTGTATTCATAATCTTTGGTTTGCAAGTTATCGTTGTTGGCTGGCACCCAAGGTGGCATACCTGGACCCGCTGGCTTAAAGCGCTTCGTCACACCATTTTCTTCTTTAGAAATGTATGACACTTTGCTCGTCACTGTGTCAGCGATAGCGCCATCTGCGAACCAAATGTGCTTAATAGCGAATCGATTTTGTGTTGTGTTATCAGCACCAGTATAGCTATCGTAACTTGAGTGATAGATGTCAGAGTCTGAAGTATCTTTGATTAGCTCAGCTAAAAACTCGATACGATGGCTTTCATTCAATTGATATTGCAGTTTTACCAATAGGTTATCTGCTGATGTGTCTTGATCTTCTACCGCGTAATTTTCTAAGTTGTTCGAGTCGCGGAAGTTTTGAAGCTCTTCACCGTCACGGCGCGTGTAGGCAACCAATGTTTCAAGGTCACCAAATCGATTAGCTAATGCAACATGCTCACTGAAAGAGTTATCTTCTGAAGAGTAAGACAGTTTCGCTTGTCCACCGAAGTTTTCGCCATCTTTCAAGAAGTCAGATGGGTCTTTAGTTTCGAAAGCAACAACACCACCGATAGCGTCACTTCCGTGTAAACTTGAAGCAGCGCCTTTGATGATTTCAACGCTTTTTAACATGTCGGGATCGATTGAAATACCGCTAGAGTTAATAAATGCATAAGGGCCACCATCAAATGAACCTGGTTGCGACGAGCCATCTACTAAGATCTTGACGCGTTTACCTTCCATGCCACGAATGTTGATGGTTTGTGCACCTTGGCGAGAGCTTAAGTTCATCGTTACACCTGGAGTGTATTCGAAGATTTCATTCACATCTTTCGCCATATTCTCTTCAATTTGCTTATCCGAGATGACGGTAACAGAAGCTGCTGTATCGATAAGTGTTTGATTAGTACGAGTCGAAGATACAACAACCTCGTCAAATAGGGCATAATCTTGAGCAAAGGCTGATGTTGATGAAAGCGCTAAAACGATTGAAGCAGAGAGTAGGGATTGCTTATACATCTGATAGTTACCTTAATTCCATAGTATTATCTTGATTTGCGAAAGATAATATTGGATCTAAATGATAATTACTATTATTTGCATTTAAATAATTTTCAATCTTATCAACTAGTTCATAATTAACACTCTTAAATGACTGTATTAAAAAGATTTTTACAGTTCCATTCATAACCTGAATACTTCTGTTTTTGTGATTCAAGTCTCATTTATAAAGTAGGAAAGCCATGCATAGTCCAATAACACTTGAAGCATTACACATATTAGATGCCATTGATCGTCGTGGGAGTTTCGCAGCTGCAGCGAATGAACTGGACCGAGCACCTTCTTCATTGAGTTATCAAATCCAAAAGTTAGAACAAGACTTAGATATCATGATTTTTGATCGCTCAGGACACCGCGCCAATTTCACTGAAGCGGGGCAGTTAATATTAGAACAAGGTAGGATCATTCTGGGTGCCACTGAACAACTCGTTAACGATGCGAGTATTCTTGCTAACGGTTGGGAGTTGGATTTAACCATTGCTTTCGATGGCATTATTCCGATTGCTAATTTCTTCTCGTTAGTCGATGAACTAGGGAAAATCAGCAAAACACGCGTTCGCTTACAAGAAGAGATCTTAGCTGGATGCTGGGAATCACTCACAGATGGTCGTGCTGACCTGCTTGTTTGCCCGAAACTCGACACCATCCCAAACGATATGAAAAGTGACGTAATCGGCAAGATGGAAATGGTATGGGTCGCGGCATCAAACCACTACGTTCACAAGCGTTCTGGCGAGTTTGACCAAAAGGCTAGAGAAAGTTACAGGGTAATTGCAATCGCAGATACTGCACGCGATCAACCCGCTTTAAGTCGCAACATTCTAGAGAAGCAACCTCGTTTAACCGTGACAAGTTTCCCTGCAAAGGTTGAAGCTCTGACAAGTGGATTAGGGATTGGCACCTTGCCGAGTAGTATTGCTAAGCCGCTGATTGAATCTGGCGTACTACAGCAGATTTCGGGTACAGAACCACAGCCGATCGATATCGTCATGGCTTGGCGACGTAACAAAATGGGCGACGCCAAGTCTTGGTGTATCCAACATCTTAAAAAGACATGGGCGTTAAAGTAACGGTAACACCATATCTGCAGTACCGTCTTCAAAACTGATATCTAGCTTAAAACCGAGCTTTTGAGCTAGTGTCAGCATCCCTCTATTGGTTGGCATCGTCATACCCGACATCTGTTTAGTCTGCTTTGCTCGGCAGTAATCGATAACTTTCGTCATCAGAATACGACCTAAGCCGACACCTTTCAGATCGGAACGTATCAGAATCGCAAACTCGGCATCGGTGTTCTCTGGGTTAATCAGCGCTCTCGATACACCGATGATTGCAGGAACCCCTTGTTCTTCACGCACCACAACAAAGGCGATCTCTCTATCGAAATCAATCTGAGTAAAATTAGCCAACGCTTCATGATTGAACTCACCGACATCACTAAAGAAACGTTTATAAAGATCCTCTTTAGATACGCGATTAATAAAGTCAGCATGGAGCGGTTCATCTTCGGGCAGAATAGGGCGTAACAACACTTCGGTTCCATCTTTTAGCTGGATACGTTCTTCAAGCTCGACTGGGTAAGGGCGAATGGCCAACCTTTCTTGCGGGTCTCCTTCGTAGGCTTTCAATATGATATCGGCATCTAAGATCGTGAACTTGTCTCCGTTGGCCAGTACTGGATGGATATCTAAATCATGTATTTCAGGGCAATCAACGACCATCTGCGATATACGAACCAATAATTCAGAAAGGCCCTCTATATCAATCGGGTTAGGGAGCTTTTGTAGGCGAATCTTGCCACTTTTTATCGCTCGAATAATCAAGTAGCGCGCCAGTGTCATGTTGAGCGGTGGGAAAGCAGCGGCCGCATCAATCGATTCATCCCACTCCGAACCACCTTGTCCAAGTAAAATGATTGGGCCAAAGGTTTCATCGGTTGTTACTTTGACTCGTAGCTCTTGGCCACCCGCGATCTTGGCCATACCTTGAATTAACAAGCCGTGGATGTGAGCTGTAGGGAAGGATAGTTGAGAACGATCGAGAATTGCCTGAGCAGCATTGGCAACTTCACTGCTGTTTCGTAAATTGAGCATCACACCTTGAACGTCTGACTTGTGTGCAATGTCTGGCGAACGAAGTTTTACGGCAACCGGATAACCAATTGTTTCTGCAATGTGTACCGCTTCACTTGGATCAGAAGCGATCCAAGTTGGCAACACATCGAGGTTGAAGCTCTTGAAAAACTGGCTATTTTGGTGAGTATCAAGGCTAACTGTATCTTTATCCAGTAGTTGTCGTTTTATCCAACTTTTCGCATCTGCTAGATCTTCAATGTGTACTTTTTCAGCGGTAGTCGGCGTTTCCATTAACTGACGTTGATTACGTCTGTATTCGACCAAGTGCATGAATGCGACCACTGAGCTTTCAGGCGTTCGATAGGTCGGGAAACCCGCTTCGGTAAACAGCTTTCGCGCTGGCCTAGCTGTTAACTCACCAGACCAATTCGTCAGGATGTTAAAGCGCTTGTGGCGAGGGTGCTTCTTAATCGCTTCAATAATTCGTTCAGCCGTTCTAGCGGAATGTGCAATCGCAGAAGGGCTATGCATGATAAGAATCGCATCCGCTTCATCGCCATCGAGTAAGATGTTTATGGTATCGATATAACGCTGATCACCAGCATCACCAACAATATCGATAGGATTGCTGTGAGACCAACTAGATGGCAACACCTTGTTCAACTTATCAAGAGTCTCTTGTGAAAACTCTGCGAGCTTGCCACCGCGGTCAAATAGCGTATCCACGGCCATAATCGCAGGGCCGCCACCGTTGGTAACAATAGCCAAACGCTCACCACGCAATGGTACTGAATGAGTCAGTGTCTCTACCGCAGCAAACAATTCATGTAAGTTCTTAACTCGCAACATGCCACTACGGCGAATCGCGGAATCGTAGATAATATCTAAAGTATCGGCACCACCGGTGTGTGCCATTGCGGCCGCTCGCCCTTTCGCTGTTCGTCCGCCTTTTAGCACTAGAATTCGTCTGTTGCGCGATGCCGCACGCGCTGCAGAAATAAAGCGCCTCGCATCAGTAATGCTGTCTACATAAAGTAATATCGCTTCGGTGTGAGAATCGGTACTCAGATAATCCAATAACTCCGAGAATTCGATGTCACTGCCATTACCTATAGAGATAAACGCCGAAAAACCGATCTCTTTGTCATTAGCCCAATCGAGAATCGTGGTACACACAGCTGCAGACTGAGAAACAAAGGCGATTTTACCGGGTAATGCTGTCACAGGAGAGAATGAGGCGTTTAAATTTAACCAAGGGACAATCACTCCCAAACTATTGGAACCTAACACTCGAATGTTGTGTTTTTTGGCAATCGCTAGGCATCGTTCATCATACGTCTCACCATTATCGCTTTCTTGCTGCATGTCGGAAGAAAGCACAATGACAGAGGCTATACCTTTCTCGGCTAGTTCTTCAAAAATGGCGACATTACGGGTCGCATTGGTACATAAAATGGCAAGGTCAGGAACAATCGGTAGTGACAAAATATTTTTATAAGAGAGTACGCCTGCCACCGAGTCATATTTTGGCGTAACTGGCATCACTGCACCTTTAAAATCCCCGTGCAACAAATTGTTCATGACGATATACCCTGCACGCGTTTCTCTTTGAGAAGCACCAACAACAGCGATTGAACGGGGTTTAAGTAGGGGATCAAGATGATTCATAGACATATCCTAGCAATGCACGTAAGTTCATCGTAACTTACTTTGCACTCACGGGTTGATGGCAAATTCACCGAATTAAGATGAATAAGCAGACACTGCATAAAGTTTGTGAAATAGGTCACCCACTAATGGTGTATAATCTCAAAGTTAACTTGATTCTAAACCGACGTATCGGCATGATTTATAGTAATTATTATTAAGGATATAGAGCTTTCCATGAAAAAATTTGCAATTGTGACTTTGCCACTGCTCTTGGCTGCATGTGTATCTGACGACTACGTTACCAATGTCACTTCAGATAGTTATCAAGAAGAATACAAAACGGCCAAAGTTGAAGCTCCAGTTGTATCTCAATCTGAGCAAACAGGCGTTGTTGAAGAAAACGTTGTCAACGTGATCAGAACTGAACCTGTTGAACAGAAAGTCACTCAAACGACTCAAGCGAAGCCAGTTGCAGTAGTGACAGGCTCAACCAAGAAACAGCAAGACATGAATCAGCGCTTTGGTTACACCGTTCAAGTTGTTGCTGTTGGCAGCCAAAGTAAAGTCGATTCTTTCGTGAAAATGCTACCTACGACTTCTCAACCAGTTTGGGAAAACTACAAAATGGTTAACGGTACCAAATGGTTCACCGTACTTTACGGTGACTACGCAACGCGCTTAGAAGCTAAAAAGGCAATCTCAACACTGCCGAACACTTTCCAAAACTTGAAGCCGTTCGTTAAGAGCATTGATGACATCAAGAACTCTGAATACCCTACGCTTAACAAGTTGAACTAAGTTTTGATTCATAAAGAAGGGGCAAATGCTCCTTCTTTTGTTTTAAGACTCGCTGTTTTGTTTAATAGTTAATCGCTCGATCTTTCGAACGCAATTTTAACAATCAAAACACTGTACCTATCTCGACTTTTGTTTATCATTGAAGTCAGTATTCCTAGTTTCAAGGACCGAATTTACCCATGAACACCACAAACATACTTCTACTTTGCGGCGGTGGATCTTCAGAGCATGAAGTGTCTTTAGTTTCAGCCAATTACCTTTTCGAACAACTCAATAGCGTTGCAGATTTCAACGTTGTGAGAGTTGAAATTAAAAACGAAGGCTGGTGTCTTGATTCAGGTGAATTGGTTTATCTTGATATTAACGATCAAACCCTGCGCGGTGACAATTTAGAATCTAAAGTCGATTTTATCGTTCCTTGCATCCACGGTTTCCCAGGTGAAACAGGTGATATTCAATCACTGTTCGAAATGGCGAAAATCCCGTACTTAGGTTGTGGTTCAGAAGCGAGTAACAACAGCTTTAACAAAATCACTTCAAAGCTTTGGTACGACGCACTTGGCATTCCAAACACGCCGTACCTGTTCTTATCAGACAACAATGATCAAGCTCACTCACAAGCAACTCAAGCATTTGAAAAGTGGGGTAAAGTGTTCGTGAAAGCGGCTCGTCAAGGTTCTTCTGTGGGTTGTTACCAAGTTAACCAAGTAGAAGATTTGAGCGAGGCTATCAACAAGGCGTTCACTTTCTCGGACCAAGTATTGGTTGAGAAATCAGTGGTGCCTAGAGAGCTAGAAGTTGCTGCTTATGAAATCGATGGCGAGCTACATATCAGCAAACCGGGCGAGGTGATTGCACCGAACGGCGCATTTTACTCTTACGAAGAGAAGTACAGTGCAGACAGTCACTCGATCACTGAGGTTGAAGCAAGCAACCTCACTGATGAGCAGCGTGAACTGATTGCAGAAAGCGCTCGAAAAGTGTTTACACAGATGAAGCTCCGCCATTTATCTCGTATCGACTTCTTCTTAACGCAAGACAACGAAATCTATCTGAACGAAGTCAACACCTTCCCAGGTATGACGCCAATCTCCATGTTCCCTAAAATGGTTGAGCATGACGGCCACAAATTCAGCCAGTTCTTAGAGAACTGCGTGAGAACAAGCCTTTCTTAGGTTTCTAACTCGTTTTCGTTCACTTAGAGCTGAACCCAAAAGTGCCTTAAGCTTTCGCCAAGGCACTTTTTGTTTTTAAAGCTAGCCGTTTTTTACGAATCTATCATTTAGCCACAACTTATATCCAAGTAACAATATCCAAGTAATTACGAACCGTTTATTGCCAAGGTATTAGCGCCTTAAACTTCATCTTCTCACTCTCAGCCGTTCCCGTGAAACCCACATATTGGGCTGGCATGGCAGGGCTAAGCCAGCGACCAAAGTCCTGAATCTCTCTAACCTTAAGACCTTGTTTCGACAACTCTTGTGCGGCACCAACACGAATCGAATTTCCAGAGAAATGGTGGTTTTCTGGAAGTTGAAGTAAGTCGCTTGCTCTTCTCAATATTCGGTATATGGACGAATCATCTAAAGGCTGTAAACCAATATTCTCATGCTTGTCTATCGCACGAAACACAGGCAAATCGTCTTGTGGTCCAGTAAACGAAAGCCAACGTTGAAGTGCAACACTGGCTATTTGTGATAACTGATAAGCTGAATCTTTGACTGTTACTTGGTAATGATCTTCAACGTACTCAACATCGGTCATCGACAACGCCTTAAGTTCTGAGCGCTTTAAAGCACACTCGAACATAACGTTATAAATAGCGATGTCTCTGATCTCTTTCAAGTTTGCTTTATCATGGGAGAGTAACGTATTTAAATCAGTGAGATGCACAGATGTCATAGCATTGGTTTGTTTGGCGTCACCGGCCATTTGAGATTGTAAGTGGAGCAGGGTAAAGCGAACTTGCCTATGCTTGATCGGGTTAGCAAAGCTCAACACAGTATGTAACATACTAAGCGTTGCAGTGTAACGTTTCAAGGATGCGTATTTTCTATCGTTGGACTCCGTCTCAAGAAATCGACGCACAGCGGTTATAGAAGCGGGAAGTGTGTTAATACGATGTTTGGTACAGAACGCATGATAGCGATTCCAATCACTATAGATACCCAACAGTGAATTGTGAGAGTATTGAAATCCCGTCAATTCATCTATAATTTCAATTGTCGCGTGCCTGTTTAATTTTTCAACAAATGAATTAATTATCACAGAGTCGGTTAAAATAGGGACTTTTTTTCTCAAATTACCGTACCTCAACAGGTTTTTTTACCATATTATGCTTGATATCATTATAAGTATACTTATGATTAATGTAGTGAAAACAAAAAGATGATTAATAGATATGGCTAATTCAATTTACCGAAGCGTCCATCTTCAATCGATAGATGCTAATAACACAGTTTGGCGTGCTAAATTAAAAAACAACGTTATTCAGGGCAACCTAGCTGCCGTAAAAAAGAGTATTGATTGGTGGATTGAAACCGCGTCTATTATTGATCCAAAAGAATTCACGTCATTAAATAAGTCGAGAGGAACTGGTGGCTCGACTGAAAACTTCAACGGCTACCAAATCAAGAATGACACTGGTGAGCCTAATGCGTGGTATTGCATGTTTAACGGTCGCTTAATCAAAGGCGGCAAGATTGCAATCCAGCGTCATATAGAAGCTTACTTACTCGCAAAACAAAAAGCAGAGCAACAAAAGAAGTAATTTATGAGCCTAGTATATTCAACAGAAACAGGTCGTATTAAACCTGAAGAAGAGAAAGTCCAACGTCCTAAAGGCGATAGTATCGTTCGAATCCAAAAAGAAACCAAAGGCCGTAAAGGCAAAGGCGTTTCTGTCGTAACTGGCTTAGACCTAGATGACGCACCATTAAAACTAATGGCAGCAGAACTCAAAAAAGTGTGCGGCTGCGGCGGCTCAGTAAAAGATGGTAACATCGAAATTCAAGGAGATGCTCGTGACAAGATCAAAGCGCACCTTGAAAAGAAAGGCTACAAAGTTAAGTTTGCTGGCGGTTAATCTCTAACTAATACCAGGGTTAAAATCGAAGATTATTATCACTGGTTATTAGGTATTTTATGGTAAATAGCCAATATGGTTAAATACACAGTATAAATTAGAGACTATCGACACAATATAAAGGCAGGGCATCACATAAAGATACCTGCCTTACAATCTCCAAAACCAATTTAACATAACGCACATAATACGCAGTTGGCTAGTGCTTTATTTGGGGTGGCTGCCATCAGTGCTAATCCCGCGCAAGTCATTGAAATCGCTTTTAATCCTAGCCCGTTGCACTTTTTTGCTATGTGTTCCCACATCTGTTTAATCTCTGGATTTTCGTTGCGGTCAACGTGACAACCAAGCAAAGCCATCTCTGGATCAATTCCTGCGCTTTCTGCAAGAAAAACTGCTTCTGAATCAGATATATAGCGAGTTCCTTTTCGCATTTCACCAATCCGCTGTCTTGGTAGATTCAAATCATGTGCAATCTGCTTATCTTGTACGTAGTTTTGCGCCTTTTTGTAGGCATCTAACAGTTCATTTTGATACATAAGACATTCTCCCTTTAGCTACATTCTAGCTGATTAGGCATGATTTTCCGTGCTTAACAGGCACAACTTTTCGTGCCTATAATCTTCCTCAGAGAAACAAGCTTCCTTGTTTCAATACTTTGACTGTCTAGGTTTGGGCTGTTCGCCCTTGACGCTTATAGCTCAACTTAGACGGTCAATCCCAATTCTCAATAATCAGTCAAGGTGGTTGTTATGGTTAATGTTCTATTAGTTTCTGGGTGTCTACCTCGTTACTTTGCAGGCTTTGGTACCACAGCTAGCGGTAAACCTTTTGTGATCACTACAGCTCAACACTTTCACAGTAAGTTCCTTTCCGCGTCTGACGCACACAGCATTGTTGAACATCTCAAAGACTCTTGGCCTTTAGCTCAAGTCTCTTATGTTGTGAGCGATTAATCATGGATTCTATCTACTTCGACAACGAACCCAATCATGGCATCAACGCCTATTTTCCTTGGGGTCATAATTTCTTTAAGTCTCCGCGTGAGTTCTTCCAGTTCATGGAAGCTCACTATGGAATGGTGTCATTTCAGATTGTTGAAATCACCGATGAGAACTACCAAGAGCTTTTGGTTAAGGGTGTGTTCCATGCCATCTAAAAAGCCTCATAAGTTCCATGATGAAATTCGTCCGGTTCAAGTGGATCACCTAGCCTTTTCGTTTTCGTACGGTTCGCTTAGACACTTGGATAACTCGAACGAACAAGACTTTATCAACATGCAGTTTCCTGAGTTTAAAAAGCAAAGCGTTAAAGGTCGCTTTAACTCACCAGAAGCGATAGAGAAATCAATCGAGTTACACCGTAACAAGTGTCGTAAGGTTTTAGGCGATAGGTTTGATGAGTTCATGTTTAAAGTCTTTAACTTTCGTCTGTCACCTATGCGTGGCCGTGGCTTACATGGCTATGAAGATTCGATGGTCATTTACGATTCTACGGGAACAGTTGAATGTGGCTTAGTCGGTATTGGCGGTAATAACGATACGGTATACGTGCAAATCAATGGTACAGGTTGCGCTAAGTTGTTCGACTTCACCACACACAAAAAAGTGCACTGGTGGTTGTCACTTTTGGGTATCACTCGCCTAGCCCGTTTGGATCTCTGCGTGGATGACTACACCGGAATCTTTGACTGTAAGTATGCTGAGAAATGTTTTTATGAGGGAGCATTTCGCACTGCTTCTCGTGGCCGTGGTCCGACAATGGTTCCTCATAAGCGCGTTTCACAATCCGGTGAATTATCAGAGGAAGCTGTCCTTGTTGGCTCTCGTACCTCTGCAATTTACTGGCGTGTGTACAACAAGAAGTTTGAGCAAAACATCGCTGATCCTGAAGTGATTTGGTACCGCAATGAAGTGGAATTGAAGAAGTGTGATTTGGCACTACTCGCCTCGCCTGCTTCGGCCTTTGCTGGTCTGTGTGACTTCTCGGCCAGTATCGACCCTGCTGAACCTATGAAGATTGAGCTTAACAAAAAGAAGGCCGGTCTTGAGTTCTTTGCTCGTATTGCTTGGGTTCGTCGCCAATGTGGTAAAGCACTTTCTGAAGTTGTGGCAATGACTGAGGGTGACTTGGGTGAAGCATTCGGAATGCTCATTCCTACGCACCATAGGCGCGCCAACTTTGAAACCTCGTTAGGCATTCCTGACGAATACACTAAACAGAAAATCGAAATTTTGGAGTCAAGAATATGCCTACAATAACTGGTATCTCTATCAAGCGTTTCCCGAAATCTAATATGGAGTTCGCGGAGCTGTCTGTCCTACGTGCTGTTGAAGAAGTCGATAACGAGAAGTTTCAACAAACTGGTATCGGTTTCTCAACTGACATCCCTTACAACAAGCAAGCGCTGAAAATTGATGTGGCCTACGCTCGTCAGCTTATCCAAACGCGCGCTTTTGTTGCTAACCGTGAATACGAACTGAGCTTTGGTGCTAACCCAAATGATCCTCTAGATATCTTGGTGAACAAGCTTGTCCCTGTCGATGAAGAAATTAAAAAGCACTTCGATAACTTTATGAAAGCTAACAAGGCTTAATTATGGAAACGGTCGTTTATCAATTAACTGGCGATGATTTGGATACTCTGATTGAAGCTCTAATTATTACCATGGTCGTGTTCTCACTATTTGGTCGTGTTTGCTCGTTTGTAATTGATTGGATTGACCGCTTGCTTCTGACGAGAACTATCCGTGATTTAGAGGTTAAAAGAGACTTTCTTTTGTCTGAAATTGGCTCTCTCAATCGTCAAAAAAGTGCTTCAAGTAAGGCTTAACAATGAACTGCATTACGACCACTCAGCAAGGTTACTTAAGAACGTCAACCGACTTTGATTGTCAGCTCGTAATGCTCACAGATTCTGAATACAACAATTTAGTCTCTGCGTCTCAATCTTTGAACATCGACAGTGAACTCTACACCGCGGTTTCAGGTTGGATTTTATTATCTTTCGTTTCTGGCCATGTGCTAGGACGAATCTTAAAAACTCTTGGCAAAGGCTAAGGGTCAACTTTTAGTAACACACTCTTAAAAAAGGAAATATCATGAAAAAACGTCTATTGGTTCTAGGTTCTACTGCATTTGTTTCTGCTTCTTCATTTGCTGATAACACTGCAATTACAACCGCTATCAACGAAGCTGTAACGACAGGTCAATCGAACTATGGTTTGGTTGTGGTTGGTCTTATCGGTCTTGCTGCGATTGGCTTTGGTCTTCGCGCTATCATGAACTCTATGGGGAACTAATGGGAGACATTGTCTCTCAAGTCGTAACCGTCCTGTTTGGGGTGGTTATGGCTATGTCATTCGTATATGGCGTATATACGGGTATCAATGCCTCCTAGTTTGGGGGCTTTTTTATATCTAGGCTTTGAATATGAGAATAATACGATACACGCTCTTGGTACTGTTCGCGTCTTTAAGTAGTTACGCTCATGCCATTAGCTGCCCTTTGGGGGAAGTTGATGATGGTGGCGTTTGTACTTCGGTTTGCACCGTATTGAAATCTCAATCACGAACCTATACCTATGATGCTTACATATGGGGCGAAAGCCCAACCTCTGCGTGTATTGGCCAATATGGTTCAGCTTGTGTTCTTCGTGGAAGCTCTGTATCGATAAGCGTTGACCCGACCAAACGTATGTGGAGTAATTCTTTTACTTTTACGGGTGAAAAATGTTCTAGTGGTGATAGCTTTTCAGGTGACTCAGCCAAGCCTTTCCCTTGGGAGGGTGACATTAATATGAATGGCATTCTCGACAGTGAGGAAGATTGGGATGGTGACGGAATCCCTAACCATTCCGATGCGAATCCAGAGAGTAATGACAATGTGGTTGCCGATACTGACGCAGATGGTATCCCCGACCGAATTCAATCCGACTATGACAAGTTAGTCGAATTAAAAGAGATCAAGAACTACAACTGTGTTGGTGGTTTGGATTGTATGAACACTAAGGCGTGGTCGGATTCAGTCAGAGAATTGTCCAAAAACCAAAATGATTTGGTTGGTGTAATCGATAAATTGGTACGAACGGGTATCACTCGTAAGCAGTTTAATGAAGCGCTTGATACTTATAATGGCGGCCTCAACGAAACGATCATTAACGGTCATCAAAGCATTCGACAAGACATCTCCCACCTTCACCGTAACTTCATCGAAAGAACGGGCAACATCAATGAGATACCCAATCGCATCAGCAACATGGGCGCTAACCTTTCATACAAATTTGTAGAAATGGACAAAGCGCTATCTGAGGTTGAGCAAAACATACTAAATCAAACCTATGCTTTGGATTATCGACACGTACAAGCCAAACAGTTGCTATTAGACGTTCAATACAAACTCGATAACTTAGAAGTCGACGTTGACCTTGATGAGCTTTCGCTTTCAGAAACCGACTCGAACCGATTAAGAAACGCAGCTAAGGCCAGTGCCAACCAAAAGATACTCAAACGCATGGAGTCATCCCAAAAAGAGATGACAACTAACGTGTCAGGCCTTTCAGACCAGGTCACGGTTGTTGATGGAAAACTGGATTCTTTGAATACACAACTAGGCACCCTATCTTCTCAAATAGACGGTATAGACGGCTCTGATATGTCCGGTGTCGAAAGTAAGCTGACTGACCTCATCAATGGTGTCACTAACAACAATAACTTTGTTGAACCTAACTATGGCTTTAATGGTGAGGGTTTCATTGTCACTCAAAACCAAATAGCTGAAGTTCAAAATGAAGTCACAGAAATCAAACAAGAAATGACCGATGAATTTGAAAAGTTCAAAGCGTTATTCTCTATCGATACCAGCTCTTTCAATAACGGCACCTATAAAGAGCACTCATTAAATCTCAATGTTAACCATGCAGAACGCTCTTTCAAATCAGGTGTGCTCTCTGCTCTATTGGAGAACGCCACGATCATTTCAGCTGTTGTGATGTTCTTGTTTGTTTTGTCTGGCATCAGAATGTTAGGTAAGGATTAGTTATGGATTACATCTACTCTTTTATTGATTGGATTAGCTTACAGATGGCATTTATTACTGACTTCTTTAAAGCTATACCCCAAATGACGTTAGACCTCTTTTCATACATCCAGATTTTCATGATTAAGATGAAGTTAAAAGCGGAATTGGAGTTCATTAAACTCTCTTACAACTCGGCTCAAATTCTCTTAAAAGAGATCGGCTTTAACGACATTCTGTCCAAAGCTTTTAATGCTTTACCTGATGAGCTGAGGTTTTATGCGTTTAAGTTTGGCGTCCCTCAAGGCCTTGCAGTCTGGGCTAACTTCTTCACTACCGCTTTAGTGATGAGGTTATCTAGATAATGGCGATTACCATAAGAACAGGCGCTAACGGCTCTTACAAGTCTGCATACACGGCTTACTTTTCTATCTACCAAGCTTTGAAAGCAGGTAGAACGGTTGTGACTAACATCGAGGGTATGCAGCCTTTAACCGTCATTGAAGAGCGATTTAATATCCAATTCCCTAGCACCGCTAAACTCTTTCGTATTAGCTCTAGGGATGAATCTGGCGTTCACCTTTGGACGCATTTCTTCTGTTGGTGCCCTATTGGTGCGCTTATCGTTATTGATGAGTGCCAAGATATATTCTCTAAAAACGTCGGCTTTGATATTCGCAAAGTGAAATACAAACCGCTATCTGACTTCATCACTCAATCACCTCGTGACGGTTTACTACCTAAAGATTACGAACGCTTTTTCAATTCTCGTTACACCCCTGCGAACATGGACGAATTACAAGATTCTGAAATAGATGATAGAGGGATTGCTGAGTACGATTCAGAAGGCAGAATTATCTATCCTCATAGCTTCAATGAGGGGTTCATGAGACATAGAAAATATGATTGGGACATCGAGTTGCTTTCACCAGATTGGAAGCAAATTGATTCTGGCATTAAAGCCTGTGCGAATCAGAACTTCTTCCACAAGGGACGCGATCAGTTTTTCTGGACGAAACGAAATCCTTATATCTTGAAGCATGACAAATCGGTATCGACTCCTGTCATTCCCAAAAAGAAAGACGTTAACTTAACCAACCAAAAAATCCCTCTAGACTCTTTCCTACTCTACAAATCTACGGGTACAGGCAGCGCGAAACAACAATTAGCCATGAATACGCTTTTTCGTAACCCTAAAGCTATTTTGGTTTTCCTTTTATCCATCTTCTGTTTGGGGTACATAATCTATGACTTATCCAATCGTTATTTTGAAACTACTGAGACGGTGGAGGAAGCGGGACAAACAACGTCTTCAACTGCCGTTCCTAAGCAAAGTGAAACACTACCTAGTGAAAATAGTGAAGCTTCTGGGGATGTACGTTCTAGTGGGGATAGCAGTAAAGGCACTGACAAAGATAGCCTTTCTCATGTTCCTATAGCTGAGGTTCTTCCTTTTGAAGGAATTAAGAAAGCGTATGTAACGGGGATTAATTTCGCCATCAAGAGAGGAGCTATCGAGCAACACATTAGCATCGAGGTGGAAGCTCTAGACGGTCTTTATTATGTAAACGAAAACTTCCTAAAGGCTTATAACGTTACTGTGTAGTGGTACGCTGAATTTGGTCACTTAGTTAGAGGTGATATCATCACCTCATAAGTTAACAGGTGACACTATGACAAAACGTACAAGAAGACTATTTAGCGCTGAATTCAAATTAGAAGCGGCACAACTGGTTCTAGATCAGAACCACTCTGTGACAGAGGCTGCTCAAGCTATGAATGTTGGGAAGTCCACGATGGATAAGTGGGTTCGCCAACTAAAAGAGGAACGTCAGGGGAAAGCACCTAAAGCATCGCCGATGACGCCTGAGCAAATTGAAATACGTGAATTAAAAAAGAAGTTAGCTCGCCTTGAAGAGCATAATGAAATATTAAAAAAAGCCACGGCTCTGTTGATGTCGGACTCACTGAACAATTCTTGATAATCAAGAAACTCAAGCAGAGCCACAGCGTAAAAATATTATGTGAAGTGTTCAATGTTCATCGAAGCAGTTATAACTACTGGCGAAAACGTCCAGTAGAAATTGATGCCGAAACAGCAAAGCTCCGTAGTTTAGTTAGCGAGGCACATGCCGCAAGCAACGGTTCTGCGGGAGCGAGAACCATTGCAGACATAATAACGAGTCAGGGAACTAACCTGAGTCGCTACAGAGCAACGAAGTTCATGAAAGCCCTTGGTCTAGTGAGCTGCCAAGTGCCAAAACACAGGTATCGTAAAGCATCACAAGAACATATTGAGATCCCAAACCTCTTAGGCCGCCAGTTTGCAGTTACGGAGCCAAACAGAGTTTGGGTTGGTGACGTTACTTATGTTTGGACTGGCTATCGTTGGATGTACTTAGCCGTAGTTTTAGACCTGTTCGCTAGAAAAACGATTGGTTGGGCAATGTCATTATCGCCCGATAGTCGATTAACTCGTAAGGCTCTTGCCATGGCTTATGAGTCTCGTGGTAAACCACAGGGCGTCATGTTTCACAGCGATCAAGGCAGTCATTATACAAGCCGAAGTTATCGGCAATTACTGTGGCGCTTTCAGATCAAGCAAAGCTTATCTCGACGAGGAAATTGCTGGGATAATGCACCAATGGAACGCTTCTTTAGAAGCTTGAAGACGGAATGGATACCTACAGTAGGTTATCGGAGCTTTGCAGAGGCACAACAAGAAATTACTCGATACATTATTGGGTATTATTGCCAACTCCGCCCGCACCAATACAACGGTGGTTTGACTCCCAATGAATCAGAACGATTGTTCTGGTTAAACTCTAGGAACGTGGCCAATATCAGTTGACCACTACACTGTCGACCACATTGATGATTGCCTGTTGAAACTGAACAGAGGCCAACTGTCGAAGTTGATAACATGTAAGCCTTACGCAGCTGCGGCAGCCGCTTTGCCAGAAGTGAGTCGAGCTGATGTCAGTTTGTTTTAGCTAGCCCCGCAGGGATAAGAGAGTGCGAAGCGCGAACGAGGCACCGAGCCACACCGTAGAGGTTATTAGTCCGTATGTCTCAACTGGCGAGTGTTTCTAACTGCCAATGCCAATCTAAGTAGCACCCTCCCTCATCCTGCCAGAATCGCTCTTTAAGGCCTTGCCACATCGGTAAGGCTTTTTTGTGTTCACTAGCTTTCTTTAAGATCATTTGAGTGTCGAAAAGGATCTCTTTCCAGTGCTGACGGACAACAAGTGAGAACGACGAAGACTGAGGAGGACGAGCGCGGCGGGAGGAAGCCAACCCCCGTGTTGTATCACGGGGGTAAATTCGACCTAGCTATCAGCGTTCACACACTCTGCTCTAGTTGCAAGCTTGCGCGCTAGTAACTTGTTAAGAACAACACAACTTAGTCCCATCCTTTTGAGTTGCTTGTCGTATCTACAAAGATAAGCAATTGTTATTGAACAAAAATTTTTAGTATAATCACGCAACAGACAGTCGTTCACTTGAGGTTTATGATGTTCAAAAAAGAGTTTTGGTTATCTATTTTAGGTTTTGCCATTATTGCGGGTATCATTTATGGCATATGGGTTGCCGCTGGCTTTTTCATTGACGCGCTAATCAATTCAGACCCTAAAATTTCAGCTGCTATTCTGGGTGCCATGGCGACAATATTTGTTGGATTAACGGCAGTTATTATTACGCAAAATCAAACAAAATTACGCGATAGAGAAGAAGCTCATAGATCTAAAAAAGTTGAGATATATGAAAAATACCTAGACACAATTCAATCCATTATGTCTGGAGCAAACGAAAATGTTTCTACAGAAGCACCAACTCATCAAGAGTTAGTAGATTACCTTGCTAAGTTTAAATCTGACATTATTCTTTGGGGCTCACCAGAAGTAATCAAAATGCAATTAGAATTTCAGTGCGTCTCGCAAGATGGAGGCAATATTTTCATTGCGGTAAACAATCTACATAAAGCAATACGAGCAGATATTGGTCTTAGCAACAAAGGACTAAATAATTTGGAATTAGTTAAAATGTATTTAGCGAACCCTGATGAAATAAACAATAAGGGTGAAATTACGAAATGATGCAAACAAAAAACTTAGACAGATAACTTCATACCTTTTTACTTCATTAAGCGTATGCCAAGGTTTTTGTGCGATTTAGTTAACGTTATAAGCTACTAAGGACTTTATGCCTGTACTCTACAAATATATGAAAAAAGAACATGCCAAGTTGCTTCTTGAACAGGGTTCACTTCGAATTGGTACTTTGTATGAATTTAGAGATGAAGAGAAGCATGGCCGAGAAATTGGTGACAACAAAGAAGGTACAAAATCATCTTACATGGAGGTAGATAACGAAACTTGGTCTGCCTCTAATCAACCAGAATTTGCCAAATCATTTTTTAACCTTGGTGATAATGGTTCAATTAAGATCTCTGGGGTCACCCTAGAAAAACCTCAAAACAGCTCCAACCTGTATATCTATTGTACTACTTACGAGTTTGATGAATCAGCAATGCGCGACTTTGGTTACGACACATGTGTTGCAATTGATCAACCAGAAAAGTTTTTTAAGTGTATTAGTAAGTCTTTGAAACACAAAGCTGAGTATAAAGGTAGTCATAAATGCAAATACCAATCTAGAAGGCTGCCGCATCATCAAGACTCTGGAATTCATCCTTCGTTAGTAAAAGAAGATGATTACGCTTATCAAAAAGAAGTTCGTAGTATTTGGATGCCTGTTAAAGAAGACATAGAACCTATAATAATTAAGTCTAGAAACTTAAAAAAATATTGCCGTATCATAAAGACCCAGTGAATTGTTAAGCTTATTTCTTAACCATACACTCAGAGTAAAAAAGCCGAACCCTCTCGATAAAGGTTCGGCTTCTTTCTCCTTGATATGACCAAAAAGGAGGACTGACTAATTCATGTTAAACAGGATGGAGCTTCGCGCCAGTCAAGGTAACCTTATCAGCAATTAGCCATCTTGTTTACTGATGTGCTTTAGACTTTGAATAAGCATTGATAAAACCATACTTTTCTAATCCTATTTCTTGATATTAGCTATCGCTCTAGCAAGTCCAAGTAAGTGTGTTGAAGTCTTAATTTCTAGCTCTGATTGAATTCCTAACAATGCAATACCTGCCAATATTTGTTGTGGCCTAACTACTTGGCCCGTCGGCAGCTCCATTCGGTCGTACAACATTTTGAACTGTACCCAGTCCTCACTAATGCTGAGTTCTCTACCTTTTGCCATACGCATAAGCCTTTTACACTCAGGTGGTATCGGTTTTCCCTCATCCCAACCTGTGACAGTTCTCACAGATTTAAAACAGAGTTCAGCGACCTCTTCCTTGGTCATTTGGCACTCTAACTCTCGAAAAATGTAATTCTTACTCATTTCGCGATACTTCAATGATAAAACCTCTAAATACAAGAGGTTGCATTGAATTTATAATATATGCACCATTAAACATAATCAGACATAATACGCAGCGGAGGTGTAAGCCCCAGATAGTAATGTCACTTTTGAGCTAGATTAAAATGTCACCTTAGTACTGGTTGCTGACTACATTTCATGTACCAGCTTCGGTTACTAAGGACTACTGAGATGTTGATTGCCATGAGTGAAAAAGAAATTAGTCGATTCAAAGTTATTCAAGACGTCTGTGAACATCGTTTGCGTCGTACTGATGCGGCAGAGATACTTTCGTTAAGTGAGCGTCAAGTTCAAAGGTTAATGAACAAACTACGTGAACATGGTGCGGCTAGCTTAACCCATGCTTCTAGAGGTAAACCCAGTAATCGGCGTTATTCTAACGAATATCGCAAAGAGATTCTTTCGACTATCCATAAACACTATTCTGATTTCTCGCCCACATTTGCACGTGAAAAGATCATAGAAAATCATAATTTAGCTATCTCGTTAGAGACACTTCGCCAATGGATGATTGCCGACAATCTTTGGATCCCGCACTCACAACGAAAACCTAGAGTCTATCAGCCTCGTTACCGTCGAGACTGTCTTGGAGAATTGATTCAGATAGATGGCTCACATCATGACTGGTTTGAGGGCCGCAGCGACAAATGCTGCCTACTGGTGTTCATTGATGATGCGACTGGCCGCTTGATGAACCTAAGATTCAGTGAGACAGAATCCGCGTTTGACTACATGATGACTACGCGTGAATACCTCAATGAGCACGGCAAGCCCATCGCATTTTACAGTGACAAGCACTCTATTTTTCGAGAGAATCAGGAGAAACACAAACAAGTTGGCCAAACTCAATACGGGCGCGTGTTGAAAGAACTGGCGATAGAACTCATCTGTGCCAACAGCTCCCAAGCCAAAGGCCGCGTTGAGCGAGCCAACCTCACGCTGCAAGACCGACTGGTTAAAGAGATGCGCTTACAAGGTATCGACACCATCGAACAAGCCAACGCCTGGCTTCCCTACTTCATCGCCGATTTTAACCATCGCTTTGCTAAGCCCGCTCAATACCCAAAAGACATGCATCGTCCGGTTCGAGAGTCCAAGCAAGAACTCGACGATATTTTCAGTTGGCAAGAAACCCGCAAGCTCTCAAAGTCGCTGACATTTCAATACGATAAAGTGATTTATCTCATTGAACCTACTGAAGAAAACAGCCGACTAGCGCACGAACATGTCAAGATACTCGACTACCCAAACGGTGAAATCGCCATCCAATACGGGCATCGAAAACTCGAATTCAAAACCTTCGACAAACTCGAGCACGTTCAACAAACCCAAATCGTCGACAACAAACGCCTCGGCCAAGTTTTAAAATTTGCTCAGCAACAACAACAAGAATTCGAACAACAACAGCAACGAACCCGCAGTAAGAAAGCCCCCAAGCGCCGTGCACAACAAAGAGCCCTTCAAACTGCCCCTCGAACCATCAACCCAGTGCTCACCGAACCATTCAAAGCCTCCAGTCGAAAGACCTAACAACGGGACATTTCTATTTGGGACAAACGAGGACATTTTAAAATGGGATTGACAGATGGACGTTGAAATATGAGGGGTTTCAGTACCTTAGTCCTTACGGATTTTGCACACAACGCCGGATTAAGTCCTTAATGTCATTAGTTTTATAGATTTTGGCTGTCTGTTTATACGCATTGAGTTTGATATTGTTGGCTATACTTGGTTTTCGTGTCTCTGATTTTTGTGCTCACGTGTCGCCGTTTCCAGAGACTTTCTACTACAAACTCACTTTATGAGGAGGAAAAAAACTTTGCGCCCTTGTCTTAATTTTTGAAGGAGATCACATGCTCACGCCACACTTTGCGGATCTCGTGCATCATCACTTTGATGGTATCCACGACGCCGCGGCCTTTTTCACGTTCAACCGATCACCGTCCAACGCTGGCTCTCAGGTGAAGTCCCTGTGAACCCGATGGCCGAAAAATTGATGAACATCCAAGCTCGCGGTTATTTGCCGTTAGACTATCGTTGGAATGGATTTAAGGTGCACTTTGACCGTGCTACCTTGATCACGCCTGAACGACGCGAGTTTAATCCGAAAGAATTGCTCAGTTTTGCGTATCAGCGCGACGAACATCGTCAGCTCGTCGAACGCCACGGTCGAATTGATTCCCCGAAGTTTTACCCACCTAAAGAACATCCATTACCGTTTCGTGGCGGTCGCCGTATGCCTGCGAAGCCTTGGGTGCCTGCCAAATTCAAGTAACACTTCACGCAGGCCTTAGGGAATTACCATCAGCATAATAAGAACCCAAAATGCTAAATCATGGTAGTGAATTCCTATTGTAAGGTACCGAGAAAAAGGTATGACTCTCCTATCCCGCTTTTATATGCTGGCTCTTTAGATAGCAGACTCATACATGTCTACTCATAATCCGAATTTTACATAAAAGTACGGATGTGGACTCTATCTTTAACAGTCGAGATTAATATTAGGAACACTTAATCTTTTTCGTCTAAAGTAGATTTGGTTGCTTCAGCATCTTCGATTACTTCAATATCTTCGGAAATCGAATCGATCGGGCTTTTACTAAGACCTAATGAAGTAGCTTTTGAAATCGAATCCAACACTCTACTACTTTGACCTAACGAAGCAGCCCTAGAAATCGAATCCAGCGCACTACCACTTTGACCTAGCGAAGCAGCTCTAGAAATCGAATTAAGCACGCTATCACTTAAACCTACCGAAGCGGCCCTAGAAATTGAATCCATCACTCTACCACTTTGGCCTAGCGAAGCAGCCCTAGAAATTGAATCCAGCACGCTATCGCTTAAACCTACCGAAGAGGCCCTAGAAATCGAATCCATCACGTTCGCACTTAAACCTAGTGAGGCAAGACCATTTGAAAATCGAGCTGGTTCATATGTACTTAACTTAACCGGGGCTGTAGCTTGATTACTTCGTTCCAGCACGGTTATATCTGAATCAGCCTCTTTTATCTTATCAAGAGCAGCTTGTATTTCCTCGTTCTGCAATGCTAGTTTTCTGATCTGATCAAGTTGTTCCTGCTTCACTTTATTTGCATTATCTAATGCATCTTTGTGCGCGAGCATTTGTGCTTCCATCTTTTCAATTGATTTTATTTGGCTAGCAAGTACATTAACGAATGAGCCCATCTCATCTGCGTTTCCTGAGAGTCCATTTAGAATCTTCAGAAAGAATTTAAGCTGCTCATTATCAGAGTAATTCGGATAACGAACTTTATGATCAATTTCACTCCAAGCTTCTTCGTAAATGGTTCGAATTTGAACTTCAATCCTTGTTGGCTGCTTAACTAAGTTACTTTCAATAATATTGTGAATAGAACGATAATCGTCCTTATGTTCAATAATTTCATCATTATTTACGCCATACTCTATAAAAGGAGTCCTATCATCTCCTTTTCGTATATAAGCAGTTGGACCCTCAACTATATTCCAGAATTCATCTAAATACTGTTGAATGTTAGACCAGTCTGCTTTGAATAAGTGCAACACTCTTACACCAACTAAATCAGTGATAACATCAGAGTATGTATCTTTAGTTAGTTCAATATACTTCGCTTTACCTTCAGCTCTTTTTCTAACAATTTTGGCCAGTAAATGATTGGTGTCTTTAACTCTCCAGCGAACTGAGTGAACAGAATTATGTTTTTGCAACATTCCAACAATTCCCGTTGCTACCTGCTCTAATCTTGGTTTTAACTTTTCGAATTCTGCTGCAATTTCATCTAGTTCAACAATCTGAGTGTTTGATTCTTCCCACGTTTTTTGTGTAAGATTGCTTTGTGCTAAGAAACTATCAAGGTCCAATTTTGGCATTTTACCCTCGCGAACGTAATCGCTTTAAACGTCATTAAATCCTATAGGCATGATATGATCTGCTCCAGTTAGACTGGACACCGCATTAAGCGACATATTGTTTTTCAAAGTTAACTGGACTTAGATACCCAAGGGCACTGTGCCTTCTTGTTCGATTATAATCAACTTCGATATATTCAAAAAGTGCTTGGCGCATCTCTTCTCGCGTCATTATCGGCTCGTATTGAACGGCTTCTACTTTCATTGAGTGGAAAAAGCTTTCAACACAGGCGTTATCCCAGCAATTTCCCTTCCTACTCATACTTTGTTTTAGATTATGGGCTGAGATTAAGTCTCTGTAATCTTTTGAACAATATTGGCTACCTCTATCACTATGGATAATTACCCCTTCGGGCATGCCTCTACGGAACAATGCCATTGATAGCGCATCACAGACCAGAGTCGCGGTCATTCTGGTGCTCATTGACCAACCAACTACTTGCCGTGAGTACAAGTCGATAACAACCGCCAAATACATCCAACCTTCGCTTGTCGCTAGATAGGTAATATCTCCAGCCCATTTTTGGTTTGGTGCTGTCGCATTAAAATCTTGCTCTAGCAAGTTCGGGGCAACAGGAAGCCTATGCTTGCTGTCTGTCGTACATTTAAACTTACGGGCTGCCTTCGCGACTAAGCTCTGGCGCTTCATGCTCGTGGCAATGGTTTTTACATCGTGCTTATTACCATTTGCCTCAAGTTCTTTTTGAATACGCCTTGCACCGTCGCGTTCCTTTTTATCATCAAAGACTTCTCGAACTTTGCTGTCAAGCTGCTTTCGGTGCTCGTTGCGTTGAGTGACTTTATGGCGATTATCAATCCAATAATAAAACCCACTTCGAGAAACCCCAAACACCTTAGCCATACGGACAATCCTATATTGCATAAGGTGTTCGAGCATAAACTCATAGCAATCTACTTTAGATTTTTCGCGAAGTAGGTGGCGGCCTTTTTTACGATATCTAGCTCTTCAGCTTGCTCAGCCAATAACCGTTTGAGTTTGGCATTTTCAGTGGCGAGTTCCCTTTCTCTATCGCTGATTTTCGCATCTTTTTTGACGGCTTTACGCCATCCATAAATTTGAGATTCATACAACGATAGCTGTCGTGCCGCAGCAGCGACACCGACTTTCTCTGCCAACTTAAGTGCTTCGGATTTAAATTCAGGAGCATGTTTGATTCGTGTTTTCTTAGTTGTCATTGTTCACCTCGTTAGTGATTGTACTCACTTAACTCAGTGTCCAAAACTTCTGGTGCAGATCAATATGATATAAAATGCCATACTTATTACATATAAAAATATTACTTACACTTGATTCAACATATTCTTCCGTTTCGATAAAATATTTCTCTAACGAAAGGAAGTGTTGCCAATGTGGCAATTTTATGTAGATTTCTCAAATGTGCAGCATAAAGTTAAGGTGATGTGAGCAACTTAACCATCTAATCAAGCTCATTGCGCCACAAACACCAAAACAGGCCTAAAAAACCAGCGCTGAAACCACTCTTAATCGCTTGGTTTATATAAAAAATTAGTGGATATTAACTTCAAAAGAATTTAAGAAGAGGCCCTTATTACGAGGTTGTATTGGTGTACTGGTAACAATAACCTCAAAATCATGAGCATCAGCTACAATTTTAAGCACATATAATCCCAGACCACTACCTTCAACGGCCATTTCACGAGCTTTCTTAGTTCTAAACCCACGAATAAATAAACTATCAATTTCTGACTGAGGAATTTCATGTCCTACCGAGTTCACTTTCATCTTTAAGCTATCACCAATTTCATCAAATAGAATCTCAACATCACCAGAACGCTTGTATTTCATAGCATTCTGTATCAATGAAAGAGGTATGATTTTAAAGGACTCGTAAACTTTGTGCTTATTTTCGACTCTCCCTCGGATTACCACATTGGCGCGACTTTTATTTGCAACAGAATGGCTCAACACTAACTTTATTTTATGTACCATGCTGTAAAGATCAGTATGTTTCTTTCGACCAAACTTGGCACTTTCTGGGTTAAAATACAAAGCAGTTGTATCAAGAGAATCGAGTAACATTACGCTTGTTTTATACAAGCTTTTTAAATCATCTGAGGCATTTTCAAAAGCAGCAATCTTTGAGGTCGTACTTTTGGCTAAAAGTCTTTCACTGTAGTGACCAATTTCCCTCGCCCACTTAACAAATTCGTGGAACTGATCAAAGTTGTTTTTTGCCGTTTTTGCTACCAATGAATTAATTGCCGAGGACTTTTCATCCAAAGCTGTAAACCACTGATTAATTGACTCAATGGTGACCTTTCGTTGGTTCAAAGCTATATTTTTACGATATCGTCTTCCACTGTCTTTTGTCGGGACAAACACTCCTGATATTGTAATTACCTCTCCTGCAACTTTTCTAGATATATAGCTTAAGCCGTGACTACAAACATGAGTATCGCTTACGCCTTGTCTTTCATTACATTCAGATGTGCATCGCTCATATGTTTGAAATTTACTACCTTCATATACCCTGCCGTCTACTAGCGTAGGCCAAGGGACGTCTACAATTTTGTTTTCGATAATCTGATTAAGCATATTTAACTCTGTCTAGCAGTATTCTACTGTTATTAATTATTTCTTGTGACTCACCCTTTGCATTCATATGAATAACATTCAAAAAATCATTTTCTGAACACTTGCCAGATAAAAAGTCGATAACCACCTGATTTAACTTGTTCTTTTTAGAAGAACCAATATCAAGCTTCTTAATACTATCTTCGATAGTATTAGCTATTGAAGGTGCGTCAAAAAACTCTTTCTTAAGCTCACACAAAAGCTCTCGAATTTTAAATTCATCGATTGGCTTGTTTACAGTAGCATCTGAAATTCTGAAGTAGTCATTCAGTTCCGTATGGAAGTAGCCTGAAGACACTGCTACAACAGGAATTAAAGGGCGAGCCTCTTTTATTATTTTTATTAACTTAGCACCACCTTCATCTAGGTCCTCCCTGACGACACCTTTTACATCGAGAAGTAACAAGTCGTGGTTTACCAAATTTTGTGCATCAGTAAACGAAACTGATTCATACTCATGAACGTTAAAGCCTAAGTCTTTGATGTATTGTATTGGATAATTGCCTATTTCATCATCGACTATTGCGATTCTAAAGTCAGTTCGAAGATGTAGCTTTTCAACATGAGATTGGACACTAAATTTTTTGAAGCGATTGGTTACAACTTCTCGCGGAACAACCCAAAAGATAAATCCCAAAAGCAAACTAGCTACCGCTAGTACAATACCGAGTTCTGTAGCGTTCATTCTGATCCAGATAAATAATAAAAGTATGGTAAACCAGCATATGAGCCTTCACATATACTGATAAATAAACACAAATCAGCCTTGACAGAAAAACACCTCGTTTAAATTGACAGTTTTCTAACTAGTATGATTCGCGAGAAAGAATTATAACCATCAATTCTATTTATAACAGTGATTTAAATCATTAGCTGTGAAACTTGATGCTAAAGCTAAAGGTTCTTATAGAACACATAAAAAAGAGCCACTTTGATAAAAAGAAACTCTTTATGTTGATTGATTTATCAGGGTTTGTTGTACTTCTTACGTGTTGTGTTCACCCTAACTCGCCCATTTCTAAGCGTTTAGCCCTTCATTAACTGGCAATTCTGCTTTCGACCTTTGCACTTATAACCTTTCTTAGCCATTGGGATCTTCCAATTTTCGTATCCGTTGCTCTTGGTCTTGCTGCACTCGTTTTATCCAGTTGATGTCTGTTTTCAAAGCCGCAATCGTGCCAAGGCTTGAGACTCAACCTGTAATAAGTGCGATGATTAACGCATCAAGGAACGCCATCACTTCGTTTTCCATCGAGATGCGTAGTATTCAAGTAGGTATCGCACCATAGCGCGCATGCCTAGCGTATCGACTACAACGGCACCTACGACAAACCAGTATGGGTTAGGGATGTTCTGTAATGCATTGAAGCCTTGTTCGACATATGGCGCGTAATCAGGAATGAAAGACAAGATGAATGGAACGAACGCTCTCATAGACAACAAAGTGTTTCGATAAAACGAGCTCAAAAAAGTGACACTGCAACATAACTGCCCTCCACTTTAATTGATGAACAGTAACAGTGGCCTCATGACTCGTTATCACAGCAAGCCTTATAACTCGTACACACTACTCTGATTACAACAAACCGAGCCACCTTAAATTTAACTGTATAAATATACAGTTAAATTATCACCCCCGTAAAAACCGCACTTATTGAGCAAATAACATTCAGAATCAATGCTCTGCGTTCAATTTTTAAACTTCATCTTGGTCTAATGGCGCACTTTCATGTATAACCGTCAGTTCTAGAACAGTTTTAGATATAGCAATTTCAACAAGGCTAATCTCTAACCTTCGATTACGCCAGCTCTAAGGCATTGGGTATTAGGTTTGAATCACGTGTACGGATTAATATCATGAGCGACAAAGCATTCCGCAAACTCAACATATTCCTCTCGATTTTTTGCCTGGCAATCACCCTATTGTCGCTATTCTCTTTTGATAAACTAATGAACAAGAGCTACATCATTAGCCCAGACAAATACCCTACACTCGCCAATACAGACCGAGATCATGATGGCGGCACGGTTGCATCATTACACAAGTCAAATAACGGCATTGAGTTACAGTGTGACTTTGAGCGTACCTATAGCAAGCCTTTCTGTGAGGTTGAATTCGTCATATCGAAAGAAGGCAAAGGGTTAGATCTCTCCACGTTCGATTCGGTAACCATTAATATGGACTACGAAGGCCAAGAGAACCCAAGATTTCGTTTCTACATTCGTAACTATGACGAGGGTTACAGCGTTAAAGGCGATGCAATGTCGAACAAGTTCAATCGCTTAGACTTTTCGCTACCAGACGCAAGCCAAATTGACTTGGGCTACTTCAATGTTCCTTTCTGGTGGATAGATCATTATCAACGCCCTGTTTCTGATAGCGCAGTAGACATTACGAACGCGGTATCTGTTGAACTCGGGCTTGGTGCCAGCACGCTTGCTGGGCATCATTCACTTAACATCTCGAGTATTGTGTTCCAAGGTAAAATTATCAGCAAGGCTTTGCTAGGCGAACTCTTGATTGGACTATGGGTGGTATACGCGATCTACTATGTCGCTTGTGCTTTACATATAGCACAACGAAACAAAACGCGTTTAGCACAGCAACAACGTCATTTAACCCAAGAAATTGAAGAGTTAAAAGTCAAGGCCACTACTGATCCGTTAACTGGCTGCAGAAACAGGACCGAAGCGCTAGATACCTTCTATGATTTCGAATGGTTAGCACAACAAGGAAAAATGATTCACGTCGCGTTGTTTGACTTAGACCATTTCAAACAGATCACCGACCAGCATGGCCATGAAGTAGGTGATAAGGTTCTTATTCAATTTGTTACTATCGCAAATGAAACGCTTGGGGAGCAGTATTTGCTTTATCGTTGGGGTGGTGAGGAGTTTCTGCTCGTTTGCCTAGAGCAAACAACGCTACAGTGTCACGAATCAATCGATGATTTGTACCTGGCTATGGACCAGAATACATGGCCTGACGCGCAGACAGTAACGGCTTCTACTGGGGTTACACTACTTAAGCAGAATGAGTCTATACGTTCTGCAATTAAGCGAGCAGACAAAGCGCTTTATGAAGCTAAAGACAACGGTCGAAACCAAGTCGTTACATTTTATTGAGGCTCGCTAGAGTGGACTGAACTTACACATTCAACTCTCGGCCATTAGTCAATCAACACGCCAATACCCTGTCGATATCTACTCTCCACTCAAGCACCCGTTAGATTTTTAACTGCTGACTAAACAAACCCATAAGCCTTGTTGTCTCATCAGAATTCTAATCGGTTTGGACACCTCCAAGCGCTTTCACCATCTGCAATAACACCGCCTGTAATCAATAACGCCACCAATAGCATTCTCAGGTTGATACGTATCGTTTCTGAATCGCTCTAGAAACAGCTCTTCGTTGCGCCTCTAAGCTTCCTAACACTTGTTCTTAAAGTCGCGTTGGCCGCGAGTAAAGCTTGCTCTAAGCGGTAGTCAGTCGCTCGCGGTATCGCGTCGTTACTCCTCTCGCACTGCTCTTAGATGAAATCCTCATTTGTCTGCTTGTGAACTTCTTGCACTTGTATCCGCTAAAAATAGAAGTCACAGCGTAACCAGCCTTAAAAACTCGTTATATTTAGCCACTTAGATGCGGTGACATAAATACTGACACCTGATGTGGCAGTTGTTTTACTTTCACGCCTTGCTGTAATTTAATTACAGCCCAAGACCAAGAAAGGCCTAAAAAGTGGATTACTCTGATATAACTTATTGAATAAAAGGCATTTAATGGTGTTTAACGGTTCGGAATTTAGGGTAACTAAAGAGTTGGCATGTGCGAGATAATATACTAGAGGGTAATATATTTAGTTATAGTGCACTAAGCCGTTAAAAAAGAAGGGCTGATGCCCTACTCTTCTTTATTACTCATTTCTTCACGAATTTGCTCAGCAACGATTTTGATAGCTTGTGCTGTGCTGATGCCCTGAGTCATCATTTCTTGAATTCGTTCAACAGCTTTCTGTTGTTCTTCGTGAGAAAGGGTTGGTAAGTCGTTTAGCATGCTCTGCTCCTTTATTTAGGAGCAGAACTATATAAGGACTGTTAGTAACTAGCAAGGAAATTGATTGAAGCACCCATTGCATTTTCGTTTGTGTAGTTCGCACTTAGATCTAACTGGAACAAGTTAAGTGGCGAGATACCAATACCGGCTGTGACTGTTCCTTCCGAATCAGAGTAAGCCAGGTTCTTGTAGTACCCTCCCCTTAACTTAAGCTGACGCATAAGATCAACTTCAGTACCAACACGAATCATCTGTTCGTTATCATCAAACGAAGTAAACTTCTCAGTCTCATTTAGGTCGTAATCAACACTAAACGAAAAGTAATCCGATACGATACCTGCACCAACCGTATAAACAGGCTCTAGTTGGTAAGTGTATTTACCACCGACTTGGTGTGTCGCACTACTTGTGCTGCTGTTAAGCGTTCTCGTCGTATCTTTGGTTTCTATATCTCTAGAGATCAAATTAGTTGCTGCAACACCTACTCGGAACGGGCCGAAGAACCAAAGTGCACCAGCATCCATGTTGAATGCTGTATCACCATCACTATTTTCTCTCACGTCAGATAAATCGTAATCATTAACCGATGCAACATAGTTGTACGTGTAAATACGTTGGATTTTAGGTGTGATACCAAATGAAATGTGTTGGCCCATAAAGGTTTGGTATTTTGCTAGAGAAAGCCCGACTTCTGCTACACCGATTGAAACCGCTTCAACTGTAGACAGTTCAACTTTGTCTTCATCTGAACCTGTCGTGTAAACGTTAGGAGTCGCAAATGATTCTGTATAGGCTTTAGCGAAAAGGTTGGCTGCAACAAACTGATTAGGAAGCGCAAATGCGACAACACCACCCAGTTCAACATTAGCTTGGTTGCCATCAAGATTATTAAGCGCTGCGTCCAGGTCTGCAGTATTTGACGCATCAACGACGCTATCGATATTCGATTTCATATCGTTAGGGTCATTATAGCTACCGCCAAAACTTGGCGTAATCATGCCCATATCATCGTTACGACGATAAATAGCAACAAGTGCCGGGTTATAGAATGGAGCGGTTAGGAAGTTTGCTGAAACAACACCAACACCACCCATCGCATCACCACGCGCTTCAATGGCGTAGTTTGCTGCTGAAAGAGGAAGACTGGCGAATGCAATTGATGCTGCGAGTAGTTTAGTTGTATTTTTCATGCCGTTTATCTTTGTTAGATCCCTTACATAGTTAACGGCACAATTTTAAATTACTTTAACTCTTCTTCGCTAGAAATATCATAAGTTTTACTGATAGTTTGTGCTTGTTCTATCGCTATGTCGCCTTGCCAGCGTGAATGAACCATTGATACTGCCAAAACGTAGCGATCATTTGGAAGTTCTTCGCCAGTTAGGTTCATTGGATAATCAGATTCATAGCTCTTGCCCCACACCTGCTCATAGTGTTCATCGACATAATCGTACAAACCAATTTCGAGTTTAGGAAGAGGACAATAAGGGTTCAGAAGTTCTTTTTTATCGATTCGCCAGGTGTCTTTTGAAGACCAGCGAACTTGCTGACGCATTGCAACTTCACCAAGGATAATCCAAGTACTCCAAGAATTTCCACCATCGCCTTTCACACTTAAACGATACAAACCCGATTCTAGTTGAGACGCTAAATTGTAACGCTTTTGGAATAGGCTTACCGCTGCGTTATTTACGACTTCATTTTCTTTGGTGAACTCACTATCAGATGACACAACCTTATCGACCCATTTTTCGAAGGTTATTTCTTTAATATCATTTTCGGACTCAACATTAATTGCGACACGAAATGTATCTCTGCCGGGACTTTGAATAACGTGTCGTTTAACGACGACTGAACTGATCCAATCTGGCAGTGTTTTTCTTGTGAGGGTTTTACCACAATCTTTGTTCAATGCTTGATCGAACAGTTCATTGAGGTGTTCTTCTCGTGATTGAGAAGAGTTGATTTGCCAAACTTCCACTAGTGAATCAAACATCTGAGGTAAATCATTATCCAATAGATGTTTATGTACTTGAGTCAAAGTATCGCTACTCTTGAACCAATCCGCTGCTTGCACGGTATTCGCCACGCAAGACAACATTAATAGTGGAAGTAAGGCTTTTTTCATTACGCTTTCATCTTGTAACCAACGCCACGAAGCGTTTCAATTTCTAGACCTGGTAGCTTCTGTCTTAGTTGCAGAACGTGCGTGTCTACCGTACGTGTTGTTGGGAAATGGTTGTAACCCCATACATGGTCAAGTAGCTCATCACGTGTGAAAACACGGCCAAGGTTACTTGCCAAAAATAGCAACAGGTCAAATTCAGTACGCGTTAAAGTAACTTCCAGTTCATTGAAAAACACTTCACGTGTCGCTTTGTCGATAACAAGATTTTGAGCCATTACTTTTGATGCATCTTGATCCTCAGCATCAGGAAGGCGTAACTGCGCACGGATTCGAGCAAACAGTTCAGCTTCAGCGAAAGGCTTAGTTAGGTAGTCGTTTGCACCTGAATCTAGGCCCGCTACTTTGTCTTTTACTGTTACGAGAGCCGTTAGCAAAATAACAGGGATGTCTTTCTTTTTCTTCCAACCTGGAAGTGAATCTACTGAGTCACCATCAGGAAGTTGACGGTCTAGAATCACTAGATCCGCTTGTTCCCAATAGCCTTCAACTTCAGAGATCAGTTCTGCATGCAAACATTCATATCCAGCTTGCTCAAGGCTAACTAATAAACCGTCAGCTAAATTTTTATCATCTTCAACGAGAAGCAATGTCTGTTTCACAAGGTATCTCCAAAATAAATGTTGTTGGGGGGCCAATAAGCGTCATGTGACCGCCCATTTTTCCGACCATAGATTCCACTATCGTCAGACCTAAACCGAGTCCACTCTTACTTACGAATGGCTTTCTTAGTTGCCCCCAATCTTTGCGAGACAAGTCTCCATTATCTATAACTTTGAATGTCAGCTTCTTGTCAGAAGTATTCAGTTCTAGTATCACTGGAGCTACACCGTATTTCACGGCGTTTCTGATCAGGTTATCGATACACGTTCCTAACCAATATACGTTTACTTTTGCAGCAATATCTTTGTTTACACGGAGCTCAATGCCCGGAGCGAAATCTTCTTCAACTTTGTATTGAAGCCACTCTTCAACACTTGGTACCCACTCTGTTGCGAGCGGTTGGTTGTCTGACTGCAAATAGTCTTTGCTTGCTTCCGCCAACTGCCTTAAACGGCGGGTATCTTCACACAGTCTACGAAACTCATCATATACCGATTCTGGTAAGTGTTCGAACTCACGTCTGAACCCTTCAACCGTCAATGACAAACTCGCAATCGGCGTTCTTAATTCGTGCGTTAGAATTTGAAGAACCAGCATACGGCTCTTCATCTCTTGTTTCTTACTGTTCCATCGGTAAATTGCCCAGCCTAATACCAGTAGGATGTTGGCAATCACCAAAATAAACATCGCAACTTGAAGAAGCTCTGAATGATCTTCTATTTCCCAACATACGTTACCACGCTGAACAAAACAGCTGTTGCCTTCTGATGACAAACTGAACGACAGCCCTGAAAGCGTTGCGTTTTCACTCCAGACTGATTCTTTGTACAGGTAGTACCTATCGCCGCGCTTTACCCACATTTCATCGAGTTCTACAAACATACTCGCGCCCGCTAGCAGCGCGGTGATAGCTTCACTGTCCATTTGTTGTAAGCGAGACAACAGTTCGTCGTGTTCAGTGTTTGGACGCTCTTGAATATGCATAAAGCGTTTCAGAGAGTCGAACTTTTCTGGGTATTTCTCTACGTATCGTGCGGCATAAGAGCCACCACCAGGGTGAATCAAGCCACTGCGGCTAAACCAACGATCTGAAAGCTTGGTACCTTTACACATCGCACGAGTAAAAACTAAAGGCTCTGTAATCAACGGACTTAGCGGTAATTTCCCGCTACAAGTCTTTGATAACTGGTATAAACGCTGGATATCTTTTAACGGGTACTCTGCTGTTTGTGGCAGCATTGACGACGGCATGATCAAGCGTGTTGGATAATCAGCCTGCAGCACTCGAATATCATAAGATTCGATGGCGGTTTCATGATCAAAGAGTTTGGTGAAATTATCGATACGCTCGGGTAAAGAGTCAGCAAATGCATTTGCAGACACAGATAACGTAGCAATAAGAAGAGAAAATGTTCTTTTGATGATCACAAACCAACGCAAATTCATATAGATCAAACAAATATATACCATTCACTATCAAAGATAAATTTTTAACCGCATGAAAAACAGTGAGAATGACCGCTAACAGTGACTAAACCCGCGATTATGTGCCCATTCCGCACATGCAAACTAGTACGCTGGTTGGCTTGCTTACAAATTTATTGGGATAGACGAGGTAACGCTAACACATCGCTCTTGTCACTCAGCTTTCAAGAGCTTGCTCATTCGTTCTGAAGATCAAAAAAGGAGCTCAAATGAGCTCCTTATCTAGTTATTACAGATTACTTAAAATGCTTTCTATAGATGTTCTAAAATACCTAGACAACTCTGTTTAGCATCACCAAACAGCATCTGCGTGTTTTCTTTGAAGAACAGTGGGTTTTGCACACCTGCGTAACCCGTGTTCATCGAACGTTTGAATACGATAACATTCTGAGCATTCCAAACTTCAAGTACTGGCATACCAGCAATTGGACTGTTTGGATCTTCAAGTGCTGCAGGGTTCACGGTGTCATTTGCACCGATAACCAATACAGTATCCGTCTCACTTAAGTCATCGTTGATTTCGTCCATTTCAAGAACAATATCGTAAGGCACTTTAGCTTCAGCAAGTAGCACGTTCATGTGACCCGGCAATCTACCCGCAACTGGGTGGATACCAAATCGAACATTGATGCCTTGCGCTCGTAGTTTCTCAGTGATTTCATGCACTGGGTATTGAGCTTGAGCTACAGCCATGCCGTATCCTGGGGTAATGATGACAGACTTTGAGTTTTTCAGCATGTCCGCTACATCTTCAGCTGATGTTTCGCGGTGCTCACCCTGCTCTTCATCACCATCAGACACGACCACTTCTTGGCCGAATCCACCAGCGATAACACTAATAAACGAACGGTTCATCGCCTTACACATGATGTAAGAAAGAATCGCACCTGACGAACCAACCAATGCACCAGTTACAATGAGTAGATCATTCGCAAGCATGAAACCTGCCGCTGCTGCTGCCCAACCAGAGTACGAGTTAAGCATAGAGACGACCACTGGCATATCAGCGCCACCAATCGATGCCACTAGGTGGTAACCGAATGCGAATGCGATAAGTGTCATCACCATTAACGCGAACATGCTGCCGTCAGCTTTAACGAACATGATCATCAGCAATGTAGAAGCAACGATAGCCGCTAGGTTCCACTTGTGCTTATGCGGGATATTCAATGCAGACGAAGAGATAACGCCGCGAAGCTTACCAAACGCAACAATCGAACCTGTGAACGTCACAGCACCAATAAATACGCCAAGGAACACTTCCACTAAGTGGATAACGTGCTCTGCATGAATATCAGCAGGGTTAAGTGACACAGCAGCAGGTGGATCGATATAGCTGTTGTAACCCACAAGTACCGCAGCCATACCTACGAAGCTGTGCAGGATTGCCACCAGCTCAGGCATTTCAGTCATTTCTACTTTTCTTGCGTAGTGGATACCAATACCACCACCGATCACCATCGCAATGATGATCCATACAATACCAGCAGAATGAGGGCCAAAGATCGTCGCGATCAACGCGATTGCCATACCCGTGATACCGTAATAGTTACCTGCACGTGCAGATTCCTGTTTCGATAACCCAGCCAAGCTCATAATAAAGAATACAGCAGCAACAATATAAGCTGCTTGTACTAATCCTTCAGACATCTGTTACTCCTTAGTCTTTACGGAACATTTCAAGCATACGTTTGGTCACGGTAAAACCACCAAAGATATTGATACTTGCAATTAATACGGCAATAAATGATAAGAAAGTGACGACGCCACTTCCTTGTCCTATCTGTAACAGTGCACCTACAACGATGATCCCTGAGATCGCGTTAGTCACGGACATCAAAGGCGTATGCAGAGAATGGCTTACATTCCAAACTACGTAATAACCCACCACACAAGCGAGAACAAAAACGGTAAAGTGGGATAAGAACGCAGCAGGAGCAACCGATGCTACCCAAGCGAAAGCACCAACCGCTATTGCAATGCCAGCGACTTTCTTTACCGGAGACACAGGTTGTTGAACCTTCGGTGGAGCTTTAGCTTCTTCGGGTTTGGCCTGTTGTGGCTGAGCAGAAACTTGAATCGGCGGAGCTGGCCAAGTCACCTCGCCCTCTTTAACCACAGTAACACCACGCAGAACGACATCTTCAAAGTCGATATTGATGTTGCCATCTTTCTCTTTGCAAAGCAGTTTCAGCAGGTTAACTAGGTTCGTTGCATATAGCTGAGATGATTGAGTTGGCAGTCGACCAACCATATCAGTGTAACCAACCACCTTCACGCCGTTAGCCGTTGTGATCACTTGATCAGCAACCGTATATTCGCAGTTACCGCCATTCGCAGCGGCAAGGTCCACAATCACGCTACCTGCACTCATACTGTCTACCATCTCTTTGGTAATCAGCTTAGGCGCTGGGCGACCTGGAATCAGTGCCGTTGTAATGATGATGTCGACGTCTTTAGCTTGAGCGGCATAAAGCTCTTCAGCTTTCTTGTTGAATGCTTCAGACATCTCTTTTGCGTAGCCATCACCCGCGCTGGTATCTTCCTTGAAATCGACTTCCAAGAATTCAGCGCCCATAGACTCAACTTGTTCTTTTACTTCAGGACGAACATCGAACGAACGAACGATCGCACCCAAACTACCCGCAGCGCCAATTGCCGCTAGACCAGCAACACCCGCACCAGCAACCAGTACTTTTGCTGGTGGAACTTTACCTGCCGCCGTAATTTGACCCGTGAAGAATCGACCAAATTCATGCGCCGCTTCAACCACAGCACGATAACCCGCGATGTTAGCCATAGAACTCAATGCATCTAGTGCTTGAGCTCTTGAAATACGAGGTACAGAGTCCATCGCCATCACGTTGATGTTACGACTGGACAATTGTTCCATTAATTCAGGATTTTGAGCAGGCCAAATAAAGCTGACCAATGTCGCGCCATCTTTAAGTAGATCGATTTCATTTTTAGACTCGTCAACGATCGGAGCGTTAACTTTAAAGATAATATCGGATTTCCAAGCTTCATCTGCGGTTACAATTTTTGCACCAGCTTGTTCATAAGCTGCATCTTCAAAACTTGCTAACGCACCTGCTTGTGATTCAACACAAACTTCAAATCCTAATTTTAGAAGCTGTTCTACCGATTTCGGCGAAGCAGCGACTCGCGTTTCACCCGCGAGTGTTTCTCTTGGTACACCAATTTGCATAGCTATTCCTTGACTATTGGCACGAATGACTTATTCGTTTGTATCTAACGACAACTAATACTTCAAGCGTTTTGTTCAAAGAACAGGAAAAGTTATTACTTATAACGATTTGGATGGAATTTGAGCGCTTCATTTGAAGAAATGACGACCGCCTCGAACAAAGAGGTCAAACCACTTGCAAATAATCCTTTAAATAAAAACTTACTAGCTGTTCTTTGTCCCTAAAACTAAAAAGAGCTTTCAGCATATACACTGAAAGCTCTCGAAATGATGACCAACATCAATTCTAACCCTAATTGGCTAGCTAAATATATTGTCGCCCATTTGGTCGATGAACATCTGCGATTTTTTAAGCATCAATTCATCGGCATCTTGTTTGTTTGAAACAACGTCTGAACGAATAAAACGGTGAGTTTTAATTTCACCATCGAATTCTTTCTCAATTCGCCCAGCAACACGGTATTGACCAGATTCTGCAATGGCATCTTGATAGATATTGAAACCCTTATATTCGACTGGCTCAATCTCTACTTTTTGTTCGGTTTTTTCTTTGCCACCAAATAATCTAGAAAAGAATCCCACGTTTTTTACTCCTTAAATGACCGTATTAACCCTAAACTATCATGACTGTTTACGGTTCAACAACGGCTTTTCATACCATTGTAATTCTACGTCATCATCAAAATTGTGTTGACTAAATATAACGGGCACATTGTCGTCACGTTCGCGTCTTCGGTCGTCAATAATCATACTTTCTGCATTTTTGACCGCGATCTCACTATTGCGCTTATATAGCACCAATTTGTCTTCTGGCAATGCTGACAGAAAATCGATATCAAAACGAATATAGATGGGTTTGAGTTGACCCAAAGCCAAACACGCGAGATCCGCCAACTGTTCATTGGTATAACTAGACACATATTCCTCGGTAGACAATACATGACCCACCAGAGTTTCCATATAGTTATGAACATCAACACTAATTTGCATACCACACCTCCATTTGTAGCTATCACAACAGATCGTGTCCTAGCCTAATTTGGCAACGATCTACATATTGTTACCTTACTATACCCTACTCATTACTACAGATTTACTAACTGCATGTTAAGTAACTATAACGACTAATTAATTTCTCATATATACTATGTAGTTCGCTCTATGGTTAATAGCAACTCAAATACATATAAAAAGAGTTGCACCAATAGCGACCTATGACTATGTTTTTGCTCTGATTTACGCAAAAAGCTTGGCAATCGCTTGTTTAACCGTATCCTACGTATAAAATTAAATTACAAGATCATCAGTACACTTAGGCTCACCACATAAATGGCATCTTCTTTTGTAACGTCGAGCATGTTTCGATTTTGCTTTCCCTTACTTCTATTAGCAATGTTACTCGTAGGTATGAACAACGTCATTCTCGTGACCGATTCAAACTTAGGGTTTGCTAGCAACCTTCCGTATATTTTATTGAGCGTTGCCGTTTTGCTGTGTCACACATTCAGGCAAGGTCGTATGGCTATGGTGTCTCTTACCATGCTCGTTGCCTATTTTATCATCCAAGTCCGCTTACAAACCCCATTAAACACTGGAACCACATTATTGGAGCTGTCTCTTCTGGCCGCTTTAGTGCCGGTTACTTGCTTATTGGTATATGCCTTCCCCGATAACGGGGTTAACTCAAAGTCCATGTTACTTTACGCCTTGGTTGTGGTGCTATTCATGGTTTGGGCGCAACTGATTGTGTCTCACTTCCATGCCGGAGGTTTTGAATCATGGAGTGAAGGGGTTCTATTTACCGTTAGAGACTTTTCTAAACTGCCTTTTATTCTGGTGCTCTATAGCCTTTGTTTACTGGGCCTAACGTCGATTTTGGTTTTAGTCTATAACCGCTCTATCGATGTCGTTGTTTACAGCGCGATTTTGTTGTCTTCGAGTACCTTCATATTCTTTGATATCCAATACATCTCAAGCACCATGTTCTCTTTGTCAGGCATATTGATTATCGTCTATGTAATGTCTGCTAGCCATGATATGGCCTTTAATGACCAACTGACTAACATCCCAGGCAGACATGCATTAGAAGTCGATATGAAGCACCTAGGGCGTAGATATTCGATGGCAATGGTCGATATCGATCACTTCAAGAAATTCAACGATACCTACGGACATGATATTGGCGACGATGTGTTAAAACTGGTGGCTCGTATTCTGAGAGAAACGACCGGTGGCGCGAAAGCTTATCGTTATGGTGGCGAAGAGTTCACGATCATTTTTAAAGGCAAATACTCGGAACAGGTTAAAGAGCACCTTCAAGCTCTGATTTCCGAGATTCAGAACTACGACATGACGATTCGGAATAGCCACGAACGCCCTGACGATCATGAAGTGGGGATTAAAAAGCGGGGTAAGAATGGCAAACCATCGGAAGTGGTGAACGTGACGGTGAGTATTGGGCTGTCTGACAGTACCACCACCAGACATCCTGAAGAAGTGCTGAAGCTTGCTGATAAGGCTCTCTACAAAGCGAAAGAAACAGGTCGAAACAAGCTGTGTGTTGATAGTTAAACGTAAGTCTCGGTAACTAGATTAGAGGGAGCTTAATCTTGGTTGAAGAAGATAACCAAGCTCCCGCCTTTTAAGCTACTTCCGTAGTTAATCGTAAAACCTATTCCCACGTTATCGACCCATTCATTAAACAGGTTTGGGTTAAGCAACCACCCTACACTGCCCTCGTAATATGACGTTGTCCCCATAGGTGCTACAGTATCGCCCCCAATATCAATTCGTCTGATACTGGAATACATCGATGTGATGTTTTTGTCCCAACGTACTAAATCATAAAAGATCTTTGCTTCATTGGCGATATACCAACCTTCTGGGTGGCCAATGTTACCGTTATTGGCTTCCCCCCAACCCACACCATTAAAATAATGCCAACTGGTACTGAGTTTGTATTTACCCCAGTTATTCTTGTCTTCATAGATCAATTTAATCTTGGGCTCTATGATGTAAGCCCAAGCGTCAGTATTGAGATACAACCCATCAAGCTGTTCGGCAACAGGTTTAAGTATGTTCGCACGATACTCAAAATCATTCCGATAGTAAGAGATATGGTTACCAATCGCTGAATGAAAACTCCAGTACTCATCCAACTGAGACACGTTTGCAAACTCAACATAGCCAGATATCACAGTCTCTTTCTGAAAATCAGACACAGTTTCTGATGCGTATTGAACGTCTTTCTCAGTGCGTAATGCTGATAAGCGCAGCGTCACCTCTTGATGGTTATCTTCGATATAAGCTGGTAGCTCAAATGTATAAGGGAGGCTAAGTGAGGTTATGTTTTTCCGACGACTTACGGAATCATTCGAACCAATGTCTTCATTGTCTAAACGAAACACTTTATTAGGGTCAAAGTTGTTGATACCAAAGGTAAAAAAATCAGTGTCGTTAAGAAGTACACTGGTTGCAAAGTTCTGCTCTATATCCTTACGGACAAGATCAGACAACTGGTTCGCTTGAACATTGGTAGGAACCGCAAAGTAGAATACAGGGACAATCAGTGTCCAACATGTATTAGCCATAGAAAATGACTTTGAATATGGCATTTCTCTTATCACTTAAAGTACTTCCAAGCTCAAACGCTAATAGAAGTATAAATTCAAATATCCGGAAGAGCTCGCCAACTAGCCTGCAAGCTCCAAAATACTGCGCTGTACAAAGGTATTTCTACCACTTTGCTTCGCTTGATAAAGCGCTTGATCAACCTTTTCGTAAATAGAGGCGATAGATTCACCCCCTTCTGGTGCAAATGACAACACACCTTGTGACACTGTCACCCTATCAGAAACCGTTGAATAATCGTGGACGTAATTCATTTCATGTAGCGCTTCTTTTATGCGTGTCGCCTGTAACATAGCAGCATCGCTATCCGTATCACTTAAGATAAGAACAAACTCTTCACCGCCATAACGGCCGACAAACTCTCCTGCTCGAACAAAAAGCAGCTTCAAGGTATTAGCAAGCTCTTGCAAGCACTTATCCCCTTGAATATGGACGTAATTATCGTTGTAAGGCTTAAAGAAGTCTACATCTAGCAATATAACTGTCATGGGTATATTACGCCTTCCATGCCACGCTATGCTCTCTTCAAGCTTAGTGTCCATATATCGACGGTTGTACAATTTGGTCAAGCCATCTTCATTGGCTTGTTGCTGCAAGAGGATATTCAGTTCTTCGAGCTTGGCGGTACTCTGTTTTAACTCTCGTCTCATATGCGCGATACGCTGCATCGCAATCAGCTTAGAATTTAAAACCACCTTGTTTACAGGTTTTATCAGGTAATCATCACCACCAGCGTCAATCGCTTTCGCGATCATTTCAGGTTCTTCGTGGCCACTTAGAAAGATGATCGGAACCCATTCTGGAAATTGCCTACGAACCTCGTTAGCCACCTCAAAACCATCCATGTCTGGCATGCTAATATCAAGTAACACAAGTTCAGGATCAAAATCAGAATAGACGTTCAGGGCTTCTTTTCCGCTACCGACAGCTTCAACAATATGACCCAATTGCTTGAGTCGAATAGCAAGTTGCATCCTGTCTAGTTGAACATCATCAACCAGCAATATGCGCATCGAAGATCCCTTTTCTATCATCACATCACCTTTATCTAGTGTTGAATATTCAAAGTAGCTCAAATTTGGGCTTAAATCATGCCCTAATCTCTATATTATATTGACTTTTTTACAGATCTTTTTAGCATTGTTTCTTTTTAAAGAGAAATACTATGTCAGACGCTACAAACAACGAAGTACAAGAAATCGATTTAACCACTATCTCACCAGAGCTTCGCCAAGTTATCGAATTTGATGAAGTGCCTAAAGAGATGCACAACATGGTTACTTCTATTCATGAGGTGTCTGAAGAAGCAGTGCGTGAAACTTGGAGCAGCCTTCCAGCAAGCGCACAAAATGTTTTGGACAACTTTGAGCAATTCCACGCTCTAATATCTGTTAGCCAAGCTTTTGCTGGCGTAAACATGATGGAAGAGTTCCCTACTCTTAAACTTCCAGAAGGCATGTCTGATGAAGAAAAAGAAGAGTACCGAGCTCAACTACTTGACCAAATTTTACATAACTGTGTAAAAGATATGGCTAAGCAAATCAAGAAAGCGCGTCGCGATGCTATCTTGAAGCGTGATTTTAAAGAAGTCTTCATCCGATAAGCTATTCCTCAGACCTAACTTTAGGTTGAATGCTTAACGAAAACTTAATGATGAAGCCGTATGTTATTACAAACATGCGGCTTTTTTGTGCCTGATACTTTTTCTTATTATTATTGAGGTAATTAATATGCCTCAGCACACATACAGCGTGGCTCAAAACTGGCAGTTATACCGTATAAAAATGACGCATGTCTCCATTCATGGAATCAAGATCGAATTTTCAGAGCCTAGAAACTGCAACATCACGACAATATCGAAAAGGTGACCTTGACAGATTTAATGTGTTACCGCGATATCTCTTTGAGCGACACTTACACCTTTAATTTGCGCGTAAACACGCTGCCCAATTTCTAGATTCAACTCATCCAGAGCCCACAACGTAATCGTTGCCCATAAGTAACATCCAGACTCTAACTCTAGTTCGACAGCGACACTCTGCTTATTTGTGCCTTGTTGGTGCGTCTCTACGCTTTTAATAGTGACAGGAAGGATATTACGAATCGAAGTCCCTTTCGGCTGTTCTAGTGTGATAGAAACATCATTTGCCCTAACTTGCAGCCTTACTGCAGTACCAAGCTCACTCGACACTTTCTGAACCCATAATGACGTCGACTTTCCTAACATTAGGCGAGACAGTGCATAATCATCATTGTGTTCCGCTAATGTGGCTTCAAATAATGAGCTTTGCTCTGAGAAAGATTGCCACGGTTGCATAGCTCTCGATGCCCAAACCTCTTCTGTCACACCCGACGAAATGACTTTGCCTTGTTCGATGATCACAAGATGATTGGCCAAGCGTAGAATCTCGTTAAGGCTGTGCGTCACGTAAATGATCGGAATCTGAACGGTTTCAGATAAGTTCTCCAAAAACGGCATCACTTCACGCTTACGAGGCAAGTCGAGAGACGCTAATGGTTCGTCCATCAGCAAAATGCTCGGCTTAGACAATAAAGCACGTCCAATCGCCACTCGTTGCTTCTCACCACCCGACAAACGAGCTGGGTAACGGTCTAGCAATAAACCGAGAGATAACAAGGAGACAATCTGATCGAAATGCGGTTTATCAAAGTCTTTGATGCCATATTTAAGATTGCCTGACACCTTCATATGCGGAAACAATCGCGACTCTTGAAACACATAGCCGACATTACGTTTGTGAGTCGGCAAGTTAATGCCCTTATCACTATCAAACAAGGTGGTTCCCGATACGCTGATCAAGCCCTTATCTGGCTGTTTAAGACCACTAATCGCATTGATAAGCGATGTTTTACCCGCGCCAGAACGACCAAAGATCGCAGTAATACCGGAACTTGGGAGTTCTAGGTCGATATCAAAGAAAGTTTCACCCAACTGTTGCTGGTATTGGAGGATCAAAGCACTCATGCATTGCCTCCTAGTCGCTGTGCCGACTTCTTATTGAGCCATTCAGAAAGCATCAATGAACCAAGCGCTATAACAATTGAAATGACACACAAACGTGCCGCTTCCATTTCAGCGCCAGGGGTTTCAATAAAGGTATACATGGCTAATGGGATGGTTTGAGTTTCACCGGGAATATTGGAAACGAAGCTGATTGTCGCGCCAAACTCACCCAAGCTTCTTGCGAATGAAAGCATGGTGCCGGTAATAATCCCAGGGATCATCAGCGGTAATGTAATAGTGAAGAACACACGAATCGGTGAAGCGCCCAATGTAGCAGCGGCCTCTTCAAGCTTACTGTCTACGGTTTCTAGGCTCAGCCTGATGGAGCGAACCATTAATGGCAGCGCCACAACCACGCAAGCGAGAGCTGCGCCCTTCCAACTAAAGCTGAATACAATACCAAACACGTCATTGAGCCACGAGCCTATGATGCCTTGCCTACCCATCATCACTAACAGTAAATATCCGATGACCACAGGTGGAAGTACCAGAGGTAAATGGACAATGCTCTCTACAATGCTTTTGCCTACAAATTGTTTCTTAGCAAGTAGCCACGCCAAACCAATGCCGATAGGAATAAGCCAGAAGATTGCAAACCCAGCGACTTTCAAGCTCAGCATTAAGGCTTGGTATTCGTATTCCGATAAGTAACTCATTTAACGCACTTCAAATCCAAAACTGTTCAAGGTGTCTTTCGCTTTTTCGCTCTTTAGGAAAGTATAGAACTCTTCTGCAACGACTTTATCGTTCAATTTCGCTACAGGGTAACGTATTGGTGTGTGCAGATCAGATGGGAACGTCAACACTAGATTTACTTCTTTTGAAAGCAATGCGTCCGTCTTGTAGACAATCCCAAGCTTAGCTTCACTACGCTCTACTAAGGCTAAGGCCATACGAACATTGTTACTTGGTGCCAATCGAGTCTTCACATCGTCCCATACACCTAACGTTTCTAACGCTTCTTTCGCATAGATACCAGCAGGAACCGATATGGTGTTGCCCACTGCAAGCCTCTCATTAGTAAGCAGTTTAGCCCATTGATTACCTTTTGATAGGTCTAATGTTACCGATGTCTCTTTAGGGGAAATCAGCACAAGTTCGTTTTCACATAAATTTGTGACACTGTCACTAGAAACCAATTTACGATCGACTAAATGCGTCATCCATTTTTCATTTGCCGAGATAAAAATGTCTGCTGGTGCTCCTCTTTCGATTTGTCGTACCAAAGATGACGTACTCGCGTACACAGGAGTCACATCGACAGAATGATCTTTCTCAAACTCTTCAACCAACAGATTAACAGCATTGGTCATTGATGATGCAGCATAAACTCGCAGCTTTTCAGCAGCCAAAAGATGAGTGGAAGTCAGTGCCGAAGTTAAGGCCATGGCTAAAAGGATGACTCGCTTTTTCATTGTTATCACTTATCTATGTTCGTTTCAGTTCTGGCCAAAGCAGGTCAAGATCTAAGTACTCTTCAATGGCATCCGCGATTCGATTAATACCCAGCTCTTTAAGCTGTTCATGGTCAATCGCTGTTACATCGTTGGCTCCTGCCCATTCGCAAATAAGCGACAACGCATCACTGTTATCGAATACGCCATGCAGGTAAGTACCAAAAATCGAGTTGTCTTGATTTACAGCGCCATCAAGGTTGCCTGATTCTAACTGAACAGGTAAAGCCGTTTCATTGACATCAGTCCTACCTACGTGAATTTCGTAACCTTTTACTGGTGCTGTTTTACCATCAAGCGTCATGGTGCCGCGTACATTTGTTAAAGTTTTCTGCTGTGTAAGAGTCGTTTCAGTATCCAAATACCCTAACCCTTCACTGCTGCCGGGCGTACCTTCAACGCCATCAGGATCGTGGATGATGTTACCTAACATTTGATAGCCGCCGCAGATCCCCATCACTTTGCCACCTAAGCGCAAGTGACGTTGAATATCTATATCCCAGCCTTGTTGTTTTAGGTAATCCAAATCTGCTCTTACAGATTTTGTACCCGGCAAGATAATCAAATCTGCATTGTTTACACGTTCGCCTTTACCGACATAACGTAAATCAATTGAAGGATTCAGTCTTAGCGCATCAAAGTCCGTGTGATTGCTGATTCTGGTTAACACCGGAACCACGACCTTAAGCTTAGCTTCTCCGTCAGACTCTTGAGCAGAGGTAATCGCATCTTCCGCTTCTAAGTTAAAACCATGAAGATACGGCAAGACACCAATAACTGGTTTACCAGTTTTTTCCTCTAGCCAATCTAGGCCAGATTGAAGAAGTGCGATATCGCCTCTAAAGCGGTTTATCACAAAACCTTTTACGCGAGCTTGTTCAGTTTCAGATAGCAGAGCCAATGTGCCGTAGAGGTGCGCAAAAACGCCACCACGGTCAATATCAGCAACGATGATCACTGGGATATCCGCTTTTTCAGCAAATCCCATGTTAGCGATATCATTTTCACGGAGATTGATTTCAGCTGGGCTACCCGCACCTTCAATCATTACACTTTCGTATTCTTCAGAAAGTCGGTCAAACGAATCGACAACCGTATCCATCGCAACTTTCTTGTAATCATGATAACCCGTCGCTTCCATGTTACTCAGCGCTCGGCCTTGCAGAATCACTTGTGCGCCGGTATCTGAATTAGGTTTTAGTAGTACAGGATTCATGTGAACGGTTGGCTCAATATTACAAGCTTGCGCTTGAACCGCTTGAGCGCGACCAATTTCACCACCATCTTTTGTCACAGCACTGTTTAACGCCATATTCTGTGGCTTGAATGGTGCCACTTTGATTCCTTTCCTTGCCAAAACACGGCATAAACCTGCCACCAATACACTTTTTCCGGCATCTGACGTGGTTCCTTGAACCATAAGGGCGCTTAATGGTGCTCGCATTTGTACTTAAATCCTTAATTTCTCAATTTGTAGCTGAAGGCAATATTTCTCTACCTCCATCTTAACGTCATTGCTAAGCAGATGCTCAATAAAATGAATGGAAAATGAATGTGTTACTCACTCTGGATTCAACCCCAGTGTTGTTTAATAGCTACATCGAAACGAAGCTTGTGAACGATAACAGGCGCTTCAACAAAAAACGTACTAACGAAAAGAAACGTTTCAAATTGAGAAAACGTTTCTACTAAAAACAACATTAAGGAATTCACCATGAAAAAAACTGTATTAGCTATCGCATCTACTATTATCCTTGCCCCAACTTTCGCAATGGCTAGTGACCACAGCAACAATAACAAGCACGAAAGCGCTATTGCTTACACTGGACCAATTGAAACCGTTTCTGTTGCGACACTACTTGCCGATACAAGCATGTTCGCAGAGCAAGAAGCAATTGTGGATGGCAAGATTGTTCGTCAACTAAAGAATGACACGTTTGTATTCTCTGACGGCCAGAGTGAAATTCAAATAGAACTGGATGATGACATCCGCCTAGCACAACCGCTAACCGCTGATACAAAAGTTCGTATCTTTGGTGAATACGAAGGCGGAAAAACTCCGGAAATCGAAGTAGATCATATCCAAGTTCTATAAGCGATAATTATAAAACATACTGACTTCAAACAATTGGCCTGCATATTGCAGGCTTTTTTGTATTATACTGCCGAAAATACAATTTATATGGAGTCACCATGCTAGGTTGCACGAATAAGACTGTCCTTTTAGGACTCGCTGCACTGTGTTCATTCTCTGCGTCTGCAAACAACTTTAACTACAACACATTCGAGCTGCGCATGGGTACTAGCCCAAGTACTTTCGGCGGTGAAGTAACAACAATGTTCACTCAGAACTCTCACTTTGTTGCTCGTATCGATTCAGAGTTTGAAAGTGATTGGGATGCAGCGGTAGGTATGGGATTCAACGGCCCAATCAGCCAATTTGCTGACGTTACTGGTCAAATGTTACTGCACAACATCGAACGTAATGACGACAACCACATCAAAACAGAAATCAACCTTGGCTTGAGAGCTTGGTTAATGGCAAACGTTGAAGTTAACGCGCGCCTTGGTCAACTGATCGACAACGATGACACTCGTTCTATTGTTGGTATCGGTGCTCGTTTCCATTCTACTGATCAACTGTCTGTTGGCCTTGATATGCGTAATAACGGCACATACGGCCACCAAATCTTAATGTCGGCTCGATTCGGATTCTAATCTAGATTTCGTATCTAGGTTTTATTGATAAGCTTAGGTTTAGTTACTGAGTAATAAATAGCTGAACATATTACATAGAAAAGCCCCGAACACATTTATGTTCGGGGCTTTTTTGTTTGTTAGTTTCGCTGGCTTTAAGTCGTTCACGCTCTAAGCCAGCGACTTGCTTTATAAATTAACCATCAGCATCTTTTTCTGGTGATCTAGGTATTCTTCGTAAGTACCTTGGAAGCTCACTAGCTGTTGGTCTTTCACATCGATGATGTGTGTTGCTAGTGAAGAAACGAACTCGCGGTCATGGCTTACGAAGATAAGTGTGCCAGTGTAAACCTTAAGTGCATCGTTCAGGGCTTGGATTGCTTCCATATCCATGTGGTTGGTTGGTTCGTCCATTACCAGCACGTTGATGTCTTGCATCATTAGCTTGCCGAATAACAGACGGTTCTTTTCACCACCAGAACAGTTACGCGCTTTCTTGTTCGCATCGTCAGCAGTGAACAATAGACGACCTAGAATACCACGTACCATTAGATCATCGTGCTTCACTGTTCGCCATTGTGAGATCCAATCAAAGATGCTCAGGTCGTTATCAAAATCCTTAGTGCTATCTTGTGGGCAATAACCTACCGATGCATTTTCAGACCATTTTACGATGCCTTCATTTTGCTCTAGCTCTTGAACTAGGCAACGTAGAAGTGTGGTTTTACCTACGCCGTTCTCACCGATTACGGCAAGACGTGTACCCGCTTCAAGTAGCAAGTTACCACCAGCAAACAATGTTTCGCCATCGAAGCCGTGACCAAGGTCTTGAAGTTCAAGCGCTTGACGGTGCAGTTTCTTGCCTTCACCAAAATCAATTGATGGGCTCATACGGCTCGATGATTTCACTTCATCAAGCGTGATCTTGTCCATTTTCTTAGCACGAGAACTTGCTTGTTTCGCTTTCGATGCGTTCGCACCAAAACGGTTTACGAAGTCTTGAAGCTCACTGATTTCAGCCGCTTTCTTAGCGTTGCTTGCTAGAAGCTGCTCTCGAATCAAACCAGACGCTTCTAGGAAGTACTCGTAGTTACCAGGGTAAACGCGTAGCTCACCGTAATCGATATCCGCCATGTGCGTACACACAGAATTCAGGAAGTGTCTATCGTGCGATATGATGATCATTGTACATTTACGCTGGTTCAGCTCTTCAGCAAGCCAGTTGATCGTATGAATGTCCAAGTTGTTGGTTGGTTCATCAAGTAGCAAGATATCTGGGTTTGCAAACAGAGCTTGTGCCAATAGCACACGCAGTTTCCAACCTGGAGCAACTTGCTGCATCAGACCGAAATGGAACTCTTCTTCGATACCGGCTTGGATTAGAATATCGCCAGCACGGCTTTCTGCTGTGTAGCCATCCATTTCCGCGAATTCGCTTTCAAGTTCTGCGACTTTCATACCATCGTCTTCGCTCATTTCTGGCAAAGAATAAATGCGGTCACGTTCTTGTTTTACTTCCCACAGTTTTCTGTCACCCATGATTACAACGTCGATAACGCTGTATTGTTCGAAAGCGAACTGATCTTGGCTAAGCACACCCAGTTTTTCTCCTGGGGTGATAGAAACGTTGCCCGAACTTGGCGTTAATGCGCCACTTAGGATTTTCATGAACGTTGATTTGCCGCAACCATTGGCGCCGATCAAACCATAACGGTTGCCGTTACCAAATTTAGCAGAGATGTTTTCAAACAGCGGCTCTGCGCCAAATTGCATTGTGATGTTCGCGGTAGATATCAAAGAACTAATTCCTAAGCGTGTACTGACAGATAATTATTAGACTATTTCAATAACCTAAATAAGAAGTACGAAAGTATGGATTAAACAAAAATCGAAGCGCGGATTATATAGAGATCTCGATCACGTTGTCGAGGTTAAACAGTAAACGAATAGTAAACATAGACCATTTAGATGCTTTTCATACGTTATTGGGGTGTAAATAGAAAAATCCCCACCAGCAGAACCGGCAGGGATTTCATTTATCAACACTAAAAGTCTTTTAAGCTCGTCACTTTTGAAACTATAGCTCTTCCAAACGAAAAGCTTTGATGACTAGCAGAACTGTTATTTAGTTATTTTCTTTTGAACGTATTTTTGGCTTACATCTACTACCGCAACATCTCTAAAGAAGCTTCTACCCAACAGAAGTGGGAATGAAAGATGCGTTCGGTCCGCTAGAGTAAACTCAGTTTTGTCTTTCAGGTCACCGATTTGAATTGAAGCGACAACCACAGCACGTCGTTGTGTGCCTTCCGCGCTCGACTGCTTGATCTTAACCCAACGCTCTACCGGTAAGCTGATCTCTTCCGTAGTGATGCCATCATGTTCGATTTTGAACTTAACCCAGTCTTTTCCGTCACGTTCAAAATCAACAATATCAACCGCACTGATTGAAGAGGTTGTTGCGCCTGTATCGACACGTGCTTTAAACGCTTCTTTCAAACCTGGTACAAACACCCACTCTTCTTCACCAAGAATCAGTTTGCCATCGCTTGTTTTAGTCGGCTTTGGAGCTGGCTTTTCTTCAGGCTTTGGTTTCACTTCTGGTTCAGTTGGTTTTACTTCTTCAGGCTTCTCTGTAGGTGCCGTTACTTTCTCGCCTTCAGTTGCGTCAGTCTTTGAAGAGTCATCCACAACAGGTTGTTCTACTTGAGGCTTTTGCTCTGGCTCGACAGGAGCTTGAGTCGTCGTCGAACAAGCAAACAGGCCACCACTTAGCATTAAAACTACAATCGCTTTCCGGTTATACATTCAGTCACCTTCTATTTTGAAACGTTGGCTATCGCTTTAGCTACATAAGGAATATGAGATTCGGAAAGGCCTGCAATATTGATGCGTCCATCACCAACACCATAGACTCCATACTCTTCACGTAATTGATTCATTTGAGTTTCTTTAAAGCCTAGTACACTAAACATGCCTTTATGGCTTTCAATGAAATCAAATTGTGACGTGTTATAAGTATTTCGCAATTCATCACATAAACTTTGGCGCAGATTTAACAAACGTTGCTGCATTTCACTCAATTCTTGCTTCCAAATCGATGTTAGCTCTTGATTCTGAAGAATTGTTTTAACCAAAGCGGCACCATGATCTGGCGGCATTGTATAAGTTGAACGAGCAAGCGTAAGAAGCTTACCTTTAGCATTACCAACGTGTTCGCTGTTCTTGCCAATCACGATAGCGGCACCCGTTCTTTCACGGTATAAACCGAAGTTCTTCGAGCAAGATGTCGTAATCAACATCTCTTCGACGTTGTTAGCCATGTGTTGAAGACCTTTAGCGTCTTGTTCTAGGCCATCACCAAAACCTTGGTAGGCAATATCAACGAACGGTAAGAAACCATTCTTCTGAGATAATTTGGTGATTTCCTGCCACGCTTCAAAGTCGATATCTGCACCCGTTGGGTTATGGCAGCAACCGTGCAGTAGTACCACGTCTGATGGACCCGCTTTCGAAAGGTCATCCAACATTCTTGCAGTATCAACTTGCTTCGTTTCAGGACTGAAGTAATTGTAGTATCGAACTTTTAAGCCTGCCGCTTCCATCACCGGTTTGTGGTTAACGTAGCTTGGGTTTGAAATCCAAACTGTGGTGTCTGGTTGAGAAACTTTCATTAAGTCACCCAACATGCGAAGTGCACCACTTGCACCAGGTGTTTGAATCGCAGCAACGCGATCCATTGCAGAAGTCCCTTTAAGCAGCAGATCAACCATGCTCTGGTTAAACTCTTCACAGCCTGCTAGGCCAACGTAAGCTTTGGTTTTCTGCGTATCAACAACGATATCTTGAGCCATAGAAACGGCTTTCATGATCGGTGTTTCGCCTTGGTCGTTTTTGTAAACGCCAATGCCTAAGTCGACTTTATCAGTACGAGTATCGCCGCGGTAAGCAACAGAAAGAGATAGAATTGGATCTAAAGTTGGTTTTGGTAGATGTGAAAACATGAAAGTCACAACCCTTTGAAATTCAAGTAATGAGTTTCACGTTAACATTATCGTAGACAAATCAGAAACATTTTTTAATAGAAGCGTTTAGTTACCATAAGTAATCAGAGATTGGTCATTTCAAACGGATAAATAGTGCAAATTTCATACACCTAATGACCTATTTAACAATTTAAAGCGCTTTATTTCTATGTGTCTTATGTTCCCATGTGCCCTATTAAGCACTTTGTTTGAATTGCCTTGGTGTCATTCCCGACCACGCCTTAAATCGGGTACTGAAGTTGGCAGCATTGGGATATCCCACTATCTCACCGATATGTTGAATCGACCAATCACTCGATTTCAACAAACGTGCTGCGTATTCCATTCTCATGCGCATGATATGAGTCATTGGGCTGTGTGAGTAATAGCGCTGGCACAAGCGATGGAAATGCGGCTCTGAACACGGGAATAGGTTTGCCAGCTCATGTACATTCCACTCTTTATGCAGCTGCTTTTGTACGTTATCGAACACTCTTCTTAATCGAATCAAATTTCTAGATTGCTGCTGCGGGACTGGCGCATTAATCATGAATTCTATTTGGGCTACGCTGTGAATGGCAATCGCTCCACCGAGATCAATGGGCAACGCGATGCTTCTTAACAAGGTATGAATGCAAGACGAAACAACTTCTGCTGCCGGAGAGAGCGTATAACTCACCTCATCATTGACGACATTTCCCCAGTGCTTATCAGGCGATAGAAAGATCCAAGCTATCTGCCATGTCTCTTCTTCAATCCCAAAGCCGTTCTCAACGCCTGCAGGCACAGTAATACACGACCCCGGCTCTAGAATGTATCGACACCCTTCGCTTTCGAGCCACCCTTTGCCTCTTACGGTATACAACAACATGTGTTTTTGTTGGTTCTTTCGATAAACAGAAAAGAAATCACGACACGATGCTGTCCCACATTGAACAATACCCAGTTCTTCGAATGCCAATACATGGCTTTGATCGACAAACTCTTGATGGGTCTTTTCAGAGATCTCGTACCGTTCTTGTTTCTCGCTCATACCATTGCTAGCTCGTTCATGTTGCCGAACTACCAAAGTGGATAGTTTGGCAAAAGTTTGTGATGAACCTGAACAATACAGTTAAAACAAATACCGATAAACTTCTCGCATATTCACTAGAGGGGAAATGCGATGCTCTCGACATATCGTCATTTAGACAAAGAATTTTGGCACAAGCTGTTACACATCGGTTTACCTGTCTCACTGCAAACTATGTTGTTCTCATTGCTCGGCGTGGTCGATATTTTCATGGTCAATCAGCTTGGTGATGCGGCAACTGCAGCAGTTGGCGTTGGCAACCGTATCTTCTTCTTTAACTTAATCATGGTTTCCGGAATTAGCGGTGCAGTCAGCGTGCTAGCTTCGCAATATTTTGGAGCGGGTGATTTCAATGGCATTCGACGTGTCTTGTCGCAATCTTGGGCGTTGTCTATCTTTGCTATCATCCCTTTTGTTTTGATTTATACACTGATTCCTGAATCAGTCGTGTCTGTGGTGGCCTCAGACCCTGATTACGTCCGCTTGGCAACGGATTACCTTTGGATAACAGGAGCCAGCCTTATTGGTACGGCAATCGTTGTGCCGCTAGAAAGCGCGCTGCGATCTGTCGGTGAAGCCAAATTGCCCACCAAGATAAGTATTTGGGCAATCATCGTTAATGCGATTCTCAATGCCCTGCTGATCTTCGGACTATTTGGTTTTCCAGAACTCGGCGTGGTTGGCGCAGCGATAGGCACCACAGTTTCTCGATTATTTCAGACCATTGCACTGCTAGTTATGGCGAGGAAACATTACGCGCATCTATTCCCTACAATAGAGAGTTGGCGTGATGCAATCTTACCCAAGCACAGGAAGAAGTACTTCAAGATTGCCATTCCTATGTTAGTTCATGATACGGCATGGGCTGGTGGGATACTGATTTACAGCGTCATTGTAGGTCAGATTGGCGTTGGTGAACTTGCGATCATCTCACTGTTATCACCAGTGGAAAGCATCTTAATTTCTGCCTTCTTGGGCTTTGCTGTTGCCGCTTCGATCATTCTAGGCAATGAGATTGGTGCGAAGAATTATCAACGTGTTGAAAATACCGCTTGGGGCTATGTACTTGTCAGTTGTGCACTTGCGACACTATTGGCAGTGCTGTGCTTTATCGCCAAGCCAGCCATTGTTCAATTAATCGATTTAACGCATCTGGAACTCAAAGATACAGCGGTCAACGTCGCTTTGGTGATGGCCGCAGGGATGATATTGAGAGTGTTCAACATGGTTGGCATAGGTGGCGTGTTAAAAAGCGGCGGAGACATCAACTACAGCATCTTCATCGACATATTTGGCCAGTGGGCCATTGGTATTCCCCTCGCCTATTTCACCGCTTTAGTACTGGGCTGGTCTTTAGAATGGGTGCTGATGATTGTGTTACTGGAGGAACTAGCGAAGATCGCTTTAACTAGCCAGCGAATTCACTCTAAGAAATGGATCAACAACCTAATAGAAGAGCGGGATCACGTCGCAGCTTGAATGCGAGCTTGAGCGAATAAACCAAACGAAAAGAACTCACACCCAAGGGCCGATTGGTTGCATTGCGCTAACCATGACGCCCTTTTTCGTTTACGAGTGTGCAAAGTCACGACAGCAGTTATATATCAGTAAATCGATGGATAATTTGGTTTGAACTGCCACGCCAATCCAACATCGGATCCGCTTTGTCTTGTTCAAAACGACCATCAATCAAGGTATCAACGTACTCCAATACTTGCTTCTGCTTTTCATCGAGTTCGTCGAGTTCGTAACCCGTCCACATCCAAATATCTTTACCTTCACATTCTGCTTTTACACGCTGAACAAGCTTAAGCACTTCAGACACGTTTGCAGGATGCAGAGGATCACCACCAGAAAGCGACAAACCACGACGCTTGATTCGCGGATCATTGAGATCAGCAATAATGTGGTCTTGAAGTTCTTGAGTGAACAAATGCCCAGAGTCCAACCTTTGCGTCGATTGGTTATAACACCCGCGACACTGGTGTATACAACCCGACACAAACAAAGTGCAGCGTGTTCCTGGGCCGTTTACAACGTCGATTGGGTGATATTGATGATAATTCATAAGGCAGTATTGAAAACTCGTTATTGCTTAATAGTTTGAAGCGAAATGCTGCAAGAACTGAAACAAAAGAATTGGTATCGACATAACGCCAATACCAATCTTATTTCTAATGCTCTTAGGCCTGACTAAAGGTGCTTCACGCGGCGTTTAACTTCTTCTTGTTTGCCGAAGTTAAATGGTCGTGCATCAGGGCTACCAAGGTAACCACAAACGCGGCGCGTTACCGACACTTTGGTTGAGTCATGGTTGCCACACTTAGGGCAGGTAAAGCCCTTACTTGTACAATCAAACTCACCGTTGTAACCACACTCGTAACACTCATCAATTGGCGTATTCGTGCCGTAGTAAGGTACGCGTGTGTAGCTGTAGTCCCATACGTTTTCTAGTGCTTCAATGTTCTTTTGCATGTTCGGGAATTCGCCGTAACAGATGAAACCACCGCTAGAGATTTCTGGATAAGGCATCTCGAAATCGATCTTGTCGTATGGGTTCACTTTCTTCTGTACGTCTAAGTGGAAGCTGTTAGTGTAATAACCACGGTCTGTTACGCCATCGATCACACCAAACTCTTTGGTATCGATGCTGCAGAAACGGCTGCATAGGTTTTCACTTGGTGTGCCGTATAGGCTGAATGCGTAACCTGTCTCTTTTGTCCAAGATTCCACTTCACGCTTCATGTATTCCACCAGCTCAAGCGCTTTAACACGCATTTCGCCATCGTCGTACAAGTGAACGTCAGTGCCGTAAAGCGCTGTCATTGCTTCGTGGATACCAATGTAACCAAGAGAAACAGATGCACGGCCGTTCTTGAAGATATCAGCAATAGAGTCGTCTGCTTTCAAGCGAACACCACACGCACCTTCCATGTATAGGATTGGAGCAACACGTGCTTTCACGTTTTCTAGACGAGAAATACGTGTTTCTAATGCACGACGAGCCAGCTTGAGTTTTTCATCAAGCAGTTCGTAGAACTTAGCCATATCTTGCTTCGCGTTAATCGCGATACGTGGCAAGTTCAGGCTAACAACACCTAGGTTGTTACGACCTTCATGAATCAACTCACCGTTTTCTTCGTAGGTATTCAAGAAGCTACGGCAGCCCATCGGCGTTTTGAATGACCCTGTCACTTCTACTACTTTGTCATAGTTAAGAATGTCTGGGTACATACGCTTAGACGCACACTCAAGCGCTAGCTGCTTGATGTCGTAGTTTGGATCTTGCTTCTGGTGGTTCAAACCATCTTTGATTGCAAACACCAGTTTAGGGAACACGGCTGTTTTGCGGTTCTTACCCAAACCTGCGATGCGGTTTTTCAAGATAGATTGCTGGATAAGTTTCGAACCCCAACTTTCGCCTAGACCAAAACCAAACGTCACGAATGGTGTTTGACCGTTAGCTGTGTGTAGCGTGTTTACTTCGTACTCTAGAGATTGAAACGCGTCGTAACACTCTTTCTCTGTACGAGAGATAGCAAAAGCTTCTGGGCTATGAATGTCCCACTCTTTCGCTAACGATAAATGCTTTTCGTAACTCGCCATTACGTAAGGTTCTAAAACCTCATCGATACGGTTAATCGTAGTACCGCCGTATATATGGCTCGCCACTTGCGCGATGATTTGTGCTGTAACCGCAGTCGCCGTAGAGATCGACTTCGGAGTGTCGATTTCCGCGTTACCCATCTTGAAGCCATGCGTTAACATGCCTTTCAGATCGATAAGCATACAGTTAAACATTGGGAAGAACGGTGCGTAGTCTAGATCGTGGTAGTGAATGTCACCACACTCGTGAGCTTGTACGATGTCACGTGGCAAAATGTGAGTTTTCGCATAGTGTTTAGCCACGATACCCGCCAGCAAGTCACGCTGAGTTGGGATAACTTTGCCGTCTTTGTTGGCATTCTCATTGATCAGATCAACATTGCTTTCTTCGATCAAACCTTCGATCTCACGAGTTAAAGCACTTTGCTTTTCACGTGCGATGTCGCGGTCATGACGATATTCAATGTAAGCACGAGCCAGAGACTTATATGGCCCCTGCATTAGCTCGTTCTCGACCATGGTTTGAATTTCAGAGATATGAACTTCATCGTAGTCTTCGAGCTTCAACTCAACTGCTAATGCCACATTCAGTGCATAAATAGCAATTTCCTTATCGGCTTTGTCTGATGCTGCTTCCACTGCAGCTTGGATGCGATCTCTACTGAATGGAGCTCTTGAGCCATCACGCTTGATTACGATTGATTTCACCACTTCTCCTTACTCTTGAGGTATTCACAGACTTACCCACAAACACACTATATAGAGCGATTTATCGTTTAACTAACACTAGATATTGTGGCGTATTTAACGAGAACCACCAACTTTGAGTATTGATTTGGATCAATAAAACTCTCACGCTGACTAAGATCAATTCAATATTATTACGCCAGTTCTCAAGTCGAAAAGAAACAATGTAACAATAAAAAAACTGCTAAAAAGAGTTGAATTTTTGGTAAGTGTTGTAGGATAACGGCTCATCAATATTGGCAGACAAAATTAGGGATATTTGGCATGAAACGACTTCGAAACTGGATAATGTTAGGTTGCGTACTCAGTAGCCACGCATTTGCTGAACCTTTGACCATATCCAGTTGGAATATCGAATGGTTATCAACCAACGAGGCTGTGAATAAGTTTTCCGCCCAACGTGATCAAGCTGATTTCAACAAACTTGAAGAATACTTTCAGTCTTTAGATGCGGATGTGGTCGCCTTTCAGGAAGTCGACGACTTAAATGCCATTCAGCGCGTGGCTGGCGATCAATACAAGATATTGATGTCTGACCGAGCATTACCAGAAAACAGTAACCGCCAGTTCAAAGAAGTGAACCAATACACAGGCTTCGCAGTTCGCAAAGGAATCACACTCACCGACTACGCTGACTTTCCTCTGGAGTTGGATTCTAACAGCAAGCTTAGGTTTGCCAGCTATGTGGTCGTTGAAACGGACTCAAAACCAATTCACATGTTGTCTGTGCATTTAAAGGCAGGCTGCAGCGGAGCGTATAAGTCTAACCGCGATTGTTCGCGCCTAAAAGACCAAGCACAGCAACTGAATAAATGGATACAACAAAGAGAACGTAACGGTGAAGACTACGCGATCTTAGGCGACTTCAACCATAACCTATCCTACTCAAGAGATTGGATGTGGAAGGATTTAACTGAAAACACGGATGCTCGTTTGGCGACAAGGAAGACCCGTGCAGATTGTAAGGTTCGCTCAAATCGTAATAACCACCGCACGCACCAGTTCCGTTCTGTAATAGACCATATTGTGGTGAGCAAGTCCTTAGATGCTACTCCTGCGAAACAAAAGGTATTTGAAACGCAAGATGTGCTGGACTACAAACTCAGTGACCACTGCCCAGTTTCAACGACTATCAACTAATTGTTGTAGATCTAAAAAGAGACCGACTGGCTGCGAGTCGGCCTCTCTAATGCTTATATCAAGCCAATTCGATACACGATAGGTTTACCCTAACAAGTTTTATTCGTTCGACCTGCCAACCACATCCCCGCCAGCATGCTTATCATAAACACCCACACGGTTGGGTTACCGCCACTAAGACTCGTAACAGCAGGTCCTGGACAAAAGCCTGCAAGCCCCCAACCTAATCCAAACGCTGTTGAACCTAGAATCAGTTTTCTGTCGATTAGCGGATTGTTACGGCTATCTAACGGCTCACCATTGATCGCTTTAGCGCGCTTTTTAATGACTAAGTGATAAAACGGAGCGAACACCAGTAGCGCACCGCCCATCACAAATGCCAAGCTGATATCCCAATTGCCAGTCACATCTAAGAAGCCAAGTACTTTCTTTGGATCAACCATACCTGAGATGATCATACCCGAGCCAAACAAGATTCCAGCAAGTAAACCAACAACGATACTAAATGAAGAATTTTTCATTATGCCCCCAACCCTATCAGGTTCTTGATAAGCACGGTTGCTATTGCCACACCCATGAATACACACGTTGCGATAATGGAGCGTTTAGACAAACGCGCCATGCCGACAATGCCATGCCCACTAGTACAGCCGTTTGCCGTTTTAGTGCCAAAACCGACTAACAGACCAGCAATAACGACTACTGTAGTTGACCCGATCTAGTGGACACCTTCAATAGTAATTGGAGGTGTTTATGCCAGCTTATAAATCAGGTAAAAAAACTCAACAATATCTTACGGAATTTAAGGTAACTGCTGTCCGACTTTCGCTTCGAGAAGGAGCTACAGTTAAAAGCGTGGCGCTATCATTAGATATCCACCCTTATATGCTTTCTAAATGGCGAAAGGACTATAGAGAAGGGGTTATTATGGAAGATAAACGTAAGAAAAGGACTCAGATCCCGAGCCAGAAAACTGAGTCTAGTCGGATTGCAGAGCTCGAACGTCAGAATGAACAACTTAAGCTCGAGAATGACTTGCTAAAAAAGTGGCAACGATTCGTTGCCCAAGAAAATCGACAAAATTCCGATTCATAGCCCATTACAAAACGCGTTATTCCATTGTATTGATGTGCCGTTTTCTATCTGTTTCTAAGTCGGGTTACTACGCATGGCTTGATAGAGAACCAAGCCGCTACGATCAAGAAGAGCAGGCTTTGAAGAAGCGTATAATTAAAGTGTTTACCCAGAGTCGAGAGACTTACGGCAGCCCACGAGTTCATGCAGAACTGAGGCGCCAAGGCGTTTTGGTTAGCCGCAAGCGTGTGGCTCGGATCATGAGAGAGCAAGGGCTAAGAGCACGAAGTTATCGCATTTACATGAAAATGGCCAAGCTACATCGGTTCTATCAATCGATTAAGAATATTAAAAAAGACACACCAAAACCAACAGCAGTTAATCAACAATGGTCAGGAGATCTAACGTATATAAAGCAAGGTAAACGTTGGATGTATCTAGCCGTCGTTATCGACCTTTACTCACGTAAAATCGTCGGTTGGTCGCTTGGTAGTAAGAAGAGTACACAGCTAACGATGAGTTCGTTGAGAATGGCCATTAGAAATCGAAAGCCACAAGAGCGCTTATTGTTTCATACCGACAGAGGCTCTGAATATCGAGCCCATGAAGTTCAAGCTTTATTATCAAAAAATGGAATTGTCCCAAGTATGAATCGTCCAGGTCATTGCACCGATAATGCGGAGGTGGAGTCATTCTTCCATACGCTCAAAGGCGACATAATTAGGAAAAATAGTTTTAAAAGTGAGAAGCAGCTTAGAGATAAACTTGCCGGTTATATCCAGCATTTTTATAACCGTTATAGACTGCACTCAAGTCTCGGATATCGAACCCCACATGAGTATGAAGTCGTGACGGGTTAAAGAGAATAGGGTGTCCATTTTATCGGGTGAAGATCATACCAAAAGGTTCATCTCTTCCAATTGAGGGAGTTGGTAACCGGTAGGAATTAACAACCAACCACTAACTACCATTCCAACAACAAACGCGATACGCCAATGCTTTTCAGTTTTTTCTGCATCCGTGTCTTTGCTTTCTTTGTTGCTGGTGCGAACTGGTAATAAACGGCTGACAATGCCACTAATACCTGCAACTCGACCAATGCCCAACATTAAAACAATGGCCGACACACCTAACAACATGCCACCGAAAAAAGCATCCCAAGGAATAAAACTAACCACTGGCCTCTCCTATCCACAAACTCGAATCTAACTCACCGCTATTTAAATTAGAGTTTACTAATAAATATAAATTAGTCAATGCTAATGTAACACCAGCATGTTTCGGTTTGTAAATCAGTAATCAAAAAGCTTCCCCCATGAAAAAAGCCCCTAGGTGTTAACCTAAGGGCTTAAGATTTCTTCTGTCTGTGGTAAAGAACCGTTATTTAATCTTATTCTTCTCCGCAATCCACTGCGACATGTACTTAGTGCTTGCCATGCTGTGGTGCTTTAGCATTGAACCGAAGAAATTATCCAGTCGATGCGAATCAAGCTCAGAATCTAGCGCAATTAATCGCTCGATCAATTTGTCGCCCAGTTGATTCTGTTCATAGTACGCTTCAAGAATTGAATGACACTGGCTTTGAGCTTGAAGCCACTTATCTTCATCTTTATAGAGAGCGACAGCTTGTTCAACAAACTCGTCGATATCATCTGCCACCGCACCCGGCCATTGCAGTTTGCCTTGTGGTAGCATGCCTTCACTGCCGATCTCACTCGTCACGTTTGGAGTTTGCAGCTTCATCGCATCAAGCAGCTTACCTTTAATGCCCGCACCAAAACGTAATGGCGCAACACAAACACGTGCCTGTTCCATCACTTCTTGAGCATCTTTAGCCCAACCTTTGATGTGGAAACCGGTTTTAGGGTTATGCAAAGCGGTTGCCTTTGGCGGCGGGTATGAACCGTAAATATGAAGCTCAGTGTCAGGCAACTGCTTACGAATCTTCGGCCAAATCTTCTGTAACTGAAGCACCGCATCCCAGTTAGGCGCATGTCTAAAGTTACCTATCGTCATGAAATGCTTACGTTCTTCAAAACTTTTTGTGCTTTCAGGTAACGTATTAAGATCAACCATAAACGGCAGATGATGTAACAGCTTTGGATCGATATTGAACTCAGATTGGAGCAGTTCCATCTCGTAGCTTGAGATGATCAACGAAAGATCACAGCGCAGAATCGCGGCAATTTCACGTTTCGCCAAATCACTGTACAGGTATTCTTTCGTTAACTCTGTCTCTTTCTTAACTGCTTCATGTCGAGCATTGCGTAGGAATTGTAAATCTTCAGTATCCAGTAGTTTAAAGGCATTCGGACATACCTTCTCAACGCGCCAGCCGAATTGCTCTTCCATCATAAAGCGGTCAAACATTACAACATCAGGTTGCAGCTCTTCGATGTACTGGTCAAAGCTATCGCAATTTAGCTGAATAGATTGGCTTGTGATGCCCTCTTCTGAGAGGTCGATCATGTGCTCGGTTTCTTGAGCTGGCGTTGCGAATTCAACAGACCAACCTTGTCTCTTAAATAGACGCAAAAGAGACATCATGTGGCTGCCAGCCGCCGATGAATTCGGTTCTGGCCAAACGTAGCCAATTGCTAAAACTTTCTTCAAAACACTTCCTAAGAAATAACAAAAGGGACTGTAGAAGTCCCTAATTAAACGTAAATCAATTTATACCGCTGATTATAATTGGTTCTAAGAACTCAGCGATCAGATTCGCTCACCTACATTGCGAGCTATCATAAGCACTTCATCAGCAGAGTACAGGTTTGAAATCGTGGTTTCGACCTCTGCACCTAACGTCAATTGATAAAGCTTTTGTGCAAAGTTGTCAGCTCTGGTGGTCACTAATACATGTTTTAGCGTCGAGCCTTGCTCTGCTAGCTTCTGCTTCACTTGCGGCAAGGAGTCCAGAATCAGTTGTTTTCCCAATCCTTTCCCCTGCGCACTTGGTAACACGGCAAGTTGCTCTAGTTCTAAAACAGCTTCAGGTCTAAACCCACTCTTTTGCACCCAAATTATGTAGCCAACAATCTCACCTTCGCTCTCTGCAACGAAGTTAAGAAAGCGTGGTGAAGCGCTTAAGTTACATTGTAACCAATCTTTTGAGTTTTGCTGTCGAACAAAAGTAGCTTGGTGAACTAAAGCCGCACCATCAAGGTCGGCTTTTGCCATAAAACGAACTTGCGCCATGTTGCTACTCGTTCTCAGAATTAGGACGCGTTTTACAGTGTAAAATGGCTCTTTCCAAAAGCTCTAAAGCCGACTTATCCGCTTCTGGAAGCTTAGCATCCGATTGACCTAGTGGTTCAACACGGCTACCCCATTTAATATGACCAGCACCCCAAGTTAAACCAGCACCGAATGCCGCTACAAGGATGTTTGAGTTCGGTTTAACAAAGCCTTGCTCTAACGATTCACACAATGCAATTGGCACAGTCGCAGCCGACGTGTTGCCGTAATTTTGAATGTTCACGAACGCTTTCTCACGTTCAATGCCCGCCATATCGCACAGAGTTTGAATGATTCGGATATTTGCTTGATGTGGAATCACAACGTCAATGTTGTCTGTTGAGATGCCAGTACGGCTCAATACTGTGTGTGCTGCTGCACCCATGCCTTTAACCGCTCGTTTGAAGATCTCTTTACCTACGAAATCAAAGTCCCAGTAACCGTTGTCAGCAGCGAAGCGATCCATAGATGTACCGAACTTTGGTACCGCTAGAATATCGCGGCCTTCTGCATCACAACCTATCTGCGCTTCTTGCAGGCCAACTTGTTCTTCAGTGCGAGATAGAACCACAGCGCCAGCGCCATCACCGAATAGAACCGCAGTATCACGCTTGGTCCAGTCGATGAAGAATGAAAGACGTTCTGCGCCCACAACGATTGCATTGCGGTAGTTGCCCGCTTGAATCAATCGAGTTGCGGTTTCAACACCGTAAATGAAGCCTGTACATGCTGCGTTAAGGTCAAAAGCCGCTGCGCTCTTGATACCTAGGTTCTGTTGAACCTTAGACGCAGTATTTGGAATAAGAGAATCAGGGCTGCACGTTGCGATGATCACGAGATCGATATCTTCGGCAGTAAGGCCAGCGCACGCCATTGCGTGTTGAGCAGCAACAGTCGCTAGCTCAGAGGTATTTACATGACTGATACGACGGTTTTCGATACCAGTTCGAGTACGAATCCACTCGTCAGACGTATCAATGAAAGTGCTTAAATCATCATTGGACAGCACGGCTGGTGGCAGACACTTTCCCCAGCCAGTAATTTCGGCGTAAAATTTTGTCATCATTTACCTGTTTATTGTTTGTTTTTATTTAAGTATCGTATTCTAGTTTTAAACAGTATAAGCGCTCCGTGCGTGATTCGTAAATCACGTTAGCCACGGAGTTACAATAAAAAGAGAAAGTTATGTCTACATTCAACACACGCTGCCCTTCTTGTAATGGCTTAAACCGAGTTCCTTCAGAAAGAATTTCAGAAAGCCCAACTTGTGGTAAATGCAAAACAGCACTGCTCGATGGCGCTCCTATCGAGGGAACGTCACTTAATTTCCAATCTATCTTGAACAGTTCACAGCCTGTAGTTGTCGACTTCTGGGCGACATGGTGTAACCCATGTGTAGGCTTCGCGCCTGTGTTCAGCGACGTTGCAAAAGAACGCTCTGGAGATGTTCGATTCGTTAAGATTGATACTGAAGCTCAGCAACAGCTTGCTGCAATGTATCAAATCAGAAGTATTCCGACGGTGATGGTCTTTAAAGACGGTAAACGTGTCGACACGATCAACGGTGCGTTACCAAAAGGTCAATTTGATCAATGGCTTAATCAAGCTCTAACGAAGTAAGTTTGTTTCGATTCTTTCAGCAATCAACAAACAAAATAGGTTAAGGAACCTTAATGGATAAGGCTCCCTAACCTATTGTAAATCTGCCTGTTTTCTCTAACCTTTCCGGCTAACCAGTCATTTCGTGTTCTGCGCTCTCATTCGCGACCTGCTTATTTACACTGTCTTTCTTATCTAAGTTGTATTGGCTTTTAATCTGATCAGCGACTTTTTCAGCAATCATAATGGTTGGCGCATTAGTGTTTGCCCCAATCAGTGTCGGCATTACCGAAGCATCAATGACTCTCAAGTTATCCAATCCATAAACTTTGAGATCTTTATCTACCACGGCTAATGAATCACTATTAGGCCCCATTTTACAGGTTCCAACAGGGTGATATTGGGTATCAGCTCGGTTACGGATGTCTTGCTCTATAGCCTTGTCATCATTGACATCAACAGGATAAAAAGCATTGCCACGAATATCATCGAACGCTTCGCTTTCTAGCATTTGATACTGCTTTTTCCACCCTTTAATCATGATCTCCATGTCTTCAGGATGGCTGAAAAACGCAGGGTCGATCTTTGGCGGATCGTAGGGATCGGCGCTATTCAGTGTTACGGTGCCATGGCTTTTAGGTCTCAGTAAGGTGACATGCGAGGTAAACCCATGACTGGTATGAATTTTTCTCGCATGGTCATCGACTACTGCGACCACAAATACAAACTCTAAATCCGGCACAGCGATATGATCATCGGAACAAAGAAAACCGATTCCCTCTGCGAAGTTACTGCTCATTTTCCCGCGGCGTTCTTTGTGCCATAAGGGCAAAGCTTTGGTCATTTCAGATGCCATTTGCAATGAAATACCGAACGTTTCGCGCTTTTCACTGCACTTGTATGAGTGAACCAAGTCGATATGATCTTGCAAGTTCTTACCCACACCCGGTAACTCGTGAATCTGTTCGATGCCATGCGCCTCTAATTCGTCTTTGGCGCCAACGCCCGATAGCAACAGCAACTGAGGAGACCCAAAAGCACCTGCAGACAAAATGACTTCCTTGTTGCATCGGATCTGATAACGTTTGCCATTTGAGCCGTATTCAACACCTACCGCTTTCTTACCTTCAAACAAAACCTTATGTGTGGTTGCTTTGGTCACGACGGTGAGATTTGGACGCGAGAGATTTGGCGTCAAGTAAGCCTTGGCAGCACTGCATCGTTCACCATTCAGCTGAGTTACCTGCGTCGGCATTGCACCAAACTGAGCAGCACCGTTGATGTCTTCATTGCGAGGCACACCTATCGACTCACACGCAGTTAAATAGCGTTCCAACATTGGGCTTGGCGACCTAAGGTTTGCCACATTAAGAGGACCACCTTGACCATGAAACTCATCTTGGTGGACTTCGTTATTCTCTGCTTTTTTAAAGTAAGGCAGACACGATTCATACTTCCAGCCAGCATTACCTAAACTTTCCCATGTATCGTAGTCATAGCGATGTCCACGGGCGTACATCATGGCATTGATAGAACTGGAGCCACCGAGAGTCTTGCCCCTCGGTTGATAGCCCTTCCTACCATTTAAACCCGGCTGTTCGACTGTCTCGAAAGCCCAGTTATTGAGCTTGGTCGGCATCATAGCCACAACGCCAACCGGCGTATGAATAAATGGGCTCGTATCTTTACCGCCAGCTTCTAACAAGCAAACCGTCACATTAGGGTCTTCCGACAATCGAGAAGCCATCACACAACCAGCCGAACCGCCACCTACGATGATAAAGTCATAGTTATCCATTGATTGCCTCCGCAACTTCTAAAGGGTGTAGCTCTCGTTTTAAGACTTTTCCGGTAGCAGTCATGGGTAAGGCGCTACGAATAAACACCTTACGAGGATATTTGTAGTCCGCGAGTTGCTCACGACACCAAGCCATCAAGGCTTTGCTATCACACTGGGTATGCTCGTGAAGTACAACATGGGCGTGAATCTCTTCACCCAACTGATCATGGTGCTCGCCCACCACCGCCACCATCTCCACATCAGGGTGACACATCAATACTTCTTCAATTTCTCGTGGATAAACGTTGTAACCACCACGAATGATCATGTCTTTAACACGATCAACAATAAACAAGTTACCGTGCTCATCGACGCGTCCGATGTCACCCGTTAAAAACCAACCGTCTCTGATCGCTTCTGCCGTTGCTTCAGGTCGTTGATAATAACCTTTCATGACACTTGGGCTTTTAATGCAGACTTCTCCCAAATCCCCCATAGCGACTGAGTTGCCTTGGATGTCTGCAATCTTAATAAGCTGACCACATAAAGGCTGACCCACACTGCCCGAAAGTCTATCGCCATCAATGTGATTAAAGGTCGCAACCGGCGCAGTTTCAGACAGCCCATACCCTTCTAAGACTGGTAATTCGAAACGAGATTCAAACTGTCGTATAACCTCAAGCGGCATAGAAGCTCCGCCAGATACGCCTAACCTCAAGCTGTGTTTGACTTGCTCTGAGCGCTCTAAAGACTCTTCTCCAGCTTTTAGAAGCGCAATATACATAGTAGGAACGCCCGCAAACACACTGACTTTATGGTTAATGATCTGCTCGATCACCAAGGACGGCTCAAAGCGCGGAATCAACACCATGGTAGAGCCCGTTAACACGCTCGCGTTCATCATCACGGTTTGGCCAAAACTGTGGAATAGAGGAAGTGTGGCCATTGTGGTATCGCTATATTCCAATCTCATAAGATACTGCGAAGACATCGCATTGGTTTGCATGTTGGTGTGGGAAAGCTCAGCCCCTTTTGGCTGCCCAGTCGTACCAGAGGTATAAAGGATCACAGCAGTATCATCGCCATGACAAGCCACAGATTCAAAGGGAGTCAAAGGTTGTGCTAACCAATCAGCTATTGATTCATGCTGCTCATGGTTTTCTGAAAGCAAGGATGTTGCGCCGTTTGGTATTGGCATAGACACGAAATGTTCGCAGTTATCGACCTGTACAAAACCTTGTAATCCATAGCGTCCGATAGGTAACTCTTCACTGCCCTCAAAGCATAAATAAGCTTTCGCATCTGAATCATTAAGGTGATAAGCGATCTCTCTGGCCTTGAATAACACATTCAAAGGCACCACCACACAGCCCGCTTTTAGAATCCCGTAATAAGCGATTGGAAAATACGTGACGTTCGGACACGACAGCGCGACCTTATCTCCCTTTTTTAACCCGAGCCTTTTTAGGTTCGCGGCCACGTTTCCAGAAAGTTGTTCTAACTGAGAAAAGCTGACTTCATCCGATCCCATACGCAGAGCGGCTTTAGTTGGAAAAAGCGAAGCGCTGCGCTCCAAGTTAACAGCAAGATTGTGCATCCATGATCTCCTTATTCGGCTTGACCTAGCGGTCACATTCGCCTTAGACGTTTTAATCGTTGTAATAAGTGTTGTCTTTGTTGCTATCAAATTCTGCACATTGGTGTGTCATGTAGGTAAGAGTAGTTATTGAGCAAAATGTTTAAGATGTTCCAATATGCAACCCATCAAATTACAACATTTTGATAACATTTCGAACAGGTTTCAAAAAGACAAAAACCGGTGATATTCGGACACAGCTCTATCAGGCCTTGTAAAACCTTGCACACATAAAGCAAAAGTTTGAACAAGCTTGGGAAAGTGAGAACAGGCGACAAGCGCAAATGTTAAGAGTTCGGTTAAGATGGCAATATTCAACAAGAGGCATCCTATGAAATACACCGCAGTCTACGAACCCGATATGCAAGCATTCGGCATTCTTGATCTTCAATTACTGCATCGCTATATGTCACCCGCCCTCAATATCGAAGCATTATTGGAAGGCAGTAACATTGAAGCTCTGCAGCTCAACACGCCAGACACCCACATTACCTTGGCGCAAAAGTTGGCGGTGTTCAGTAACGCATTGGCGAATACTGATGAAGGCGGTTTAGGGTTAAGAGTCGGTCAACAAGCACGGTTTAGTGACTTTGGTGTTCTAGGTTATGCAGTATTCAGCAGTGAAACACTATTAGATGCATTGCTGATTGGATTTAAATATCTGCAGCTTGCTGGCCCTGTACTTAGAAAAACGATGTCAGTAGAAGATAACGTTGGGTACTTTAGAGCCGAGCAGCTGATCGACTTGGACTCGCTGCTGCCATTTTGTTGCGAATATTGGTTCACCGCAATTCAAAGCCTGTGTGAAGAAGTACTACAACAACCATTCCCATCCCAAGTGATCCGCTTCCCTTACCCGAAGCCAGAATACGGCGACCTCTACACAGAGATTTTCCGTTGCCCCGTCGAATTCAATAGTGATCGCCTTGAATGGCAGTTTGATGCAACAAGTTTGTACTCGCCTCTTCCTACCGCCAATACCATCACGCTGCAGATGTGTCTGAATTCGTGTGACGACATGTTGGCAAAAGTCAGTGCGTCCGCCAGCCTAAAAGAAAAAGTCTCTCAAATGCTACTTGAGAGACCTGGATGTTACCCTTCGATAGAATCTATTTCATCAGAATTGGGGATGTCTTCTCGAACGCTACGCCGGCATCTCAAAGCCGTCGATACCAGCTACCAGAAGATACTGGACCACGTTCATTTTCACCTTTCTCGACACTACCTTTCTTCAACTCAAATGAGCATTGAAGAGATATCTGAGCGCGTTGGGTTTTCAGACAGCGCTAACTTTCGACATGCCTTTCGTAAGTGGAGTGGAAGCTCGCCTAGACAATACCGACAAGAAGTGGTCTAACACGATTAAACGCCCTAAATTAAAATCTGATGAATACAACGAACCTCTCTCCGTCTTTCAAATTAAATAGTCGTTTGAACAACGCTTTATCGGCTATTTAACCGCAGAAAATATCGCGAAAACATGAAATATCACAACGGTATTTTAGCTAACAAACACGATAAATTTCTTTTATCTTCACGACCATTTTTATTCGTTTTACCCAATCCAGTTTCTCCCCCATAGTCGCGGAAAATTCATCGTTTCTTTCACTATTTAGAGGCTGCTACATTGGACAACATCCAACCAACAACTCGCATAACTGTTCCTGTTATTGCATTGTCTTTTTACGCGATAGCTTCAGGCTACTTAATGAGTTCATTACCATTAATGCTGTCTGAGTATGGCTTAGACAGTAATCTATCGAGTTGGTTGGCGAGTGCCTTTTATGCAGGTCTTCTAGCGGGTACGTTATTGATTGAACGCGCCATCGCTCGTATTGGTCATAAAGACGCATTCGTGGTGGCACTGAGCGTATTCATTGCAACGATCCTTGTATTGCCATTGATCCCACATCAAGCGGTATGGCTATTGGCTCGTTTTGTTGCTGGTGTTGCGGTAGCGGGCATCTTCGTAATTGTTGAATCTTGGCTAATGAGCGGTGATGAATCTCAGCGTGCGAAACGTTTAGGGGTTTACATGTGTTCGCTATACGGCGGATCTGCCGTTGGTCAACTTGGCATTGGATACCTTGGTATTACAGGCGGCGTGCCTTTCATTGCAATGTTCACCTTGTTGTTTGGTGCAATCATTGTGTTGATGTACGGACAAGCGACAGCACCACAAATTCACGATGCTAAGTCTTTATCACTGAAGCAAATCAGCAAACTGAGCCACAGCGCACTAATTGGTTGTATTGTATCGGGGCTAACACTTGGTTCTATTTATGGCTTGATGCCTGTAGAGCTGGCTCAGCGCAACATCGCACACCAAGATATTGGTGGTTTGATGGCGTTAGTAATTATGGGTGGTATGGCTGTTCAGCCGATGGTGACATGGTTATCTCACCACATAGGACAAGTGTTATTAATGGCTCTGTTCAGCTTACTAGGGGTTGCAAGCATTGGTGTACTAACGATAAACCATGATTTCTACGTACTAGGCATGAGCCTATTCGTACTGGGCATGGCAACATTCGCACTTTACCCAATTGCGATTAACTTAGGTTGTCGTAACTTAGACCCAAGCTATCTGGTGTCAGTGACTCAGGTTATGCTGTTGTGTTACAGCATCGGTTCAGTCGCAGGGCCATTAGTTGCAGATAGCTTTATGGACTCTCAAGCAGGACTATTTACTTACCTGTTTGCGTCTCTGCTAGCGACAACGATTTACATGTTAATCGCAAGTCTAAAGCGTTCTCCTCTACAGATTGCTGGCGAGTGATATAGCAAGTTTATTAGATAGAGAATAGTGGGGCTCTTCGTGATGACTAATCGTCTAAATGAAGCGCCCTTTTCTTTAACTGTAATAATGCGGAGAAATATAAAACCAGCGAACCAGGGCAAGATCATGAACATTTTTCGCCCAATGGTTGACTAACGTTGACCTGATGGGTTGGTTGTGATCTTATTCTCCTCTTTTTGAGGAGCACCCATGAATTTAGATACCATCAAAACGTATTTCAGCATCATTCGAGACGAACGACAAAGCGCAAAAGTAGACTATCCTCTGTTCGACATTTTATTTGGTTCAATTTGTGCCGTAATAGCCGGAGGTCAAGGCTGGACTGATATTCGCGAGTATGTTCTCGGACACCATGAATGGTTTCTTAAACATGGTTTATTCGAAAAAGGTGTGCCGGTTGATGATACCTTTGCTCGTCTGATTTCAAACATCGACCCGGCAGAGTTCCGAGATTGCTTTCTAGCCTGGATGAAAGCAGTGCACAAGTTAACTGGTGGTGAGGTGGTAGCCATTGACGGCAAAACTTTACGGGGTTCCTATGACAGAAACGACAGGCAAAGCACCATTCACATGGTGAGTGCTTATTCCTGTGCTAATCAACTCGTATTAGGTCAGCTAAAAACCGATGCTAAGAGTAATGAAATCACAGCGATACCTGCACTCCTCCAGATGCTCGACTTACGAGGTGCTATCGTGACGATTGATGCGATGGCCTGCCAGACTAAGATAGCAAAGGCTATCACGAGCAAAGGCGGTGATTACTTATTATCGGTTAAGGGTAATCAAGGCAAGTTAGCGGCCTCGATTCAGTCCGCCTTCTCCTCACGCCGGCGAGATCCGATTGACTGGGATAGGTATCAAGTTGAGAAGCAGAAGGGCCGGATTGAAGCGCGTACTTGTCATATCCTGAGTGCTCGTGAGTTGGAGGGTGACTTCTCCACTTGGGATAGGTTAACCAGTATTGTGATGGTCGAAAACTACCGAGCAACAAAAGGCAAGGCTCCAGAGTTGGAGTATCGTTACTACATTAGTTCAGCAGAACTGACCTCAGAGCAGGCAAGAGAGGCTATCCGTGCCCACTGGGGCATTGAATCCATGCATTGGATTTTAGATGTCAGTATGGGTGAAGATGCTTGTCAGATTTATAGAGAAAATGCTGCTGAAAACATGGCGGGATTAAGACATATGGCACTGAACATGCTCAGAGCTGAGTCAACCAAGATTAGCGTACCGATGAAACAGAAGCGGTGTATGATGAAGCCTGCCTACTTGGAACAAGTTCTTATGGCTGGATTTACATCGATGGCTAAATCTTAACCATTCATGCGGACGCCCTGACCAGCGAACAGTGTTTAAGGTTGGAACACGTAACCTTCACCCGTTATCGTCATGATCAGCCCATCACCAAACAAAGATCGAATTTCCGATATGGCGACGATCACAGAAGAATTGGTGACTTTCTCACTTTCCCAGCCAATCTTCTTTAATTGACCAACACTGAACAATTCACCTCGATGTCGATTCATAAATAAAATGATCTTTCGGTATGCCAAAGGCATGGTAGCCAGTACGTAGCCATTCTCTACATTGCGAATAAGTTTGGTGTTGAGTTCAACAATTTTACCGTTTAATTCAAGTATTACGTTGTTTTCAGAGTGGTTCGTTTCTATTCCAGGATAAGAGTCCATTTTTAGATAATTCCCTTACTATATAGCCAGCGACAATGTCAGATTTGTTCGTATTTATATAACGTCGCTTATATGTGGACGTTTTAGATTTGACGATAATCAATGGAATTCGTACGGTAAAGAGATTAAATTTTTATTATTAAAATATTAATAGGATATCAATAGGAGATTATTTATTACTCCATGACATACCCTTCGTTGGAAATTGTTTGAATACAACGACAGTCGAGAACTCTTCTGATCTCGTAAATAGCCACCAATACAGACGCACATGTCACCGCTTTACCGGCCCAACCTACACGCTTCAATATTTGCTTGCTAACTACTTGACCTCTGTTCAGGTAAAGATAGAAAAGCACTTTACGATGAGGCTCAGAAAGCGTTCCTATTATTGAACCACAGCCCTGTTTTCGAACAATTTTTGTGCCTGATTGAAACTCTTTACTATTTAAAATGAGCTTTGATGGAAGAACAAAATCATCCACCTCGCCGATATCTTTTTGCATTTATACCTCACCCTGCATATGCAGTCGTGCTTTTAGATGTTTCTGATAGTACCGAATAGGGCAAAAATACTAAATTGATAGATAGCTCAATACAGTAATATTACTGCAAAGTTTGATCTTGCGTAATTGATCGAGGAAATAAGCATGGCTAACCGGGCAGTCGATGACTCTTTCGATATTGACTAGGTGACAGACCGAAATGCTTTTTGAAACGATGTGAGAAGTTATATGGGTCTTTATAGCCTAGACGATTGGCTATCATCGACACCGACCAATCTTGCTGCTTCAACAAACTGGTGGCTTTATCCATTCTCAACTGAATCAATTTGCTGCGTGGTGATAGGTCGAATAGCGTCTTGGTGACTCGATTAAGTTGCTCTTCGCTGATAAACACCCTTTGTGCCATGCCAGCGACAGTCCATGGTTGGTGCAGACTGCTTTCAATCTCATTATAGAGTGCTTGAACACGTGCAGTAGTACTGGTCGACTTAGGCTCAAATCCCGTCAATGTTCGGATAATTTCACTCAAGAGTAACTTACGGTAACTGGCTCGACCGCCTATCTCAAAGTAAACCAAGTTCATTAATGACCAGATCTGCTCACACTCTCCGACCGGCACAATCCCCTGACCTAAACTTGCTATGTGCTGCCATTGCTGCGTATCGGGCGTCAGCATCCACGCCATTTTCCAATAATTATATTGAGGATCAAGTTCAAAACGAAATGGGGTTTCAGCAGGAAGAACCACCAGCGTATAAGGTGTAATCTCTTGTACCGATGTTGCGGTTGTTAGAATACCGCCACCTTCCATAGTGAAAATCAACGTATGAACATTAACGGATTCTCGCTCAACCCAATAACCATCATATAGCTTCGCCATACCTCCCATGTAGACACCAAAGCTTTTCATCTCTGGAATATCTTCAACGGTCAAAAAACGTTCTTTGCACTGTTCAGCGAGAAAAACATCATCGTGCCAAGTTGATTTTGGTCTCATTGAATCAATGACAGATTCGCACAGGTTTTGTTGTTTTTTAAACATGTTGTTACTTCGCTCAAATCACTATAGTTCTGCCATAAATCGGAGAGCTTATGACAACTAACATCAACCCTAACTCATCTATGAATAACAAGCCAGAGAGCATATTACCTCGTATCGTTAAACTTGGTTTACCTGTTTCTTTACAAAGTGCGCTTGTCGCTATTCTTGCCCTTGCTGACGTATTGATGGTCAGTGACTATGGTATGGAAGCAGCTGCGGCTGTGGGAATTGCATCAAAATGGCACTTCGTTGCTATTATGATTATGGCAGGGTTGGCCTCAGCAAACGGAACATTAGTCGCTCAATACTGGGGAAAGAATGACCGAAAAAGCGCACGAACGGTATCATCTATCGCGATGGTGTTTGGCTTAAAAGTTCTGTTGCCTGTGACTGCAATCATCACTCTTGGTTCTCAGTTTTTAATGATGTTGCAAACCAGCGATCAAACCGTGATTGAACTTGGCGCGACTTACCTATGGTATGGCTTCCCCGTTCTACTGCTGACTCACATTGTAGTCGTGGTAGAAGCAAGCATGCGCTCATCAGGTGACACCGTAACCCCACTACTATTGGGCGCGGTGACCATTGCACTCAACATTGCGCTTAACTTCGTTCTAATCAAAGGTGCCTTTGGTATTCCCGCTATGGGCGTAGCAGGTGCAGCACTGGCGACGACACTCGCTCGCGCAATTCAAGTTGGCTTGATGTATGGCTACATGCGCATGCGTAACCACTGGTTGTTAACCACGCCTAGCTCACCACATCGTCCGTCATTATGGTTGTCTTACCGTCGTATTGCTTTGCCACTAACGATGAATGCCGTGTTATGGGCAATGGGTACTATGGCATACCAAATGATCTTCGGTCACATGGGCACAACTGAACTTGCTGTGTTCTCTATGCTCGCGCCGTTTGAATCACTGTGTTACTCGATTTTCTTTGGTATTTCGGTAGCGTGTTCAGTACTGCTTGGTCATTCATTAGGCCGTGATGAGTTTGATGACGCAATGAGTATGGGGTTGACCTTCATTAAAGCCGTCGTTGGATTTGGCGCGGTTGTAGGATTGCTACTGTTTATGGGCAAAGAGCATGTTCTAACATGGCTGAACCTTTCTACAGATGCACTCTACCCACTCGCTTCACCTGCAATGACCATTATGTGTTTTGCTGTGGTGATTCGTATGCTCAACATGGTGATCATCAACGGTATTATTCGCGCTGGTGGCGATAACGCGTTCTGCCTACGTATGGATTTCATCGCGATGTGGATGGTGGGTATTCCAGTGTGTGTTTACTGCGCATTTATCGCTGGATGGGACTTCAAATACATCTATGGTCTGATGTTAGTAGAAGAAGTAGTGAAACTGGCTATCTGTTCACACCGTTACTTGAGCCGACGCTGGATCAACAACCTAACGGTTACTTATGAAGAACCACAAGCGGCGTAAGTTACAGTTACCTGGCTATATTCAAGCTTAGATAAATCGTATCTACATCAAAAAAGGTCTGAGAAATCAGACCTTTTTCGTTTCTTTAGAAATTACTTTCAAGCGCCACTTACTTCTTGTTCATTCGGATATGACGATTAGATACGTTCGGCAGCGGCTTTTCAGGCACTTTCCGCTTCTCATGAATCAGATGTCGAATCGCTAAAATAGGATGCTTAAGTAGCATTCTTGGCCCGGCATAGCGCATCACTAAACGCATTTGCTCTTTCGGATCAGGTTTATAGCAATGAATCGGACACTTATTACAGGTCGGTTTTGCTTCGCCATAAGGACATCTATCCAGTCGTGTTTCGGCATAACGCAGCAGTTGCTCACACTCCTCACATAACGCATTATTCTGACGAACTTCACCGTGGTGATCTTTGCAATAGATGTGCACCATCGCAATAACGGTTTTGTACTCCGTTGCGAGCTCGCCTTGTAGAATATTGTTATGTTGGAACATGTTTTAATTACCTAATGAGAAACCGTACAGGTTGAGATTAACACTTTCGCTTATCACATCTTCAACTCGCTCAAACACAAAGCCTAATTTAGTCAGTAGTGCGATACTTCGAATGTTATCAGAGGTTGTGATGGCAACTAAATGATCGATATCAGCGTTCTGCTTAGCTTGTTCAATTATCGCCTCCGCTGCTTCTTGGGCAAAGCCTTGACCATAAAACTCAGGAACAAACCCGTAGCCAATATCATGCGACTCTAAGGTGTCTCTTTTTATTAGTCCGCAGATACCAATTGGTGTTGAACAATCCTTGATTTCAACCATCAACAAACAGACTCCCTTCTCTTCGTGCATCTTAAGAATGTTGTTTTCGATGTATTCGACAGCCTTGTCAGTGTCGCTGATTTCCTTATCACCAATGTAACGCAGAAAATCTTCTGAGCTGTATAATCGCTGAATAAACGCCGCATCTTGAGGCGTGATCATTCTTAATCGTAAACGTTCGGTCTCGACGGCCTGCATAGTGATATTTTCCTTGCTGAATACCATGTAAATATTGAGTTCTAGAGCTAAAATGATTATCCTCCACCGCCTAAACTAAATACAAGGCTATGCAGCAATGAACCGTAAGAAAAAAATCAATCAAATTCTAAAAAAGAAGCAGAAACAGGCGAATTCTAAACTGCATAGTAGCAACAAGCCTCGCTACATTTCTAAAGCTGACCGCGCAAAAATGGAAGCTGAAGAACAAGCTAAAGCGGCTCAAGAGCACGCTGAAGGTTCAGTAGAAGCGACTGTCGAAGCTGAAGAGACAAAAGCTGCAGAGTAAGTTAAAACTCGCAGTCCTCTTGTCCAAATCTCCGTACTGAGCCAACAGACAAGAACAAAAAAAGCAGCCTCTATTTGGGCTGCTTTTTTGATCCTACTATTTGTAATCGCGCTGATTAGCCTTTGAATGGCTGCACTTCCCAACGGGCAAACGGTGCTTTTCCATTAATCCCTGCTCTACCCCAACGATCAACAGAATCCACAACCAAGATACGCTCATTCGGTACTAATGATTTAATCAAGTTACTTGGCTTTTTCGCTGTGACTAACCAAAGAGCATCGTCTTCCGAAAACATCTCTTTAAGTTTAGCTTTGTCTTCGTCTGTCCATTCCAGTTCAGCTTTGAACATGCGATCTTCAACAAACAGTTGGCTGCCAGACGCGAAGTCTTCCAAGCTTTCTGAAAGCAACAATACTGAATCTACGTCATTATCTAGCAATACTGCTTGCTGCTTGTTGATCAGTTCACGAACATCCAACATCACACGTTGTAAGTTGCTATCAATCGTTTCAGCTTGTGTCGGCCACAATAACTTAAAGTCGTCAGCCACAATCGCCGCCATACGCGTTAAGTTGGTCGGATTTAACCACGCGTATTTAGACACATCACCATTCGACAATGTAAGCGCTGCAACACCTTGTGCACGCGGTGTGATCGCTCGAGCCGCATCCACCTCAACCAAACGGATATTGCCTTGTCTTGCGTATACAAAGGTAGGATCCGCTTGCCAGATGGATGACAGTGTTACCGCAACGGTCGCCTTTTCGCCAGATTGAAGCACTTTACTCGCACCCTTGGTACCAAACCAATTCGGCAGACGGTCAATACCGTAGCGCTTCGGTGGAAGATATTCAGTGGTAATGTCCGTGTCTTTGGTTAGCTCTGTCGCCAACGCATAAGTCACAGGTGTACTGGTTAGGATGTCTTCTGCATTCACGTTCAGTGACAGCACAGAACCAGCCATTAACACACTACCAAGTACACTCACTTGAGCCGTTGCTTTTACTGAGCTAGCGATACGATTCATTAAACAAGTCATGATTACGCCTTTCTTACAATTCGGTAAAACGTTGCCGCTAGGAAAAATGTTGCAGAAACGATGATGATTGAAGCACCAGATGGCACTGGCAGTTTAAGTTCCATCGGTAATACTGTTCCGACCAAACACGCGGTGGTTGCGAGTAATGCTGAAAGCAGTACAAAGCTCCCCATGCGTTTAGTCAGCAATCGAGCGGTCGCACCTGGAATCAGCAACAACGCACCCACTAAAACCGCACCCACTATTTTCACCGCTGCAATCGTCACTAAGGTGATCATCATGACAAACAGGTAGTCGTAGAAGCTGGTGTTATAACCACGAACCTTGGCAATATCAGGGCTGATACAAGTAAGGAGAATACGGTTGAACGTCGGTATCAAGAGCAAAATGATGAGCGCGCAGCTGCCTGCGAGAATTGCTAAGTCTTGGTCTGTTACCGTCAGAATCGATCCAAACAACACGTTCTCAAGCATGTGGATATTGATCTTACGTGCCACGTACATCAGCAATGCCGCACCTACTGCCAATGCTAGCGCTAGAAACACACCAACTAAGGTGTCGTATGGCACGTTGGTTCTGTTTCTTACAAAATGAAGAAGCAAAGCAAAGATCATACAGAAACTAAACAGACCAATAATTGGGTTTTCTGGTGGTTCGCCAAGTAAAACACCAATAGCGATACCGGTTAATGCTGCGTGGCCTACTGCCTCAGAGAAGAAAGCCAGACGCTTGGCAATCACCAAAGTACCAAGACCACCTAACAGAGGGCCAAGCAATAACGCTGCAACCAAAGCATTCACCATAAAGGCATACATGAAGCTGTCTGATAACCAACCCGCTTCAACACCACTAATGGCAAGTTGTCGTAACCAATCCATTACGCAACCTCCTGAGATTTAGTCATGGCAGAGCCACTGCTGTAGTGCTGGAATAGGCTCTCGATTTTACTTGGGTGTAAGACTTCTTCGTGTGGGCCACTATCAACCAAGAATCGATTCACAACATGTACGTTCGCTTCGAGTCGACGAACTGCGGTGACATCGTGGTGTACCGCAAGAATCGTACGACCTTCATTAACACACTCACGAATCAGCGATTCAAGATAACGAACGCCCTGCTCGTCCATGCCCGTCGTTGGTTCGTCTAATACCAGTAAGCTCGGGTTATCCAATAACGCTTGAGCAAACAGCACGCGTTGCTGCTCACCACCCGACAACTGTCCCATACGGCGGTCGCTACGTGTCGCCATACCAACGCGATCTAATTGTGCGAGTGCAAGATCCAATTGCTTAGATTTTCGACGCCAAAACAACGGGATTCGCGTTTGATTAAGCAGTACGAAGTCCATGACCGTCAAAGGTAAACTCGACTCAAAAGTCGCTTTTTGCGGAACGTAACCAATACTCGGCTTATCTGGCCAGTGGATATTGATTTGACCAGAGAAAGGCGTAAGACCAAGCACAGAGCGGAGTAATGAAGTTTTACCACCGCCGTTTGGCCCCATGATCACATGACACTCACCCGCTTTAAGCTCGAGCGAGATATCATCAAGAATTACGTTGTTATCGTATTGCAGACCGAGTTTATTAATTGAGATTGATGGACCTAACATTATGCGTTCCCGCTTTTAGCTTGGTTCGCCGCCGCAAATTTCATGGCTTCGATTAACGTTTCTAGGTTCTTCTTCATCTCAACTTCGACTTTGTCGTCTTCATATTCGCCGTGGGTCATGTGAGAGAAACGATAAAGCTGAACGCCAGTTTCCGCTTCAATCGTGTCAACAAAACGGTTTGGCATGTTTAACTCGTAGAACAGAACATCAATACCCGATGCGCGGATCTTCTCGATCGTCTCTTGAAGTTGGCTAGCACTTGGCTCAACACCGTGTGCTGGCTCGATTACCGCAGCGACATCAACACCAAACTCTTGAAGGATGTAGCCATAAGCGTTGTGCGTAGTCGCAACCTTCATGCCTGATGTATCTAACTCACCTAATGACAACATCGCATCGCGCTTCATAAAGCGAAATTGCTTTGCGTATTTACGTGCATTCTTACGATAAAAAGCCGCGTTGTCAGGGTCGAGCTTAGATACCTCACTCGCAATGGTGTAAACCTTTTGAATTGTTGTCGAAAGTCCAACAAACGTATGCGGATTCACCGCGCCTTGACCCACAGATTGGCCTAATGCTGGAAGTAAAGGCACTTCTTTGTTCGCTTCGATCACCAGCAAGTCATCACGTTGCGCGGCTGAGATTACTTTTAGTGCGAAGTCATCATGGCCAATACCGTTTACCACGATAGCGTCCATCTGGCTCAAACGTTTCAAGTCGTTCGGTTGTGGCAAGTAATTATGCGGATTAAAGCCGGCATCAACCAAAGGAAGGATGTTCACTTTGTCACCCACCACGGCTTTTACATAGCTGTAGTAAGGCTGAAGGGTTATGCCAATCGTCAGCTTATCGCTGTCGACCTTGTATTCTTTTGCCAATGCATTGGGTGTCATTAACACCGCCAATAACGACATCAATAGAGTCATAATTCGCATAGTAATTCTCTTATTATTAGTGAGCATCGCTTTCATGATGCTGTTCAATTTCTGATTCGTTCACGACCATTTTCCAACCCGTAGACTCAAGCGTGTGTTGGTCAAAAGTAGTTGGCTGTGTAGCTACACCACCAAAGAAAATCCAGATTTCAGGAGAGACACTGTTGGCGTTCAAAATAAAGGAGTCAGCGAAGCCATGATCACTTTGTGCAGCATATTCACTTGGCGTAGAAAAGTAATAACCACGCTCGTCCAATAACCAAGTATGAGAACCTTTGCGCTTCCAACTCTGGTCTTCAACAAATGGCGCGACCCATTCATCTTTAAGTGACGTAACACTTGGCCATTCACCGTCTGAGTCCATACGCAGGTCACGAATCTCTTCATGCGCTAAACGCAGCTCTGATAACATCGCCAAGTTTTCTTGCTCGACATCGGTCACTAAGATTTGATGATCAAGTACCGCTTTGATATGCGATTCTGCTTGATGAAATGGGATAGCAACCGTGGCAAAGCTCAGGATGAACACAATGAACAGCCCTACCCATTTGCCTTCTCTGCCGCCCGTGTCAGCACGTACACCTTGAATCATCATTTCTCGCTGATCTCAACAACGTCCACTTCAACAGGAAACTCGTGGCCTGAATCAAACACAAGGTAAAACTCAGTCTCAGGGTTTGGAAACTCAACGATAGAGCGTTTATCCGTCATCTCTTTTGCAATCAAGTTGTCTTCGTAGTCGTACATCTCAACCGCGTAATCAATAGCTTTACTGCCGTCTGAATAGCCCGCTTCGCAAGCCACAGTTTTGCCTTCAAACCAGCAGCTCATCAATGGAAAGTGTGCTTGTGCAGGTAATGCAGCGAAACCAAGTCCCAGAGCCAAGCAAGGAGTCATTAATGCGTTAAGTTTTGTTTTTATTGTCATGGTTCGTACCCTAGCCACAGTGCAAATTCTCAGTAGTAAACTGAGCGATAAAGGGCTCAAATGAGCCCTTAAGTTTTTTGGTTGCTTAATCAGGGATCGAGCCCCGACATCACAGATTATTGAAGCAGAGCTTCGAACGTTAGGTGAACGTTCGCACTTGCTTTGTCTGCCAGTGGGTTGTCAATCAACTCACCTTTGTAGTTCGCTTTCATTACGTAACGACCCGCGACGTCTGGAGTGAACGTGATTTCACCGTTCTCATCACTCACCACATCAATCTGCTCTTGGTGGTTGCGGTAAAGCGTACCTTCACGAGTAATCTCCGCTTTCACGTCTTTCTGGATTTCACCGTTGTAGAAGAACTGGAATGTTACAGGTTCGCCTTCAACGATGTCTGAAGGGTGAGTCACTGGCTTCATTTCAAGAAGCTTGCCTTCAATTTTGAACACTGAATCCGTTGGCTTACCTACCGTGATGTAGCTTTCTGCGCGAGTGAAACTGATTTGTGTTACCACGTCACGTGATTTTTCAGGAAGAACAGAGTCACGCTCAGCTTTGTTTGCTTTAATCCACTTCACCGTGTCACGGCGACCCGCTTTGTATTGCGTGTAGTAAGACGGCTGGTTGTTGATCGCCACTTTGTGTGTACCTTCTTCTTCAAAATAGAAATCAAAGATTGAACGACGCTTGCCACGAATCACAAAGTTAGGACGCTCGCTGCGACCATCAGGCATGATGACATGCGCATTTTCGCTGCCAGCAGGCTTATCAAAAACAAACGTACCGTGAGACGCAGTAACGTCGAACGTTAGCCAATCACCACCTTCTTTAGATACCGTGAAGTGAGATGGCAAAATCCAACGTGGGTGAGCTTGTGCCGTTGTCGTTGTTGCTAGGCCGAATACCATCACACCCGCTAGAGCAAGTGCTTTGATTTTTGTCTGTTTCATCATGTTCAATTCCATTATTTATAATTGTTAGCCGTGTCGCTCTATCTGAGCCTACGATGACCACTGTCTATTCTGTTCAGCTTGGTTTTAGTTCGTACTTACTAGTTACTGTTCCCACTTACTATTTAGCGATGTAGTTCAGGGCGATTACACCCGTCTCTTGCGTTGCTTTTAATTCGTAAGACGCGTTTGAATCTGTGAGTGATACTTTTTGGCGAAGGTAGTTACGGCCACCGTGTTCACGAACCACTTCAATATGAACCGTGTACTCGCCTTGTTCTAACGTTTCACCGCTGTCGCTCTTGCCATCCCAAACGAAACGGTACTGACCAGCAGGACGGGTTGCAGACGTTACAGCATCAACCAGTTCACGATCGTAACGGCCAACCTTTCTCCACCAGCTACGCAGATCCTTAAGCCATTCGTCTTTACCGACCCAAAGCTCGATGGTTTTCACGGACTTTCGTTCGCTGTTCTCTACCCATACCGCCACATAAGGGCGCGCATACATAGAGGTATCGATTTTTGGAAGCTCAAAGCTGACATCAAGTTTTGCCGTATCAGGGATCACTTGTGCCATACCTAGGCTTGGCAAAAGAGATAAAGCAAGAAGCGCCTTGCTCCTGTTCATTTTTTTCATGTTTAACAACCTTTTAAATCCGTTTAACCTTAAGTTCGTTTTTCAATCCGATTCATCAATCGAATCAAGCGTTAAGGCACGGCGACAAAATAGATAACAAGTGAGATTGCAGACCCAAACACCGTCCATTTGATGGAAGTATTAAGCGTCTTTTTCTTAGGTAACAGTAAGCACACGCCAGTCAGCACAAAGAAGATCATCAGTAGCGCAGTGATATCGATAAACCATTTCCATACTTCACCGCTGTTACGACCTTTATGTAGATCGTTCAACAATGCGATAACGCCGTAATTCGTGGTTTCGACTTCTACAAATTCAGACGTAACGTCAACAAACACGGAAGCGTTGTAGCCTGGTCCTTTGAAGTCCATAGACACTTCACCGATGAGCAACTCACCGCCTTCAATCTCTGCGTAGATGTCCAAACCTGAAGGAACACCAGACAGATTGGCTTCTTCAAACAGAAACGTTTCAAAGGCTGTCTCGTCGGCTTTTAATCGCCCGTCTTGGATCGTGAACAAACTCGTAGGAAGCTCTAAAGTAGAGCGTTGAATATTGGGTTGGCTTGATTCAAATAACTCAGGTCTGTTCAAGGTGATACCTGTCACTGAGAAGAAAAGAACAACGAACAGAAGTGCCATTGAAATATAAACATGAAGTCGACGAGCCCATGATTGAACCGCCCTACTTTTTAACGACATACAAACCAATACCTATAAATTTTATGGCGACAATTTAGTTGATAATCATTCGTATTGGCATTCAATTTACATTGTTTACGTTTGCCGAGTGGCGTAAGGAAATTTACATAACATTACATGGGAAATAATCGAACTATATGCATATTCTTGCTAACGTGTACTTAAGGGATTTGATTCGTTCTGTTAGAGGTTGTCCATAACAGGATCAAAGCTAAAAAACCTCAATCTCAACATGCTTGATTGAGGTTGGTTTAAGATAACAGTTGTGGCTTTAAGGATAGAAAGTTGGGACTATTTGATCACTGGTTTGATGATAGCTAATTAAGCTTAAAAGGATTTGAAATGCGTATTATTGTTTTGGCTTTTGCTGCGCTAGTAACGGCGTGTACCAGCCAAATAGCCAGCACGGAAGAACATATTCAACAATACATCGGTTCAGACATAACCGATGTACAAGAACGTTATCTCACCGAACGGTCACGCCCTATCAGTTTTTGGGCATCTCGAAACTATGCTTGGATTGAAACCAAGAAGCCGTTAGACAATGGTTATACAGTGCATGCCTTTAAAAACCCTTATCGTGACTGCACCATTAATTGGGTTGTCGACACTAGCGGTGTGATTCAAAGTGCAACGCCTAGTGGGACAATGTGCGATCCTTAGTCAAACCAAACTGTAAAACTAGGTAAGCTCTAACTGAAAAATCAAAAAGGGTGTCACTTGAACCATCAAATGACACCCTTTTCTATTTGTTACTTTCTCTTGTCTTCTGTTGTGTTAACAGCAATTAGACATTGCCGTTATCACTCACTGTTCTTAACTGAGTCAGATATTTAATCCAACCTTTTGCTTCAGAAGAAGGTTCAATGTTGTTCGCACGTTTCGCTTGAGCGAGAGCATTATCAAGATTCTTTAGCTTGTACCATGAACGTACTTTCGCTAAAGCGACATCGGCTTGCTTGTTCTTGTCTTTCACTTTATCTAAAACAACCAGAGCTCGGTCGTAGTAACCTTGCTGAACCAATAGCTGAGCCACATTCCAATGATACTGAGTGTCTTTTTTAGACGCTAACGTCCACACTTCAATCGCATTGTCCCATTCTTTCGCTAGCTGCCAGTAGGTTGCTTGTTCAGCCAGAAGTTGAACATCGTTGTTCGCATCATCTAACTTAGCGATCTCTTGTGCTGCTCTCTCTGGAATGCCTCGTTTAGCATAAAGCTGAGCCAGTAATCTACGGTCTGAGTTTTTCAACTCAACACCTTGTAGATCAGCCAACGCTAGCGTGTTCAATGCATCACGATTACGTTCTAATCTTAGCTGAATACCAACAAGTTGACGCCACCAGTTATCTTTCTCTGGTTGAAGTTCAATGAGGCTTTCCAGTGTCGGAATAGACTGTTTCCACTGCTTTAACTGTAGCTGAGCACCCAATTTTAGCGATAAAGGTGATAGCTCTTGTTTTGAATTGAACTTGTCGCGATTACCAATAGCCACCAGTACTTTTGACCAGTTTTCAATTTGATATTCAGCTTGTGCAATTCGCATCCAAAGTGTGTCTTTCTTTTCCTTTTCTGGCGCAGTTTTTACTAACTCGTAATAGTGCGGAAGCGCTTTTTTAAACTGCTGATCGTTTAGTAATAGATCAGCAAGCATGCGTTTCGTTACCCAAGCCTGTTCATCCACCAGTAAATTACTGTCGACCGCATAAGTAAGCTGCTTAATTGCCGTGTCGGTTTTACCATCTTGCCAGTAAAACACACCAAGCATGCGAGCTACGTACGCTTTGTCGTAGCCTTTCGAAAGCTCCAATCCTGCAAGTACGTCAATCGCCTGTTTAACCTGTTCATCTTGAGCAAGCTTATGCGCCTTTTGAACACGAATAGCAGTATATTGGGTCAGCTCTTGCGCCTGTGTTGTAAGGGGCATTAACAACAAGCCCACTAATATCCATATCTGTTTCATCATTTTGCCAACTTAAACTCTAGTTTCACGGTTTGACCAACCTGAGCTATCGCTTTTCCATCGACAACTTTTGGTTGATATTTCCATTTTTTAAGTGCTCTCATCGCTTCACGTTCAAACATACGACGTGGGTTTGCGTCAGTGACTTGAATGTCCATTGGGCGTCCCGTTTCGTCGATGGTAAAAGACATAATGACATGGCCTTCAGCGCCGCGCTTCAGCGCTTTCGGCGGATAACGAGGTTCTACTCGATACAGAGGCATTGCCTGTTGGTTTGACCCAAAATCAGAAAATGTCGGTGCGTTAATCGCTAAGCCATCAACCGATGTATTCAAATCCAATGAAGGCAGTGAAGACATCGAATTCAGAGGCGTGACTTCAGCTTGTGACTGAGACGTTTGCGCTTCTGGTGGTGGCTCTGGCATTTCTGGTTTCTCAGGGACGGCACGTTGTCTTCTTTGAACTTCTTGTTCTTGTTCAACCATCACCATGTTGAAACTCAACGTCTCGCTATCATCTGGTGAACGTTGATGGCCATTATCGACCATCCAAGCCATGAAAGAAAATAGAGCCAGGCCCAATGCACCCGCCAGCGGTAAAGCAAGAAATAGGCGAATCATTTATGAAGATCCTCCAAGATCATCGCTTTTCAGCAGCAAGCGCAATGTTTTTAACACCCGCACCTTTAGCCGCGTCCATCACTTTAACAACCGTACCGTTGTAAGCGTGTTCATCCGCTTGAATAACCAAAGAAGCATCAGGTTGTTCTAGCAACAAGTGTTCTAACGTTGCTTGGACACGTTCAACATCTACGACACGTTTGTCGATAAAGATGTCGTTAGCAGAAGTAATCGCAACAAAGATGCCCGCATCCTTTTGGCTTACTACGTTAGAAGCTTGTGGGCGATTGACTTCAACCCCTGATTCACGAACAAATGAACTGGTCACAATAAAGAAAATAAGCATGATAAATACAATATCAAGCATCGAAGTAAGGTCTATTTGAGCCTCTTCGTTTTTTGAATGACGTCGACCGAGTCTCATCGTTGACTCCTTAAAGATTTTTCTAATTTCAATTCTAAGCGGTTACACACTTTCGCTAAACGAGCATGAACAAACATGCCCGCTAATGCAGCAACCATACCCGCCATGGTTGGCAGTGTTGCCAACGAGATACCTGAAGCCATCAATTTAGGGTCACTGCTTCCTTGAGTCGCCATCACATCAAAAACAGAGATCATACCGGTGACGGTACCTAACAAACCCAACATCGGACAAATAGCGACTAACAGCTTAATAAAGTTCAAGTTTTGGTAAAGTAAGATACTCGCTTGCCCTAACCAACCTTCGCGAATGGCTTTGGCATGCCAAGAAGAGTGATCTTCTCTTTCATGCCACTTAGTAATCCAAGCTTGGCGCTGCTTTGGAAAGTAGAACGCAAGATAAAGCACACGTTCTACCACAAGCACCCAATACACTAGGACGACAGCCGCTAGCCACCACAGAACGAAACCGCCCTGCTCCATAAAGCTTGATAAAGACAGCAGCCAGTCACTCGTTAACCAACTCGCTGGTAATAGAGAACCCGACAAAATATCCATTACGCAGCAGTCCCAACTGGTGAAACGACAGCTTTTGACTCAACCGTTTTTTCTGCCTGCTCGGCTACAAGACCAATACCTTGTTTCTCAAGAATATTGCGAATGTTTTCAGCCTGAGTGCTAAGAATGTTGTGTGCCAGTAGAAGAGGCATTGCTGCAACAAGACCAAGTACCGTCGTTACAAGCGCCATCGAAATACCGCCCGCCATTACTTTAGGGTCGCCATTACCAAACTGAGTTATCACTTGGAATGTTTCGATCATGCCGGTTACAGTACCTAGAAGACCTAACATTGGAGCAAGTGCCGCCAATAGCTTAAGCATAGATAGGCCTTTCTCTAGGTGAGTCTGCTCATCCACTACCGCTTCTAAAAGTCGCAGCTCTAACGCTTCAACCGTTTGGTTTTGTTCTTTGTTGTACACTGCAAGAACACGGCCTAGTGGGTTATCACCTGCTTGTTCAGGGTTCTTAAGTTGTGCGCGAATTTTCTGACGAGCGATAGCTAATGAAACACCACGAACCAATGCGATGATTAGGCCGATTGCAAGTAAGCCAAGAATCACTTTACCAACAACACCACCCGCTTCAAGGCGATCAGTTAAGCTTGGCGTTAGCGCTAGTTGCTCTAGCATGAACCCACGAGAAGGATCGACAACCACGTTAGACACGTCGCCATTTGCTAATGTAGAAAGCGATGCCAATGTTGGACCATTCGATGGCTGTTTCAGATACGCAATCGCATCTTCACGCTGAGTGTTCCAGCTAACATAACCTTGATCCGTCACAAGACCAATCGAACCTAAACGATACGCATCAACAGTTTGTGTATTACCTTCACCATTAATGAATGCAATTTGAGACTTGCTAAGCTCAGAGCTCGCTTGAATCTGCTCAACCATGCTCATCCACAAACCAGAAAGTTGTGGCATTGATGGCAGGGATTTAGCATCGATAATTTGGTCAACGGTCGCTGTGTGCTCAGCGCGATCAACGCTGTTTACTGTTGAGCTAAGCTCTGCGCCTAGTTCTTTTGCGTTTTGACGAACGACACCGAACAACTCGCCTAAGCTACCGGTTTCTAAACGCAGCTTCTCTTCTAAGCGAGCAAGCTTGTTTTCGTTATCACTGAATGTTTGAGTCAGAACATCTGTCGCGCCTTGAATCGAGGTACGTTTCGCTTCAAGCTGTGCTTTAATCGCTTTCAGCTCTTGTTCAGTCTTTTTAAAATCGGCTTCACGAACCACATTGTGAGAAGCTTGAGTACGATTTTCTGACTTCGCTTTGTTAACCAACTGAGCCGTTGAATCAGAAGCAGAGAAAGCAGAAAAGGAAATAGACGTGATGCAAAGCAATACTGCTAATGGCTTTAAGTTCATTACTTAACCTCCGCAACAGTTAGAGAAACAGGTAAAGTAATTAGGCTTGGTGCAGCTTGTTGGCTAGCAATGTCGTAAGCTTTATCTAACTCAGATTTCATCGAAGAATCTAGCTCTTGCCATTGGTTTTGTATTTGATTCCAAGACCAGTATTGGCTGCCGTTTAGATTACGAGCAACTAATGAGATACGACCTAAATGCAATACATCAGCCTCAATCGTTCTGTCGCTGTTCAATGCTACTCGACCTTGATAAGCACCTAGCTTGATTCCGTAGTCCATCTCGATTTGGTAAGCTTCTAGGATACGACGATACTTTTCTGCATCACTCACGTCAGCACGAGTCATCATTGCTTGCAGCTTTTCAACTCTTTCTAAACGCTGTTCTTTCTTGATTGGCACATCGTTATCAACTAACTGTTGAAGACCATCAATCATCTGATACATCAGAGGCACAACACCTTGACGTGTGTATTTGATTTCGTCGATCTGCCCTTCAAGGCTCTGAGCTTCTCGATTCTGGCTTTCAACCAATGCAGCAAGGTGATCGTGATAGATTTCTAGGTTTTTAACTTCTTCTTGCAGACGCTCAATCTCAGCTTGCAGCATTAAAGTCGCTTGTGAGCTTTTATCAATAATCTTTTGGCTCGAAGCCGACGCGTTATTGGTCTTGTTTTGAATTGATTGAGCTTGATCCAAGCTGTTTGCCATCGAAGACGTTGCAACCAAACTGATGGCAAGCGCTAGGCTAGTTTTTAAAAGATTCATAATTGTAGTCATTTACTATAAGAAGAAGGTCAAATGAATTTTATTGATAAGCAGTCTCATTATCATTAAAAGTCACTCGCATTACTAGGGATATTTTTATTAAATAGCGGAATCACGAAATGGGAAAGTCGAAACCTTCCCCTTAATATTTAAGCTATTAATAGTACCCTACTAACAAATTAGTATTTTACCTGTAAAGTCGCCATGTAGTTACGGCCTTCGCCGACAACAACGTTGCTCGTGCTGCCGCCTTCAAGGTAGTCAGTATCAAACAAGTTTTCTACGTTGAAGCGTGCAACGAAATCTAGGTTTTCATCATACTTCATTGTATGTGACACACCCATGTCTACACGAGTGTAAGCATCTTTTTTGAATGTGTTAGCGCTTTCTGTGTAACGCTCACCTACATGATAAATACCCAGGTTTACATCAGTACCGTTGTTGAATGCATAAGTAGACCAAATGCTAGCCGTAAACTCAGGAACGTCAGCTGGAGTTTTGCCTTCAAGTGCAGGGTCATTTTGGTATTCAGCATCCAAGAACATAGTTGATGTACTCAAAGAGAATGCTTCAGTCATGTAGCCGGTAGCCGACAGTTCTACACCAGTATGAACTTGCTCACCAACTTGGCTTGTGCGTGTCTCTTTGCCGTTATTGCTTGCTGGATCTAGGTCTTCAGTCACTTGCATGTTCGATTGAGTGATCTGGAACAATGCTCCTGATACAAACAGACGCTCATCAAACAGTTCCCATTTAGAACCTAGCTCGTAAAGTGTGCCCTTCTTAGCGTCTTGAGACTGACCAAAGTTCACGTCATCTTTATCTGTGATTTCGCCAACAGGTTCGAAACTTTCAGAGTAAACCGCGTAAATAGAACCATTAGACGCTGGTGAATAAATCACACCAAGCTTAGGAAGAATGTTGTTGTAGCTCTCTTCTTGATTAGAGCTGCTCGTCGTTTTGTCGTAAGCGAAACGCACGCCACCAAGTACTTGCCACTGTTCAGTCAGCGTTACTAAGTCTTGAACATAAAGACCGTAGTGTTGGCTTTCAGAGTGAGACACTTCATTGTCGTTCTTGTAGTTAACGTTAGAAGGCATATCAAAACCGTTACCACATGCAGCAGCTGCTTCTGCTTCTGTTGCGTTAACACATGTGTAGCCAGAATCGTATAAACGCTCGTAATCGTAATGAAGACCATTCACACCAACAAGTAGGCGGTGGTTTACACCTAGTGCATCGAAATCACCAGTAAAATCTACATAAGCCGTATCAAACGTCCATTCATCGTGACGGTCTGATACCTTGTAGCCGTAACCGCCGCTCTTATCGCTATATACCGTGTTGTTTGATTCTGTACGTTGACGTTCATAGAACTGACGGCTGATGCCTGTCTTCACAGACCAAGCGTCGTTCAAGTTAGCGGTTACAGATGCACCGTAGTTTGCAACGTCGTTGTCCGTTTGAGCAAAGCGTTGGTCATTAACCGTGTTAGGGTCGATAACTTTACCAGTAGAAGTATCGATTTTAGAACCGTTGTCTAAATCGCCCTCTTCAATAGTGCGGTCGTAATGAACAGACAACATGATGTCTTCGTTGATATCGTAATCAACAAATAGACCACCAACAAAACGGTCAGTCTCTACATCTGTGCCATCAAAACGTGTGCGGTAAGAGTCTTGGTTTTCTTGTGAAACAATCAAACGAGCACGTAAAGTTTGGTCATCATTTAATGAACCGCTAACATCAGCGGTAGTACGCGTGTAGCTATCAGAGCCGATATCTTGGCTTACGTTAACTTGAGTTTCATATGTTGGCTTCTTAGAAACCATGTTCACAAGACCGCCAGGAGCAGACTTACCGTAAAGTAGACCAGCTGGGCCTTTCAATACTTCAACTCGCTCCAGAAGCTCTACCGGTTGGCGGTAATGAGACCAGTGTTGAACGCCATCACGCAGGTAACCAGAGCTACTCTCCAAATTAAAACCACGAAGCGTGAAACGCTCACGGTTAGTTGATTTAGAACCCGCACCAACAGATGCGTCGTTCTTAAGAACTTCACCTAACGTGCTAGCACGCTGTTCATCGATGATTTGCTCATCGATTACTGAAACTTGTCCCGGAGTCTCTAATTGAGTTGCCTCCATACGCATCGCTGTTGTGTTCGTGTCGGCTTTGTAACCGTAGTCGCGACCTTCAACAACCATATGCTCGTCTGTTTTTACTGTTTCTGCCAATACTGCTGGTGAAGCTAATACTGCGCCGATCACTAAAGCCAATGGGCTCTTTGAAAACATGTCCTTTACTCCGCTTTATTCTTTTATTCGAGCACTTTTTATTTATTCGATGTACTCGTTGAACCGTTTCCGGTACCACTAATCATTTCGGGAGTGAATATAAGTGATAACTATTACCATTTGCATTAAATTTACATTCTTTGCATTCGTAAAGCTTTGTAAAGGACTACCGACCAGCCGTTTCTTAAAATTCATTAAAGCCAATTCAATACAGGTAGTTAACCTGTATTTACGTCAAAAACTGGCTATCAGAGTCAAATATTTTGAAATAACGATATTGGTTCGGTCAATTTAAGAAGAGACAATCGATAAGAAAATTGTCTTGTCTTATTTACTACCTTTGAAATGACGGTTTTATGTATAAAACCCTCGACAAATGTAAATGAATAGTGAATTATTTTGTTTTTATTTGTTTAATTTACACAATTATCAGTGATTGTGATCACATCTATAATTTCAAACTCATTTTTTGTTTTTCGATTTGAACAACCGACTGCTAATCTCCTGCTCACTTTGAAAAGGTATCAAAGTTATAAATAATAAGGAGTGTTCTAAATGAATACCAAGAAACCTATGTCTCTAACTGGTCGAGTTATCCTCGGTATGGTCGTGGGCATATTAACGGGATTTGCCATTCAATCCCTTTTTGCAGACAGCGGCTTTGTTAACAACTACATCGTTAACGGACTCTTTGAAGTAGGCGGACAGATTTTTGTCGCCAGTTTAAAAATGCTTGTTGTACCTCTAGTCTTCGTTTCACTAGTGTGCGGTACAAGCTCTCTTAAAGACTTATCAACTCTTGGCCGTATGGGGGGCAAAACGCTTGCACTTTATATCGGTACTACAGCCGTTGCTATCACTCTAGCACTTACTATCGGTAACCTGTTCCAACCTGGAGCTGGTGCGGATCTTACTGCTGCGAGCTCTTTCAAATCAGCGGATGCCCCTTCTTTAGGTCAAGTAATCATCGACATGTTCCCAACCAACCCTATTCAGGCGATGGCTGAGGGCAAAACGTTACAAGTTATCGTATTTGCAGTGTTGTTTGGTATCGCAATCAGTGCTGCCGGCAAACCTGGCGAACGTATCGCTGCCGTTTTCTCTGATTTAAACGAAGTGATCATGAAGCTAGTTGCGCTACTAATGAACCTTGCTCCTTACGGCGTGTTCTTCTTGATGGCGAAACTGTTCTCTGGCCTTGGCTTAGGTGCGATTTGGAACCTAGCAGAATACTTCTTAGTACTTGCAGGTACCCTACTGTTACACGGCTTGGTTACTTACAGTGCGATGCTTAAAGGATTCACAGGTCTTAGTCCGATTACGTTCCTACGTAAGATGGAAGATGCAATCATGTTTGCATTCTCAACAGCATCTTCAAACGCAACAATTCCAGTAACAATGGAAACAGCTAAGAACCGCATGGGCGTAGACAACAAAGTCGCTTCTTTCACAGTACCACTAGGTGCAACTGTGAACATGGACGGCACTGCAATCATGCAAGGTGTTGCGACTGCGTTTATCGCGCAAGCGTACAACATCGACCTATCTATGGGTGATTACCTAATGGTTATCCTAACGGCGACACTGGCGTCTGTTGGTACTGCAGGTGTTCCTGGTGTTGGTCTTGTTATGCTAGCGATGGTATTGAACCAAGTTGGTCTACCGCTTGAAGGTATCGCTCTAATCATGGGTGTTGACCGCCTTCTTGATATGATTCGTACCGCTGTAAACATCACAGGTGATAGTGCCGTATCTATCATCGTTGCTAAGTCTGAAGGCGCTCTAGACGAGTCTCGCTTCAACGACCCAGCAGCAGGTGAGAAAGAAGAAGAAGTTAAGCTAGCTCGCCAACAGGCATAGTCTCGCTTATCTGATGCTCTTGTCTTCAAGCTCAGGCGTAATTAATGGCTACGCCTAGCTCATTCAAAGCACATAAAGAAAAGCGCCACTGCAGATGCAGTGGCGCTTTTTTATTGGGTATCGCTTAAGTCTGTACAATTGAGTTGGGACAATTATCTATTTAGCCTTCTTCTCAATAGAGAAAGCTAATCACCGATTGGGAACATCAAGTTCACTCTAAGTCCCCCGCCTTCTCTATTCTCTGCAGTTACATGCCCATTCATAACAACCATTGCCTCTTTAACAATCGCTAAGCCTAGACCGTAACCGCCAGACTGTTTATCTCGCGCTGATTCAATTCGTGTAAACGGGTCGAATATACCCGCAATCTTGTTATCAGCAATACCCTCACCATCATCTTCCACAGATATGACACTGTAACGTTTATCTGTTATCTGTTCGTATGTAGTCACGACAACATGAGCGCTCTCACCCGCGTATTTAATTGCATTGCCGACCAAGTTACCGATCACTCGAAGAAGTAGTCTCTCATCAACACTCACCATTGATGTCGGTGTCTCTAAGTCACCAATCAAAGTTTGATTCGGCTTTAAATCGTTTTGCATCTGCGCGATCAACATCGAGCAATAGTGCTCTAGGTGCATTAAGCTTAATTTAGAGTCATAGCGAGAGGTTTCCAAGCGACTAAATTCAAGTATCTCACCCACCAGCTTGTTCATCTCTTCTGTTTCGCTTTCCATTCGTTCGAGCAAACCAATGCTTTTATCATCAACCTTGCTTCGTAGCAGGTGTAGTGCGAGGTTTTGCCTTGCTAATGGCGTTCTTAACTCGTGTGACACATCACGAATCAAACGACGTTGTTTTTCAGCCAGAGATTTAATCTCAAAGGTCATATGATCAAAATCGTGTGCAAGCTCGTTGAATTCTCGCGTGGTGGAATTTAACTCCGATACCACACTGACAGTGAAATCGCCTTGAGCAAGTCTGCGACTCGCTTCTCTCAATCTATCCAACGGTTGCTGTAGGCTTTTCGCCATGATAATCGAGAACAGAGACAATACCACCAAGGCAATCACAGCTTTAAGCATATAGGAGTATGGAGCAAAGGATTTTGCGGGGTGAAACTGGTGAGGAAGTTGAATAACAAGCGTACTGCCATTATCCAGTGGCAAGCCAAAAATTGGCTTACTCACACGGTCACTCAGTTGATGGTCTAAGGTACGCAGAAACTTCAATTTAAATTCGAAGTGCGGATGCATGTGTCGATGTGTAATTGGGCGGTTATTCTCGTCAATAACGAACAAATAATAACGTTGAGCATTACCCCAGTCAGCTAGCTCGTCCATGTCCCCTTCTTCGATCAAAACATTCGCTTGATGAGCAAGATCCAACATTTCTGCTTTAACGGACTCAGGGACCTTTAGCAGAGCCTTCATCAACGCTCTTTCAGCGACACCTTGCAGGATCAAAATGCTCACTAGAATCACTGTCAGGTAACTAAACAATTGAAAGGTTAATCCATCTTTTCGCTTAGCGATGAAATCCGGGCAACGTATTAGATGGGCACTCATGCGCCGACCGACTCTAGGTAACTGTAGCCTTTACCACGAACGGTTTTAATGTGCTGTTTCGACAGGCCCGCCTGCACCAATTTTCGACGTATATTACTGATATGCATATCTAAATTACGATCGAAAGGGCACAGCTCTTTCTTAAGTACATGGACTTGAAGGTCAGACTTGGAAACCACGATACCATCATTTTTAACAAGATAATCAAGCAAGTCTTTTTCAGTACCAGTTAAAGGCAAACGAGAAAGTTGTTCGCACAAACCGTGATTAGATGACGCTAGAGATTGTCTCTGACGCTCAAAACCCACTCGGCGCAAGATCACCTTAATTCGGGTTAAGAGTTCAGGAACATTGAAAGGTTTAGCGATGTACTGATCGGCTCCAGCTTGATACCCATCGAGCATTGAGGCATCGTCGTTAAGCGCGGTTAACATAAGAATGGGAGTAGCAAAACGCTGACAAATACGCCTTGCCACTTGAATACCACTTAGGTTTGGAAGCATTACATCGAGTAAAACTAAATCGACAGGGTTCGATTGAATAAACTCAAGCGCGGACTCACCGCAATGAACGGTATCAACGTGATACCCCTCATTTTCTAACACTTCACCCAGCAACTCACACAACTGAATATCATCATCAACAACTAAAACGCGAGACATTACACACACCGATAAATAAGAACTGTTTGCATTCTAATTATCGTTATTATTGATTTCAATTATAAAGTGCCTGATTTCCTCTATAGAAGAAAATCTTTTTCGATCGGTACAAATTTTGACGCAGAATCGATAAGATTTTGAGCGGTTAACCCCGGTACACCATACACTTCAACAGGTTTGCCAAAACGCTCTTTGATTCGCTCTACAAGGATTTCGAAATCGCCATCGCCAGAGACTAAAACAATCGTATCGACTGTCTCAGCAAGCTCTATCGCGTCTAGTGCTATACCTACATCCCAGTCACCTTTTGCACTACCATCTCGACGCTGAATAAACGGTTTCAGCTTCACATTAAAGCCAACACCACGCAGGATGTGATGAAATTGGCGCTGCTTAGGGTCTTGGCTTGAGATTGCGTAAGCATTAGCTGCAACAACGTTACGCCCTTCCGTGGCAACATACCAAAACTGGTTATAGTCGAAGTTAGAACGGTATTTGTCGCGCGTCGTGTAGTAAACGTTCTGAACGTCGACCAAAATTGCTATGTTTTCCATAAATTCATACCTTTAGATTTTCCGTATACCCTATTCTATTCACTTATAAAATGCGAGTCGCTTTACTCAATAAAAATGAACTTGTTTCCTTCCGTTAACGTAAATCTCCGTATGTTTAGCGTAATCCTAACTATGCTTAATGCAGGTTGATTTGTGTTGTACGTTTATCGAATGGTTCTGAACTTAACTTTCTTCCCTACGTAACTTTCAAATCATTCTCAGACTTTGAGTTTTCAAGGGAGGTTGGCCATGCTACACCGACAAATACACAAATCGTGCGTAAGCATCGACACAGCCAAAGCAGCGAAATCAATGAATTATTCGGCAAGTTTTCGCGTCTGGTTTAGCTTGATTAAGCTACTGACTATCAGCACAGTATTGGTCATGAGCTCAACCATTCACTCGGTACTTGCCTACCCCGCCTATTCACATTCAAAACCGTTACCGCACCGTAGCGTGATCTACTTTGCACCAAAGGAAGATTCCGTCGTCAAAGAATTTCTCAATGAAGTGTTGATCAACAACTGTCAATTGGATGAAAGAGACGTAGTTATCATTGTCATTGCGGAGAGCGGCTACACAGTCCCTACTTGGCTTGAAGAAGAATTTAACCTAGAAGCCGTAACCGATAGCTATGGAATACCAAAAGGTTCACATACTGCTATTTTGATAGGTAAAGACGGAAAAGAGAAACACAGGTGGAGCGGTAAGACAGACTGGCAGAAAATCACCAATATCATCGATGAAATGCCAATGCGCCAACAAGAAATGCAGCGACAAAGCAGCCGCTGCAGTATTTGATACTTGATGAGTTCAGCAATTGTTTAAAAAGACAACTAGAAGGCCAAATAATTAAGCTTGCTTGTTAAACCAATCTAGCTTTTCATGTAGCTGAGCTACACTGCCAACGACAATAAGTGCAGGGCTCTTTGCTGTAGCAGCAAGGCTTGCCAAATCACTCAGCCCACCGCGGTAAACCTTTTGCTCTTGGCGAGTACCGTTTTCAATGATCGCTACAGGCATATCAGCTCGCATACCGTTGTCCAGTAAGTTTTTCTGAATGTTTGGGCTCTCTTTTAACCCCATGTAAAACACAATTGTATGGTTGTGCTGAGCAAGAGATTGCCAGTCAATATCTTCGCCGTCTTTCTTAAGGTGACCGGTAATAAACTGAACGCTTTGCGCATGGTCACGGTGTGTCAACGGAATACCCGCATAAGCCGTTGCGCCTGCAGCAGCTGTGATGCCCGGAATCACTTCAAATCTAACGTCATTTTCAGCCAGTGTTTCACACTCTTCCCCGCCACGACCAAAGATAAATGAGTCTCCACCTTTAAGGCGTACTACATGCTTGTTCTCTTGTGCTTTAGTGACCAATAGTTGGTTGATCTGATCTTGAGGTACGCAGTGATGATCGAGCTTTTTACCCACATACAGCATTTCCGCTTCTGGGTTAGCCATCGCCAAGATATCCTTTGATACCAAGCGGTCATAAACCAAAACGTCTGCTTGTTGAATCACTCGTGCCGCTTTTAACGTAAGTAAGTCTGGGTCGCCCGGACCCGCGCCTACTAATGAAACCAATCCTTTGGTTACTTCTTTAACATTCGATGACGATACTTCTGACATGCTGTGCTCCGAAGGTTTGCTTGTTTTATCTCAAGCTTCAATCTATGTGATAAGTCACTGTATTCATGATGACTTATCCAAATCCTTAACCCTTAGACTATCAGGTGTTGAATTAAATATTCAGTCTAAATACTAACGAAGATAGAAGTAATTATAACAAAACAGTCTATTGCGAGTAATTTGCGCAATGATATAAGGGCTTTCGAACTAAAAAAGCCCCAAACATGTTGTTGGGGCTCTTAATCTCATACTAAATTACGTTTCACCCTATTGAGGATTACTTAGCACCTAGAGAAGGTGCAGTTTTAGCGTGAGTTAGGTATAGAGGAACACACGTCATTAGTAGACCACCAACGATGTTACCTAGGATTGTTGGGATAAGGTTGAAGTTCAACCATGTCGCGATACCGAAATCAGCGCCTAGAATCATACCCAGTGGGAATAGGAACATGTTTACTACCGTATGCTCAAATACTAGTGCGAAGAAGATGAAGATTGGGAACCACATCATTGCTACACGACCAGACACAGTACGTGCTGTCATGTTACCAATCACGCCTAGACATACCATTAGGTTACAGAAGATACCGCGTACGAAACACGTGATCCATCCGTCCATGCCCATGTTTTCAAAGCCTAAGCTACGACCTGTAGAAACAGCAATGAACTTTTGAGCAACAGCGTTTGGCTCTAGAGAGAAGTTACCTGTTAAAGAAACAGCCACTAGGAAAGCAACAATCAAAGAACCGATAAGGTTACCAAGACCAACAATACCCCAACAACGTAGGATACGGCCCCAAGTGATGCCTGGACGGTTGTCGAATTTAGCCAAAGGCGCAAGGCCGAAAACGCCAGTTACTAGGTCATAACCCATAACGCTTAGAATCACGAAGCCAACTGGGAACACTAGTGCGCCAACAAGACCAATGCCTGTTTGTACCATTGCTGTAATTGCTACAACAACCGCTAGAGAAAGGATGATACCAGCCATAGTGCTTCGAATCAGAAGATCGCGAGTACTTGTTTTAGTTTTCGCTTCACCCACATCGATCATCGTTTGAACGAATTCAGCTGGTTTGTAATCAGGAGACATAATGTTGTCCTTAAAAAGTAAAATTAAAAGTTAAAATTGGATAGGAAAAGGCTCTAGTTACCGAGTTAAGGCAATATCGAGAACTAGAACCCTTGAACTATCAAATCTTACTCATCCAAAGATTAAGCAGAGATTTCTACAGCACCCTTGGTAACACGAGCTTTGTACGCTTTCACGTTGAAGTTCTCGTCTTCCATGCACACACCTGTTGCTAGGTTAAAGCGTTGCTTTTTAAGTGGGCTTGCCACCCAAAGCTCTTCTTTGTGCTCAACAATCAGACCACGTGATAACACGTTAGATTGGAAGTATGGGTCTGTGTTGCTAATCGCGAATACTTCTTCAGCCTTAGTTGGGCGGAAGACAGCTACTTGCTCACCACCAACCAATGCACAAACACCTGTACCTGGGATAATGTCTTCGATCTTACAAACTTTGGTAAATGCCATGATGTCGTCTCCCAATTAAACCAGTTCAACGTGAAGGATATCGCCCTTCGCTTCAGGGTGTTTCTCAGTGAATGTCGCTGGACGGTGTTGTTCACGGCCATCATCAACAAACACAACGTTTTCATCACGATCATCAGCATTGATGAAGTGTGCAAAGCGCTTAAGTTGAGCTTCGTCGTTGATTGTGTCTGTCCACTCGCAAGCAAAGTTATCCACTAGGCCAGCAATGTCAGTTTCAAGTTGGTCATTGATGCCAAGCTTGTTGTCTACAATCACTTCACGTAGGTAATCAACACCACCTTCTAGGTTGTCCATCCATACCGAAGTACGTTGCAGTGGAGCAGCCGTGCGGATGTAGAACATCATGAAACGGTCGATGTACTTGATTAGAGTTTCTTGGTCTAAGTCGCTTGCAAGTAGGTCTGCGTGACGAGGTTTCATACCACCGTTACCACACACGTACATGTTCCAACCCGCGTCAGTTGCGATAATACCTAAGTCTTTACCTTGAGCTTCAGCACACTCACGAGTACAACCAGACACACCAAACTTCATCTTATGAGGAGTACGGATGCCTTTGTAACGGTTCTCGATCATCACGCCTAGGCCAACTGAATCTTGAACGCCGTAACGACACCAAGTAGAACCAACACATGTCTTCGCCATACGAAGCGCTTTTGCGTAAGCTTGACCAGTTTCGTAGCCTGCTGCGATTAACTTCTTCCAGATTGCTGGTAAGTCATCTTTTTGAGCACCGAATAGACCGATACGTTGTGCACCCGTGATCTTGGTATACAGGTTGTATTCAGCCGCAACATCAGCAAGAACACTTAGTGCTTGAGGTGTTACTTCACCACCCGCCATACGAGGGATTACAGAGTAAGTACCGTCTTTTTGCATGTTACCTAGGAAGTTATCGTTGGTATCGTGCAGTTTCACTAGCTCAGGCTTAAGGATGTGTTCACCCCAGCAAGAAGCAAGGATAGAACCCGCTAGAGGCTTACATACTTCACAGCCGTAGCCTTTACCGTATTTCTCTAGTAGTTCGTCGAATGTTTTGATCTCTTCGATACGAATCAAGTGGAAAAGCTCTTGGCGAGAGTAAGCAAAGTGCTCACATACGTCGTTCTTCACTTCTACACCAGCTTTAGCAAGTTCAGCGTTCAGTACTGAAGTCACAAGTGGAATACAACCACCACAGCCCGTACCTGCGCCTGTTACTGCTTTGATATCACCAATTGTGTGGTGACCTTCAGCAACAGCTTGTGCAATCTTGCCTTTAGTTACATCGAAACAAGAACAGATAACTGCAGATTCAGGAAGAGAGTCCGCGCCAAGTGTTGGCTTTTCAGCACCAGCATGAGCAGGAAGAATCAATGCATCTGGGTGCTCTGGTAGGTCGATTTCATTCAGCATTAGCTGAAGAAGATCGCCGTAGTCAGACGTATCACCAACCATTACCGCACCAAGAAGCTTCTTGTTGTCTTCAGATACGATTAGGCGTTTGTAAACTTCTGACTCTTCGTTTTGGTAAACGTAGCTCTTACAACCAGGAGTACGGCCGTTTGCATCACCGATAGAACCTACTTTCACGCCTAGAAGCTTAAGCTTCGCAGACATGTCCGCACCTTCAAATGTGCTTTCGTTACCAACAACGTGATCAACCGCTACCGTCGCCATCTTATAACCAGGAGCAACAAGGCCGTAGAACGTTTGGTTCCAAGACGCACACTCACCGATAGCGTAGATATCTTTGTCTGTCGTTTGACAGTGATCGTTAATCTCGATACCGCCGCGAGGTGCAATACCTAGACCCATTTGACGAGCAAGTTTGTCTTGTGGGCGAATACCAGCAGAGAATACGATGAAATCAGTTTCTAACTCTGTTCCGTCTGCAAAACGCATTACGTTACGAGCTTCAGTGCCTTCAGGAGCAATCTCAAGCGTGTTCTTGCTTGTATGTACGTTAACGCCCATACGTTCGATTTTTTGACGAAGTTGGTTACCACCCGCTTGGTCAAGCTGTTCAGCCATTAGCTTAGGAGCAAACTCAACAACGTGTGTGGTTACGCCAAGTGCTTTAAGTGCACCTGCAGCTTCAAGACCAAGTAGACCGCCACCCACAACAACACCAGACTTAGAGTTCTTAGCGGTTGCTTCGATAGCTTTCAGATCTTCGATAGTGCGATAAACGAAACAGTCTTTACCTTCGTTGCCTTTGATTGGCGGTACGAATGGGAAAGAACCGGTAGCAAGAACAAGTTTGTCGTATTGAATTTCTCGACCAGTGCTTGAGTAAACTGTTTTCTTTTCACGGTTAACGTTTATCGCACGTTCACCGATCAGCATATTGATGCCGTGTTTCTCGTAGAAACCTTCTTTAACTAAAGAAAGTTCGTCTGCAGTGTGGTGTGAAAAATAAGAAGAAAGGTGTACACGGTCATAGGCTACACGTGGTTCTTCACAGAACACCGTGATGTCCATGTTTGCAACATCTGTCTTCTCGACTAAATCTTCGATATAGCGATGGCCGACCATCCCGTTACCGATTACGACTAGCTTCATCTTGCTCATAAGAATTCCTGAAGGTTATATATTTCTTAACTGAGCGAATAATGAATTATGAAAGAAAATGAAAATATGATGTAAATCAATTACGAAAACGAACTACCCTAAAGGGGTAGAACAAAAGAGGTAGATCTGCTGATTTATTATACGAAGCAAACGAATAACCTCAGGTTTAATAAGGTTTAGCGGGGTTTTATATACACTTTTGTGCATTAGATAAGATGTTGTAAAGTTTCACAATAGGTTAGCAGCAACGTAAGTAAATGACAATCATTTTCATTTGCAGTCATAATAAGTGTAATAACTCATGAAAGCGTTACAGGATCATGAGCAACTATGTCTAAATATGAAGAACTTAACGACGCAAAAGACAATCGCCTTTTCCATTCCCCCACTAATTTCACTCAAAAACCACCACAATTAGTTAACAGATGCTGTTGATTGTTTAGCAAATGACCGGTTTACACAAGGAACAGACCGGCAAAGAAAGTGATCAGATAAGAGCTTGTTCCTAGAGGTGTTATTGACTAGATAACATACGTGGAAGTTTGAACATAGCATGAGGGTTTAGAATTTCAGATAGCAAAAAGGCCAGCATTTCTGCAGGCCCTTCAACTTTTAATAGTGGAGGCGCCTCCCGGAGTCGAACCGAGGTCCACGGATTTGCAATCCGCTGCATAGCCACTCTGCCAAGGCGCCTTCAGTAGTGTTTTAAGAGAACAACTCTTTTGATTGTCACCTAGTAAAAGGTAACAATCAAATAGATGGTGCCCCGGGCCGGACTTGAACCGGCACAACGCGAACGTCGAGGGATTTTAAATCCCTTGTGTCTACCAATTCCACCACCAGGGCACGCAATTCTTTATTGCGATGCCGATTACTGAAAAGTAAAACACCATCTTAATGTCAAATTAATCAACATTACAAAATTTGGAGCGATACATCGGGTTCGAACCGATGACCTCAACCTTGGCAAGGTTGCGCTCTACCAACTGAGCTAGTATCGCATTTTCATTCTTATTATCTCTTAAATTATCAAACTAAGAGAAAGAATGGAGGCGCCTCCCGGAGTCGAACCGAGGTCCACGGATTTGCAATCCGCTGCATAGCCACTCTGCCAAGGCGCCTTTAATAGTGATTTAAGAGAACAACTCTTTGTTCATCACTCTACTCAAAAAGTAGAAGCAAGATAGATGGTGCCCCGGGCCGGACTTGAACCGGCACAGCGCGAACGCCGAGGGATTTTAAATCCCTTGTGTCTACCAATTCCACCACCAGGGCAACGCAATCATGCGAGGCCAATTACTGAAAAGTAAAAACACCATCTCTCAGCGACCTAAGCCGTGAGAACGAGGTGTACTTTAACGGAAGGAAAAAATTCGTCAACAATAAATTTTATCTTTTAATTCAAATGATTAATTATCACTCTCCAAAGAATAAATTTAGTGCAGCTTGTACGGTTCTTATACGCTGTTCTCTAATCTAACACTGCAATTTACTATCTAGGGTTAACTTTAGCGACAGCGGCAAATTTTGGTTTTTCTGTAACGAATCAAGTAAATGGTGTTTTCATGTGCTTTTCACATTCAACGACTAGAGTTTTAAGTAACTCTTATTAAGAAGTAAACACGTGAAACCACTAAAACGATATCAATATGAGCGCTATGCCGTTCTTTGTAACCTCGCCTACCCTAGAGTATTTAAGCAAACTCGCTATGGTTTTGACCCAAATGGACAACGCATCATAAAGAACCAGTTTGGCAAGACCATGATTCGAGTGCTGTGGAGCAGCGACAAAGATGAAGTGGTTGTGGTTATCAAAGGATCGCACAGCATCTCAGATTGGTTACTGACCTTTGCTCTATGGACAAGAAGCTGCAAAAGAATTGGGCTCAATTATCGTGTGCATGCTGGCTTCTATCATCTAATGTTTCAGGAAAGCCAGCCAAGTCGTAATGAAGATAAGCTTGGCTTAACCGTTATTGAACGCTTGGAAGCTACGCTCACACCTCTAATAGAGCAAGGCAAGAGAGTGTCTATTACTGGTCACTCTTCCGGTGGCGCTATCGGTTGTGTCTTCGCTGATTACTTTGATCAAAAGTACCCTGGCCGTATTAAGCGAATAGTGACTTTTGGCCAACCCGCCATTGGTGACTGGAGCTTTCGAAAGCACTATCGTTTGGGTAAGAAGACCTACCGAATCTGCTGTGATATCGACATCGTAACCTTCATGCCTCCAGTTCCTTTGCTCTATTGGCATGTAGGCAAAGTGCTTTGGCTCTATAACGGGCGCATCTACGAGAACACACCGACATTAATCCGTCTTGGTCGCTCTATCTTTAGTTGGTTGATTAGGCCTTTCTCTTACCATTTGATGAGTAAGTATATTCGTAACAAAGATTTCTTTGATAAACATTGAAAAGGGGACGTTGGAAGCTTTTAGCGAGGCCAGAAACGAAAAAACCAGCCACGAGGACTGGTTTTTTCTAAATGATGGAGGCGCCTCCCGGAGTCGAACCGAGGTCCACGGATTTGCAATCCGCTGCATAGCCACTCTGCCAAGGCGCCTTCAATAGTGTTTTAAGAGAACAACTCTTTTGATTGCTACCCTAAAAGGTAACAACCAAATAGATGGTGCCCCGGGCCGGACTTGAACCGGCACAACGCGAACGTCGAGGGATTTTAAATCCCTTGTGTCTACCAATTCCACCACCAGGGCACGCAATTCTTTATTGCGATGCCGATTACTGAAAAGTAAAACACCATCTTAATGTCAAAATACATCAACATTACAAAATTTGGAGCGATACATCGGGTTCGAACCGATGACCTCAACCTTGGCAAGGTTGCGCTCTACCAACTGAGCTAGTATCGCATTTTCATTCTTAATATCTCTTAACTTATCAATCTAAGAGAAAGAATGGAGGCGCCTCCCGGAGTCGAACCGAGGTCCACGGATTTGCAATCCGCTGCATAGCCACTCTGCCAAGGCGCCTTTTTAATTCAACACTTTAGGGACTTAGGTAAATCGCACCGCTGTGTTCGGGTGCCTACTTTACGGATTGAGGGGAGATAGTCAAACAAAAAAGTGAATTTAAATTCCGTTTGCTGACATTTAAATCAAATTGCTGCATGTTCGACCTCTTCAATCAAAAAACACACAGCAAAATGGATTAAATTTAGGTGTCGTACGTTACCACTTCTTCATGAAACGACCGACAAGACTTGGGTGATACGCCCAACAATGGTCAAACATGGTCATGAGTTGAGGGTTACCATACTTAGAAAGACTCACCGCATGGAAACGGTTTTTGTGTTCTTTCAACTTTTCAACTTGAGCAATCATTTCGTCAGATTGTTTCGGTGCAATGAAATCCGAAAGTACGATTAAATCGGCATTTTTGTATTTATCACCCGTCATCAAGTCAATCGATTTCATGAGAACAGGTTCTAGATCCGTACCGCCATGGAATGAGTAACTTAAGAAGTCGCTCGCTTCACGAAGGCCATCTTGCCTTGTTAACTCATAGGTAATCTGCTCAGAAGAGAACAGAATCACGTAACAATCTCTCTCTTCCGCAAGAGCAATTTGCATTAAGGCATAAGCCATAGCTTTGGCAGACTGCTCAGGGAATCCACTCATAGAGCCCGAAGCGTCCACACAGACGATAAACGGACCCTTTTCAATATCGATGTTCTTGCTATCTGGCTTTTGCGCTTTCACTTTACGTAACGTGCGTGATTTACCTTGCGAGCGATAGCTCAGTAAACGCTTGTCGGCCAAGTGCTTGTAAAAGATAACCTCAAGTTCAGGGTAAGCTAGAAACATGGTTTCGTTTGGCAGCATCTTGTTGAGGTCATCACTTTCGTGAATCCCAACAATATCATCGACCGCTTCATCGCTTTTCTCTTCAACCATCTGCAATTCTTCTACAGGGGCTTTGTGTAGCGAAGGATCATCTTCCTCGCCAGCCATACGGCCTAGCTTTTCAGCGATCTCTTGCAAGCCCTTGTGTTTATTCAAGAACTCAGCATGACGTTTCATGATGGTAAGGTCTGTTTTGCTTAACTTGGCAGATGCCATGTCCCACAAGCGCCCTACACTGCCTTCATCACCCGACTCCGTCACTTTGTCCATGTTTTTCATGGTTTCCATGCGCTGATAAAGATCGGCTAAGACTTTTTCTTTGCTTGTTTCGAGTTCGGTTACTTGAGCTTGCTTGATCGCATCAGAAAGAGATTGGTACCATTGGTCGCAAAAGTAGTGTGGAAACATCGCGTTATAAACGCCTTTGTTGTTTTCCATCAAGCGTCTTGCTTGTAGATAGAACGCGGAGTGCCACTCCAGTTTTTTGATGACACTATCAATCTCATCAAAGAATTGCGGTTCATCCCAGTGAATCACTTCTTGGTAGAGGGCGATTTCTTCTTGAAATCGGTCGGTTTCGCACACTTTAGTTACGCGCTTTTTGACCTTACCACGCCATTTAACTAAGTGATTTTTGACTGATGTTTTTACGCCTTTATTCTCAGCAGCCATCATGACTTGAGAGCGAGCAATGAGATCGTTCATCGCTGTATCAATGATTCCTGAATCAGCCACCATCAAAGCGAGGTTTAAGCCGTCTGCTCCTAACATATGCTCTCCCCTTACTCGAAGTACTGACTCATAAACTTAATACGCTGAGCAATCTTTGCACTCTTCACTTTCGTGGTTTCAAGATCTTGCGTTACCGCTTGCAAACTTGCTTCCATCGCTTTCGGTAAATCAGGGTCAATATAGTTATGAGGTAACGCATCATGGAATTCAGTACGAACACGTTTTAACTTGAATTCAGCTTCAGTTAACTGCTCTAAGGCTTTCTCAGCACCACTCAACCACTTGTTATACAGTTCTTGATCCAAACCATCTGTGGTAACAACGCTCACCAAGACAGAGCGATTGGCAATGTCTTTAATCACTAATTGGTTCGATGCATCCAAGTCGAGTTTTAAGCGGCATAGGTTTTTATTTTCGTTTACGTAACCGTAAATATCACCGTGACCTTCTTTAAGAACACGATCAAAATCGTCTTTGGCTACGTATACCCAACGACTATCACCTTTCTCAGATTCAGACACCGACATGTTGCTTTGCAGCATAACGAGTTTCACTAGATTGTATGCACTGCCCACGCTGTACATTTTCGCGTTCTTGATATCATTCTGGTAAACGTCTTTACGCAACAAGCCGCTGGTTGATTCCATAGAGAGCGAAACTGATAGCGTCGATTCAACATCGTCTTGAATCTCTTCTAACTCTTCACGAGACATCTCGATTTGAGCTTTCGACTCTTGTTGATCAAACGCTCGGTTCAATGCAAAGTCTTTCACCACGCTACGAACTACATCGCGCGATTCAGGGCTATGCCATAAACAATCCTGCAGAAGCAGGATATCTAGCGGGTTCACGCTATCGCGACCACTGAAGAACGCACTCGCTTTCAATAGTTTAACGGCCTTCTTCCAGCGTCTATCTGATACATACAAGTCTGACTCTGATGCTGAGCCTTGCTTCTTAACCGTCTCTTCAAGCATGGTTTTCAGTTCATACAGCTTGTTAAACGAGTTATCGGTCAGCTCTAGCTTGTCGAGCTCTTTCTGCCATTGATGGTACTCAATGTCAGTGATCGCCAAACCTTTTGGAATCACAGCTTCTTGAGAAGTACCCGTTGTCAGCATTGATTTGAAATTTTGTTTGTTTTGAATACGGTTAACAAACACGCGAACCAACATACGGTCATAAAGGGCTTCTAGGCCGCTGTCTTCATCTGGAAGTTCATTAGATGCAGAAACCAACAAGCGCATAGGTACGCGTTCAATGTCACTGCCATTCTTAAATGTTTTTTCGTTCACTACAGTAAGCAGGGTGTTTAGGATTGCAGGGCCGGCTTTCCAGATCTCATCAAGGAATACAACTTGTGCTGTTGGTAGGTAACCTTCGGTCAGCCTTACATAACGACCGTTGTCTTTTAATTCTTGGATACTTAGCGGGCCGAACACTTCCTCTGGCGTAGAGAAACGTGTCATCAAATATTCAAAATAACTACTGTTGTCAAAAGCCTGAATAAGACGTTTTGCGATAAGGCTTTTTGCAATGCCCGGAGGGCCTAATAGAAACACGCTTTCACCAGCCAATGCAGCCAGTAAACATAGCTTAATCGTGTCTTCTCTTTCATAGACTCCATCAGAGAGAGCATGCGCTAATTTATTGATTCTTTCAGAGAGTAGCGCCTTGTCAGCATGTGAAGAAATAGAAGGGTTCATGCGTTACTCCGAAAATCTTTGAACAATTGAGAGTGTAGATATGTTTTTATACATTTGTTAGCACTTTGTTACAAGTGTATTTTATTATTGAGTTGCATTTATATCAGATGGTTACGCCGGTAATTTTGGCGCAATCATAGATTCCAATTATGAGAGTAACATCACGAACGGCGTGAAACTAAATCTATTGCTAACCCTAATTTTTCTTTTATTTTCGACACCATAGACGTTATGGTGGTGCACGTCTTCCGTTATACGAAAAATTGGCAAGGAATGTGGCCAGACTGCATGAGTAAAGTTATCCATAAATGGAAAAGTATTTCTCTCATAGAAGAGAACGTGACGCTCCCTACGAACGTCGTGGTAAAACATACAACAATAAACCACCCTGGCGCGGCAGTTATTCTTCCTATCACTTCGTCTGGAAAAATCATCCTCATTAACCAATTCCGCCCTTCTCTTAAGAAATGGCTTTTGGAACTACCTGCAGGCACGATGGAAATTGATGAGTCACCTCTTCAATGTGCCCAGCGTGAATTGGAAGAAGAAACCGGTTACAGCGCAACTTCCTTTCAAAGCTTGGGGCAAGTCACCCCTTTGGCTGGCTTCTGTGATGAAATACAGTATCTGTTTGTCGCAAAAGACTTAAGCCTCACTACCCGCTTTGAATGTGATGAAGATGAAGTCATAGAAGTGTTCGAACTGAGCTTAGAAGAACTGCAAGATAAAATACGACACGATCAAATCACCGATACAAAAACTATCGCTTGTTTAAGTAAAGCCCAACTCTGCGGCTACCTATAACACTCTAGGAGAGAAACATGGACTTTCGTTCTGATACCGTAACTAAACCCTCACAAGCTATGCGCGATGTAATGGCAAACGCAGAAGTCGGTGATGATGTATATGGTGATGACCCAACAGTAAACGAGCTTGAGCAGTGGGCAGCCAACGAAACGGGCTTTGAAGCCGCTATGTTCACCTCTTCAGGTACGCAAGCCAACCTACTCGGCCTAATGGCGCACTGTGAGCGTGGTGATGAATACCTATGTGGTCAACAGGCGCACAACTACAAATACGAAGCCGGTGGCGCGGCGGTATTGGGCTCGATTCAACCTCAACCAATCGAGAACAACCCAGACGGCACTTTAGATTTTAAAAGGCTTGCCGCTGCTATTAAACCTGACGACAGCCACTTTGCTCGTACTAAGCTTCTTAGTTTAGAAAACACGATCAATGGCAAAGTACTGCCAATGTCTTACCTAGCGGAAGCTCGTGAGTTCGTAAACCAACATGGTTTACAGATGCACTTAGACGGTGCACGCGTATACAATGCGGCAGTCGCGTTGGACGTTCACATTAAAGAGATCGCGCAACACTTCGATTCGATGACGATTTGTTTATCGAAAGGTTTAGGTGCTCCGATTGGCTCTCTGCTACTTGGTAGTAAAGAGTACATCGCTAAAGCACGTCGACTACGTAAAATGGTCGGTGGCGGTATGCGTCAAGCAGGCATTCTTGCTGCAGCAGGTAAAATGGCACTGACTGAGAACGTTGCTCAACTTAAAGCTGACCACGAGAACGCGAAAAACCTAGCGATCGGCCTAAGCAAGTTAGAAGGCTTTTCTGTTAACCCTGATTTCATTCAAACTAACATTGTGTTTGCTAAGTTAGATGAGTCCGTGGATATCAACCGAATTGCTCGTGAGCTGAGCGAACAAGGCATTACGATGTCTCCAGGTAACCCGGTTCGATTTGTTACTCATAGAGATATCAGCTCTGAAGACATCACTACTTTCCTAACAAAGCTAGAAAATGCACTTTAACTCTTAACGAGAAGAGCCTCTATCGCAATTAACACTAAAGCTTCCTTCGGGAAGCTTTAATTTTTCATCAAATCTGTTAGACAATTCCACAACAAAACCAGCCTTCGACACCTGTAGGTTTTCTAGAAAACACACTAGATTGACTGGAACAGAACGCAATCTCGTTTTGGCCTATAAGGATACCTTCTAAGAATAATCCCTAAATTTAAGCATTCAATTAACCTTTGAGTTTGAATTTCATTAATGACTTAAAGCTTTGTCTGTTCACTAGAGGTAAATAACTTAGTAATAATAATGTCAAGCTTTTAAATACCACGCATACGGTATTTAAAACTAGAGTTAACCTCCCCTAAAAATTCGTTTAAATAACTAATTTCAATAAACAAACAGCAGATACCCCTCTCGGAAATAAAAATTTAAAATCGCTAAAATCAACTTATAAATTAAGTTTTCAAATTAGCCTCCCCGTTAATAACACTGTAACTATTGTGGTGACAACGGCCCATCAAAAAACTCAATACACTCGACGTAGACCATACTTCTATTTTTATCAATTAAATAAAAATCGCTCGTCAACTCAAACATTGGGGAAAACTCCACTATCTAATTGAATATAGTATTATTATCCAATTATTTAATCTCTTCGGTTCAGATTAAAATCATACTAAAACTCATACTTCTCTTAAATAATAAACTTTTTTTACTACTTCACCATTTTTTAAAGCACATATAGTTTTCACAGTTAAGCAACAAGTTACATTCAACCGTTGAGAGGTGAGATTATGGTTAAAGCATTTCGAATTCTTCATAACTTAATCGTCTCAGCGTTAATTTTCAGTCTGATCTGCACCAGAAGTTTTGGACACTGAGTTAAGTGAGTACAATCACTAACGAGGTGAACAATGACAACTAAGAAAACACGAATCAAACATGCTCCTGAATTTAAATCCGAAGCACTTAAGTTGGCAGAGAAAGTCGGTGTCGCTGCTGCGGCACGACAGCTATCGTTGTATGAATCTCAAATTTATGGATGGCGTAAAGCCGTCAAAAAAGATGCGAAAATCAGCGATAGAGAAAGGGAACTCGCCACTGAAAATGCCAAACTCAAACGGTTATTGGCTGAGCAAGCTGAAGAGCTAGATATCGTAAAAAAGGCCGCCACCTACTTCGCGAAAAATCTAAAGTAGATTGCTATGAGTTTATGCTCGAACACCTTATGCAATATAGGATTGTCCGTATGGCTAAGGTGTTTGGGGTTTCTCGAAGTGGGTTTTATTATTGGATTGATAATCGCCATAAAGTCACTCAACGCAACGAGCACCGAAAGCAGCTTGACAGCAAAGTTCGAGAAGTCTTTGATGATAAAAAGGAACGCGACGGTGCAAGGCGTATTCAAAAAGAACTTGAGGCAAATGGTAATAAGCACGATGTAAAAACCATTGCCACGAGCATGAAGCGCCAGAGCTTAGTCGCGAAGGCAGCCCGTAAGTTTAAATGTACGACAGACAGCAAGCATAGGCTTCCTGTTGCCCCGAACTTGCTAGAGCAAGATTTTAATGCGACAGCACCAAACCAAAAATGGGCTGGAGATATTACCTATCTAGCGACAAGCGAAGGTTGGATGTATTTGGCGGTTGTTATCGACTTGTACTCACGGCAAGTAGTTGGTTGGTCAATGAGCACCAGAATGACCGCGACTCTGGTCTGTGATGCGCTATCAATGGCATTGTTCCGTAGAGGCATGCCCGAAGGGGTAATTATCCATAGTGATAGAGGTAGCCAATATTGTTCAAAAGATTACAGAGACTTAATCTCAGCCCATAATCTAAAACAAAGTATGAGTAGGAAGGGAAATTGCTGGGATAACGCCTGTGTTGAAAGCTTTTTCCACTCAATGAAAGTAGAAGCCGTTCAATACGAGCCGATAATGACGCGAGAAGAGATGCGCCAAGCACTTTTTGAATATATCGAAGTTGATTATAATCGAACAAGAAGGCACAGTGCCCTTGGGTATCTAAGTCCAGTTAACTTTGAAAAACAATATGTCGCTTAATGCGGTGTCCAGTCTAACTGGAGCAGATCAGTCTGTCACTTTCATTATATGCCAGTGCTAATAGCTTAACGTTAGGAATTAGCGGTCAGATCAAAGACCGATGCGAAATAAACTTCTTTTCTGGCAACATTATGAATTTTACGGAACACCGTGATGTGCAATCGTTGCCTTTTAATATTTATTGTAACCGTCCGTTGGGTATAACGATCAACTCAAAATATGGAGGCTTAAAATATCAACATCAAGGGGTTGATATTATTGAAAGTTACAATTTTTCATTACAAATAGACGAAATTCGTCTTCATGAAAGTAGGCACAGTAGCCAACTTACTTCACCAGTAATGATAGACAGTTCTGGTGTTATTCCGTTCTCTCAACAGGGGAATCTTAGGGTAGCACTCGAAAATAGCTTGCATTACGCAGGTTATTATCAAGACGTTATTGAGATCGAAGTTTACCCTTCGATTCATAGCGTAACAAAGTGAAAACTCTGCAATGTATCTGCAGAACAACATACGCTCAGCAGTATTCGAGCCAATCATTTAAGATAACGGAATTTCTAATGAAAAAGCTAACACTCTACGCAGCAACAGTCACAGCTATTTTTGGCGCTCAAGTCCAAGCCGCTCCAGGTGATGTACAGTTAGTTGGATTTGTTTCACCTGTATGTGAGGTTACTGGTCTTTCAACGCAACTGATGGACTTTGGTAACGTATCTCAAATTCAAAACCTTTCTGTTAGTGGTCTTAACATGAAGTGTAATGACGTCGATGGTGCAACTGTGACACTGACAAGTGCTGAAGGTGGTCTAGAGTCAGATGATAGCGAAGACTACGCCCTTACATACGATGCAACATTTAATCCTTCAGGCTTAGCTCCTTTCACGCTTAATGCACCAGGGGGCCCAGGTCTAAATGATGTTTCAGTCAGTAATTCTTATGGCGGTTCTGGCGCATTAGCGACAGGTGTTGCCGCATCTATTGATATTGTGACGACAGAAACCTCCCCATGGGCAGGTGGCTACTCAGATACATTAACCGTAAATATCACCTCAAATTAGAGGTTAATAAGTCGGGGGCTATTATTTGGCCTCCGACTTAATCTTAGCCTCAATCTCAACGACGTAAGTTTAATTTGGAGCTTATCGCTATGTATCAATGGATCATACATAAATGGACCGTTCTGTTTTTATTGTCGTTCACTTGTTTGTCCGCTCATGCGTTCAAAGTAGAACCGATGTCTATGGAAATGACGCCGCTTGGCAAAAGAGCTCAAATGACCATGAGGGTTGAGAATTCTTCTCAAGAACCGCTCACGGTTGAGTTGTCTCCGGTATATATGACAATGGACAAATATGGCAAAGAGACCACCACTCCTGCTGATGACGAGCTACTAGTTATTCCAGTGACCGCGATTATTGAACCTGGACGATCACAATCTATTATGGTGCGCTATTTAGGCGATCCTTCCATCACAGAATCTAAAGCGTATCGAATTGCTGTTAAGCAAGTACAAGTTCAAAGAGCAAGCAGCAACCAAGGACAAGTAAGTCTGTTACTGCAATTTAATACGCTTATTAACGTCCGACCTCAGAACACAGCTTCTCAGCTAGAAATTAAAAGTATCGAACAGAATACCAAAAACAACAAATGGGTTCTTGAAGTACTTAACAGTGGTAATAGCTACGGTCGATTAACAAATACAACATGGAAGATATCTGATGGTAAAAATTCGACATATTTAAAAGGCGTAGAAATCGCTAAGCGTATTCCTGGAACTTTAGTCCTTCCCTACTCCACTCGTTTTTTTGAAATGCTGCCTCTTAAAAATTACAACGTGAATAACCTATCGATTGAAATAGAGCAGGATCAATAGCAATGAGACGTGATATTTGGGGGGCGCTAATTTATTGCTTTCTGTGTGCACAAGCGTTTGGCATAACACTGTTTCCAACCGTCATTGAGCTCAACACAGATCACAGAGCAACGTCGCAACTAGTTGTGACTAACAACTCAACACAAGCTCTCCCACTTGAAGCTAACGTTCGTCGATTAAAATTCTTATCTGATGGTACATTCGAGACATCTGATCTAGCGAGTGAAGAGATGTTTGTGTTTCCACCAGCGGCGATGTTGGCCCCCGGAGAACGTCAAGTATTCCGTATACAATGGTTGGGAAATAGAACACTCGAAACCTCTCAAAGTTATTTCATTCGTTTCAGTACCGTGAATATTGGACAGAACAACGCGAGAACAGATAAACCCATCGGTTTAACAACCGGTATCAACTTACAAGTTCACTACAATGCGTTGCTGCACATTCACTCATCGTCGTTAGAGCCTGACGTGAAATTGCGCATAGATGAGCAAGGCAAGCTAACACTCACTAATTCAGGATCGCGATTTACCTACACATCGTTACTTCATTTTGCGGGGCTCGAATCTCAGAGCCAAAAAGTACATGAGGCTTTAGGTGAGCAGTTTATTCCACCACGCTCCATTATTACTTTGCCTTCTTCTTTAAATTACTTACCAGTGGGCACTTATCATGGGCATGAAAACTGAACCCTATCACAAGATGTGGCAAATTTTGTATGTCTTGGGATTAGTACTTTTTTATTGTGCCGCCTTAAGTCCTACTGCTTGGGGCCAAGAAATGGTCTTAAACCCAACAGGACGAGATATTCAACTTACCTCGTTGCTAAGGATAAGTGACACCATACTTGGGGAAGCGGACATTATCATTACCGCAAACAACGAAATTTTGTTACCTAAGGAAAGTACACTCTCCCTCCTTTCGTCCGTCGTAACTCAGGAGGGCATTGGGAAGCTCAATGATACGACTGACGATGAGATGCTGTCACAGAACGACTTCGAGAGCGTAGGACTGGGGCTGAGTTTCGATTTCTCATCATTAGAATGTATCGTGACAGTACCGCCTGAATTTGGCTTAACCCAGCAATTGTCTATGGACGGCGCAGATGATTTTTATAACTATGCTGAACCAAGCCTGTTTAGTGGGTACATTAATTTTGCCCTTTCTGCCAATGAGAGCCAATATGTCGATCAAAACTCATCAAGACAGGATCTTTATCGCAGCCAATTCGATTCAGCACTTAACATTGGTTTTCTAAACTTTGAGTATGAATCCTATCTAGAAAACAGCTCATCACAAGATTCACGATACATAAGAGAAGGATCTCGTCTTAATATTGACTTTGCCGAACAAGGAACACGACTTGTGCTCGGCGATATGTACAACAGTGGTCAATCTTTTCAGGACAGCACAGACATACTTGGTATTGGTTTAACTCGAGATTTTACGCTCATTCCAACCAGAAATGCACGACCACGAGCCAATCAATCATTCACGCTTCAAAGAGCATCAAATGTCGATGTCTATATTGATGGGATCGCAGTCCAAAGATTAACTCTAGGCGCAGGTAGCTATAACCTTAGTGATATCCCCCTTGCACAAGGTAGTAATGATATTGTACTCGTCATCACCGACCGCTCCGGTAATGAAGAACGCATCGAGTTTTCTATTGCGACCGGTAACGACTTGCTCAATAGCGGTGAGTTTGAATATAGCATCATGTATGGAGCGCCTTCTGAATTACAAAATGGACAACTAGAGTACCTAACCGACGAGCGCATTTTCCATGGTTATATTGATGTGGGTATTAGTCCTTGGTTAACGTTAGGTACGAACTTTCAAACCCGTGAAGATCTTTATCAATATGGTGCCACTGCGTTACTCGCTTCTACATGGGGCGTCACTGAACTCACTGCTTCTCTTAGCGAACACCCTACATTTGGAACTGGCGACGCTTACAAATTTGCGTTCGATGCGGAGTTTTCCAATACGAACACGCTGTCCCCACAACTGAGTTTCAGTTATGAATATCTGGCCAACAATTTTACTGGGGTTTCAGGATTTGATGCTTCCGATATCGATATCAACTTAACCACTCATTATGTCTCTGCATTCAGCTCCATTTATCTTGGCAAGTCCTTACGTGCCGCCATGACGCTCAATTATCGTTCAGGAGTAGACAAAGAGAACGATTATTGGCTGATTAGCCCGAGTTTATCGGACGGACTGTTTGATACACCCGCCACCTGGAGCGCACGCGTTAACTATCGGAACAACGCAACCGAAGACGATGATATCAGCACTACAGTCACCGTTAGCTGGCCTCTTAGTCGACAAACTCGTGTCGTCGGTCGATACACCACAGAACTCAATGAAGCCGCCTTAGATTACAGCTATCAAAATAATATTGGTAACACAGGCGGGATATCAGCGTTTGCGAGTGTCATTAATAACGAAGAAACGGATGCCGATATGGATGCCGGAATTAACTACACGGCAAACCGCTATGAATTAAATGCAACCCACGCTTCGCGGCTTGAAGACATTAGTGGTGAAACACGAAACCACAATACTGACGTGACCATTAGTAGTGCCATTGCTTTTGCGGGCTCATCTGTGACGATCGGCAGACCAGTACGCGAAGCATTTGCTATTGTCAGCAAACATAAGAGCCTTAAAGAGAATGACGTGGCTATCGATCCCACAAAAGAGGGTGAGTACGCACGCGTTTATCTTAAAGGAGATGCAAGTGCCATGGTTCCTGACCTTGTTGCTTATAATGACCAAGTAGTCAGTTACGAGGTCGATAACTTGCCACCAGGGTATGACTTAGGCGACGGCGCTTTTTGGATTAAGCCGGGTTACAAAAGGGGCTTCCAACTCCAGATTGGATCTGATGCTGTATTAACCGTTATTGGCAAGCTATTCGATCGTCAAAGTAACAACCCTATTTCACTTGTCGCTGGCGTAGCACATTACCTTGGTGAGGCAAAACAGTTGCCAATTGACTTCTTTACAAATCGTAACGGCATATTTGCAATCTCTGGGTTAAAGCCAGGTAAATATCAATTAGTACTAGACACTAAAGAACAAGAGTCAGTCATCATTTCCCTCAGTGAACGCAGTAACAACTTGATAAGACTAGGAGATGTGTATGTCGAATAAACAAGTACTTTGGGGATCCTTGTTCCTCATAGCCATAAACCATGTACCTTCGGCATTGGCATGTGAAGCTAGTGCGTTGACTATTCAATCCGTCTCATCGAAATCACAATATGATGTTTTCAGCGCAGGCACATTCGCAACAATAAACACTTACCGTATAGATGCGAACATAATTGGCGAACCCTGCAACTTAAGCTTAATTTTGCAGCTTAACGATACAAGCCGCTCGTTAAAAGGGTCAAACCAAGACAAACTCAACTTTGAGTGGAGTGGACAGATCGGTATGCCAGTGGCTAATCAATGGCACTTATCATTAACCGACAGCCAACCTTCGGCAACGATACAAATGCGATTTCCGAGCAAACAATGGTTAGCATCAGGAACCTATCGGGGGTTATTGGAAGTCTCGCCGTCTTATACATCAAATAGTCAACAAATAGAAATTAGCCCTAGTTCCATCCCAGTATCGGTTACCGTTCCTCCTGCTGCGAAAATTCATTTTTATGGATTAACCCAACAACATTATGACCTTGATCTAGGAACCTTATACTCAAACAAGGTTATTCGTTCTGCACCTAACCTATGGGTTCAAAGCAATACAGCTTATACCATCGTATTGGAATCATCCCACCAAGGAATGCTGCGTCATGAATCTAATGAGACCAAATGGGACATTCCATATCAATTGTCCCTCGATAGCGACAGAGTAAATCTTGAGCAACTGGATGCAAGGATTCAACGTCTTTCCGCTACGATTGGTCAACCTATTCCTTTGAATTTTGTCATTGGTGAAACAGAGAACAAACCAGGAGGTCAATATGACGATACATTACAAATTTCTATTGAACCCCGACTTTCACAGCAACCGTAATTATGCAATTATGTAAAAATTAAGCCGGAGAGCTCAATTTTATAAAACACAACGTCATAGAATCAAAACATGATTTACCAGGCTCGGAATAAGTTATGCATAGAAATAATTTGAAGCACATGCTCCTAATTGGTGACAACGGTATTAACAACCAGTTTATTCAGCGCGAAATAGAAAAATACAGTGATTTTTCTTTTAGCAGAGAATGCATGACAAGCATTGAGCGCTCGAGTAACCATAAGACTTTCGATGTCGTCCTTATTAGCTACTTACTATTGGCAAATATCGAAGATATCAACATCATTTTATCAAAAATAGAATCAAAGAAATGGGTAGTCTACGATGTTCCTGCTGACATTACCGGACAGAGTATTACCGTAATGCAACTATTCAACTTGTTTAATATAAAAGGAATCATCTATCAGGACGCTCCTATTGATCACCTTACCCGTTGTTTAAAAACAGTGTGTGACGACGATTTGTGGCTACCAAGAAAGTTAATGTCACATATTCTATCTAATAGACACGATTACACTTTCAAGTCGAAAGTAATACTATCTAGCCTTACTAAAAGAGAAGTTCAAATATTCAAGCGCGTGATTAGAGGCAGAGGCGATTCAAATTTAGAAATTTCAAACGAACTATTTATTTCAGAAAGTACGGTAAAGACGCACGTATACAATATATATAAAAAAATAAATGTCACAAACCGCAAAGAAGCAATAAGAAAAGCATATTTTATCAATAGTTTAGAGACTATTATACAACCTGATATAAAGCTCAAAGTATAACTACAATCCAAAGATAATAGTAAATTACAGTTACCTACAAGCACGATGACAGTTGACGAAAGTTCCCTTTCAAAGCTTGGGCCACGTCCCCCCTTAACAAGTTTCTGCTCTGATATCCAACAACTGCGCATCACAAAAACTTAAGCCTCACGACACATTTCGGCTCTATGACTCACAGCTTCTCAAAAAGCTTAGCTGCTCCGGTTTGTACATGACTTTCCTAACAAAGCTGTAAAAATTCACTCTAACCCCATGTAATTGCTCATCTAGAGCAAATAGAACTTGAGCTTCCCCTTAAGGTCAGCTTTATAATCATGTTTTTACCGGAACAAAAACATGCATTACCCATCCTTCGCTCTAATATTAGTCGCTTTTTCTTCTAGCCTTTATGCCTCTGATGATGGCGATCCTGAATTAGGTAAAGTGAAATCACCAAGCTGCGTTTTTTGTCATAACCCCACCAGCCCTTCGGCTGATAACTCCTATCCTAAGCTTTCTGGTCAAGATCCAACCTACCTCTTTAATACAATGAAAGCGTATCAAAATGGGGAAAGACAAGGCGACTACGCAGATATGATGCGAGCACAACTAAGCAAGCCCAATGACCAAGACTTGAAAGATATAGCGGCTTTTTACACGTCACAACATTAGCGGGCCCACTTTCATCAGGTTAATCATCAGCTAAATAAGCATCACCAAGCCGTCTATACTTCAAGCAAACTCACAGAGCTCATTGAAGGTCGCGATAGATATACCTTTACACGTATCATCCAACCCTTACAATGTGCAGCAAATATATTTATCAAGGTTTATCTCTATGTCTATTCAATGGTTTCCGGGCCACATGCATAAAGCCCGCAAAGAAATCGAAGAAGTTATCCCACAGGTTGATGTGATCATCGAAGTACTGGACGCTCGTATCCCGTTTAGTAGTGAAAACCCAATGATCTCTTCACTGCGCGGCGATAAGCCTTGTGTAAAAGTGTTGAACAAGCGTGACCTTGCCGATCCTGAACTGACTCAGCGTTGGATTGAACACTTCGAGAAAGAGCAAGGCGTTAAAGCGATTGCGATTACGACTAGCGTAAAAGAAGAAGTTAACCACGTTATGGAGCTAGTACGTAAGCTGGCACCGCACCGTGAACAGATGGGCAAGAATATTCGTACAATGATCATGGGCATCCCAAACGTGGGTAAATCGACCATCATCAACTGTTTGGCGGGACGTACGATCGCGGTTACTGGTAACCAACCTGCGGTAACTCGTCGTCAGCAACGCATTAACCTGCAGAATGGCGTGATCCTTTCAGACACTCCAGGGATCCTTTGGCCTAAAGTGGAAAACCCACACAGTGGCTTCCGCTTGGCTGCAACAGGTGCTGTAAAAGATACGGCAATGGAATACGATGAAGTGGCATTTTACACAGTAGAGTACCTAGCAAAGCAGTACCCTAACCTTTTGCAAGAGCGCTACCAAATTGAAGAGCTGCCTGAGTCTGACATCGAACTGATGGAAGCGATTGGCCGTAAGCGTGGTGCACTTCGTGCAGGTGGCCACATAGACATTCACAAATGTTCAGAAATCCTGCTTCACGAATTGCGTAATGGCACTTTAGGTAAGGTAACTCTTGAGTTGCCAGAAATGATCACACAAGAGCTGATCGAAGTTGAAGAAGCGGCTGCGCTGAAAGCCGAACAACAGATTAAGAAAAAAGAAGAGCGTCGTAAGCGTTACTTGAAGAACAAGCGTTAATCGCTATTAGTTTTTATTAATCTACTTTAGTTTCTGTTTACCACTCTTACACCTGCCTCTAATATATTCACGTTCTATCGATGATAGAGCGTGAATATTGCCTGTTACCGTTTGTTGATCTAGCTAACATACTGACAAATCTATAGAAACGGTCGTTTACAATCCCAAAGACTGTGACATACTACGCAAATTATTGTGTATCCATCTCGGCTAATTTCTCAATGCGCTCTTATTCTGGGTTCAAGAATCAAAGATTTAAAACCTATTTCGATAATGAAATTTATTTGCCGTACATAAATTTCATCTACATCCCGATCTCAATATTCTGTGCTTTCATCATCACCGACTACATCCACTTTGGTAGCGAGTGCATTACACCTATCATTTTCCGAGTCATACTTTTTCTATTGATGATGGCTGTCGCCAGATACTGCATTACAAACAAACCCAACGTTTTGGAACTGGTAGAAAGTACTTTCCTTGTAGTTAGCTCACTTTTCTTAGTCTATGTCGGTCGGCTTGCGATTGATCTGAATAATTTCGATTACCAAGGTGGTATCATTCTCGTCATGATCTACATTGGCACATTTTCAAGATTGTCAGCCAAATACAGTATCTTTACGCTGTCGTTTATCTTTTTGGCTTATCTGATCGGCCTTGCGCCACTGCTTTATGAAGCAGAGCCAAAGCATGAAATAGAAATAATTTCCGTTTATATTTCGGCTTACATCCTAATCTCAGCGGCCTGTATAAGACGTGACTTAGAAGTACACAAGCGTTTTGCTCAATCCGAGCAGTTGCGCAAACAAGCGATTCAGCTTCGCAAACAATCCAATATGTTTGAGGCGCTTTCTTATCAAGACGCGCTAACAGGTTGCTACAACCGCCTTTATCTTCATCAGGTCATAGAACCGAGCATAAACCGTCAGTTATCCATTACATCGATAATGATAGATGTTGATCATTTCAAATCAATTAACGACACCTACGGCCATCAAATGGGCGACATGGTGATAAAAGAACTGGCTGATGAGATTCAAAAACGACTACCGACGAGCAGTAACTGCTTTCGATACGGGGGTGAAGAATTTTTGGTGATGGTGCAAGGGGAAACAAAGGCTTCAATTGAATCGCTAGTTAACTCCCTTTTAGAGTCCCCTTCTCGCCTTAGGTTAGAGGTAACGATTTCAATCGGTGTAAAACATGCACCTCAGGCCCTTGGTTCTGTCGAGCAACTTATCGACGACGCCGACCAAGCACTCTACATTTCGAAGAAAGGCGGTAGGAATAAGATCACATGGTGTGATTAATCACCCAGTATTTCACGCACCTTAGCGATTAACAAAAAAGACGACTACTCCAATCAAAAAAGCCCCGAACAATTTAATGCTCGGGGCTTTTATCTTGATTCTTCAGCTTTGGTAAGCGTTGCAATTAAGCAAAGAACCAGTATCCAACAAGAATCGTCTAAGAATACACGACGCTTGCTGTTTTCTGTTCAAGTTCAACGGGAGAGTTCCAAGAAATCACTTTTTCTTTCACTTGGCTACCACATGGTGCATTCCAAACTTGCTCTAGCTCTTCTTTACCACCAATTGCTTCATAAAACGCGATAGCTTGGCGATTCTCAGACATCACTTCTAGGTAAAGCCCTGAATCCGAATAGTATTGCTGTAACCACTTCGATAGTTCAGACAATAGACGCTTGCCTACACCGCGACCGCGGTAATTATTGTCTACGTGTAACGCATCAATGAACGTACCTCGTTCAAAGTTGTGATTACCAAACGCGCAGACGAAACCAACCAGTAAACCGCCTTCTTCTAGCAATAAAACATGTTGGTTGAAAGGAGGATTAATCAAACGAGTCTGCCAAATAACAGATCTGTCCTCCAAAACATCATTTTCTAAGTAATCATCAGCAAGGATGCCACGGTAATATAGCTTCCAGCTATCCGCGTGTAATTGGGCAATCCGCTCATAATCTTTATATTCAGCTACCTTAATTTCCATTTATTAGCCCTTAGTACTTCCATTTATGACTTGCTACTACATTTCACACTACCTTTATACAATATTTAAGCAAAACATACTAATACACGTTTACACTTTCAATATTGACTTACACGTGTACGCTGATATTCTAGCGCACAGATGTAAGCCCAATGGAAATTTGCTAATGAATAGTGCCGACAAACAATCTACAAAAAAGCCGCCATTAATCTGGCTCAATATTTTTGTATTCTCTTTTAGTATGCTGCTTGCTGTTGTAGCCGCTCCCGTTTATGGCTACTTTTTTGGCTATGGTATGGAGCACTGGATATGGCTAGCGATCTGCTTTACGTTCTGTAACCTTTCAATCACGACGGGTTATCACCGCTTATGGTCACACAAAGCGTTTGAAGCGCATTCAAGCCTAAGATTCCTGTTTGCATTAGGTGGTGCATTTGCCCTGCAGAACAGCGCGCTACACTGGTCTTCTGATCACCGTGTACACCACAAGCATGTCGATAACAACGACAAAGACCCATACTCTGCAAAACGCGGCTTTTGGTACTCGCACATTGGTTGGATGATTCGTAATTACAGCACTTCAATGTACGAAAACTACGAAAACTGCCGTGACCTTAAAAAAGACAAGATTGTTATGTGGCAGCACAAGCACTATGTTCTGTTGGCATTGCTGATGAACTTCGGTGTTCCTATCGCTTTAGGTGTTATTTACGGTGACGTACTTGGCATGTTGTTAATCGTAGGCGCTGTTCGTTTGGTACTTAACCACCACACAACATTCTTCATTAACTCTCTTGCTCACATCTGGGGTAGCCAACCTTTTACCGACAAAAACACGGCCCGCGATAACGGTGTGTTGGCGGTTCTAACTTTTGGCGAAGGCTACCATAACTTCCACCACATTTTTGAGAACGACTACCGTAACGGCATCTACTGGTGGCAATACGATCCTACAAAGTGGTTGATCAAAAGTGCTTCATTGATGGGACTGACAAGTAAGCTTAAAAAGACCCCTCAAGCTCGCATTGAGAAAGCCGAAGCGTCAATGCTACTCAAACGCACACAGCAAAAAATCATGCACCGTGCCGACAAGCAACAAATCGCAGACAAGCTTCAGCAAGAATTCGATGCTCTAGTATCAAACATGAACGAGTACTACGAAGTCAAAAAGCAGCTACTTGAAAGTAAACGTGAAGACGTTGTGAAGAAGTACGAACACTCAGTTCTTAAAGTTCGTTACCAGCAAATCAAAATGAATTTCGAACAACAGAAGAAAAATTGGGCGATGACAGTGGAACAATATGCTTAAAGCAAAAAAATACGCTTAACACACCAATAACAACACAGTTTGATTCTTATTCTGAAGCCCTTATATTGCTATGAGGGCTTTTTTAATTCACAGTTCTAATTAAATTTATGAATTTTAAGTCTTTATTCTAATTACAGACACTAGTTCCAAATGTCACATTTTCAATGCAACAAGATGTCACTTCAGAGCCTTGCCTGTGACAAGAATCACTTACAGAATGATATCCATCTCATAACATGCGCGTCCCAAATTTCTTTCAGCAATTAGCGGACCCACTTTATGAAATTGTTAAAAACATCTATCGCTTTCGCCATCTCTTCTGCACTTTTGATTGGTTGCAGCAGTGACACAGATTACGTTCAACCTGAAGAAGTAAAGATCGCGACTTATAACTTGTCTTTTGATCGTGCCACCTTCGAAGACCTTGTGACAGAAATGCAGATTGAACCAAGCGCTCAAACAAAACTAGTGACCGACTATTTGGATAACACGATTGATGACGCTGACAAAGTAACAGCTGCAAAGGTTATCCAGATCCGCAACGTCGCTGCCGTGATTCAAAAGAATCGACCTGATGTGCTGATGATGGCTGAATTTAACAATGATGGTACTGGTACCGACAAATCAGCGCTCGAAGGCTTCCAGAAGAACTACCTTTCTGTTGCTCAAAGTATCGAAGGTGCAGGTGGCGACGCGAACCTAGAACCAATCTCATACCCATATTTTGAAAGCTATTCGACCAATACAGGTTTGCTGAACGAATTTGGTTTTGATTTAGACAATGACGGTAATTTTGGAACACTTCCCGGTGACGCTTGGGGCTTCGGTTTCTACCACGGGCAGTACGCGTTTGCTCTAATGTCTAAATATGAGATAGACACGGCAAACACTCGTACATTCCAAGAATTTAAATGGAAGGATCTTGAAGGTGCAACCATCCCAACAATCACAGTGTGTGATGATCCTAGTAAGTTCCCTGTCGGCATGGACTGTGGCGACGAGTGGTACACAGCAGCTGAATGGGAAGAAGTTCGTCTATCGTCAAAAAACCACGTTGACGCGCCGATCCTAATTCCAACTAAAAACGGGACAGAAACCGTTCACTTGTTGATGTCACACCCTACTCCTCCAGCTTTTGATGTGGGTAAGAACATTGAGCAAAACGCAGCAGAAGTCGACTTCTGGCACCAATACATCCAAAACAAGTCGTTCATCTATGATGACACTGGAAAAACAGGTGGCCTAGAGCAAGGCAAGCACTTTGTTATGATGGGTGACCAAAACCTAGATCCTGTTGATGGCGACGGCATTAGCTCTGTAATGCAAGACTTGCATAACGACTCATTAGTTAATCAAGAAGTCACCAACGGCAGTCTATACCCTACTAGTTATGGCGCAGCTGAACATGCGGTAGATAAGTCATCGTCTCACCCACAACCAAACCGTATAACTTCGACGTTTGGACTTGCGGTTGATTACGCACTGCCGTCAGCTACATTAAACATTGTTGAATCTGGTGTTTATTGGTCAGCTTCGTATGAAGAAGGACGCAAACTATTCAATGACTCACGAATTGGTGATTATGGTAACGGCAAGGATGTATCCTCTGACCATCGTATGATCTGGGTAAAGGCTGATTTCAGTAACTAATTCATTCACTTTTTAAGATGCCCGGCTTAGTGTCGGGCTTTCTTATGAGCGTAATTCATTAATAATCTCGCGATTACAAAGAGAATTATGGACACAAACAGCCATAGTCATTGGATAGATCGTATCTTTTTCTTTGGTTTATAGATACTTATATTACCCGGACCCAGAGATTTATTGCCCTAGGAATTCACAATGACTAAGCTAACCATTATTGCAACGATCGTCTCTAAAGAAGATAAAACTGAGCTAGTTAAATCAGAGATGATTAAATTGATCGATAAAACCCGCTCCGAAGAAGGCTGTATCAACTACGACCTCCATCAAGATAACAGTAACCCTGCTCACTTCGTTTTTCATGAGAACTGGGACTCTGAAGCTCATCTAGAGAAACACTTAGCGAGCCAACACATCGCCGAGTACATGGCTGCGACTGAAAACTGTATTGAAACCTTTGTGATTAACAAAATGACGCACATTGCCTAACCAGTCACTCAGTACTGATTCAATAAAAACCCTGCTTTCAACGCAGGGTTTCGCTTTCTTGCCTGTCATGTTGTTTCGAGTTCATTTTGTGCCAGGCTCGATGTGCCGCTTCCTCCCTCATAAACCGAAGCTAATCTCTCCACAGTCGAAATATTCCTAAACCAATATCAAGTAACCTCACGAAAGATCATTCACATTCATTTAAATACTGTTCGCGCGCTTTGACCATAAACTAAGCGCCAAATTACAAGAACAACAGTCGACAGGAATGTAGATGAATACCAAACAACTTGAGGACGCTGTAAGTGAAGTGAACTTATTCAATCAGCACCTATACTTAATCCAATCCGTGCATACCATTCCGACCCCAAAAATGAATTGGGAGTCGATTGCGATGGAGCCTGCTCCGGTAATGCCAACAGTTCGATTCGATCATAAAGTCAAAGCCATGGAAGCACTCGATGAGTACAAGCCTAGCTGGCTAGATATGCTGCTAGGCAACAAGTCGAAATTGTACACCCTCACCAACAATATTGAGCGTGCCGCCGAACAGGACATCGAGCAATACAAGACAGAGTTTGTGCATTGGGTTCAAAGCTACAGCTACTGGGCCAAGGGCAATCAATTATCGAAAGGTATTTTAAACAACGATAGCGAAGCAAAGCTTTCTGCCCTTTCCGAAGCTCAGCAGAACTCCATTAACGCCGCGGTAGCCGACACTAAGCTGATTAACCATAACTTCAATACTTATAAGAATGGTCACCTGCTAGAAATCAATATTCAGGTTAATAAGCACAACGTGATCCCTAAAGAAAAAAAGGTAATGTGCCAAGGTGAAGTGAAGCTTGAAACGATGTCTCTTTCTGAAAGCAATGCTTTATATCGAGAGTATGTCTCCAGCTGTATTCTCAAATGTGCGCAAGATGCTTTCAATGTCTTACCCGAGACGAGCGTTGTGATCAATGTTGAACAGATTTCAGCAGATCAATCAAGCGAGACCATAGTTTCATGCCATGTCGAACAAGGGCTACTCGAGTTCTTATTAATCGAAGACGATAAACCTTCTGAGATACTTGAATTCTTTGTCCACATTGAAGATTTCAATCCTCATCGAGGTAGCGGGTTCTCAGCGATAAAAACGATTTTTTCGCCTTTACCTATGGCGTCGTAACTCACTAGCTTTTTCGATTCAATCATTGGCGACTCTTCACGACTAACCTTGCGTTCGTCGTATTCTATCATTTTATATACCAAACCATTATGTCGACACACGCTATCTCGCAAACAACGCGCCCATTAACAAACACAGTTTCATACACACGATACCTAGGAAAGCTACCTTTAGCTCTCATCGCGTTCTCTATGCCCATATTTGGAAAAGAGGCTGGAGAGGAGGTTGAAGAAGTGGAAGTCGAGGACCAAGTCGTATTAAGCGAAGGTTCTGAATTACAAGAAGAAGCTAAAGAATCCCCTTTTACGACCTTGACCAAGCTTGGGTTTATCTACTCACAAAACACCAGCTCATCTTTGTCGATCAACTCTGGAATCTCTATTGGATACAAAAAAGAGAACTGGGGCCAACGAGTTCAGTTTGATACCTACTATACCGATGCTGAAAACGATGAAGACGGCACCAATCGCTATACCACCAACTATGGCATCAGCTACGACTTGAACGAAGTCACCTATTTGGTCGCGACAACACGTTTTGAACACGACCACTTTGGTACTTATCGTAAGCAATTCATTACCGCGACCGGATTGGGTCGTCACTTTTACGATACAGAAAGAATCAAGCTTCAAGGCTCTGCGGGTCCGGGTTACAGAATCAGTCAACGACAACCCTCCGATGAAGAGTTCCCAAACAAAGAAAACTACGAGCTGATCGTTAATGCCAGTATTGATGGATCGCTAACACTTACAGAAACGTTTTCTATGGGTGCAACTGCAAACATGGCCTACGGTGAAGAGAACACAAACTACAACCTAAAAGGCTATTTGAAGAACATTCTGATGGGTAATTTAGCACTGACGTTTGATACCGAATACATTTACAACACCACTGTCGCCTCAGATCAAAGTAACGCCGAAATCTACAGCTCAATGAATCTAAACTACGATTTCTAACCGCCCTCACCGCTTTCCTCACTTAATCTAGCCCACAATAGCAAAAGGCCCTCACAATGAGGGCCTTGAAGTATCTAGATAAATTTAAAGCATCTCGCTACGCTGGTTTGGTTCTTAATCGAGTCAACGCATCCATTTGCTTTAGGTTCGCCATACCGACATACGCGACAGGCACTAAGAACAATGAGAAGAAAGTTCCGACAGATAATCCACCGACCAGTACTAAACCAATATTAATTCGACCTAATGAATCAGGGCCATCAGCCAGTGCTAACGGTAATGAACCTAGGATCATCGTGAGTGAGGTCATCAAGATAGGACGCAACCTCGAACGAGCACTGCTGATCGCCGCTTCTTGCGCACTGGCGCCAGACTTACGTTTCTCATTCGCAAACTCCACCAGCAAGATACCGTGCTTGGTCACTAGGCCAACCAGTGTCAGCAACCCTATCTTGGAGTAAATATTGAGGCTTTGACCAAATACCGACAGCGTCAAAATCGCGCCCACAATACATAATGGAACCGTTAACAAGATGATCATAGGGTCGACAAAGCTTTCAAATTGCGCCGCTAGAATCAGGAAGATGAAAATCAACGCCAATACGAACAGCACTTGTGCGCCGGCGGTTGAATCAACTAGATCTTTAACGATGCCATTGAATTCGTAGCTCTGCGCCGGTTTCAATAAGCTTGGAACCGTATCATCAATGTAGGCTTTAACATCACTTGCCGTGTATCCGGGCATTAAGTCAGCCGTAATTTCAGCGCTGTCTTTACCCATGAACGTCTTGAAGTTAGATTCCGATGTCACTTGTTTGATTGAAACAAATTGGGATAACGGAAGCCTTTGCCCCGATTGTGAATCCACATACAACTTATCGAGCACCTTGAAATCACCAAGATCACTTCGGTTTACTTGAACTTGAATTGGGTATGTATAACCGTCATCCGCTTGTAAATCCGCCGCTTTCACTGAACCCAGAAATGTTGATAACGCATTGGTGACATTGCCGTAATCCACACCAGACAACACAATCGCATTACGGTCAATCGATAAGTCATAGCGTAACTGGTCACGCAACATCGAGTTCTTAATGTTGGTTACGCCCTCGTAATCCTCAAGCGCGTTAACGACTTCGCTCGCGGTTTCAGACAGCACAGTGGTATCACGGTTAACCGTTGTCAATTCAAGGATCATGTTGGTAGCGATGTTTAGGTTATCTGCTGAGCGCACCTTGAAGGACATGCCGTAAGCAGACACTGAACTTTGTGCTTTAGCGATAAACTCGTTTACCAATTCATCAGCTGACTGGTCACGTTCACCCCATGGTTTCAACAGAACGTGATTGGTCGGTGTACCTTCAATGTAAGATAAGTTCGCTTCTACTGAACTATTACCCTTGAACACACTGTTAAGCTGCTCGTTGTTATCTAAATGGTACTGACGGCCAACACCAGTTGGTGGCGTAGAAGTCACCTCAACAAAACCGGTATCTTCCGTTGGAAGTAATACTTGAGGCATTTTCCAAACCGCTAAGGCAGACAGAGCGATTAGTACCAAAGCAATACCACTCATCAGAGCCTTACGATCAAACCATTTGCCCAGTTCTTTGGTGTATAAATCCGATAACACATTCAGTTTCGCATCAACCTTTTGATACCACTTCGCCGGAGTTGATACAGGCTTCATTAAATAAGCACTCATCATTGGCGAAAGCGTTAACGCCACAAACCCAGAAATAATGACCGCTGCTGCTAACGTGAAAGCAAATTGTCTAAACAGGTCAGCGGTTAAGCCCGCCATCAAGCCAATTGGTAAGTAAACAACCGCCAATGTTAACGTCATAGCAATCACTGGAAAGACGATCTCTCGACACCCTTTAATTGCAGCATTAAATGGCGTTTCACCTTCTTCGATATGACGATAGCAGTTTTCAGCCACGACAATCGCATCGTCGACCACCAAACCAATAGCAAGGATGATTGCCAAAATAGTAAGCACATTGATGCTAAAGCCAAGTACATGCATCACGGCAAACACACCAATCACACATACTGGAATGGTGATGATTGGAATCGAAGCCACACGAACAGAACCGAGGAACAGAACGACGACAACAGAAACAAGTACAATCGCTTCCACTAAAGTCATGAAACCTTCGTCAATTGCCGTTTTAATGAAATCAGCTTGGTTATAAACCATCTTCATCTCAATGCCTTCTGGCAACTGAGGCTGAATCACATCAATCTGTTTCTTCACTTTATTCGCAACGGTTACTGGGTTTTCACTTTTTAGCGGCAACACCTGAATCGACATCGCTAGGTTGTCGTCTACACGTAGAATACTTGGTGTAAGGCTCTCTTCCCCCATTTTGACTTCAGCGATATCACCTATACGAATGATCTTGCCGTTATCGACACGAACCACCAAATCTCGCACGTCATCAACGCTGGTGACTTGGTTTACTGGGTTGATAGAGAAATCTCGCACTTGCCCCTTGATGGTACCCGCGGTAAACGTTGCGTTGTATGAACTTAAAGTGCCGACAACGTCAGAAGCACTCATGTTGAGCGCCATCATACGATCCGGTTGCAACCAAACACGCACCGCTTTCTCACTACCGCCGTACGGCCCCCAAATACCACCGACACCTTGAATATGCTTAAACTGCGGCACGACTTGTTGGCTGATGTAGTCGTACATATCTTGTTTAGACATCTTGCCAGTATTCACAAACGTGATGATGTTGCTCGGCATGCTAGTATCAGAAGAGTCATCCGTTACTGTTGGCTTATCCGTCATACTCGGCGGGAAATCACCAATCGCTTCAACGCTGCTACGCAGGTTGTTCATCAAGCTAGTGTATTCGACGTCATTAATGTCATCTTCAAAGATGATTTTTAGATTACACGTGCCTTCCTGACAATCCGTGGTCATGGTCTTAACACTATCAAGACCCGTTGCCGCGGTGATCAGTTTATCTGCCACATTGCGTGACATAAACTCCGCACTCGCACCATTGATCGCAGCCGTTACCGTTGCTGACGGTGTTTTATGTTCTGGAAAGTACTGGATTGAGAGCTTTTGAAACGACAAAAGCCCAAGCAAAACAATGGTGATACTCAGAACTGACGCAAACACAGGGTGCTTAATACAAATCTCAGGAAGCTTCATCCAGATTCTCCTTCGTTACAGCTTCCTTGCTTAGTGTTTCGTTAGTGTGAGTTTCGCTCGTTGAATCCTCAACAGCCGCGCTCGTCTCTGCTTGCTCGCTGTTTTCGATGATCGCTTCATCTACGCCTTTCGATGCTTCCGTCCAATCAACCGAAGGCTCAATCGGATGGGGTTCATCCACCTGTGTTATGGTCTTTTCTACTTTAGGCTTTGCGGTCTGCTGAGGATTGTCTTTGTTTGTCGGTTCCGTTATTAGCTCAACGGTTTTCTGTTCAGCATTTGGGTTCATGACCTTAACTAACGACGCTTTCTTAAGATTCTGTTGTCCCGTCACAACGACGTTATCGCCAAGCTTCAAGCCTTTCTCTACAACAACGTAACCATCGTTAGTATTCACGCCTAATTCGACAATACGTTGCTCGATTCTTTCGCCATTCACAACCCAAACAAAGCGCTCTGCATCTTTTGCTTGAACTGAGTTTTGGGAAACCACCATTTGCGTGGAGTCTTCACTCGTCATCTGACTTACTTTGGCAAACATACCCGGAACTAAGCGATGCTCTGGGTTAGTCACGTGCGCGTGTACTTCAACACGGCCTGAGCTCTCGTCCACCGCTGGCGCAATGTAATCCACCACGCCAGAAAACGCTTCATCAACAAATGCATCAACTTGGATGGAAACATTCTGCCCAAGCTTTGCGTTGCCCAAGTCCGACTGGCCAATGGAATACTGAACTTCGACAGGATCAAGTTTGATCAAGCTAACAAGTGCCGTCGAACTATCAATTTTACTGCCTACTGAATGGCTAAAGTTAGTGAGCTGCCCGTCAAATGGGGCAACCAACAGGTAATCGTTCATTAGCGCTTCTTTCTGGCGGAAATCAGCCGCGGCTAGATTCGCCTGTTCTCCCAGTTCTTCCACATCTTGCTGAGACATAGAGTCAGGCTGTTTCTTTAGTAATTCTTGTACTCGCTTTAATTTCGACTTTGCTAACGCTAGAGAGCTTCTAGCTTTGTCGAGATCGGCTTTCGCTTTGGTATTGTCGAGTTGAGCGATCAGTTCACCTTTTTTAACTGAATCTCCATCTTTGAAATGGATATTAAGAATTTTGTCGGAGGCACTAAATGTCAATGCAGCAGAATCCGTTGCCCTGATTTTACCTACCTCGTTGATTGAAGAAGTGAATGCTCGTTTGTGAGCTTTTTCAATAGTCACAGGAATCAAGTTTGAATCTTGGGCAAACGATGGAGAGATATGTAAGGCAAACAGTGCCAAACAGATTGTTTTACTAAGCTTTGTAAATTTCATTTTTAATAACCATAACCGTTGAATTCGTCTGAATTAAAACGTTTTTCTAAGCAGCTATTTCTTACTTAATGAGCTTCCAGCTATTTAAATAATGCTAAAACAGCTAATAATGGGAAAAGGGCTCAACTCACTGTCGAGCCCTGCATTTTTATATGATTCCTAAATTTTTACGTTCTGAACTCCAAAGTAAAAGTTAAAAACGATGCTGATACTGAACACCGAGCAAGAGTGCATCGGCAGTCACATCAGCAGTTATATTGGAACTCGTTCCTGGGATCGTCGTCAGGCTTTCGTCAATATCTTGTGATTCTCCGATGATAAATCCGACACCAATATCAACAGAACTGGCGGCCGTGACGTTATATGTCCCTCCGACGGTGAGCCAATGACGGTTAACATCAGGAATTGATAATGATGTGAGTTCGTCAGTTGGGGAAATGTCGTACATGTAACCCGCTCGTAGAACGATGTCTTTGGACATGGTGTACGTACCACCGACAGAAATATGTCCTGCATCTTTCCATTGATACTCTTTAATTGAGTCGTCATAAGAGTCAGATGTTAGCGAGTCAAATTCAGACCAGTTCACCCACTGCAGGCTGTAGTGCAAAGCCCACTGGTCGTTTAGCTGGTGCCAACCGGAAAACTCGAGTGTGTCTGGTAGAGGTACATTCATCTTGTCGGCAGGGACACCACCTTTGGTAATGTCACCCTCCACTTCAATATCTGGGCTATATCGGTAGGTAATACCAAACTTGTTATGTTCATTGACTTGGTAAGTCGCGCCAACATTTGTGCCCAGACCGAAGCCATCTGCGTCCACATTTAGCAAGCCTTGGTGGTATATCTCACCCTCACCGTAAATGACATCCAGTCCCGCGCCTAAGTTGATTTTTTCTGACAACTCGTAAGCCACAGCAAAACCAACGTTGATACTGGAAAGCGCCGTTTTACCTCCGAACTCGTCCGCTTCGAACGACTCGTCAAACTCAACATCGGTGCCGAAGTTAGAATGCACAGTTGCACCTAATGTGAATTTAGAACCTTCGATAGGGTGAACATAATGCATGTTTGGGACTAACGTCCCTGCATCTAACGATTGATCATCTAACGTTTGAGTATCACCAATCATTGGCGTGTAGCTAACATTAGACACATCAATACCACTATCGATATAAATAGCCCCAACAGAGAGTGTTGGTTGCTCGATGTAAGCCATCGCAGCGCTGTTCTTTGCAACAATCGCGGCGCTATCTGCCATCACAGCATCGCCCGCAAATGCACGGCCCAACCCTGTTGCTGATTGTGCGTTAAGTTGAAATCCAGCCGCATTAGTCAGGCAAGGAACAAGAGCAGCGGCAGTGCCCAGTAAGAGTTTATTCTTCATCTTGAGGCACCTCTGTTTCGATGTGATCTTCGTTCACTATTTCGATTGATGCACCCGTTGTTGTTACCATCGATGCAACGGCAACCTGCTGAGTATTGGTCGCATCCCAAACAAAATTGAGCTCTTCAGAATCTGGGAATCCGGGTAATCCTGATTCGTCCATCGTTCCCTCATAAGGGAATAGGTAAGTACCATGCCCTCCCGTGGTCGTTCGAATAACCCCCCGGGTTTCTGTAGTAGTTAATGGCTGTCCTGTCGTACCCGTAATTGGAGCTAATCCCAAAGCCTTAATTAGTGGCTCAGTTCCCGTTCTTATGTTGTCTGGAGCTGAGTTGGGAACGACACTGTCTGGTACATAATCCACTCCAACATCACATGTTTCACCGCAGTCGCCCACTGCCGCCAGCAATAACGTTGGTTGTTTGTTGTTAGCTTGGCGGGATGTAAAACTCGCAGGGTCAGAGCTATCAATAGCAGCCTGAACACCCTGCTTTAAACCAGTCACAAGAAGGTCATATATATCATTTTCTAACTGGTTAACCGTAAGAGCATTTTCGGAAGATAAACTGACAAACTCGTTTAATGACTCAATACACTCTTGGTTGTTATTCTCTGCATCGCAGCTTTCCGGAATCACAGTTTCAGCGATACTACGCTGTATATCCGGCGATTTTTTCACCCCATCGGACATTTCCGGCCCTAACGTCTGAGAAGACAAAACCAAATTGGTAAGCCCCTGACCCGGAACAACAAAGTTAACCGTTTTGAACTTAAACAATGGTGAATCTTGGCTAAACTCACTAACCATCACCGACATGATCCCACCCAGAGAGTGACCGACTAGGTGAATATTGCTCTTATCAACCCATGGCTGATTATTCAGAGCAAAGCGTAGACCTAAGAAATCCGAAACCGACTGCTGTAAATTGGAGCGAAGCGCGAAAGGTGAGTCGATATTGATGAAAAATGATTTGTTCTCTTTAGCACTGATTTCAAGACCATTCACATCGTATCTCATACGTTCGCCGTGATAGGGCATGTCAATAGCTACAACTGCATAACCTTGTGTTGTGTAATCTTTAGCCATTAGAGACGCAGCAGATTTATCAGCCGTGACGCCATGAATAAAGACAACGCTCGGAAGTGTTGTCTTCCCATCCCAACGGGCTGGTGTGTAAACATCGGCATTGACAATCTGTGACTGGACAACAACTGGCAGTGGTTCATTTACTGTAGGAAAACCGCCTGTCGATGTTTTCATCCATTCGTATAGCGGCGGGCATGATGCCTTTGGTTCATATTGGTCGTAATCGCACTCAGATTCACGACTCTTCGTGAAAGGTAGATAAAATGGCAGTTTTAGTTTCTGAGTATAAAGGTCATATTTAGTCGTTTTATCTTCGACCAAGATGAGTTCGCCAGAAAAAGTCGTTCCTTCAACAATATGGTTATCCCTCATCGCATCCAGTGACGAATATGAACTCTGAGTTTTAAATTGAGCTGCATATACAGGAATACCCTTCTCAGGATACAGCGCATAATATGAATCTATCGCATTTAATACCTGCTCCTGAAGGCTTACTTCCTTATCGCTGTCTAGCGGAACACCTGAATAAATCAATTCATCAAAGCTAGCGTCTGCTTTTAAAGGTTCGTCAAATTCAGTTTTTACCCCATCAGTCACAACGATCGAGTAAGTCGTTCCTTCTTTTAATCCTGACTCGCACTGAATAATAATATTAGAACCATCGGCTGATATTTGAGTGCTAACTTCCTCACCAGTTGACTCATTAATTAACACCACGTTCCCCGATAAAGTTTCATTATTCAGTGGAAAACGCTTATCAGAATTAATACTTTGTAGCGGAATTAAAATAGGCTCTGCACAAAGTCCCCAACCATCTAAAGCGGCGTATGAGTTGTTGTAGTCCTGATAATAGGCATCGTTCTTTGATGACAAAGTTACAGCGTGTTCACCGACTCCGGTAATGGTTCCGTCGTCGTCATACCCGTATCCATCGTTTGGTTTTGGCAGTTCATCAATGTTGTAGGGAACCAATACTGAAACAGGTTCTTGAGTCGAGTCTTCAGACTGACAGCCGAGTAAGGCAAGCGTAATTAGTCCACATATATATGGCTTATTGAAATCTTTCAAAACAGCTCCTTCGTAGCTTTCGCATTTAACTGGTGTGGTCATGCGATTTATCGTTATTTGAGTTGCCGATTGAGTCGGAAGTAAGCTCGACTTTTATTCGCAGAGAGCAAGGCAACACAGAGTTGGAATGACACGTTGATAAAACTACGTAAGAAATTTGAGCAATTAACCCACACCCACTAAATCAGCGTCACCCGTTAATGATCCAATAGCTACTAACGGCAAGCACCTGAAACCGCATTAAACAACCTCAAAAAGGTATATAAGGGAATCTAATTAGGTTAATAAATCAATTTAAATCAAAAGCTTAAATATAAAAGACACCAAAATCAGTAAGTTTATATTTGTAGCGACATTTGTTATATTTAGGTTAGAACGCTTATAACAATGAGAACCCAGATGTCTGCTGAATTTATTATCAATGATGATATACAGGTCAATTTAGAAGAGAGTGAAATCCATCACTTTAAGACGGGCCGTACGTACCCAATAGGTTCTAATGAATCAGAGCTGCTTAAGTTTTTTATCTCGAGACCCAACGAGGTGATCACTCGCCAAGTTCTTATTGAGCAGGTGTGGGTGTCTAAAGGTATTTACGTAGAAGATGGCAGCCTAATGCAAACCATCTCGATTTGCCGAAAAGCGTTAGAAGACAAGAGCGGAATGATCATCGTCACTGAGCGCGGTAAAGGCTACCGATTTGCAGGACAAGTGACACAAGATAAAGAACGTGCACTACGTAAAATTCAAGCGCAATCCACGCAGCAAACCGAACAACCGACAGAGAGCTCTATAGAAGAAAGTGCGACAGCAGAAAAAGCAGTCCCAACGAAAAAGACAAACCACGTGTTAGCGCTAATTGCTTTATTTGTAGTAACCGCTGGTCTGTCCCATTATTTGTTTGCTTATTTAGACAGAAATAGCTTAGGTGAAGATCTTACAGGCCAACATTTTATCTCTTGTGCAATCGAAACCGACGAATTCACTTTTAATGAGTTATTCAACGTGACGCTTTATGAATATAAGGGTCGAAAAATCATCATAGATAATTCAGGAAAATCTTTGAGTTTCCCTAGTGAATTTAAAGGAGTTACTTGTGAATAAAGAAAAGCAGATATTCGTTGCCGTCGCTCTATTGGGGGTTTTGGTCGGCTGGTTGACAACCTTCATTCCAAAAGAACACCTTAAAGGTCATTATTTGGCCAACACGGCATCGGTGGTTAATCCGCCCGAGAAAATAATTTATAACCAAGCTTCCGTGAATATCGAATTTAAGAAGAACAATAGTTACGAGTTGTTATATGTTTCGACTAAAGAGGCTGGTTTCACATCGTCTGGCACTTACGTTGTCACTCAACACGATATTTCGTTGGATGAGACTCAACACGAACAGATCATCCCAGACAGAGAGCTCGCGTTCTATGAAAAAGTCATGATCAGTGAAGGCTCGGTACTCTCTTCAGATGCGATGACTTACATTACACTGAACGACAGAGAGCTGTTATTGGTGACGCAACGTGGAATGATTCATTTCTGTAAAAAAGTGGCATGTGCCGACCTGCCCGCTTATTCAAATTCGGAACCAGAAGTAAATATCAATTAAGCTTACCGTCACTAACAGAGCACACTCTGTAAATTCTATGTGACTTTCCTCTGGCGTCTGCTATTTCCAAATTAAGTAGGCGTCAGACTCTAATCCTCGAATGCAAAAATACCTTCCTAAATGTAAGAAATAGCCCTTTCCTTTTGATTTCCAACACTAAGTTAGAAAAAGCATAATTTTATAAATTAAATCCTTCATATGCAACTTAGCACAACAAAAGTGATCCAAGTTATATTCCAGCAAACGATATAATTTGTTTATTAACATCTAAACAACAGTAGTTAATCACGATTTACAACCACAATTAACATCGAAAAAAATGTTTGTCTTAGATCATATCAACCTCAACTATGCCTCGTGCCACAGTGCAGTTTTCTGTACATTCATTGTCATATTCTGAAACACTTTCTTATATTTTTTAAACTTTGTGGAGATTTCTATGTTAGAGCTCTTGATCGGATTAGTGATTACTATTGCTGTTGGTTACTTTATTGTAAAAGGCTATAAAGCGGCGGGTGTATTACTAACTGCTGGCCTTGCCCTACTTCTTATTACTGGCCTTATTGGTCACACAGTCTTACCAGCTAAAGTCGCTTCAACAGGTAACATGGTTACCGACTCACTAGAATTTGTTAAATACATGCTTCAGTACCGCGGGGGCGGCCTAGGTATGCAAATCATGCTTCTTTGTGGTTTTGCTTCTTACATGACGCACATTGGTGCTAACAACGTGGTAGTGAAACAGTTCTCTAAACCACTTGCTGCGATCAAATCTCCCTATGTACTTCTTGTTGCGGCTTACATCGTAGCGTGTCTAATGTCTCTAGCAGTAAGTTCTGCAACGGGTCTTGGTGTGCTATTGATGGCAACCCTATTCCCAATGATGACGGCAATGGGTATTTCTCGCCCAGCGGCAGTTGCGGTTTGTGCGTCACCTGCAGCCATCATTCTTTCACCAACCTCTGGTGATGTGGTTATCGCGGCAGAAAAATCAGGTATGTCTCTTGATGTGTTTGCTGTTCAAACGGTACTGCCTGTTTCTATCTGTGCGATCATCGTGATGGCAGGTGCGGCTTTCTTCTGGAACAAATATCTAGATAAGAAAGAAAACACGCCAATGGAAAAAGTAGACGTTTCCGAAATCGAAACAACAGCACCGGCTTTCTACGCTGCACTTCCATTCCTGCCTATCATCGGCGTTTTCCTATTCAACGGTCGTACGATTCCAGGGCTTTCACTTGATATCTACACTATTGTGGTCGGTTCTATCTTCGTGGGCGCGGTCATCGATTACGTTGTTAAGAAGTTTGACGGCGAAAAAACACTAGAGGATTTAGACTCTTGCTACCAAGGTATGGCTGACGCGTTTAAAGGCGTGGTAATGCTGTTGGTTGCGGCAGGCGTATTTGCTCAAGGTCTAATGTCTATTGGTGCGATTGATAACTTAATTGGTCTTGCTGAATCGGCAGGCGCAGGCGGTATCGCATTGATGCTTATCCTGACGGGTCTAACGGTTGCTGCAGCTATCGCAACAGGTTCTGGTAACGCGCCTTTCTATGCATTCGTAGAACTGGCTCCATCATTAGCGGCGAAAATGGGCTTGAACCCAGCGTTCCTAATCATCCCAATGCTTCAAGCATCTAACTTAGGCCGTACTATTTCACCAGTATCTGGTGTAATTGTAGCGACATCTGGTATGGGTAAAATCAGCCCATTTGAAGTAGTCAAACGTACTTCTGTACCAGTAATCTGTGGTCTTATTACCGTTATCTTCGGCACGCTTGTATTGGTTCCAATGGCAGCGTAAGCCTTAAGTTTCTAATCTCAAAGAACGAAGAACAAACGAACACCAATACTGATATAAAATGCGTAAACCAAAAGGCGCTGAACCTAATAAGTTCAGCGCCTTTTTTTAATCTCATTTTCTCAACATCGTTAAAACTATCGAGATATGTATAAACAGTAAGGCTTGAAATAGTGTTATCTCAAAGGAACAAGCCCTACTTCATTTCACCATAGCGTTCTAGATACAAAACCGTTGCAGCAGTACGTGAAGGCACTTGTAGCTTTTTCAGCAAGCTTTTCATGTGTACCTTAACTGTCGATTCAGAAATAAACAGGTGATCTGCTATCTGCTTGTTACGGTAACCTTTCCCGACTTCTTGAAGGATTTGCATTTCGCGTTCAGTCAGTTGGTCGAAGATATCATTGCGACTACCAGCGTCATTTAAGTAACGAGCAACCACACTGCTGTAAGCTTTGTCACCGCTGTGTGCTTGCTTAAGCAATTCGATTAACTCATCGGGTTCTGTGTCTTTCAACAAGTAGCCGTCAGCGCCGGCCTTTACGATCGCTTCAATGTCTGCAGGGCTATCAGAAACCGTGAGAATAACGATGTTAGCGCTTGAACCATCAGTACGCAGTGCTTTCAGCGTATCAAGTCCAGACATGCCTTTCATATTAAGATCCAATAGGATCAAATCAGGTTCTTCTTCATGGGCAAGAGCGACTGCTTCAGTACCGTTACTTGCTTCTGCAATCACTTCGAATTCATCTTCAAAGCTCAGTAATTGGCTTATACCTCTGCGCATCAATGGATGATCATCAACCAGCATTACTTTACAAATCGTCAACTTTAACTTCCTTCAAACTTTTATATTTCAATATGACTGTACAGCCTTCACCTTGAGCCGCTTCAATCGTTAAGTCGCCATTCAGTCTTGCCGCACGCTCCTGCATAATACTCATCCCATAGTGGTTCGTCTTGGAACTACTTGAGTCAAAGCCATCTCCATTATCTTTAATCACGACTAATACTTCACCGTCCTCATCGATACAGCATACATCTATCAAGTCGGCATTGGCGTGTTTTATTGCGTTTATTGTTGCTTCACGAATCAATTGAAGCAAGTGAACCTGACTGTGTGCATCAAGCTCTATGGATGAAAGATTATTGGTTAGATTAATCTTTGCATCTGTTCTTTCACTGAGCTCTTCAAGCATGGTACTTAGAGCCTCGCCGAAGTTGCCCTCTTTTATTGTCAACCTAAAGGTTGTGAGCAACTCTCGTAATTGAGTATAGGCATCAGCTAAACCGTTGCCGATTTCCGACGCTATTTGTTCAGATTGCTCTCGATGCTGTTGTTCTGGCAATTTGCCAATCACGCGCTTCAACAATGTCACTTGGATTTTCAAATACGACAGTGATTGAGCCAATGAATCATGAAGTTCACGGGCAATCGTTGCACGCTCTTCCATTATAATAAGCTGTTCTGCTTTCTTCTGCGCACGATTATAATAGATCGCCCGTGATAACAGTTGGATAAAGCTCTCAATCAGAGTCTTGGTTGAATGGCCATGATGATATGAACAATATAAATAGCCTAAGATAAGCTCATTATCATCCAACTTCATTTCAAACTTTTCATAATCCAAGTTCGAATCATACCCTTCGTCCATAATCAATGAACGGCCCGAACTATCAGCTATCTCAAGCCTTAACGACTCTATTCCTTCTAGACTGACTAGGTGCTGTAGAATAGCTCGGAAGTTTTCTGGTGCGATACGTGTAACCGTAAGTTCTTGTGACGAGTGATAAAGCGCCTGCAAAGATTGGTTGGCGTTTTGCAGCTCAACTGTCTTAGCGTCTACAACTGACTCAAGGTTTCGATAGAGCACGCCCAAATCTTTGGCCATCGAGTTAAACGTTTTAGTCAGAATACCCAGTTCGTTATTATTGGTGACCTTTAACTCTACCTCAAAGTCACTGTTTTTGATCCGCTGACTGGCTCCAACGAGCGCATGCAATGGCTTAACAACTTGTTTACGTACAAAATGAACAACAAAAAGAGATATGACCAAAATTCCGCCTAAGCCAACACCACCGGCCCACGCCAATTTTATTAACTTATCTTCTGAGAATTCTTGAAGCTTGAAAACGAAGCCATCTATCTCAGTAACAAAGTTCTCAACCAACACGAGATAGTGCTTGCGATCTTCACTGTTTAATACTTGCTTCAATTCATGCCAACGACCAATGATCAAGTAATAATCTTCTGTGATGTCCGTCGGAACATTCCAACTGACCAACTTGGTCATGGATGGAGAGTAAAGCGATCGCTCAAACTCGTGAATATGAGAATCATAATCAACTGATTCTATTTGAATATCATGGGCTAAACGGTAGCTCTGCATTCGCATTGAACCAGCCACGTTAACCGCTTCCGCATCATTCAAGCTTGAAGCCAAAGTAAAGATGGCAAAGCCAGTCGTAGCAACCGACAACAGCAGTATAGAGAGCAAGGATTTTGCTATCGTACTTGTTACAGATGAAACCGGTTTTATAAGCAAAAGTGCCTTCCTATTGATAAATGACTTGCCAGCGATATCGTATTGTCACACATCAAAAATCATAGCTCCATTCAATATGTGATCACTCGCTCCGTAATTTATTGATCTAAGACAATATATGCCCCCAATTAGCCCTTAGGGGGTATTTATACAATTGTTTCTAAAACTACACTACTTATGAGGACAAATTACAAGATATTAATGGAATATTGACCTAAAATTACAACATCTTAGCAACATCTATAGGTATTAAGTGGTAGATCTATCAAAACGCCGTCTGTTCTCTAGAAGAAAAGTTGACTCAAGCCAGATTCGTTTGCCTTGGATTAACAACTTAGAAAGCTTTACAGATGACTGTACTCGCTGCGGTAAATGCATCGAGAATTGTGAGACTAAGATAATCACTGTAGGCGATGGTGGTTTTCCCACTGTCGATTTCTCTATTGATGAATGCACGTTCTGCTATCAATGTGCAGATGTTTGCCCCGAACCCATTTTTAAGCCAAAGCAGGGAGAGCCTTGGCAAGCAAAAGCACATATCTCTGATAAGTGCTTAGCGCAACAAAATGTTGAATGCCGAAGCTGTGGTGACATGTGTGAACCTATGGCCATTCAATTTCAACTTAGAGCAGGCAGTGTTGCTCTACCAAAAATCAAGTTAGATGAGTGTAGCGGTTGTGGAGCCTGCGTAGCAGTTTGCCCTACTTTAGCTATTCTTGTGAGTAATGCATAAAACAAAAATAACGAGAGCAATTTATGGCACTAAATGAAGTGCATATATCAAGTTTAGTCGTGCATGTGAGCCCAGAGCATCTAGACGAGATCAAAGCACAAATCGAGCAGTTCGATAATGCAGAGATTTACGGCAGTAGCCCTGAAGGCAAAATCATAGTGGTCCTAGAAACCGAAAACCAAGGTTTTGTAACGGATACCATCGAAGAAATTAATAATATTACGAACGTTTTAGGGACAGCTTTGGTTTATCACCAAATCGAAACTGGACTGGACGAAACGGATTTAGAAACTGGAAGCAACAATTCTCAACTTGAGGGTGAAGTATGAAAATGACAAGACGTGCGTTTGTGAAAGCAAACGCAGCTGCATCAGCGGCAGCCGTTGCAGGTGTAACTCTACCGGCAACAGCAACCAACCTGATTGCTAGCTCTGATCAAACAAAAATCACGTGGGATAAAGCGCCTTGTCGTTTTTGTGGTACGGGCTGTTCGGTACTGGTAGGTACTCAAAATGGTAAAGTGGTTGCGACTCAAGGCGACCCAGAAGCTCCTGTAAATAAAGGCCTTAACTGTATTAAAGGCTACTTCCTTTCAAAAATCATGTACGGTAAAGACCGTCTTGAGACTCCTCTACTACGTATGAAAGACGGTGAGTTCCATAAAGATGGTGATTTCGCACCAGTATCTTGGGACAAAGCTTTCGACGTAATGGCTGAGAAATGGAAAGCTTCACTGAAGAAGAATGGCCCAACAGGTGTTGGTATGTTCGGTTCAGGCCAATGGACAGTAATGGAAGGCTACGCAGCCGTTAAGATGATGAAAGCGGGTTTCCGTTCAAACAACATCGATCCGAACGCTCGTCACTGTATGGCTTCAGCGGTAGGCGCATTCATGCGTACTTTCGGTATTGATGAGCCAATGGGTTGTTACGATGACTTTGAACACGCAGACGCATTTGTACTGTGGGGTTCAAACATGGCAGAAATGCACCCAGTACTATGGACTCGTATTACAGACCGTCGTCTAAGCCACCCACACGTTAAAGTAAACGTTCTGTCTACTTACTACCACCGTTCTTTCGAGCTTGCTGACACTGGTTACATCTTCAATCCTCAGTCTGACCTTGCAATTGCGAACTTCGTAGCAAACTACATCATTCAAAACGATGCAGTTAACTGGGACTTCGTGAACAAGCACACAAACTTCAAGCAAGCAACGACAGACATCGGTTACGGCCTTCGTGACGATGATCCACTGCAGAAAGCTGCTGCGAACCCTAACTCAGGCAAAATGACTGATATTAGCTTCGAAGACTACAAAGCTTCTGTTGCTGAATACACAGTTGAGAAGGCGTCTGAAATGTCAGGTGTATCTCAAGACGACCTTATCAAGCTGGCTAAGCAATACGCAGATCCAAACATCAAAGTAATGTCACTTTGGACTATGGGTATGAACCAACATACTCGTGGCGTATGGATGAACAGCCTTGTGTACAACATCCACCTTCTTACAGGTAAGATTTCTACTCCAGGTAACAGCCCATTCTCACTAACTGGCCAACCATCTGCGTGTGGTACAGCCCGTGAAGTTGGTACATTCTCTCACCGTCTACCGGCAGATATGGTTGTTGCGAACCCTAAACACCGTAAGATTGCAGAAGACATCTGGAAACTTCCAGAAGGCACTATCCCAGCTAAACCAGGTGCTCACGCTGTAGTTCAAGACCGTATGCTTAAAGACGGTAAGATCAACGCTTACTGGGTAATGTGTAACAACAACATGCAAGCCGGTCCAAACATCAACACTGAACGTCTGCCAGGTTACCGTAACCCAGATAACTTCATTGTATGTTCTGACCCGTACCCAACGGCAACAGCTCAAGCGGCTGACCTTATCCTTCCAACAGCAATGTGGATCGAGAAAGAAGGTGCTTACGGTAACGCAGAGCGTCGTACACAAGCATGGTACCAACAAGTGAAAACCGTAGGTGAAGCTAAGTCTGACCTATGGCAAATCATGGAGTTCTCTAAGCGCTTCACTATAGAAGAAGTTTGGGGTGAAGAACTGGTTGCGAAAATGCCTGAGTACCGTGGCAAAACCATGTACGACGTGCTTTACAAAAACGGCAACGTTGATGCATTCCCACTGTCTGAAGCTCAAGAGCTTAACGATGATGCACAAGCTCAAGGTTTCTACGTTCAAAAAGGCCTATTCGAAGAATACGCAGCCTTTGGTCGCGGCCACGGTCACGATTTAGCGCCATACGATCGCTACCACCAAGTTCGTGGTTTACGTTGGCCTGTTGTTGACGGTAAAGAAACACTATGGCGCTTTAAAGAAGGTTCAGATCCATACGCTAAGAAAGGCTCTGATTGGGACTTCTACGGTAAGCCAGATGGTAAAGCACTGATCATCAATGCCCCATACGAAGCGCCACCTGAAGTACCAAACGATGAATACGATATGTGGCTATGTACAGGTCGTGTTCTTGAGCACTGGCACACAGGTACTATGACTCGTCGTGTACCAGAACTTTACAAAGCAGTACCTGATGCACTGTGTTACATCCACCCTGCTGACGCTAAAGCTCGTGGCCTTCGTCGTGGTGATGAAGTTCTTATCGAAAACAAACGTGGTGAAGTACGCGTTCGTGTTGAAACTCGTGGTCGTAACCGTCCACCACAAGGCTTGGTATTCGTACCATTCTTTGATGCAAGAATTCTGATCAACAAGTTGATCTTGGATGCAACGGATCCTCTGTCTAAACAGACGGACTACAAGAAGTGTCCAGTTAAGATCACTAAGGTTTCTTAAGAGCCATATGCTTTTAGAAACTAGGTACAAGATCTAACGTATTTAATATTGCGGCTACTTTTTTTGTGAATTTTGAAAAAAGTAGTCCACTCAAAGAATTAGCCTTTAGGCGGAGAAATTAACCATGAAAAAACTGATTACTGCCCTACTATCAGCTGGTCTTTTGCTAGCTGGTGCAGTTCAAGCTGAAGCTGAGCTGGATAAGCCAGGCGGCATTGGTGGCGTAGAATCTCTACGTGGTGCAAGTGAACTTGAAGCAACTCGCGCAGCAGATGACTTCAAAAAGTTCCCTCGTGACCAAGTACTTGAGAGTGACTACGTATACCAACCACCTCTAGTGCCTCATACTATTCGTAGCTATGAAGTTTCTCTTAACGCTAACAAGTGTCTTTCTTGCCACAGCTGGAAAAACGCAAAAGAAATGGGTGCTACTAAAGTGAGTGTAACTCACTACATGAACCGTGAAGATGCGGTACTTGCAGATGTATCACCTCGTCGTTACTTCTGTCTACAGTGTCACGTACCTCAAGCTAATGCTAAGCCACTAGTTGAGAACGAGTTCAAACCTGTAGATTCACTGCGTTAATCGTAGCCGGACTGTAAGAGAGGCTATATATGATAAAATTACTTAAAGCGTTTTGGAAAAGACTCGCGACACCAAGTAAAGCAGCCGTAGGCGTTGTTTTGTTCTTGGGTTTCTCGGGTGGTCTTTTGTTCTGGGGTGCATTCAACACAGGTATGGAGGCAACCAACACGGAAGAATTCTGTTCTGGCTGTCACGCACCTATCGTTGCTGAAATCCAAGAGACAATTCACTACTCCAACCGTTCTGGTGTTCGTGCTATCTGTTCAGACTGTCACGTACCTCACGAATGGACGGATAAGATTGTTCGTAAGGTTCAAGCATCTAAAGAGCTATACGCTCACTTTATTGCGAAGACCATCAATACTGAAGAAAAGTTCAAAGCGCGTCGTGCTCACCTAGCGGAACGCGAATGGGCTCGATTGAAAAAGAACGATTCACTTGAATGTCGTAACTGTCATCAGTTCGATTACATGGACTTCTCAGAGCAAAGCCCTCGTAGTGCAAAACAACACTCGACTGCGCTAGCTTCTGGTGAAAAAACGTGTGTAGACTGTCACAAAGGTATTGCACACAAACTACCAGACATGCACGGCGTTGAAGGCTGGCAATAAGGAGCGATTGAATGAGTACTTTAGAAAGCGTAATTTGGCACATCCTAGGTTACAGCGCTATGCCAGTTATCATTCTTGGCGGCTTCGCAGGTGTTGCAGCCGTATCTCTTTGGATTTTATCTATGGGTAAAGACAAAGAAGTCGATTAATAATCGAGATTGCATCAACGTCTACCAGTTACTTCTGATAGGAGTTGATACGAAAAAGCCACTGATTTCAGTGGCTTTTTTATTATCTGGCGTTTCTGTTTACTGCTAGGGGGATGATGGAACCTTAGTAAAACGACATCGCAGCTAATATAAAGAAAGCCTTATATAGCAAAATCTAAGCTTCGTTTTTCGGAGCTTCTGTATCAGCAGGCTCTTTATCGACAGCTTCTGTATCAACAATCGGCAGCACCTGTTTTACGTAGTTGCCCGGCGCTTTGCCTATCACAGGGTTAAGCTCAGAACCTTGATTGAATGGTTCGATTTGCTCGTCAGTCTCAAAGCCCTGTAACCACTGATCCCAGTGTGTCCACCATGAACCTTCATTATGGCTTGCGTTTGATAGCCACTCATCAGCAGAATCATCAAGATTGTCATTCAACCAGAACCCGTACTTCTTCTTGCCTGGATGGTTAACAATGCCTGCAATATGACCGGATTCACCCAATACAAAGGTTTTGTTGCCACCCGTATTCAATGCACCGCGATAAGTCCCCTGCCACAAGGCAATATGGTCTTCTTTGGCTGAGATGAAGTAGCTTGGTATTTTGATCTTATTCAGATCTATCCAAACGCCACCAACTTTCACGCCTTTGTCTTGAACGAGTTTGTTCTCAAGGTAAAGCTCACGCAGCAAGAAGTTATGGCACTTAGCAGCTACGTTTGTGCTATCACTGTTCCAATACAACAAATCAAACTCCATTGGGCTGCTGCCTTTGAGGTAATTATCAATGTAGTAGTTCCAGTACAAGCTGTTTTCACGAAGCAAACTGAACGTCACACTCAATGAACGACCATCCATATAACCTTTGGCGTCGTTCTGCTTCTCAATCGCGTTAATGATCGTTTCGTTGATATACGCGCCAACCTCACCCGGCTGCGAGAAATCCAACAAGGTTGTAAAGAAGGTCGCGGTTTTAATGCGTTTCTTCATGCGCTTCGCAGCATAGTAAGCAACCGTAGAGGCTAATACCGTACCACCGATACAGTAACCTGCTGCGTTAATCTGCTCTTTACCTGTGATGTCTTCAATCGCCGCAACCGCTTTCACTACACCTTCCGTGACATAGTCACCGAACTCTTGGTCTTTCTGCGCCTCGCTCGGATTACGCCAAGACATCATGAATACGCTATGTCCTTGCTCTAGCAACCAGCGCACCATCGAGTTCTTCTCACGAAGGTCAAGAATGTAGTACTTGTTTATAAACGGCGGGACGATCAGCAAAGGCGTCGCATTGACCTGCGGTGTCTTGGGATAGTATTGAATCAGTTCAAACAACTCGTTTTGAAAGACAACATCACCTTCCGTGTTAGCAACATCAACACCTAATCGGAAAGCGTTATTGTTAGTCATACGGATCTTGAGGATATCAGCACTCGCTTCAACGTCTGCTTGTAACTGCTCTAATCCATCAAGCAGGTTTTCACCATTTCGCTCGAGCGTTAGTTTCATCAACTCTGGGTTAGTCGCAATGAAGTTGCTTGGAGAGAGAGCATTGATTGCCTGACGTGAAAAGAACGCCACACGCTCTTTGGTTTTCTCGTCGATGCCTTCGATAGAATTGATGGTGTCAATGTAGCTTTTGCTGAATAGCAAATAAGATTGCTTGATAAAGCTGTAGAATGGGTCGTTTTTCCACGCTTCATCAATAAAGCGCTTGTCGCTGCGACCTTCTGAAATAACACTTTCGGTGTTGCCCATCAGCGCGGCATTCTGCCAGATCTTAAGTTGTTGTTCCCACCATTGAGATTGTAGCTGAAGTAGAACGGCGGGTTGGTTGGCGGCTTGCTCGAAGATTTTTGATGCATCATCAAAGTTCAATTCTTGCATCGCTTGATTGAGGGGGGATTGCGCGGCTTCCTTGTTTTGTTCAAAGTTTTCCCACCATTGCTGGTTCGTTTGTTGAAGTTTAACAAGGTAGTCCGAAAAGAAGTGTTGAAACATAACATGACTCCAATAATCGGAAAATCGCCACCGAGCCTCACAGTAAACACAGTGCTAACTCGATGGCGATTTTATTTATGCAGGTGTAACTGTTTTCAAGTTTTCAGTTGTTAGTGTTTCAACATCTTCTTTGAACTCTTTTGCCGCAGCTTGAAGCTTAGCACTGTCACTCATCATCTGTTGAGACAGCTGAGTTAGCGCTGCTAGTTGCTGGCTGTTGAAAGCCGTTAGGCTAGTCACGTCTTTGATTTCAGTCACTGCTTTCATTTGCGCAAGCCCCATGTCCGTGTAAGTCTGCATAGCATTCATTTGCAGCTCTGTCATCGTTTGGACGTTCTTTGCAACCAACTTGTTGAACTTTAAGTACGGTTCAAATTGCTTTTCAGTTTGGTCAGTAATTGTTTTGAAAATATCCGTGTACATAAATAACTCCTGATGAATACATAGTTTAATAAATTTGTGTCACTATCGATTCAGCCGACGCTTATCGACTAACTCACGATGCTTTGCAAAGCTGAATCGATCTTTTTAAGCTTGCCACCGATATGTCAGGTTCTAACCTTCCATACCTTTTAGCAAAACAGCGGTTCCCATTCCTCCACCCACACAGAGTGAAGCAACGCCATAAGTCGTTTTCTGTTCAAGCATTTCATGGATGAGTGAAACAATGATTCGATTGCCTGAAGCACCTAAAGGATGGCCAAGCGCGATTGCACCACCATTCACGTTGACCTTTGGTTTGAACGCATCAAGCGGTAAATCATGCTGCTCTGACAATTGGTACATCACGCCAAGAGCTTGAGCTGCAAACGCTTCATTCAATTCAAACAAATCTACTTCTTCTAGAGTTAGATTCGCCTTATCAAGCGTTTTCGAAACAGCTTCTACGGGTCCTAAACCCATGATCTTTGGGTCCAGACCAGACTGTGCGTAACTGGTCAGTTCCACTAAAGGTGTTAGACCATGTTTCGCTACCGCAGATTCAGACGCTAAGATGATTGCACTCGCGCCATCATTGATGCCCGAAGCGTTACCAGCCGTGACTGTTCCTTCACGGTCAAAGGCAGGACGAAGCTTTTGTAGACCTTCGAAGGTTGCATCTGACTTCGGGTACTCATCGGTATCAAAAGTGACAGTTTGTCGACGCTGCTTAACTGCTACAGGCACAATTTGATCGTTAAACTTACCTGCTTCAATCGCCGCGACTGCTTTCTGTTGGCTTTCTAGGGCATAGTTATCTTGAGCAAGGCGAGAAATATTCAACGTATTCGCGATATTTTCAGCGGTCATGCCCATGTGGTAGTGATTAAACGCATCGGTTAAGCCATCACCAACCAGTAAGTCTTTCATTGAGATGTCACCCATTTTGTGACCATTACGAACGCTCGCTGGAACCACAAAAGGAATTTGGGACATCACTTCAACGCCAGCAGCAATAACCAATTCAGCATCTTGTGCTTTGATGTGCGCCGCGGCGTCCATCACTGATTTCATGCCGCTGCCGCAAATCATGTTCACACCGTATGCTGGTGTTTCCTCAGGAAGCCCCGCATAGATGGAAGCCTGACGCGCAACGCCCATACCTTGACCAGCAGAAATCACGTTACCGACAATCACTTCATCAATGACATCTAGGGGAAGGTCTACTGAATCTAGAGCACCTTTGATCGCTACACCAGCCAATTCACCTGCGTTAACGTTTTTCAATGACCCCGTAAATGAACCAATTGGTGTGCGTTTCGCTGCAACAATAAATACTTTTTCCATTATTCAATTCCTGTCAGTTTCGCCATTAGTGCATGTACAAGCCGCCATTCACAGACAATGTCTCGCCTGTAATGTACGCGCCAGATTCACTCGCTAAAAAACCCACTGCATCTGCAATTTCAACAGGTGTTGCTAAGCGTTTCATCGGGATTTGGTTCTTGATTGAATCCAGTACTTCAGGTTTCATTTGCTCAACCATTGGCGTTGCAGTGTAACCAGGGGCAATCACGTTCACTGTCACACCGCTACGAGCACCTTCCGCTGCTAAAGCTTTAGAGAACCCAATCATTCCAGCTTTCGCTGCCGAGTAATTAGTTTGTCCGAATTGACCTTTAAGACCATTTACTGAAGATATATTGATGACTCGGCAGTTACCCTTTTCACACATAGGAGCGAACAGAGGTTGAGTCACGTTGAACAAACTGTTTAAGTTCGTTTCGATAACCTCTTTCCACGCTTCGGCATCCATCTTTTTAAATACGCTATCACGTGTAATACCTGCGTTATTGACTAGCACATCCACCGTGCCTTCTTGTTCTAACAACTTGCTTAAGCTCAGCGCACATTCCGCGGTATTAGTAACATCTAATTCAAACAATCTCACTTGGTCTTCGGTGAATTGTTTTTCATTAAACCAATCCAATGCACATTGGTAGTTTCCAGTAAAATAAGTCGCGATAACACGATAGCCGTCTGCAACTAATTTAGAGGAAATTGCTGAGCCGATACCGCCTTTTGACCCTGTAATTAAAGCAAGTTTTTTCATTAATGGTTCCATCCCTTACAAGCAATTAAATAACAATAATGTTAATAAGATAATGTCTTAGTTGATAATTAAACTTTACGTTTTGCTTTAATTAAACCCTACAACTCAAAATCAAAAAATATTATTACAAATGGAAAATATTTATATCTTATGATTGAAAACTTGACTTCCCTCTCAAAATCAATGAAATGTTGCGAACATGTAAATCAATGCAAGGTGCTGATATCATTAGGATTTATTTACTTTTAACTTTATCACCAAGTAGGTAAGTCATTGTTAATAGGAGATAAACCTATATTTTTTAGCTTGTTTCAAGAAGAATGCAAAGTGAGAATTTGAAATGATTGACCATGGGAATAATAACAAAAATCTTATTATCCATTAATAAATGGTTCATTATCATTCTATATGAACTTCAATATAATTAACGTTCTGAATTGGAAAACTTAACATTATGGATAGGCAAAAAAAAGCCCACTCAATCTATGAGTGGGCTTAATTAAAATCATTAATAAATAGAGCGTGGGTTGCTACTTCGTAAATATTTCATTTGTATTTACATCAAGATAAATTTTGTTTTCAATGGACAACCCGCCACAATAAATAAAATAAACATCTCGATTGCTGTACTTAACCGATTTCACCCATCCGCCGAGTTCTTCAAAATCACTTGGGGCACACTCCCCTTCAGAGATCAGTTTAGCCACCGAATTACGGAATTTCTCTTGATGGATCTTGAGGTCATCAGACTTAACCAAATAGGAATCTAATATCTCTTTGCTTTCTTTTTCTGAGATAATCACTTCATCATTAGATAGGCCTGACATAGACACCCATTCAGCTGCCTGCGGGCCACCTTCTTTGAGAACAATATAATCAGAGATACGAGCCCATTCGCCTTGTTTCTCTAATACTTCGACTTTTTCACCTTTGTAGAGATAATCTGTTATCAACCCATCAATTTCAGGTTGCTCTACCACTTCAAGCTTTCTATCCAAAACGTAAAATTCCGTCTGTTCTGGTTCAGGCTGCAGATCCATGATGGGTGCCAGGTCGAATTCTGACTGCTGAGTAACTTCTACAGCTGGCTGTTCCATTTTCTCTGGTAGAATTGGGTCTTTATTCATGACCAAGAAGTAATACGCAGCTCCTCCTCCGCCCAATATTAACAACACAAGTAAAGCGATCAGCGCTTTTTTCATCAAATCCACCAGCTCTTCCGTTTTAGGTATCTTTCAAGTGTACATCAACTCATGCTGCTGCTCATCTATACTCTCTATAGAGAACGCGGTAAGCAGAGGAAAGTCATGAGTTTTTGGGTGAAGGTTATCACTGTGTGTGTACCTTTGAGTGCTAATGTCGTGCTAGCAAACCAATGTAGCAGTGAAAACTGGCAACTACTGCTGGATCGCCAGCTCTCATTTGAAGGACGTTACAACCAATACACCAAAGAATTCAACCAAGTTCTCTCAACCTACAAGTCACAAACGCTGTTATCCAAACATTTCACCAAAAAGCAGATCATTGAGCTTTGGGCAAAGTACGAGCAAAGGTTTAATGTACAGCTCAATAGTCATATGAATACCGCTTACGATGTCTCTGAGGTTCTATTAAAACAGGCATACGTTGTGTCTACCGAGTTAGATGGAGCTGAGTCTCTCACACACTCTTGGCAAGCCGTCGCTAAACATTGTGCTAGAGCAAAACTACCGAGACAAACAGAAAGTGCACAAGTGCACGTACAAAGCTCACAATCACTCTCCCGAGATCTCCATACACTCAGTGAAAAATTCCGGCAGCTGTCGTCAATATACCGTAGAGAAGCTACGATGATTGATGAAGCACGCCACACAAACCAACCAATAAGCGATGTATCAAACTGAAGAAGCCATTAGATCACCTCACTGTTTGACTGGACTTTTCCGATTAATATGCTCTACCCACTTCATACTATTCTAAGAGCTCGCTAATCAAAGATTTATCAATAAGTTGTAAAACTAATGTGCTAACTATCAACAATAAAGTTCAATTTCCGACCAATGCAAGCGAGTATGTGAGATATTCATCACAAAATAGATTTACAAACGCCAGAAAATTGTTATCATGAATCTTCATATAACTTAATAACAAGAAACATTTTGGCTAGGTAATATGCAAAAGACTATGGCTTTCAACTGCTTGAGTAACACGGAATGGACTGCAGAGATAAGAGGTAAACTTTTATCTGTAGCTAAACACATGGAAGAGTTCGGTTCAGTAAGTGAGCTAGAGCTATGTAAGATATTTGGAGAAACAATTTGGAATGATGGTGTGGATTACCATTCACATGCTTTTTCATTCAGAATTAATGCACAAACTGGGGATTGTTCAATCTCTAACTTTAAGTATCACTAAGTTTTGCACCTACATATACGGAGTACCTTTCACGAGGTGCTCCGTTTTTTATTGCCGTGAGTTTGTCATCCTGTGAGAGATGTTTGGTAACTTTCTCGCTCTTCTTTAAAGATAAAACCATTTCGTTTCAGCTCACTTTACCGCCGCGTTACTGCTCTTATTTTGGTTTAATCGGTATAAATTGGCAGTGGCGCGTTGCCTTTTACTTGTCTTATCGCAAGGTGAGTATGAATGTCTTTCACGTTAGAGAGCCTTTGAAGTTTTCTTGTAAATGCCTCGTAGGCCATCAAGTTTGGGCTAACCACTTCCAAGAGATAATCATATGCCCCAGATACAACGTGGCAACTGATAACCTCTTCCATCTCTACAACAGCGCCTTCGAACTTATCGATCGACACTTCTTGGTGGTTGTTTAGGCTCACTTCGACAAACACACTCATCGCCACACCCACCTTCTCTCGCGATAAGCTCACGCGGTAACTGTCGATAATGCCTTTTTCTTCAAGCCTTTTGATACGTCTAGCACAAGGTGACGGGGATAAGCCTACTTCATCAGCTAACTCTGCCGTGGTCAATCTACCGTCCTTTTGCAGCAACTCGAGAAGATGTCTATCAATTCTGTCCATAGTGAAAGCCATTCATTAGTTAAATTCGTTAACAATTTAAAGAATGTTAGCAGAAATCCGCAATGATAGGTCAAGTTAGAACGAAACTTGCCAACTTAAGGCACGAGCTCTCCTCCATAATTAGTCATCATTCACTTTCATTGTTTATTATGAATCTTGGCTATCTATCAATTACCATCACTCTGCTAATTTGGGCGAGCTTTTTCCTTTCTCTTAAAGGCGGCGCAAATTCAGATTTAACACCTGCAGATATCGCTCTCACAAGATTTCTCATACCGGCTTTGGTTTTATTGCCTCTGATATGGAAAGCACGCAGCGTGATTGCTGAAGTCCCTAAACGGTATCTAACGGGTATGTTTGTCGGTAGCGGATTGCCTTATCTGCTTGTTGCAGGAACGGCCATGCAGTTTGTTCCGGTATCACATGGCAGTGCTCTTGTTCCGGGCACGCTTCCTCTTTTCGTAACAGGAATTGCCGTACTCTTTTTTAAGCAGCCGCTCAGCCGACACCGTGTTGTCGGTTTAGGTTTGGTCTTGCTCGGTATTGTGTTGTTTTTGGGAAGTAGCTTAAGCAGCTTCAACTTTGAGTACACCAAAGGCCATTTGTTGTTTTTATGCGGAAGCTTAATGTGGGCAACGTTTACCATATCTGCCCGTGTCGCTAATCTTAATGCGTTAGTCAGTGCCGGTTTTATTTCGCTCTGCTCTACTTTGCTGTTACTCGTCCTAATCCTAACCGGAACACTCCCAAGCCATCTAATGGATACACCTATCGCTAATTGGCCCTACACAGAGCTTGCCGTTCATTCAGCAGTGCAAGGCGTTGGGGCGGGTTTAATAGCGGCGTTCACTTACCTTTATGCGGTCAATACCTTAGGGGCTGAACGTTCTGCCGCCTTTGGCAGTGCAACCCCCGCAGTAGCGACCTTGTTAGCCATCCCGCTTTTTAACGAGATTCCCGATGCGATGACTTGGCTCGCCCTTGGTTCGATTTGCATTGGCAGTTTGGTTGCGAGCAACATTTTTATGAGAAACGACCAGTCCATGCAATACCAACCGCCAAGTCATAGTAAAGCGTAGCGCTTTTTATATTCACCATTTCCGCTAGTTTTCACGTATGCGGCATCCAGATAAGCCTACAAAGGTAGGCTTATCTAAAATCTGCTTTTTCTAAGCTCGCTTCTCCATTAAACTGTCCGACCTTTTTGCAGATTCAAGAGAACACCATGCAACGCGACTACACCTTAAATTGTTTAATCACCATGCCTCGCCATGAACTAGAAGAATTTAGTTTAAGAATGATCCATCGCCTTGTTCCTGAAGACGCAATGACAGAATTGTTCACGTTCGAACAAGAAGAAGTGACCAGCGAAGAGCGCATGCAGTCAGCAAAATTCGATGCGATGCTGCGAATGACGGCTATCGCGCTTGGTGAAGTGAACCTAGCCTTCTCAGAGTCGGATAACTCGCAACAGAACATCGAGCGAATGACTCGCTTACTGCTTTGGCACTTCTACTCAATTTCTTTCAACCTTGAAGAAGCAATCGCAATCGAAGTGCACTGTGAGAAAGTAGAAAAGATTTTAAAGAATGCACCTAAAGATGCATTTGGTTGGGTTAAAGAATTAACTGAGCTACTTCACTTCTACGCAAAAGTGAACGAAGGTAACGAAGGCAGCAAAGACGCTTAACGTTACTTCTACGTAAATACACACCAAGCTAAACCAAAGGCAGACAGAACTATACCGAAGGCAAGTAAAAGCTTTGCTGAAATGAGTTCTCTGCCTTTGTTGTTTCTAGCACACTGTGATGCAACATCAGTATAGACTGCACGATCTTGGTTCCTATTCCCAATGAACCATTCGGTGCTTCCTGCTCCACCTCATTTTGAATCACCACCTTCACCCGCTTCGAATCCGGTTCTAAATCAACACTCAGTGAAACTACTGTTCCAGTTGGGCTATGCCTCAACGCATTGTCTAGTAAGTTCAAAATCAACCTTTCAAGCAAGTCATTGTCACCAGCTGCTTTTACTCCATCAGGTATATCAACCTTAAGTTCGACATCTTTATGGCGGTACTGACTCTGAATCGTTTCTAAGCACTCGCTAAGCAACCCATTCAAATCTATCGATGCGTAGACAGGATTGTCATGTTTGGCACTGTCGAGCAGTGAATGCAATTGTTCAGACAGTTTATTACCATTGCGATACGCGACATCAATCAGTGAATCCGATTGAGGGTTTTGGATCTTCCATGTTTCTAAGTAACCCAACACACTTGATAACGGTGTTTTCAAATCATGGCTCAGTTGCAATAAACTTTGTCTACGATGTGAAGACTGATACTCAAGCTGTAAGAATTGCTGCTGAATGTGTTTCGCCATCAACTGATAAGAGCGTGCGATCGGCACCAACTCCGGTACTTGATGTATGAAGTTGGGGTCGAGGCGGAAATCTTGCTCTGCTTGCTGTTGTAGCTTATTGGTAACCTCTTCAATAGGGTTCAACAGGCTACGTTTTACGAGCAGGTAAGCGCCAATCGCAAAGCCTAAGATAGAGATCAGCATAAGCCCGGCTAGCGCCATATAAGGCGTATCGACTTGTGAATTGGCAATGACGGTATGGCGGTTACTGCCAATCAACACATACAGATACCCCACCGTAGAACCCAACTCTTCAATCGCAGCAACAGAGAATACCTTACGAGATTCAGGGTTAATCGGGTCTTCACCCAGAATCGGATAAGGCTCGTCATTTAAGAATTGTTTAATGGGTGCTAAGTCTATCTGGTTTGCCAACACAGTGCCCTCTGGTGCGGCGTGTGTCGTGATATTGCCCTGACTGTCGAGAAAGTAGATGTCGAAATCGGGACCAATCAACATCAAGGTATGAAATATGGATTTGAGTGCTTTCGGGTTGTAGTCCGTGCCAATCATCAGAGGATTATCATCACGCATGTGCTGCGCGAGATCTTTATGTAAGCTCTGCTTAGTTCTTTGTTCTATAGTCTCTTTTTGCCAATGATAGGTATAGGCGATAACCACACTCACGAGCAGAAACCACAAACTGGTAAACAGCACTAAACGCGATTTGAAACTCATGCTCTCTCCTCGATGCCTCTTAAGCTTAAGATGCGACACATAACCCTAAACTTTCGATTCGAACTTATAGCCCACACCCCACACGGTTTTGATGAAGTCATCGTCGCTATTCGGCACGGCCAACTTAGTTCTCAAACGGTTAACGGTGCTACACACCGTGTGGTGATACCCAGAATGATCGGTATTCCAAACGTGATTGAGCAGCTCGTCTTTGCTATAGACGCGCCCCGGTCGGGTAGCTAAAAAGTGAAGTAACGTAAACTCGGTTGCGGTAAGTGGGACATCTTGATTATTTAATGAAACCTGATGACGCTCAGGTTGAATGGTAAGCCTGCCAAAACTCATTACGGATTCGGTTGACTGCGGATCTTTCACTATTGCTTCAGAGTGACTTAAGCGACGCAGTATATTCCTTACTCGAGCTTGAAACTCAAGAACGCTGAAAGGCTTGGTAATGTAGTCATCGACCCCTGCTTCTAAGCCTAAGACCTTATCTAGCTCAGTGTCTCTAGCTGTAAGCATCAACACAGGCGCCCAGTCTTCTTGCTGACGTAGCAATCGACAGAAATCAAGACCGTCGCCATCAGGTAAGCCTCGATCAAGCACGATCAAATCAAACTGGCTTCCCTGATATAACGCTTGAGCCTTTTCAATTGAATTGGTTCTTACAACATCATGCCCTTGGAACTTGAGGTGCATCTGCACCAGCTCGGCCAAATCAACGTCGTCTTCGACCAGCAATATGTTTGCCATCAAATTTACCGCAGCACTATTCATTATCCCTGCTCTATTCTGAGTCTGCCCACTTTTCAATTGACCGGAACAGAGCAGGAATTCTTTCATCGTGTGTTCAACTAGTTACTCAGTGCGAGTGATGGTAATTCGCGCACCGGGGTTAAGGAAACGATGGTTGCCACTTAATACGGAGGTCGCAAGACCATCATCTTGGCTAATGACACCAGGATGAAAACTCACTACATCGGTGTCGTCTCGTGTGGTATTAAAGCCCTCACCACCGCCTGCTGGTCCCGGAATGGTTGCAGCAAGCTCATCGTTGAGCTCAGTTCCTGAATCCCACACATTCATGTTCATAACGAACGTGTCGCCCACCGCCAAAGATTTCAGCGATAAACCAGATTCACCAACAAACGCATCATTGGTGTTCACCAACATAGAGGCAACTGAGATATATTCCTCTTGATTTGGGTCGACACGAATAGACACCGTGTCTTGCTCACCCGAAAGAATTAGCCCATTGCCCGAGATGCCTTGATAGACATTAGCGTCGCTGTCTCTAAGCGCGATAAGTTCAGCATTGCTGCCGCCTTCAGCTAAGTATTCAAGGTCAACGGAAGCACTTTGCCCGATTTCAAACAGATCAAAACTGGTGTTGTGCGTCAGCACTGTAAGTGGCGACATAGGTTGGTTGGGCGTGAGGTTAGTAACACTCACATCATAGCGATAGTAATAATCGTCATCATCAGGACAACCGGCTAACACGGCAACAGAGGCAGCGATAAATAGAATTCTAGCTTTCATACATCCCCCTTACTTCACAACAATGGTGATAGTTGCAACAGGGTTTAACCAACGATGACTACTGCTATCGAGGTCACTTATACCGCCCGCCGCGTCACTATCACCAATGTTACCCGGATGAATATGAACCTTAGTGTTAGACACGGCAGTCTCTACACCAGTACCACCAGCACCAAAGGTAATAAAGGGAGGATTTGGCATACTGCCTGCCAACTCATCATTGGCTTCTGTACCTGCGTCATAACCATTGAGTGTGGCTTTGTAGGTGCCCGCTTGAGTTGGGATCTTCCAACTGTCTAATCCAACAAAGCCATCATTGGTCGGCAACAACATCGCGCCGAGTGACAAGTAAGCTAAATCACCCGTATCGATATCAAACGTAGTTGCGACGCCTGGATTGAGAATTCCGGCTGCTGGATTCTCAACCACCACGCCGCCCGCGTTAGCAATAACACTAGATAGACCTGAAATATCGCCACCTTCCGCCATGGATTCCAACTCAGCAGAAGCTGCCTCCCCCGTTCTAAACATGAACAAGCTTGAATCATGAGCCGCAGCCAAGATTGGCGTAAAGTAGATCCCTTTTGTGGCATTGGTGACAGTCACCTCAAGCTGGGCTGCCTGAGCTTGAACAGCCCCAAAAGCGAACATCGCTGAGCCAATCACTAAGCTGATTTGAGTACGTTTATTCATTTTGATTCCATCCTTTATCGAGTCCTTTCGTGACTGGCGAATCAATAACATCGAAAGACGTGTTATCTAGTCAGCCACGAACAGTGGTGTTGTTGACTCTAAGAATGGCGATCAAATCTATCAGCAACTTCATTGAATTCTCATAAAAGTCTCACAAGTTTATCCAAACTTATTACAGCCCAGATAAGTAGCCATAGAGCACTGATATTTAAGAGAAATTAGTCGCCTCACAAAGCAAAAGGGAAACATAAAAAAAGAATATGAAAGGAAGAAAACGCAAAAAGGCCGAATCGACATACCGATTCGGCCTCTGTTTTTGTGTATTGTTGCTCGTTCTAAAAGTCGTATAGACCTCTAAGCAAAGCTAACAGAACAACATCAATTTAGAACGCGTAGTTTGCGTCAATAAGCTCGCTTACTTCAACTTTCGTTACTTCAGCACGCGCTTCAAGCCATTGTGCAACTTGCAGTTGCTCTGCTTCTGTCACTGAACGGTAGCGCTCAATAGAGCATAAGAAACCTTCAAACAGCTCAAGACCACCGCCACCAAAGCACAGACCGATGCTGTCGATGAAATCGATGAACTCGTCAATGAACACATCGTATTGATCAAAATCAGTAATCGATGTCTTGCAGCTTACTTCAAAACCCAGAATCGCGAATTCACCTAGGTATAGCTTTTTGCGTAGGCGACGATTTTTGTTTTCGATTTTATCTAATTTCATAACTGTCTCTCTTTTCATTTGATTAAGCATTTATACACAGTTCTAACCCAATCCCCAAGTGTTTTGTCTTGCATGAGAAGTGTTATGGCAAAAATCGTGCTACAGAAACAAAAGCTTAATGAAAACTATAAAAATCTGTCACTTAACTGCTTCACGATTGGTCACACATTTACCCAACTTATTAACCAATTAATTAGGGCGTGTTGATCTTTTGAGCTGATTTTTGCAGCGAGTTGCTGGGTATTTATACAAGGCAGAGGCTTCGATGTGTAGCTAGCCTACATGAGAAGCCGATAACGCAGTAGAAATGACCAGCAAACGCTGCCCGAAGGGTTCGGCTAAAAGCGTTTTACTCTTTGTTGAGGAGGATTTGCTTAGAATGACTAGGCTACTTCCCCCTCGCCGCGATTAAGACGCTTTTATCTCGAACAAAATTTAACCGCAAAAGGTCAACACGCCCTAGTAGGCGGGTAAGTCATAAATAACGAATAATAAAGTCAGCCAATAGGAAGCAGTCGCGATGAGCAAGGAAACATTTGATAGCACTCGTTTTAACAAGAGTAAAAACAAACCCTTCGAAGAAGTTCTAGATGCAAATCTTTCAAGAAGAAATGTATTAAAAGGCGGTTTAGGCATCAGTGCAATGACCGCTTTTGGCGCGTTTGGTTTAGCGGGTCACAGCACAGCTAACGCCGCAACAATGCAAGCAACAGGCGCGCAGAAAAGCACCGCGACTCTAGCGTTTGAATCGGTTAAAGGCTCATTGACTGACAGTGTTGTCGTACCGAAAGGTTACACAGCACAAGTGCTTGTTCCTTGGGGTACGCCACTTAACAAGCAAGGTAATGCTTGGTTAAAAGACGGTACAAACAACGCACAAGACCAAGCCAACGCACTGGGAATGCACCACGATGGCATGCACTTCTTCCCACTCGACGGCAACAGCAATGACGGTTTGTTGGTGATCAACCACGAATACATTGACCAAAAAGCCCTGCACGCTAATGGCCCTACATACAATGAAGGCGCTCGTCCTAACATTGATGAAGTACGTAAAGAGATCAACGCACACGGCGTGAGTGTGGTTCGCGTTAAGCTTGAAGGCAATCAATGGGTAATAGTCGATAACGATCCACTTAACCGTCGCTACACAGGCGCAACTGTGATGGACCTGTCTGGCCCTGTCGCTCACAGTGAGTTTACCAAAACCAAATTCTCACAAGACGGTAGCCAAGCTCGTGGAACATTGAATAACTGTGGCAACGGCTACACACCTTGGGGCACTTACCTAACTTGTGAAGAGAACTGGCCAGGTTACTTCGTCAATAAAGGTACAACGACACCAGCTCAAGAACGTATCGGTATCGCTACTGACAAAACTCGCTACGGTTGGGACACACTTTCTGGTGACAAACAAGAACGCTTGGATGAGTTCGCACGTTTTGATGTAACACCAACCGCTGATTCACCAATGGACGATTACCGTAATGAAGCACACGGTCACGGCTACATTGTTGAAATCGACCCATACACAGCAAACTCTCGCGCTAAAAAACGTTCTGCACTGGGTTGTTTCCGTCACGAAGGCTGTACATTTGGTAAGTTGACCGAAGGAGAACCGATCGTATTCTACTCTGGCCACGATTCTCGTTTCGAATACCTCTACAAATTTGTTTCTGAAGCAAAATGGGACCCGCGTGACGCTGAGCCAAGCAACCGCCTAAGCGCGGGCGACAAATACATGGACAAAGGCACGCTTTACGTCGCTAAGTTCAACGACGACGGTTCAGGTACATGGTTACCATTAACACTCAGCAGCAAAACCACAAACGGCGGCAAGCTAGGTGATTCATATGACTCTCAAGCCGCACTTATCGTTAATACCGCAGGCGCAGCCGACCTTGTAGGCGCAACGCCAATGGATCGTCCTGAATGGTGCTCTGTAGACCCAATGACAGGTACGGCTTACTTAACGCTAACGAACAACAATAAGCGCAAAGAAGCCAATTCAGCGAACCCTCGCGTAAACAACAAGTTTGGTCATGTTATCCGCTGGGATGAAGGTAAAACGGCTGGCGAATTCGATTGGGATATCTTTGTATTCGGCTCTCCAGCAGTGGAAGATAAATCTATCAACCGCTCAGGACTAACAGACATGAACCAATTCGCGAGCCCTGACGGCTTAGCGTTTGATGCTCGTGGCATTTTGTGGATTCAGACAGATAACGGTGCAGACGAAGTTACTGGGTACACCAACGACCAAATGCTGGCAGTAGTTCCATCTCAGTTAACGGACGACAAAGGCAACAGCGCGGTGATTGATGCAAACAACCAGGCACAGCTTAAACGCTTCTTTGTGGGTCCAAACGGTTGTGAAGTTACGGGCTTTACCATTAGCCCAGATTTCAAATCACTATTTGTGAACATTCAACACCCTGCAAACTGGCCATCGTCTGAAGATGCAACAGCTCAAACTCAAGGCAATGTTCGCCCACGAGCATCTACCGTTGTGATTCGTCGTGAAGACGGCGGTGAAATAGCTGTTTAATACTTAGGCTAACTAAGATTAGAAACACTTCGGTTATCTAGTTTCCGTTACCTAGCTAAGTAGAATCAAAAAGAGCGATAAGGTTAAATGCCCTATCGCTCTTTTTATATTCGGTCAGTTCTTCGATTCAACAGAGAACCCGTGACTTCGTAAACGACTCGTTGTCGATGCTCAGAATTAACTCACGAACAACCACACACCCACGCCCATCATCAAGGTGCCCGCAATGCGGTTCATTAACTTAACGTTATCGGCTTTGCCCAGCATATGTTTTAAGCTCTTTCCACCTGTCGCGTACAGAGTCATGCAAACAAATTCAGAAGCTAAGATAATAGAAACCAGAATCATCAACTGAGGTGCTAAATCTTTACTGCTGTTGATAAAAGGAGGCAGCAGAGAAATCATAAACGCCCAGCCTTTCGGGTTTGCAATCGCAGTAACAAAGCCTTGAACCACCAAGTCCCAATCATTGCTGACTTTGGTTGTTTGATTATCAGTACTGATCGCCAGTTTTCCTCTTGAACGCCACATCTGAACACCCAAGTAGAACAAGTACCCTGCACCCACAAACTTGAAGCCTGTAAATAGCCATGGGTAATTCAGCATAATAGACGCGATACCTAATACTGCGGCCACTGAAACTACCGCGACGCCAGCCAGCTCACCGACCATCATCCATAATGTACGCTTGTAACCGATGCTCATGCCCAGTGTTAACGCCAAGGTCATACACATACCGGGCGTGATTGATACAAAGAAAAACGTGGGAATAAAAGCCCAAAGTAGCGCGCTATCCATATTATTACCTTATCGACTTATTTTTATTTGAGTGTTCAGCTTGTTGAGTTGTCTTTGTAAGGAGCGACCTTGTATTTAGCGACACAACGAAAAAGAGCCACAATACAGTGGCTCTTTTTCAGTACCAACCGTAATTTTACTTACGACGGTTTTTAATTCGCTTCATCATAGTCAAACGGCGTTCTGCGCTTGCTTGATCTTGAGGCTCTTCGTTCGCGTTGTTCTTACGACCTTGGCGGTTTTTGTAAGCCGACTTAGTGTTCAGCTTCTCGATGTAAGCATCACGTTTCTTCGGTTCATAACCCGGTTGTTCGACACGGCGAATACGCTGTTGAATCAGTTTTTCTACTTGAACAACAGTCAGTTCTTCTTCACGGTTAACGAAAGAGATTGCATGACCTTGTTTACCAGCACGACCTGTACGACCAATACGGTGAACGTAATCTTCCGCAAGGAAAGGCATATCGTAGTTAATTACGTGTGGTAAGTCTTCGATATCAAGACCACGAGCCGCAACGTCTGTTGCTACCATGACACGCGCTCTGCCTTCTTTAAAATCGTCTAAAGCACGACGACGAGCGCTTTGCGCTTTATCACCGTGACAAAGTACCGCTTTAATACCGTCTAGCTTAAGCTCTTTAACGACATCGTTCGCTGTTTCTTTGTAGTTCACAAACACAAGCACTTGGCGCCAGTTTTTACGGCCAATAAGCTCAGAAAGCAGTTCAGTTTTACGTTCTTGATCCACTGGGTAAACCACGTGACCAACAGTTGCAGCCGTTGAGTTTTCACGCTCAACACTGATACGTTTTGGTTTACGTAGAATATCAACAGACAATTGGTTTAACTGAGTTGAAGTCGTTGCAGAAAACATCATGATTTGTGGAGAGGTCTCAACATCCAACATGATCTTGCGAACGGCATTGATAAAGCCCATATCAAGGATACGGTCAGCTTCATCAAATACTAAGAATTCTAGGTTAGCAATAGACACGTTACCCGCTTCTAAGTGCTCTTCTAAACGGCCAGGCGTTGCAACAAGAATATCGACACCCAGTTCTAGTTGACGAACTTGTGAAGACATCTTGTTACCACCGTAAACCGCAGAAACGCTTAGATCCGTGTATTTAACGTAGTCTTTAATGTTTTGAGCGATCTGTGCAGCAAGCTCACGAGTTGGAGCAAGAATAAGGCCGCGAGCCGTTCCTCTAGACGCCTTTTTACCGCTGTTCAAAAGGTGTTGGATAACAGGCAATGAAAATGCCGCTGTTTTACCCGTACCGGTTTGAGCAGTAGCAAAAATATCATGGCCTTTACGAGCCATTGGAATCGCTTTTTGTTGAATTGGAGTGAGTTTTTCATAACCACACTCAGTCAACGCTTTGACTAATTCAGGAGCAAAACCTTGAGAGGAAAATGACATTGTTACGGGTTCCTTAAGCAGACAGCCTACATTCTTATTTCAGCCGAGCACTATAAAGTAATTAGAGTGATTTATCTCACATTTATCGTGATATAACGCAAACTTTCTCATTTAATCTGGTGTTTACCCCGCCTTAAACGAAGTAAACACCGAGTTCATTGGTTCAAACAGCAAAAATGAGGCTATTTGATGCCACACAGCTTGAGTAGAATCTGCTCGAGATCGCCCCACGGCATGAGTTGTGAGTCGATCACTTCCAATCGAGATTCAAAACCATCAAGCGTAATTTCGTTCACAGATACAACTTGATTCGCCACATTAAATGCGTAGCAACCTTGGTCGGTGTTCACTACGGCTTTTACACGCTCAGCCGTTAGATCCGACAACATTGAGAATAGCGCATCGAAGTCGAACTTATGCTCTGCTCCAAACAACCAACCACAACTAAAGTAGCCCTGCCCTTTATTCTCTTTACGGATGAAAGCTTCACCGGGAGGAAGTTGGAATTGAGGTTCTTGGTCAGCGTGATCGTGATGGTGCGCTTCAAGATGAGATGAAGCACTGCCATACACTCTTTCAATGTCCAACACTTCCAATGGCACTTCACCATCATGAATTAGCTTATGGAAGACTTTGGCCGGCGTTTGATCCGTCACCCAATCATTAAACACATCGATGTCTTCAGAATGAACAAGGTCAACCTTAGTACCAAGAATCACATCGGCACTGTCTAGTTGATCATTGAAATTCTGATTCGACGTGTACTTTTCATTGGATAGATTTCGTGGGTCAACCAAACCAAGCGTCGCTTTGAGATCAACGTATGGCGTGTATTGCTCAGAAGTCAGCGTCGCAATCACTTGTTTAGGGTGACCAAGGCCTGTTGGCTCAATCAACAAGCGGTCTGGCTTTTGGCGAAGTAAAGCATTAATACCTACAGACATAGGTACACCCGCTGTACAACACATGCAACCGCCCGGCACTTCTTTAATCAAAGCACCTTGGTCCGTCATCAATGCGCCATCTATGCCGATCTCACCGAACTCATTAACCAGAACAGCCCAGTTTTCATTCTCAGGTTTGTTTTTAAGCAGATTCAAAATGGCTGTCGTTTTACCAACACCCAAGAAACCCGTAATGATGTTTGTAGGAACTTTTTTAGTCATATCAGTTCTCCTTTTTAAGGGAGTATATACTCAATTACCAAAAAGTTGACCCCAATCGCTTGTTTATACTCAGATTGGCGAGCAGAAGAATGGGTTAACTAAATAGAGGGTTAAGCTGATTAACAGAGATACAGTGCTTAACGAAGTGTAAAGACTTTGAGCAGATAAATAGATAATTGAAGTGAAAAGCAGAATTTTGGATGCTCCAGACGGACTAAAGGCGTACTTGTCAGTACGCCTCACCCTCGTTACTCAATCGTGAGTTCGCGAATCAGGAAGCCTTAAATATCGACCTGAACATTTAACGAGGAACTAAAAACTTTGTTTCTGAATCCATCCAAATTGTGTGTAAAACCTCACTTCTCCTTGCGGTTCGTTATGTTGCTTTACGATTTAACTATGGTTCATTTTTGGCGTAATACAAGTTGCTACCTGAGAATCGATCAAAACTGTGACGGCGATTCCACTATATTGTCCATACATTCCATTTATGTAATACACTTCTTTCATAAATGAAATTCAACTTTGCATCTTTGCTGCTATAGGATATGCAGAGGAGGCGTATAATTTACTAAGGCCCTCCCCGCATCAACTCAGGAACCAAACTTAAATGACCAATAGAGAGAGAATTAAGCAATCCCTTTTAGCAAAAATGCCAAGGGATGCTATCAACCAATTTCTCTCTAGAGACAAAACACCCGCTTCAGTACTTTTCCTTTCTTGCATTGTCGGTATCCTTGCTGGCGTGGTGGGCACCTATTTCGAGGTTGCGGTTCATTTCATCACAGAAACTCGTACCGATTGGCTGAAAGATGAAATCGGTAGCTATTTACCACTTTGGCTTGCGGCTTTCCTTATTAGTGCTGCATTCGCTTTCATTGGCTATTTCCTCGTTCACCGTTTCGCTCCAGAAGCTGCCGGCTCAGGTATCCCTGAAATAGAAGGCGCGATGGACGGGATGCGACCTGTTCGTTGGTGGCGAGTACTTCCTGTGAAATTCTTTGGTGGTATGGGCGCGTTAGGCTCTGGCATGGTGTTAGGTCGTGAAGGGCCTACCGTGCAAATGGGCGGAAGCATCGGACGTATGGTGACTGACATATTCCGAGTGAAAGATGACGATACTCGACATTCACTGCTCGCTTCTGGTGCGGCTGGCGGTTTGGCTGCTGCGTTCAATGCTCCATTGGCTGGGATTATGTTCGTTGTTGAAGAGATGCGACCACAATTTCGCTACTCACTCATTTCAATCAAAGCCGTCATCATCTCTGCAATCTCAGCCAACATTGTATTTCGTTCGATCAATGGCCAATCTGCCGTTATCACAATGCCTCAATACCAACCGCCTGAACTGAGTGCACTGTGGTTGTTCCTATTACTTGGCGTGTTGTTCGGCGTATTTGGCGTGATCTTCAATAAGCTAATAACACTTTCGCAAGATATGTTTGTGGCAATACATAAGAACGACCGCAAACGCTACTTGATAACCGGAACCCTGCTTGGTGGCTGTTTTGGCTTGTTGCTGCTTTATATCCCGGAATTGACTGGCGGTGGTATTGGTATCATCCCGAATATCACTAATGGCAGCTACAGCACCAACATATTGCTACTGATCTTTCTAGGGCGTGTTATCACCACTTTGCTTTGTTTTGGCTCTGGTGCTCCGGGCGGTATCTTTGCGCCGATGCTTGCACTCGGCACACTCTTTGGTTACGCATTTGGGCTTATCGCCGCGGCATTCTTTCCTGAACTGAATATCGAGCCGGGCATGTTTGCGATTGCAGGTATGGGCGCTTTATTTGCTGCAACCGTGCGTGCACCAATTACGGGTATATTACTGGTTATCGAGATGACCAATAACTACTACCTTATCCTACCGTTGATCATCACCTGTCTAGGTGCCGTAATCATTGCGCAGATGTTAGGGGGTCAGCCGATTTACAGCCAACTACTGAACCGCACGCTGAAAAACGAGAAGTTAAGACAACAAGACCTGCCTCAACAAGAGGAAGTGCGTTAATTACAAAAGACTCATGAAACAAAAGCACACATTCAACGTGCTTAATCTCCCGATTCCGTATCAAAATCAAAAAAGCAAACGTTAAACTTGGTATCATCCACTCAAAATTAGTTGAGTGCCCTCAAAATCTATTGATGAAATACTTACAGGCTCTAACTAAAGCAAATAATCCAATATTCTGTAATTAACTAAGTCGGAGCAAGTCGTTGAACTGGAGAAGATTAACCCAAGTAAAAAATGTGCCGCCATCTCAGGCGTCTTTAGCACTTGGCGTTATTGGGCTAGGACAAGCTTGGGCGCTATATATCCCGGGCATTGGTGAGATCATTCGTCCCTACCTCGCTTCATTCGGTGCGCTATTATTGCTGCCTGTTTTACTCCGTTATCTAACGAGCTTTAATACCTTCCTTAATGACATACGCCACCCATTAGTGGGTAGCTTAATGGCACCAATGAGCATGGCTTTGCTGATTCTGTGCGACTACTTAGCCGAGATATCGCCAGTCATCGCCTACCCAGTTTGGTTCTGTGCGCTATTGCTGCACTTTACCATGATGGTATTGTTCTTTGGTTTTCAGATCATCAACTTCAAAATGTCAAACATTGTACCGAGTTGGTTTCTGTATCCGGTAGGTTTGATCAGCAGTTCTTTAGCGGGCACACAGTTTGGCCATACGGTATTTTCAGAAACACTTGCGGCCACTTGTATCGGTATCTATTTCCTTATGCTGCCAGTGGTATTGTACCGCTTGGTGTTCGAAGGAAACCTGCCACGCAGAGCAAGACCAACACTGGCAATCATGGCCGCACCAGTAAACTTGTCTTTAGCCGCTTACTTGGTCAACTTTGATAATCCAGATCCTATTCTGACTGGCGCTTTGGGTGGCATTGCCATCACAATGACACTGCTGATCTACTTGTGTTACATCCGCCTAATGCGTCTGAAGTTCCAACCTTCAATTGCTGCCGTCACCTTCCCATCCGTGATCAGCGCTATTGCCATGCATCGTCTAACCACATTTTTCGGCGCGGAATACCCACAATGGTATTGGCTACACAAGTTTGGTTTCTTTGAGCTAACCATCGCGACAATTCTAGTGATTTGGGTTGCAGGTGGTTACGTGAAAATGTACTGGCCTGAGTTTTTTGATTCCGATTACATGTCTAAGAAGACGAAGCGTTCTTAATCAACTCAAGCCCTCTTTTCTAGAGACCTCTCGATTCAGCGCTCCTCCAAACAAAAAAGGCCTCACAATGTGAGGCCTTTTGAATAGGCAAGGTCGTTAATAGTTCAGGCGAGTGTTAATAGAACTATCGAGAACTATTAGAAGTTAGCGTGAGGGCCGAATACTTCGTAGTGCACGCGTGAACGATCAACGTTAAGTGCGTCTAGTTGTTCCACGATGTTCTTCATGAAACCAACCGGGCCACAGATGTAGAAGTCACTCTCTTCAAAGCCTTTAGTGTCTGAGATAGACGCTAGATCCATTTGGCCTTGATGCGTGTTTTCACATGCAGATTCGTCTTTGTTCATGTACCACGTTTTCGCTTCCCAACCTTTGTTGGCAACAATGTCTTTAACACGAGTCGTGAAAGAGTGTTGGCCTACGTTCTCACAAGCGTGAAGGTAAAGTACTGGCTCGTTTTTATCTTCCGTATTTAGGAACTCAAGCATAGACTGCATCGGCGTTACACCAACACCTGCAGAGATAAGTGTTACTGGCTTGCTGCGCTCTTGATACATGAAGTCACCCGCTGGTGCGTAAAGATTTACTTCATCACCAACAGCAACCATATCGTGTAGGTGGTTAGATACAACGCCTTGTGTCTCTTGACCTTGTCCCTCACGTTTGACAGAAATACGGTATTGCTTGCCGTTTGGCTTATCAGACAGTGAGTATTGACGAATCTCGCTGTATTGAGAGCCTTCAGGTTTCACTTCAATACCGATGTATTGACCTGGTGTGTAATCCAGAACTTCACCGCCGTCTTTTGGCTGTAAGATGAAGCTTGTTACTAGCGCTGACTCTTCGACTTTGTCTGCAATCACAAACGCACGCGCTGCTTCCCAACCACCAACAGCTTGCTTACGCTGTAGGTAAAGTTCAGCTTCACGATCGATGAATACTTGAGCTAAGAATAGGTAAGCGGCTGTCCATGCTTCTTCCACTTCTGGAGTAAACGCGTCAGCAGCTAATTCACGTAGTGTTTCAATCAGGTGCAAACCAACAATTTGGTAGTGCTCTGGTTGAATATTAAAGCTTGTGTGTTTCTGTGCAATGCGTTCAACTGCTGTGGTTAGCGCTGCTAGATTTTCAATGTTCTTTGCATAAGCCGCGATAGCTTCAAACAGTGCTACGCCTTGGCGACCTGTTCTTTGGTGAGTCATATTGAAGATATCTTTTAACTCAGGGTTATGTGTGAACATACGTTGATAAAAGTGCTGAGTTAAAGCTGGGCCTGCGCTCTCAAGTAGAGGGATAGTAGATTTGATGATTTCGATATGTGCATTGTTAAGCATGAATTTACTCCGAACACTGAGCCTTATGACCTATATGTCATTTTGACTACTAAAAATTAAGAATGACTTATCGATTTTCTGAAACCTGAGTTATTTTTAGAAACTGAGTTATTTTGACTCGTTTTCATTTCAAAAAATCGCGAAACCTGATTAATGCCACCTGATTGATTGAGATCAAGAATAGTCTGTTTAATCAGCGCTATAATTGGGCTTCGCTGTCTCTTTTGCACAATCAGTGCCAACTTTATCAATCCCCGTCATTACTGGTTTTCCTTTCAAAATACATCTTATAAAAATGTCAAAAAGACCTTTTTTTTTAAGTCAATAAGACTCTATTATGTAGATAAACACACACAGTTAGAGTTTTTTATGCAAGATATCTCCGCATCTACCCTCATGGAAATGACCATTAGCCTCGCAAGTGGTGTGAACGATCAAGATCGTTTCAATCGCCTGATCGATGCCATTCGCAAAACCATAACGTGTGATTGTGTCGCGCTTTTAAGCCTTCAAGGCGACACGCTAGTACCTATAGCAATGCAAGGGCTCAGCCGAGATACATTCGGTCGTCGCTTTATCATTTCAGAACACCCTCGTTTTGATGAGATTTGCGCATCACGCTCTCCTGTTCGTTTTGATGCTGATAGCTCGCTACCTGATCCTTTCGATGGCTTACTGATCGATCATGACGGCGATCTACCAATGCACGCCTGCATGGGTTTGCCTCTGCTGTTTGGTGACAAATTGTTAGGGGTGCTAACCCTGGACAGCCTAAAACCAGATGTATTTGCGAATATTCCTGCCCGCAACCTTGAGGTGCTGGCAGCTATTGCAGCGTCAACTATGCAGATGGCACTGACCTTCTCGCAACTTGAGCATCAAGCAAAACAGTCAAAGCAATTACTGGAAGAGTTGAACGTAGAAGCCTGGGAACGTGACGGCGGCGAGTTAATTGGTAACAGTGACACCATGGTCGCGCTTAAGAACGACATTGCCGTTGTCGCACCGTCTGAATTTAATATCTTGATTCATGGTGACACTGGTGTTGGTAAAGAGCTTGTTGCTCGTACCCTGCACCATCAATCGCAACGTAAACGTAACCCGTTGGTCTACGTCAACTGTGCTGCTATTCCTGAGAACTTGGTAGAGAGTGAACTATTTGGTCACGTTCGTGGCGCGTTTACTGGCGCAGACAAAAACCGCTTAGGTAAGTTTGCGTTAGCCGATGGTGGCACACTGTTCTTAGATGAGATTGGTGAATTGCCTTTGGCCGCGCAAAGTAAACTACTACGTGCTCTACAAAACAACGAAATTCAACCTGTTGGCCAAGACAACATTCAAACCATTGATGTGCGAGTATTGGCAGCGACTAACCGAGATCTAAAGCAAGAAGTTGAAGACGGGCGATTCAGAGCCGATTTATATCACCGACTGAGTGTGTACCCTATCGCAGTACCTGCACTAAAAGATCGTGGTGACGACATCAGCCTATTAGCGGGTTTCTTCTTAGAACAAGCACGTCGTAAACTTGGTATCAACCAAGTTAAGTTCCGCTCTGACGTTCTTTCTTTCCTAAATCGTTATGGTTGGCCAGGTAACGTTCGTGAACTTGAGCACGTGATCAGTCGTTCAGCATTGAAAGCATTGGCGCGTAGCACGAATAAAAACCTGGTGACAATTACCAAGGAAGATTGTGGTCCACTCGACCAAGACCAGCCAATTGCGACGACACAGGTGAAGAACACACCGTTATCGACACCAACGATCGATCTTTCTGCAGGGCTGCGCGGTGCAACAGATGATTTTCAACGCAGTATCATTACTGAGGTATTGGAAGATGCCAATTTTAACTGGGCACAAGCAGGCCGTATTTTGAAAACAGACCGAGCAAACCTGACTCGACTGTCTAAGCGTTTAGGGCTAAATGTGGCTAAGTCTCACACGATCGAACGGACAAAATAGATATTAGCGGTTTGTTGCAAGCATCTGGCAAAACTTGTGTATATAATGCTGCAAATTGTAACGCTAATTTTAAATATGTAGAGAGAGTTATGAAGTTTATCCGTTGGTTCTTAGGTCGTGTCATCTTGTTATTGAATTTTGTTTTCAGCCCACGTGGTGTTAAGCGTTCTCAAGAAGAGCAAAGCAAAGTAAACGAGCAAGCAAAAACGCACACGTTATACCAATTCGAAGCGTGCCCATTTTGTGTGAAAGTGCGCCGCGCGATGAAACGTCAGTCGGTTCAATTTGAACTTCGTGATGCAAAAAACAACGAGCAACACCGTGCAGAGCTTGAAGCTGGCGGCGGTCGTGTGAAAGTGCCTTGTCTACGTATCGAAAAAGACGGCAAAACTGAGTGGATGTACGAATCTTCAGATATCGTGACTTACTTAGAAAGGCAGTTTGCATAAGCAATAAAGCGACAAAATCTAGATACAAAAAATCCCTCAAATGTGAGGGATTTTTTATGTCTATTATTTAGCATAAGCCGTTTCAAATGAGGTACGAAAGTTCAAACGACTACTTCGCTACGATCAGCATCAATTCTACACGGCGGTTACACGCCTTGCCTTGCGCAGAGGCGTTGGTACAAGCTGGAACATATTCACCAAAGCCACGAGTATAAATGGAGCGACTCGACACATAGTTACTCTCTAATCGAGCCTTCACTTCTTTTGCGCGCTTCTCTGAAAGCGGATCGTTGATTCGATCTGTGCCCGTATTATCAGTATGCCCTTCTATGACCACATCAATATCTTGGCGTTGAGCAAGATAGCTGCCTAGCGTATCTAGCCATTGATTATAAGCAGGCTCAGGGAATGCAGAACCTGTTTTAAAGTTCACGTGCTGCTCAAGCTTTACCATTACATGATTGCCCGGTAAAACTTCAAAATCGATACGGTTTTGTCTGAGGAAAACTTCTAGCGGATCATTGGTTGATACGCCTCGACCATAGTTGGTGGTAATGGTTGTTTGCTGACGAGAGTTGCTCTGTATTGTGTAGCCACGATTGCTCGCGACATGAGTCGTTTGAACCACACCCCATTCAGGATGCATCAAGTCGTAATCGGTTTGCGGCGCAGTTTCTAGCATATCATCGCCCAACATACCTGTTGGTAATGTCGTTTCACACCCTGCCAAAGCTATGCTTAACATTATTGCTAAATATCTCATTACTTCACCAACCACTCATGCAGATAAATCATTCACTAATGTCTATATCGGCACTGAGGGGAAAACTTTAGACGAAAACTTTCGACAAAAGAGCCTGCATCAAAAAAAGTGCTATTGATCACAGTTAACCGTCAACTAGACTGTCTTAACTCGCTAGTTCGAACTGTTTGCATTTATTTACCTTATAATTGTTTTCCAATTCGTCCTAAATAGTTAGAATCTCACGACTTCTCAACGCTAGAGCAAACATTATGTTTAAACCATTTACTAAATTCATCACAGCACTCGCTGCCGTACTTATCATCGCGGGTTGTAGTGAAACAGACGAGCCACAAAAAGGTGCTCAATACGAAGTGCTTCCTACTGCTCTAACCGAATTTAACTTATCTCCGATCACTGAAATCTTCTCTCTTAACTGTGGTCACTGCCGTCAAATGGAAAGTGCAATTCCAGAGATTGAATCTCTAACAGACCAAACCATTGGCAAGATGCACGTGACGTTTAACGAAAGCGCTCAAATCAGCGCAATGATCTACTACACAGCAGTGATGCAGCTTGATGCGACGCCTGACCACGCGTTCATGGACGACCTATTTGGTGCCGTTCAAATGGGTGCAGATGCAACACCTGAGCAGCGTCAACAAGCGCTGGAGACAGCGTTTACTTCTCGTGGTTTGGTTAGCCCATACCAACTGAACAAAGAACAGCAAGTCGCTCTTTTCGACTACGTTAAAAAAGCAGAAGAGATCTCAGTGAAAGGTCAGATCAACTCAGTACCAACCTTTATCATCAACGGTAAATACCAAGTGCTGACAGCTGGCCACCAAGACGTTGCTGGTATCGCGAAAACGATCAACTACCTTTTGACTCAACCATAATCACGGCTTAAGCCGACTGATTAACACATTCAGTTTTAACTACGAAATTCAGCACTCAATATAAATAGGTTTTACTATGTCTAAATTTGTCATCCCGGTCATTGTCTTTCTTTTGGCGGGTTTCATGATTTACCGTACTTGGACGAATCATAAGTCTGGTGCAGAAAACTTCGAACAAGGTCAACAGTTCCTTATCGAGAACGGCGCCAAAGAAGGTGTTGTAACGACTGAAAGCGGCCTACAGTACCTTGTACTTGAAGAAGGCACAGGTACAGAGCACCCAACAAAGAACAGCAAAGTAACAGTTCACTACCACGGCACTTTGATTGACGGCACGGTTTTCGATAGCTCGGTTGAGCGCGGCGAGCCAATCTCATTTGCTCTTAAGCAAGTAATTAAAGGCTGGCAAGAAGGTTTGACTTACATGGTTGAAGGCCAAAAAGTTCGTCTATTCATTCCAAGCACTCTAGCTTACGGTAAAGGCGGTTCAGGCCCTATCCCACCATCATCGACTCTGATTTTTGATGTAGAACTCATCTCTATCAAATAATCGAAGAGACTGATTTAAGCCCCAACATACGCGCTATGTTGGGGCTTTTTTATATCTGAACATTTGAAAGCACTTTAGCTATTTAACTATTTAACTATTTAACTATTTAACTATTTTAACAACGACCAAATATACCCTCAAAACCCACCACTAGACGACTGGTCTAATTTAAACTATAGTACCGACCATGAACGAGAAAACGAATGACACACGCCTGCATATTTTAAATGTCGGCTATCAATTAATAGTGAACAACGGCTTCAATGGCGTTGGCTTATCACAGTTGCTTAAAGAAGCGGACGTACCGAAAGGTTCGTTTTACCACTACTTTAAATCTAAAGAGCAATTTGGCGAGGCGTTGATTCAGCACTATTTTGAAAACTACATCACTAAGATTGAAGCAATTTTAGTACACGGTGAAGGTAATCATTATCAGCGAATCTTGAGCTATTTCTCGCTATGGGCGAAGACCGAAAACGGCACCTGTAATGCTCATAAATGCTTGGTCGTTAAACTCAGTGCGGAAGTTTCTGATCTCTCTGATCCTATGCGCCAAGCGCTATTAAAGGGTGCTGAGAAAGTAACGAATACCATCGAACAGTGCATTGTCGGCGGTATTGAAGATGGCTCTATAAAGGTTGAAGAGAACCAAGAAGCAGCTCAGAACCTATACTCCATGTGGTTAGGTGCAAGCTTATTAAGCAAGCTGAGCCAGAGCTCCCATAGCTTACAGTCGGCTTTGAGCCTAACCGAACGCATTTTAAAAGGTGAAAGCTAATATCGCGAAATGCGCTTTATTCGCTTTTACTTGCTTTAACTTAAAAGAAATCACCCGCCCTCTTATCAATTTGATGACGGCGGGATTTTTAGACAACAAGACTAGACGACTGGTCTAATTCTGAATAAATATAATATTAAGGATATCCAATGACTCAACAAGACAATCGCCGCATCGTATTGGCTTCTCGCCCAGTAGGCGCACCAACTCAAGACAACTTCCGTTTAGAGTCAGCAGCCGCGCCAAGTATCAAAGACGGCGAGATGTTACTTCGCTCAGTTTACCTTTCTCTAGACCCATACATGCGTGGTCGTATGAGCGATGCTAAATCCTACGCAGACCCCGTTGCGATTGATGAAGTGATGGTAGGCGCAACCGTATGTCAGGTTGAAGAGTCAAACCACGCTGATTACGAAACTGGCGAATGGGTTCTCGCTTACACAGGTTGGCAAGATCTTGGTGTGTCTAGCGGTGAAGGCCTAATCAAACTAGGCAAAGAACCGACGCACCCTTCTTACGCACTGGGCATCATGGGTATGCCTGGTTTTACTGCTTACATGGGCTTGCTTGATATCGGCCAACCTAAAGAAGGCGACACGCTAGTCGTTGCGGCAGCAACAGGTGCTGTAGGCGCAACCGTTGGACAAATCGGCAAACTAAAAGGCTGTCGTGTTATCGGTGTTGCAGGCAGTCAAGAAAAGTGCCAGTACGCGAAAGAGGTTCTTGGCTTTGATGAATGTATCGACCACAAAGCTGACGACTTCGCAGAACAACTGGCGAAAGCGTGTGACAACGGCATCGACGTTTACTTTGAAAACGTTGGCGGCAAGGTATTCGATGCAGTCATGCCTCTTCTAAACACAGGCGCTCGTATCCCTGTTTGCGGCCTCATCTCTCAATACAACTCGACATCACTGCCTGAAGGTCCAGATCGCATGTCTAGCCTTATGGGGATGCTGCTGGTTAAACGAATTAAGATGCAAGGCTTCATCATCTTTGATGACTACGCACACCGTTACAACGAGTTTGCTGTTCAAATGACAGAGTGGCTATCTCAAGGCAAGATGCACTATCGTGAACACTTAGTTGAAGGCCTAGAAAACGCGCCACAAGCATTCATGGGCCTATTGGACGGTCAGAACTTCGGCAAGCTTGTTATCAAAACGAACGAAGCTAAATAATTCAATAAACTGAACCCGTTAACTAGGTAAAATCATGATTACTTTACATCACCTGAATAAATCACGTTCGAAGCGCATCATCTGGCTACTGGAAGAGCTTGGTGTCGATTATCAAATCAAACCTTACCAACGAGACAGTGTCACTTTCCTTGCACCACCAGAGCTCAAGTCCGTTCATCCGTTGGGCAAATCTCCTGTCATTGAAGACGATGGTGTCGTGATCACTGAATCTGGTGCTATCACGGAATATTTAATCGACAAATACGGTCAAGGTAAGTTCGCACCAGCACGCGGTACAGCAGAATACGTCGAATATTCACAATGGCTTCACTTCGCTGAAAGCTCAGGTATTTTACCAATGTTGCTTAAGATCTTTGTGATGAAAGACGGCTGCGAGACTAACTTCCTAGGCGGTTATGCAGACGATGAAAATCAAAAGATCTTAACCTTCGTTAACGAAGCGCTTGAAGGCAAAACTTATCTTGTAGGCGAAACTCTCACTGGTGCCGATTTCATGATGTCGTTCATCGTAGAAATCGTTGGTAACTTCGGTGCAACTGCGCTTTACCCTAACATTGCTAAATACGGTAAGCTTTTGACTAGCCACCCAGCTTACCAAAAAGCAGAGCAATTAGAGTTAGAACACTCTAACTAATCAAGATTTGTTCCATTCACTGCTTTCATAGCATGAACATGACAATCTAAATGAAGCCAAAGCCGATTTATCTTCCGCTTTGGCTTCTCATTTGTCTTTATTTCGACAACAATACCGAGATCTAAACTGAATACCCATAGAGTTTGATCTTCATGTCAGCAAACCTTGCTCAATACACGCCAGTGCGCACGTTAAACCAAACAGCGAATCAAGACTTGTCGCTGCCAGAGCGTTTTACATTCCCGTATTACTATACTCCGCATCCTTTGTGTGAATTAGCGATGCAGCAGCTTCAACAGTCGCTGCTGGACTGTGGTTTAAACGAAATATCGCAAGGTAACCTCTACGCTGTTCTGCTTGTTCAGAATCCAACTACGCAAGAGTTAGGCTACCTTTCTGCGTTTTCAGGTTTACAGTTAGATCCGGCTTTGGTCTCTCAGTTAAACAACATTCACTTTGTTCCACCAGCCTTCGATTCAGAACAGTTTCAATCTCAAAATAGTGCAAACCTTGCTCGCCAGTTGCAACTAGCGGATGACATTGAAAAGCTACAACAGTCACACAACCTAGACGCATTATTAGCCGAGCTTGAAGGGTTAAAAATCGAATCAGCACAAGCTATCGAAGCCTTTCAGTTAGCAATGGCCGAGAACAAAACTCAGCGAAATGAAGTCAGAGAGCAAGCAAACCAAGAAAAGGCATCGGGGAATCTAGAATCGGCGGCGAATTTGCTCAAACAATTGGGCAATCAAAGTAGCCAAGAGAAACGCGACCTAAAAGCACTTCGTATTGAGTGGAAACAGAAGATCGCAGAACGTCAATCACAAGTTGACTTGATTGAAAACGAACTGAAAAGCCGTAAGCAAGATCACCAAGCAATTTCAGAACAGTTAGAAACTCAACGCCTCTCTCACTATCGCTTTATCAATCAAACGAAGCAATCTAAAAATTTACTTGAATTACTCGATGGCAAAGATGCGCTTGAAGGCTCTGGTGACTGCTGCCTACCTAAGCTGCTTAACTTCGCTTTTGAGCACGGGTTTAAGCCGTTAGCATTATCTGAGTTTTGGTGGGGATTGCCGCCTACAGCTATCATTCGACAACACGCAAACCTCTACCCGGTTTGTCAGAGTAAAAGCTTTGAAATCCTCGAACACCAGCTAAGTAGCATTGAGTTAGAAGATAACCCACTTATCGTGAACCCTGCGGTTGGTAAGTCTTTTGATATTGTTTATGAAGACGAAGAGATCGTGGTCGTCAATAAGCCTGAAGAATTCTTGTCGGTTCCCGGCAAGTTCATCGAAGATTCTGTTTATACACGAATAAAAGCGCGTTACCCGGATGCTACTGGCCCTTTGATTATCCATAGATTGGATATGTCGACGTCAGGTTTGTTGATCTTGGCGCTCACAGCGGAGTCAAACAAGCACATTCAGAAGCAGTTCATTGATAGAACAGTAGAGAAGCGCTACACCGCTTTGTTAGATGGTGAGATAACTGGCGAATTTGGCGATATCAGCCTGCCCTTGCGCGGTGACATCACAGACAGACCAAGACAACTGGTTTGCCATGAACACGGCCGAAACGCAGAAACCCATTGGCAAGCGGTAGGCACTCATAATGGGAAAACCAAGGTTCACTTGTACCCTAAAACAGGGCGAACCCACCAGTTGCGAGTGCACTGTGCTCATCCATTAGGGCTTGGTGTTCCGATTCGTGGTGACGACTTATACGGATACAAACGCGAGCGCTTACACCTGCACGCTGGCTACCTAAAGTTGATTCACCCAACAACTGGAGAATGGATGGAGTTTGAAGTGCCTTCTGAGTTCTAAGTTATTTTGTCGAACTAAAACTCTTATCTCACTAAATATTCGATCTCGTAAAACGCATCAAGGTTCTACATCTGCTTCAGATATAGAACCCTGATATTTAATTTTTAATGTGCTTATCACAGCTCAGTAGCGTATTTTCGTTACTAACTTCAATACTGCAGACGCCTAGCCCATTACATCTTTGCGCTGATCAACGCATTCAAAAGAGCCCATTTCGAACTCACGACAGATCCATGGTCGGTTTTCATAGATAGTACACATCAGTGTTTCTCTATCTACCGCAGAGCACCAACCGTCATCTAAGCGCTTCATGGTTTCACCGCCCCACTCATCGTAAGCGATGTGCTCTTCAGGTACGCCCGTATCTGTGATGATCATAACCTCTAAACGACAACAGCATGCCTGACAATTGGCACAGGTTACTTCGGGTTCGGTTACGTTCTTTATCTCTATCGTCATAAGTGACTACACTGCTAAATTTTGCGTATATTAATCGAAACCGCCCGCTACGGCTAATAAAGATGGTACGAAGCGGTGTTTTCATTGATGTAAAAAAAACAATGGGCGCTGTGATTCACTCACAACACCCATATGTTTCCACTTTTGATTGCGGCTTATCGCTACAAGCTCTATTTAGAATAGGCTCGCGAAGAACAGCTTAACGTAGTCCATTAAACGTTTGAACAAACCGCCCTGCTCAACCGCTTCCAGCGCGATCAAAGGCTGAGTTTGAACATCTTCACCATCAACGGTGTAATGAACCACACCTAGAGTTTGACCTTCTGCAATTGGCGCTTTCAGTTCAGAGTTAAGCTCGATAGATGCAGTCAGCTTTTTACTGTCTGATTTAGGCAAGGTAATGAACGTGTCTTCTGCCACACCTAGTTTCAATGTGTCTTGCTCACCAAACCATACTTTCTCTTCAGCCACTTGATCGCCACCTTTGTGCGGGTTTAGTGTATCGAAGAAACGGAAACCATAGCTCAACAGCTGTTTACTGTCTGATTCACGGCTCTTAACGCTTGATGCGCCCATCACAACCGCAATAAGTCTCATCTCACCTTGTGTCGCTGAACTCGCCAAACTGTAGCCAGCACCAGAGGTGTAGCCCGTTTTCATGCCATCAACGGTTAAGCTTCTATCACGCAACAAGCCATTACGGTTGTGCTGTGTGATGCCGTTGTAACTAAAAGAACGCTCACTGTATAAGCCATACACATCCGGTAAATCACGAATAATGGCACGACCGAGTAGCGCAATATCATAAGGAGTCGAATAGAGATCATCGGCGTCTAAACCATGTGCATTGGCAAAATGGGTATTTTCTAGCTTCAGAGATGTAGCCCAAGAGTTCATAAGGTCGACGAATGCATCTTGTGAACCTGCAACGTGTTCTGCAATCGCAACACTCGCATCGTTACCGGATTGAATAATCAAGCCACGATAAAGGTCCATCATTGCTACATCTGTGTTTACTTCGATGAACATTTTTGAAGAGTCTGGGAAGTTCTTCGCCCACGCGTTTTCGCTGATTCGTACCTGATCATCAGCAGAAATGTTGCCTCGCTTCATCTCTTGTCCAGCTACATAGCTGGTCATCAGTTTGGTCAAACTCGCTGGGTTTAACTTAGTGTGTGCATTTTTTTCTACCAGCACATCACCAGAATTAAAATCAATTAACACATACCCTTTTGCGCCTAGGCTAGGTGGGCTTGGTACTATAGAAGGTGCTGCGATAGCTGCATTACTTACCATCGCTGCGTTACTTACAATGAATATACTTAATAGAGGGAGAGAGTATTTGGAAAACAGTTTCATTGAATCAAACCTAAGTTAACGTTTTGAGCAGTATAGACAAATGCCAGCAAAAGAAGCGCGAACTTTACGTTGCTTTACGTATTTGTACCGTTCGTTACAAATAAAAAAGTATAATCTGCGATCTGACCATATTTTCAACAACTAATATTGACTCAACGAATCCATCCAGCTCCTAATTCTATCGTTCAGGCATGCGTCTAAATAACATTTCAACAAAGCCAGTAGCGCGCTGTTTTCTTTCGCTTGGCTCTAAATCAGTTTGGATGCCAGATTGTGCTAATGCTTGCCATTGTACGACCTCAGAGTTAGGTACGAAAAACGCAATGTACAACGATCCTTTCTCCGCTACTTTACCTTCACCATCATAAAATGGCACACCAGTAGATAGCTTGATCGCATCAAAGATCGACTCATCGTTCAGTTCCGATTCTTCCGCCAACCCAAAACCGACAACAACATCGCCGACACCATCCTGTTTTAACTGATAACCTTTATTAGAGAGTTGCTCTTGAATCGACTCACGCACTAAATCGGTAACCACAGTTTCATCGTATTTTTGAGAAAGGTAAACCTGCTCTGATTCAGGGTGCCACGAGTACGTCATCACTCCGTGTTTCATGAACTCAAAATCACCACTGGTGACCACACCATAATTGTGCGTTGGCGGCAATTCTTGAGTGGTACATGCTGTCAGTCCAATCGCTATCAAAGCCAACTGCGCTACTTTTCTTATGCTTTTTGTTGCACAAATGGATCGTTTTATCATTCGTGGAGCCCTTACCCATATAAGAATAACTATCAATTCAACCTCCAACATAAATAGTAATTATGTTAATAGAAAGGTCATTAAACGTTTGCGTAATCGCTAACCTTCACTTCTGTCTGTTTTGGGGGTTTAATCACAAAAACAGAGTTGGTATAGTTCATCCCGTTAAACAAAACCAGACCATTCGAGGCACGGAGCTTCCTCAATCATCTCATGAAGAGAAGAATTGGTACCGACAAAGTATCGGCAAATTTAAGAGGGTCAAACAATGGAATTCAATATGGTTGAAATTTTAGGTTACGCTGCGTCTATTATGGTCGCAATTTCATTAACAATGAAAGATATCGTTCGTCTGCGTGTCCTTAACTTTATTGGCTGTGCACTCTTCACAGCATACGGCATCATGATTGACGCATGGCCAGTTGCAGCCACCAATGGTTTTATCGCTTGTGTAAACATCTACTTCCTTGCAAAAATGCAAAAGGAAAAAAAAACGGAAGCGATGAAAGCAGCGAAAGCTTAAATTAGCGATTAGCATTTCAAATAATTCTGAAAAAGCCCAAATAGAGCGATCTATTTGGGCTTTTTTGTATCTGTCGGTCTCAAGCACGATTTGTGTACATCAAATCTTCACTCACATCGAAGGTTTCAACCACTCACATGTAAGCAACGCGATATTCACTCTCTCGATACGCTTGAGTGTTATTGCGTCCACTCTCTTTGGCTTGATAAAGCGCTTTATCGGCTTTATCGATAGCGGTTTCAATATCAGTCAGTGCCGGAGCATGGCAACAACCAGCGCTGATTGTCACCGGAGACACCAAGCCTTGAAGTTGCTCAACACATAGCCGTAACGCCTCTGATAGTTCAAATAACTCATGTTCATCACAATCAAACGTCACTAAAATAAACTCTTCACCACCATATCGTGCAATCAAACGACGGCGGTTAGCAAATCTCTTGAGTGATTTTGCGACCGCACAGATAACCCGGTCACCTTGAGCGTGACCATATTGATCATTCACCCGCTTGAAATGGTCAATATCAAGCAAGATGATACCAACATTCGTTATCGGATAAGGTGAACTTTGAGTAATCTTCAGTTTTAGGTGCTCGATAAAGCTCCGTCTGCTAGGAAGCCCTGTAAGGTAATCAAGACTCGCAACATCCAAAACTTTGAGATGGCGATGCCGCAGGTAAAGCACCAACACGATAATAATGCTCAGTAAACTTACAACCAAAGCCATCAAACTAATAAACAGGAGGCTGTGATTTCGATTAAGCTCTTGTTCTAAGATACCTGCAGAAATGACCCAATTCAGATAAGGGTAAAACTTATAGAAGATGTTTTTATTTGTCGTGCCATTGTCACTAGAAATCGAATAACTGAAGTGACCTTCGGGTTTGGTGGCGACTCGATCAATAAGCAGTTCAGACGAGTAGCCTATTAAGGATTTCAATGATTTATGTTCATAATCCGGATGAAGCACTAAGTTACCTTGCAGATCAACAATGTACACATATCCGCTCTCACCGAACGCGTACTTTCTTAGCTTGTCTTTTAAACCTTCAAGATCGACCAAATACATCAATTCTTCTTTATAAGTCGTCGCGACCAATGTATTGCCACTCGGAAGCCTCATCGAATAAGCGACTTTGGCTCGGCGGTTTATTTCATGAGGATTGGCGTGAAAGTATTCGATCATACCAGAGCCAATACTGAGCTGTTTTTGAATATGAGTAAGGTGACCGCGCTTCTTACCTTGTAAGAATGGATGATAGAGGTGGACACCTTGCGGAGACATCAAATAAATATAACCCGATTGTCCAATGTGCAATTCACTGGCAATTTGGCTTACCTGTTCAATTTCTTGTTCTGGCGTGGCATGCCATACATGAGACGCAACGGTATCCGTGATTCCTTTAAGATATGTCTTTATCGCCTCATTAACTGTGGTATCGACAATATCGTAGCTCGCATTCACAATCGTACGAAAAAACAGTTGGTTAGATTCTAATAATGACTTTTCAGTTCGATTAAATTGAACAGCGGAAAGAATCATCGACACGACGGCGAGCGCAATGGAAAAATTAAGAATGTATTTACGTCTGACTTTCAAGATTACCCCATAGATTTATAATTTCAGGTAACGCCGTGATTTCTTTTATATACAGATTGTTTTATATCATGTTTTTATTTTTTACTGAACGAGTGTCGATATTTTGAGAGGTTTCTATACGCAATCTGTGACTTATAGCAAAAACGCCGAACTGGATTCAGTTCGGCGTTTTTATTTTACGCTTCAGTTATGTATTTAAATCAAACTAAGATACTGATAAATAAACTTAAAATCATTCGCATTCGTTATCTATAAATACATGATCTAGCGTTAGATTAAGAACAAACCTGAGTCCAGCTACCATCACTGCCCGGTTCAGAACTTGTCCACCAGTTTGCTTGGTAAATACTACCGTTGTGAACGACTTGGTCACCCGTGTTTGCATGGCTTGGATTACCAGCCCAATCTTTCTGAGGTAGATCTGGGTAAACCGTTAAACCTGCAGTGTCGCATGTACCAGGGTTTGTGCCACCATCGCCAGGGTTACCGCCACCTGAACTGATATCACCTAATGGTAGGTCTGGTTGCTCAAAGCTAAAGGCATAATCGACACCATTCACGCTCACTGCATAGTTTGCAGGGCCTGAAATTGGCAAGTAATACACCATGTCTAGTTCATACACACCACCAGCAGGAAGATCTTCCCATGCAGGCAACGTGAACGCTACGCGGTGCATAGTACCGTCTAATCCGCCGATGTTATCCGCACGAGTATGACCCGAAGCAATCACAGACAAACCACCGCCCGATTGATCTTTCGCGTTATCAGGAGCTGATACTGGGATATCGAACTGGAACTCAGTTCCGCCCGGAAGTGCTTGCCCTGTGTTGTTCGTAAACGTGATCTTAGGGTTGATTGGGTAGTTTTGGTCACCGACTTTGAAGCCACCAACCGATACTGTGATATCTAGCGCTTCTGTTGGGATAGCGCCCGTCGCGACTTTGTTTCCATATGGTGTTGCAGACTTAAACTTATCGTAGATAGCTTTCGTCATTGTGTTACCCATGTGGAACTCACCGTTACCGCTGTTACACGCTTGTTCAGTGGTATCGATTGAAGTTCGGTTGCCGCTCGCATCGAGTACATAACAGTTATAATCCCCTGCTAGTTCCCAAAACATGATGCCGCCGATTTCTTTATCGATAACGTAGTCTGCTTTCACATCGATAGACTGCTTATCTTCTGTAGAGAGGAATACGCCCTTCTCTGCGTTCCACAACCAAGGTGCAACCGCCACGCTGTCGTAGTTACGCGTGTAAGTACCCGTTAGAACATCCGTTGGATCGTTGACAGGATCAAGCTTGTAAGCATCCGCATAAGAACCCCAAATACCTTTCTCTAGGTTCTTCGCGTGCCACATTGGGTTGGAACCCGCACCCATTTCGTTGCCTTTCGGATCGGTATCGTGCCACATGTTGTCGATACCAATTGCGCCATGACCACAGTTATTCTTCTCGCCTTCGCCTGTACCCGCCGCACATTCAGATTGATTTGGTAGCGCAGCTCGGCCCCAAAGACCATTTTCGCCACCCGTTACACCTTGCCAACCACGCGTGTAGTAAGGCACACCGATGTTAATACGACCAGCTGGCATAGAACCGCGGAAGTAATGGTAAGCCCAATCCGTGTTCAGATAACCGATACCACCGTAAGCCGCAGTGCCGTAAACGTTCCATTGTGCTAACTCTGAATCTTTACCTGTATCAAACAATGCAGCGTTATGACCAACGTGATCGTTCCACGCACCGTGAAGGTCGTAAGACATGATGTTTACGTAATCGAGGTACTTGGTGACATCAAATGTTTCCATACCGCGCAATAGGTACCCAGAAGAAGGAGCCGCGATAGTTAACATATAATGATTGCCATCTTCAGCAGACGCTACATCAAGCTTCTCACGCAGCACTTTCATCAATACTTGGTACGAAGCCCATAGGTACTCACGACGCGGTTCCATGAAGTCTTTGTCGTATGGGTTACCCGCACCGGCCATTGACGTTGGGTACTCATAATCAATATCTAGGCCATCGAATTGATATTTACGCAGCATTTCAACCGCTGAAGTCGCGAATGTTTCAATGCCTTGATGGTTGATAGATCCATCAGCATTGGTCGTCATAGTATAGAAGCCACCATCAGCAACTCGGCTTCCGTCAGTCGCGAAGTGACCGCCCGTTTCAGCCCAACCACCAATTGAGATTAGCGTTTTAACACCATGTTTTTTCTTCGCGGTTGCCAGCGCACCAAAGTGACCTTTGAATCCTAATGCAGGGTCTACTTCTACACCCGGCCACTCTTTACCTACAGCAGCATTATTTGGATCGTTTACGTCACCAACGTTCACTTTGCCATCTGAACCGATGCTCACAAACGCGTAGTTAATATGTGTGAGTTGTTCCCAAGGAATATCATTAACCAGATAAGCCGCTTGCGGGTCGTCTCCTGCACGCCAGCTGGTGAAGTAACCAATCACACGACGAGGGTGATCCGCGCCCATTTTCTCACGGCCTTCATCATCGTAAATTGTACAGTAAGGAACATCGACACCTTGCGTTTGATACAAGCCATCAGGACGACAAGTGCTCACCGTTGGAGCGCCGTTAACTGTCAAAGAAGCCAGTGCTGAATCAGTCGTTGCGCCTTGGTTGTCTGTCGCTTTCGCGTAGACCGCTAGAGAGCCAGCTTGAGTGGTTGTGTAATCTAGCGTGTATGGGCTTGTTGCAGCTGTACCCACAAGAGCACCCGCTACGTAGAAATCAACCTTATCAACCGTACCATCGCTGTCTGCTGCCATTGCAGTTAGTGTAACTACACCACCAACATCAACAGATGTCGCTGAAAGGGCAACTGAAACTGTTGGCGCTTCATTACCTGGTTGTGCTGAATCAACAGAAACAGAAACCACACTTGCAACACTTGCTGCGCCTTCATTATCCGTTGCAACAACTGAAACTTGATGGTTGCCAGACGTTGCAGCCCAAGCCGCCTCAAATGGTGCCGCTGTCACTACTGCAACCGACGAACCATCGACAAAGAATTCTACCGAAGCAACACTGCCATCAGAGTCGAGTGCTGTTGAGCTAAGTACCACATTATCACCTTCAACAATCACATCGGATGCCGTTGGCGCTGTTAACGAAGCGGTTGGCGCTTCATTTGGTGTACCGCCGCCTCCATTGCCACTACACACATCCAGTTTTTTCCACTGTGCGTAATCACCTTCAAATTGGCTCGGGTTGTTGTTTTGATTCCAGTAATTCGCTGAGTACGCGCTGCCGTCATGTGAAACCTGATCACCACCGGTGTATACCGTGGCTGAGTCCCACGTTTCTAACGTTGAACAATCAACAGCCGCATAACTGTTGAACGCCATTAAGCATGACGCGGTTAGAGTACTGAGTGTAAAAACCTTCTTGGCCACTCTTCCTTGGTTTAGGTGCATGTTAGCTATCCCTTAAGTTGTTGTTTCAAGATGTTTAATCTAAATGGCATTTTCCTCACCACTTAAATCTCTTCGCAAAACAACTGTAGGTAACAGCGCCAATTAAACACCTAAAATATTCAGTATTTATAAAATGACTCGCATTAATTTGTTTATAGCATGCAATGAGTCGACACTTATTTTGCACCAACAACTAATATTAATTTATTTCGGAAAGCTAAAAAATAATATCTCAAAAATCGGAAATGTGATTTGGATTCGAGAAAAAAATCCGTATCAAAACTAGCCAAAAAGTAGTGATTTAAAGGCGATTTGGGATTCTTTTGGGAATTCGCCCACTTTTTGATAACAAATGTGTTAGTATCGGCGGCTTTTTTGACGAACCTCACATTTCCATGCAAGTGTGGGAGAAATACATAGGCTTGAAAGAGCCAAATATAGCGAAGAAATAATGTCCAACTTGACGCAAGTCGCCAACGAAAACATCAACGCAGAATCTACTTCTATCGATTTCAATAAAGCTCAATCTCTGGGTGAAAAACTGGAACTCGGAAACCCAGTCTTTTGGCTTAGTGGCAGTTTTTTAACCCTCTTTGTCATCCTCGCTTTTACCAACACCTCCGTGTTGTCCGAACTTGTTAACATCGGCTTCAGTTACTCAACTAAGTGGTTCGGTGCTTTCTGGCAAGTCCTACTACTTCTCAACTTCATTATCGGTTTAGTGCTTGCACTAGGTCGCACCGGCCACGTTCGCTTAGGAACGCTTGCCCTACCTGAAATGACCACCTTCAAATGGATGTCTATCGTCCTATGTACGCTGCTAGCTGGCGGCGGTGTGTTCTGGGCAGCTGCAGAGCCTATTGCTCACTTTGTTTCGGCTCCGCCACTTTATGGCAACGCTGATCCACAAGCGATGGCGTTTAACGCTCTATCACAATCTTTCATGCATTGGGGTTTCCTTGCATGGGCAATCTTAGGTGGCTTGTCTTCTATCGTGTTAATGCATCTGCATTACGACAAAGGCCTTCCTCTTAAACCTCGCACTCTTCTTTACCCTCTACTTGGCGACAAGGCAATCAACAGCTGGGTGGGTAACGTAGTAGACGCATGCAGCATTGTTGCTGTAGCCGCAGGTACTATCGGCCCTATCGGTTTCCTTGGTCTACAAATCAGCTACGCATTGAGCGAACTGTTTGGTATTTCAGACAGCTTTGCAACTCAAAGTGTCGTTATTATCTTTGCTATCGCTATGTACACATTGTCTGCATTAAGTGGCGTGAACAAAGGCATCCAACTGGTTAGCCGTTACAACATCATCTTGTCTGTGTGTCTAATCGGCTACATCCTTCTAGTAGGCCCAACAAGCTTCATCGTTGACGGTTACCTACAAGGCATGGGTGAAATGATTGATAACTTCATCCCAATGGCGCTTTACCGCCAAGATACAGCATGGCTAGGTGGCTGGACTGTGTTCTTCTGGGGGTGGTTCTTAGGTTACGGTCCAATGATGGCTATCTTCATTGCTCGCATCTCTCGTGGCCGCACTATTCGCCAAATGATCGTATCTATCAGCATCGTTGCACCGCTTGTAACGTGTTTCTGGTTCAGCATCGTTGGTGGTAGTGGTTTAGCGTTTGAATTAGAGAACCCAGGTGTGATTTCTAGCGCGTTCGAAGGGTTCAACCTTCCAGCAGTTCTTCTAGCAATTACTGCGCAACTGCCGTTCCCTACTCTGATTGCGATTCTGTTCCTTATCCTGACGACCACGTTTATCGTGACGACAGGTGACTCAATGACTTACACAATCAGTGTAGTAATGACGGGCACAACAGAGCCGAATGCAGCAGTACGTACCTTCTGGGGTATCATCATGGGTGCCGTAGCTATTGCACTTATCTCGATGGGCTCTGGCGGCATCTCTGCTCTACAGTCATTTATTGTGATCACAGCCGTTCCTGTATCGTTTATCTTGCTGCCGTGTTTATGGCACGCACCGAAGATCGCGAAGCAGATGGCAAGAGATCAAGGCATCGCTTAATTCCTAATCCGATTTAGTCTCGGTTAGCCTTTAAAACGAAAAAGCCACTCAAGTGATTCACCTGAGTGGCTTTGTTTTATCTGTTCGTTACTTGTATTGACGAAGCTTATTTCTACCGATAGTTCGGCTTATTGAAACTTTTCACCCGCAGCAACCATAAACGACATCTCAACCAATAGCTCTGGGTTTGCCAGTTCAGCTTTTACACACGCTCGGCTTGGTGCGCTACCTTCAGGAACCATGAATCCCACACTTCGTTCAGTGCATCGAAGTTCGCGAAATTTGTTAGGTAAATTGTCACCGACAATACGCGAGATTTATCGCTGTCGACCAAGCTCATCATTTCTTCAGCTTGATCAAAAATTTGCTGAACCTGGCTCTTAATTCCTGCCGATGTATCCGTCTCTGGTACTTCAACAAAGCTTGCGATGCCATTAAATACGGTTACATCTGACCAACGCTTGGTCGGGTTAATTCTATGGATTTTCACGTGCGATTCTCTTCTTATAATTAGGATTTACTTCAGCGTAATCTAATCCAAATTCCTAATATTGAAAACATAAATTAGAAAGCTCTACCTCTCGAGTGAGATAACCATTCTGTTATGGACGGCGCTCAACTCGTGCCGACACCACAATTGAAGAGTCTGTCTTCCTCTCAACTTCAAAACAACCGCCATAGCTTGAAAGCTGACGAACTGAAAGTTTGTCTTTTCCTAGCTTATCAAACCAATATGGAGCCAGTGAACATTGTGCCGAACCTGTTGCTAAATCCTCCGAAATACCGATTTTCGGCGCAAAATAGCGCAGAACATAACTGTCATCTGAACTTTTGGCTGTCACCATCACCGCATGCAGATCTTTAATTTGTTTATATAATTCAAAGTCAGGCGAAAAATTCTTTACGGCTTCCTCTGAATCCAAAATCAGCACTAAATCTCTTGTAGAAAAAGCTTCGACAACAGATTGATTTAAAGCCGCTAAATCAATAGGAACATCGCTTAACTGCGAGTAGGGTTTACCCTTCCAGCTTGGCAGTTCTATTTGAGACAAGCCTTCTTTTCTATAAATCACGACCTGTCCATAATCACTATTTAGTGTAATCTCATTGAGCTTATACTTTTCGATCAAACTAGTGCCTGCAGCCAAACTACCATGACCACAAAGGTTTATCTCACCATCTAAGGCAAACCAACGAATATCGAAAGCATTCCCTGATTTCACGACGAAAGCTGTGATTGGCAGTGCGAGTTGATGCGTTACTTCTAGTAATTCCGAGTCGGCTAACCATTGGCCAAGTTCTACGACCCCACAAGGGTTACCTTTCGCTGACTCCCCACCAAATACATCATATATAAACGCTTTGATAACCTATCTCCTTATTCTGTCATCTAAAGCTCTCATTCAAAGCTCTAGTCTCTTTTTCTTTACACAAATCATTAGCATAGAGAACACCAAAAGTGCCAAGCATTATGAATCATATAGAAAAGTAATACTCTCACAGCGAAATTAATTTTGTACTCATGCGGTCATATTCAGGGATTTTATTAAATGGAGTACTTTTATGCATGTTCAAACCTATGATTTAAAACAGAGTAATGTGGGATATAACCTTGGAGTGGTTGGCGTAGCGTTAGTGCTCGCTTGGATTGGTATTTACAAGTTTACGCCAACCGAAGCGATGCTCATTGAACCGTTAATCGCAAATCATCCTGCAATGAACTGGCTTTACAATCTGTTCTCAGTGCAAGCTGTGTCTAACATGGTAGGTGGCGCGGAGATCATTGTCGCGATTGGGTTGATCGTTGGATTTAAGAAGCCGACAATTGCTTTCTATTCAGGTATTGCTGCAGCGGCTATCTTTGTTGTGACACTTAGCTTCTTGATTACAACGCCAAATGCTTGGAAAGTATCGGATGGCATCTTAGTCACTAACTTCTTCCTAGTGAAAGACATCTTGTTTTTAGCGATCGCTATAAGCGTAATCGAACGTAACAAACCTCAGAAGTAACCGTAAATCTATAAGTGGCCGTAACTGGAAGTAACCTTAAACCTTGAAATAAAAAAGCTCGAAGCTGGCTAGAAGGACGCTACCAGCTTCTAATGGATTAGATGTTTCTACTCAACTTTTACTTTCAACTCTCCGCACGCGAAGCCATCCAAAAAGCCAATAATAATGTCATTCGTACTTTGCTTGGCGAGATTAGAACCATAATCGCTTAGATCCATATGTTTAGAGTCTGGAATCTCAACAACACAACTACCATATTGCTTTTGCTCTGATTCAGTCGGTAGTACCCCCTGTTTAGTAGGGTATTCAGTTGCTCGAATGGAAAGCACTCGGATACTTTCACTTTTAGGTAACGTGACTCGTTTATGGTCGAGCGTAATTAACTGAGAAACATAACTTTTATTTTCGTTACTCAACCATGTAGAAATATCGCCACCATTCGAATGCCCGACCAAGGTTAACTTGTCAAAATCATAAGTAGGGAAACGACTCGCTAGCTCATGTTGAAGTACGTTGAGAGTTTGTGCCCCTCGCGTCCAATTCTCAATTCGTGTCTGATACAAGTCACCAGTCTTCGATAAAGGAGGATCACTTGGTAGTTCGTGATCGACATAAATGGTCATGTAACCCCTATCGTTGAGCATTTCTCCAACAAAACCATATTTGGTAAATGGAACTCGATTGCCGGCACTTATAAAAGCCACATTGCACTGTTCTGTCGTTGTACAACTGTCAGAATTTTGAGGTAAAACGACCTCTAGAGGTATAGAGCGATCTCTTGTTGAATCAACAATGACCATTGACTGCGCTACCGCAGACAGAGATAAGGCACCTAAGCAAACACCTATTAAATACTTCATATAACACCATGTAATACATACAAAAAAGATAGACAGGTTAACGATCGAGTCTATCTTGTTAGAATCTGGCTAATATTAGTCACACTGATACGCATAACAAGAGAGATATGAATAAATCACGTAGAATTAACAAGTTAGAGCGATAAGTGAGCACTAAACTTTGAGTATCAAAGAAGACTCAGGTAGAAGTTAGATACGCACAACGATAAACCAAGTAATACCTTATATGAGGATAGGATCGGCATTGATAGTATTCACTTAAGCAGATAACGCTTTACGATAATAATTGGCGTTTTGATTTTTCCCTTTGAACACAGCGTAACTTTCAACGCGCTCAACTAAATCAAATCCTGTATTGGATAATATTTTATTTGAGCCTACGTTACCCACTAACGCATAGGCATCAACATATTTAAGGGAAGAGTTCTCGGCCAAGTAGGTAAGTAACTTCCTCACCGCGTTGGACGCAATACCTTTGGAACCAAATGTGTGACCGACTCGATAACCGAGTTCTCCACTTTCAGCGTTCTGGTCGATATCACGAACATTGATTCGCCCACAAATAGTGCCATTAGCGTCTTTGATCAACATAGGAATCATCTCGCCATTGCCATACTCTGTTAGAAAACTCGTGACTTGCTCAGCAACGCCCGCATTTGAATAGAAACTGTCTTCCCGAGCTGGGACAAATTGCTCAAACCACTCTCTATTTTCGACTTCAAATTCCAATAAAGCACTAACATCATTTGAATGAAGCAAATGCAAAAATACATCCATGATTAATACTCTAACGCTTAACTAAAAAGCCGCACCTTATGATTCATACAGCGCAGCTTCTATTCTGAATTTAAGGTAGGTCTCTTAACTTCTTAGCAGGGTTGCCTGCATAGATACCTTTCTCGGTGATGTCTTTGGTCACCACACTGCCCGCGCCGATTACCACCCCTTCGCAAATGCTGACAGACAACACTGTCGCATTGGAGCCGATGGTAACGTTATTTGCGATAACAGTTCGTCCCCAACTGTCTGGGTTTGGATCTGGCTTGCCATCTTTAAACAAGTCATTCGCGAACATCACCCCGTGCCCAACAAAGCAGTCACTTCCGATCGTCACATACTCACAAATAAAGGTATGAGACTGAATCTTACTTCTGTCACCGATAACCGAGTTCTTTTGAATTTCTACAAAAGGGCCAACGAACACATCATCTTTAAGCTCACAACCATACACATTAGAGGGCTCGATGATAGTGACATTTTCGCCACACGTAATATCAGTAATCTGCGCCTTTAAAACTCTAGGACTTGCCATACTTCCTCTCGACATTGGCGTCATAATTCAACCTAAGCGATTGTGCCGTATGCATTAAAACGCAGCAAATAGAGATGTTGAGAGTTGGTAATAGATCAAAAATTCTGCATAAATTAAAACAAGCCAACCAACACGACTGACAACAGTATGCCTCCGACAAAACTTGGGGCATGAAATGGGCGAGCTTTAGATTTTACGTACTCTTTCTGAAGCTCTTCTTGATAAGTTTTGACGGCAAGTTCTTTTACGTAGTTATTTTGCATAATAAGCTCCTTTTCAATGAGTAAAAGAAGCTTAAGACTTGAAGTTAGGTTGAGGTAAAGTGAAAATTCAAATTAATCGGCATGTTTTTCTTGCTACTCAATAATGACTCTGAATACATCGTTATTCACACCGCCAACATCCACTAACTCGCCCAGCTTCATAACAAGCGAAGCGTTTAGTTGTCGTGTTGAACGCGGCTCTTTCTTTTCTCGAATCACGAGTATATCGACGAAGTAGCCAGGATCTTGCTTACGTATTGCCCCTGAAAAAGTCACGCTTTCAGCCCTATCAGCGAGCACTGAACTAAATGTTTTATCTTCTAAGACACCCGCAGAGATCGACGTATTACCATAAAAAAGAGTGACAGTTGTTGGGTCAGGAGCTAACTCTGGTTTGGATGAACAACCCATCAGGGCTAGGCACAACAGTAAAATAATTCGAAATTGCATAAACTGGTTTTCTTTCTCTCGTTAAACGCTTTTTGTAAAAATACCATGACGATGATTTAACTCACCGCGTCTGTAAGCTCAGCTTTGAATGACTTGTTGTGTAAGTTATCAGCCTCTGCAGACTGGATGGTTCTAGAGATAAGCTCTTCGAAGAGCTCTAGCTGCCCTGCAGGGATGAGCTGATTTTGTATCGCCCTACGTTTGTTAGAATCAAATAACCGCTCGGCCACCCAACCAATTAAGTAGACCAGAGAAAGGCACCCACCAGCTGTAGCAATGTTGCCTTCGATGACTAGAGGTAGATCTTGAACATCTCCACCCATCGCTTCTAATGTTGGTTTTGCATGCGGATTTGTTGTTAGCCTCTTGCCTTTAAGTAAACCGAGTTCGTGCAACACAAAAGATCCAGCGCAAATCGACCCGATTAACTGCTCGCTCGGATCCAACTGTAATGAGTTCATGAACTCTGGTTCTCTCAATGCAGCCGGAATACCACGATAACCACTTGTGATAAGCACAACGTCTTGCTGTGCAACTTCACTCAAATGACCATCGGTTTTCACGGTCATACCCAAATGTGAGCGATGCTCGAGCTTGGTTCCGAGAACCTTAACCTCCCAAGAGTCTGTCGTTCTTCCTAGTAAGTCATACATCAAGAAGAAGTCTACATCGGTGAAGTCATCAAATAATACGATTCCGAATTTGTACATAATACATGCCCTTGCTGATTACTCTCGAAAGATAAGAAGCGTTAATAGTGATGCGTTTGATAGAAAGGTGATATTAACCACCACACACTTGAGGTCAAACTCGATCCACAATTATTTATGACCCCAAGGTAACAGCGACGAAGTTAGCCCATTTTCTTTTTACTTCAGGAGTCAACGCTAGTGTAAATTCATAACCTAAGTGATTCTCACGTGTTATTTCAAACCCTAATCGCTTATGAAACTGCACCGACAGTTCATTTAGGCGTAAAACATTGCTTACTAATACCCTTGAATCGCGCTCTTTCAGTATATTTACAATGCCACGAAATAGAGCAAGAAAAGCGGCTTTACTTCTATAGTCTGGGTGCACTACAAACATAGGAACAAACCACTTTCCATCCCCTAAATCACTTAACGTGGTGTAACCAATTAGCTTATTGCGTCGCCGATATTCGACAAGCAGTCCTTGTTCCATTGATTGAGTGCGCGATGCTAAATACGCATCTCTATCGATTGGAAAGCCCGCTTCTTTTGAAATTGACTCCAATGTCATCACGTCCAGTTCTAAATATTCTTGCATTACTACCTCTTACCCGTACTTAAAAGAATTGCAGAACAAAACACGCAATAAACGCCGGTAAGCCAGCAATGAATAACACTAAGCCCGTTTGATAATTCATTCGATAGTGTTCTTGTTGGTCTTTAGCAAAATCGTGCCCGTCGACCATTTTGTAAACTTTGTCTGTAATAGGATCATCTAAGCGCGTTGTTTTACTATGAACGCCTCCCTCCCACAGAAGTTTTGCCAATATCCAAATGACAATAACGACAAAAAATAAGAAGTCGACGAGTCGAGTAGAAGCAAAGAAAGGAAAAAACTGCGACAGCACATAAACGACCATTGCAGCCATCAAATTGATAAGCACCACTTTCTTTAACAAATCGAGCAAATGAACCTCCTCCAGAATCTTAGTACCTCAATAACAGGTATTTATAAAATTTAGATTTCTCGGTCAATCAAAAATTATGCGCAAGATTGCACTATATGAAGTGCCGCATGTTTAACAACCTTTATTGCTGATAGGAAGCATTACACCGCTCGTGGTGATGTATTGAGGTGGCGCTTACATTCGCGCCCAACTTGTGATGAATTGGAGTCATTGATTCGGTATACACTGTCGCTTAATCGCAGGCCTTCAAACTGAATCAGCTCTAATTCCAAGTTAGGAACTAGAGCCGAAATTTCAACGCTGTTATCGATGTGTGTAACGATGTTTAAGCAACAACGTCTTGTGGAGGTGTGCCTTCGCAGTTAGAAACGACAGCATCAATTTGAATTAAAGCATTCATAGGAATTTCTGAAACCCCTACTACCGTTCTTGCCGGTAACTCAGCATTAAAGAACGTAGTGTAGATTTCGTTCACCGCATCAATATCTGAAACATCTTTAAGCTGAATATTAATTTTCACCGTATCGTCCATGCTGTGCTCAACACTTTCAATGATCGCCTTAATATTCTTAAGACATTGTTCAGTTTGCTCTTTTATACCACCAGCAACCACTTCATTGGTTTTCGGATCTACAGGCAGTTGACCTGAAATATGATTGTAGTGAGAGAAAGCGACTGTGTGCGAATAAGCCATAAATGGCGCATCAACCGTATTATTAGCTTCGATAACCAGTAAGCGAGTGTCTTCTGGCAGTTGTGGCGGTGTACCGTCGCCATGTGAAACGGATGTATCAATTTGAATTAAAGCGCCCATTGGTAGTTCAGCGGCATTAACAACCGTTCGCGCTGGAACATAACTTGGGAAGAACTTAGTACAAGCTTCGTTTACCTTTTCTGCATCTTCGATATCTTTTAGGTAAATAGTGGTTTTAACCACGTCATTCATGACATGACCGATGCTCTCTAGAATCGTTTTAATGTTTGCTAAACATTGTGTCGTTTGTTCTGTGATACCACCTGAAACCAACTCACCTGTATTTACATCGATAGGCAATTGAGCCGAAAGGTTGTTGTAGTGAGAGAAAGCCGCTGTTTGCGTAGAGACAACACTATGCGGAGCGTTATCTGTATTTCTTGATACCTTTACCAGCGCGCAAGGTGCTTGTGGTTTAGTGCCTTCGCCGTTTGAAATCAGCGCATCCATTTGAACTAAAGCGTCGCTATTCGGTAGCGCAGCTACGCCCACAACTGTACGTGTAGGAAGACTATTGTTGAAGAAGCTTTTGTAAACTTCATCGATAGCATCGATATCAGAAATATTCTTAACGAAAACATTAATCTTCACCACATCATCCATAACATGGTCGATGCTTTCAACAATGGCCTTAATATTATTCAAGCATTGTGCTGCTTGGTCTTTAATATCACCAATCACAACTTCACCTGTTTTAGGATCGACAGGTAATTGAGCTGAAAAGTTATTATAATGAGAAAAAGCGACCGTTTGTGTAGATACAGAATTTTTTGGTGCGTTTTCAGTATTTCTTGAAACTTTAATAATATCGCTACTCATCGGAATTATCCTTTTAATAATATAGTAATACGTGTTTATGTGGAACAATCGTATTGGAAAGAATGATTGAAGTAGCGCCATGTTAAGTGAATTATTTTAGGGTAAACGTGATACCTGTCAGACTCTAAGGTGACTATAAATCAGCAGGTTATAGAATAATTAGTCATCACACGACTAAATATCCGTCACATTTGGCTTTATCAACTGCTAAATTCTCTTTAATTTTTAAACTATTCAATAATATTGAATACTCTCTCAGGTAATTCTATGAGTTATTCCAAAAATTTAGATGCTGTTTGATAGGTTGTTCACAATAAAACAGCCGTATTATCAGAACCATCGAACTATCAATAAAATACCCTGCATAAACTCTTAAGCTATTTAACTAATTATTTTAAAGAGCCTATTTTATACAAGTACGTTAATAGAATGTTCGATACTCAAATGCCAATAATCTGACAAAGCCCATGATTAGATACATTTACTCATATAATTAAACAAGCGAGATGTTTAGGGTAACTGGGTGAGAAAGGTGGTTGTGATACTAAGAAGTGCTGTTTTCTGAAATGAAGATGGCGTCAGACGAATTATCGACGCCATAGCTTTTGGGACATGGCTTTTTTGAAAGAAGAACTAAACAGCTCTAGGGGTGGTATTGAAGTGGCGCTTAAACTCGCGGCTGAATTGGGATGGGCTAGAGTAGCCGACCCGGCGTGCAGCATCGCTGATTCGTAGGCCTTCTAACTGGATCAGTTCTTTGGCTTTGTTGAGCCTAACCTTCTTCAAGTATTGCAGTGGTGATTCAAAAGTGACGTTACGAAAAGCATTATGGAAAGCAGACACACTCATGTTGGCTTCGTCGGCAAGCGATTGAACAGTAATAGTTTGGTCATACTCTTCATGCACTTTAGATAGTGCTTTAGCGACACGTGCGTAATGGCCGTCATGATGGGCCAAATCAAACAGCACTCGCCCTTCTGAACCGGTTAAGGCACGGTAGACAATTTCGCTGACCATGGCATCACCCAATATGTTGGCTTCGATGTCGCAATGCAGCATTTTCACCAATCGAGTAAAACTTTCTAGCATTTGCTCTTCCATCGGCATGGATTCTAAGCCGCTAGAATTCTGTTTGTGCTTATTGCAGTAACTCTCAAGAAAGCCTTGGTCTTCTAACTTTTTTACCAAGCTGTGCAAACGTTGAGAGTCAATGTTGATAGATAAACCAAGCAATGGTTCGCCATTAACAGGCAAGGCCTCACACTCCAACGGCATTGGCACACCTACTACAAGGTAATCACCTGCTGCGTAAGTTACTGGGCGTTCGCCAATATAGATGTTCTTTTTTCCTTGCCCGAGCATTATGATGCCAGATTGGTAAGTAAAAGGCTGACGCTGATTGCCACCGCTGCTTCTATATAACCACACGCCGTCAATTTCTGTTTCTCTGATCCCTTCAAGATCATCCCAACCTTTGTGTTCAACGTAAGACTGCATTAACTGAGCGAGTGTATTCATAACTGGCGATATTCCATTCAAGGTGCGGAGTGTATTTGCACAAAAGCCCAAAAAGAATAACAAGTTTGTAGAAATAGGCAATTAATTTGTAGGAAATGGCCTTCACCACCCTAAATTCCTGTACTAATATGCAAATATAGAAATTGAGCAACACATCAGAATAAAAAATCTAGCTTTACACAAGGAACCTACAATGCAATTTACTTATGTTAACCCTACAGTCATCCACTTCGGTCAAGGCCAAATCAACGCTATCAGCCAAGCGGTTGATACTTCGAAGAAAGTACTTGTCATCTACGGTGGCGGCTCAATCAAAAGCAATGGTGTTTACGACCAAGTAGTCGCATCTCTTAAAGATCACGCTTGGATTGAGTTTTCTGGTGTTGAAGCAAACCCAACCAAAGAGACGCTAGATAAAGCCGTCGCTCTTGTTAAAGAAGAAAACGTAGAATTCATTATCGCTGTTGGCGGTGGTTCGGTAATCGATGGTTCTAAGTATGTTGCTGCAGCGGCTAAATACGACGGTGACGGTTGGGACATCCTAGCGGGCAAACACCAAGTAACAGAAGCAACGCCAATCGGCGCAGTGCTGACGCTTCCTGCTACAGGGTCTGAATCTAACATGGGTGCAGTAATCACTCGTAAAGCAACTCAAGAAAAATTGGCATTCATGAACCCTGCGGTACAGCCTAAGTTTGCAGTAATGGACCCAGATGTAATGAAGTCTCTACCAGAGCGCCAATTAGTGAATGGTCTGGTTGATGCTTGGGTACACGTATGTGAGCAATACATCACAATGCCAACAGACGCGATGGTTCAAGACGGCTACGCAGAAACTCTGCTGAAAAACCTACTTGTACTGGGTAAGCAATACGACGAGCGTGACAACGACGCATGGCGTGCCAACCTAATGTGGACAGCAAACCAAGCGCTTAACGGCCTAATTGGTACGGGTGTTCCTCAAGATTGGGCAACACACATGATTGGCCACGAGTTCACAGCACTATGGCACGTCGACCACGCACGCTCACTTGCGATTGTTCAACCTTCACTACTTCGTAACCAAATCGAAGCGAAGCGCGGCAAGCTTGAGCAAATGGGTCGTAACGTATTTGGCTTAGAAGCGGGCGCAGATTTAGCCGAGCGCACAATCGCGGCAATCGAAGCGTTCTACCACAGCCTAGACGTTGCAACTATGTTCGACGGCTACGAAACAAACAAAGAAACAGCGATCGACAATGTTGTCGCTCAACTTGAATCACATGGCTACCTGCAACTTGGCGAAAACCAAGCAATCACGCCAGAGAAGACTCGTGAAATTCTAGAGTCTGCGATTCAATAGCGTTCAAAATTAGAGCAAGGAAAACAAGGTTCTAAGGAAAATCGTCATAATCTAAAAATTTATGCCGTGAAACTGAACCAAATTCTTTGCCCTTGCGTATATCCTCAAGCAGCGTCCAAATCAGGCGCTGCTTTTTTATTTGCCCTACAAGATGCTATTAAATTCTCATAAGTCCCTAATTTTATGTGCAATCATATTTCTATATTGTTAAGGTAAACCTGTCTCTTTACTAGGTATGAACAACGATTTGAACAATCTCAAGGAAATGGTTAAGTTTAAGTCACTTAACAAGTGGTATGGTGATTTTCATGCCCTAAAGGATATCGATTTAAATATTGAACAAGGAGAAATAGTGGTGATTTGCGGGCCGTCAGGTTCGGGTAAATCAACCTTGATCCGTTGTATCAATCAGCTAGAACCTTTCGAGAGTGGCGAGCTTTCTGTGTTAGATCAAGCACTTCCGAGCAAATTCAACACCCCAGGCCAAGTTGGGATGGTGTTTCAGCACTTTCATTTATTCCCCCATCTTACTGTGCTTGAGAACTTAACTTTGTCCCCAATTCGTACGCTTAAAAAAAGTAAACACGAAGCCGAGAAGCTTGCAATGCACTATCTTGAGCGTGTACACATCGCAGAACAAGCCAACAAATACCCAGTGCAACTCTCTGGCGGTCAGCAACAACGCGTGGCTATCGCCCGTTCTCTATGTATGAAGCCGGAATTACTCTTGTTCGACGAACCAACTTCAGCGCTTGATCCGGAGATGATCAACGAAGTGCTCGATGTAATGGTTGAACTGGCGAGTGAAGGTATCACCATGGTGTGTGTGACCCATGAAATGGGCTTTGCGAAACAAGTGGCCGACCGTGTTATCTTCATGGATGAAGGACAAATTGTGGAATCGAATACGCCACAAGCGCTCTTTGAAAACCCTCAACATGAACGTACTCAAGCGTTCCTAAATCAGATCCTGACTTATTGATGTTGATTCGAATTATTAAACCCGCCCTATCCGCTTTGGTACAGATTGTTGTACTGGTGGCTGCTGTTGTTTGGATTCTCGATTCTGGTGCACAAACCATGGGATACAGCTGGCAATGGGAGCGCGTGCCAGACTATATTGCTTTCTATGAAGATGGCGAATGGTGGCCTGCTGAATTAGTTGAAGGGCTACTGGTTACCATCAATATCTCTCTGATTTCTTTGGTCGCGACGCTGATTATTGGTTTAACGACAGCGCTATTGAGAAACTCAAATTCTGTGGTTGGACGTACCCTAGCCACCAGCTATGTTGAGTTGATTCGTAATACGCCGTTATTAGTACAAATTTATTTGCTCTATTTTGTATTTGGCCCCGTATTAGGGCTGGATCGCTTTAGCACTGCCGTTTTAGCCTTGGCACTTTTCCAAGGTGCTTACACCGCCGAGATATTCCGTGCCGGTTTAAATGGTATTGCGAGAGGACAATTTGAAGCAGCTCAATCCTTGGGATTATCAAAGACCTATACTTACTGGGATGTGATTCTTCCTCAGGTGGTGCAACGCACCTTGCCACCTTTGACCAATGAAGTGATCTCTCTAATTAAAAACTCTTCGATTGTGAGTGTCATGGCTATTTTCGACCTGACAACCGAAGCCAGAAACATTGTTTCTGAAACCGCGATGCCATTCGAGATTTGGTTCTCTGTGGCGATCATTTATCTTGCTCTTACACTTTCACTTTCTGCCGTTGCTGCTTGGCTTGAGCATAAGCTCGGAGCTAACTGGCGAACACAATAAGGATTTATCAGCATGAAGCTATTTAAAACCGCGATTACAGCCCTACTTGCGCTTGCCGTAAGTTTGCCTGCACTTGCTTCTGAAACGCCTAACCTCGATAAAATCAACGAACGTGGTTCACTGCGCGTTGGTATGTCGACATTTGTTCCTTGGGCGATGCGTAACAAACAAGGCGATCTCGTTGGCTTTGAAATCGACGTGGCGAAACGCCTTGCCGAAGATTCAGGTTGGAAAGTCGAATTTGTACCTACGGCATGGGACGGCATTATCCCTTCTCTATTATCGAAGAAGTTTGATGTGATCATCGGCGGTATGTCTATTACTGAAGCGCGAGCTAAAAGCGTACTGTTCACTGAACCATACTCGCACTCTGGTGTTCAACTGGCTGCTAATAAAGAGCTAGCGGAAGGTTTTACTCAGATCTCTGATTTTGATTCTCGTCGCGTGAAAATTGCTGCTCGTCGTGGTGCGTTCACAGTTCAAGTGGCTCGTGAAACCTTCCCTAAAGCGAAAGTTCTACAGTTCGATGACGATGCTCAAGCATTCCAAGAAGTGTTAAACGGCAACGCGCACGCGGTTATCGCGTCTAGCCCGAAACCAGAACACGAAGCGATCAAAAACGCAGACACGCTATTTATTCCATTTGAAGAGCGTCTATCCAAAGGTAACGAAGCATTTGCAGTTCGCCTGGGTGAAACTGACAAGGCAGAGTTCTTCAACGAATGGATCAAAGCACGTACTGAAGACGGTTGGTTGAAAGAGCGTTACGAGTACTGGTTCTCTACTTTAGATTGGCAAGACCAGATTGCTCAAGGTCAGTAATCTGAAGTTGAGCTCACTTTTTAATATGAGCTAATCTGTCGAATCTAAATCAAGGCAGTGCACTGTTTGCACTGCCTTCTCATCGACGATTTAAGTAGCCTTTTTAAGTCGCTTTATTTGATTCGTCTTAGATCCAAGCAACAACCCAATAATAATTAATGTTTAAACAGGAATGACGTGAGTAGTACTAGCGCATTAACAACACCTAAGCCCAACGTTCATATGAAGCCTTGGTATCAACGCCTTACTCTTTTAGATGGTGTGTTACTCGCTGTCATTTGTGTGTTTGCAGGCTGGCTTTATTATCGCTCTGCTGTTGGTATTAACTACCAGTGGCGCTGGGAAGATGCGTTTACCCTGATTTTTATTCCGCCATCCGAAGGTAACGTCCCGTACTTTTTCCAAGGCTTGATCGCCACACTGCGCTTGAGTGTCTGGAGCATGGTGTTAGCACTCTCTTTTGGCACATTACTTGGCGTCGCAAGGCACTCCAAAATCGCTTTCTTCAGAACGCCTGCACTGATTTTTATCCAGTTGGTTCGAAATATTCCGCCACTGGTGTTTGTCTTCATCTTCTATTTCTTCGTTTCTAACCAACTGATTCCATTACTTGGTTTAGAAAGTATCTTACGTGAACATAATGGCGAGATTAACGCTGTTCAAGATTTTCTGTTCGGCCCAGCTAACCTTTGGGAAAACTTAGCATCTGGTGTTATTTGTATTGGTTTGCTCTCTTCGGCTTATATTGCGGAAGTGATTCGAGCGGGTTTAGAAGGTATTCCTAAAGGCCAATGGGAAGCCGCCGATTCACTTGGCTTGTCTGCATTGTCTAAGTATCGATTTGTGGTTGGACCGCAAGTATTAACGGCCATCACACCGCCATTGGCTGGCCAAGCGATCTCCTTGGTTAAAGACACTTCGATTGTGTCTCTAATTTCCATCCAAGAGATGACTTTTGTTGGTACTGAGATGGCCAACTCTTCCGGTTTGATCTTCGAGATCTGGCTGATTGTTGGCTTCGTATATTTTACTTTGTGCTTTGCACTTTCGCGTCTATTCAAAGTGATTGAGCAGCGTTCTAGCGCCTACCTTAACCATCAGTAACACCATTAATCAAAAGTATCGACTCGCCCGACTATTCATTGCCCTTATCAATTTCACCTGATTGGTTTAAGTTATTGACTAATCAGGATTTATCTCTTCATATTTCTTCTTAGAAACACAGCAAAATACTCGCCTAATCACTATACTTAAAGTATCGAACTACGTTGATTCTTCTCAAGGACTTCACTCAGTATGGACAATCATAAAGAAAGAGCTTTTTACGCCGTTGTTGGCGCATTGGTTGGAGACGCCGCTTCCATGGGGCTGCATTGGTTGTATGACCAAGAGAGGATCTTACACGTGGCGGGTTTTGAACCAGAGTTTCGCTCACCGAATCAGTTCGATTACCAAGACAAGGGCTACTTTGCGCACCAAGGTAAAACCGCAGGTGAACAATCGCAATACGGTGCTCAGCTCTTGGCGATGGTCGACAGCTTAGTCGACAATAAAGAATACGATGAAGCGAGTTACATCAAACATTTCCGTTTCTGGTTTGATTTTGGTGGTAGTTGGCAAGGCTACATTGATAAAGCAACGCGTATGAGCTTGTTGAACATCCATCAATTAGAACTAGAGGACGCCTCTATTGCTGCGTGTGGCGCAGACGATACACAACTTCCCGCAGTCTCAAAGATCATTCCATTAGTGGCATGTACTTATACCTCACACACCTTACCCGCGATGGTAGAGAGTGCGGTGCGAGTCACCAACAACAACGACAAAGCCGTGGAATGGGCGCAGGCAATCACTCTATTAATTCAAGCCGCGATACAGGGTAACTCTCCGCTTCAGTCGGTAGAAATGGTAAGACAAACCTGCAGCAAGTTTATACACGATCAAATCGATGAAGCATTAGCAGAACCTGAACTTTCAATCACTGAGGCTGCAAAGAAATTTGGATTGCATTGTGAATTGAGCGCCGCGTTCCCACTACTAATTCGCATCATTGCGGGTGCTCAGAGCTTTAAACAAGCTATTCGAGATAACATCTTATGTGGCGGTGATAGCTGCGGTCGTGCGATCGTGATTGGCGCGGTATTAGCGGCTTGCTTCTATGAAGAAGACGGAGCGATTCCAACAGAATGGCTAAACCAAGTAGAACTCAATGGTGGTGTCTTGTCTTTGCCGATTGAGTGATTCCCACAATAACGAACTAAAGTCTGACATAAGACAAGCACACTTCTAGGTCGGAGACTGTCGTTCCTATAAGGTTGGAACACACTGTGACAACTCATTCTTTAGCCAAACCACAAACGGGCTTTCTGGTTCATCTTGCTTGTCATCTTGTGTGAGCAATATGTACTGATGACCGGAAGGCACAAAGCCGAACGGTGCGATTAAGTTGCCTCTATTCAAATCATCAACCACCAATGGATAAGAGCCAAGAGCCGCTCCTAACCCATCAACGGCCGCTTGAAAGCAAAAATAGAAGTGTGCAAAGGTTTGGTTTGAAATAGCTTGCGGCACCATTCGGCTATCAAATTCACTATCTTTGGTGATGGATGCCCAGTGGCTCCAAGCGTTTGGTCGCGTGCTGCTGTGCAGTAATTTTACATCGGCTAACTTGTCTTTGACCTGTTGCCAGTAATCAGGCGAGAACACAGGGCCAACCCACTCTTCAACTAACGGAATCTGTTTATAATGCTCGATTACGTTGAAGTCGTCTCGGCGAATGGCCATATCTAATCCAGTTGCGCCTAATGTCACAGGTCCACCTGCGGTAGACAATCGGACATCAATTCCGGATTCGTTATAGAAATCACCGAGTCGAGGCATTAACCAACGCATGGTCAATGTGGGTTCGCATGAAACCTCCAACGCGTGATGATTCAGCTGATTAAGCTTGTGGACTCCAGTTTCCAAGGCTTGGAACGCTTGCTCTGTGTAACCTTTGAGTAATTCCCCCTCTTTGGTGAGACACACATTCCTGCCCTGTTTATAGAACAAGGCGTGAGATAAGTGATTTTCCAATACCTTGATCTGCTTACTCACTGCGCCATGTGTGATATTGAGTTTATCCGCCGCATCACTGTAACTGCTCGAATGCGCTGCTATGTGGAAAATATGAAATGCTTTCAAATGTCTCATGTGTGATTTTTTCTCACAGATAGGTGGAGTTCATTTCGATTATAGGCAGCAATAAAAAACCATACAATACTCGCTCATCAAATATAAAGAGTTGGAGTCATTATGGAGTGGTTAAGCCTAGCAGTATTGGGACTATTGATTGTTATTAGTCCAGGAGCTGATTTCGTTTTAGTTTTGAAAAACAGTGTCAATCAAGGAAGACAAGCAGGGATTTGGACTGCAATAGGTGTGAGTTTAGCGATTTGTGTTCACATCAGTTATTCAATGCTTGGGATCAGTTACTTAATCTCACAGAATGAGCAGCTGTTTGACATGATCAGATACACAGGTGCAGCCTACCTTATTTATCTAGGGCTAAAAGGTATCTTGAGTGCGGACAACAAGCTTGCACCGATGGAAGATGCAAAACAAAGCACCAATGTTTGGCGCTATTTAGCCCAAGGCTTTTTATGTAACGTGCTCAACCCAAAAACCATGTTGTTCTTCTTGAGCATCTTCAGCCAAATCATCTCACCTGATGCAGAAAACCAGCATGTCGCACTCGGCTATGGACTTTACATGATCGTTCTTCACGGCTTATGGTTTGGAATTGTCGCTATGCTGTTTACTTCGAATACATTGCAAAAGCATCTATTGAGAGCAAAGAAAAGGCTTAATCAAGCGTGTGGATTTGGCTTAGTGACGTTCGGAGCACTATTGGCGGTTAAGTCTTAAATAGAAGCTAAAACTAATAAACTCAATGATACAGTGTTCCATTGAGTTTATTTACAATTTCCAGCTAAGTTAACCAGTTTTAAGGCAGCTAATACTTTAGAGCCAACGAACGATTAGAGCTGCTGACTCTTAGGAGTTTCTATATTCCACCCTTCACCGATAGTATCTGATACCGCAAGCAGACCCTCAAGGTAAATGGAAATTTCTTCACTTGATTCAACTGTGAAATAAAAGTCCTTCTCAGTTTCCTGAGCAGCAAAGATTAGGTCATCAGTTAAAGTCAATGTGTTGGGTTTAACCATGTACTCACTCGACATTTCGATAGAGTGGTAACGTTTATATCCGTCTACAACGATCCCTCTTGGAACATTGCAGCGTGCTTCTTTAACAACGTAACTACCTGGCTTGATATTATCAAACAATACGTACTCTAGATCTTCGTAGACTGTCATTCTCAACGTCTCCGGTTCTTGAGCGAGTTCATCACCAATCTTTTCGTACATTAGAATCGAAAAAGTATCACACGGATAAACACTACCAACCTTAATGATCTTCGTAGTAATACCAATAGCTCCATCTCCATGAGGAGCAGATAGAGTATTCGACGCATTATGAGGTAACGTCATACAACCCGTTAAGCTAGCTACCAAAGCCATTGGCAGAAAATGTTTCATATAAAGCCTTTATTCTTATCAATATAATTATTCGGCGACCCTATCATTAAAAATCCAGACCGAAAACAAAGATTGATAAAATCTTGATATAGTTAGCATTATTTTATAATTCAGCTGACAGTTCTCATATTTACACGTCCTCTGTTGGCAGATGAAGGCAACTATCTGATGGAGATACAGGCTAAAGGAATGAGTTAATCTCAATTATTACAAACTATTCACGCCACATATAGACAAACTGATCGTTTTGCGAGGTGATTTCGAAGCCAAACCTTAAATACAACTCCCCAACTCGATTACCTTGTAAATAACACAACTCTACAGGCTTATTGAGTTTGGCTGCTTGAGCTAAGCAATCCGTTAAAACTTGGCTGCCAATACCTTTGCCATGATATTCAGGCAGTAGAAAGAATCGGCAAAAGTAGAAGTTATCACCTTTGTCTTGCAACAACACACTGCCAATCGCTTTACCCTGATATTCAATGATTTCAGGCCGTTCTTCTACCCACTCTTCGGCGTGTATATCTCGTTGAATTTGCTCATCCCAGCCAAAAACAGCTTTGATTGGCTCAAATTCAGCCGCCTTTTTTAGCTCGAACAGAAATTCATAATCTGATGACTGAGCGGGTCTTGTCGAATACTTCAAAATATCTCCAACAATAATCAATGAACTATAACCAATGAATAGAAACAACAGCGGCTTCATTTCCAAAAAGCTCGCTCACGACAAGTAAGTGAGAATGAGGAAGGTGCCATGCTTCAGTGTTCATTTAGGGTTTAGTTGAAAGCGTAGAACTTCGTGTTTATCTTGCTCTGAGTAAAAGGTATTTAAGAACTGCCCGCCACACTTCTCAATTACTTTTTGCGAAGCAATATTGCCGTACTCGCAGGTAATAATAGCGTTTTCGGTCAGTACGTGACGTTGAACCCAAGACAACATATGACTTGCGATACCTTGCCCTCTCGCTTGTGGCAAAGTCTCGTAGCCTATGTGTCCGATAACGTTATGAATGTATTCACTGGTACCATGACGAACTCTTATCACACCAAGGATTTGACCAGAGTCGATACAAAAATACGTAGAAGCAGGCGTCCAACCTTCTGGAAGTTTCTCACCTTTTGAATAAGCGACTCGCCTTTTTAAATACGCATCACTACTGTCAGAAATACCGGTGTAAATAACTAACCCATCCTCAGAGCAAGCATTCACATAATGATGAAAGGCACTTGAGTACGAAATATCAGCTTTGACCATGTCCATATAGTTTCGATTCCTAGTTACTGCTCTTTCGGGTTGAGCTATCAAACCTAAGCTAAGTGCATGGTGTATTCTTGATGCCCTGTATGTTCATCAACTTGTTCATTCACAATAGAGAATCCTTGGGACAAGTAGAATTGAATCGTCGCTTGGTTCTCTTTATACACATTCAATGACAAGTTCAGACATTCAAGCTTAGCGTGTTGGATAAGTTGCTTACCAATACCACTGCCTTGATGTTCTGTACTGACAAAGATCGCCGCTAAGATCCCTTCATAAAGCGAATAAAAGCCACGAACCTCACCGTCTACTTGATACACGTAAGTTGTTGATGCCGGAATATATAGGTCACGCATATTGGCCACTTGCGACTCCCAAAACTCAGGAGCCACAAAGTCATGGGCCTTTATCGAGGCGGTTAACCAAATATCTAAAACAGCTTCAATATCATTTGGGTTGTACTCTCTAATCATCTTAATTCTCAGGCAATTAATATTGTTTAATGGGCTAACCAGTATGCCAAGAAGCGACTTAAACCTATTGAAGATTTACGACAATGTCCCAGTCAGAATTATTGAACGGCAATGATAGATCAATACCATTGGCCGCTATTGCTTCTTAACGTACTTCGCCGTAACAAGCATTTCACCGCCACCATCAAGCTTGCAATCTAACTGGTGATCTTTGCCTTCATTGATTCGTCTGATTACTGCTTTAGTGCCGATTTTCAGTACAGAAGAACTGCCTTTGATTTTTAGATCTTTAATGAAGGTAACTTTATCGCCACTTTCCAATACAACGCCATTTACGTCCTTAACACGCGCGGCTTCTCTTTCTAAACGCTCTTCTTCTGGATTCCATTCATAGGCACACTCAGGGCAGATCAGGTTGTTTTGGTCTGGGTAGACATATTCAGATTGGCATTGCGGACAAGGAGGTAAAGACATACGTTAATACTTCATTTAAATAGAATTTGTCCCCATTTTAATGACTCTTGTTAGGCTTAGCGAGCACAAATCGAACCAATTTTCGGTAGCGTAACTTAACGTTGAAAAGAACAGCACCTAAAACGAACAAACACAGCCATTAAGCTGTGTTTGTTTAAAGGCCTAGGAAGCGGAACCGATTAACGTTCGACTTTTGGCGAATAAATCGAGTAAGCGGTGATTTGCCCTGCCACAATTGCAGAGAACATGAATAACGCCGACAAACCAATACTTGGAATAGGCAAAATAGATTGTTCAAACACCGACTGGCTGGCACTCACTAATACTCGGCTACCCGGAACCAAAATGATGATCCCTTGCACGATATAAATAGAGCCTGTGAGCTCCATCTTCTTGGCAATCCAAGTTCCGTACAGAGTAATAAGAACCGTGGTTACCCAAGTACCCACAACCCAACCACTATCAAAACCGAGGTAAAACGGCCCCCACATGCCAAGAACCGCAACTGGCAAGCCAAGCAAGATGTCTTTAGGGCGCGCATTGAACATCACACCGATAGATACTGAGATCAACACCAAGCCTGATATGTGCATCCACATCGGTACCGCATTGGTATAGTCGATGGAGACCGCTTGTCCCCATATTGCTTCACCAATATTGAGACCCATGATAATCCCAACAAACAGCTTGATCAGCGTTAACGCACTCTGCCCTAGTAAACTAGTACCAGAGACGAGATCGTTAAACGCCAAACACTCTAATGCGTTGGCTATGGATAACCCTGGTACAAACAAAACGATCGAGGCGATACACAACGCCCACACCGGAATCGGCAACCCTGTACTTGCCAGAAACGCCACAAAGATACCCGTTAACAATGCAGAGATAAACTCAACCGCGATAGCGCGACGTGAATGAAGAACTTGCTGACAGACCCAAACCATCAAACCCAATAACGCAGAAAAGCCCACAGCTTCCAACGTACTGCCCACCAGCATCAAATACGCAGGCGGAATCCCCATATTGGCTAGTGCAGTCACAAATTTAGAGTAACCGACAGGCTCTGGTACAGGCTCACTGCTCGGTTGGTTAATACGAATGATCGTATTGGCCAACAAACTCAGGTTAATTGACGCAGGCTTTAGACGCTTAAGAATAACGGCGTTGTTATCGTCTGGAAATTGATAGTTAATCGCAGTTGGCGTTGCTTGGATCATCACGTCAACACCATGCTTTTTTGCATAGAATTGAGTGTATTTCTCTAGCTTGTAAGGAGCACAGCCACTGCGGTGAAGAGTGTCACCAATTTCAACAATTTTGTTAATTCGGAACTGAGAAGGCATGGGTATTTTAGGGGAGACAAAATGTGCGGCAAATGTACCAAACGATAGACGGAATGACGAGACTTTTGCGTAAATTATCAACTGAACTCGTTACTTTTTTCTGCAAAGGCTTAGAAGTCTCTATAACTCTACTCATTTGGGATTAGTTTACTGAATGTTTTGACCGACTAATAAGTTAAATTTATGCATTCAGATTGTTATTAATGGACGCCAAAACACGATTAAAAATCAGTTTATGTTAACACTCCAAATTCCTTAATTTGTATGGGTTTTATGACAAGCTAACACCAACAAACTGGTTTATAAATCAAACCGAATTTGTCACAGAAATAGCGGGGGATTTTCCATTGTTTCTCGCCCTCCGTTTAACGAGAGTTTAGTCACATTTTATTCACTCTGAAAACGCCGAACATGATTGAAAAACTAGCGGTGTGGTGGTTATGCGAGCACTTAGAATAAAAATGAAAGAAAAAGGTTTCGTTTTCAGTTAGATGTGGCATTATCAAACTCGTTAAGACGATGTGCGTGCATCGTATAATGGCTATTACCTCAGCCTTCCAAGCTGATGATGCGGGTTCGATTCCCGCTGCACGCTCCAAGCCCTCTTGACTCCTCTCTCTTACAAATAAATAATTTTATAGCCCCCCTTTAGATAGCACCTTAAAAAAAGCCAATACGGAACTTATCCGTTGTATATTCATGTTTTGTCGAAATAAATTGGGTCAGATTGGCAACAATAAACTGCCTTTTAACTTGAACAGACCAGTAACATTCGCCAAAACCTGTGTTACTTAGAACACCACGCATCCGCCAGTCTCACACGACCACCAAAAATCAGCACGTCCCTACTCGATGAAACCTCAACAGACTTTGCTAATAATTATGGTCACACGACCCAACCCATAAACAGCCATTAAGGGACCTCCGCCCTAGCAGCACTAGCAGCACTAGCAGCACTAGCAGCACTAGCAAATTGAATTTAGACTTATGATGTCATTTATCTCTTGAAGTATCAGTTGCGATTGAGTTTTTTTTATAACTTCAAGGCAGTGCTACTCGCACAAAGATGAAATAGCCCCCTAGCCAATCGTTTGTTGAATAAACTTAATACTAAAAAATAACTCTTTAATCGCCCCGCTCTGCGAGAGCAACAGTAAATACAGATGATGCGCCAAATTCTTAACACCACTTAACCTATTGATATAAATGATCATTATAGTAGCTAGCGGGCTTCATTTTATATTTATTTTGATAGCCACTATTTTTCATTATTTCTATTCATTTTCCCGATCTTTATTTCATTTCTTAATTCTCGACCACGAATGGGCATAGGGGCAAAGTGAGCTGGCAGTTAACTTTGATTAAACCCTACACCAATGTGGAGCATATAATGACAACACAATCACAACTTAAACCGGGTCTGAGCTACAACGACGAAGCTGTCCTTTATACTGGCAATTTCATTACCGTCAATGAACAACAACCAAGTGCATCAGCAATCGTGGTACAAAGTGGTAAAATTCTTTTTGTTGGTACTGTTGATCAAGCAGAAACTTTCCTTGCTAACGAATCGATTGCTTTCTCGCTGAATGACGAATTCAATGGTAAAACCATTGTTCCTGGTTTTATCGAAGCGCATATGCACCCGCTAGGAGCTGCATTATTTACAGCACGCTTTGGTTATGTGGGGCAAATTGAACGCAGTGCAGGTGGCGGCGAAGTATTAAGTGCAAGCCTAACCAAGCAAGAATTGAGCAATAAGATGCAAATCTTTGTTGATGCTCATAACGCAGCAGGCAAACAAGGCGAGTGGCTTGATATGTGGGGGCTAGACCCACTTCTAATGACCGAAGAGGTGGTTATTGACCGTGACTTCTTAGATGCAATCTGCTCAGATTCGCCGTTGATGGTGATGCACGCATCTTGTCACGTAGCGGCTTTTAACAGTGCTGCAATTGAAAAAGCAGGCTTTAGCCTTGAAGATAATGAAGCATTTGTATTTCGCAAGGATGGTCGCCTAACAGGTGAAATCGCAGAAATGCCAGATATCTTACGTGCTGTAAAAGTGGGTGGTTTTAACTTAGGTACAGCAGAAGATGCCGTTGCAGCGATGATTTCATATGCAGACAGCACCAGCCGTCTTGGCGTAACGACGATGTCTGATTGCGGTATGGGCTTACCTCATAACCCATTCCCGCTATACCAAGCGCTATCGACAATGCCAGCATTCCGCTCGCGCCTAGCCGCTTACCCACTAGTCCCAAACTTTAGTGAAGAAGAGCTAGCTGGCTTTAAAGCACAAAGTAACGATCGTCTATTTGCAACAAAAACAAAATACCTAAACACTGATGGCTCTATTCAAGGCTTTACAGCGGTATTGGAAGAAGGCGAGAAGTACTATAACGGCAAAGCAAATGGTCACTTCCAATTTGACGATGAGAAAATGTGGACTGACGTCTTCTATGCTCACAAACTAGGTTACAGCATCTCTTTCCACTGTAATGGTGAAGGTTGTACAACTAAGTTACTAGACTTAATAGAAAAAATGCAAGCAGAGTGCCCACAACCAAACGTTCGTCACTGTCTAGAGCACAACCAAATGGTAACGCCAGCGCAGATGGATCGCATGAAGAAGTTAGGCGTGCTACATAACTTGTTTGGCACACATATTCCATTTTGGGGCGATGTTCATGCCACACAAACTGTTGGTCCAGAGCGCGTTAAAACAATGAACCCATTCCAAACATCGGTGAAGAAAGGTATTCCTTTCTCTATTCACTGTGATGATGTGGTAACACAAGTAAACCCACTATTCATGATGTGGGGGGCAATGAACCGCCAATGTGTTTTCTCTGGTAACGTCTACGGAGAAGAAGAGCGTCTAACTGCAGAGCAAGCATTGCACGCGGTGACGATGGGTGCTGCTTATTTGATGGAGCAAGAAGATATGATTGGCTCTATCGAAGTGGGTAAGTTGGCAGATCTAGCCATTCTTGATCAAAACCCATTAACCGTTGATAAAATGGCAGTCAAAGAGATTAAAGTGCACGCCACTATGCTAGGTGGAGATATTCAAGTGCACCAAACATCAGAGGTTGAAGCTAAGCAAACAGCTGAAGCTTAGCTTTCGTCCAGTATTAATTTGTGAAAATTAATTCAAAATAGATAAGCAGTGCCACTAGTGGTGCTGCTTTTTAATTTTACACAACCGTCAGGATAAGTTTAACTCATTGTTTTAAGTCAACTTTTATCTTCATCACTACTCGATTCGTCAATATTACTTTTTATAATTTAAATTGACTTATAAAGTCTCGACCCAAAAGTGGCCGATGTGCAAAGTAAGTGGGTAATTGATTTTGATTACCCCCTACACTAAGTAATGTGGAGCACATAATGACAACTCAACCATTTTTAAATCCGGGTCTAGAAGCCAATAAAGAAGCTGTTTTATATACGGGTAACTTTGTTACTGTCAATAAGGAACAACCTAAGGCTTCAGCCATCGTCGTACAAGATGGAAAAATCCTTTTTGTTGGCACCCAAGATCAAGCCGAAACCTTTCTTGCTAATGAGTCTATCGCGCACACACTAAATGAAGAGTTCAAAGGTAAAACCATTGTTCCTGGGTTTATTGAAGCACACATGCACCCACTGATGGCTGCGCTGTTTACCGGTATGTTCGAATATGGCGGTCAATATGATCGCCTTGGTGCTGAAGGTAAATTACTAAAAGGGTGTTGCACTGAAGACACTTTAAAAGCTTTGCTTAAAGAACTTAAAGCAAAACATGATGCCGCAGGGAAAACTGGCGAGTGGTTAAATCTATGGGGCTTAGACCCACTTTTGATGACCGATGGCTCAGTGGTTAATCGTGATTTTATCGATTCAGTGATTGATGATTCACCCGTATTCTTTATGCATGCCAGTTGTCACTTAGCGAGCTTTAACTCAATGGCGCTTGAACAAGTTGGCTACAGCCTCGAAGATAACCCTGAATTTGTCATGCGTGAAAATGGCCGCTTAACTGGTTACATTGCAGAGCTACCTGATCTATATCGTGCCTTAAACCAAGGTGCTTTTAACTACGGTACTGATCCTGCAGCGATAGGGAAAACGCTAATAGATTACGCCAATATCGCGCATTCGTTAGGCGTTACCTCGGTTTCCGATTGTGGTATGGGATTGCCAACTAACCCATGGCCGCTTTATCAGGCGCTAAGCCAAAATCCGGCGTTTAAATTACGCATAACAGCTTACCCATTGGTGAGTAACTTCTCTACCAGTGAAGTGCTAGATATGAAAGCATCGGATAACGATCGTCTTAGTATTTCTAGCGTGAAATTTGTCAGTACTGATGGTTCAATTCAAGGCTTCACCGCCAATCTTCTTGATGATGCTCCTTACTATAACGGCAAACCGAGTTGTTCACTTATCAAAGATGAAGAAACCATTTTTGCAGAATGTTTACCTTTCCACCAAGCCGGTTACAACATCTCGTTTCATTGTAACGGCAATGGCACCACCGAGAAGCTCATTAACATCATTGAACGCTTACAAGTAGACACGCCAATGCCAAATGCACGCCATTGCTTAGAGCACAATCAAATGGTAACAGATGCGCAAATGGATCGTATGAAAGCAATCGGAATTTGCCATAACCTATTTGGTACTCATATACCGGTATGGGGCGATGTACACGCAGAACAAACAGTGGGCCCTGAGCTAGTAAAACGCTTAAATCCATTTAAGAGTTCAGTGAAAAAAGGCGTGCCTTTCTCAATTCACTGTGATGACGGTGTGACGCAAGTTAATCCATTGTTTATGATGTGGGGAGCCATGAACCGCCAGTGTATATTCTCGGACAACGTGTACGGCGAAGATGAATGTTTGAACGCAGAGGAAGCACTTCACGCAGTGACATTAGGTGCCGCGTACTTAATGGGTCATGAGAACATGAAAGGATCTATCGAAGTCGGTAAATTGGCCGACTTGGCTATCTTGGATAAAGACGTACTAAGCGTAGATAAACAAGAAGTTAAAGATATTCATGTCCACGCTACCATGCTAGGCGGCAATGTAACCGTTCACCTTGGTAAAGCAGCGGTGAAACAAGAAGAGCTTTCCATTGCCTAATTGATGTTCTGAGTGATTTTTCATTCAACATCAATAAAAGGGTATACCTGTGGCAATACACCAATTTTGTATTAAAAACATCAGCCTAGCTCTTGAGCTAGGCTTTTTTACTATGATAATAGCGATCAAGCTAAACCTGACCAGCGTCATGTCTGTTGCCCATTGCCTTCTTACAAATAAACCCATTGCAGCATCTGAGATATTTGGCTTTTCTCATGTTTGAGTTTTACCGACTGCATTAGAAAAAGTGGATGAACAACTAAAATATTAGGAACAAGCAAAACAGGCCAATGCCAGTTCAATATGCCGATAGAAAATCTTTTTATATTCAGTAAATCGATACTCTTAGGCAAGCGCCCTACACTATTTTTGCATTAGAAACGTTCTTCATGGTCTTACTCATTAGTACATTATGATTGCGGCAAAGGCCCTATTGGACAGCAAGCAAAAAAAAACTTTCTACGACGACATCACGAGTGATGCCACTTACAGTAAGTGCTCAGAAATAGCGTGGGAAAAGGCTAGAGAACAAGGCGGGAGAAAACGAGAAACACAGCGCAAAATGTTAGCGCCATGTCCTCTACGAGGATATTTATACCAATCACAGTAAGTAAGTGTTCAAAAATGGCGTACGAAAAAAGCTTGAGAACAAGACAGAATTTTTCGATAAGTAGTTATTCTACAATCAAAAATTCTAACGAAGTTATCGAGGTTTTTAACAAGCGAGGGTGACCAGTTATTTACTACGATTGGTATTAGTCAAGCAATTCAGATAATAGGCTCGTTAGCTTATTACCGCTTCAGCATTGCGTTTATTGAATGCCTTACCGATAACTGCTTCAATGAGAAGAATTGACATGATGGTAAGGTAGAATGCCACAACACCACTGGCCGGTCCGCTAAACTGCACTTGCTCACCAAACATAATCACAATAGCACCCATTGCTGCGACTTTTGAACCAACAAGAATCAACCACGAAGTGAACACACGCTTTGGCTTAGCTAATGAGCGTTGTTTTAAACAAAATTCTGAAGTCATTTTTTCAAACGCCACTGATAGCTTCACAATCACCGCCATGATAAGGGCAGAAATAGCGCCCATGCCAATACTCTCTACGGTGACCCAGTCCCAAGCTACTCCATAACCTACCATCACCACAGTACCAATAACACTGCATGCCGCCATTTCTTTAACCATTTTCATAATGCATCTCTCAATCAATTATCAAATTATAGGGTTGGCAACAGGTCTGATATTCCGCTGCCCTAATTGTCGATATGGCAATTGTATAAACAAGCCAATCAATAAAAAATGCGGAGAAAATAGAAATGGGTTTTTCCTACTTTTTAGGTTTTTTTTTAATTTATATCACCACTATATTTCAATAAATTCAAATAGTTACACCACAAGCTCGCGTATTGTTAGTTCTAAAGTTACGACTATTAATATGTGTTTATTAGCCACTCTCCCCCTTTAATTTGCCTTGCTGTGTAGCGGGTACAGATAAGCGATAACTGGTTAGCACTCCTAATGCTGAAAGAAAAATCACCATCATCAAAGCGTTTTGAAAACTGGTTAGCCGAGAATGGGCATTAAGAGTTAATAAGGTCGCATGCTGCTGATGATCCATACCATAAGTATCAGAGAGATTGGCAATTCTAATATCGTCTAAATAAGGTAGGGTCGGACTTTGCTCGATCTGGCTGATAAAGTGGTCCGGAAAGATCTGTTTCGATTGTTCACTGTGCTGCCTGACCGTATGCTCTAGTGCCCATTGCTGTGTCCCGCCAATCAAGCAAATCCCGAGCACTAAACCCATATTTCGGATGGTGGCTTGTAAACCACTCGACTGAGCGGCATCGGTTTCACCAAGCGCATTGGTGATGATGGCCGGACATTGTGATGCAAGTATCCCCATTGAAGAACCCGTGAGCAGCATACCTAGATAAAAAGGCGACAAAATATGATGAGATTGACTAGAAAAAAATAAAATAACTGCAGAGCTAGCCAGACCGATAAATGCAGTTAAACATAAGGTCTTTGCCTTTAGTGATTTAAACACCAAAGGTGTAATAACTGAAAACGCGATCATGCAAATGGAGAACAGAAGAATAATAAAACCTGAGTGCGAAGAGCTTAATGAAATGGCAACTTGGAGATAGGTTATGATGATAAAACTCACACCACCTAAAATCATATACATGAAGGTAAGAAGCAGAAAACCAGCTCGACACTGGCGATTTTTCAGCCAGCTAATCGGTAATAAAGCTGTTTTTTGCTGGGCTTCTCGTTGTCGTTGTTGAAAATAAAAGGCAAATAGTGACACTAGCCCTAATGCTATAACGGCCAACGAAGGGCTTAATGACGTAAGGCCGGTAAACCAAGTAGGAATATCAGCGTTGCTGTTGGCGCTTAATAGGCCCCAACTGGGTGCTTTGATCAGTGCCAGCACCACCAAAACGATGCCCGATGAGCTTAGCAGCGCCCCAATAAAATCAAATGAGCTCGGGCGCGGATTCTCCACTGGCGGGATTCCTTTAATAGCAAACCAACTGGTAATGAGGTAAAAGGCACTGATAAATGTCAGGGGTAGATACCAAGCAAAATGGTCCATTAGCAAACCACTGCTCATCGGCACGACGGCGGCAGATAGTCCACCGGAAGCCGCTAACACGCCAAACGCTAGTGCACGAGATTTACCAGGAAATCGGGCAGAGACTAGAGCTAGAATAGCAGGTAAAAGCAGTGCTGATGATATGCCTGTCAGTGGCCGAGCCAAGTAGGTGACAAAAGCTACATTAGGAGCAAGAATAAACAAGATAGAAGCGGCTAAACCAATAAAAGCCCCGGTGATGAGCATGATACGCCAACCGATAAATAGCCCAATAAGGCCTGCGGGTAACATTAACGCTGCGCCAACTAGAGGCTGAATTGTCCCCAAGGTTTTAATGGCACTAATGTCTGTTTGAAAGTGGGTGACTAACGTAGCTGTTGCGATAGATAAGTTGGCTATATCAGCCGAGATAGAAAATTGAGCAATACAAAGAATGAATAGGAGACGCTTTTGAGAGGCAGTAATAGAATTTATCATAATTATTGTTCTTTTTGCTTGGTGAACTACTGATTGATTGCACCTGTGCTGAAAATCAGTATTTGGTGCATAAACGTAAAGAGGGTGTTGGCTCCATAGTTGATTAAAGAGTAAACATCAGTAAGTTCACTTTACCGATGTCGATATACCGACATTTAAGTGTCTACGAAAAAGCCCCAACCTGAGTTGGGGCTTTTAAATTTAGTCTGAGTTAGCCATTAACGAACGAGTTGGTAATTTAGAACAAAGAGCTAAACCGCCCATCATTAAGGCAATGAGAGTATAAAGTGCATATTGAACCGATGTTAGGCGAGAATCTGCCATTACAGCGACAACAGTGTGTTGCTCTTGTGCCGGAACTTCTGCGCTTACCATAAGCTCAAGTGCCATATCATTTGACACGAATGGTAATGACGGTGTGTCAACAATCATCTGCTTGGTTTCTGCTGAAATAGCGTCGTGGTCCATAACGCCCTTCTTGATTTCACCTGTTAGGGAGAACAGCATTACCGTACCAAGAATCGCTACACCGAACGCCTGGCCAATGTTACGAGAGGTTGCTTGGATACCACCTGATTGCATTGCTTCTTGCTCACTAAGCGCTGAAGTCACAACAATAGAAGCCTGAGAAGCTAGTAAACCTGCGCCAATACCAAATACGAGTAGTGAGATGTATTGCCAGAATGTAATGCCGTCTTTGGTAAAGCCTAAGAACATTAATGCAGTACCTAAAGCTGCAATGATGAAGCCTAATTGACAGATACGTTGACAAGATAAGTTGCCCAATTTGGCGGGTGCACCAAGAGAACCGATCATCATACCTAAAGCAAATGCACACAATGCCATGCCTGATGCGAATGCACTCATGCCAGCAACTAACTGCATGTACGAGACATTAATGAAGCCCGTAGCACCAAAGAGCAAGAAGATAGTGGCACAAAGTACTAGACCAACAACCACTTGTGGGTTTTCAACATATGAGCGAGGGAGAAGTGGCGTGTTACCAGCAGCTTCAAAACGACGTTCCCATACCATCAATACTTTTAGCAGTATGCCACCCACAAGACACATAGGTAGAGCCGGAGATATACCAGCAACAGTGAAATCAGTCAGTGGTGCAACGAGACCCCATTCAGCAATTTTTAGCAGACCAGTAACAAAACACAGTAGACCAGTACCCGCAAGTAATACACCAACGATATCAAACTTACCTTTGAACGTGGCTTTTGGAAGCTCAGGTAACTTCATGCTACCGAACATAACTAATGCACAGTAGACACCAAGACCTGCGAAGGCAACGCCAAAGCTAGCGACATCAAGGATGAAGCCAAAGATAAGCGGAGTTAAAGCACTTGCCAAGCCAACTAGAGCAGCGATAGCAGAGAAGGCAATCGCTTGATCTTTACCCTTATAGATACCAGCGACATTAGCTAGAACCGCAGGAATAAGTAGACATGCACCTAGACCAGAACCAACGCGAGCACCATAGTTCAAAACTTCCATGTTTGGAGCAAATGCAGCTGCAAATGAGGCAAGCGATAAGATACCTGCACCGATGATCATTTGTCGTTTCCAACCAATGATTAGGCCAATAAGGCCACCAGCAATCATACCAGCACCCGCAATTAGAGGATACATAGCATTAGCCATTTGAATCTGAGGCATGGTCGCACCGTGAAGAGCGATCAGTGCTTCTGTTGAAATAGAAAGACCTGTGTTGTCTGCCATGGTTGAGAATTGAGCTGCAAGAAGAACCAGAAGCGGGAACCACTTGGCCATGCCAACTTTTTCTTCTGCTGGATTAGTTGAAACTGATACCGTCATTGGGGATACCTTCATTTGTTGTAGAGCCGTTGCTCGGAGGTTGTTTTTTCAAATAGTTTTGAACACAACCATTAAACCGTGCGAAGAACCGACTCATCCAACAAAAAAAAGTATTCTTGAAATAAAAAAAATAATATGGCGATGAAAAAATATATAAAACACTATATATCATGAACTTAGTATTGCTTGGGGTGGTGTGTTAGCGCTTTCTTTTTACCACATATGAAATGCTATCTTCACCAAGCGAATTGAAATTAAAAAAGATCTCATCCTCTTCTAGTCGCCAGCCATTGAGCTCGATTAGGGTGCCAGAAACCGGAACTCGAATACCTGTTTCTTGCTCAAATCGCTCCAAGCCAGTGACTTCTCTATCGACTAATTGCAATCGATTATATTGTTTGTCGGTATAGTGCAGTTCCAGTTTGGCATCGAAAGCATAATTACTGTTGCCACTTTTATTATTGATAGATAAACGGATGTTGTCCTTATCAACCACCATGGTTGCGTAGCTATCAATCGTGTGCTGATCAAATTGAATGACAGATTGGCCCGTCCATACCCCTTCAAACTGTTGGTTATGTGCTTTGATTGGATCATGAAGATAATGGCCAATAGTTAGAGCAACAACCGGTAGCATCACAGCAATAGCGCGTTTGATTATTGATTTTTGCATACCGTTATCCCCTCTTCAACATGACAAATTCGATAATTACTGTCGTTTTTCATAATAATGGATGGGGTGTCATCACTGAGGTTCAGTGAATTGATTTCTTCGCTTGTAGCATCAAATAACAACCAATGTTCACCAGCCTTATAGCTAATGCGCTCGAATGACGGGCTGAATATGCCGAGGTATCCGAGTGTGAATAGTAATAGGCTTATTACGCCGATACCGATTAACTCGTTGCCTGAGAAAAAAGTTCTCCAACCTAATGCTTTGCTGTTCTGAGGTGTGTCAGTCAAGGTTACTGACTCTGAAGAGTTAGCGGTACTGTCAGGCACAATACCAGGAGCCGGCTCTTTCGCCCCCGCCATATGATGAGCAGTGTAAGACTCAAGGATATATGGCTTACTGGAAAGCACATAACCTTGTTTGGGAATGGTACGAATTAAAGAGCGTTGATCATCATCGAGGGAAAAACGTAGCGCTTTAATGGTTTGGTTAATGGTTGCATTAGTCGCATAAGAACCTTTCCAAAGTTGCTCTTCAATCGATTGACGCGACAAAATATCGGGGAAAGAGTCAATTAATGCCGTAAATAAATTGGCCTCACGCGCCCGTAGACGAATCACTTTACCTTCTTCATTCTTGATGGCTCCGGAGGTGGGAGAGTATTGCAGTCCTGCCACTTGATAAATGGGCGGTTCAAGAAAGGGTTGTGTCATACCGAGGCCTCTAGGTCATAGAAATTACAGGAGATAGTACTGTTAATTAATGATAAATTATTTTGATCTACAACAAACTAACTATTGGTTTGATTAACCATTTAATAAATAAATTATAAATTATTCTCTTGGTAGAGTAAGAAAAGGATAGCGGATATGTGAACCCCACCAAGTAAGATTAGGGTAATTATCCATTATGAAACAACAAGTTAATTAACATACTTACTTTTTATCATTTTATCTTTTTTTATTTGGTTATTCGTGGGCGAAACATTTACTTAAGGTGATAGTGAAATTCTTGAATTGAATAACTAACAGGTTTTACTATGCCAATAACGAAGAAATTACCACTACTCACTTTATTGCTTCCATTATCTGCTTTTGCCAACGCACAAGATGCGACTGAAGAAAATGCACCCGATCCAGGCGATCACACAAAAGTATCTTCAGTTGTAAGTGCAACTTATGGTAAACAAAGTTTTGGTGAAGCTGATAATGACTTTCTTCAACTGCAAGGTCAGATTTCCGGCGCAAAAGACAATGAAAACCTATTCCTAGGCTCGTTGACTGTGACAGGGCAAGACAATGGTAAAGTAGGAAGCGAGGATTTTAACCTATCTCAGGTTCGAGCTCGTTACTTCGAAGTAACGCGAACTGATTGGGCCAATGCGCCTATGCTAGGTATGTCGTTTGACTACATTGAATCTAGCTTTACCAATGCAACTTCTGATCGTTTGTTTGCCGTAGGCGGCTTGATCCGCATGAACACACCGTTTAAAAACTGGTTATCATTCCCAATCATCGCCGCTGCGGTAGGTCAAAATAACAAAGATTACAGCAATATTGGTCTAGTGGATAAAATGACATATGGGGTACAGTTTAATTTCTTAAACTCTATCTATCTGCATGAAAATGGCACTCACATTCAACTCAACCCACAATTTAGCAGCTTAGATCTTGGCGGTACGGTTGGCACAGTAAACCAATTACAAATGGATACTGTATTGCAAATGCCATTAAACAGTAACCGTCGTCACTGGGGTAAGTTAACTTACACAGAGTACTTTGATGACACAGAGCAAAGCTTTGGTCATAACCGTCAAGGTACAGAGTTAAAGCTTACTTATAGCTACTATATGTAGTACCACGAAAAAGGGCTCTCTAAATGGTGAGCCTTTTTGCATTCACTGAAGCGGTATTTCAAGCAATAATCTTGGTTTTGATTGCAATGGACACTATAAATCCCCTTTAAGTGGATTGAGGTTATAAAACTGTCCCCCTTTTTTTAAACATAGCGCACCATTTAAAGCATAAGCCGCGCGAGCTAATGATAAATCTTTATATATTCGTTAGAAGGATACTTTGGCAGCAAAAATGGCTATTTTTTAGTAGGGTTACAATAAGTTAAACCTTATTGAGCTGGTGTATTTCTATTGGCGATAGTGTTTCGTTTTATAGCTTTTGTTAAAGATGCCCTTGCCCACTGTGTAGATATCAAACAAATAGCACAAAAGTCATGCAAATAGCTCGCCAAGCATGAGTTAATGCTTTTCTTTTGCTTTAATTATGGCATATTAGTTCAGTCTTCACGATGTGCGTGCATCGTATAATGGCTATTACCTCAGCCTTCCAAGCTGATGATGCGGGTTCGATTCCCGCTGCACGCTCCAACTCTTCCTCCAGTTTTATTATGTGTATCTCTTTCAGCAACCCGCTCCCCAAGAAAATCCCTCTGTACATTAAGCCATCTTCATCGATATCGTTTAAACCTATATCTATTAAACCTATATTGCGTTGACTTACATTGGTTATGCCCCTATCGACTATTCATAGCTATTAACGCCTTAAATCGTTTCACATTTTTACACTTGTCCAAATCACACATTGCAGAGCAACTTTCAATGATTTTCAAAATTGTTCCAATTTAATAATCTTGGTCAATATCTGCCAAAATCATTGTGTTAATGTGCGCGCATTAGCAATAACCCATAAATAATAAAAAATGTTTAAAAGCAATGAGTTAACGATTAGCATCGAAGCAATCAATGTCGCGCTAGCAAAAGTTGAGAATGCCAATAAAATTCAGCTAGATACGTTGAAAGGTTATGTGAACAGCGAACCTGAACAAGCTGTAATGGCTTTTCGATCACTGAATGAAGCAGAATCAATCGACGACAAGTTTAGAAAGATCATGGCAGAGCTGCCGCACCTAAGCGGTGAAGCACACCACTTGCTTGAAACTTCTATCTTGCTACAGTGATTCTAGCTACAGATAAGCCTCAGCCAATCCAAGTTAGTTCATGTATTCCTGGGCAGGTTGAGGCTTATCTTTAACTGAAAACAGCATTTAATCAATGACTTAGCGGTCACACAAAGCTGTTCTGATTGGTTGAAATGAATAGGTGATGTAAGGCCCTCGCATTACTCCCAAAAGTTCCACCACTTTTTGCTGTTTTCTTCACGCTGCTGTTGGCCTTTTTCTGACCCTTTTCCTTCTTCTTTACGCTCTTGTTCCGCTTTCTTTTCTTTCTGCTTTTCTAATCCCGACTTTTCTTCGTCATTATCCATATCATCTTTAAGCTTTTCTTTCTTATCCTTGAGCTTCTCTTTACTCTCTTCGAAGGCTTCTTTCTCGTCTTCCAAATCGTCGAGCTCTTTATCTAGCTTCTGCTTATCTTTTTTATTCTTACTTTTTTTGGCTTTCTTCTTTTTCTCTTCGATCATTGAATCAAGCTGCTTCTCACGATCGTTAATTTCGCCTTCAACTTTTTTTGCCTCAGCGAACGTTTTGACTTCTTCTAAATTGGGCTTACCTTTACCAGCCCACTCAGGTTTAGCAGCAATGCTGTAATTAGACCATGATAGTAAAGCACTTGATACGGCAACGACGAGTACTGTTTTGTTCATCCTTAAACTCCTACTTACTTGTTCTAACTAAAAATTTTTTCTATTTACTTATTAAACTTAATCGTCTAATACGAGAAAAACAAGAAAACGCACCAAACTAATCAATATAAGTCTGGTGCGCTTTATTAATCGATACTACAACTCAATTTTTTTCAGCATACCCGCTTCAGCATGACCTGGGATATTGCACGCAAACTCTACGTTGTTGTCGCCATGAAAATGCCATAGCAATTGCTTCGCTTTACCGGGCTTTACCGTCACTGTACTGCCTGAGTCATGAGCGTGGTTACCCATATTTTTCATCATTTCACGGTGCTCGAGCTGCTCTGAAGCAGAACCAATCGAGAATTCGTGATCTATCTTGCCTGTGTTCATAACAACGAACTGCACTACGTCATTTGGCTCAATATCGACCTTGTTCTTAAATGTGATTTTCATATCATCACTAAGCAGCACATGAACCACTTTATCCGGCTTTGCGCCTGTCGCAGGCATACCCACTTCAGACATGCCTTCCATATTCATCATACTTGAGTGGTCCATCTTTCCGCCCTGCATCATGCTGTGGTCCATTTGGGAATGATCCATCTCTCCACTCTTCATCATCGAGTGATCCATATTTGAGTGGTCCATTTCAGCAAAAGCCGTTGCAGTAGTTAACGTCAGTGCAATCGCAATAAGTGTCTTTTTCATGATCGTTCCTTAGATTAATTCAGTTATTTATTTGTTAGTTTCACATGTTCATGTGGTACGCCCTTACCCACTCTGTTTTTGGTAAGTAAGGGCTAATAATCAATACGTTATTTGTTTGTCTCATTTTGGCTATGCGTAATCTCACGCTGTTTCCAGAGCTTAAAGATTGCAGGCAAAACCAGTAGGGTAAGCAACAGTGCCGACGCCATTCCACCTATCATCGGCGCGGCAATTCGTTGCATCACTTCAGAGCCTGTTCCTTCGCCATACATGATTGGAATTAGGCCAATGATCACCGTAAGAACCGTCATCATTACTGGACGAACACGAAGCCCTGCCCCTTCACGAATGGCATCCGTTAGGTCAGCTTGTTGAAGTGTTTGTTGGTTCTCCTCTGCATCGAGCTTTTTGTAGTGCCACGCTTGATTGAGATAAACCAACATGATCACTCCGATTTCAACCGCAACCCCGGCAAGGGCAATAAAGCCAACGCCGACCGCGATAGAGAAGTTGTAATTGAGGTAATGCATCAACCACAAACCACCCACCATAGCCAAAGGAAGCGTTGCCATGATCATCATCACTTCACCGACCCGTCGGAAGCTCAGGTAAAGCAATAGCATGATGATGGCGATGGTGATAGGCACAACGACACTCAAACGGTCTTTTGCTCGCTCCATGTATTCGTATTGACCAGACCAAGCGAGCGAGTAACCCGCCGGTAATACAACTTGGTCAGCAACGACCTTTTGCGCTTCTGCCACATAAGAACCAAGGTCGCGACCTTCGATGTCAACGAACACCCAACCATTAGGACGCGCGTTCTCCGTTTTAATCATCGGAGGACCATCTTCGTAACGAATATCTGCTACGTCCGATAGAGCGATACGAGCTCCATTTGGTGTCACTAACGGCAGGTTCTGCAACTTAACGACAGAATCACGATAGCTTTGTGGGTAACGAACGTTGATTGGGTAACGTTCTAGCCCTTCTACGGTTTCACCCACGTTCATTCCTCCGATCGCAGTCGAGATAACCTGTTGCACTTCTTTAATGCTCAAGCCATATCGCGCAGCAGAGCGTCGTTTGATGTCTATCGTCACATAACGACCACCAGCCACACGTTCGGCATACACAGAAGCCGTACCACTGACACCATTTAAGATAGGTTCAAGCTGAGAGCCAATTTTCTCGATAACGTTAAGATCAGGCCCCGCAATCTTGATACCAATTGGGGTTTTGATTCCTGTCGCCAACATGTCGATACGGGTTTTGATTGGCATAACCCACGCATTGGTCAAACCTGGGAACTGAATCAGATCATCAAACTCTTTACGCAGCGACTCCGTAGTGACACCGTCACGCCATTCATCGCGTGGTTTAAGCTGAATCACGGTTTCAATCATGGTTAACGGTGCAGGATCGGTTGCTGTCTCTGCTCGACCAATTTTGCCCCACGTGGTTTCGACTTCTGGAATGGTTTTGATGAGCTTGTTGGTTTGTTGCAACAACTCACGAGCCTTACCTATTGAGATACCCGGATACGTGGTTGGCATGTACATCAAATCCCCTTCGTCCAAAGGAGGAATGAATTCACTACCAAGCTTACTGGTTGGGTAATAAGCAGACGCCATTAAGCCAAGTGCGATAACAATCATCACCTTGGGATACTTTAGGCTGAGGTTTAGAAGCGGCTTGTACATCGCCACTAGGCTACGGTTTACTGGGTTTTTATGTTCAGGTAGCACGTTACCGCGAATGAAATAACCCATTAACACAGGCACCAGCGTGATAGCCAAACCAGCGGCTGCGGCCATCGCATACGTCTTGGTAAACGCAAGTGGCGAGAACATCTTGCCTTCTTGCCCTTCTAGCGCGAACACAGGCACAAAACTCAAGGTAATGATAATCAGAGAGAAGAATAGCGGTGCGCCAACTTCTTCTGCTGCCTTACCAATCACCTGCCAACGGTTTTTGTCAGTGAGCGGAGTCCGTTCAATGTGTTTATGAACGTTCTCGATCATCACTATGGCACCATCCACCATGGCGCCAATCGCAATCGCTATGCCGCCAAGAGACATGATGTTGGCGTTAATACCCTGCCAATGCATCACAATGAATGCACCCAAGATACCGACAGGCAGACTTAGTGCGATAACCAACGACGAGCGGATATGGAACAAGAACAGCGCACACACGACGGCGACCACGATGAACTCTTCAGCCAGTTTCTTCCATAGGTTTTCAACGGCTGAATTAATCAAAGTAGAGCGGTCATAAGTCGCGACAATCTCGACACCATCAGGTAAGCCGGCTTGCAACTCAGCGAGTTTGGATTTAACCGAGTCGATCACTTCACTGGCATTTTCACCAAAGCGCATCACGATAACGCCGCCAACAGCTTCGCCCTCACCATTGAGTTCAGAGATACCGCGACGCATCTGTGGGCCAAGGTTAATATCGGCAATATCACCCAATAACAGTGGAGTACCTTTGTCGGTCACTTTTAACGGCAGAGATTGAATATCTTCGATGCTTGTCAGGTAACCCGTAGTGCGAACCATATGTTCGGCTTCGGCAATCTCGACAACAGACGCACCGGTTTCTTGATTACCATCCTGGATTGCCTTGTTGACTTGCTGAAGCGTTAGGTCGTAAGCACGTAACTTGGCAGGATCTATCTGAACCTGATACTGCTTCACCATGCCGCCAACAGTCGCCACTTCAGATACGCCCTCAACGGTTTGCAGCTCATACTTCAAGAACCAATCTTGCAGGCTACGAAGATCCGCTAAGTCATGCTGACCGGTTTTATCTTGCAACACATAGCTGTAAACCCAGCCCACACCAGTTGCATCTGGCCCTAATGTTGGCTTAGCACTTGATGGTAAGTTAGGGGCTACTTGGCTTAAGTATTCCAACACACGTGAACGCGCCCAATACATATCGGTATCGTCATTGAAGATGATATAGACATACGAATCGCCAAAGAACGAATAGCCACGAACCGTCTCTGCACCCGGAACGGCTAACATCGCCGTTGTGAGCGGATAGGTCACCTGATCTTCAACTACTTGAGGTGCTTGCCCCGGATAGCTTGTTTTAATGATCACCTGAACATCTGACAAATCAGGAATCGCATCTACCGGTGTGTTTTTAACGCTGTATAAGCCCCCAAATACGATGGCTACAGTGGCAACCAGCACCAAAAAGCGGTTACTGATGGACCAACGAATGATTGCATTGATCATAGTTCGCCCTCACCCGTGCTATTCGTCGGTTCGAGAGACTTGAGCACATAATCCGAACCTTGCTTCACAATTAGAAACCGAACACTTTGACCCTCGGCAAACTCGGATAAATCGAGGTCATCACTGACTTGGAAGTTCATTTCGCCCGCTTTCCAATCCCATTCAGGCACTGGCTTGTGATTTACCGTGATCATTCCGAAGTCTGCCATCAGCATTGTGATGTCTCCCTTCACCCACACTTCGCCCGCCATTTGATGCTCGCTGACCTTATAATCAACGACTTCATACTGACCTGACTCTGTTTTCATCATTTCAAAATCAACGACTTGCCCACGCTTCACGTCAGCCATATCTAAGCCTTCTGAGAAGGTAAAATTCATCACCATGCCCGGCCAATCCCATTCAGGTACAGGTTGGTGATTGATGGTCGCCATACGACTGCCTTGCATCACATCTGCAATTTCACCTTTTGCCCAAACTGTTTCGGCTTGCTCTTCAACGCCATTGATTCGCGACAAATCAGCGGATTGGCTAGATTCAGAATCCAACATGAAGTGCGCAGAGGTGACAATATGTTCACCTTGTTCAAGCCCTTGCAACACCTCGATCTTCTCGCCAGCTTCACGCCCTACTTCAATGCGTGCTGAACGGTATTTTCCCTCACCTTCGGACAACACCACTCGAGTCATTCCACCTGAATGGATAACCGATGATCTTGGTATGGTAAGTACGGCATCATCACTGATTGGCTTCAACGCAATATTGGCGAACATGTTCGGTTTGAGTTCGCCATTAGGATTCGAGAACTTCAAACGAACGCGTAAAGTTCGAGTTTTCGGATCTAGGATTGGATAAACATAATCAACATTGCCCTGCCACTCCTTACCGGGAATCGCATCCAGTGTCATCTCTGCATTACTGCCCGACGAGATCCAGTGTGCTTGGCGTTCAAACACTTCGGCATCAACCCATACTTCGCCTAGAGGACCCGCACTAATTACCGCTTGCGCTGGTGAAAGGTAGCCGCCCTCACGAATATTGAGACTCGCAATTACGCCATTAGCAGGTGCTTTGATTTCTATGGTTTGTGAGGATTTACCTCGGCGAGTGATCGAACGAATCTGAGCTTTATCGACACCCAAGGTGATCAAGCGCTCGGTGGAACCTTTTATCAATCCTTTGCGACCCGTTTTGTACGCACTAAGTAACTCTTCTTGTGCCTTAACCAACTCTGGAGAATAAAGTGTGAACAGCACATCGCCCTTATTTACCTTCTCACCGACAGCATTGATATAAAGCTTCTCAACCCAGCCAGCTGCTCTTACGTTGGTTTGCCACAATGTACTTTCATCAAACGCCACATAACCCACGGTTTCAATCCGAGGAGACAGCGGTTCGAAGTTAACTTTCGCTGTTTTGACACCAAGATTGTTTTCTACCGACGGATCGATAAACACAGTTCCTGCTTTGTCTGAACCACCACTTAAGTCATCGGCATAAACAGGGATTAAATCCATCCCCATAGGTGACTGACCCGGTTTATCACGCTGATAGTTTGGGTCCATTGGCGCAACCCAATACAAAGGTTCGTCACTGGTTTCTGTGCTAGTTGCCATTGCTGACATGTCGTGTGCTGGATTAATTAGAAAATGGTTCACACCAAAACCCAATGCACCACCGACCAATAAAGCGATTGTTGCTACTTTTACTGAACTCATTGTCTATTCCCTTATTGATTGGCTGTGTGTTTAGTTGCGCTTGAGTTGAGTTGTGGTTGGTTTACTTGGTATTCAAAACCACTGACTAACGCGGCTAGCTTGCTGTTAACGATGTTGAGGTCGGTGATCAAACGCTGTTGCTCTAGTTTCAGAGCAAGCTCGTCTGCCGTTGCTGCAATGACATCGTTAAATTGCGCGGTGTTGTTTTGATAGCCCCTTTCAACCGCGCTGATTCGTGCTGCGGTTTGAGGAAGCAAGGACGTTTGATAGCGTTCTAATCGCTGGATCAGGTTTGATCTGTCCACCAGCAATGCGTTCACTTGCGCGTTCATTTGGGAAAGTAAGGTGTCTTTTTGAGATTTAGCTGCACCAACTTGATACTGAGCAGCCGATAAGTTTTTATCTTGTCGATTCCCCGTAAACAGCGGGATGTCGACTGTCAGATAAGCACTCACCAGATCAGAAGCAGGTTGACCTGCCATGTTATTGGCTTGGCGGTACGCATACATCACTTCTACCCCAAACTGCGGGGTATAAGCTTGCTCGGCTAACTCAACCTGAGTTTGATTGGAGGAGATACTGACATCGGAGATCTTAACCAAAGGATGGTCAGTCAGTAACTGGTAGTGCTTGGTTGAATCGATATTGGTCGCTAATTTGCTTTCCAACAACGACCAATCGATTTGGTTAGTTGCACTCAGTGTTCCCTGAGAATCAAGAACCTGAGAGCCTAGCCAATCAGAACCCAACCATTCAGAAAGCTGAGAGATTAAACGGCGCTGAACCTGCTGGTTTGCCTGAAGTTTCTCATCAAGCTTACTCACTTGAAGCTGAGCATTAAGCAGATCTTGCGCTTCACTTTTACCAATCGAGTAATTGGTCTGCACATAGTTTGCTAGCTCAACTAACAAGCGTCGATTTTCACGCATCACACCTTCAGCGACTTGCTGATAACCCAATTCAAGCCATAGCTGCGTCATGCTGTTAGCAACGGTAAGCTCGCGAGCCTGCACTTGAAGAGCTAACCCATCCGCTTGCTGACCAGCTTTTTTCTGCTGAAGATCGAGTGTATTGCCACGCTCAAATTGCTGCATTAGACCGACCGAAATATTGGTCATCGGGTCTTCATCAAACTGGAAGCTATCGACTGGCAGTCCGCCAAATCCGACTTTCAATTTCGGATCCATTAAGGTTGCGCTCGCAATACCGGTTTCACGCATCGCTTGCGACTGAGCAAAGTACTGTTTGCGGTTGCTGTCTTGGCTCAATGCTATCTCAATCAACGTATTGAGTTGCTGTGTTGAGCTTTGTTGATTTGCTTGTGTTGAAGCAGGGGCAGCAGCCAAAGCACTACCTGAAAGAAAAGCAGCACTCGAAACAAAGGCAACAGCGACCGCGACATTTGCGTTTATTCCAAACACAGAGGTTATTGGTTTTATATTCACAATGAATGTCCATATCTTGCGTTAAATAACGCATATAAAAGATTGGCGTATCAGATTTATTGCTCTGATATCGCTAGATTTTTAGATATAGATTTATGCGGCAGGTGGACGTAACAATGACTGAGCGCGCGTGACTTTTTGGCCAATAGTGACCGATTGAAAACGAGCTAATGAAAAGGAAAATTGATTAACGGCTTGAACAGCCTGAATTGGATAGGAAGCAGTAGAACAAACAGAGATACAACAGTTATGAATAGAATCCGAACCGCCTAGGCAGTGCGTACCCATCATATTGTCATCGTGAGAGCTAATTGAAGAAGAATGTGCAGTTGTTACTTCATCATCGGAAACGGTCATTTCAGTATGACCCTGCTGACTGGAATGATGAGGCATAGTGGCATGTGCAGCATGCTCACCACCTGCATCACCAGTTGCTACGCTAATGTCGCAACCCGTTGTCATGTTAGACAGATCTGATACCGCATTCGATGATTCACTATGATGGCAATCTGACTGAGGTGAGCCCATCTGAGCCATCATTACGTCGGCCATCAGAGCCGATGAACTTGAAGCATAGCTCGACACCAACATCGCGATGATGCTGAAAACAGTAATCCAAGTTGTTCGGAGTGTGTTTGTCATAGCTAACCTTTAAATTTATGGAGCAACTATAAAGGTTCCCCTTAGGGTAAGGTCAATATAATTCTTTGTACATTTGAATGATAGACCAGAAAAGGTTCAATTACCTTTTTGCATTAAATTGAGAGAATTGTTTGATTTGAGGAAATTTTCTTTAAAAATTATCCAATTAGCTAGCGAAACCTCGATCTGTGTATTTTACTTAAGATAGTGCAACCACGATTCACGGATGATAAAGATGGCTAACAAAAAAAACGTCGAAGCAAACAAGAAAAATACAGAAACCAAAAATAAGAAAAGTAACGAGCTAGAACAACAGAAACCAACAAAAAAAAAGAAGCTCAGACTGCATTCACACCTAAAAGTTAATATCCCACTTTTTCAATCACTCATGATGATTTTGCCATCATTGGCTAAACACGCAGCTGCCGAGACTATAGACAATTCCAGCGGTGCTGCAGATCAAGTAATCGCAAATAACGTGACCGAAAAAGATGTCACCGATGATCATACCAAGGCGGACTCATCATCGGTTGCTCTCCAAGAAGCTCAGACGAGTGACAGCGACGTAAACGCCACCTTAAGTGCAAGTCATGCCCCCAATGGTTCGAGCTCTCACTTGGTTCCTTCTCATCATTTATCGACGCTTTCTCACCCGCAAGTCCATTACATTCCTTCGGTATCTATCCCAACCATTTCTTCTGGAAGTAACGGCCAGCCAACTCATTCGAATGCACCTACGACGCCCGCTTTACCCGTTACTTTCATGCCAGAAGTCATAAAAGGTACCTACGGAGAGCTTCATGTAGATGCAAATGGTCAATACACATTTGTATTGAACCCAAAATCCCCTCAATACATCCTGTTAAATCAGCACCAACCAGGTACTGACCATTTTGCGTTACATCTATCTAATGGATCGAGCATCATTGTCCAGATACCGGTAATAGGTAAGCAAGACACGCCAAGTATTTCTGGAGACTTAACAGGTGTCGTAACAGAAGATCACAATATTGATTCACAAGGCTTGTTACATGCGAACGGCAAAATCGATGTCATAGACCCTGATCAAAATGAAAGTTCGGTAACACCAGAAGTTATCTCAGGTAAATATGGCGCATTAACCATCGACGCAGATGGGCATTGGCAGTATCAAGTTGATAACTCTCTTTCGAATGTTCAAGCGTTAACTGCAGCCACTTCACTGCACGAAAGTTTCACTATTCACACCAAAGACGGCACGCCTCAAACAATCGATATGACAATAGGTGGCAACGATGACAATGCTGTTATCACGGGTGTGGATGCTGGCACTGTAACTGAAGATTTAACAACGCAACTTCAAGGACAGCTTTCGGTAACGGATTCAGATCTTGGAGAAGATCATTTTCAGGCATCACAAGTAACTGGCAATTTCGGTACGCTCAGCATCACCAAAGACGGTGCATGGACATACGATTTAGATAACAATAATCCTGTAGTTCAAGGACTTGGCCAAGGCTCAACTGCGACAGACATCGTCACTGTTCACTCAGTTGATGGGACGTCACATCAAGTGACGATCACGGTGAAAGGCACCAATGATGCTGCTGTAATCGGTGGGGCAAATTCAGGTTCAGTGACTGAAGAATCTAAATTGCAAACCTCTGGCACGTTGACTGTCACTGACATAGATACTGGCGAATCACATTTCTCCAACACAGATGTTGCAGGCAGCTTAGGGACTCTACATCTGACCGATTCAGGTGCTTGGACTTACGATCTCGATAACACCAACCCAACCTTGCAAGCCTTGGGTAAAGGCTCTACTGCGACCGATATGATTACCGTTCATTCGGCTGACGGCACGCCTCACCAAATCACCGTTACTGTTAACGGAACTAACGATAAAGCTGTGATTGGTGGTACTAGCTCAGGTGCAGTAACGGAAGAATCTCAACTGCAAACGTCCGGCACATTGACGATTACTGACGTCGATACCGGTGAAGCACACTTCTCGAATACCGATATCGTAGGCTCGTTTGGTACGCTTCATCTGACCGATACTGGTTCTTGGACGTACGATCTTGATAATACAAATCCTAACGTTCAAGCTTTGGGCAACGGAGCAACCGCTACCGACACCATCACCGTTCATTCTGCTGATGGCACGCCGCATCAAGTGACTATCACAGTAAATGGCACTAATGACAAAGCTACTGTCAGCAGTGCGACCGTTGCTATCAATGAAACCGACAAAGCGGTAACTACTTCAGGAACATTGACTAGTACCGATGTTGACAATCCAGATAACACATTTACGCCAGACTCCATTGTTGGATCTAATGGTGATCTCACCATTGATGCCAATGGCCATTGGACATTCACCGCCAACAGCGCGTTTAACCAATTAAACGTCGGCGATAAAGTAGAAGAAACCTTCACTGTCTCGTCTGTTGATGGCACACCGTCCACTATCAAAGTGACGATTAACGGCACTAACGATACAGCGACGGTCAGTACCGCAACGGTTACTGTGGATGAAACTGACAAAGCAGTAACGACATCAGGAACGCTGGCCAGTACCGACGTGGATAACCCAGATAATGCCTTCACACCGGGTTCCATTTCCGGCACCAACGGTGACCTTACTATTGATGCCAACGGGCACTGGGTGTTCACAGCAAGCAACGCGTTTAACCAATTAAACGTCGGCGATAAAGTAGAAGAAACCTTCACTGTCTCGTCTGTTGATGGCACACCGTCCACTATCAAAGTGACGATTAACGGCACTAACGATACAGCGACGGTCAGTACCGCAACGGTCACTGTGGATGAAACTGACAAAGCAGTAACGACATCAGGAACGCTGGCCAGTACCGACGTGGATAATCCAGATAATACGTTTACGCCGTATTCTATTTCAGGCACCAACGGTGACCTGACTATCGATGCTAATGGGCATTGGGTGTTCACCGCGAGCAGCGCGTTTAATCAGTTAAACGTCGGCGATAAAGTCGAAGAGACCTTCACTGTATCGTCTATTGATGGCACAACGTCAACGGTCAAAGTGACGATTAACGGCACTAACGACGCCGCTACTGTCAGCAGTGCGACCGTTGCCATCGATGAAACTGACAAAGCGCTAACTACTTCAGGAACACTAACCAGTACCGACGTAGATAATCCAGATAACACTTTCACACCCGATTCGATTACTGGCACCAACGGTGACCTGACTATTGATGCCAATGGTCATTGGGCGTTCACCGCGAACAGTGCGTTTAATCAACTAAACGTTGGCGATAAGGTCGAAGAAACCTTCACGGTGTCGTCTGTTGATGGCACATCCTCGACCATCAAAGTGACGATTAATGGCACTAACGATGTAGCGACAGTCAGTACCGCAATAGTCAGTGTGGATGAGACTGACAAAGCGGTAACCACCTCAGGCACGTTAACCAGTACCGATGTTGATAATCCAGATAACACATTTACGCCAGACTCCATTGTTGGAGCTAATGGCGACCTAACTATTGATGCTAATGGGCATTGGGTGTTCACCGCCAACAGCGCGTTTAATCAATTGAACGTCGGCGATAAGGTCGAAGAGACCTTCACTGTATCGTCTATTGATGGCACAACGTCAACGGTCAAAGTGACGATTAACGGCACTAACGACGCCGCTACTGTCAGCAGTGCGACCGTTGCCATCGATGAAACCGACAAAGCGGTAACCACATCAGGCACCCTAACCAGCACCGACGTGGATAATCCAGATAATGCGTTCACGCCGGATTCTATTTCAGGCACCAAAGGCGACCTGACTATTGATGCCAATGGTCATTGGACGTTCACTGCCAACAACGCGTTTAATCAATTGAACGTTGGCGACAAAGTCGAAGAAACCTTTACTGTATCGTCTGTTGATGGCACATCCTCGACCATCAAAGTGACGATTAATGGCACTAACGATGTAGCGACAGTCAGTACCGCAACAGTCAGTGTGGATGAGACTGACAAAGCGGTAACCACCTCAGGCACGTTAACCAGTACCGATGTTGATAATCCAGATAACACATTTACGCCAGACTCCATTGTTGGAGCTAATGGCGACCTAACTATTGATGCTAATGGGCATTGGGTGTTCACCGCCAACAGCGCGTTTAATCAATTGAACGTCGGCGATAAGGTCGAAGAGACCTTCACTGTATCGTCTATTGATGGCACAACGTCAACGGTCAAAGTGACGATTAACGGCACTAACGACGCCGCTACTGTCAGCAGTGCGACCGTTGCCATCGATGAAACCGACAAAGCGGTAACCACATCAGGCACCCTAACCAGCACCGACGTGGATAATCCAGATAATGCGTTCACGCCGGATTCTATTTCAGGCACCAAAGGCGACCTGACTATTGATGCCAATGGTCATTGGACGTTCACTGCCAACAACGCGTTTAATCAATTGAACGTCGGCGATAAAGTCGAAGAGACCTTCACTGTATCGTCTATTGATGGCACAACGTCAACGATCAAAGTGACGATTAACGGCACTAATGATGCCCCCGTCATTAATGCTCAATCTCACTCCGTTGTTGAAGGAGGTAGCCTCTTAAATGGACAAATGGTTGGGCACGACATTGATACAGGTGCGACATTGATTTACAGTGCACCGCAGGTTGATGGCTTAGTTCTTAACCCTGATGGTAGCTACAGTTTTGACCCCAATCATGCCAGCTACCTGTCGTTAGCATCGGGAACAACAAAAACACTCACAATTCCTGTAACCTTGACCGATGAACACCACGCTAGCAACACCCAAAACCTTTCGATCACAATAACAGGTGCCAATAACTCTGCGACGATCAGCGGTGTTAGCACAGGTGATGTCGATGAAGGACATGGCAGTTATGGCGATATGTCACCAGACTATGCTCATCCTGGCATGGCGAAACTAGGACAAGATGCAATAACTGCTGATGGCAAGTTGGATATAGTTGATCCTGATAGTGGTGAAGCCCAATTTGACCCTAAAGGCGGCGCTTGGAATAACTCCTACCATGGCCAATATGGCCACTTATTATTAAACAGTGATGGAACTTGGCATTACGATGTAACAGTGGGAGGTAGTGATTGGGTTGGTAATAAAAAAACAACGATTGGCACCACTATAGATCAACTTGGTGAAGGGCAAACTTTAACCGACACCATCACTATACAATCTAAAGATGGCACAACTCACGACATCGTAATTACTATTCATGGAGACAATGATAGACCTTACTGCTCTTCAGAAGTACAACTCAACTCTGGCAAAGAAGACACTTCGCAAACACTCACAACGAAAGAACTTCTTTCGAATACCATAGATGTAGATAACAACGATGCTGGCATACTTTCTATCGCTAACCTTCATTCTAACCATGGTTCTATCCGCGACAATCATGACGGTACTTACACCTTCACACCTGCCAAGGATTATAACGGTCAGGTTCACTTCACTTATGATGTGAAAGATGCACATGGTGGGGTAACTGCTACTGGTGCAAATATGAATCTGCAAGGTGTAGCAGATAAAGCGTTAATTGGTGGACAACATGTTGGAGATATTACTGAAGACCATCTTACCCCACACCTAGCTCAACTGACTGTTCAGGGCCATTTAACTGTGGTGGACCCAGATGGTGGAGAGGCTCACTTTACCTCTGTAACAAAGATTGATGACCCCTACAATACAAATCACGATGGGCTTATTCTCTCTCCCAGTGGCGCTTGGCATTATGGTGTAAATAATTATTTAGTCCAACATATGGCAGAAGGAGAGACAAAGGATATTGTCTATGAAGTTTCAACAGTAGATGGAACCAAACAGCTCATTACGATTACCCTTCATGGAACAAATGACAACCCAGAACTGCTCTTTTCTGGCTACGGTAATCTAAGTGGCGGACCATCTCCTATCACAACAGATGAAGATAAAGCCATAACCATCTCCGTGGATCGTTTTATGTCAGCGAAAGATATTGACCATGGTGATACATTGCATCTTGAGCAATTGCATGTCGATCATGGAACTGCTGTTTTGTCACCTGACGGTAAGAGTGTTATATACACGCCAGAAAAAGACTTCAATGGGCAGGTCACCTTTACCTATGCAATTATGGATAATAATAATGCACAAGCGATAGATACTGGTACGGGAAAAACCGCACTATCGGGAATGGTGCTTACGGTAAATGCTGTGGATGATGTAGCTGTAATAACAGGTACCGACACCGGTAGTGTGACTGAAGATGTCGACCCATATACACCTGTAAGTTGGCTGCCAAATATGATTCATACCACAGGGCAGCTAAGTATTAGTGATCCAGACACAGGTGAAGATCATTTTGACTTTAAAAGCTTTATCAAAGTAGCGTCTCACCCTGAATGGGCCCCTTATCAAAGCCAGCTGGGGGGTAAGTTAAGCATCGATAAAAATGGCAGTTGGGAATATGTCATTGATACAACTAAGCCCAATATCCAAGCATTAGGCGATGGAGAGAGTTTAGTTGATCGGGTGCTTATTCATTCAAGTGATGGCACCCAACACACGATTGAAGTCACTATCCATGGTACAAACGATGCCCCAGTTGTAACACAAGCAACACTGCTTCCTGCCGGCGTTGAAGATACACGCATGACCTTGACCGCTTCGCAACTGCTCGCCAATGCAATAGATATCGATAACAATGATGTGGGTTTATTGACGGTAGCTAACTTGAATGTTGATCACGGTTCCGTTCATCTTAACCCTGACGGCACGTACACCTTCACACCTGCCAAGGATTATAACGGTCAGGTTCACTTCACTTATGATGTAAAAGATGCGCACGGCGGTGTTACGCATGCCGGAGCGAGTACGACACTTGCGGCAGTCGATGACAAAACCATTATTTCTGGCATTGATCATGGTGTTGCAACTGAAGATATCGCCACTCATATGTCTACGAGTGCCAATATTATGGATGCTGTTGATTGGCAAGCACTACAAATTACTGATGTAGACAGCCCTAATACTCAAGTCACTGTCGAATTTGCAGGCAAACAATACACATGGAATATAGGCAGTGACCTAGATGTTACGACTCCCTATGGCAAATTCCAGTTCCATACTATCGCAAGTGGATCTCACAAAGGTGAGCATTCTTGGAGTTATATTGGCGACAATAATAATGTTCACGTTCAAGAATTAAAGCATGGTGAATCATTAACCGAATCTATAAAGCTAATAGCAACCGACGGTACTGAGTTTCCTATTACGGTTAAGGTAAACGGCACAGAGGATGGGATCATAATCGATTCCAAGTCAGAACTTGGCCATGTCGTAGAAAATGCCCAAACAGGAGCTTCAGTTTCCGGCAACGTAATAGCCCACGATGTCGACCTTCACGATACGGTGAGTTGGACACAAACACCAACAGCAGGCCTTAATGGCCAGTATGGTACGTTCCACCTAAGTGCAGATGGACAATGGCATTATGACGTTGACCAAAGTAAAGCTACAAAATTAGGAGACGGTGACGAGTATTGGGAACACTTTACAGTTGAGGCAGTATCTACTGATGGTAGCCATGTATCGAAAAGCGTATCGGTTGTTGTACATGGAAATAATGATGCACCAACAGTCAGTGGAGAAGTCACTTTACCTTCAGGTAAGGAAGATACTTCAATACATATTACACAAGCTGAATTAATCGCTAATGCGACAGATGTTGATACTAACGATAGAGGTTGGTTACACGTTGAAAACTTGACTGCAGACCACGGTAGCTTAGTATCAAATTCAGATGGTAGTTTTACCTTTAACCCCGACCCTAATTACAACGGAACGGTCCACTTTACTTACGATGTTGCCGATAGACACGGTGGCATAGCTCATACAGGAGCAAACACGTCTCTTGCTGCTGTTAATGATGCCGCCACATTTGCCGGTGACTCCAGTAGCATAAAAGAAGATACAAACATTCACCACAACGCGCATATCACGGGGTCAGCAACTATTCCAGATGCCCTTTCTTGCCATGGGCACCTGATTGTTTCTGACGCTGATGGTCATGGCGAAGCTGCATTAGATCTTAAGGGGCAACCGAAAATATCTCTGGATGGAACCTATGGTCATTTCGACATCACTAGTACTGGGACATGGGTTTATAAAGCAGACAACAAGAGTACGCCGATTCAAGACTTAGACAATGGACAAACACTCACAGATAGCATTGAAGTCACATCAAAAGACGGTACCAAGCATTCAATTACCGTCACTATTAACGGGACCACCGATGATCCTGTTCTACACAGCCTCAGTGATTCTGGTGTTCAACATAGTGGCCCAGTTGAAGGGAATCTACTTACTGGCTCTGGGACGGATCAAGGATTGAGTGGTGCAGCAACAGACACCGATTCCAACGCACATCTGGTGTTGCAAGATATTCAAATAAAAGACCCGGTGTCAGGTTATGTCGCGGTAAGGCCGGGGCAACCACATACTATGGCCGGTATCGGTACACTCGCGATCGAAGCGAATGGTCATTATACCTTCACCCCGGAAGCTGACTTTACAGGTAAAGTGCCAAGTATGGTTTATCGCGTCGGCGATGATGGCGGTAACCCAATAGGAGACTCTTCTCAAAATTCTCTCTCTATTGAAGTCACCCTTCCTCTACAACATGCGCCAACGGTGAGAGGGCAAACCGTTTCTACAAATGAAGACATCACCAGAACCTTTACAACCAGTGAATTTGGTTACAGTGATCAAGATGGCGACACGTTACAGTTCGTGACTATTAGCAGCATACCGAGTCATGGATTATTACTTCTAAACGGTAACGCCGTAACCGCCAACCAGCAAATCAGCAAGGCTGACTTAGACGCAGGCCATTTAACTTTCACGCCGATCAATAATGAAAACGGCGCCAACTATGCGCAATTTACATTTACTGCGAATGATGGCCATAAAAATTCGGCAAACGCAACGATGGTAGTGGATGTCAATGCAGTCAATGATGCACCTATCGTTGGATCGAGTTTTATTAGTTCTTTAGAAGATAAGCCTCATGCGTTCACCACCGCAGACTTTAAATATTCTGATATTGATGGAGATGCGTTAAACCACATCACGATTACCAATGTCGCCCATGGCGTGTTATCGCTGAATGGCGCCACAGTGAATGTTGGTGATGACGTCAGCGCCTCCGACGTTTCATCACTCATCTTCACCCCAACTCACAACTACTTTAGTTCTGGTGTCAGCGGATTAGGAGGGGTGCAATTTACCGCAAACGATGGTCATCTTGATTCAAAAGAAGGGTCAATACTCATTAATATAGCGAGTGTCGCTGACCCTGCAACATTCAGTGGAGACTCCACAGGAGTGGCAAAAGAAGACATAACACTTCAAGCTTCAGGTACGTTGACGGCGAGTGACCCTGATGGAACCGCAGGGTTTACCGCGGTACAGGGCGGAGCTGGAATAGCCGGAAGCAAAGGCTATGGACACGCTCATATCGATGTAAATGGTCACTGGACTTACGACCTTGACAACAACCATCCTATAGTTCAACAGCTTGGCGAAGGTCAGACAGACACTGAAACCATCACGGTTCAATCTGCAGATGGCACGCACCATGATATCGTGGTTACCATTACCGGCACCAACGACGCACCGATTCTCGGCGTTAACCAGACATCATCAACAGCAGGTACATTAACAGAGACAGATGTCGACGTGAACGACACTCATACCTTCTCTGTCGTCAGTTCAACAGGGCAATTCGGTTCATTGTCGGTCGATCCAAACACTGGTGACTACATCTACACACCAAATACGTCTATCACAGGAATGAGTTATAACTCTGCCACCAACTCCTATCATGGTGTTGATGTGTTTGAAGTAAAAGTGAGCGACCAACATGCCGAAAGTTCGAAATTCATCACCTTTGATGCCTCGGGACATGTCACCATGTCACCAACGGGTAGTCTAGTCATATCAACGACGGTACCTCAACATCCTACGGTAACCGCGACGCAACCAACCTTGTCTTCAGGCACTAACGTCGCGCCAACGAATACGGTGACTCTGGATCTTGCATCAACAAGCGATTCTGGTTCATCAAACACCGACAACCTGACCAATGACACGACCCCAACGATTACCGGACATACTGATATTCCGTATTCACAAGTGACGATTTACGATGGTTCAACACCGGTTGGACACGCGGTGTCAGATGCTTCTGGCCAATATAGTGTTGCAGTAAGCGGCTTATCGGAGGGCGATCATAATCTATCCGCCAAAACACTGGCCCCTTCGTCTGTGCTACCGGCTACCTCTTCGCTTCTTTCCGTCCACATAGATACACAAGTACACGTCGGTATTCAAACAGACCCAATTACTGCCGATAATGTGGTTAATGCTCAAGAATCCAACAGCTCCATTGACATCACCGGATCCGTTTCTGGCGATTATAATGCAGGCGACATTGTGACTTTAGATGTAAATGGGACACAGCATACTGGCGTGGTCGATGCAAAAGGACACTATTCAATTGCCGTCCCTGGCTAAGGCTAGCGCATTTTAACCGCAGACTCTAAAAGCACTGAGCGGTATTCATCATTCAGTGCTGCATTCTTTTTCTTTCGAGCCATACTCATCTTTTGGGTTGTATCAAACTTAAACAAGTTGAGGGCTATTTTCCTTAACGCATTAAAAGCCAACGCACCATTTCCTTTTCTAATTCGGCATTCATCTTCTCTGAAGGTCATGTCTAACATCCAGTGCATACTCTCTACTTGCCAATGACCACGGACAGCTTTAAGTGCTTGTTCTGCATCTAATTCCAGTGAACTGATATACCAACGAGTCTCTTTGCTAACCTTGCCTGTTATGGAGTGCTCGACCTCAGAAGTGATTTTAATAATGCTTCTAAGTCCCTCCCACTGATATTGTTTAGTCAGCCATTCTTTATCAACCACAAGGTGCTCACAGTGTCGCGTCTCGATTCGACCATGTCCTGCGTCTACATCCGTGTGTTGAGCATCGTTCTTCTCGGTGAATTGCTCTCGACACGCCTTATGCCACCAAGCTTCTAGCTCTGCCTGCATCGTTGAGTGATTCCCTTTTAGGGCCAAGACATAGTCCGCTTTGCTTTGAACTATTTGTTTGGCAATCTTGCGCTGACAACCCATCGCATCGAGTGTGATGATGCAGTTCTCTATATCAAGTAAGGTTAACAATTTAGGAATAGCGGTTATTTCATTGCTTTTATCGTCAACGGCGGCCTGACCTAAAACAAGTTGGTTGGAGCAACTCCACGCACTCACCGAATGAAGCGGATTTTTTCTTCCGCGAGTATCGAAAGAGTGGCGTGCTGTTTTGCCATCTACGGCAATGATATCAGTGCCTGTCGTTTGAACTAGCGTCTTCATCCACGACTGAAACGCTTGCTCAATCTCATCTGCTCTGAGTTTGGTGATAACTTTTGTAATTGTATCGTGACGAGGGATGCCATTGAGGAATGGACGGTATTTACGAAGCCAATCTAAACGATTATGGCCGAAATCTTCGATGTCCTCCCAGCCCTCCGCGCCAGAAATCACCGCACTAATAGCAAGTAAAAGAATATCTAAGAGTTGGTGTTTTTTACATCGTTCAATGCGAGGGTCAACGATGTTTTCGAAATGCTCTAGAAACGAATCAGACATGGAAAAGACTCTAAATGGATAATAGTTACCAGATCTGATCCCTTAAATTAGGAAAAGTTCAAATTTATAATGATCTTGCCTTACGTCCCTGGCAGTGAACTCATTGCTGATGCTGACCAAAAAATAGAGGCATCAGTAGCGGTAACAGATACCGCAGGTAATAGCGCTCATGCCACTGCAGATGTTACTTACCAAGTCGATACACAGGTTAGCGTTCCTACGATTACCTTTGAAAACGCAGGGGCAGACAACTTATACAGCAAAGCTGAAATCGCCCGAGGACAGGCAAACACGATCACAGCAACCGTTACGCCTCCTGGTGATGCCAAAATCGGTGAGCATCTTGTCGTGAACGGTCAGGATCATGTATTAGATGCTCATACTCTACAGCACGGAATACAAATTGAAGTTCACCCGGGTTCTAATGTACAAGCAACAATGACTGACGAACACGGTAATACCGCAGGTAGCCAAGGTTTTGCTGCAAGCGCTATTCCTGAACCGATCATTGTCAGACCGCCATCGGGAAGCCACCAAGTGTCTGGCACACTTGGGGTACCACCACTGTTACCATCTTTAACTCCGGTACCAACAGCACAAAGCGGTTGGCGAATCCATTTACCGAATGGACAGTATGTAACAAGCCATCAAGGACAATATGGAACTTTAACCATTGATCCTCAAACAGGCCAATTGCATTACCAAGAGCAAGCTCAAGTTCACACCGGACCACATGGCAGCACTTCAGGTATCGGTCAACATGAAGATAAATTTGAAGTGGCACTGCAAGGGACAAATCAAGATGAAGTAGTCGCCCACGTGAATATCCAGATACTCAGTCATGGCCCAGGAGGTAGTGGTAAGCTGACAATTGGAACCGAGGTGGTTGATATGACGATCACTCCTGTCGTCCATACATCACACCCTGCTCCACCGCCGCCAACTCCAGTTCAACATGATGAACCAGATATGACTTCCCAGTCGGATGTTATGGTCACGCAAAGCGATGACATTTATCTAGATTTAACCCAGCAGACCCATCAAGAACCAGATCAGAAAACCAGCCATCATGGTGCAGCCGCTTATCTGGATGCCCTAGGCATCAAACCCGATGCGACATCGACAACGGTTCACGATCAGCCAGCGGATATGGACATCGTACTTGCACAAGTTGACCAACCAGATGCAGTAACAAATGACCAAGCGCACTTGGATATGTCAGATGCGCTGGAACACCATGACGCGAGCGTCAACCACAATCAAGATGATGAACATCACCATCATAACGATGTAGATGGGCTGCCAGACATTGATCCAAATAGTTAACTGATAACGATACTAAACAGAAGGGAGCACATGCTGTGCTCCCTTTTTATACTTTACTGTTGTTATTCATTTAATCTCAACCACTCTCTATCGTGGTTACCTTTCACCAAACGCAACGCTCACATTGGTATAAATAGGTTTCCAAAGATACTGGAACACAGACTTCTCACCCGTAGTAATATCAACTTCGCCCGTCATACCCGGCAAAATAGAAAAGCTTTCAGGATTGTCACGGAAGTACGGCGTATCAACCGACACCACCACTTCATAATAGATTTCACCGCGTTCACTTTGACTGGTGGTTGGTGAAATACTTTCCACCTCACCTTTCAGCGCCCCAAAGCGACTGTAATCAAACGCGTCAATCTTGATTCGAGTCGGTTGCCCTACGCTCACAAAACCAATATCTCTTGGCGACAAACGGGCTTTAAAATCGGCTTTCCCACCAACTGGGACAATTTCAACCACTGTCCCACCCGGCTGTATTACGCCTCCATTCTGTGTGCTAGGCAGGCTTTGCACCAAGCCTTGCAAAGGCGACACTAACATGGTGTTTGTCAGTTTTGCTTGGCTTGAACGAACTCTGGCGTTAAGTGCGGATAAATCTGACACGGCTTTGGATCGATCGTCACTTACTTTCGCCTTTGCCTCTGCAAGAAGCTGTTCAATTTTTTGTTCAGTGCTGTCTGCTTGTTTGATTAGCACCGCTTTCTTACCACGAGCTTCTTCGATTTTCTGCTCTATGCTGGCCAGCTTTTGGCGCATTTCAAGCACACGTAAGCGTGAAATGTTGCCCGATTTATAACCCTTTTCTAGTATATTCAACTCTTGCTTAGTCGCATTTAGCTCTTTCTCATAACTCGGCAAGGCCTTTTCTACACTCCGAAGTTGCTCTGCAATTTGCTCGCTCTCTTTCTCAAGCACCACACGTTTTTGGAAGTAGAGGGCTTTCTGCGCGTTCAGTTGAGCTTTTTGTTGGCTAACAATCTCAGGATAATCGACCTCGAACTCAGCAAGGTTAGGCTCGCGTTGCTCAAGCAACGCATTCATACGTTCCACACTGGCTAGAAGCGTCACTTGTTGAGACTTCAATTCTTCAAGAGCGGTACGTTGGAAAGTGGCATCAAACTCAACAAGTGGCTGACCTTTCTCAACCAACTGACCTTCTTTAACGAGAATTTGCTTTAATTTACCGCCAATCGCGCTTTGTAGTACCTGTTTTTCGCCTTCAGGAATCACAGCGCCTTTGGCTTTTGCAATTTCATCAACTTGAGTGACTACAGACCAAGTGGCAAAAGCAATAACACATAAGGCAACCGACCATGTCGCCAATGCCAATGTACGAGCCGTATTTTGTGATTCAACAAGTTCACCGTAGCGCTTGCCCTTCTCGATAGATTGTTTAGTCATTAGCGACTCCTTGCTTAGACTCTGATTGTTCTTGTTGGGCTGCATTTTGTTGAGCAGACGCCTCTTTTCCTTGGGAAGCTTGAGGTTCTGAAGACTGCTCCGGCTCTAATGGACCGGCATAAACCACTGTACCTTCATTTAATACCACCACTTTATCGGCAAGCTTGATTAAATCCGGATCGTGGGACGTGTAGATCACCGTTGCTTTTCCTTTTTTCGACTGCACAAACTCACCAAATATACGTTTAGCATTTGGGTGAGCATCAGGCACAGGATTATCCATTAAGAACATTGGGTAGTCATAAATCAGCGCTTTCGCGTCAATGAGGATCTGCGCGACGCTGCCAGACAACATGTCAAAAAGACTGTCCGGCTGAATACTACTGATGGAGGTGTCTAGCCCACCTGACAATGTCTCGAACCAACGCTTTCCGCCGACCACTTCAATCGCAGAGATCATTTTCTGATCTTCGACTTTATGACCGTCGTTTAGCCACTCTCGAATACTCAGCGTAAGCAAATCAGGATAAGCTGCTCGAATGAAACACCAGTGGCGATAGAGCTGCGGGTCGTATTGAACGAGGTTAACGCCTTCAAGCTCGACCATGCCATTTTGGATAGGTTGTAAACCAGACAATACTTCGATCAAGGTTGATTTACCGCTTCCTGAAGGGCCAGTAATCGCAACAATTTCACCCGCTTCAATATCAAAGCTCACACCATTCAAAGCGGGGCGACTCTGTTTAGGATAACGCAGTGTCAGTTGGTCTAATTTCAAGTTAGGCGCTACCACAGGTAACGGGTGATGCTGGTAACTGAATTCACGCTCGGACGGCTGAGACAAGATACGGTTCACTTGCAATTTGGATTGATTAAAGCTGTTAAAACGCATCGCACTGTTTGCCAACACCTGAGCGGGACCCGTCACTTTAGATATCAACATCATTGAAGCAATCAAACCACCGGGTGTCATCACTTGTTCGAAAATAAGTCCAATACCTAAGCCCATGACAGCCAATGTTGAGCCCACTCCGATAAAGTAATAAATAGAGGTGTAACGACTTTGCAGAACTGCTTGATTGAACGTCACTGTAGAGGCAAGCAGATTGGCCTTTTGAAAACGTTGGATCCAGTGCTCTGAAAACCCAGCACTGCGAATAAAGGCAAGCTTGGATGACAGCTCATTAGTCATGTTTTGACGATTCGTACCTGCCACTGTCGATTGCATAGAGCGCTTGCTGCTAGAGCGTATCGAGCGTTTTGCTAGCAAGTAATAAAGGATTAAAGAGACGACTGGAACCAGTACCAACCATCCGCCTAAAACACCTATCGCAAGTACAAAAATAAGAATGAATGGTAGGTCAAACAGCGCATTTCCTAATGGCCCCGATAGCACACCTGAAATACGCTCCGACAGCATCACTTGGTTTTGCTGACTAGAAGAAGCTGTTTGCTGATTTTGAGCATAGCTATTACGAAGCAGACGCTGCACGAGGGATTGAGAAATCTCACGACTTACTCGGTTGGAAACTGAAGCAAACACTCGGCTACGTAATGTTCTCAACCAACCCATCATCACAAACAACAACGCCGCGCCAATAGCGATGCCTTGCAACTCATGCCCTGCATCACCGCCAATCACATGGTCATAAATCGACATCGTGATGAAGGGAACAGCAAGCGCAAATAAGTTAGTGATAAAGCTGACCAACAACAATTTAGGAATGATGGGACGAAACGCATGTAACCTTTCGCCAACCCAATCAGGAGAGGCCTTCTCTAATGGTGGCCCTTCGATAACAATACAAAACTGAGGGACATCGGTGATGTCGTCATTGGCATTAAAGGCAACAAATTGCTTGGATTCTAAATGACCAGAGACCAGCTCATGTTCACCAAGTACCAGTAAGACCAATTTATGTTCACCAACTTCATCTAGGTTGGCAACCAAGCGATAAGGCAGTGCAAGCCTGTCGAACAAGGCAAACATATTGTCGATTGATTCAATGCCATTTTCATCGACCCACTGATGTGCGAACAACTGGATATTAGCATTAACTTCCAATTGCTTAAGAACGGAAAGGCTCTCGGTTTCTAAATGGTTCATCACCTCTTGTCGAGCGCTGGTATCTGCACGGTTGTTCGTACCTGAAGGGTTACCAATATCTAAACGATTCATACGACGGCCTCCTGATTGCTCTCGCTGTCGACCGTAATAGCTCGACTTTCCACTGTAATGATTCGATTAGCAAATTCGCGAAGCTTCGAATGGTAGCTCACCATCAGTATCGTGCGTCCTGCCGTCACTTCTTCTTCCAACACCTTAGCTAGATTCCCAAGGGCGTCTAAATCAAGTGAAGAATCCGGCCTTTCCAACATGATTATGGGTTTATCACTTGCCAATTGAGCCGCGATATTGAGCATTTTCACGTTACCCATACTCAACAAAGAAGCACTCGTATGGCCAATTTGTGTCTCGAGCCCATCGGGTAATCGAGTAATCTCTTTGGTTAAACCCAAACGCTTAGCATAGTCACTGGTACTTTGCGTTTTCTCAGGGTCAAAGCCACATAAGTTATCAAGAATGGTCCCCGATACCAGTTGTCCTTTAACGCCACAGTAGGCTGCAATGTTGCTTACCGATGCGATTGAAACGGCAGCTCCGTTAATGAAGCACTCACCCGCTTTTAGATCATCAATACCTGCAATCGACGACAATAAATGACTGTTGGTGTGGCGATCCTCACTCTCTAACAATACCAACTCACCTTTATTCAGTGTGACATCTGCATGAGAGAGTTCACCGTATCTTTCAACGGTCGCTTGCTTAATTTCCAGCGTCTCAAAGTCAGATAAAGGGGTCTCAGGTTGTTCAGAATCTGAAAACTCAGATAGTGACAAGTCACTCAATTTTTCTATTGCCTGATTGGCACTGTGTATTGAATTAAGCTTGATTCTAACCCCAACCAGAGCACTCAAAGGCGCAACCGCTCTGCCAGATAAGATAGAACATGCCGCCAAGCCACCAGTAGTTAACTGACCATCCAACACCCATAAGCTGCCAGTGATCACGAGTAAAACTGACGTCGCTAATGCAGCAAGCTGAATACACTCTTGGGCGAAGGCGTTCTGTTCTTCTTCTCTCGCTTTAGACTGAGAGCGAACATTATTGAGGGATTTAAACTGGTTGAAGATTCGAGACTCAACGGCCTGACGTTTTATTCCTTGAATGGTTTGGCTCAGCAAAATCAAGAACGCTTTTCGCTCCTGCTCATCTTGGGAAGCTTCTTCACTTAAGCTTTTAACGCGAATAGAAGATAACCAAACGATTCCAAGAGTAATCAGCCAAACTGCCAAAGGTATCGCCACCAGCTCACCGCCGATGTAAGCCACCAAGCCCAAGAAGATCAATGCAAAAGGCAAATCAATAAAGCCTGCAATCACACCACCGGAATACCAATCTTTGACTTTTGATACTGAGCCCAGCCCCTCTTCCACGCCGCCAACACCAATGTGGCGAAGATGGCCTGATGAAGCCGTTGTCACCCTTTCCACCAAGGTTTGATAGGTTGCTTTCTCGGTATTACTGGCCGCAGCAGACAAAAGCCAAGTACGCACAAAACGTATGAGTGCTTCCATAGCGACAGCCAACGTCGCACCCGCTAATAACAGAGTGGCAGTCCCATAACTCTGGTTAGGTAAGATACGATCGTAAATTTGTAAAACCGTTAGCGGAACGGCGAGAGAGAGAAGATTTATGAGCAAAGAAGGCAGTAGGACTTTCCCCACCACCCCTTTGTTTTTCATTGAACTTGCGGGCATACACAATCCTTATCCATGCTTATGAAATAAGATTGGTACACCATGTTGAGTATTGCAAGGTAACGAACTGATTTAACGTGTTTTTCAATATAAATATGACACAGATCTTTCTACAAAAATCTGTGGCTATACCCGTACCTTAAAAACGCACCTTACAAATGCTCGTTACAAGTGCTCCTTACAAACAATTGTCGTAATCCGTTATCGCCTGCTTTAATTTTGAAAAGTCTGAGTTACATAAATACGGTTTCAGCGCTTCAAATTTATCTGAGGGCCACTCGTATATTTTGAATGAAATGAGCTCGTCAATAACGGACTCATCAAAGCGGTATTTGACGACTTTAGCTGGAGAGCCACCAACAATGCTGTAGGGTGCGACGTCTTTTGTCACAACGCTATTCGCTGCAACCACGGCGCCTTCGCCAATCGTCACACCGGGCATCACCATCGCTCGCATGCCTAACCACACCCCATCTTCAATGTGAGTATCGCCTTTGCCAATGTAGGCATCGTCGATAACATCCATAAATGGATACAGCGAAAACCAATCAATTCTGTGCGTATGGTTGCCACCCATTAAAATCACAACCTCTGCGCCAATGCAGACATAATCACCGATATAGAGTTCGTCGATTTCCCATCGAGGCTCCCACTGACGGCTGACTTCGTCACCGTGCAGATAACGGACGACTGAACGCTCAAACCCGTTGTCCCAACAATCGCTGTAATAACTGTGTTGACCTTTTACATGAATATTGGGGTTGGTTACGACTTCATGCAACAACTCGAATTTGGACCAATGCTTCTTTTGCATTTTTACCTCTGAATGATCTATTTAGTTTTATTCGTTAACTATCAAAATGTTCGACGATGCAAATCCAAGGTGCACAAACTAGCACCCCATAAACACAGGGTTCACCGGGATAAATAGTGAGTATCACGCTTAAATCATAGCAATGCCGCTAAAACTAAAGAGGCGTCAGTGGATTCGAGGTTGCTTAAGAAGAGGAAGTAGTTTCAAAGTTTGCTCAGTTTTTATCGATAACTTGGTTGGATAATTTACAGGTGTAGTGTATCTGTTTAATCGCACCCATTTGACAGTCAGATGTGATTAATAAGGTTTCAAATTTCGTTTCATAGAATACGGAATGAATAGAGCCTGTGCGATTACACAGGCTCAAACATAGGCTCGGCTATAAATTTCGGCTCACGCTTGGAGCTAGGTTCAGCGATTACATACGAGCAAGCTGTACTTTTCTGTCTTTATTCACGACACAGAAGTTGCCACGCTTAGTTCGGCATTTTGAACATCTTTCGCACTCAACAGGGCTTCTGTCCCCTTCTTTCCAACGCTTTACCAAATGTGGTTCAGAAAGCAGCGGCCTTGAAAGCGCGAAATATTCAATACCTGTGTTGTTTGCAATCGCTTCGATAGCATCAAAATCCGTTAGACCACCAACCGTGATAACTGGGATATTAACGTCTTGGCTGATCGCATGACCATATTCGTGGAAGTAGCCTTCAGCTTGAATAGTAAAACCATCGTGCGACTCGCCAATCATAGTATCTGCCTTGCCATGAATATTACCTGATACGACAATGCCATCAACGCCTACTTCTTCAAGCTTTTTACACACCAAACGCGTTTCATCGAAGGTCACGCCGCCCTCAAAAAACTCAGAAGCGGTCAGCTTAACCAAGATTGGGAAATCGTCGCCAACTAGCTTGCGCGTTGCCGTGTAGATCTCTAGCAAAAATCTCATGCGATTTTCTAAGCTACCGCCGTATTCGTCCTCACGCTGGTTGTAATAAGGACTTAAGAACTGGTTAATCAGATAGGTATGAGCAGCATGAACCTCAACACCATCAAAACCCGCTTGCTTCGCTCTTAGTGACGCTTTGGCAAAGGCATCAACGATGTAATCAATATCCTCTTTGGTCATTGCTTTACCCAGTGTCTGTGTCCCTTTTTCTGGAACTTCACTCGGTGCATAGATCACTCGCTCGCCAAGGTTATACGTGGTTTTCGTGCCACCATAAGCCAATTGCATCACGATTTTAGAGTCGTTGTCGTGCACAAGTTGAGTCAGCTTCTGATACTCTTCAATGAATGAATCGTTATACATCCCCATCATGCCCGCATTCGGCTTTTCTTCTTCAACGATGTTCGCGTAACCCGTCACGATCAAGCCGACTTCACCTTGAGCCAACTCTTCATAGATAGCGTAAAGTTTATCTGTCATATGACCATCTTCGGTGGCCATATTTTCCCACGTCGCGCTTCTCATGAAACGGTTCTTTAGTGTCATCTTGCCAATGTGGGTTTCTGTAAACAAAGTGCTCAAGTGTCTTCCTCTCAAAATCGTGTTAAGCGAGTTACCCATTACGCATGGGCACTGATTCTGGCGGATACTACAGAGAATATGGCAGGCAAAACTTAATCTAGATTAAGAGAGCGGCACTCTCATATAAGAAACAGGCAACTATTGCTCACAAAGATAGGATTAGGATAGATTCTAAGAATAGGCTCACCCAATCGGTAAGCCTACTCTCAGTTCTAACTATTTAAGACAATACGCAGAAAAGCTATTTAAACTCGTAGGTATAAGATGCACCGACACTGTTATTTTCACCGAAATCGTCCTCAGCAAAAATAGTGAAGAAGTTGAATGATTGAGCATCACTCAATTTGTAGCTTGCGCCGACGCCAGCCCAATAGCCGGAGTAATCATCAGACCCCATTGAACCGCCACCGAAGCCCATGATAGACCATTCATCAGTGATCGTTTTTAAACCAAACGCCCCAATGTAGCCACCGTGTGTTGAACTCGGCATCAATACATAGTCAGAACCAACATTATCATCATCGAACACGGCCACTTCGCCATCATTATAACTGTAACCAGCCATAGGGAAGATTTGCCATCCGAACGGCTCAATGTCGAAATAACTCAGTGGTATAAACGTCCCGATACTGTAGTTATTCTTATAAGCATCGTTGTCGTATTCAGAGCGGCTAAAGTTGAAATTGACGATGCCCAAAGGCAATAGCCATGAACCACCCACTCGCCACTCTTCGCCATCAGCATTGACACGAGCATTGATCATTCGCGCTTCATCAAGCCCGATAGAGCCCGAGAACTTAAGTTCTTCGTTATAAGCAACGCCCGCTTTGGTTACGATTTTAGTCGGATCATCAGGATGCTTCTCTTCAGCCAAAGCATCCGTTGAACCCAGTATTACCGAAGTAACAATTAATAAATTACGTAATGTCATTAGAATGTCGCGCTAACGCCAACAAAGTGAATGCGGCCATCGAAAGAACCATTCAACAAGTTCACCTGTGAACCTGCCAAGTTTCGGTTCATATCAACTGAACCTAAATCTGCGTATTCATAGAAAACGTCAATTAAGATATCATCCCAATAGGTAGATGCTCCTACCGAGTAGCGGTATTGCTCGCCCACTGGAAGGTCAACCCATTGCATTGAAGGATCGTCTTGTGGTGACGTTTCGTAAGAGAAGCCTGCTTTTAAGCGCCAATCAGAGTTAAGTTGGTAATCCGCCCCTACTGCAAACTTCCATACATCATCCCAATCACGTTCGATTGGAACGCCGCCTAAGTCAGTTGCTCCGAAATCTAATACCGTTTCGTCCCAAGCACTCCAGCGGTGGAATTGAACGCTTGCCAAGAGATCAAGTTGAGAATTCAATGCATAACTTGCACTGAAGTCAATGATTTCAGGAAGAGCAATATCTGTAGACAAAGAGTTAGCAACATTACCTAAGCCTTTCACTTCGTTATTAAACTCGTGTTCTAGCTTAGAGCGATAACTGGCACCTAACTTGAGTTTATCTGTAGGCGTGTACATTACACCTAGGTTATACCCGTAAGCCCAATCAGTATCTTGCTTAGCTGTAAACCCAGAAGTCGACTGCTCGAATGCAGCCCAACTCAATTGAACGCCAGCACCCACTGACCACTGATCATTAAGCTTATAACTCAGTGATGGGTTCACTTGCATTGCGGTCAGGGTAATGTCTTCTAGAAGTGCAGCACCCGCCCAATCACTGCCGTAATCAAGGCTTGAACCACCAACAGCACCCAGCGCAATACCAAGGTGTAATTTGTCTGTGACTTGGTGAGCATGGAAGGCACCAAATGAAGGCATGACTGAATGAGCTTTGCCGTCTGGATTACCATCGTTGTCTTGATATTTCATCTCAAGATCAAACGCCATGGTGTTGATGGTCGTTTTGCTCTCGCCCATGTGAGACATAGTGGCAGGGTTAGTCCACATCGCAGCAGCAGAGCGAGTATAAACACCGTCACCAGCACCAGTAGTACCAGCATTGGCAACGACAGCTTCTTGCAAAAACAGGCCACTTGCGAAAGCATTTAAGCTAGTAAAAATTGCGGTGGCAGCTATAGAGTAAGTAAAAGTTTTGTTCATCAGATTGCTCATTTAGCCTTAGACATTAAATTGTTCTAAGGTTACCGCAAAGCCTCATAAACAAAGGGAATATCCATTATTCCTGTACAAACGCTATTTAAACTTTCTGGCGACGTATGGTCGTGGGTTATCTCGATGAATTTCACGTTGAGCAGCAATCGCTCGGTTCTTACCCAAAGCGACCTTTATCTGATACCAAGTCTCGTAGAACACAGCCATGCCTGGGCTTGACCACCAAGTCTTGTTATAGAGTTTCTTATTAGCAGCGACAACATCTGGCGACCGATTCGCACATTCCAGAGCCAAAGCATAAGCTTCAGCGTAAGGGTCTTCGGCAATCTTGGTCACCAATCCATATTCTTTCGCGGTTTCGCAGTCGATCACTTTGGCCGTCATCGCCATTTCTAGGGTGTGATCTTTTCGCATCAGCTCTCGAAATGCGATGGCGCCTCCCATATCAGGAATCAAGCCCCACTTTGCTTCCAATATTGAGAAGTTCGCATCAGGGCTAGCAATCCTAAAATCACCACCACTGACTAATTGCAGACCACCTCCCCAACAACGACCATGAATCGCAAAAATGACAGGGCATGGAATATCTCGCCAACCCAATGAAAAACGTTGTGCAGCATTAGGCAATGTCGGTAACCATTTAAACAACAGCTTCATCGCCCCAGATTTACTGGTTAAAAGGGACTTAACATCAAGCCCTGAACAAAAATCAGGCCCCTCGCCCTTCACTATTACAGCACGAATCTCAGTGTTCTTTTTCAGCTGAGTCACCATGTTATTCACGCCTTGGAACATTGCCATATCAATAGCATTGAGCTTATCGGGTCGATTCAACACAACCGTCGCAATTTGGTTTTCATCGATAGAACAAGTAATACGATCGAGGTTTGGCATGGCGGCTACCTTATCAGTGGTCAGACCTTTAGATTATACATTTTATTAACATATGCCAAACTTGCACATTAAGAAGCGAGACCTGCGTTGCTTAACTCCTCCCCTTTACACAAACGACTCCTACAAAAAAAGCAGTGATGGATCGCTCCATTCACTGCTTTTTATTCGTAGCTTTGGTTGCCAATAGCTTTGATTACCAGTGGTTTTAGGACATTAGCAGAACCTATGCTGTTCGAGATTTCAGTAATAAGAATATGAAATAACTGCCACCAATAATGGAAACTAACGTCCCTGCCGCAAGTTGCGCTGGGAACACCACCACTTGCCCTAACCAATCAGCAAATAACATCAATGCCGCACCAATCAAAAACGATAGAATGATCTGTTCACGAACCAAACGAGCACCAACCATCACCGCGATATGTGGAGCCAATAGACCAACAAAGGCGACCGGCCCCATGGTGGTTGTGACCATCGAACATAACACCGCGACAATACACAACAGAGCCACGTAAGCGATGTTGATGTTCAGCCCTCTGGCACTCGCGAACTGTCGTCCAGTCGCAATTAAGGTCACCCAACGACTCAACAGCAGAGCAACACCAATACAAGCCGTTATCACGACAGCCATTATAGTGGCAGACTCAGGCTCCACACGGTAGGTAGACCCTGCTAACCAAGCCAATAATGTGTATTTCCCCTCACCCACTCGTGTTAAAGAGAATTGCACCAAAGCTTCCAATACCGCGGTCAGCGAGATACCTGTCAGAATTAGAATAGACGGAGCAAACTGATGCTTCTTGCCAAGGAACAGCAATAAACAAAGCGCAATCGCACTACCTAAAAATGCAACCCACGGGCTTAGTGAGTGAATCGAATAGCCCATGAATAAGCTACTGAAAATCAACGCCAGAACTGCACCCGCCGACACACCAAGAATGTCTGGGCTTGCGAGCGGGTTGTAGACCAATCTTTGTAAAATCACACCCGCCACCGCTAAGCCGCCACCAGCGAATATCGCGGTTAACATTCTCGGCCAACGAATAGACCATTCAAATGCGTCTGGGATAACAAAGTAGCCCATATCAGAAGAAGGCTGTGACAATGCACTCAACGCCAACAACCCGAAAATCATTGTGCCCAACAAGAAGTAAGCCAAAGATGAAATAGACTTCGGACCTTTAGGCATTGAGAAAAACAACTGATCTTGAGCAGACATTTGCTTTCTCGCAATAATGATCAACGCAGGAGCACCAATCACTGCGGTTGCCGTCCCTGTTGGAATCATGTCCAAAGACCATTGCGCCAAGAAGATCGCCAAGCTGTCGGTGACACAAAGTAATAGCGCGCCTAATACACAACTCGCGATGAGTTCAGATTTAGCCTTTAGAAAACCTAGATGCCTAGCGATGTTCGGAGCAATCAAGCCGATAAAGCTGATCACGCCCACTGAGGTAATCGACACTGAAACCAACCAAACGCCGATTGCCATTAGCACAAAGAAGGTCGTGCCAATATTGAGCCCGCGCGCCGCAGCCCCTTCAGTGCCGATGGAAAGCAAAGTCAGAACTCGCGGAGCTAAGAAGAATATGGCAAAAATCGGCAACAGCTTAGGCATCAACCAAAGCACTTGTTCCCAGCCATTTTGCCCTAGGTCGCCCGCTCCCCATACAAACAGATTCTGTGCGTACTGGTCGTTGAGTAGAATAATCGCCGTTGCAAATGCCCCTAGCAATAAGTTGACCGCCATACCCGCCAATACAATCGGTAAACCGCTCATATTTTTAATGCCAACAATGGAGACAATCAGACCCATAGCAAGCAGCGCGCCTATCAGCGCAAACCAAACCGAATATTGAGCAACCAACATTGGCGCGACCACGTTCAGAATGACCAGACCAAGCCACGCCCCTGATGATGTACCGAGTGTAAGTGGAGACATCATGCGGTTCTGCGTTAACTGTTGGAACAAACTACCGATAGTGCCAAGTGTTCCACCAACCAAAATCGCCATCACTAAACGAGGAAAGTTGACATAAATTAATGCCATCAACTCGAATGAATCGTCGACCATTTTATTGAATGTAACGATGTCACTGATCTGTGAGACTTGCTGAAACAACTCACCGATAGGGCCAAATTCAGACTGGCCTAACCATAAATGAATAAGGGCGGCGATAAATAACACCGCCCCCATCATCAAACCACTGGATTTCATTACTGCTCCGCTAACGTCAACAACGATTGCGCCATCGCTTCTGCGTTATACAAAATCGACATAGCACCGCCGTAGCTCCAACTTGCTGCTACAGGGCTAAATTGACCATTACGAACGAAAGGCATGCTCTTCCAAACCGGAGAACGATCTAACTTGTCTTGATATGGGAAAGGTTCGAAGTAAAGCGCAATACCACCCTTAACATTCTTAAGCTCGGTCATACGCTTTTGACTGATGCCCCACTGACTCGCAGGAAGATCCATCGCATTTTCAAAGCCTAGCTGCTCAAGCGCATATTGCGGAATCGAGTTATCACCGTATATGTAAACCGAAGTCGTGCTCGCAAAACGGAAAGAGGTCACTTTCGGCTTGTCGCCCGGATACGCTTTATCTAGTTCAGCTTTTAAAACCTCAAGACGTTCGTCCATCGCAGCCAGTTTGTCGTTCGCTTGCTCTTCTTTACCAAGCAATTGGCCTATCTTCTTGAAGTTATCGATAGCCGCCGCCGCATTGCTATGCTGTTCACTGTACGTCTGGTAGTAAAGCACGGGCGCAATTTCAGAAAGTGGTTCCTGAAGATCTTTCTGAGGAGAAGCGATAAGAATCACATCAGGGTTTAGCTTCTTCAAAGCAGAGAAATTAGGCTCAGTTCGAGTGCCAATATCGGCCACGCCTTCTGGAATCGCAGGTTGAACAACCCAATCTGTATAGCCAGCGATATCAGGCACTGCCACTGGTGTTACACCGAGTTCAATCACTTGTTCAGCAATGTCCCAGTTCAGCGCAGCCACTCTAACAGGCTGAACTTCAAGGGTTTTAACACCCTCACTGTCTTCAACTTGAAAGTTGGCCATCGCTTGAGCTGATAACAACAAGCTCAATGAGACAATGAACGAACTCACTTTAGGAAAACGAGAAGTAAAATAGTTGGCTTTCATATAATCACTGTCACTTTTTAATTGTTTATTTAACGACAAAAGCAGCCTACACAGGCTGCTTAGATTTATGTATTCAAATGAATTAGAACTCGTAGTTAACGCTGAGCTCTACAGACTGCTCAGCACCGAACCAACAGTTCGATTGGTCGTAACAGGTGTAGTACTCTTCATTAAACAGGTTGTTAACCATCAAATTAGCCGTTGCACCAGATAGTGTGTCGCTTGCCTCACCTAAGTCGTAACCCATAGAGATATCAACGACAGTGTAAGACGGCACTTTCCCTTGAGTATTGGTTGCATCCATCTCCATGTCACCCATGTAACGAGCGCCAGCACTCCAACGCGTACCTGCTAAAGCACCACCGTACACATAGTAATTACTCCACAAATTCGCAGCGTGTGTAGGTACGTAGATTGGTGTCGTTCCTTCAAGGTCAGGGTTTGCATCTTCCGTTACTTCCATATCGACGTATGTATAGCTCGCGTTCACATCCCAATCTTCCGTGACAAACCATCGGCCTTCAAGCTCCAAACCTTGCGAGCGCACCTCGCCTAGCTGAATCTTAGAACGGTATGTAGGATCTGATGGATCAGCAGCAATTGAGTCTTTCTTAGTAATATGGAAATAGGAAGCCGTAACCTGTTGCGACATATCTGGAGACAAGTATTTAATACCCAGCTCGACCTGTTCACCTAGCTGAGGTTTTAAAGAGTTGCCATTAATATCAGTACCTGCCGCTGGCTCAAAGCTCGTCGCGTAACTTACAAACGGAGAAATACCATTATCTAGCTCATACAAGGCACCTACACGATAAGAGAACTGGTTATGTTCAGCTTCTTCTTTTCCATCATAAGTTGGGTAAGAGCTATTTTTATCATCGCTCGCCTTGAACATGTCGTAACGACCACCAGCAAGTAGAACAAGCGCGTCGTAGCGTACTTGGTCTTGGAAATATAGTCCTAGCTGCTCGGTCGTAATGTCGTGAGATTCACGGTAGTTCTCTTGAAGCTGACTTTTATCCAAAAGGTCAGTTTTCGGATTGTAAGCATCAAACCCATAGAAGCCCGCATTCGCAGTGAATTCTTTGTACAGAGAATCACCTGTTAGCTTTAGGTAGTCGACACCGAATAGTAAATTATGCTCTAAGCCACTAATTTCGACGCGGCCTGAAACTTGGTTATCGATAACAAAGCTCTGTGAATCCTCATCTGTACTGTAAGCATTTCGGATTAAACTGCCTGTAGCTGGATTGAAATTAGTCGCGGTGTGGTAAGTATTCTCCTGATACAGAGACGCATCGGTATAACGAGCGTTCTGAAGGAAAGTCCAATTATCGTTTATTTGATGATTGATCTTGTAGCCTAACATCAAGACTTCACGTTCAAAGGTACTCCAGTTCTTGTCGCCCATGGACACAGATGGATCACTTGCCTTCAGCACTTCAAGCGGCATTGCAGAGTTAGTACCCATCGACGGATCATTCTGATAGTAAAGATTGAAGTTAATAAGTGTTCTATCAGAGACCTGCCAATCTAACGATGGAGCAATCACATAACGCTCTTCTTCTGCGTTATCGACTTGGCTGTCTTGTTTACGAGCGAGAGCAACTAAACGATATGCAAAATCACTGTCCCCCAATTGACCTGTTGTATCAATTGACGCTTCCATAAGATTTCTTGAGCCAGTAGATACTCCTACTTTTGTAGCCCCGTCTTCTTGCGGCGTCTTTGCAATCATGTTGACCATACCACCCGGTGGCATAGCTCCATACAACACAGACGTAGGGCCTTTAAACACTTCAACTTGCTGAATCGCAATAGGGTCTATTTGAGGTTGTAAGTTCCAACCAGTAAGGAACGGAAGTACCAAACCATCGTAGTAGCTTTGGTTATTACTAAAGCCACGAATCGAGAACGTATCGTACATGGTTACTGATGCGCCCTTCTGCTCGGTTACAACACCCGGAGCATAACGAAGGGCTTGATTCAGAGATTGAACGCCACGTTGCTCTAACTGTTCTTCATCAATAACGGTAATACCTTGAGGCGTTTCTTCTGGCTCAAGTGCCGACTTAGTCGCGGTATTACGATACGCTTTGCCCATAATTGTGACAGTTTCTACATTCGAATCTGCCGCTGTAACGGTTTCTTCCGCCAACGCTTGCGCTGAAAATGCAGTGAGCAATGCAACTGCAAGTGATGAATACTTAAAACGAGTGTGAGTGGTCATGATTCCCTCGGTACCAATGCTTAATATAAATAATAATAAATCTCATTTGCATTGTATGTATCTATGAATGGGATAATTAACAATTTGGTGCAAACTCACAAAGAACTTGGCCTATTTTCAATGGAATCAGGTCAATTGCTGATTAAAAGCACAATTTACCTTATCAGTAGCAAAGCTCTGCTAGGAAGGGAATGACGAGGATATGACTACGATTTAATAATAGGAACCCAATACTCCATCTCAGCGTCAGAGGCGTGAGCTTGATAGCCAAATGGGTACACTTCGAGTTCATAGCCATCGACACCGCGATAACCCGAACTCGGTAACCAATTAAGAACAAACCAACTCAAGGTATATCGCAGGTTCTCTATAGGCCCGCAATGCTTCACCACGGCATAGGTTTGCTTGGGGATAGTCAGCACTTTTAACTTTTCAGAAATTAGACTTGGTAGTTGCGGAATTGAAACTTCGTCATCAAGCTCGACACCTGCCCAATAATGAATGTTAGTCCCGTCGAAGCATGACTGAGTGAGATCGATAACACCAATAAACTGCAGTGCGTTGTCATCGGGCAAACTCACCTCTCTTTCCAAGCGTGACCATAACTGAGGGACTTTTTGTGCAAAATCTTGCGTCAGCGAAAACAAGCCGCTGATTTCTGATGTTATGCCTTTAACAAGGAAAGACTCTCTTTCGTCAATACGAACTTCAACAAAACTCAGAGCGCCTTTTTCTTCTGCGCTGACAGTTTCAGACACTTGTATCGGCTTTCTTAGCCCTACTCTTTTGCCCGCTTTTCTATATTGGCTTGGGCTTGCCCCAAACATCTGTTTAAACGAACGACTAAAGCTAATCTCTGAATTGAACCCAAGACCAAGTGCAACATCAATGACACGCTCTTTCCCATCAAGCAACTCTTCAGCCGCCTGACTTAACTTTAGTTCTCTCACATAGTTGGCCACAGTAAGCCCTGTTTCCGCTTGAAACACTCTTTGCAGCTGCCAGCGAGACCAACAGCTCTGTTTCGCAATATCTTCTAGCGATAGTGCCGAACTAAGGTTCGCATGGATATAAGCCAATACGCGGCTGATACGGTCAAATGCAGGAGTGTTCATAGTCACGCTTTTATAATCTCGATAGTGGTAACAATTAAGTCTATACAGGAATACTTTTTAACATTTAAAGCGACTTTTATCACTTAATAATGGCCAAGGCGCATTCAATTTATAAATTTTTCAAACCAAGAGTTCTCTGAAGAGATGCACCATTTTGTATGGTTATCGTCAATGAGGTTCGCTATGATAACGCAACTGATTCTCATTTAATGGTTTAAAATGCTTTCCCAGCTGCACAATATTGCCACTCGTCGCAGAGCCCCCTCCCTGCACCAGAAAATCTTCGCTTACTCAAAACAAATAACGCCTTATCTAAGTGGAAGTTATGGCTCTCTGAGCAGCAAAAGCATCGCAATGACAAACGATAAAAGCCATATCGAGATCAAACGCGTTTACGATGGCTTAGCGGAAAATCATTCTGAAGCAGGAAAAGCGTATTGGTTGACGCGAACTTGGGATCTAGTTTGCTGGCAGCCTATCTATGTGACCTTCGTATCTATCTACGGCCTTCACTCATTGCCAGATATCAAGAATATCGGTCAGTTTAGGTACAAAGAGTTTGTGACAGGGTATCGCTTCTTCAATGGTGACCATCAACACGGTTCACCTGAGGAGTTGATACCTAAAGCTGGCGAAGCCATACTTGCACTCACTGAGTTTTATCGCAGCCAAATAAGTGAATGGACACGCATCCGCCCTGGTTTTACTAACCATTTGCTGGCGGATCTACTGTTAGGCAGTTTGATCAAATTGCAGCAGCATGAACCGAGCCTGACCAACGACTACATCACAGCACAAGCTAAGCTTTGGTTAGAAGCATGCCAATTACCTGAAAGTCACTTAGACAGCCTCAAGGTCGATGCCGATTCAGGAATGCTTAAACTGATTAGAGTCAGCTGTTGCTTAGTCTACAAGTGTGACTCTAGAAAATATTGTGACGATTGCCCTAGACACCCAGCCAATAAGAAAACCGCTTAACACCATCACTTAATCTTAAAATCCAGGACTGACATGTTTCAGCTTTCAAATATAAAAATGGTTCGTGACGAACGCACTATTCTCTCAATTGACGAGCTTTCTATTCCAACAAATGAACTTACGGTCGTTCTTGGTCACAATGGTTCTGGTAAATCGACACTGGTTAACTTGCTCTCAGGTCAAATGGCACCGGATCACGGCATAGTAAAGCTGGATGGCACTTCTATCTCTTCTTTCAAAAGCAAAGACTTAGCCAAGAAGATTGCGTATTTACCTCAAAAGCTCCCTGCTTCGGCAGGCTTAACGGTCGAAGAATTGGTTCGTTTAGGACGTTTTCCTTGGCGAGGCGCGTTTGGTCGTTGGAATTCAGAAGATAAGTCGATCATCCGACAAGCAATGGAAAGAACCGGTGTTACTGAATTCTCACAAGCATTAGCGGATGACTTATCTGGTGGTGAACGTCAACGAGCGTGGGTCTCTATGTTGCTGGCTCAACAGTCACCGGTATTGATCCTTGATGAACCGACTTCTGCATTGGATGTTCATCACCAATTCCAACTGATGAGTTTATTGTCTGAACTGAACAAAAATGAAAACGTTGGCGTTATCGTGATTCTGCACGACTTGAACCTTGCACTGCGCTACGCGACGCACATCGTTGCTCTGAAGAAAGGTCAGATTGCATTTGAAGGCAGCGCCGATAAGTTACTCGATGAACAGGCTTTGTCTGCACTGTATGAATCCCCTATCCGACTGATCGATCATCCAGCTCCAGCTAAGACAACAGCAAGCGAAAAGGTCGCCGTTGTCTGCGAGTAACCCGAAGAATCAAAGTTAAGTGAATGAGGTACTCATTCTTTGGATAACTCACCAGCATAACGAGTGAAAACAGAGTAAATGTTTCCTTAAACTTAAATCAACACAAGCTACACTAATACCACCTCATGAAATCAAGAGACTTCAATGAACACTTATCACCGCATTCTATGCTCTGCTTTGGCACTTGTTGTGTCCGGTCCTATTGCCTCAACGGCGGCCTTCGCCTGGCAAGCCGAGAAGATCACCGACGGACTCGTGATCCCTTGGGGACTGGCTTATGTCAACGATAAGTCCATGTTAGTCACAGAGAAAGCAGGCGTCATTAAACATGTCGATTTAAAAACAGGCGATCAAAACACACTGTTCAGGCTGCCCAATGTATGGGCGAAAGGCCAAGGTGGATTATTGGATATCGCACTCTCCCCTTTTGAAAACGGAAAGTTTTACGTCACTTACAGTCAAGACGTCGATGGTGAAGGCGTAACGACACTGGCTTCTGCTAATTACAGCAATAATGAAGTCACCAATTGGACAGACGTGTTTGTATCTAAATCCAGAACGGACACAGGACGTCACTTTGGTAGCCGTATCACCTTTGATGATAGCCACCTGTATTTTTCAATCGGTGATCGAGGTGATCGAGACAACGGCCAAGACACTATGACTCACGCCGGATCAATATTACGACTGAATGCCGATGGAAGCACGCCAAGCGACAACCCTTTCATAAATAACGACAAGGTTCTCGACGAGATTTGGAGTTTCGGTCACCGCAACCCGCAAGGGCTTTTCTATGATTTCCCAAGTCAAAAGCTTTGGTCTATAGAACACGGTCCGCGTGGCGGTGATGAAATTAACTTAATAAAAGCAGGAGCTAACTACGGATGGCCAGTCACATCACACGGTAAGGAGTATTGGGGCCCTATCAGCGTTGGCGAATCTGAAACCAAAGAAGGCATAGAAGCGCCTAAAAAGGTCTATGTTCCTTCAATCGCTCCGGGCAGTTTGATCGTCTACCAAGGTAACAAGTACCCAGAATTACAAGGCAAGCTGTTGGCAGGGGCACTAAAACTTACCCACATCAATATCGTCACAGTTAACGGGCAAGGTGAGGCAATCGAGGAAGAACGCATTTTAGAGGACTTAGGCGAAAGGATAAGAGACATCGAAACTTCACCAAACGGAGACATCTTCTTCAGCACCGATAATGGTAATCTATACCGCTTGAAAAAGTAGTGGCGACACAGATACAAACAGACGATATTTGATAATGATTATTATAAATAAAGCCGTTAAATACAGGCCCTCAAGTCAATTTAACGGCTTTCTTGTCACAAAGTAGAATGTGCAAAAACAGTGCAACCACTCTAATTTTGTCATCAAATTCACCTAGGTTTTTCACAAAAACGACAAGAAATCACCATACAACTGTAACTCCATGATATTTAAGGAATGCAAAGTTTGACTACCCCCAAGTTTCTGCAACCTTTCACTATGGATTCGATTGACTATCCCCTGATTTGATTTAGACTCCATTTCGGCTAGAAAGAAAGTTCTTTGTATATAAACATTTCGTTGGATTACTAGTAACCCCGTTGTGTTGTACGCAATAGCAATAAACTTTTCCACGCTATCAGTGCCACAATTGGCTCACTATAAAAATTAATTTTAGGGATAACATCATGTCTAACACAGTTACTGGTACAGTAAAATGGTTCAACGAAACTAAAGGCTTCGGTTTCATTCAACAAGAAAACGGTCCAGACGTATTCGCACACTTCTCTGCAATCACTGGCGAAGGTTTCAAAACTCTTGCTGAAGGCCAAAAAGTTGAGTTCGTAGTATCTCAAGGTCAAAAAGGCCCACAAGCTGACAGCATCAAAGTACTTTAATTTAGTATTTTAAAGCTTTCTAAAAATAGCCAGCCTCTGCTGGCTATTTTTTTACCCGCTATTCAGAGATTTAAGGTAATATTCCCCTTCACTATTTCTACCTAAGACACCCTCTCAATGGCTCTTAAACCGACAATCTATAAGTTTCGTATCTCTTTAACTGATATGAATCGCGACTATTACGACTCTTTTAATCTAACGGTTGCACAACACCCTTCGGAAACAGAACAGCGAATGATGGCTCGAATCATGGCTTTCTGTATCAATGCCTCTCCTGAACTTGAGTTCACCAAAGGGTTGTCTAGCATTGAAGAGCCCGATTTATGGCAGAAGTCGTTAGATGATCAAATCGTAGAATGGGTTGATGTCGGCGAACCCGATCCAGAGCGTGTTAAGAAGGCAACTCGTCTATCGAAATCAGTTCGCGTATTCAGCTTCAACACTAAATCAAATGTTTGGTGGGAACAGAACAAAGGCAAATTCGGTTATCTAAAAGCTCAAATCGTTCGTCTAGACAACGATGGTATTGAGCAGCTTGCAGCGATGACACAACGCACGATGGATCTTTCTGTCATGCTGACAGGCAACTCTGCTTTCGTTAATAGCGATACACAATCAGCAGAAGTCACATGGGAAGAGCTGCAGAGTAATGACTGAGCTTCCAACCAGTAATCAGCAAAAGCTTGAAGCAAACCAACAAGCTAAAACCAGACTTCACGTTTGTTTGAAGGAGTCTGGCTTAGACTCAGTAACTGCGATTGCGACAGGTTTTGAGAAAGAGCTAACGTCTTTTATTGACGAAAATCATGCCCTGTTTAAACACGCTTGCGAGAACAAACCGGACAACTCTGCACGTCAGACGTTGCTTGGTCTGCTAACTAAAGTACATATCGATGCAAGCTATCGCTTTGAAAGTAATAAAGAAGCGAATGAGGCGATGCAAAATGTATTCGATAATACAGTGGGCACTGAACATAGCGACAAGTTTCAAAACTCTAACGCCCAACAGTTAAAACTAGTCACGCATTTGTGGTTGTTCATTCAAGGACGACTAGGAATGGATTACAGCCTAGCCAATGATCATGCTGCTGCGACCGCAACATTACTGTCTCGCCTTTCGAGAAATACTGATGACGAGATTCGAGTCGAGTTCATGGGCAGCTTTTATGATGGCTTGAACCTCTATCAAGCTGAGAACAAACCATCAGGTTTTGTTCATCGCTTTAAGCGTTTGTTTAATCTTACTTAAGCATTCCACCAGCTGAAATCAATTTGCGCTTTGCACTGTGTAGAGCGCACCTATTTCCAACCATTTTTCCCACTATTACCCCTGAACATGAGATTCCCTACTACGCTCAATGGTATGGACTCCCCACCTCAACTGACAGCGTCAGCTAAAGTTACAGGTGCGAACCAAAACAGGAGCCCATACCATGAATAAATTTAACACAATCTCGATTGATTTAGCCAAATCCGTCTTTCAAGTCGCGGTATTTAACCGCCATGGCAAGCGTAAGTTGAACCAAGCTATGTCTAAAAAGAAAATGCTAACGGTCATCAGCCAACACCCTGGCGCGACCATTTGCATAGAGGCCTGTGCAGCATCTCATTATTGGGGACGAACGTTTCAAAGCCGTGGTCATACCGTCAAAATGATACCTCCCCAAAAAGTGAAGCCGTATCGCAGTGGTAATAAGAACGATGCTAATGATGCTATCGCGATTTACGAAGCTTCCTTACGCTCCGATATTCATGCTGTACCTGTAAAAACACCGGAGCAGCAAGATATCGCAATGCTGCTGAGTTTAAGACAAAGCTATATAAAACAACGCACGGCAGTAAGTCTACGTATCCGTGGCTATGCAGCGGAATGTGGCATTACCTTCCCACAAGGAGCCAATAAACTGCGAGAACTGCTCCCTTTCGTTATCGAAGATATGGAGAATGAATTAACACCGACAACTCGATTCGTTCTCCGAGAATTACATGCTCAGCTACTAAATCTTGATGAGCCTATCGAGAGAGTTGAATCGCAACTTATAGACTTTGCAAAGCAAATACCCGCTTGCCAGTTATTAATCACTTTACGAGGTGTACGTTGGGTGATTGCAAGTGCCATTTTTTCCCGTCTAGGTGACGCTTCGGCCTATAGAAATGGTCGAGGAGCTAGTGCGAGCTTAGGTTTAGTTCCGGCTCATACTGGCAGTGGTGGTAAGAACAAAAACCACGGAATAAGTAAATCAGGTGATAAAACCTTACGCTCTCTTGTCGTTCATGGAGCAAGAGCGGTGGTAGCGAATATCCGAGATAAAGAAGATCGCTTAAGTTGCTGGATACGAAACTTATTAGAAAGAAAGTCGTTTAACCAAGTGGTTGTCGCCCTTGCGAACAAAACGATCAGAATGGCTTGTGCCATGCTGAAAAGCAATCAATCTTATAATGAGACGTTAATCGCTTAACAGTTGATTTTATAAGGTTAAGGGAGACATCAATCCCCCCATGTAAGCAAGTAAATTATGGTAAAGAGTAAGCATAGCAAGCAAAAGAAACTCTGAGAGGGACGAAGGTGATAATACACCACACGCTCGATAAGAACTTTTGCTGAGTGGATTAAGCCATAGAGGTTCGGGGTAGCTCCCCATAAAGAAACCGAATATACGTGCACTTGCGTACCTTTACTCGTTTCCTTGCAATACTAGGGGAGTCCATATACGTCCCTCGCTTTAGGGAAACGGGGTATGTGCTCAAAACTTATTGAGTGCGTTTCACGTAGACACTTTCACCAGTATTCTCAAGATTCACCTGAATTAACTCGTCGAAATTCTCCGTCATCCCCGAGAGGGAGGAACGACTGAGTCGGGGATCTCATACAAAGTCATAAAACTGCGGAGACAAACAGATTCCTTACTCGCTCCTTCTTCACTCTCGGTAATGACAACATTCGCAGTCATGCAGTTAACTTTATTACAGGCACAAAAAAGCCCCGCTGAGAGCGAGGCTTAGAATCTTGGTTGCCGATTTGCTGAGGCTAAATCGTACTCATCGAATCACGAAGCGAATTAACGCAGGCCGTGTAAGAATTCGTGGCGCGTTGCTGGGTTTGATCTGAAGATACCACCCAATGCTGTCGTTGTTGTTTCGCTAGTTGCGTCCATTACACCACGTGATTTCACGCAGTAGTGAACCGCATCCATGGTTACAGCAACATCATCGGTTTCTAATAGCGTTTGCAATGCAACAAGGATCTGCTGTGTCATGCGCTCTTGAACTTGCGGGCGCTGAGCAAAGAATCGAACAATACGGTTAATCTTTGAAAGGCCGATGATTTTCCCACGCGGGATATAAGCGACCGCTGTTTTACCATCAATCGTCACTAAGTGGTGCTCACAAGTACTGGTCACGGTAATATCTTTTACACGTACCATCTCACGAACGCCCATCTTGTTTTCAATTACCGTAATTTTAGGGAAATTGGCGTAATCCAAACCAGAGAAAATTTCATCCACGTACATTTTAGCAATACGTTGTGGTGTTTCTTCCAAACTATCGTCTGTAAGATCAAGTTCAAGGAGAGTTAGAATCTCACGCATATGGTGTTCGATTCGTTCCTTTTTCTCTTCTCGGCTAACCTGATTAGGACGCATTGGTGTCTCTAATCCGCGGCTTGCTAGCGCATCTTTAACCAACTTCGCTGATTCGCTAAGACCTGACATTGAACTTCCTCTTTTATTGCCCCTTCTGGATGGCAAACAAGGATACTCGGAATTTTGAATAAATACACCCATATTTTAAGGGAGGTCATTATTTACGGGGGTTAAACTATGCTAAAGTGGCTGCAATTTCGTTGGTAAATAGTATTAATTTGATCATTATTGAATCACTGCTGCCAACCACCAAATCAAAATAATAACGACCAAAGGATTTCAATTATGGGCTGTTGCGACGCTCCCGGCTTAATGCCAATTGAAGAAGCACTAGACAAGCTGCTATCACCAATCAAACCAATCCAAACGACTTTATCTCTGCCTCTTGCTGAAGCATTAGGTTATGTCCTTGCTGAAGATATTCTTTCCCCTATTTTCGTACCTCCTTTTGACAACTCAGCAATGGACGGCTATGCACTGCGCTTAGCAGACCTTGAAAACGGTAAAATGCTGCCTTTAGCGGGTAAGTCTTTTGCAGGTCAACCTTTTGAAGGTGAATGGCCAGCAAATACCTGTATTCGCATTATGACTGGCGCAAAGATCCCGGAAGGATGCGACGCCGTAATCATGCAAGAAAACACGGTTGAAACTGACGCTGTCATTGAGATTCAACAAGACGACATCAAGCTGAACAATAACATTCGTCCTACTGGTGATGACATCAAGCAGGGTGATATCGTACTTAGCCGCGGTGAACGTTTAACACCTCGTGATATTCCAATGATTGCTTCACTGGGTGTAAGCCACGTTACAGTACTACACAAGCCTAAAGTCGCGTTCTTCTCTACTGGCGATGAACTAAAACCATTAGGCCAGCCTCTTGAAGACGGTCAGATCTACGACAGCAACCGCTACGGCATTAAACCGCTGATTGAAGCGTTTGGTTGTGAAGCTATCGACCTAGGTATCATCCCAGATTGCCCTGCAACGCTTAAAGAGACGTTCGAGAAAGCACAGCAAATAGCAGACGTGGTTGTGACTTCTGGTGGCGTAAGCGTTGGCGAAGCTGATTACACGAAAGACATTCTTGAAGAACTGGGGCAAATCGGTTTTTGGAAACTTGCAATCAAACCCGGTAAACCGTTCGCATTTGGTGAGTTGGATAACGCGTGGTTCTGCGGCCTACCGGGTAACCCAGTATCAGCGATGATGACGATGTACGTACTGGTTCAACCTATGCTGGCTAAGCTTGCGGGTCATACCGCGTGGACAGCGCCAGAATCTATTCCTGCTATCACCAAGTCTGCATTCAAAAAAGGCCCAGGCCGTACTGATTACCAGCGTGGCATCTACTCGATTGAAAACGGTCAGTTTGTCGTAGAAACTACAGGTAACCAAAGCTCTGGCGCTTTCCGCTCAATGAGCCTAGCAAACTGCTTTGTGGTACTAGAGCGCGAACGCGGTCGTGTTGAAGTTGGTGAAACGGTTCAGATCCAACTGTTTAACTCGACGCTTTACTAACGAGGCTCACTGATGGAAATACTGTCTGACACAGAGATGCTTCGCTACAACCGCCAAATCATCCTTAAGCAGTTTGATTTTGAAGGCCAAGAAGCGCTAAAGCAGAGCTCAATCTTAGTATTAGGGGCTGGAGGCTTAGGTTGTGCTTCTGCTCAATACCTTGCGACCGCGGGGATTGGTAAGCTGACACTGATCGACGATGATATTGTCGAGCTTTCAAACTTACAGCGACAAGTCCTTCACGCCGATGCTGACATTGGTAAGAAGAAAGTCGATTCTGCCGCTGAGTCGCTGCAGGTATTGAACCCTCATCTGACAATTGAAACTGTCGACCACAGGCTTGATGATCAAGCGCTTGCAAAGTTGATTGAAACTCACTCTCTTGTTCTTGATGCCAGTGACAACGTCGAAACACGTAATCAGTTGAACCGCCTATGTTACGCATCGAAAACACCATTAGTCTCTGGTGCTGCGATTCGAATGGAAGGTCAGATTAGCGTATTCACTTATCAAGATGCAGACGCACCTTGCTACCAATGTTTGAGTGCTCTATTCGGCAATGCAGCCCTAAGTTGTGTTGAAGCGGGGGTGATGGCGCCAGTTGTTGGCATGGTAGGCGCGGCCCAGGCTTTAGAAGCGATTAAGGTGATTGCCAAGTTTGGGCAACCAAAGCAAGGCAAGCTTCTGATTCTCGATGCCATGTCTCACAGCTGGCGTGAAATGAATTTAATGAAGATGCCTAATTGCTCGGTTTGTGGATAGACTAAACCATCCCTTCAAAACAAGAACCTAAGCCTTGATGATAAGTCAGGGCTTTTTTATGCCCGATGTTTAGCTTCTACTCAAGGCTATCAATTTGGAAATAGTTATTAAGGGATGAGTTTCATTTGAATTCTCATTTTGAGAAAACAACAAAAACTAGAACCACTCAAAATAAAAACCAACAAAATCATAACCTTAAAAATGGCACATTACTTGATTAAGTATCTAGACCTTCCATCACAAGGATGTAGATATGAGAATTACAACGTTAAGTTTGCTATTAAGCGCGCCACTGGTCGCCAACGCAGCGCCATTCGATACTTGCCCGAGTAAGGCATACCTCTTTCAATCCACCCCTGTGGAAGTTTGGGGCGTTAACCTAGTGACTGGTTCAACGACCCTTCTCGAAGACGACACGGGGATGAACGCTAACATCAATGGTGTCGGTTTCGACTTCGAAGACAGATACATCTACGGTTATGACACCACTAACAAGCGCTTGGTGCGCCTAGGCAAGGATTTCCAAGCAGAAGTCATCAACACCAGTGGACTGCCGACAGACCATACCTTCTATGTGGGTGACGTTTACGATCATGTTTACTACCTGTACCGCACTGGTAAAGGGCTCTTCACGGTTGATCTATCACCTTTGGATTCTGATCCAAATGCGACAGTTACCGTTAACAAAATCGCAGGCAGCCCAGCAACAGTGAAATTAACTGATTTCGCTTTCCACCCAAGCGATGGCTCTCTATATGGTATCGATAATAACTCTGGTGGCTTATACAGCTTCAACCCTACAACTGGTGCCGAAACCTATATCGGCGACACCGGCGAGTTAGGTACGTTCGGTGCTGGCTATTTTGATGTCAATGGCTACTACTACGTATCGCGAAATCAAGACGGTAAAATTTACCGTATCAACCTGTCTCCAGACAACGCTGCCAATATCGCGGCAGGTATTGTTCCAGCCGTTGAATTTGTTTCGAATGGCCCAGCTTCTGGTCAAAACGATGGTGCTCGTTGTGCCAACGCACCTGTTGTTGATGAAGATTCAAACATCGACTTCGGTGACGCGCCAGACAGCTACCTAACTCTACTAGCGAGTAATGGTCCTCGACATGAACTCGATGGTGTCACATGGTTAGGGACAGATGCACCAGATGCAGATCTGGATGGATACGTTTCTCCACAATCGGATGAAAGCGTCGGCATTGATGACGAATGGACGAATGGTGGTATCGGCTTCGTAACCGCACTTGAAGCTGGCCTCGATTCGAAAGTAATTATTGAAGCTTCAACAACGGGCTATCTTTCAGCTTGGATAGATTGGAACCAAGACGGCAGCTTCGACGGCGCCAACGAACAAGTCTTTACCGATTACTTATTGGCGGCCGGTGAGAACGACTTATTCTTAAATGTCGATATTAATGCCTTAACGGGTACCACTTGGGCTCGATTCAGATTCAGCCAACAAACTAACCTGAGCTACTTTGGTGGTTCTACCTCTGGTGAGGTGGTCGATATTCAAGTCGATGTTCTTAATGATGGCGCAACGGCTCGTTACTTCCCAAGTGCTTCTGGCTACGCCACCCTAGCGTATGAAGACAATTGGCCTTATAAAGCCGACTATGACATGAATGATGCCGTTATCATGTATCGCATCACTGAGATCTTAAAAGACGGTAAGGTTGTTAAGTCTACCATCGATGGTCGCCTAGCGGCTGTGGGGGCAACCTACAAAAATGGCTTTGCGATTCGCCTACCAAACCTTGCACCAAGCTCGGTAGATACCGTTAACTCATACATGAAACACAATGGCGTATTCACCGATTTAGGTATGGAAGACGGTCGTAGTGAAGCTATCTTTATCGCCGCTGAAGACTTGTCTGAAAAAGCGAATACTTCATGCGCCTTCTACCGTACAAGCAACGCTTGTAAAGAAGATGAACAGTTCGCATTCCAAATCGGTATCAACTTATCAGGCGACGGTGTGAGTACTGCGTCATGGACAGACATGCCTTACGACCCCTTCATTTTTGCAACACCGGGCTACTATCACGGCGACAACCTACCGATGCACCCAGGACGTAGTTGGGAAGTTCACTTGCCAGACCAAGCACCAACCGAGGCCTTTGACACTGTGAACCTATTTGATTCTGGAATCGGTGTTGATGATAGCGACCCAGCAACAGGTAAATATTTCAAAACAGCAGAAAACCACCCTTGGGCACTGATTATCACGTCAACAGAAGAGTGGGAATGGCCACAAGAATACGTTGATATCGTAACTGCTTACCCAGAGTTTAAGCAGTGGGCAGAGTCAGGTGGTGACAATAACCAAACTTGGTACACATCACCAGCAGACAACCAATGTTACGAGCCATAAGGAGAGACGTCATGAGTATCAAAGATAAACCTAATCGCGAACATCATAACGTTGAGTTGAGAAGCAACCTCTCTAAGGAAAATAATATGTCTGCACAAAGCTCTTGGAACATGAAGAAAACAATGACCGTAGTTTTAGCTACAGCCCCACTCCTACTAGCAGGTTGTGGTGGGGGCGGAGGTGGCGGTGGTGGCAGCACGGCTTCTCCTTCACCATCATCACCGGCGACACCTGCAACGCCAGTAACTGCAACGCCATCACCGTCTCCAGTAGCCAGTGCAGCAGCGGAACCAACTTACACTATGAGTGATTTAGTGGTACCCGATGGTTTTGATTACAGCTCTGTAGAGCAGTTTGATATCGACATCGACATCAGTAGTATTTCAACAGACCGTTCATTTGTTACCGTGTATAGCCGTTTTAGTGCTCGTGACGACTCGACATTGAAACCAGACTACTCAAGCAAAGTGATTGCAGGATCATTAAACAATGGTGTGTTCGCCTCTAACTTCTCGAGCCCAGTCAACCACGATTCACTTCTTGTTGAGATTTGGTTTTACGATGGGCAGCCACCTCTACAAAAAGTAGTATCGAGCAGCAACTCTCAGATCGTGTGGTAATGAAAGTTTAGCTTCGAATATCAGCAACTAAAAGTGAGCAGCAATGCTCACTTTTTTAATCGCCCCACACTAATAACAGCGAAAATTATCTGATAGGCGTTCATTCACTTTACTTCGAATCTAACTTATATTTTCAAGATAACCTTCAAAGACTTACTCTCATGAAACAGTTAAAAATAGGTCTACTTATATTAATGTGTGGTGTCGGCGTATTAGTTGCTCTTACCCATTTCCCGTTAACGGGGCAACGTATTGAAGCCAAAGTGATTTCTAACACGCTCACTCAGTCACTAGACGGACATAGGCGCTACCTCACGGTTGAAACTCAAAACAACGAAATATTTCGCGTTTCCACTCCACCAACAACAGACTGCCCTCTTGATTCTGTGGTCGCGCTTGATACATTAAACAATCAAATAACCGGACAAAGCAGCTATCAGTTCATCCACTGTAGAACAGCGCCTTAGTCGTCGATATAACAACAAGAATGGATATAAGAAGAATGACTCAGCCACTCATTTCACCAGAACAACTTCAACAACGTTTGCTAGAAGAAAACAACATTATAATCCTAGATGCCAGTATCGAATTTCAGATCCCAAGTGAGTCAGAAAAGATCAAAGGACAAATGATTCCTGGGGCAATTCGTTTCGACTACGACAAAGACTTCAGCAACAAACATACCCTACTCCCTCACATGTTCCCTTCCGAAAAACACTTCAATACTCGTGCACGTGAAATTGGTATCAACCAAGACAGCACCATTGTGGTTTACGATAACTCGGGTACTTTCGCTTCGCCTCGCGCTTGGTGGATGTTTATGGCAATGGGACATCAGGATGTTTACATCTTAGATGGCGGCTTACCTGCATGGATTGATGCGGGTTACGCAACAGACACATCGTACAGAGCTGAAGTCACGCCGGGCAATTTCGAAGGCAACATTCAAGACAACTACTTTGTCAGTGCTCAGCAGATTGAAGGTTACTCAACTGACAAAAGCGCAAACATTGTCGATGCTCGTTCTCAAGCTCGCTTTGATTCAGAAGTTCCTGAACCACGTGAAGGCTTACGTAGTGGCCATATACCGAATTCGATTTGCCTACCATTTGCCCAAGTGCTCGATAACGGTAAGTTAAAGCCTCAAGAAGAGCTCGTCGATATCTTTTCAACGTTGCAATTAACCCCTTCTCAGCCGATGTTCTTTAGTTGTGGTTCTGGAGTAACAGCCTGCATCATATTATTAGCCGCTAAACTGGCCGGATATTCAGGTGAAATGGGCGTTTATGATGGCTCATGGACTGAATGGGGCGCTAACGAGAAATTACCCATCGCTGTGACTAAAAGGTAATTCAACTTCGCTTACTGCCACTGTTAGAATATACTGCGCATGCATAAAGAGCTTACTCGTAGTGATGACTTAACGTCTCACACAGTAAGCTCTTTGCTTTGCGGTAATGCTACGTCGTTTGAAAACAAATCTGGATTTACTCGGTTGCTTTTAATCTATAGCGATTTATTGACCATAAACCGTGATTAATCTTGGGTAAATCATTATCAATGTGGTGAATAATAATATTTCACTCAAGAATCTCTGCTCGTAGTCGTTACACTATTTAATCATTGATACTGTCATCATTGATGTTTGTATCTTTCGTTGCACGAATCACGCTGACGACCCAATAGTTTGTCACTTGCACTCTGTTAAAAGTAGTAACCAACAAAAGGCATCTCATGGCTCTATTTAAGAAAAATATCTGGTCGCTGTACGCGTTGATCGTACTACTGACCCTGATACTTTTCGCCGCGTTGGGCGTAACTAAATGGCAAGCCAACAGAGATGACTTCACCCAACAACAACATATCCAAGTCGAGCTGTTTTCGAGCTCTGTAAGCTCACTATTGACCAGTCAAGAGGCACTGCTTGAAGTGGTTGGGCACCAACTCGCCCAGCAGTCTGACTTCACTCGTACTGCCTCCATTCAAATTCGACCAATACTGGATAAACTGCTAGATACTCACCCTGCGATTGCAGCGTTTGGGTTGTTGAACACCGACGGTGACTACCTCTCGATCAGCTCAAATCTCCAACTTGCGAATCAAAGGAACTTACTGCAATACGCGCCAACGAAAGACTCCTTTTTAGACGCCCTATCAAGCAGTAGCATGGTGCTTGGCCGTACCTATTTTCAAGAATCGTTGAATAGCTTGGTTATCCCGCTGAGAAAATCCATTTCGATCGATGGTAATAAAATCGATGCAGTAATGACCGCAGGGCTGCGGTTAGACGCCACGATCGTATTTGAAAATAATGCTCACGCCGGAAGTTTCAATACACTAAGCCTGATCAGAACAGACAGTTATCGCCAGTTTTATTCGAGTGATATCGAATCTGAGAGTGCATATTCCTCTCCAGTCGGCAAAGATGTCCTACAACGTATTGCACGGACCTTTACCGACCACTTCGGAATCAGCGTGCAAGAAGCGATGAATGGGCAAGAAACCTACTCTTTTGTCGTCGACGATGAACAATACCACTCTTTAATGAGCGCAAAATACATCCCAAACTACAAATTATGGGTAGTTGGACGTACGGTTCTAACTCACGTCGATAGCATATTTATACAAGAGTTCAGCATTCTTTTCGTTGCCTTTATTTTTCTTCAATTTGGTTTCTACTTTTTGGTTAAGTCGATTGCCAAGAATGAACAGCGCACTCGTAGCCAACTCATTTATCAGGCTAACCATGATCCATTAACCTCTCTACCAAACCGCTTGTACATGCGTAAAAATATTGGTAAATGGATTGAGGATGAGTCAGAGCAGTTCTCGCTGTTGTTTATTGATATCGATAACTTTAAATGTGTCAATGATACCCACGGACACGACTTCGGCGACAAGGTGCTCAAACAAATAGCTTTGCGTTTGATGCGATTCCGATCTCGACTCAGCCTCTTAGTACGTGAATCAAGCGATGAGTTTTTGTTCTTAACGCCATTGTCGAATGAAGCTGAGGTAAAACGACTCGCCAAGCGTATTATTGAAGTACTTTCTCAACCTTATGAAGTTGAAAGCGCTCAGTTTTTGTTAGGTTGCAGCATCGGCGTAGCTCGTTTCCCTGAACACGGGAAAGATCTAGACAGTTTATTACGTTCTGCCGATATTTCGATGTACAAAGCGAAACAACAGCAAAACTCATACAGTATTTTCACAACGGAAATGCAAGATGCGCACCTCTACAAAATGAAAGTAGAACAAAGGCTACGCATCGCTATCGAGAAACAAACGCTGTTCATGGTTTTTCAACCGCTAGTTCGTGCAAATGAAAGTATTCATGGTGTAGAAGCACTCGTTCGCTGGATTGATGACGAATTGGGTTTTGTACCGCCAGATGTCTTCATACCGGTTGCTGAGAACACAGGCTTAATGCAAAAACTGGGTACTTTTATTATTGAGTCCAGCATTATGCAGATCGCCCACTTGCACAGAACAACGGAACAAAAGATCGGGCTGTCGATCAACATATCAGTTCGTCAGTTTTCTCATCAATCTTTCTCTGAGCACCTGTTCGCGACACTAGAAAAGTATCAACTCTCTCCTAGCTGTTTAACGCTAGAAATTACAGAGAGCTTGTTCATTGAAGATGTAACTTTAGTGAAACCAACTTTTGAAGCCCTCAAAGAGAAGAATATAAAGATCTCTTTAGATGATTTCGGTACTGGCTATTCATCACTGAGTATGTTGAAAGCACTCCCTATCGATGAACTTAAGATCGACAAAAGCTTTATTGAAAATATTGCGGTGGATCAGCAATCATTAACTATGGTTCAAAACATCATCGCAATCGGCAAGAACTTTGGCATGGTGGTATTGGCTGAAGGCGTAGAATCAAACGAACACTTCGCGATTCTAAAGGCGTGTGGATGTGACTTAATGCAAGGCTATTACTTCTCTCGCCCTATTCCTTACGATGAGCTGTGTGAGTTTTTATCTCCAGCTTTAGCAAAGGAAGTCGAGCTGACAAAATCCGAAAGTTAACGAGTAGCGTCACGATTCAAACCTCTAGACATTGGCTGAATCAAGCAGATGGGGAAAGTAGATTTACATCTATGCTTCCCCAAAAACCATAGATGCATTTAAAGCTCACTCAATCTGGATTCGGTAAATTTTGGCTCCATAAGTCACTCTCTATCTTTTTTTGATATCCGTACGCAAACAACTTTTGCATATACTCTAGGCTAAACGAGTTAAGGTTATCTTTCGAAAAATCATCGTCTATGTAAGCAAGATGAAAGCCAATCTGATTTCGCTCACTGTAATTATAGATATGTTCTATATCACCAATACTTTGCCGGCGAATCAAAATCGATAAAGCACGGTAAGAGACTGACGCTAAACCATTTTCCACTTCTTCGAATTCTGGCTTCAGGAAACCATTACGTATGACGTAGATGTTCCTTTTTACGTCTCTTGACGTTGACGCCAAAGGTGTTTGAAAACCTTGAGGAATGAGAAACACTTGTCGTGACACGCCACCATCTACATGCAACTCATCTAGCGTTCCTCCTTCATAAGGCAACACAATTCGAGTCGCAGGGAACAGGCCTGGTACAGCACTACTCGCGATAATAATATCTTGAATCAAATACTGTGCTTCAGGCGTACCGATCTGCGCTATTTTTCCAATGTCCCAAATTGCCATTTTTTGATTATCTAAACTGGTTGTTGCTATCAGCAATAACCGCCCTTTACTTCTCTCAAGAGCAAGCTGATTAAGCATAGTGACATCGACAGCGTGACGCACTTTGCGTTCAAAGCCACTCACATCGACCATTGAGTTACGAAAAGGTAACTTAAAAATCGAGTTACGCTTAAACATCTCTTCAGCTGACGTTCTCGTATAGTAGTACTCTAGTGCTTGATCGTAATCACTTCCTAAAAAGGCAAACACCGACACAATTGCACCGGTTGAAACTCCCGTGACCACGTCGAACTCGGGTCGAGTACCGCTTTTGGTCCATGCATTCAAAACACCAGCAGAGAAAGCTCCATCAAACCCGCCCCCAGACAAAGCAAGATGATTCACCTGTCCAGACAGGTTACTGTGCTCAACTAATGAATCTATCGCGTTATCGATATCGTAATTATCAGCAGAGTTGACAGACTCATCCCAAAATCTCAACCCAGGAGTATTAAGGGGATTTATCTGCTCAGACTTTAAGGAGATGTTTCGCTCAGGGGTTTGCGCGCACCCAGACGTGACGAGTATCAGTAACAGCGTAATAACTACCGCATAATGTGGCGTCATTATCGTTTCTCTTTCAAACTTGGGGAGTTATCTAACGCTTTATATTCAAGTATTTTTTGCATCAACAAAATAAATAAAGCGCTGACGACAACTGCAATAAAAATTGAACTAAACCTATATAAAATAGAAAAAATAGCGTCTTGCTCACTTGGGGTTAAAGCAGTTGTCAAAGGTACCGTTAATGAAGCCATCCCGGCAGAGGCAACGGCAGATTTTAATTTACCTTGTGTGTGCCAATAACAGAATGGCCCCATAGCAATTGTGAATAATAACCAATACAAAATTGCATTTTCGTACCATGGTCCAAGAATCAATTGCACAGCCAATCCTGTAATACAGCCCAGCGCTGTACCAATCACTCTCACTTTGGCCATTTGCACTGCACCTGAACAAGTTAAAGGTGCCAAAATTACAAGTATTGATGCGTATGCAGCCGATGAGTCATAAAGATCAACAACTTGAAATACGATAAAAGACAGCATCACGACAACCCAAATCACCATGATTTGCGTTGCATCGTACTGAATAGGCAGTGCTGTTTCTTCTGGCTGTTGGTTCTTGTCTGTCGCGTCCGGGAATAACCAATATGCCATAGAGCAGATAACAATATTCATAAAGCAATACACGCCAATCGTGATTGATATTTCTTCTATATCGATAAAGTCGTAACTACTTAGATGCAATAAAATAGATATCGCAATCAATCCCATATACCCGATAATAAAGGTTTGTTTTTTTGTCATCGCAATACATTTAAAGAGAAATACTCCCGCTACAGCGATCAACAAAGCAAAGGGATAACTTCCGAAAGCTCCCCATAGTAAATTAGCCTGAATTATTGACCAAAGTGCACTAGCCGCAATGATCAACAACAGAGGTAGGTTCAAGCTATCACTTAGGCTAAGTATAAAAAGGGGCAGCAGAATCGCCAAAAAGCCCAGTTCCCAGCCCATACTCATACTTATGGCTAAACCGAATGCACAACCAAACCATATTCGAAACGTCTTCATCGCGACCGCCTAATAGATGAAATGAAACCAGCTAACCAAACGGATACGCATCTTAGCGACAAACCCCCAAAAGCGATTATCGTTTGAGTACAAGGCTAACGTCGCTCTAGAACCAACAAATAGTGGGCTCGGCAACACACCGTCACTCTGTAGATTAATTCTTGTTCGTTGCGCATCGCGTACCCAACGGTTATTCCCTTCAATTTGAGTTAACGTACCGTTTGGGGTTTGGTGAGCGGAAGCAACACCTAAATCTCGGCTCGCGACGCGATAGTCAAATATCTGTCCGGGATGAGCATCAAACGTAACAAGCGCTCGATAGCTTTCTTGAACATGCGCCACAGACTTTTCTCTAAAATCAGCCGCGACCCACATAGAACCATCAGATATTAATGTAATCAACGGCATATTGGCTGTCGCCATTGCTCCAACTTCTAAACGTAGGTTAGTAACGACACCATCGCTTTGTGAACGTACTGTGGTATTCATTAAATCAAGCTGTGCTTGCTTAACTCTACTTTCAGCCAGCAATACATCAGTTGTTGGCTGACCCGCTTCTCCTAAACGAGCGACCAAAGTGCTAAGGTTATGCTTTTCAATCTCAAGTACCGAGCTTGCAACTTGGTACTGTTTAAAAACATTGTCTAGATATGATGCCGACACTGCTTGATTTTTGGCAAGCTCGGCAATTCGTAGATAGTCTGTTTGTGCATTTTTATAACTGGCTTCGGCCCTAGATATGCTCGCTATCGCCATCTTTTTCTGAGCATATAAAGAACGTTCTTGTTCTTTTGCCGCTTTCAATGACAACTCAGCTTGCTCCAGCGCTATTTGGTATCGACTCGAGTCCAGTTCGAATAGCACGTCGCCCTTTTCAACCACCTCATTGTTCTCAACGAATACTCGTATGACTCGACTTGTCACCTCTGGCGCTATCTGCACAACTTGTCCATAAACACGTCCTTCTGTTGTGAAAGGAGCTCGACGATCCGCGATAATTAAATACACAAATAAGACAACAAATACGCTACCCAAAATTTTCATAGTGCGCTTAAATACTTGCTTTTGCTTCATGCTACATCCTAACCGAAAAGATTTTTGTGCAATTATAGTCATAATAAAATCTATCTGGTATGCTCATAAAGAGCCCACACTTGAGCTAAAAATAGGACAATGAAAGCAAGTTTTGACGATATCAGACTATTTTCCCAAGTCGTACTTCATGGAGGGATCAGTGCTGCAGCTAAGGCAAATAATATGCAGCGCTCAAAGGTCAGCCGCCGCTTAAAAGCGTTAGAATCCTCTCTAGGTACAGAGCTCTTGATTCGTACCACACGGAATATTGAACTAACTGGGGCTGGGAAACACTTGTACGAATTGGTGGCTAAGCAGGTTTATCACATTGAGCAGGGAGTCGAAGCGTTGCAGGAAAGTCAGCGGGATTTCAATGGCCTATTGCGCCTAGCCATTCCGTCAGCTTTGATGAGTTCTAGTATTTTTAATTCCACTATCGAAGACTATTCAGCACAGTTTCCCAATGTGCAAATCGAAATTGAAAATTACCAAGATTCCGTGGACTTAAAGCGCCAGGGGCTTGACCTACAGATACTGCCTAATACCGTCGAGATCATCGACGATAGTTATGTTCAGTTTAGCTTGCTACATTATGGCTCAAGGCTCATCGCGACCAAACAGTACCTTGATAGTCATCCCTTCTGCGAAAGCTTAAATGACTTAAAGCTCCATCGTATTTTGTCCAATAGATACAGCGCTGACTTTCTTGATAAGTCCATTCAAATCCATTTAAAGTCCGACGATCTAAACCTTTTACTCAAGTTAGCGTTACAACACCAAGGGATTGCCTTTCTTCCAGATATCTATCTAACGCGATCAGGGGATGAATCCAACCTAGTACATGTTTTGCCAGAGGTTGTTTTCCCTAAATTAAGTTTGACCATGATCTACCCTTCCGCGAATTCGTTATCGAAAAAAACTCGCTCATTTATCGACCTGTTCAAGCTAAATTTGGAGCAAAGTATGGCGGTAAAGTAGTAATTACCACAGCTGAAAAGTCAGGTTATTGAAAACATCCTAGTTCAGATCTTAATAGAGAAAAGGGAGCCCAAACTGGCTCCCTTTTTTACTCTGTAAATGATTTACACACCACTTAACAGAGCGGCCCAAAAAATAAAAATACAGACAACGACAACAAAGCCCATTACGACTTAACTGTTATCACAACTCGTCGATTGCAACCTGTTGCCTTGTTATCCACAACCTTACAAATGGGTGCGCTTTCGCCATACGCATATTCAACGATGCGACTTCCTTGGTGAAGATCTTTCTTTAAGTAGCTCGCCACTTGTCCGGCACGGCGAGATGACAGGGCTTTATTGTAGCCTTTACTGCCTACACTATCTGCGTGACCCTCTATATAAATCTTGGACTTATCACTGACTAAGCTAAGGTACTGACCTAATACTTGCTTATGGCTTTCATCCAATTGGTACACATTAGTTGGGTAATTAAGCACCAGGGATTGCGTCGCTTTATCATAGAAACACACATCATCTTGTGCTCCGATTTGAATCACTTCACTCTCTCTATTGATCACCTCATTTTGAGGTTTCTCATTTAGCTCTACCAGCTTCCCAGTCACTTGTGTCGTAACAGTATGAGAAGACACCAACATTTTAGAAGTGACGTATTCGCCAACATCACCCAAGCAGTTTGCATAGCCCAATGGAGACATTAGCATCGTAGATAAAATCACTAGGTATCTCATGTTAATCCTTTAGTTTTCCGGTTTCTTCATTAATCAAATTCAAAATGTACTTGTATACATCTTCGCCATCTTTAGCGTGATAGATGTTCTTCTTACCAAAGCAATCTCCAAAGCCATCGGTTTCTGCCACTTTATAATTAATACCAATGACGCCCATCGTGACTTTCGTTTTCTCGGCTTCAGTTGGGGCATTACTTTGAAAGCGGTTTCGTTTCGCTGAAATGGTTGAGCGCAGCTTTTTACATAACCCCTGATCCACCAATTTCTGTAGATAAGTCTCGTCGTTGTCGCTACCATCGGATAACACAATAAACACTTGTTCAGGGTTAAGGTTGGTCGCCTTATTGGCTTCTTGCGCAGCGGCAATGATCCCGTTCAAGAAGAGGTGCCTCCACCAGCTTTCAACTGAGCGCTCATCAACTGAGCTCGAAAGTTGTCATAGTCTTCAGTCAGTGGAATATCATAAAACTTGTAGTCATCATCAAAATCATTATTTCGCTTATAAAGTCTCTCTACTTGATATCTACTCATTCCATACGATGGTTCAATGATCTCATTATACAAAGTTGGTTTATCAAACATTCGTCTAACCGTTGTCGCAGGAGAGTTCCGAGCGTAATCATAAGCATATTTCTTTCGCCATGAAGCACGATAACCATAAGCATTAAGTCTTACTATCTCATCAGATTGTTTTACATGGAGCGGGTTGTACCCGAGCAAAGCAACTCGACTCTTTTCTTCCGTATTAAACTCCTCAATGTCATCGACGACTCGCTTAATGGTTTCTTTCACGACATCTAACTTCATTTTTCCGTTCTTCCATGGGTTCCCCATAGAACCACTGAAGTCACCAATAAAGTAAACGTCTACTGGCTGAGGAAGATATTTGCGCGTCACAGCTCGGCCACTGACTGAAAACTCAGGCTTTAAATTCACGTCTTCGTATGCAATCCAAGACGTGTATTTGGCCGTCGCCCTCACCACAAAGTCGCTGAACGGTGCGAGCTCACCACTTGCTTGTACACAACCATCCTTGTACTCACATATACTGGTATACACCGCTACATCAACATCATCTGTATTATCGACAACATAACGATCCACTAAGTAGCGTGCATACTTAACGTTGTTCTCTTCATCCTCTCTAGGGCTTGCGATAAGCGCTAGGCTAGCTACCTCTGCCGCTTCCAGTAACCTTGTATGTGCAAGCATCTGTTGCGACATCTGCATCGAAAACGCCATAAAAATAACCATCATCGGTAACAGGCCGACGAACAAAATACCCGCGACTCCCTTATTTCTTTTTATTGAACGCACCTTAAACCCTCGCAAATGAATAAGAAGAACTCACAAGACGGAAAACCTCACCGTTCGCGATACCAATCAGGTTTGTTGGGATTTCGTAGCACAATGAAACCTGATACATGGGTAATCTGCGCCCTCTGGAAGTGACGGGAAGCATTTCAATCGCTTTTTCTTTGGTGATATCGCTCATGTCAGGAAAGTCACAACCTTGTATGTTTCCTTTGGTTAGCGTCTTTTGAACCCTTCGGAAGTTCAATTTACCTCCAGAAACGGCAGCCTCTTCGAGCCTTATCTCATCAATTCGCATTCCGAATTTGGTTTTGTCAAAGTTCGGAATCATCCGCTTCATCGAAGCCGAAGCAATTGCAAAGGCGTTATGTTCTGTTTTCCTGCAATCACCTGCGCAAATATCCATCTTGGCGTTAAATAACTGCTTCCGCTCTGCGAAAATCGTGGTCATTGAATATGTAGCTCTGTCCAATTGGCCTTTCTTGTTAATCGCTAGCATGTGGTTCACTACAACTAAGAAAATGCCAGAAGCAAAGACAAGCACCATCGCCAGTTCAACCGCAAACGATCCTTTTTGTTTAACTTGCACAACCTGCCCCCTGACCAATTTTGAAAGAGCATCTTTCATACTCTTGGATCGTAATAACTTCGCGCTTTATCGGCATATCTGGGAACCAAATAGACACAATGGGATCGTAAGTGTATTCCAAAGCGTAAACTGCAAGTGCCATGTCTTCTGGTTCATCTTTCTTATCCGGACACTTATCTGCAGAGGCATAGTTGTCCGTGCATTTCAAAAAACCTTCGTAGTCTCGGAAATAGTTCACATGAATGATGACGCTACCCTCTTTAACGACGTTGCTCCATAACGCTCCACCGGCTTTGTCCAACTCATCTTTGATCATTTGCCCGTAGTTAATCGATTGACTACTACTCGAGTCACCCGCTTTTTTGGTTCTCATCACTGCCGTTGTTAATGCGTGGTCAGTCATACTCATTGAAAACGTCAAAATACAGATCTCAACCCACCCGAAGACAATCGCGAGGAAAATTGGAATACCCATAGCGACTTCAACCGTTAATGCTCCCTTTTGCTTACGTTTAAACGATCTCATAAACGGACATACCTTTTCTTGGTGTAATCAACAACAAATGCTCCTTTAATATCAATGCTATTCAGAAACGCCTTGGCTTCATCCAGGTCATTGAAATCACCTATGCAGTAGCGCTTCCACAGCCCATGTGTATAGGAATACACAGCGCCATAGTTTGTTTTCAAATAATTCAAAAAGTCTGAAGGAATTGCAGTGTACGTTGCCAAAACTTGTACGCGATAAATAGGCTTTGCGTTTGGTTTAAGCTTTCTAGGATCAAGTACAGAACCACCGACACTGTGTTTAGACGCTTGAAAGTCTTTGGTAGCATCAAGCTTGCTCACACGTGATGTTGGGGCAACAAAGCCACCTGAATTCACTTGAGAGCCAATAAGCTGCTGTTCCATCTCTATTTTTGACTGTGTCACGATATTCTTCCCTCCGCTTTTAGATATTGACATCATTAACGCTTTAAGTTGCTTACGCGCTTGTTCATCACTATTTGAATGTTTCAAAACCTCGAGCGCGATATCTGGCCTTTGAGATTTAACTGAAGAAAGAATCAAGTTAGAGCTCACTCTTTGATCATTAGGATTCGAGAGGTATAGGTCATATAAAATGTCCGTCGCACCTAAATAATCAGCCTGCATTATTTTCACCACGGCAATGTTATTACCGGCCTCTCTATCAGATGCACCTTGTTTACGACTCTCTTCAAAGTGTTCGATGGCTTTGACAAACTGCTTCTGCTGAGCCAAAATTTTTCCGGTTAAAAGTTGATACTCATATTCGGTACCTCCTTCGTCGCGGTATTTATTTAGCTCTTCTAGCGCGCGTTCAAAGTTCTTTTTCTGATAGTAAATTCGAGCATTAGTTAGTATGTATTCCGGGTTATCAAGGTTGCTCTCGCTATAGGTATTGCGATATAGCTCCGCCGACTTGATATCCTTTAGGTCTAAATACAGGTTAACGAGTTTTACTTTATATATAGGGTCAGACTGTATGTTTGCTTTGTAGAACTCGATAAGTTTCTGCGAATCGCCGGCCCCTATGAGTAGTTGTTCTTTGGTCTCAAGTTGATTATTCACGGTTGTACAACCAGAAAGTAAAGCGAAGAGCACAGTGATAAATAAATACTTTTTAATCACATCAACATCCTTAAAATACCTGGGGCAGCAATGAGAACAACAATAGGAACCATGATAAAAGCAATCAGAGGGATGGACATTTTTGCCCCCATCTTCCCAATTCTTTCTTCCAGATCCATCATGTTCAATTCTCTGATATCAGTCGCGAGCGTTGCCAGCACAGGGCCTACAGATGAACCAAACTGCAAGCTCTGCACCATGGTCATCACAAAGCTTTGCGATTCACTGGTTGGTACAAGGTCGTAAAACTCCTCTAGCGCCTTTTCCAAACCAACAAGGCGTGAACGTTCCACCGTAACTCGGACAACATGAGCAAGATTGCTATCAATAGAATGAAGTTCCTTAGCTAAGTATTCCAGGCTCGATTCGATAGTCATCCCGGTATGAACACACACATTCATCAAGTCGAGTAAAAAAGGTAGCCTCGAACTAATGTGTTTAATATTGGCTTTCCCCCGAGCAGACACATAAGCATCAGGGGCAATAACAAACGCTAATAACGCGCCCAATAAATACAACAAAGAAAACAGTACTTCGGTTTCTCCGCTATAAAAATCAAAGCCAATAAGAATCAAGCAGATACTAAAAGGAACGATTTTAAAGAGGTAATAAGCATCGGCGAGAAAGTCACTATAAAAACCCGCCGCTACTAACTTGCGTTTAGTTTCATCTTTATTAAAACTGATTCGAGATAATATCGATTTAAATAAGTCGGTTCGCTTCTTTTCTTCGCGTGTCGAACCAATAATTCTTCGGGTTTCAATATTTGCTCTGGTGTTGTCCCAAAATCGCAAGCAGTACGTGGCAAGCACCATTGAAACTACAAATATCACGCCCCAAATGCCCAGGGTTTTCATGTCCATTAGTTAACACCCCGCAATATCAGCCAAATGCAAAAGAACCCGAGCAGCTCACTTACTAAAACGTAATAAAAAATCGGCTGACCAGCCTCTTCGAACATCACGAAGCTGTAGTTCTCTGGGCTGGTGAACTTTAAAATGATCAGGAATATTACTGGTAAGCAAGCAATAATTTTTGCTGATGCGCGCGCTTCAGAGGTCAGCGCATTCTTTTTCTTCTCTACCGCTCTCGAATCAAACATGAGTCGGTTAATTTTGTTGATGACATCTTTCAGCTGACCACCTCGTGCTAGGTTGATTCGGATTGTTGAAGCGAAGAAAAAATATTCTAAATAAGGGAATGTATTGCTGCTTCGTTCAAGTACGTCGTCAGGGGCCTCACCTATCAGTAGGCGCTCAGCCATAAATTTGAACTCTTTACCTACCTCGTTATCAAGCTGCTTACCAACATATTCGAATGCATGGATAATACTTTGCCCAGAAGATATCGCCCCGCTCAGAATATTTAAGGCATCTGGAAAATTAGTTTTAAACCGGTCCATCTGTCTCTGTTTGAGCTTGTTATAGAAAACGAAGAACAAAACGGGCTCAGCGATCATCAGGCAAACAGGGTAATCCTGTCTTAAGAAGAACTCATTGATGGCATACACCGCTGACGCAGAAACACAGACAAACAAAATAAGCTTCAGCGACATATTAGGCTGAAATACCTTGACCATCTTCTTATAGCTTTTCCGGAACCTGGTTTTGTAGCTCTCTTCAAACTGCTGAGAATCAATAACAGATCGAACGCCCTTTACCCCTTCGAATTCAGCCTCCATCTCGATCAAGCTACTCAACTTTTTGTTTTGACGAGAGCGATGAATAAGGAAGTAGATCAGCAACGCGCTCCATGACGCAATCAGAATGAATGTCATGAGAAGATCTCCCTGACCGCTTGCTCTAGCCCGAAAAACTTAGCACGTTCATAAATGACAGAGCGGGTTGATAAACCGGGGGTCCTGAACTCACCGACCATTTTCCCATCTTTAAAATCAGAGCTCGCCTCGTAACGAAAAATATCTTCCATCACAACGCTATCCCCTTCCATTCCTATGATTTCCGAAATGTACATCACCTTACGGCTGCCATCATGAAGACGCTTTACCTGAACAATCAGGTCTACTGCACTAACGATGGTTCTGCGTATTGCAGATATCGGCAGGCTAGCGGTTGCCATCATCACCATGCTCTCAGTACGAGCAATCGCGTCGCGTGGTGTATTGGCGTGCAATGTCGACATAGACCCATCATGACCGGTATTCATCGCTTGAAGCATCTCGAACGCTTCTCCGCCACGACACTCACCAACAATGATTCTGTCTGGGCGCATACGAAGAGCGTTGATCACGAGATCGCGCGCGGTAATTTCACCCGTTCCTTCAACGCTGGCTTGTCGAGTTTCAAGCCTAACGATATGCGGCTTTTGAAGCTGCAATTCGGCAGCATCCTCTATGGTAACGATACGTTCGCCTTCACCGATGAAACCAGATAACGCATTGAGTAGCGTTGTTTTACCTGAACCTGTACCACCAGAGATCAATATGTTGCATTTACAGTGGCTAGCAATCGACAAAAGCTTGGCCATCTCAACAGACATAGCACCAAACTCTGCAAGGTTCTCGAGCTTAATTTTCTGCTCTTTGAACTTACGAATAGAAATAGAAGTACCATCAATCGCCAGCGGAGGTATTACGATGTTGACACGGCTACCATCCATTAAGCGTGCGTCACAAAGTGGCTTAGATTCGTCAATACGGCGCCCTACGTTAGAGGCGATCCGCTTAGCTATAGTGTTTAACTGCTTCTCGTTAACAAATTGAATTGGCGACTGTTCTACCTTGCCATTGATTTCAATGAAGATATCCGAAGGCCCATTGATCATAATATCCGAGATATCATCGTTATCGACCAAGGCTTGCAGTGGTCCCAAGCCTTTAAGTTCATCAAGCAGTGCCTTAACCAAATCGACCCGTTTCAAGGAGCTGACTTGCAACTGCTTCTTGTCGATCAAGATATTTACGGAGTCTTTAAGCTGCTCTTCAAGCTCTTGATTACTAATTTCGACGAGTGACGCCGCATCCAACGCATCGAAAATCTCATCGCGAAGTTGAATGTAGATTTCTTTTAATTGATTCATTTTCTAAACAAACTAAAGCGTGATTTAGGTTTAATTTTCTTACCCGTCAATGTCGCAACTATACTCAGCACAGCAGACGAGGACTTGGATTTAAGCAACTCATTGATGCCTTGCTGGACCACCATCTTCTCGAGCGACGGCTCATACATGAAGTCAATGCTGTCCTTGGCTTTGATCCGCTCTTTAGCGCTAGCAAGTGTCACCATAAAGTCCTTTGCCGGCCTATTTAAATTGAAAATGATTTGGTGTTCGGATTTACCTATCTTTTTCTTCAAAGAGTTATAAGAGCGCAATGAAGACACCGACGGTTCACAAACAATAAAGATGCGATGGTACTTATCTGACAATTCCTGATCGTGCATTTCTTCGTAACAAGACAACGGCGCTGAATCGATAATAAAGTTATATTGATCAATCAGTTGATTAGAAAGGTTGTAGAGCGTCGACGCGTGATCAGAGAGACAAGCGACGTTCTTCTCTAACACCAAATAATCAAGCTTGTCTTTCACCGGGTGTACGTAGGTCTTGGCGATGGCACTGTCGATATCAATTTGATTCAAATCGATACTGTTGTGTTTAGCTTTTAAGCCTTTCACACCGATATAGATGTCGCTATTCAAAGCCCCTGAGTCATGATCGACTAAAAGCGTTTTTAAATTCGCTTGTTCAGCCAAAGAGTGAGCCAAGACTGAACTCACATATGAAATGCCAATCCCACCCTTGGTTCCGAGTACTAAAATACGCTTAGCAACACGCGTTTTTTTAACGGTGCTTTCACCCTCTTGCGTAGACTTAATTGCCGCAAGTAACGCATCAAGCTCAGAATCCCACAGCACATACGTCGCACCTAAAGCGTGCACTTGGTTACGCAGCTTTATCGAGTCAACATCACATAGAACGAGTAAAGAGATGTTCACATCCAGTCGAACCGAAATCTCAGAGACTTGCTCTATTACGTTTGGTGCACTGCGAAGGTCCAATACAACATGGTTCAGCTTGATGTTTGACTGATTCCAAGCACCGTCTAAATCAATATCGGTCACCTCAATAGGTTTGGGAAAGCCTTCGATTGCGTAAAGATCTTGGATCGATGCAGTTAGCGTGCTGTCGTCAGAAACAACCAAGTCTGTCGCTTGAACCGACGATTTCATTTTCGACGACGAGTTACGAAATAAAATATCTAAGTCCATCGCTACTTCGCCTTTTTGATTGGGTTAACCAAGCTAATGTTACGGTTGTGCTCAACACTACAGCCAAATTGGTAGTCCTCACGTTTCGAAAACACCATCACGCCGCAATCACTGCTTTTAATGCGAACGTATCGCCCTATGATCAGGATGTTTTTCTGCTGGTCATCAGCAGCAAGCTCGACTTTATATCTGTCTTTGGCAATCGACTCCGATTTAAACCTATCTCGAAACTTAGCTACGAACTCACTCGCATCTGGCTTGTATTTGACGTAGAACGTTGACTTAGGCTCTCTTGCACTCAGCTCTCGAATAAAAGCCACAGAGCGTGACATTGAATCTTCGCTGATCGTTGTATCAAACTCGAAGCGTTCTTCTAGTTGCTCAATAACACTGGTGTTCGTGCTATCAACATGCGTACAAGCAGAGGCAAGCAGTACTAGTAGAGTAATAGCGATCCATTTCATCAGTTGAACCCTCCTTGGTTGATTGTGTTTTCTAGCTCTGGCTCATCAAGTTCAGAAAGGTCGATTCTCAGGAGTCGTTCAAGGTCGCTGGTACGCCTAAAGCTCGGCAGTTTGACCTGCTCTTGCTCAACTGGATCGACTAAATTAACCGTAGCGACGATAATGAGTTCAGTTTTAGAGCGGTTAGTAGAGGTGTGACTGAACAGTGCGCCCAAGATTGGGATGTCACCCAAAATTGGAATCTTGGTTAACGATTCACGCTCTTCTGAAGTCAGCAGTCCTGCGAGTACAAAGCTTTGGCCATCTTTCAAATGGACCGTAGTTTGGGCTCTTCTAGTACGTAACGAAGGCACGGAAATAAGCCCGGTCGTGGTCTTATTTGATTCATCAATTGAGCTCACTTCTGGTATCAAGGTTAAGCGGATGTTCTCTGTATCCGTGACCTTTGCCACCATCGCCAATTTAACACCATACTCTTTATAGGAGATGGTAATGCCATCTTCGTCTCGCACCGCGATTGGGATTTCACCACCCGCTAGGAAGCTAGCCTGTTCGCCAGAAATAACGGATAGATTGGGCTCTGCCAGCACGCGTCCAATCTTGTCATCACCGCTCGCAGAAATAACAGCAACAATATCCTGAGCGGTAAAGTCGAGCAGCTTATTAACAAAAGTACCTGGCTCACCGCTGTCACTATAAGTCACACCCAACTCGGTTAAAAATGAACTCGAGACTTCCGCAACCGTTAGTTTTACGTTGATCTGCTCGGTGGTAAGCACTTTTAAGTTATTAATCACTTGGTCGTAGTTGTATTGTGCGGTGTACTCTATTTCGTCGAGCGCTTCACCGTCTGCATCTTTGAGTTCGTAAGCGGCACGACGACGTTCTTTATTAAGCATTTCACCGACAAGGCGGTTGATCTTCTGTTTAATCTCTTCACTGCCAACAATACCATCGAGTACCACTTGATCACCGATATTGGAAACCACTACGTTTTCATCAGGGAATCGTGCGATTAGCGTCTGCTTTAGTAGCCTTAGACTTTGATTAACCACCAATTCAGCATTGTAAATTTCGTTTCCGCCACGATCATAAACAATCACTGAAGTAGTGCCTTGGCCAACGCCATAAACGACAACCTTATTTTCATCAATAATTTTGTAGTCAGCGATCTCTTGGTTCGCTACAAATACTGTCGATATTTGTCTCTTTAAATTAATGGTCTTCGCCGCACCTTGATCTAAGTTCATTAAGTCAGATGCGAGCAATGGGCAAGAGAGAATTGCAGACAATAGCAAGGCTATATGTTGTTTGTTTAAATTCATGTTAGTCCTTACCACGTAGTTCTCTGACACCAAACTGTGTTTCTAATAAGTCACTACTGCGAATAGATAAATAGCGGTTTTCAATTTCTGAAGGAATGATATTTACATCCCCAATTTTTTGAGCCATTTCGAGTTTCAATACACTGCGCATATTTAGAGCAATAACTAAGCTGTATTTTTTATCTTCAGCATCTTGTGAGTCGGTATCTTCGCTACCTTTAATCACCTGTAATACTCGCGCTCCACTAATAATGACTCGGCTGACCAAATCACCGATGTCTCCATATCCACTCTCTACTAGGTTTGATTTTGAAGATGTAGTAGAAACAAAGCTCACTTTATCGCCAGGAGTAAGGGTCGATGTTTGTACAACCCCGATGCCTGTTACTTCATAAAAATAAGGCAATTCGCCATCATTAAGCGACAGATACATATAATCTCGGTCTCCTGGGTTTGAAATCATCTCTTGTGTTAAATAAGTACCTTCTTTGATGTCTTCTTTAAAAAGAGCCCCAGGTTGAACAACAATGTCTTTTTCTAAGGTATAGTAATAGCCGTCTAAATCCGATATATGGACAAACTTCTTCTCGTAAAAATTGGGAGTCAAGGGTTGAGAGCGCTTGATCTCTTGTTGAGCGACTAAAATACTCACTTTGAGTTCTTCTTTTTTCTGGACTTGTTGTGGCTCTTTGTCCGATGAAATATAATTACTATTGATATATATCAATGTCGAAAAAATAGATAAAGCGATAAGAAGGAGAATGATAATTCTGTTCATATTAAGCCTAAAATAGGGGCCCAAGCCCCTTAATATAATATTATTTGTGGCCGTTTAATTGCCTGTAGTTGCAGTAGTCAAGTTGGCTGTAACCGCATTCAACGCACCTGTAATTGCATTTTTAAGCGCATCTGTTTGAAATGCAGCAAGTACTAAAGCTGACATTACAACAGCGATAATTGCATATTCCACCGCAGTAACACCGCGAATATCATCTTCGAACTTCATTTTTAGTTCAGCTAGTTTTGCTAAAGTTTGGTAGTACATAGTAATCCTCTAAAAAGTATATCGACCATTGGTCTTATTGAAATTGCGAAATGAAAGTTACCGGATTTAGAAATATACATCCAATTAATAGTTATTATGATCGCATAACAGAATCTTATTTAATAGATAGATAAACTATTTTTATGTCTTCATAATAATTATTAATTACAATTTTATTGATATTAGAACCAATCATAGATACCCTTTAATTATGAATATAGAAATAATTAATTACTCATTTTTAATCGCTCTAAACCTATCAATATTTTCTTGTGTATGCTTTTTGGATTGGAAACACCGGAAAATACCAAACAACTTAAATAAAATTGCATTGGTAGTTAACCTGGTTGTAGCCTTATCAAACGGTTATTTGGCTTCATCCCTACCGATCTCTATTGTGTGTTTCGTTATTGGAGTTTTACTTTGGTACCTCAAGGTAATCGGTGCTGGCGATGTTAAGTTGCTGACAGCATTGGTCGTTGGAATTCAACCTGATCTAGTCATTGCAACCTTGATTTCTATAGGTTTTATGGGAGGGGGATTAGTTTTAATAATGTATATAATCGGTAAGATAAAGCGTTTCAATAGCTACAAAAAAGGTATCCCTTATGGGATACCCATTGCTTTAAGTTGTTTTATTTTCAGCACAATTTCAACACTATCAAACTAATCACATAATATTATGCTTTATTCCTGATTCGGAAATATCACTAATCTGAAAAAGTTGCTGTATTTTATCTTTTATTCCTAGAGTTTCGAGTTCTTGTGAAATTTCATCACTACACCAGACATACATATTTACTTTCTGACGTAACGGGATTGTCTTACACTTTTCATCACATACCGACCACTCAGGAAAGATCAAAACCGTCCCGTTAGTATCGAGTTCATTTTTTAACAATTGGCATGAGCTTGTTTTAACCCAACTTGTAACGTGAGATGTTTCAACATTGTAGTCGTTTAATAGCTCTTGAACATATGACTTAGACAATGAACTGCAAAAAACAACTCTCTGTGGATAACACTCATAAGGGTCAAGGGAACAAGAATACGCGATCACATAGTTTACCGTTTTTAATTGATAGGACTTTCCGTTCCCCTGTGAAATTCTATCCATAGTAAATATTAAGTCATAACGCGACAACTCCAATGAAGAAGACTTAGTAAAACTGTTTATGGATAAGTCGATATTGTTTAACATTCGAAATTCATTAATTACTCGATTGACCAAATCGAAACAAAATGACTCGTCGATCGCTATGTTAAATTGATCTCTTAGCTCCACTTTCTCTAGATCTTCAAATAACCTCTCATACATGGACATGGTTTGGTCAGCATAATCCAGTAATACTTTTCCATGTTTAGTCAGTAAAAACCCTTCTTTTCGATCAAAAATACTTGCCCCTATTGTACTCTCGATCTTTTTAATATGTTGAGATACCGCGGGCTGTGTCATAAATAGAGACTCAGCGGCAGCTGTAAAACTTTTGTGCTTAGCAACGTGTGAAAATGTTCTTAAATATTTTACGTCGATAGATCTGTTGACGTTTTTCATGGTGAAAACTACCCCGATGTTGCGTTGTTTTATTAATTATTCTTATTAAAAATCAGCGTAAAAGTAACAATAGTGTCATTCAGATACAAAAAAACATTATTTATATAGTCATAAGTAATGTTTATATCCATCTACATAAACAAATACATTTCCCGAACCAACAACTGATTCACAATCCTTATGTGCTTTTACAAACAACATATTTAACTTGTCATTCGTTTTCCTGAGCCCTTACACAACACATGCTCAACACTAATGATAATGAACACAATTATAACCAAAAGCTATACATCGACCACCTTTAAGGTGCAATAAAAGCTCTGAAATTTATGTAAAAATTCGTCATTTATAAGACTTCAGATGAAAAGTCACTCAAAAACATGATTGTTCAAATTTGTGATCTAGATAGCCATCAAGTGAAACTAAACACCTATAAATATTACTTAATTCAAAAAAATGCGACAAAATACGCTGTTTTTATTCTGAAATGAGGTTTTGCAAGACACAAAAAAGGGCTAATGATCGTAGCCCTTTCCGTATATGCATAATTATATTATGGTTTTATTTCAACACTTCATTCGTAACCTGGAGAGTAAGCAGAGTATAAAAAGAATAAGAAACGATGAGCTGCCTCCTGACGAATCACCTTGATTCAATGTCACCTCTGACTCGTTTGAAACATTAGGCAAAACTTCTATATCAAAAGAACCAACCCACTCATCACCACTCAACAATAAGACCTTATATTTAATATTGTCATATAAAGCCTGCCTGCGCTCTGCTGGCGCATTATAAATAATCTGGGCACCGATTATATTAGCTAGTCCATTACGTGGGGCTTTAAGAATATTTAACGCTTTCACTTCACCATTAATATTTGGAAACAATTGGACTTCATCGCCATATTTGACTTGTAGAGACTTCGTTTCCAACAACGATACTTTCTTTTTATGCACATCAATAGTAACCGACTGTTCGGTGTACCCCCCTACGGGATCCTGCACCTTGACGCTCAATCGATACTTTTCACCTTCCAACGCTCCGTTCGGTACATGTATAGTCAATGTTTTCGATTGTGTACCACTCAATGCTAATCTAGCACCTTCTGTCTGAGTCCAAGTGACCTGATGTTCAGCTGAATCAACATCCGTAATCGTCGTTACTTCGAATACCACTTTCTCACCAGCTACAGCACCAACCTGAATCTTATTGAGCTTAAATTGGGGAACATCATTAACCGGCCTAATTTCAACCTCAACAGTCGCGTAATCACTTTGGTATCCACCACCATCAACAAGACGATAAGTAAAACTATCTCGTCCAAACTGGTTGTTCGAGGGGAAATATGTAATACCTCTGATAACACCTTTAGCTGGCTTACGACCTATCTCAATTGAATATGGGTGAGATCTCGGCAAATTAAGATCATTGGCCAATAAATTGAGCATAAACGGACTGTCTTCTTCCGTAACGACAGAGTCATCTACCACAATAGGCATGGATTGGCTTGGTTGTTCAAAAAGTACCGCAAAAGGGAAGTTTTGGCCGAAGCCACGACTCAAGCCTCGAGTTTTATAATCGGACATTGCCCCTGAGAATTGTGCTTTCCTCTGTCCATCACCCAAATAAGCATCTAAAAACTGTGTTGAATATTCAGGTGTGCCGTTTTCAATCTCTAAAACCAATAACTTGGATCCAAGTCCAAGCTTTACAGGCTCATCAAAAATAATCTGCCCTCCACCTTGCTGCGCAACACCTCGATGCAATAGACGGCCAGCGGCTTCATCAATCACAGCATTACCAAATCTTGATTGAAACGGATACTCAATCAGTCGATAAAACATCGGCATAGCAACACTCGTCGCCTTAGCGTAGAAGTGCAGCCCTGCAATATCCTCACGCCCCTCAACAACATCAATGGCGAAGCCAAGCACGTTTGTATTTGTACTATAACGGGGATAAGTTCGGCCAAATGACGTGACCCAAGACGACTTAGTGGCCGCGTTGGGGATAGCTAGAGAAAATGTTGCCTTATCAGCATCACTACTAATATTTGAGATGGTTACATCGGTACTTCTTCCTGCGGTAATGTCAGTCAAAGATGGTTCAGAATCATCAGAGATATTCGTCACTGCCTCTCTGCCAGGAAAAACATCGCCCGAGTCACCGGATGAAAACCCACTCTCAAGTAGCCCATCGCCATCAGCCTGAAATACCTGAACCTGCATAGGGCCATCACTATTGAACTGGTTATCTATATTTACCGCCGTAATGAGCAAGCCTTCGCCACGAAGTGCTTGGTCATAATCGGTTTTGCGTCGGTTCTCAATATAAGCTCGAGGCCCAAACTGCTTTAAGTATGGGTCAAGGTGAATCACACTTTCCCCCTTAAGAGTGTCAATTTGGACCAGGCCATTCTCTGAAAGAACGGTTGGCTTAAGAAAACCTGACGCCTCTTTACTCCATGCCAGCATGTTTACTGGAGTCTGACCTGCGTATTCGTCGCTAGGCTTTCTTGCCCAGCTTCCGCCTCCCATCAAACCCCAATGTCCAATTGAGCCGTCATGCTTATGAGAGTAAAGATCCGGCAAACCCAACATTAAATGCCCAAGTTCGTGCGCTATTACTCCCATGGTTGACTGATGATCGTCTTGATAATCAGCAAACAAACAATAAGCGCTGATTCGCTTTCCATCAATCTCGACGGTACTGTGTGCGTACTTATGAGGCCAAATCGTTGGAGTCTTTCGTGTACCGCTAGATTTATCATTACCCGCAAAGACGAACATAACGGAGAGTTCTTGAGGCGAGATGCTATCGTCATTGTTCGAGTCGTATTGAGCAAGATTGAAATCCACGTCTAAGGCTTCATACGCTTTTTCAAACACATTATTGAGTTTAGTTTGGCAATTACGCTCTGATTTGGAGTGGCAGTTTGGATGTTCAATATCTAGAGTGACATTAATGACACCGTCATTCTTTGTTCCTTCACTCTCTTTCGCTGGAACAACTTTATAGTTACCGTAGCTATTTTTTAGAAAGTAATCTTGGACACTTTGTTGATTGGTTCCAAATATCGTCGACTGAAAGTCATGGTCCACTTTTTCGTTTGAAAAGCTAACTTGTACCACTAATAATGGCTGCTCTATGATTTTATTATTTAAAGCTTGGCTTTCATGCGAACTTTGGTTCCTTATATAATTAAACCTCTTGTTGTTAGCCGCGGGTGATTCAATTAGTTCATTGAAATATGTTGGCTCTATTCTTATATGCCTAACATTAGATTCAGAAGGTACATCTGTCTCACTCGAAGCTAGAACTCCAGTGGAAACTATTCTGCCTTGCTCTTCTTCATTCTTTTCATATCTAGCAAAATACCATTGACTGTCAAAGTCTTGGATATAGAGGCTACCTGTTTGGTCTTGATACCAAAACATATGCTGAGAGCCCATTAACCGTAGTTCTTTAGAACTGCCGTCAACAAAAGTTATCGTATGCCAAATTGGTGCAGGTAAAGTGCTTGCTTGTACTGTAATAACAGCTAATAACGCTGTTATGAAGGTACAAATTAGTTTTGTCCTCATTAGGATAATCCCATTAATAATTCTTTCTCAATAAGAGATAATTGATGCGTTAAATGCAACGCGACTTTATCAATGGGGATTTATGTAAACCAATTAAGTTTCTAACTAAACCTATAAATAATAATTATACCTAATCTTATATAAATTTAATTTATGACAATATAAATAATATAATCAAATGGGAAGGCTGAATAACCCACCCATTTTTAATCAAAATAAAAGCGCATTAAAAAGGAAGACCAACAATAAATAATTTATTTATCAATTAATGTCATCTGCTCGTCTAAGTTCAGCACAGTTAGTGCATTACTTACGCTGGTTGCTATAACATCAACCACGCCGGTTCTTAATGCACCTAACAACGCGAGCGGTTTACTGTTCTCGGCAGCAATGGCAATCACCTCAGCAATAGGGCGAAACTCTTCTAAACCCAAGCCAATAACACGGTCACTCATTACTGTATTGGCGGCTTTACCGTGTACGTCGAAGAAGTCATAGCCAGCGAAGTCACCTACCACACCTTGTAATAGACGCGATTGAACTACCTCGCCGGCGGTAAACCAACCTAGGTCAACCATGTAGCTGTTTTCACTCATGTCACCGATACCCACTAATGCTACATCCGCCTTTCGAGCGAGATCGAGTGTTTGCTTTACTGTGCTGTTTTCCATAAAAGCGGTTTTCTGGGCCTTGTTCTCTGCATAAGCTGGCGCATACAAGGTTTCCGATGAACCACCGTACTTTTTTGCTAGCTGTCGACAAATGTGGTCAGCATTGAACATACCGCCTCTTGGGTGAATACCGCCGATGCCACACACGAACTTACAATTACGAGGAGTAATTACCCCTGTGTGGTGAGCAACAGAAGACACGTTACGACCTTGCCCGACTGTTACGACCATGCCGTTTTTTAATGTGCTGGTTAGATAGTTAGATACTAAGCCGGCAACTTGAAGACGTTGCTGTTCTTCATTCGGTTGATCCAGAGCGACCAGTGCGCGCTTAACACCAAAGCGTTCAATTAAGCGCTGCTCGATCTTAGCGCTAAATACAGGGTGGTATTTAACGGTTATCTCAACAATACCTTCATCACGGGCTTGCTTGAGCATACGACCAACCTTTGCACGAGAGATAGAGAACTTTTTCGAGATCTCTTCTTGGGTGGCACCGTCCTGATAATAAGCAACCGCGACTTCAGTGAGGAGATCAGTGTTTTCTTCGGAAACATCTTGGATATTCTTACTCATATACCACTCAACCTATATTTAACAATTATTTTACCTGCTTGAAGAACAAATGTTCGATGACTAAGCAAGTGATACACAAGTTTACACCTTGAACATATGTAACAACAAGGAACATTTGTTCAAGGTGTTAGCCATAGTTTTATTGTTGATTAATTCACCTTGCTCAGCGCATTAAACGTTTGCTTCTATCGCCCATGATTACTAGAGCGAAATATATTTGACTGAAGTCACCATACCGCACTATTTGTCGTTGACTTTGGTGCTAGATCAGATAAATATGGCTACATCATTTACTCATCGAGCGATCAAATGTTCTGTGCAAATGTTCGTTCGAAGAAAAATTTAAATTAATGTAAGTTTGGCTCACTGGAAACTCCACTGAGAACTTCATTAGTTAGCTTGCAAATGCCCACATCTCTCTTCTCACGAGATGTAATGCGATAGATAGGATGATCAAAATGAGCAACAAATTAGAGCAACTTCGTAAACTAACGACAGTAGTAGCAGACACTGGTGAAATCGATGCAATCAAAAAGTACCAGCCAGAAGATGCAACAACTAACCCTTCTCTGATTCTTAAAGCGGCTCAAATCGAAGAGTATGCGCCACTTATCGATGCTTCAATCGAATACGCTAAAGCACAAAGCGCTGATAAAGCACAACAAGTACAAGACACTTGTGACATGCTTGCAGTAAACATCGGTAAAGAAATCCTGAAAACAATTCCAGGCCGTATTTCTACAGAGGTTGATGCTCGTCTTTCTTACGACACTGAAGGCAGCGTAGCTAAAGCTCGTCAGCTAGTAAAAATGTACAACGATGCTGGCATCACTAACGATCGCATCCTAATCAAACTGGCTTCTACTTGGGAAGGTATCCGTGCTGCTGAAATCCTAGAGAAAGAAGGCATCAACTGTAACCTAACGCTTCTATTCTCTTTCGCACAAGCTCGTGCATGTGCTGAAGCTGGCGTATTCCTAATCTCTCCATTCGTTGGTCGTATCATGGACTGGTACAAAGCGAAAGAAGGTCGCGACTTCGAAGCATCTGAAGATCCAGGCGTAATCTCAGTAACTGACATCTACAACTACTACAAAGAGCACGGCTACAACACTGTTGTTATGGGCGCAAGCTTCCGTAACATCGGCGAGATCCTAGAACTTGCTGGTTGTGACCGTCTGACTATCGCTCCTGCACTTCTAGCTGAACTAGAAGCTGCTGAAGGAGACGTTGTAGAGAAGCTAGTTGACTCTAAAGGCTCTAAAGAGCGCCCAGCTCCAATGACTCACGCTGAGTTCCTATGGGAGCACAACCTAGACGCAATGGCAGTTGAGAAAGTTGCAGAAGGTATCCGCAACTTCGCAGTTGACCAAGGCAAACTAGAAGACATGATCGCAGCTAAGCTGTAATCACACAGAATTAAAAAAGGGGAACGTTTGCGTTCCCCTTTCAATTTCCAATCCAATATTTAAACACTGGTAGTTATTATGGACCGTAAACATTTAGCTAATGCTATTCGTGCTCTAAGCATGGACGGCGTACAACAAGCAAACTCTGGCCACCCAGGCGCACCTATGGGTATGGCTGACATCGCTGAAGTTCTTTGGCGTGATCACCTGAACCACAACCCGTCAAACCCAGAGTGGGCTGACCGCGACCGTTTCGTTCTTTCAAACGGCCACGGCTCTATGCTGATTTACTCTCTACTTCACCTAGCAGGCTACGAGCTATCAATCGAAGACCTTAAGAACTTCCGTCAACTGCACTCTAAGACTCCGGGTCACCCAGAGTACGGTTACGCACCGGGTATCGAAACAACAACTGGCCCACTAGGCCAAGGTATCACTAACGCTGTTGGTATGGCGCTTGCTGAGAAAACTCTTGCAGCACAATTCAACAAAGAAGGCCACGACATCGTTGACCACTTCACTTATGCATTCATGGGTGACGGCTGTCTGATGGAAGGTATCTCTCACGAAGCATGTTCTCTAGCAGGTACGCTAGGTCTTGGTAAGCTTATCGCTTTCTGGGATGACAACGGCATCTCTATCGATGGTGAAGTTGAAGGTTGGTTCTCTGACGATACGCCTAAGCGTTTTGAAGCGTACGGCTGGCACGTAATCCCAGCAGTAGATGGCCACAACGCTGAAGCAATCAACGCAGCAATTGAAGCAGCTAAAGCAGACCCACGCCCTACTCTAATCTGTACTAAAACTATCATCGGTTTTGGTTCTCCAAACAAATCTGGTTCACACGACTGTCACGGTGCACCACTAGGCGCTGAAGAAATTGCAGCTACACGCAAAGAACTTGGTTGGGAGCACGGTCCTTTTGAAATTCCGTCGGAAGTTTACGCAGAATGGGATGCGAAAGAAGCAGGCGCAGCTAAGGAAGCAGCGTGGAACGAGAAACTTGCAGCTTATGAAGCAGCACACCCTGAGCTGGCAGCTGAATTCAAACGCCGCGTAAACGGTGAACTTCCTGCACAGTGGGAAGAGAAAGCGAACCAAATCATTGCTGATCTTCAAGCTAACCCAGCAAACATTGCATCACGTAAAGCGTCTCAAAACGCACTAGAAGCGTTCGGTGCTATGCTACCTGAATTCCTAGGCGGCTCTGCTGACCTTGCACCTTCTAACCTAACTATGTGGTCTGGTTCTAAATCTGTTTCTGCTGAAGATCCAGCGGGTAACTACATCCACTACGGTGTACGTGAATTCGGTATGACGGCTATCATGAACGGTATCGCTCTGCACGGTGGTTTCGTACCATACGGCGCAACGTTCCTAATGTTCATGGAATACGCTCGTAACGCAATGCGTATGGCTGCTCTGATGAAAGTTCAGAACATTCAAGTTTACACGCACGATTCTATCGGTCTTGGCGAAGATGGCCCAACTCACCAACCAGTTGAGCAAATGGCTTCTCTACGTCTAACTCCAAACATGAGCACATGGCGTCCATGTGACCAAGTTGAGTCTGCAGTCGCTTGGAAACTGGCTATCGAACGTAAAGACGGCCCAACGTCTCTAATCTTCTCTCGTCAAAACCTTGCACAGCAAGAGCGTAGCGAAGAGCAAGTAGCTAACATCGCGAAGGGTGGTTACATCCTGAAAGATTGTGAAGGTAAGCCAGAGCTAATCCTTATCGCTACAGGTTCTGAAGTTGAGCTAGCGGTTAACGCTGCAGCTGAACTGACAGCTGAAGGTAAGAAGGTACGCGTAGTATCAATGCCTGCAACTGACGCATTCGACAAGCAAGACGCTGAGTACCGTGAATCTGTACTTCCATCTGACGTAACAGCTCGTATCGCTGTAGAGGCTGGCATCGCTGACTTCTGGTACAAGTACGTTGGTTTCGGTGGCAAGATCATCGGTATGACAACGTTCGGCGAATCTGCACCAGCAGGTGAGCTATTCAAGATGTTCGGTTTCACTACTGAAAACGTAGTAAACACAGCGAAAGAGCTTCTAGCTTAATCTTGATTCAGTTGTCTCACCTTGAAATAGGTTGATGCATACCAAAAGCCCTACATTTTCATGTAGGGCTTTTTTGTAACTCACCTTTCACCGTTAAAACGTAAACCTTGCCCCTAGACGAAGTGTATTCTGGTTTAGGTTTTTACTATACGTGTGCTCATACCCAACATCGACCGCAAGCCAAGAAAGAACGTCAACCGAGCTCACAATCCCGAAGTTGTTTAAACCATGTTTATGCGTGTCAGAATAACTATAAAATGGTTGCAACGACCAACGCTCGTTAATAGAAACAATCGCCCCAGCCTCACCGATAAAGCCCTCATCGTAGTTTTTGGTGGTCTCTCTATCACACGGTCCAAGAATGGTGTCATTTCGGCACGAAGAGCGTCTCTGCGGCCTAACCCAATTCACCCCGCCAGAAGCGTAAAGCTCAACCTGCGAAGTAATAGGATGATACCAGCCCAACTGAACAGACAAATCAGACAGTGTCGTCTAAGAGCGTGTGGTCGCAGAAGAGTCGAAGCCGACGAAGAATTTCCCATTACATGACTTCTTCTGTTGGGAGGGTTGAACATATTACCTGTGATTAGTGATTTGAATGAGGTGTTTATGAAGAGGCTGTAATAAATCAAAATTCCATCACTATAGAAGATTTACCGATGGAACGAGAACATGCGGTAGCGTGCTTTCTATGAATGGGAAACAGCTACCGCTTAATTAGCATAGAACGATTTTAAACAGAGCAATTTTTCGGGTTCAGCTCAGAGGATTTAGATAGAAATTACTGCCATGGCGTACCGAATCACCTATCATATTTCCAGTCGATGAAGTTTCTACAATTTCCGAGAGAATAGTGCGGCGACTAGGAAGACGGCTATGCCCATCACCATAATTTCGCCCTTACCGATATCAAAACCAGCCTTGATACCCATGAATGAGACCACAGCAATAGCCAAAGGAATAACGTATCGGACGATGTTGTACCATATACAGAAGAGAGGGAAAGGGATCTCTCCATGGTTTGTTATTTCACTCTTTAGCTCTTCACGGTTCAGTCTCCATCCTGCAAAGATACAAACTAGCATGCCACCTAGAGCCATAAACACTTTATCGGTGAGCAAGTCGAAAATATCAAACGCGCCGGTTTCATATAAGGTTGGCCCAAAGCCGCCCAAAGAAAGTGATGCAAATACACAAAGTGCCATCATTATTATACTTGCGATAAATGCTGCCATCGTGCGTTTCAGGCCGCGTTCATCAATAAGATAAGAGGTAACAACTTCCAATAGAGAAATTGAAGAAGTTAACGCTGCGACACTCAGGCCAACAAAGAAAAAGAGCGCAAGCAACAGGCCTATTGCTCCCCCCATCTCAGAAAATAGTTGCGGTACCACCACAAATACTAATCCTGGCCCTGCTGAAGGTTCTATACCAAATGCGAACATAGCAGGAAACATTGCAACCCCGGCCAGTATCGCAACACAAGTATCCATAGTCGTGACGAGCGCTGCGGTTTGTACTAAGTTTTCTTCCCGTTTTAAGTAGCTACCGTAGGTTAACATGCAGCCCATTCCTAAACTGAGAGAGAAAAAGGCTTGGCCTAATGCTGCGAGAACAACACTGCTATCTACTTTTGAAAAATCGGGGCTAAACAAGAATGTCATACCAGCTGAAGCTCCAGGTACCATTAAGCCTTTGATAGATATGATGATCAGAATCATAAATAATAGCGGCATCAGGATCTTTCCAGCTTTTTCAATACCTCCAGAAATACCGCGCGCTACGATAGCGAAGTTAATAAAAAGGTAAAGACCTATCCAAATTAGTGGCTGAACCGGATCTGAAATAAATGACTCAAAGCTTTCACCAATGAGAACCGGTGTATCAAGTAGACCCGTTGCGACTTTATATACATAGGCGATAGCCCAACCACCAACGACGGGGTAAAAACCCATAATAAGCAAAGAGGTAATAACTCCCATTAGCCCGGTAAAGGTCCAACGTTTATCAATTGACTTAAACGCGCCTACGGCAGAGGTGTTTGTCTTTCTTCCGACGGCAAATTCGGTCAGCATGACACTAAAACCGATGAAAATAACAAAGAATAGATATATAACAACGAAGGCTCCACCGCCACTTTCACCAGCAGTATAAGGAAATTTCCAAATATTCCCTAAGCCAACAGCGGAACCGGCAGCTGCCATAATAAAGCCCAACTTGGAGCCCCACTTTTCTCGAGGTTTGGTTTGAAGCTTAGATATAGACACATTTTCTCCGATTGTCTGTTAGGATGAGACGGCTGAATGCAATAATGAAATATTTAAGACATTCAACGTGAACCTTGTATTAAGCCACAATGTAAAGATACAAACGAGTAAGCAAAGTTAAGGTGCTTAGGAAATGGATTAAAATGAAAAAAGGAATATATAGAAAAGAACTGTCTATGAAGTGTAGAAACTTCAGCCAAAAATTGACTGAAGTTTCTATGATGGTTAAACGCTCGCTTTTGCGATTTCTACGGCTTTAATTAAATCTGGTATAGTTGTAAGTTCTGGAACTCTTTGTATAAAAATGATTTTGTTATTGCGATCAGTCACTATTATACTTCGAGTAAGTAAGCCTAACTGTTCGATTTGAGAGCCAGTTTCATAGCCGAACTCATGTTTAACGGAATCCGATAAATAGGTTACCGAATCTAGATCATGCTGGTTGATAAAACGTTGTTGTGCGAATGGGGTATCAGAGCTTACGGCGTAAAAATCGATGCCTGCCAATTCTTTACTGTGTGTATTAATGTAATTTGACAACTCTATCGCTTGTTGGACACAAACGGGCGTGTCTACGGATGCCAATACACTGTAAACCCTAATTGAACCTGTCTGTTCTGTTGTATCAAATTGTTTAAGCGATGATGTAAGCAAATTGACAGATGGCATTTGATCACCAGCTTTAATTGGCGTGCCAACAAGGTCAAAGAGTGTGTGTTTTTCTAAAGTAACCGTTTGACCTTGTCCAAACGCTGCTGTTTCTATGGTTGTCGGGAAGTTGTTGGCAACAGCATGTACTGCCGTCAATGACAACATGATCGTAAAGGCTGTTTTTTTTAACATACAAGAGCCTCCATCGCTGCGCTGTAATTGGGTTCTTGAGTTATTTCAGAGACCAGCTGACTGTGTAATATATTACCGGTTTCATCGATAATAACTACCGCTCTGGCTGCCAGACCTTTTAGGGGGCCATCTGTAATCCCTAATCCAAAGTTTTCAAGGAATTCAGGAGAACGAAAACATGAGCCAATCAAAGTGTCATTTATATTCTCTTGCTCACAGAAACGTGATGTAGCAAAAGGAAGATCAACAGAGATATTAAGCAGTTTTGTGTCAACTTTAGATAATTTGTCATGGAAATTTTTTACACTTTGAGCACACACAGGCGTGTCTACACTAGGGTAAATATTCAGCACGACTCTAGAGCCTAGCAGCTGTTCAGAATTAATCTCCGACAAGTCGGCAGTGCACAGTGAAAAACTGGGGACTTTATCACCTTTTTCAGGAAATGTTCCGGATAAAGTAAGTGGTTCACCTTGAAAAGTAATAGACATAGTAGTCTCCTTATATCGGGTTTATGGGGTTTAAGCTTTATGAATACTCAAACGTAGTGGTTTCAGGGATACCTTTAATTTTGTAAGCATGATTCCTAATAATAAAGGTAACAGCAACATTAAAGAGAATTCAGAAATTGGGTTTGTAGTAAATACTTTATTGATAGATATTGCTATCAGTGGAAAGATTAAAAAACATTGCGATGCAATGAACGGTGATGATACTTGCCCTAACATGAAATAAGCCAAAATACCTCCAACACTTGCAAACAATCCAAGATAAATAACTGAATATAATGATTGTGAAGAAAAAGCGTCTATGTTCGGTTCCTCTAATAAAAGTGACAAAGTAATTAATATTAAAGAGGAAAACCCCGTTGGTAGTGTATTATAGGTGAGTACGTGGATGTCGGAACATGTTTTTTTTACAAAGACATACATGAGAGCATGAATTAAAACGGCCGAGATCAGACAAAGGGAGCCAGTGATTAAACCTTCACCTGACAGCTCTAACTCGATAGCAATTATTGCAACGAGACTAAAAACCGAGATAAACGTGCCCAAAATTTGATTTTTGTTTAACTTTAGGTTTAGAAATAACATAGATGCAAACATTACAGCAATAGGCATGTTAGCAAATATGATGGAAGCAAGACCAGAAGATATATACATTTCACCCATAATCATTAAGCTAAAAGGGATAGAAAAGTAAAAAATTGAAATTAAGGGGAGCCATTTTATTTTTCCTTTAGGAAAAAAAATAGGTTTTTTAAATGCTATAGAGATTAGCATTAATATAGGAAAGGCGATCAAAAACCTTAAGCCAGTCGCTAGAACAGGTGGTATGGTTTGAACTGCTATCTCCATAGCATACCAGGTAGTTCCCCAAATGATACATACAGATGTAAAAAGTAAAAGAGTGAGTTTGTTGTTATTCATAAATATCCAAGTAATATACAATAACCGGCAAGCATCAATTAATGAAAGTTAAATATCAAATAGAAAAAGGCATATTTGACATTTTCTTGTAGATAGAGTTTTTATTTCTCTTCAAATAAATCCGAAAATAGTGCGGAGCTTAAATAACGTTCTCCCGAACTCGGTAAAATAACGACGATAGTTTTATTAGCGTATTCTGGTAAAGCAGCAATATTATTCGCAGCTACAACGGCGGCTCCTGATGATATTCCAGCTAATATTCCTTCTTCAGTCATCAAGCGGCGAGCCATTTCGATCGCTTCGTCAGAGCTTACACATTCGACGCCATCAATCAGACTTAGATCGAGATTTCCGGGAACAAAACCAGCACCAATACCTTGAATTTTGTGAGGGCCTGGTGCAACTTTTTGACCAGACAGTGTTTGCGAAATCACAGGAGACTCGGATGGCTCGACTGCGATACTCATGACGGGATGGTTCTTGCTATTTTTTAAAAAACGGCTCACACCTGTTATCGTCCCTCCCGTTCCAACACCAGAAACTAGAACATCGATATCACCTTGAGTTGCTTCCCATAGTTCAGGACCTGTCGTCAGTTCATGGATTTCTGGGTTAGCTGGATTGTCAAATTGGTGTAATAAGACGTAACGCTCGGGGTCTTTATCTGCGATCTCTTCTGCTTTTTGAATGGCTCCATTCATCCCTTTACTAGCTTCAGTTAGGATTAAATGGGCACCGAGAGCCTTCAATAACTTTCTTCGTTCTAGGCTCATGGACTCTGGCATAGTCAGAGTCAGTTTATAGCCTCTTGCTGCAGCCACGTAGGCTAAAGCAATACCGGTATTACCACTTGTTGGCTCGATTAACTCTTTTCCCGGACCCAAGAGCTGATCTTGTTCAGCTCTCCAGATCATATTTGCACCAATTCGACACTTTACACTAAAGCTCGGGTTGCGCGATTCAATTTTCGCCAATATACGTCCTTTTGATACTCGGTTTAGACGAATCAAAGGTGAATTTCCAATAGATTGAGAATTGTCCTGAAATATTGACATTTGCTTTCCTTATATAGAGTTCTCTTAGATGAAAAATTTTAAATATATTGAATCAGCCTTAAAAATAAGATCGTATATTCTTAGGCCTACCGTATAAGAAGCCTTGAGCTAAGGTACCGTGTCCATTCAGCGTGAGGTGTTGATGATTATCTTCTATCCCCTCTACTATGATTCCAGTCGTATTGTCTTTTTTAATCGAATTGACAATGCTAAGCGCTTTATTAAACTGAGTGAGATCATTAATAACTGATTTGTCAAACTTTATGATATCCCAAGGAATTGAATGACAAATATCTATGAACATATTATTCGGAATGAAGTCATCTAACCAAAATGACAATGATAGTGACTCTTGATATTTTTCGACCTGTTTTTTTAACAATGGAATTTGTGACTTTGAAATATCAAAATCAGTAATTTCAAATGCTAACTTATAGGTAACACCTTGAATTATTTTTCCAAAGAATTCCTTATCAATAACAAGTGAAGCAGGAATATTGACTGAGAAAAGCAAATCGCAATTTTCTAAATTGGCTAATTCATTTAGTTGGAGCTCTATTAACTTCTTCAAAGAGTTTTTCGGCATACTTTCAAACAAATTCTCTTTTGACATGTTTGATAGGCTAACATCTACATTACTTAAGCATTCAAAACCAATAACTTTTAAACTTTGTTGGTTTACAATTGGTTGAAAAAGGAAATCAAAATTAACATCATTTCCGGATATTGTAGTCGAGAAGTTTGCCATTCTGTATGCTCATTGAACTTGATTTCCTTCATAATTCATCAAGACAGCCCTCCGAAACACCAAGCAAATGTAAGGCACTTTAAGAAAGACCAAGATCACCTGCTTTCTTATTGATAAACCTTTAAATATGCTTCAAAATCACAGTATAAATATTTAAGTAAAGATAATTACAAAAATAGACATGTGTACATTAATAAATTTACTATAATCATAACTGAGAAAATTAATAAAAATGAGAAAATTAAATGCTATGGGAAAAATACTTATTATCGAAGATGATCAGCAGTTAAGAGATATGCTAGTCTATTTTTTAGCAGATATAGAAGGTTATAATGTACTCACACTTTCTACTGGTGAAGGGGCTCTTAACACCATCCTTGAAACTCGCCCTTCTCTAGTGTTGTTAGATGTACAGCTTCCAAATGAGAATGGCCTGAATATCTTATCTGATCTAAGGTCAAAAGGTGAAATGCTCCCTGTTATTGTTATGACGGCGAATGATAATGAGTTAACTGAGACCAATGCCTTATCACTCGGTGCAAACGATTATATCACTAAACCAATCCGCACAGCGGCCCTGAGAGAGAGGATAAAAAGGCAGTTATCCGCGAGCTCTCTCGAGGATGGTTATACGCAATCTACAACCGTTGTCTTAGCGCCTTTGGAGCAAGAGGTAACCATGTATCTCAAAAAACAGTGTTTGGTTCATAAAAATATTGAAATGAAACTATTACCATCAGACATCGAGGTTTTGATGTCACTGACGAAAAATGACTTCCCTAAACCGATTAGAGACATTTTCTACGACATTCATGGTTTTGAATGTCCAGTGGATGATCGGTCGGTTTATATGCGCATTTCATCATTGAGAAAAAGACTCTCCAATCAATGGCCAGATTTAGAGTTAATCAAAAATCATCGTGCAAAGGGTTTCTTCCTAAGTCATAGGATTCTAGTCAAATGAAAACTTTTGTGATTCAGATTATTAGCTCACTTTTGTTAGGCTTTATAGCGAGTAATTTATTTTCAGTTATTTTTCTTAGCAGTTACAGGGAAGAGCTTGAAAATCAAGCCAATAGACATAGAGTCGAGATGGTAGTAGACGGTTTCCTCGCGGATAAAAGAACGAGTTCAAGTGCTGAACCAGTTTGGAGTTTGCAATGCCATGCCGATAATGTGAAACCGACTCTAATTAATGCTGATGATGACTCAGAAGTCTTTTCTCTCACTGTTGACTATCATGAAGGGAAGTTGAGCGCAGTCTTCAATGAAGATGCTTTTCATCATGAGCCAATCAATCGAAAGCTATATTGGCTCAGTCTGTTCGAAGGTATTATTCAAGTCGTGTTTAGTGTTACCATCCTATTGTATAACCTCCGCACTTGGACTAACAATATCCAGTCTTTACATTGGCTTTCAACTCAATATGCGAAGGGAGACTTTCTAGCTAAAATAGAAGTTGATGGCCCAATCGAAGTCGCAACACTCATACAAAATCAACTCAATATGGCGCGAGAGATTAGGTCCTCTATTACTCAGCAAAAGCTAGTTTTTGCTTCACTGCCACATGATATCAGAACGCCGCTTTCCGCAATTCAACTTACATGTGACATGTTGGTCGAAGAGAGGAAATCTACACCATTTTTACTTGAACGTCTCGACACACAGGTAAATAGCTTGAATCGATTATGCGAATCTTCTCTTCATCTATTGAAAGTTTTCAATCGAGATCTTGCGTTAGAGCGGCAGCAAGTAAACTTTCAAGAAATATTGACTTCCGTTGTTGAATCGTTAGATAAAAAGATGTGTGTTACTTATACAGGCACAAACAAACTAATCCATACTGATGTGAAGTTAGTAACCACTCTTTTGTTGAATATCTTAAGCAATGCTTGTCGTTATGCAGAATCTAGTGTCCACATTCGATTTCAATCATATCCAAGGTTTGACATTGTCAGAATTATTAATGATGGACCTAAATATGATAAAAAATTAGTTGAAAGATTTAATAATGGTCTGCTCAATATGGATGGTTTAACAAAAGATGGGTTTGGTTTTGGACTTATTTTAATTCACGAATTAGTTAAATATCTAAATGGTACGGCACTAATTAATCACAACACCAATGGTGCAGAGATGGTATTAATTATGAAATTGTGACACTTGATTCTATAGCACACTTTAAACGTTGACTAATACAGGTGTAATCAGGTGATATCAGTGGAACATCGAGTAAATCGATAAAGCCTTAAAGAGTATGGAAAGGCAAAGAGAGAGGGACTTGATCATCAAGGCGTTCCACTCACTGTAAAAGAATATCGAAAACCTTTAACTTACTTGCCATGATGGGTTTTGCATTTTCATACATCAATGGCTGAGCCATATATCCAGAAATTAACCAAACCACGTTTACACAGAGACTTGTTGTATTTCGCCCGATAAATAGTGTGCTTTGTACTTTGCCCATGTCATTATCATTCTAATCATCACTGAGGATCAGATAGCAGCTCTTGGAAAAGTTCAACAAATTTAAGTACCTACTTCCTTTCAAATTGTCCCCATCATCAAACCTGAGACCTGACTCATAAATAACAAGATGCTGAATCGGTCCTTTAGTTTTCGTTTTTAAACTTACATCAACGTCTTCGGCTCGACGACAAATACAACTAAATGTGGGCAGTGCAATAGGAGCTCAATAGGTTAAACACAGTCCCATAAACCCAACGAAGCGCGAACCAGCGTTGGAAAATACGCTTTACCATCAAAGCAGTTGTGATGGATAAATGACTGGAAAACGAGACGTACCACAATTGTTTTGCATGCCTTACTTCCACTAGGTTATCGTTTCCTCATCCCCCCAAAAGCTAGAAGAGACACGGTATATTCAGGCTCTAATTTCCTATTTCTAGTTAGTTGTATTATAGCGAGGTTTCGACATGAGCCGTCAGACTTGATTAAATGTAGCCAACCGGACCGTAAGCTTTGGATTAAGTTCCATTAATTCTCGTAGCAAAGTCTATCAAAACTTGGATATAGCCATTAATATTCCATCAAATTGAGGAATAACAATAGACAGTATTACTGGTGTGGCAAAAATATAAATCATAAGATCACCAATAAGCCCGCTGAAGCCTGCGAAGGTCTTCAGTTGTTCCACAACAGATGATTCAATGCTTGTACCTATATTGTATAAACACTTTATTAACGAGTCTCTACCGCCTTTTTCGCTCCTTAATATAGCAACATGTATACCTTTTAAAAGCTGAGCTTGTTCAAACGCATCACCGATAGTCATATAACTATTTTGTACTGTGTCTTTAAAAATGGATAACTTTTTTAATAAAAATTTGTCCGTAGTTTGCTCATAAACCAAACTGATAGCCTCTGCCTCTGATAACCCACAACTTAGTGAAATATGGATATTTTTTATTAAAGAAGCGACTTCAAGTTTATAAATTAAAGAGCCACTATAAGGTAATTTGTACCAAATCATCCGTGTAAAAACGCCATAACTGTGTAATTTTGCCAAGCACAACTTGTGGCAACAAAGACTTACAAACAATAAAAGTGGAACATAATCCACAATATAAGTAGTGAAATTCTCAACAAAGTGGAATACCATCTTACTCCTTTCCGGTATGTTGTCATAATTATTGCCACTGATATTTAACATGACTTTTTTCTGTAGGGGGGATAGATACCCTATCATCACAGCCATTGTGATACTTAAAATAATCAACATCATGAACGGATAAATAGAAAGCGATATCCATTGCCCTCTGATCTTACGTATTGTTTTATATTGTTTTATAATTTCCGGCAGCATTTGTTCTAATCTTCCCGAATACATTGCTGCTGATATTGCTGATGCCAATCTTTTATTAAAACCTGATTTGAATAAAGCAACAGAAATATCGTTGCCTTTAGATAAAAGTGAAGCCGCTAGCGATGCAGAGTACCTTATTCCCGTACTCAATCTTTCATCATCCGATACATACTGTAATGCTTCACCAAATGTTAGACCATAAGTAACATAGGCGAACACCTCTTCAGTAAATTTCATGCTGTCTGATAACGAAAGGTGATTACTAAAAGATAAAGTATAATCTTTCCTTATATTTAATAATACGTACCCTTTTGATTCTATTTTCCGGATTGCTGACTCTGTAGAATTAGCGAAAACAGAGCCGGTGATTTTGTTACCGAAGTCCGATATTGCTTTGTATTTAAATAAACTCTCTTTCATTTAAGACACCATCTATTAGTAACAATTATTAAATATCACACTATTTAACAATATCATTCAACTCCTTAACTTGATATTTTAAATATTAATTTAAGAAATGCATTAAAGACAAGTTATAATAACATTACTATTAACCATTCACGGATGTAATGAATTTTTAATTGCTATAGAAACAATTTACTCAACAGTAATCTCAGTTACCTTACTATAGCGCTATTCTTAGCAGAATATTTACCAACCCTTGCGGTGCCACTTATCGTTTCCCTTTCACCGCGGGCGCCGCGCCATGGTGCTTTAAGAACCAGTTGCTGTTTATCACTATCACAAGATTCCCGTCTAAAATTGAAATTAGCATATCCAGTGAATTGGGTGTCTAACGTGTAATACGCTCGGCAAAAATCGAGATTGGGATCAGTAGGGGACAATTTAATATATGCATACATCTCATTAAATGCTAAGAAATCCAGACTCAATTGGGATTGTTTACTCTCACTTACATAAAACGGAATATTTTTTGTGTCAATCACGACACCTGAGTTATTTTCTGCAATAGCTGAAAGTGTATAATTCCCTAATAGCGGTGGTAATGAAGGAGTAAATCGAAAATTTTCCTCACCAATCAAATTTTTAAAAGTGATATTACCGCTTTTGATAGTTGTACCATTACTATCTTTTATAATTTCCCAATTTAGTCTGATTTTTGATGGCTGGTAACTTGAGTCGATAAATAAAATTGAACCATCAACTACCATCTGGGAGGTCCGGTCAAACGAAAATTGGTTTAATGTCAGAGACAATCGGGGGTCTATACTCTCACTTACATAAAATGGAATACTTACTGTATTACTTTCAACACCTGAATTATTTTCTGCAGTAGCTGAAAGAGTATAATCTCCTGATAACGAAGGCAATGAAGGAGTAAATTCAAAATTACCCTCACCAATCAAATTTTCAAAATTGATATTACCTCTTTTAATAATTGTATCATTACTATCTTTTATAATTTCCCAATTTAGACTGATGTTTGATGTCTGGTGACTTGAGTCGTTATATAAAATTGAACCATCAACTTCCAGCTGGGAGGTCTGGTCAAACTCAAGCTGGTTTAAAAAAAAACTTTTGATAAAGAATATTATATCTGGGTCTTGAGTGTCTCCATCGATATTACGATTATTCAAGCTAATCGCTTCTTCTATCTTAGATATTTCTATCTTTGAATGTTTGTATAACACTAAATTAAATTCGGCCTGTTCTGCATGTGAAATGAACGTTATAAAAAAGAGTGATAAAAGAAGTTTACGTAAAATCATCATCACCTCCTGGTTCTCCGTCAACCCCTACAGAACCACACACATTATTCTGAACCACAAATTTATTACCCCAACTGTCGTAGGTGTCTATTGGGTCAATAAATTTAACACCTAAATTATTGTCATAAAGTTGACTGACGTCTGTTAATTTTGGATTTACTTGCATTTGATTATAGGCATCTAATGCTGATTGACAAATTTTGATCTTATTCTTTGTTTTGAACCTATCGGTAGTAAGTATCATATAATCAGTAAAAGCGTAGTATTCATCATCACCAAGAATGGTAATTTTTACGTTTGTAGTTACGCTATCAAAAGTACCGTTAAAGCCTTTTTTTATAATGGCAACCACGACATCTTTTTCAACAACCTCACTATTGTATTCGATGCTGATGAGCTGATTAGACATAGATGATATCAAAACCATGTCATTATCAAACTCATCTTTCCCCCAATTATTGTTGACACCAACCGATGGTGTTTTTAGTTCACCCAGTTCGGACGGAAAACCTCCCGTTCTGTTATAGTGTTCTATGATCGAAGTCCTAATTAGCTCGATATTGTTAATTTCCTTTTGAACTTTGATTGTATCAAAATAATAATCAGACACCTGCAACTGTTGAGATGAGATAAAGCCCATGATAACAAGTGAAATCATTAATGCTGGAAAATGCATACGGGTTCCGTTACTTAGCCTTTGTGATATGTTGGACTCTTTCTTCACTAGGAAAATCGACTCTTGCAACAATTAGAGTATCGGAAAAGTTACGCTCATTTTTAGACATTCCTAGTAATGTTTTATCCATAATACTGAATTCTTTTGGCATGCCGGAACCTAAAACATCCACATCCATACTTTTATCCCCACTGATTAAACTGTAACTCCCATTGAATAAAATCACTCGCGCATTGAATTTAGATACAGATTTAAGAGGTTTCTGTAAAGTAACGACATTGGTATCCACAGGACGAGAAGGTTCATAAAATTGACGAGACCATTTAACCGTGTCTGTTGTATAAACACTACTGTTTGAATAATTGATATTCAAATGAACCATTCTGTTTAGATAGTCAATTTTGGGTGTTAACGTTATGTATCTACCAGCTTCGTCTTCGAGGTATTCTGGTCTACCTTCCTGTAGAGTGACAGAGTTAACATTGCTGTTTGTACTCGAGTCGCGTGTCACCTCACCGGGCAACCAATAGCCTATCTGGCGAGTATTACTCAACTCACTTGTTATTCCATTAAAGATGTTGATACTCGGTGAGGCTACCGAGTTTAATATCTTGACCTTTTCAAGGGCAGAAAATGCTGTGTCAATGGATGTAGCCGTGCCCAATTCAGGGTTTCCTGAAAACAGTTTATTCCACGATGCACTTAACGTTTTATCAGCGGCGCCGATGTCTGAGCCAGCAAAAGCCGTTAAACCGTCTATAACCACCGTTGCATTAGCGCCCATTTCTTTTATAGCTTGATTATTCATCTTGTAAATCTTCATTCTTAACCACGCTGAAGAAGTCGATTCATTGATAATCTTTTCAATAATATTTCCAAACCTTCTAATGCTGTTTGGATTAGCTGTTATACTAAAAGTACCCGTCAACTCGTCAATAAAAATTTTAGAATCTACGCCGAGCAGATTACCCAAATTATTTTTTACATTTGAGTACACATTGACATTATCGCTTTCTATATTGGTAAACTTTCCCTCAAGTCTAATGTAGTCTCTTACGATCAATATACCATCTTTTATCTCTATATCTATATTCAGAGATTTTTCAATTGCTTTAACTACTGATTTGATGTCATTATTAAGCTTTATGTGTCTAACTTGGCTATCTAAAAGTGTTCCGGAATCTCCGACTAGCTCATAAACCACACCCTTATTAAGGATCAACGAGAGGGATTCTACTGCATCTTGTAATGAAGACTGCCTGAGCTCGAAATTAATATTTTTTGTGTCCGTGTTTATTTCATTAAGATCATTATTTTCCGTAAGCAGCCTATAGGTGATTCTAAAGCGATTTTTATGGAAATTATTATCTTTAAAAATCGAATATTCATCATTTAACACACTTGTCATATTTTTTTTTGACATCAATTTTGTGTCAACGAAATAGTCATCTGGATAAACCTCACTGTTGGAGCAACCAGAACAAAGCAAAGATACTATAGCTATTAATAGTATTGACCTGCAATTATTAGTTATATGTTTCATCTTATATCGCTACTCTGTACACTTGTTCTGTTAACTTATCATCTATAGTAAGGCTATTAAAGCTTTCGAGCTTTAGTGTTAGATAGCTATTGAACTTAATTGTATGACCAACACCTAACCTAAGTAGCTTTGTTTGATTTTTATGTTGTACCTTAATAATTGCAACATCATCAATGATCATCTTTAGCTCAATTTTAAAATCGCGAGTAGTTGTGTTATTAACATTCAGACTTTTTTTGCTATCTAACTTATCTGTGTCTGATATATTTTCAAATTTCTTGAAGAACAATGCCAACAAATTTTCGTGTTTTTTTTTCGAATTTATACTATTGAACTCTATTGCTGATTTCAGCTCACCTACAGAAGTCTGAAATTTACTTACTTCAAATTTAGTTAACTTGGTTACTTCATCTATTTTCTCTAGTCGGCCTTGTAAGACGCTATCGCGATCAGATAATTTTTCATCGATTGAGTTTTCAAAATTTCTAATTTTCATCTCAAGCTCATTTTTTATATTATATGTATTGTAAGCCGTGACTGATGAAAAAATTGAAATAACTAAGAAAAATATTAAATTTAGATCAAATTGTTTGTTTAAGGCATTCGTAACTTGACATATTCTGCTAAATGACTTCAATTTTTCATACTTATTCTTTATAAAAATTAGCTCATCGTTCATCTTAATTTTTTCTATGTCAAGTGATTCAATCATAATGTCCGACAGTATGATTGATGACTCATTATTAGACAGATTAAACTTTATCAACCTCTTTATATAGATCTCAGCATCATAAACATTGTCACCAACCTTATTATATTGTCTCAAAAATCCGTCTTTAATTGTAACGACACAAGAATAGGCGTGTAAGTATACGATACAGACACAGTCTCTATATTGTTGAGCTATTTTTTTTCCTATACTGAAAACAGGGGTCAAGTTTCTATTTTCAGTAAAATCTACTGAGCACCTTAAATCTAGCTCGATAATTTGCAACTCTTTATCACTAAGGTATACAATTGAATGCTTTTCATAAAAGTCATACTCTTCTATTTTCTTTCTTATTAAGCTATTTAACTCCTTTTTGGATAGTCCGTCTGGTTTTTTTACTATGTGGGACTTGTAACCATCAGGGACTAAAACACGTGTATTTTTATCAATCTTCATGAATTAACGCTATTTAACCTATTTTAATATCATATTCAAGTTTCAATCCATTGCCAGTATTTATGAGTTCCTGAAATATGGCAAGTTTCAGGTTACTATTAAAGGAACTCAAATTGCCCACACCAAGTTCAATAAGTCTGTTATTTATTGTGCTTAAACTATTTGTATGAAGCGTACAAAACACTAAATGACCTGTGTTAGCAGCTTCTATCGCTCTTGCTGCCGTCTCACTATCACGAATTTCACCAATGAGAATAATATCAGGAGCTTGACGTAGGCAAGCCCTAATCGATTTTGCAAATGTCTGACCAGACCGTTCGTTTACCTGAACTTGATTAAAATCCTTACGCCTAATCTCAACTGGATCTTCAATTGTTATTATGTTATTGCTTCTAGGATTGAATTTATCGAGCATAGCGTATAATGTAGTTGTTTTTCCTGAACCTGTCGAACCAACAATTAACACAATACCTTTTTTACCAGTTATACTATCCATAATTAATTTTTCAGATGCATTATCAAAACCCAGTTTAGAGAGTTTGGTTTTGTTGCTACTATTAAGAACACGAATTACCATCTGACGACCTTGGACATTAGTAATTGTGCTAACCCTTAATTGAATATTATAAGCATCATTGAATATCGATTTGTTCAAAGAACCATCTTGATGGCCAAACAAAGCAGAAGCGTCCATACCCGATTCTAGCTGGATAGACTTTATTACTGATTGTATGTAGCTTGTTTTCAGTGAAACTCTATATTGCTTTACTTTGTTCTTTATAAAATATACACAAGATGTACTATCATTATTTTCTGTTCTAAATATTATGTCTGAGGCAGAATCTTGAATGGCCCATGTTGTAATTAATGATATAACATCTTTTATTCTTTCATTAAAGACCTCTCCGTTTTTAGAAAATTCTTTTATCTGATTTTTAAATTGAACATTCAGGTCGTATTTTTTAAATCTCAGTTTTTCAAGTTGCATTCTTGTGATGGCATAGAATTTGCCTGAATAACCAATTTTTTTATAATATTGCCTCGTTTTCTCAAGAGCGTCTAAGTCATAGACATTTGATGTATATATTATGACCTGGTTTTTATCAAATCTTGAAACAATTTGGTTTCTTGCTATAGAAGTCTGAATTGATAAATCATCAGAGACAGTCAATTGAACTTCAGGCTTCCTTTCGAAACCTACAAAGTAATCATTTTCCTTTATGAAATACTCAATGACTTCTTCTTCAGGCTTAATTTCATACTTAATCAACACATCGATGATGTTTTTTTTTTCAATTTCTGAAATGTCCTTTAACATCTCATACTCTTGTTTAGTAATTAGTTTTCCTTCTTTTATTTTTTCCTCAAATTGAGGTGTGTAATACATGCTATATCCTACGTCGTTTATGAGATAACCTTGCAAAACAGTTTTAAAGAAAAATTAATTTATTTTTTTATTAAAATTGTGCTATTAAATAAATAATTTAACTTTCATCGTTTACTAAAAAGTTTCGCAAACCACTTTCTGATACAAATTTAACTATCATTTTTTCATCTACAGCATTGCGCGTTTTAATTCTCAAGTAAAAAATGGGGTAGCCATCAACAACAACTCTGTGCACCTTGATGGTAAGCTCAGAATATTCATTGAACACGGATACTGGAATTGCTTTTACTATGTTTAATTTAATGGCGTCATCAAGATAGTCACCATCTAAGTTTGAGTCCTCTATGCCCGAAAAAGATTCAAATCTATATCCTGACACTGTATTTGAGAGATCGACTATATATTTAGACAGTGTCTTTAACTTGGCTTCGTCAACAGCAGGCCACAGGTTAGTGCTAGCAACTGCTGATAATAGTGTAGTTATCACAACAGAAACTAGCAGCTGTGGGAGCGAGTAACCTTTTTCTTCTTTCATTGTGGAATTTGGATTGTATGAGCGAATAAGATTTTTGTATTAGCCATCGCCATTTCTACCCAAGATAACAGTAGACTGAACTTGACCGACCGAGGTGATCACACTTTTCGGCGCTTCACTTTTAAATTGAGTAATAAACCTCTGATCGTGCCATTCGTTCATACCGCTTTCCAATGATTCGTTATATGACAGACCTCTATCAACTAGGTAAATATGTATATAACATTTATCAGCACCCTGTATATTACAAGTGTCATCATAATGCACTTTACCATCTGAACCACCGTCTCCACCATCGATTTGGCTATCAAGAGCTATGCCCAGGAGGGCGATTTTTTGCATACCGTTTGGCTTAGGAGAGAACGCACTAGTATCATAATCAACAAGTAGAAGACTATTAAAATCCGATTCAACAACAGTATAATCATCTACTACACTCAAATTACCATTAAGGTTTTTCAATACAACATATGCATTGTTTTTTAGACCATCCTTAACTCCCTCTACAGCGACAGCATATGTTGCATTTGAATCGGGATCGTCACCAGACAATGACGGAGAAACAGAATCCCATGCCACAAAATCTTCCGCTAATACATAGTCAACATTATTAACCCTTTTATTAAAACCGGTATCTTTTATTCTTGCATTTTCAGTACCATTCGAACCTGTATGTCTTGGATACAGATCTAGAGATAAAGCATACTGGTGATTACCATTATTATCGTCTTCACCCTTCCATGTACTACGAATCGCATAAGTCACATCTCCTCCTGTGTCTGGGATTAATTCTTGCAGGAGCTTACGATGGCTATCCGTTAAATAAGTTGTAGCACCGGCATCACTTGCGAGAACGACGTTAACAGCTTCTGAAATCCGATCGATTGTTTCAAATTCAGCAGTAATTCTTGATTTGTCAACAGCTGACCAGTAATTGGTTGTCGCAACACCAGTTAGTACAGCCCCAACAGCGGTTGCTGTTAGCATTTGTGGTAAAGAATAACCTTTTTGCTTCTTTTTAACATTATTGAATAACATTGTTTAATTCCTTTTATTTGAACAAATTGTTTGTAAAATAATCATAAGTTCTAACTAGCAAGCGAGTAAGTAAGCAACATTAAGCCAATTTAACTTACATTTACTTACAATATATCAGGGTTATTATAATGTATCCTTTCCAAAATATTTCTTAAATTTGATTTGTATGTATTGTTGTCCAAAACCATATTTGCGCCGCTTGCGGCGTAATCCACTACATAGTTTGCTCTTATTCAAAGCAATTTATGTTTGTAATCACTGCAAAAGAGAATTACGTATTCGTTCTTTTCTCTCTAATACATAATTTACGCCCTATTTCAGATAATAAGTGCGACATTAAACGATAGGTGTATAACAGGAAGCGAACTACTGAAAGTGGTACGCTCTTTTCGCCAAAGAAACAAGCAGTACTACCATGTCTTATCAGTAGTTGATAGACGGAAAAAGATACAATATTTCTGCTCTATTGGATCGGTAAATTTCAGTTTCTGAAATATCTAAAACCGTTCAGTACCATCGCTATGTGATATATTGGGAGCTTAAACGCGGCAGCAAAAAAGTAGTCATTATTGTCCAACCGAAGCTCAGGTATTCTCAATCAAAAACGCACATCAGAGTGTAAATACAGAATACCAAAGGAGCGTGTTGATTTTATCCGCCACCTTTTCGAAGCGGATTGGAGTCTATTGCTGATTTCCAGAGTATTAACGAGAGTCGGTTCCGCTTTAAGCCATGAGTAGTTCTACCGATTTGTTTCGCAGGATAAACGCTTGGGAGGTAAGTTATATTACCACTCGAGCTAAGGTCACAAGCGTTATTGACGCGGTAGAAAAGAGAAAGCGCCGGCAAACAAGATTGCTGTTTCTATCGATGATAGGCCAAGCATCATTGACTGTAGGGAGTGATTGGTGATGGGTCAATCGACACCGTATTATGTAAATATGGCACTGGTGCTATGATGACAATTTTATAGCTTACAACACGATTTTACGTGGTCAAGAAATTATCATCGAAGTCGGCAGATGATGTCACCAAAGACACCATAGACCTACTCATGCCTTATAAGGAACACGTGCATACCATTACGGCAGAGAGTTTGCAGACCACGAAACCAACGAAAAAGCGTTGGAGACTGATGTGTACTTTGCCCATCCTTATAGTTCTTGGGAGCGTTGAGCCAATGAGTAAACTAACGGGATCTTTATGGCAATATTTGAAAAAGGACCGACTTGACATCGGTAACTGACAGCGATACTGAATTCGCAATATTACGGATAAATTATCGCCCCAAAAAGTGTTTAGACCTCAAGCAACTATCAAACATTGCATTGGCAAGACTCTACGCGACCGCACCCTGTGTAATAGAGAGGCTGCCAGCCACGTTTGATCATTGATATAAGAACGCTATCTCTATTGCTTGTCTCAGTTTACTTTGTTGCTCTTTATGACAAGCAAGTAATCACCACCTTGCTCTACAATGGCTTTGTTAATCTTAGTTTCACAGACCATTGCATCAATGGTCAAGAGGGTTCCCTTACTATCGAGCGTCTTTTTTCAATTCCGGGATCGCGGTAATCTCATTACTTTTCCTTCGGTTTTTAGCTGTCCCAAAAAAGATTATTTGACGATGCATAAGCACTAATCATATGAATGCTAGTCGCCCTGTCTTCACGATTGTAAGAGCCTCGAAGTATTTTGCCAACTATCGCAATTACTTGACCTTTGGTGAGAGTATCTATCGATGATATCCAGTTAATGAAGCAATCATGGAACGGCTCGGGTTCAACGGTAGAGTTAATACGAGCTACAGTGTCATCGGCAGGAATACCATTCAAAAACGCGTCATTACGCTTAAAGCAATCATGATGACCGAGAATGTATTCACGAATATCAAACCAACCTTTGCCGCCCGCAATCACCCGCACAAAGCGAACCCAAAAAGACTTCAAACAGGCGATATGTGACCTTTGCACCTTGGCGTTGGTCGATAATCGTTTGAACATCTTCTTTGAAGTGGTCAACGTGCATTATGCTCTCCCTAAAAAGTGATTATATGATCTCAACTAAATGTGAGCGTCATATCGATCATGATTTTGATTGAAAAATGTTGTCGATCTCACCCTGGATGAGGAGGCGATGGCCAAGTGTTTTTTACAAGAACTCTCTTTACGCTTTCACGCTCATTACGTTTATCTTGTACAGCAGTCAACAAAAAGCCTCACTAAATACTGAGGCTTAAAGATACATTTTATTCAAGTTTGACATTTTTAATAGAGATTAAAACTTAATACGTCGCTACTTTTCTTCAAAACGTTTAGCTAACTGATAGAACTCATTTACTTGTTCTTTAAGCTCTGTCGAATGATCCTTCACTGAGTGTGTTGCGACCAAATTCTGTTCTGCTGTCGACGCGATAGATTGCATGTGAAGATTCACCTCGCTCGAGAGAGTGCGTTGCTTATGGGCTGAGTTTTCTACCGACTGCATCAACTCGTTCATAGATTGCATCAAGCTTTCAACTTCAGATAAACGTTCTGCGCTCACCTTAGCTACATCACCACATGCATCGGTCTGCTCTCTGTTCGCCAGAATATCTTTCTGCCAACCTTCAATGGTTGTGAGCATGGTTTCAATGCTCTCTTTAATTTGTACTGTCGCGTTCGAGGTGCGCCCAGACAGCGCACGTACTTCATCAGCTACTACGGCAAAGCCTCGACCTTGCTCACCCGCTCTCGCCGCTTCTATTGCTGCGTTGAGCGCCAGCAGGTTGGTTTGCTCCGCGATACCACCAATCTCTTCCATTATCTTACTGACACTTTGCGCTTGATCGCTCAGTTGGTAAGTAGTTTGTGTCGCTTTCTCTGCTTGTGAAGCTAGGTTTTCAAGGTTGCGGTGAGTTTGGTTAATACTCTCTTTAGCACCAGCACACGTTTCTAGAGTCACATCGACAATCTGATGCGCTTCTTCAGTACGAGATGAGACTTCATTCGCGGTTAATTCAACCTCTTCAGTAGCCTCACGTACTTGCAGAATGTCTTTTGTTTGCTGATCTAGCGCTTCAGACACTTCAAACGACGTGGCATTAAGATTATCAGCCAAATCTTGCAATGGCTTCGCTGAATCTGTCATTCGGCCTAATACGGTACGTATCCGAGCAGACAACAGTTTTAAGTGGAAATCAGCCACAGAAAACTTGCTGTTCCCTGAATAAACAAGGCGACTCACACTATCGAACTTTAATTGCAGCTTTTTCAGCTGTAGAGGAGTGTCGATGAGCTCTTGGCGGAACAACAGCGCAAGAGCAGAAACAGGCAATAAACTCAGAAGCCATTGGGACACTTGCCCTACTTCGACAAGGTTTGAAATCAGCGGTGCAGCCAGCGAGCCCAACAAGACGGCATAACGAACACTATCACTGATCTGCAGCGACCATTGACGACCAGATTTCTCAGCCTTCAATAGACCTTGGTATGCTTTGTCAGCGACTTGTACCCATTCGTTTTTAGGCTTCACACGTACAGATTGGTAACCGCTCACCTTTCCATTATCGTAAATTGGCGTCACATAAGCATCTACCCAGTAAAAACCACCGGATTTAGTTCTGTTTTTTACGATACCGCGCCACGCTTTACCCTGCTTAAGGTTCAACCACATATCGGCAAAAGCAGCCTTAGGCATATCATCATGCCTCACAATATTGTGGTGTTGCCCTAGCAATTCTTGTTGGCTGTACTCTGCGATACGGCAAAACGCATCATTACTGTAAGTAATCACGCCTTTAAGGTCCGTCGTTGATACGAGTTGTTCGTGCTCGCTGAGTAACGTTTCACGAGATGGAGAAGATGAACTGACAATCATTGTTATTAACTTTTGTTAATTATTATTTTAGGCGAGGAATATATACAATTATTAAAGTTATGACAAAATGTGAACTTCACATTTTGTGTAAATGCCTGCTATTTATACGAATTTAAGCTAGTTGGCTCACATCGACGTCAGTTACTGTTGATTCTCCTTCTCTTATCATGACTCTTCTAACTTCACTTCAGTGCTAAATTTCACCGTTCTCATCGATACTGAAGTGTGGAACTTACGAATGTTAAGATCTTTGCGTAGTACTCGCTCAACGAAATCCTCGTAGGCTTGGATGTCTTTAACAGTCACAATAAGCATAAAATCATAGCTACCTGAGATCTGATAACACTGCGTCACTTCTGCAGCCTTAGATATAGAATGGCGAAAAATTTGATAAATATCGCCTCTATCTCGCTCCATTTCGACAGACACGACCAAAGTCATCTTATGACCAGCAAGCTCAGGGTTAATAATAGATACATCGCCTACGATCACTCCCTCCTCTCTCAAACGTTTTACACGCTTTAAACACGCAGGTGGTGATAAACCCACAAGCTCAGCCAATGCTAAATTTGGAATACGGTTATTCTTTTGAAGCTGGATGAGTATGCTTCTATCTATGCGATCAATTTCCATAATTTCTTAAACCCACCAATTTGTGAGTAATAATTTCCAATATCAAAGTAATTAAAAAATTATAACTGAAATTATAACGAGATTTAGAAATTACGATCACAGCAATCACGATAAGATCTTCTTAAATCAAACAGTCGCAACATGGACATATCAATGAAATCTACTTATCAATTTTTTAAAGAACTCTTAAAAGAGATTTTCGATGTTACCTCAACTCTTTTTCGGATCATGGTTCCCATCATCATCGTCATCAGAGTCGTCGAAGAACTCGGTGGCATAGTGATTCTCAGCGAGTGGTTAAGCCCAATTATGGAGAGTGTTGGTTTACCTAAAGAGATGGGCTTGGTGTGGGCTACCACAATACTCACCAATATTTACGCAGGATTAATTATATTGATTAATTCTGATGCGCCCCTCACTGTCGCCCAAGCTTCTGTGTTAGGGAGCATGATGCTTCTCGCTCATTCGATACCAATCGAAGGCGCTATCGCAAAAAAAGCAGGGGTAAGTTGGCTTGCCACCTTGTCGGTTAGAGTCGGTGGCAGCTTAGTACTCGCATGGCTACTGAATATCGGTTATCACTACGGAGATTTACTCAACGATCCGGCAACCGTTTTATGGCAACCAGAAGTATCCTCAGATAGCAGTTATATTGGTTGGGCTATCGAACAGCTGAAAAACTTTGCAGTGATATTAATGGTCATCTCTGCCCTATTGTTGTTACTTAAAACGCTAAAGGTTCTTGGTATAGAGAAGCTAATGGCCATGTTATTGCGACCTTTTTTGAGACTACTAGGCATTAGCAAAGATGCTACAAATCTAACCATCATTGGTATCACACTCGGCCTTTCATTTGGTGGCGGTCTATTGATCAATGAAGCAAAGAAAGGGCATATCTCCGCAAGAGATGTATTTACCGCAATCATGTTGCTCAACCTACTTCACAGCTTAATTGAAGATACCTTGCTGATCTTGCTGATTGGAGCCGATTTCTACACCATATTTTGGGGAAGGATCGTATTCTCTATTCTCATCGTTGCTTTGATATCAAACGCCATTAAACGCATGAATCCGACGATTTGTGAGCGTTACTTTTATCGGGATGTTTCGCAATCATAACAACGAAATCTCACCGTAAACCTTTTAGCGAAAGAGCCGACACACAGGCTCTTTAATCATCAGCTTTTTCACTAGCCAACTTGTTCGCCACTACCACCAGCCGTACTAACTAAAAATTTGCGTAACATTGCTCCCATAAGCGCTTTCACCTCTCCACAGTCGAAGAAATAGTGATAATTCGAGTGAAAATAATTTAAACACAAATAATCCACCATTGGGCTGACAATAAAATTCACTATTCTTATATCAACACAAAGTATAACGGTATTTCTATTACTATCTAAAGCCTTACTTCTATTAACACGAGAGACAATAACCATATATTTCACACTGATACTTAATATTAAAACAATCAACTATAAATTCACAAAAATAAAATAAATAACTGATAATAAGGTAATTATCTAAGGGTGTTTGATATTAACTCTTAATGTTGAAAATAGGATAGACAATAACTTGTAAAAATTTACAGTTTGATTGGTTAATTTTATAAATATATTTTGTTACATAACCGAAACAAATGGCTAATTATAACAATGTCACATAAAACAATGGTCTTAATGGTTCTGTCCTTATCCTCACTGTCACAGGCTTCCACTATAGAGAATGACGAGCCATTGCTGAAGTCATTGATTGAACAAGGCATTATCTGTCCCGGCTTAAATTATGAGGACAACCAAGAAGCTTTGCGTATCTATCTCAATGCCAAAGCAAATAAGAACCATCAGCCAAATTTCGATTTAAATAAAGACATAACAAACCAACGTCAGGTAAATAAAGCACCAAAAGAGTGCATTAGACCAATATCGGTGAATAACACCGATGAAGGAAGTTGATATTTATATCGACACGGAAATATAAAAAGGAAATACAATGAAAATAATGAGAAAAACATTGCTCGCTTCAGCAATGCTTACTCTATTTAGCGTCAGTAGCTATGCCAAAACACCGATAGATCTTGGTGTTGTTAATGAAGACAAGCTAATAGAAATGTTAGTAAGACAGGGCTTCGTTGACCAAGATGCAACCGACGCGGTAAAACATGATGCACTGGACCGTTACCTAAAAAATAAGCTTAACTCTGGTTTTAAAGGTGATGCTCAGTTCGGCAAAAAAGCCATGGAGCTGAGAGCCAAGATTCTCAAAGCCATCGAAAAAGAATCTGGCGTTAAAAAAGCGAGTGTTTTTGCACTTGAAGTCGGTACTAAGCGTACAGACAAAGTGCTCGCGCTGCTTGTCGACTTTCCCGACTTAAACTGGGATGACAACAGACTGACCAAAGAACACACCCAAATGCTCTACGAGAGCTACAACCCTGAACACTACCAAGAGTTGTTGTTCTCTGACACTGGCTATACTGGACCAAATGGCGAAAACTTAATCTCGATGCGCCAGTATTATCAAAGTGAATCAGGCGACAGTTATAGTGTGGCTGGTCAGGCTGCAGGTTGGTATCGTGCTTCTAAACCTGCCGCTTTCTATGGCGGTAACTCCCCTACTACAGACAATGATCTGAACGCCCAAGAGCTGGTGCGTGAAGCCCTTAACCAGTTAGCTCAAGATCCTAGTATCAACCTTGCTGATTACGACATTGAAGATCGTTACGATTACGATGGTGACGGAGACTTCCGTGAGCCAGATGGCGTAATTGATCACCTAATGGTGTTCCATGCCTCTGTAGGTGAAGAGGCCGGTGGCGGTGTGTTAGGTCCTAATGCAATTTGGTCTCACCGATTCAACCTTGGACGCACCCATGTGCTAGAAGGCACCTCGAGCTCGCTTCCAGACCGTTTTAATGGCCAGTACGCAGCATTTGATTACACGATTCAACCGATCGATGCAGCAGCTGGTGTTTGTGCGCACGAATATGGCCATGACTTAGGTCTACCAGACGAGTACGACACGCAATACACAGGCAAAGGTGAACCTGTCTCTTATTGGTCTATCATGTCTTCAGGCAGTTGGGCTGGTCAAATTGGTGGTACACAACCGACCGCTTTCAGTTCTTGGGCAAAACACTTCTTACAAAAGTCGATTGGTGGTCGCTGGATTAACGATGATCAAATATCAATTGATGACCTAGAAGACAAGCCACAAATTTACACCTTGTTCCAAACGACAGATAACGACCGTCCGAACATGATTAAGGTCGACCTTCCAGAGAAACAAATCGAAGGTTTGAAACCGTTCGAGGGTGAGTACTCGTTCCACTCTCAAAAAGGCGACGACCTAAAAAACAGCATGACTCGTAAGTTGGAAATCCCGGCTGGCGACTCTGCAGTGCTTTCCTTCAAAACTTGGTACCAAATCGAGAAAGACTATGACTTTGCTCGTGTCCTTGTGAACGGACAAGCCATCGCTGGCAACATCACCTCTATGGATGACCCATACAATACTGGCCTAGTTCCAGCGGTTGGTGGCGAGTCTGACGGTTGGATTGATGCTGAATTTGATGTTTCTCAATGGGCAGGCCAAGAAGTAGAACTGTCGTTCGAGTACATCACCGATGGCGGATTAGCCATGGAAGGTTTCTACCTAGACAACCTTAGCCTTATAGTTGACGGTGACACGGTTGCTATAGATGACGGCGAAGATAACTCTAGCTTTGCACTTAATGGCTTCAAATTGAGTAATGGCTTCCATCAAGCTCAACACTACTACCTACTGCAATGGCGTAGTCATATGGACGTGGATGAAGGTTTGGCGAATATCAAGCGCATGGGCCAACTCATGTCGTTCGATCCAGGCCTGATCATTTGGTATGTCGATGAGTCACTCACTGATAACTGGGTAGGCAAACACCCTGGTGAAGGCTGGTTGGGAGTGGTCGATGCCGACCAAAATGCCATGATTTGGGAAAACTCAGGAAAAGTCGCTCAAACACGTTATCAAGTTCGAGATGCCGCGTTCTCACTGAAAGACCATACTCCAATGCGTCTTGTGAACAGTGACAATGATGTGCTTCAGGACACAAGCCTAGTGGGTACAGCAAGCTTCTCTGATGATCAAGATTACACATCACCACAAGCTCCTGATTCAGGTCGTATTTTGACTAAATTTGGTTTGGTGGTAGACATTGTTAACCAGAGCGCTGACAACGAATATGGTGTGGTACGTCTATCGAAAGTAAGCCAACACAACATTGCGCCAACGGCTAACTTCGAACTCAATACGGATGGATTGAGCGTATCAGCCCGTAACTTCAGTTCGGATCAAGATGGCGAAATCATCAGCTACCTATGGGACTTCGGCAACGGCGTAACAAGCAGTGAAATCGCGCCAACGTGGACATACCAAGAAGCCGGCGAATACACAGTCAGCCTAACAGTAGTCGACGACAAAGGTGCTAACGCATCGTTTAGCTCAATCGTTAATGTTGAGGTTCCAAACGCGCTTCCTGAAGCAAGTGCGAAGTACATTCACTTAGGTCGTTGGGTCACCATGTGGTCAACAAGTTCGGACAGCGATGGTCGAATTGTCGATACAGAGTGGACATTACCAAATGGAAAAGTGAAACGAGGTCGCACATTCACTTCTATCTTCCCTTCATACGGAAAGCATGAAGTGAAGCTACGAATCATCGATGACCAAGGCGGGATCACGACTAAGACCATTATGGTCGACCTATAAGTCGCCTCTAGCTCAAATCATTGAAATGAGTACGTAGACAATAACGTGCGTACTGATAAACCAACTTAAGTACTGTTGTCTGTGGCATGAGTCAGGACAGCAGTTTTAAGAAAACGTTATTATTTAAGCCGTAAGCAAAAGCCCTACCGTCATTGGTAGGGCTTTTTATTTGTCTCGACTTCGAACAAGCTATGCAGAGGTACTCTTCTAATGAGGGGGCTATCTCACCCAAACAGATGAAAACTCGTCACACTGGCTGATTTTGAATACGTGATTTACGTGCGCTAAATGCAAATAATAAGATAACGGCTAGCACAAAAGGTAGTACGTAAATATTGAGTTTTTGCCAACCCGCTGTCGATTCCAACCAACCAGAAAGCAAAGCAGTCACTGTCACACAGCCAAATACAACAAACTCATTGAAAGCTTGCGCCTTCGCTTTGTTCTGGGGCTGATAAGATTGACTGAACAAACCAGTTGCCGCGATGAACATAAAGTTCCAGCCTACCCCAAGTAAAACCAAGGCTGCTCTAAAGTGCCAAATCGACTCACCATGGATATTGATAGCAATACAAAAAACAAACAATATCCCGCCAGCCAAAATCATCATTCTTGAACCAAATTTCTCGATGAGCGATCCAGTAAAGAAGGCAGGGACAAACATACCCAATACGTGCCACTCAATCACACCCGCCGCTTTAGTAAAGTCGAAACCACAGCCAATCATTGCCAATGGTGTAGCCGTCATCAGAATGTTCATCACCGCATAGGCAACCATTGCTGCAAAGACGGCTCCGACAAAATTCGGAGCCTTGACGATTGCACTCAAAGGATCAGATTTTGGTGTCTGGTTGCTAAACGACACTTTAGGGAATTGAATGGTTTGTAAGATAACGAGGGCCAAAATGTTTAAGCCAATTAATGAAGCAAAAGCCCCAATGTACAGACCATCTTGCGACCATTGCTGAGACATAATCGCTAAGTTCGGCCCGAGTACCGCCGCAAGGACACCACCAGCCATTGAAATCGAGATTGCGCGGTGTCGTGCATTTTCATCACACACTTCAATAGCCGCGAAGCGATAAAGCGTTCCGAAGCCAATGCCGATACCTAATAAAAAAGTCGCAAAACAAAACAGATAGAAGTTTTGTTGCAATAACGCGTAAGTTGCTAGACTCGCCCCCGTTATACCGACGAGATTACCGATACTAAAGCCTCGCTTTCGGCCTAACTTACCTGAAATCAAAGAAGCGGGAATGGTGGCAGCCATCAAGCCCAAAAACTGCAACGCGACTGGTAAGGTAATCATACTGGCACTGGGCGCAATCTGTTTTCCTATCAATCCAATCACGGAAATCAGTAAGATATTCCCTGTCATTAATAAGGCCTGACACAGTGACAGTAGCCAAACATTTCTATTCATCTTTGTTCCTAAATATGAGCGCGGCTAATCACTAGACCAAATAACCAACAAAGTCTCAACACTTTGTTACAAAAAATGAAACTCACCTGCTACCAATGTATTGCCTTAAAGCCATCTCCTTTTGGTTCTTCAACGATATCGAATGCATCTCTGCCTATATTTTCAATTCATTCTGGATTTGCATTTATCATTTAATGGGGATAATAATTTTCTGTTATTCATTATGGCGTGTTTTACAAACTTCGGCATTAAGAGGCGAGTATGATTAATCCACTTTGGCTCAACACATTTAAGACTCTGGTAGAAGTCGGTCATTTCACCCAAACGGCTGAAAAGTTGTACATGACTCAACCAGGTGTAAGCCAACACATCAAAAAGCTTGAGCAAGCATGTGACTGTGAACTGCTCTCGAGAGAAAATAAGAGCTTCGAGCTGACCGAGCAAGGTCGGATTATGTATCGCTATGCACTTAAACTAGAGAAAGACCAAGAAGACCTTTTCGAGTCGCTCAGTTTTGATAACCCTTACTCTGGGCAGTGTCACCTATCTTGTTCAGGCTCACTCTCTTTACGCTTATATCCCAAACTTCTTGAACTGCAGCAGCAACACCCAGACCTAAGCATTAATCTTGAGGCTGCACCGAATCGAAAGATATTAAATGACCTACTTCAAGGCACGACCGATGTCGGTATCGTAAGACACTCACCGAACGACAGCTACTACCAAAGCCAAGTTATCGGAAAAGAAGCATTGTGTCTTATCGTGCACCACAGCCATGCCGACCTTGAGATAACGCCACAAACACTTCACGAGATTGGTCTGATTGCTCACCCAGATTCTGCGCATTACCTCTCTTTGTACTTTGACCTGTGTGGTGATAAAGAACTCGCGAACATCAACATTAATGAGATACCGAAATCAGGCTATATCAACCAACTTCATCAGATACTGCTGCCTGTATCAAAAGGATTAGGGTTTACCGTGCTGCCAGCTGGTGCTGTGGAACATTTTGCTGAAAGAGATAAGTTGCACGTCGTGCCCCCAAAAATAGAAGTTGAGGAAACGCTGTACTTGGTCCAAAAGCGAAACCGCAAACTCCCTCACCGATACAATACCGTGATTGATTTAATCAAACAGAATGTCAGCAATTAAGTTAGTGCGCAGATCAAAAAGCCTTTAACCAAGATAGTTAAAGGCTTTCATTACTAGGAAAAGCTTCTAATGCCACTACTGTAAAGTTGTGAGCACCTCAGAGGCACCTTCAAAATCGTAACTCTCTAGCAATCTCTGAATCTCTTTTAAAGCACTCGAATCAGGGTGTTCAATGAGTAACTCCGAAACGTATTGCGTCGCTTCGTTATCGTAAGCTTCGAGAAGAGACAACAGCTTAGAGATTTGCTTGGGATCGAACTCAGAAGAGTCCGGTGTATCATCTGCACCTTTCTCTGCCGTGGCTGCGCATGGTTTACCAAAATCACGCTCGACCGCTTCAATCAACTCCCTTAAGCCAACTTCGCTTTGCTCAAGATCTTGCTCTACACAAGCCTTATTGTGAGCTCTGCTTTCAAAGTCACTGAGTAATTCAGCGAGCCTCTGCCCGCCAATTGAAGCCGACATACTTTTTAGAGTGTGTAGATTCCGCTCTAACGTTACCCACTCTTGTTGCGCTAGGTTATCGAACGCTTCCGATAGCATCGATGGCGCCCCTTGGCAGAACCTAACTAACACCTTATTTTGCAAGGCTGTATCGTTATTGGTGAGCTGTTCAAATCGAGCTTTTGAGAAAATAGGTAAGTCAGAGTTATCAGAAACCGATTTATCAACCGGAGCAAGTTCAGGCGCTTTACCTTCAATCAACACCTCAGGAACGATGTATTTAGAGATCAAAGACGTCGCTTTATCAATGATGATCGGCTTGTCCAAAAAGTCCGTTACGCCTGCGTCTCTTGCTCTTTGTTTCGCATCGGCAAACACGTTGGCCGACATCGCGATAATAGGCACAGTAGTATTAAATTCACGGATCAACCTTGTAGCCTCAAAACCATCCATGATTGGCATCTGTAGATCCATAAAGATCATGTCGTAGTCGTTGTTCTTGGCTAATGCCAGTGCCTCTTTGCCGTTTTCAGCAAGGTCGGCATCTAGCTTGGCTCGACTAAAGAAGGCTAACGCAAGATCTTGGTTAAGTTCATTATCCTCCACCAGCAGTATCTTCTGGCCTTTGAACTCTATCTGATAATCCAGTTGAAGCTCTTGTGCTTTGAATTGAGCCAACTCTTCATTGGTCGTTCGTGCAAAGGTTACAACGAAAGAAAACTCACTGCCTTGCCCAAACTCACTCTCAACCGTTATTTCGCTGCCCATTGCATTCACGAGCTTTTGGCTGATATTGAGCCCTAAACCTGTTCCACCAAATCGACGTGTCGTTGTGGTATCTGCTTGGCTAAATGCTTGAAATAGCTTATGAAGGTTGTCATCAGAAATGCCTATCCCGGTATCCGCAACGCAAACCTTCATCGTCAATTCACGCTCGTTTGAGTGAACAATATCGACCGTCAAAGAAACACTGCCTTTTTCCGTAAACTTAATCGCGTTGCCAATAAGGTTAAGTATTACTTGGAACAACCTGAGTGGATCACCGAGTAAAGGCGTATCGAGTTCTGGGTCAACCGACATCGACAAGTTGAGCTGCTTTTCAGCAGCTTTCGATTCCATCAACTCAATCACATCTTGAAACGTCGTTAGTGCATTAAATGGAATATTATCGATAAACAACTGCCCGGCTTCTATCTTGGACAAGTCTAAAATATCGTTGATTATGCTTAACAGAGAGTGCCCTGAACGGTGCACTTTTTCGATATAGTTGCGGGCTGTAGGGTTAGAGATTTCCCCAATAGCTAAATAAGACAGACCAATAATGGCGTTCATTGGCGTTCTAATTTCATGACTCATATTCGCCAAGAACTCTGATTTCGCCTGACTTGCCTGATTCGCTTTCTCTTTTTCCTCTGCCAACTGCTCGTTCAGTCGCTTCATTTCAGAAATATCGAATGCCCAAAATAGCGTTGCGATTTCACCATCAAGCTCAAACAAGTAATAGCTAACAAGTGCGACAAAACGAGTGCCATCTGACTTTCTAAGCACTAACTCTTTGTTCACGACTTTTCCGTTTAGCTTGAGCTCTTTATGAATGTCATCACGAACTTCGAGAGAATCATGAATAGCAACTACATCGATAGACGAGAGTTCCTTATTTTCAACGCCAAACAAGCGTTTTGCTGTGTCATTCGCATAACGACATTGCTCATCAGACACCACAGCAGCGGCAATTGGGGAACTATTCAGCATGCTATAGAGTTGGTCTTGTGCTTTTTTGAGTGCCTCTGTTGCTTGATTGGCTATGCTAATCTGCTTAGCGAGTTTTCGGTTCCAGAAGACAATCAGCAAAAGAATCACTAACGAAAAAGCGGAGATGGTGTAAACCAGATGATAGTCAACTCTTTCTATCGCTTTTGGTGCTGCCCACTTCGCTGATATCTTTTGATGCTCTTCTGCAGAGATCTTATCAATGGCTTTATTCAAAATAGAAAATAGAAGAGGTTCCGATTTAATCACATGTAAGGTCGGTGAAAGGAAAAAGTCGAGTCGGCCGATAATCCCAATATCTCGGTGTCCAAATGAATCGATCAAATAGTTTAAGACATCGACCGTATCGATCATTCCGTCTAAGCTTTGATCATCTAGCAAGTTCAACCCCTCTGCGGTTGAATCAACAAATACCCACTCAACGTTTGGATACTTCTTTACTATCGCCTCAGTATTCGCTGCATTTCTTAAAATACCAATTTTCCATCCTGTCGCTTCATCGAGCACCAGACTGCTCACCTCTCGTCTTGATGCAAGTGCCAAACGGCTTGAGAAGAGGCTATTTACCGCTTTGACATTCTCTCCCAACGAGCGATTTTCTTGCGCAGCAGAGACGAGTTCAACTTCTTGATGATCAACTAAACTTCGAGTCTCTGACCAATTAGCAACATCAACATGCTCAATGTTCAAGCCTGTTTTCTGCCCGATGAGTTCCAGGTAATCATCAATCATACCGATGTACTCCCCAGTACTAGAGACAGCCTCATACGGGAGTGAATTAGGGTCGATACCGATTCGCACCGTTGGATTATTTTTAAGCCACTCCCTCTCCTCTTCACTTAAATTTAAGATCTCTCCCGTTAAGTTATTTGCTTGATATATCTCTGCAATATACCGCTTAGCGGGTTCACCAAACGAATTGAACTGCTCTATATCTGGAAAGTAAATATGGTTTCGCTGTTGAGATCGAGTGTCAAAGTAAAAGGTCATGGAGCCCGAATTAGTAATACCACCTTTCGTGCGGTAGCTGGCGACTTTGGTCACTGATGCAAAATGGGAGGTATTGCGCTTCTCTCCAAAATCATCAACTAGGTTACCTATGTACCAGGCTTTAATTGGGCGATTATTGTTGTCTGCTTGGGCTGTGATCACCTGAAATGAACTGTCTGTATCAAATACTTCAAAGAGCTCAGACAAGTCGTCAAAGCGGTCATTTACGATAAAATAAGCCGAGATTTGAGCAATAATACTCGCTTTCTTCAGAACCTGGCTTAGGTCACTCTGGATATGAGTCTCAATGATTTGGTTTAAACCATCATCGACTTGCTTAAGGTTGGCCACCGCAGCGTTAAAGCGGTCTCTCAGTTCTTCACTCTTAAAATCGACATAGATTGGATACTCCACTCGGTAGTCATCGTGTAATCGAAGCTCTGACATTTCAATAAAGCGAGTATTAGTAATAAACCACTCCAGTACTCGCCTCTCGACCATTAAGACATCTACGCTCTGTGCTCTTAACTGTGCGAATGCAGACTCTAACGTACCGATATCTTCAACTCGTTCGATATCAACTTCCTTAGAAAGCATCTCTATCGAGTTTTTTATGGGGGAGGTGTCATCAAACAACAGTGCACCCAGAGACAGGCCTTTCTGAGATTTAAGATTGAGTTGGCGCCTTGCCAGCGACACAGGGACGAATTCAACGTTAATAACACTATCACTTAAAAAGTGGGCATCCGGATCGTCAGCCTGAACGCCTGAGACAAAAGAGATCGAGTTATTATTATCAATGGCCTTCCTCGCGGCACTCGGCGGAAGCGTGACAACGTCACCTAACTTGTAGCCCATGTCATTCAATGCGCGCTGTATAATGTCGTGCTCCAAGCCAACAGCGGTACTATCTGGATACATGTAAGGAGGATTACCAAAGCCAAACACGCCTTTAAGTGGAACCCGATAAGGAGACGCATCTAGCCACTTAGATAAAATCTGGTTCTCTTTGTGAACATCAAAAGTATTTATCTGTTTGTTGAGTAGAGTTAGGAGTTCTACATCGCTGCTACGAACCACCATAGTGGCCTGTATTCTTTTCCAATGCTCTAACACGTAGTTAACAGCTAAGTCATGAACGCCCACTTTCTTTGCAAGGTCCATAGTGGTAATGGGTTCGGCCACAATCCCTTCAACTTGACCTTCACCTAACGCCCTGACCGCATCGATAACGTTGTCAAAATCGACGCGCTCGATAGAACTTAATTGAACACCCGCTTTTTTTAAGTCAATGTTTTCATTAACCATAGCAATTCGGCGCTTATGGTTTTGGTCCAAACTAACGGTGAGTTTATTATCAATAGGGACAATCACAGCAACCTGATAAGGGATATATGGGTCGCTGGAAATAAAACGCTTTCCTTCACTGGGATCAAACTGCTGGAAAGGAAAAACATCACCTCGACCATCAAGGAGCGCGGCTTTGGCTTCACTGCGCGAGCTTACGCTAATAAACCTCACGTGAACGCCAAACCGCTCTTCAAGATCCTGTGCCCAGTCTTTAATAATGCCCGACACTTTTCCGTTGTCGTCAAGGAACGAGTATGGGTAATGGTTAGTAAGGGCTATAAAAGTCACTGAAGGCTTGTTGTCTAACCAACCCTCTAGCTCTGCATCAGTCACTTCAGAGGCGCTAACGGTGTTAGCAAACACTAGACCAGTCAGCAACCATAATGTGAATACATAGAACCGAATGAACAGATTACTCATCTTTAAATCTTTCTTTAATCGCTAAAATCTTAGGTAAGTTTTCAAATAACAGCTCTACTATCCTAGGGTCAAAGTGTTTACCCTTTTGCTCTTCAAACAAGGCCAGCGCTTCATCAACGCTCCAAGCCTTTTTATAAGGCCTTTCTGCTGTCAAAGCATCAAATACATCCGCAACCGCAGCAATGCGCCCGACCAGAGGAATCTCTTCGCCCGCTATTTGATTTGGGTAGCCGCTGCCATCCCATTTTTCGTGGTGATATTGCGCGACTTGAATGGCCATTCGCATCAACTTAGAGTCACTCTGCCTGCCGAGTATCTCTACGCCGTATTCGACGTGTTTTTGCATGGTGGCCCACTCGTCCGGGTCTAATTTACCCGGCTTAAGTAACACACTGTCAGGGATACCTATCTTGCCAATATCATGCATGGGTGCAGCATCACGCAAGGTTTCCGCGTCTTCGTCTGTCATGCCCAAGGCTTTGGCTAATATTTCGCAATAATGGCTCATGCGCATAACGTGCATGCCCGTTTCATTGTCTTTGAATTCAGCCGCCCTACCCAAGATATTCAGCGTCTCTAGCTTACCTAGATTGATCTCTTGGGTTTTCTCTTTTACCTGACTAAACAACGCGCGTTGTTGGTCATAAAGAGAAATATGGGTTTTTACACGCTGAAGTGCGATTTCTGGGGTAATGGGTTTCGTTAAATAATCAACAGCACCTAAAGACAACCCTTTCACTTCAGCTTCAGGATCCATTTTGGCGGTCACAAATATAATCGGTATATGCGCGGTATTGGGTTGAGCTTTCAGTTGACGGCATACCTCGTAACCATCTATATCAGGCATCATGATATCAAGGAGAATTAAGTCAGGCTGTGGCACCATCTTCGCTATTTTGATACCGATAGTACCGTTGATCGCGACCTTTACTTGGTAAGTATCTTTGAGAATTGCAGTTAGCACATCCAAGTTACTTGGGGTGTCATCTACGACTAACACTATAGGTTTACGACTCATTGACACCTCGTATAAAAATCAAACAGTTATAATCATAGTGTAGATGGGTTTTCGCACCACTCAACATGAAAATGACAAATGATTGTTAAAAATGAAGAGTAGATCTTCGAGTGACGTCAAACTAACGATTTGAGTCTAGTTTGATGTCAAAAATTCGGCAGAAATTAATGTCTAACACAAGAGAAAATATGCTCTCTTGAACATATGAGCCAAACGAAAAGAGCTCCTCATAGGGGAGCTCTTTTATTGAACAGTTAGAAAACAAACAGCTTTGATTATTCAGTAGCCTAACGACCTGAGTAATACATACAGATTCGAACGCCATCGAACTCGCGAATCTCAAATGGGATCTCGTAGATAGACTCCATCACTGACTTTTCAACCACTTCAGAGACCTTACCCGACTTAACCACTTGGCCTTTTTTCATCGCGACGATGTTATCTGAGTAGCATGAAGCAAAGTTGATGTCGTGAATTACAATAACGACCGCTTTGTTAAACTCATGCGCTAAACGACGCAGCGTCTGCATGATTTCGACAGAGTGCTTAATATCTAGGTTGTTCAGTGGCTCATCTAAGAACACATAGTCCGTATCTTGCGCCACAACCATTGCGATGAACGCCATTTGACGCTGACCGCCACTCAACTCATCAAGGTATTTGTTTTGAATATCAGTAATGCCAAGGTGCTCGAGCGCAGTGTCGACGATCTTATGGTCTTCGTCTTTCAAGCGACCTTGTGAATGTGGGAAACGGCCAAAACAAACCAATTCGCGAATCGTAAATCGCATGTTGATGTTGTTCGACTGCCTTAACACAGCAAGGTGTTTTGCCAGCTCTTTGGTATCCCATTCAGCCAGTAGCTTGTCGCCAATAATGACTTCACCGGCATCACTTTCGGTTAAGCGACTCGCCATAGAAAGCAGTGTACTTTTACCCGCACCATTTGGGCCAATGATAGAAGTCACTTCTCCTTTCGGGAACATGGCACTGGCATCATCCACCACAAGTGTCTTGCCATACTTCTTACTCAAACCTGTTAATTTAATCACTACTTACTACCTTTACTGAATTCTGGTGCGTAACAACAAGAACATAAAATACAAACCGCCGACCAAGTTAATGACCACGCTCACAGTGGTTTCAAACGCCATTACTTTTTCGATAAACCATTGGCCTGAAACCAATAGAACGACCGCTAACAAACTGCTCGCAATGATAAGCACGCGATGTTGATAAGATTTGAATATCTGACGAGCTAAGCTCACGGTGATTAATCCAAAGAACAGCACAGGGCCAACCAAAGCCGTCGATACCGCGACCATCACTGACACAATCACCAAGGTAATTTGAGTCAGTCGCTTGGTGTTCACGCCCAAGCTTGTTGCGTTATCGACACCAAGCCAAAGCACATCAAGCTTAGGCGCTAACAACCACAGGCCAAGCAAGCTCAAACCCAATGGAATAAGGCTGAGGTAAACCAGTTCACCTTTCACGTTGTTGAAGCTCGCGAACATCACATTTTGCAGCACGGCAAACTCGTTCGGATCAATCAACATCGCCAAGAAGTTAGACAAGCTCGAGAACACGCTGCCACACACGATGCCTATCAGAAGCAGTGTGAATACGTTGTTTCGCTTGCTCTTAAAGTAGAAATGGAACAGAGCAAACGAGAACAAGATCATCACAGTCACAGACATCGAAAAGTTTGCGATTGAATCAACCACCCAGAAGCTAGCACTGCCAAACACAAACAAAAGAACCGTTTGAACCAGCAAATACAAGCTGTCAAAGCCCAAGATGGAAGGGGTTAGAATTCGATTATTCGTGATGGTTTGGAAAACCAATGACGATGCAGAAATCGCCACCGCCGCCAACACAATCGACAGTAGTTTAGGTAATCGCAGAGACAAGAAAAACTCGTAGTTATCCCAAGTAAGTCCCTGCCCCACAAATACTGTGGCCATACACAAAGACGCGATAGCCAGAATCGCAATTTTTACTGAATCACGCATTCGACTTGTCTCTCATGATTAGGTAAATAAAAATCAAGCCGCCAAAGATGCTGATGACCATTGAGATTGGAATCTCATAAGGAAAGATAACGATTCGCGCTAACAAGTCACAAGCCAATACCAAGATCACACCCCAGTAGGCTGTCCAAGGCAGAATCTTCTTCATGTTATCACCCATCATCAGCGACACGATATTCGGCACGATAAGGCCAAGGAATGGGATAACACCAACAATCATCACCACCGAAGATGCACAGATCGCGACAAGAGCAACACCAATGAAAACGATCTTTTGATAATTGAGGCCGATGTTTTTTGCGAAGCTTTCACCAATACTTGCCGCACTGAACTGACTCGCAAAGTAATAAGCCAACACACATGCAGGAATCGCGAGGTAAAGAATTTCATAGCTGCCTTGCAATACACTCGCAAAGTTCGCCATCGTCCATGCCGACATGGTTTGTACTAAATCGTATTTGTAAGCAATAAAGGTTGTTAGAGATGAGACAACGTTGCCATACATGATGCCAATTAAAGGCACCAACACCGCATTCTTAAACTTGAGGTGTTGTAAGAAGCGAACCAATAACATGGTGCCTAACACCGCAAACGCAAAGATAAAGCCTAAGTAGCTCCATTGAGCGGCATTACCCAGCACCAGAATACCGACGATGTAACCCAACATGGCGCAATCAATCGTGCCCATCGTAGAAGGAGCAGCGAACTTGTTCTGAACAATCTGCTGCATGATAAGGCCAGAAACACTTAAACCCGCCCCAGCTAGCACGATCGCGAACAGTCGAGGTATCCGACTAACAACATAAATGGAATTGGCATGTTGGTTACCATTGAAGAAGTCACTAAAACTGATTTCAGCGACCCCAATCATCAACGACGTAACGCATAACACAACAAGAAATACAGCAGCGGCAATGGGTTTCAACATAGAAATAATACTAAAGGTAGGGCTCTTTGAGTCCGTATGAAAAGTGAAAAAGGGCTTATAAGAACGTTCTTATAAGCCCGAAAATCTGATGATTGGTGACTATTGAATCGTGCGTTCAATATCACCCAACATTCTGTGAATCGCTGTCACGCCACCACCCGCCAAATACCAAGCACTTGAATCAAGGTAAACGATGTTGCCTTGCTGCGCTGCAGGTGTCGCCGCAACTAATGGGTTATCAAACAGCTGTTGTGCGCGACCTTCTGACTTACCAATCGCTTTTTCACGGTCGAGAACATAAAGTACTTCAGGTTTTGCATCGGCAATGTATTCGAACGAGATTAAGTTACCGTGTGTACCTTTAATTGGAACCACTGTCGCACTCTTTGATTCAACGTATCCGAAGTCATCAAAGATGATTGAGAAGCGACTACCTTTGTTGAACATCGCAATGTTATTGCCGTTGTTCATCAGCATCATCGCAGTGGTTTCGCCAGACGTTACTTTATCGTTTACCGCTGCAATCGAATCTTGAGTCTCTGTGATGATCGCTTCAACTTCATTTTGTTTATCAAACAGTTGACCTAGTGCACGCCAGTTTTCTTGAGCGTCAGCCCAGTACTTATCGCCCTCAATAGAGAACATGATCGTCGGAGCAATTTGTGCCAACTTGTCGTAGACCTTTAGCATGCGGTTTTCAGCAATGATAACGTCAGGCTTCAACATGTAGATAGCTTCAAAATCAGGTTCGCTCAACGAGCCAGTGTTTGCTGTCGTTGCTTTGTAAGACTCTAGGTAATCAGGCATAAGGCTATGAGGTGCGCCGACTGGCTTGACACCAATTTTATCTAGCACATCCAAGCTACCAAAACCAAGAACCACGACTCGTTGCGGCACTTCATCAAACTGCGCTACGCCCTTCACGTGTTCAATAGTCACGGTTTCCGCTTGAGCGGTCATCATGAATGATGATGCAAGAACGATGGCAAGCCCGCTCAATAACTGGCGAACTGAATTGATTGTTTTCTTCATGTTTCTTCCTTTGCCATTGAGACAAACCACCACTCATGACAATGAAAGTCAGATGACTCATAGGTGAGCATGGGGCCTACACAACGGCTAAATAACGATAATTTAAAGTCTGTCATTGCTTCGACGACAAACCTGTAACGCAAGTGAGAATTATTATCAATTATATTTGCGTTAAATTAGCGACACAACAACTTTATTATTCAGAAACGTAAAAGTGAGTATTCATGTTTTGCGTAGTCAAGAGAAGTATTAGGAATCAGAAATAACAAAAAGACGCGAAGAGGAAAATGAGCATTAATCTGGAGAGGAAAATTGATGGTAAAAAGTGACCAACTGTTCTGTAATCATAACGCTTAACCCAAAAGCTACGACTTACAGTTTACAATGTAAAGCCTAAACATAACAAAGGCTTATGTTAAGATTAATCAAGCTAGCAATGAAAAGAACTAATTACAAAGAAGACGAAGCGGCGCAAAGCCAAAAATCTGTCAGATATCATAGTAAATATCCTAACCGTCGCTCATTTAACCTTCAGTAAGCGATGATAAGTCACTCAAAAATATTTTTTAATTTAATTGAAAATAGGGTTGTAATTTTAAAAACTAGGCGTATAGTTCGCCACCTGGCTCTAATCTATAGAGCTGTTAATGCTAAAGTAAGTCCAAGTTCCACATAGACAGTTCTCGATTCCCTCGTTACACCATCTCTGCGTCAGCTTTCACCTAGATAGTCATTCAATAGCTTCTCAATTAGATCCCACTACCGTTCTATTCGTCATTTGCTTTCTTTTTAGCGAATTCAAGATAGAGCGACTACTTAAATACAAATGTAATAAATACAAGGCACAGTTATGTCACGCAGAACAACACGACAAACCCATTGGTACCAACTATCACGCGAAAAAACAGTCAATAAACTAAAAGGTAATAAATGCTCAAGATTAAAATAGACTTACACAAAGAAGAGATTTCATGGGTCACCGAGATTCGACAGCTCAATAGCGATATACTCCACCGCCACATATTGCCCAAGCTACAACATCACAGTTATCTCATCGACTTTGAATTTAATGAACGAGAAAGCATCGGAACTATCGTTTCAGGCAACGGAAACACCCTAGGACATTTCACACTCCTATAGCATTTCCCAAAGGCGACAAAAAGAAACATCGCCTAGCTCCAAAGATATAAAAGATGTCACCCTCAATTCGCTCTAGCAGAACAAAATAGAGTAGAAGTAAAACAGATCAGAAACCTAGCCCTTTTTGCATTTCACACGCGGCTAACGCTAGCTAGGTTATCGTGCTTCTATTGAAACCAACTTATATCGAACTCTGAATCACCAATGAGTCATTATCAGTGCATTCATGGACTAATAAGTTAACGGTATCGACCTTAACTTCTGATCAAGAGTATATAAGTGTTCTGCAGCTTGCATGTGTTGAGGGTAATCACTGAATTTCTCACGATTCTCTTCATTCATCTTACATGTCTCATCCACCAGCATTAACTTCCAATACAGCTTTGTTGTATGCAGCATCGCCAGTAAAGGTTTGAATACCTCTTTCTCATAAGCTTGAATCAACTCTTCAATCAACTCGTCACGTTCGTCTTCACTTGCGATTGAACCCTCGGTTGCCGACAACACTTTTTGATACTTCAGGTTTTGTTGCAGCTTATCCATAACCGTTTGGTTTTCTTCCGCTAACTCAACAAGTTTCGACTTAATGATATTTATCCAGTTCGCTTGGCTCAGTACTGTGTCATCAACGTTGGTAAAGTCTTCTCTTATCTGTCGTTCCACATCTTTTTGAGCTTTCTTTAAAACCGCACGCACCTTTTGGAAAGGCAACTGATATTCCTTACTTAGCTCGATAATCAGTTTATGAAAACCACCATTGGGCAGGTGTAAGTTTTCCTTAAACGTCGCCATTGCAGCTTCTTGCTGTTCGGTAAGGTGAGTCATTCTGTTTCCTATTCTTTATCACTTATGGTGCTGAGCCCGGGATCATACCACTATTACCCTCGCTTTTTCGGTAACTTGCTCAGTTACACCTAGGTACGTACTTAATTTCTCTCAACTCGTTATCTTTTGACTAGTTTTCACACTACTTGGCATAAAATGGTAAATCTCATTCGGGGAAAGTTCGTACATTACGCGCTCAGGGTATATCGCCAGACAGGAGTCGTTACTTACATATGAAAGATAACAGCCAGAAGTGAGAAAACACATGACCTATTCAGAATTCAAAGAATCCGATTTGCATAAGTGCGTGAGTATTGGTGCAGAAGCAATGTTATCAGTCGCTAAGTTTGCCTTTAGAGCCTCGACCCTTTTATTTCAATTTTTCCGTTGGCTTGTCGTATCGGCCTATTCTTATGTGATGAAGTAATTCTATATTGGAGTCGTTGTTTTCATTACGACTTATCCAAATACCCAAAAGCGCGCCCTATTAGGTCGCGCTTTTTTTGTGCCCAGTTTTATACCTAGCTTTATGCCAAAAACTCGAGGACATTTGATATTGTCAGTGGCGCTAAATGGTAAAACTGATAATCGAATAAAAACCATACTACACCTGTTCCAACAAAACAGACTTCTAACTTATACAGGTACTAAAATGAAAAAGATTGCACTTAAAATTGTAGGACTAACGGTTTTGGCTTCTGCGCTAACGGGTTGTATCGGCAGTAACGCCGTAACAGGGAAAGTGATGAAATTTAACGTTGAAGTTGTCGATAACCGCTATGCTCGTGCAGGTGTAAACTTCTTATTAGCGCCTGTATACGGTATTACAACCGCAGCCGACTATGTCGTATTCAACTCACTTGAATTCTGGACAGGTAAAAACCCGATCAGCGGTTCACCACACGTATTTGATACAAAAACAGATACTCACTTCAAAGTAAACGATGAGCTAGACCCAAGCCTTAAAGAAGCCCCTGTAGGCCCAATTTCAAACAATCGCACTATTGAAACGGGTGAGATGATTATGATCGACGAGAATACGGTTCAAATGGACATCGTCTATACATCTGGTGAAACGGCTACTCTAACGGGCATCAAAGAGGGTCAAAACGTTAGCTATTACATGGATAGTCAACTTGTATCGCAAACGACTATCGCTGAATTAGAGAAGATTCAAGGCACTGAAGCTTAAGGTTTGTAGCTCACACTGAGTTCAGACTTAAAGAGACTTTGAAGCTCATAAAATAGAAGAAGCCCGGCGATTGCCGGCTTGTTTGTATGTGCTCTATTATTTGTAAGTGTTCTATTGGGACTGAGACTGTGCAAGTCGAATGCTCACCAAACTCGCCACCATAATAGCCAAATAGAAGCTGCCGATAATGGATTCCATAAACACAAAGAATTGAGCAATAGGCAGGGCCGGTGATATGTCGCCATAGCCAACCGTGGTCAAGGTGATAAAGCTAAAGTACATCGCATTGAACAAGTTGGTTAGCCAAATTTGCTCTTCTAACCCATTAAATGCATTAGGGAAGATCTCTAAAATCAACAAGTAGATGGTCGACCAAGCAAACCCTAATAACAAGTAGATACAGATTGACCCGATAATGTGATTGGGCGTCACCGTTTTTGCTTTCATCACCTGTTTTAACGCCGAGTAAATGTGTGAAAACAAAAATACAGCCAACGCTGATAGTGTCACTATCGACAGGTTATAGCCTTCCAAAAACGAAAAAACGCCAGACACTAAAGCCGTAATCAATAACAGTCCATACCAAGAGCGATACAAGGCTCGCTCTTTATGAATACCGACAATTGAACTCGCCAGAGTAATGATGATGAGAAATAGTATTCTTTGGCAAGACAATCGGCGCAAGCATGATTTCTTCTGGAATTTCAAAGGCCGTAACGGGTCTCTGTGTATAAAATTGAGCAGTGCCCATTTGTGGAAGAGATTGAAAACATTCGAGATCGCCACTTTGAATGCCAACCTCAGACGGCTTCCAACGTCCTTGCGTTAATACTGAAAGTAGCTCGTTTATGAAAATGACAGAGAACAATTCAGCGAACTTAAACCAAGGCGCGTTCGTAAATGGCTTCTCGCGAACAAACCACCACTTACCACCTGCGTATTTGGTATAGACATGAGCCCCATTGGATACCAACTTTAACTGTTCACCAAATTGGTCTAACGCACTTTTCAATGAATCCTGCTGGCTTAGCTTAACCACAAACCTTGGAACATAAGTTTGCTTGCAAAAGCTCCACATAAACAACGAGAACTCCTCTCTCGACGCCGACTCCCCCATAATCTTGACCACATTTTTTATGGTGGTCTCTGGGAGGTAATCGTAATGGTCATTGCTGGTGAGAATGTCATTGGGGATTTTGGCACTGCGTAACAAGGTGTAGATTTCACCATCGATATGTTTGAACAGTTCCGCAAACAGCTCTACTTCCTTCTTATCAACCACTGTCATTATCTGAGAGGTATTTGGCATCCTTTCCTCTTAATCTGTTCTTTCAAGAACTCTAATTATCACCTTCTTTAAGATAGCAGAACAAACGACGAGTTACCTAGGCCTACTAACCGAATGTCTCTGTCAAAATAACGAATAAACAAACGGTTAGTAGTTAAACACGTGTTTACTGACTTGGTAGATTACTGAACGGCTAGATCCGCTCGGCGTACCCATAATGCTCGGACATGATCGTAAATCAGATTAAACACAAACGCGTAAATGGTAATAAAAATGGTCACGCCGATATCCATCAAAAATGCCTGCCATAACCCCACATTAAGCAAGTATGCCATCACAGGGATCGTCGCTATCAACAAGCCAGCCTCAAATAGAACTACATGAAAAACACGTAACTTGAGTGAACGCTTGGATTTTTCACCCGTGAAATAACGATCGAAAATACGGTTAAAACAGTAGTTCCAAATCATCGCGATGGTCGCAACAACTATCATGGTTCCTGATAAGGCATTTACATCGTGCTCAGTAAATATCGCTAAACCTATAATTGACAGTGTGACAGCCAATACTTCAAATAATACAGAGTGAAACACTCTTTCTAAGGTACTCATACATTCCTCTAAATAATCTAATGCGTGTTGGATTAGCCGAGATTATGTCACCGGAAACAATAAGAGAAAGTTAACAGCCATCACGATTAGTGATAATTTAAGCATGAATAACCCATTTTGTATTGAGCGAGAGATAGCATGTACAGTTTTGAGCAACTAAAAGTCTTCGTCACAGTGTGTGAAAGTGGCTCTTTCTCTGCCGCCGCACGCAAGTTGAAACGCGCTCAATCCGGCGTCAGCCAGTCGATCGCCAATCTAGAAATCGCCGTCGACCAAGAGCTGTTTAACCGAGAGAAAAACATCCCCGTTTTGACCAATACAGGTAAAGCGCTATTGCCTGTGGCTAAGTCGATTCTTGACCAGCAAAAGTATTTCGATCAAAAAGTAGAATCCCTGACACAGGAAGATGAGCACGAACTGATCATTGCCATTGACGAAAGCATCATAGATAAAAATTTCATCAAGATAATCAGCTCACTAGCCGATCAGTTTCCAGTCACACACTTCGATATCATTACCACCTCAACCTTTGATGTTGAAGATCTAGTAAGACGCGGAAAAGCACAGATTGGCATCATCTACGCGGACGGTGAGCTTAAGGTTGATATGGATTTCTTCTTGCTGGGTCAAGCGCGTTTCCTAACCGTTAGTTCATCCACTCACGAACTGAGTCACATGCCCGTTGTACAAGACTCAGACCTCAAGCGCTATCGCCAATGTGTGCATCGTAGTTCAAAACAGCGCGAATTGTGGTTCACCTACGGTATTAGTTCGATGCTTTGGTATGCGAACAACCACAAGACCATTGTTGATCTCGTTGAGCAGAACGTGGGTTGGGCAAATGTGCCCGAAATGATGGTGATGGAAGGCATTCAAAAAGGCAATCTTGTGGCATTACCTGTCTCACACGAGCATGGTGGTTGGATTACTCCAGTGGGTTGTTTAGTTTCTCGTAGCCACATCAATGGTCCAGTTCTTGCCAGCCTTATTGAGCAGCTTAAGGGGCACTCACTGCAATACAATCAATGGCAAGCAAACTAAGCTCCCTAATCTTCAAACATCGTCAGTTCAGAGATTCAATATCGGCGTGGAACTCACCACTGCTACCTCATTTCTGCTTATCTTGCCGATAAATATCTTTGTCGTCTGGATAGAACACCCTAGTTGATGTCCAAAAGTGACCTAACTACACTGCGATCCCAACGGGTTTGTCTTTTCAAATGAATTTAGGCAGACCCAAATCGCTCTTTAACACCACTGACCCAACTTCAAATCTCCCAGATAAACGCCCTGCCTTGCAGTCGCTTATGCCGGTTTCAAATAGATCACTTTTTGAATATTAATTCGCACCCAGTTTATGAGCGCTCTTCGAGTGCTTTTCTATATCTAAATGAACCTTTTGGAAAATTTGTCGTGAACGTTTTAAGAAATATTTGCCCTGAAAAAATGGGTAAAGAGCGTAACAAACGAGAGTATGATTTACGCGTACTTAATTGTGTCAGTGAAAGCGAATATGAATCGCGTATGGCGGTTTGGAATAGCCTAGCGTTAACTGCTACTCCGTCTGCTTCGGAAACAAAAGGCTTCATCGATGAGTCTTTCAACAAGCTTCAGCAAGACTTGAAAGAAGCTAGCCGTGAGTTGTCGATTAACTACACGGACTTCATCGCAATGGCGCATGAAGAGATCAACTACATTAAGGTGTTTGTTGCTGATAAAACCGCACAATACGGTTGGTACGCTGCGATCGTTCTTATGATCATCGGCACGGTTGCTCTTTGCATTCAGTAGACCAAACTATATGTTAGATAGAGCACCTTAAATGCTCTATCTATAAGCACTACTTTGTGCTGGCGCTTTCACTAGAAAACAGATGACTAACCCCATTTGTTTTCTAGTCTATAACCCCTTCACTCCCCCATTAGAAATAGCAAATCCTTAGTCGCTTGTTTTGGGCTTTCAGCGTGACATATCGCTGACACCAAAGCCAACCCATGAATACCTGTGTTAACCAACTGCGGGATGTTCGACTCGTTGATGCCACCAATCCCAACAATCGGAAGTCTGGTTGTCTCCAAAGCCATTTGAATGCCTTGATAACCCCAATGTTTCTTTAAATTAGTCTTGGTTGGTGTGGCAAAAAGCGCACTGAGGCCAATGTAATCGATCGGCAAACTATCGGCTTCTTGTAGCTGCTGTTCAGTTTCAATGGATAGCCCGAGAATTTTATCCGGACCAATCAGCTGACGCGCCAACTCTGCAGGCATATCCGATTGACCCAGATGCAGACCATCGGCATCGACAGCCAATGCAACGTCTACTCGGTCATTAATGATCAGCGGTACACCTGAGCCAGCCAAAATCGATTTTACTGCTTGTGCTCGCTCAATAAAGGCTCTTACATCCCCATGCTTTTCTCTTACTTGAACCATTGTGACACCACCAGCGACCGCTTGTTCAACCACAAATTTAAGCGTTTCTAAATCTTGTTGGTCATCCGTTACTAAGTAGAGCTTATAAGGGTTCATATCGTACCTTTGGAGCCGATGTTCAAAATTGACGTTGCATTATTTTACCGACAAATCGCATCATGTGCATGGAAGTTAATACTAAATTAGCTCAATTACACACGCACCATCAGATACGCAACTCGTTGAAAGCATACCGAAAAACCTGAGTTTTTTAACTAAAGCGTTACTTATTACACAAAGTGTTCACTTCAAGCATGCCCAGAACGCTGTTTTATGAAATACTCCGCTGTGAAGGAATCAGGTAAATATAGGGATAGTTATGCGCCACCTTTCTATAGCGCTCAAGATCAAGCTGGGTTATGCCATCTGCTTGCTCTTTTTCGTCATTTCAGGCTTTGTGAGTTACAAAGGTATCCAAACCTTGTCGAACGGCTTCAGTCAATACAGTGAACTCAGCCATAAAGCGACACTCTCAGGCAACATTCAAGTGCACTTTCTTCAGATGCGTTTAGCTTCTGAACGTTACTTAGAGTCATTGGATGAACAGTACGAAACGAATTATCAATCAAGTAAACTCGTGATTGATGATCTGCTCAACAACTTAATCCAATCCACCATCAAAACCGATAGCCTAACTAGCCTGCAATTAGTGCAAGACAGCGTTGCGGCCTTTGATGTGGCTTATGGGTCAATGAAGCAGAGTGAACGCCTCATTGACCAACTGGTAAACGTTGAGATGGTCAAACGAGAAACCAACGCACTGAAAGCAGCTCAGAGCTTGTTGTATGAGTCTTACAATAACAATGATCCAAACGCGAGCTTATACGCGGGTATGTTGATGGAGAACTTCCTCGCAGCCAAGATCACGGTGCTCAGTTACTCAAACAACAACGACCTCAAAACCTATGAAGCGGGCAAAGATATCTTTGAATACGCGCTACCAGGTATTGAAGGCGACATTGAATCTCTCAAATCATCACCTTATCAAAGTGAGCTGATTGAAGACTTCTCGAACCAACGCGAAGCGTATGCAAAGGGCTTTGAGCAAGTTCATCAACAGATGATTGAGAACACTCAAAGAACCGCTACCCTCGCCTCTATTGGCGACAGCTTAGCAATTGCGGTCGCGGGTGCTCAGAGTATTCTCGAGCAACAAAAGCAAGCACTCACGCCTGTACTACAAGCCAGTGAAAAGCGCTCGATTCAAATCATCATATTGCTGACGGGTGTTGCCTTAGTTATTGGTATGACGAGCGCCGTGTTGGTGACTCGCTCTATTACCAAAGGCATCGCGCAGGTTAAACAAATCACCAACGAACTTTCTCAAGGCAACCTGAATGTCGAAGTGAACATTGAGAGCAAAAATGAGATTGGCGAGCTGCTGACCAACATGGAGATCACGATAGAATCTCTGCGCGATATCGTTGGCCAAGTAAACCGCTCGAGTGTGCGTATTGGCGAAATGTCAGAATCACTCAATCAAGTGACCAATAACAGCTCGACCAACGCAACACAGTTGAACAGTGAAATGGTCAATATCTCTTCGGCCGTTGATCAATTGGCGTCCAGCACGTCAGAAATTGCTGCAAGTGCTAACCACGCCTCTCAAGTTGCCAACCAAGCAACCGAGAATGTAGCGATGGGACTCAAAGAAGTAGACAAAACACTGCATGAGATTGGCAGCGCCGATGAAAGCATGCAGGTCAGCAGCCAGAAAGTGACTGACCTACACAAAGAGTCGATGAACATTGGTGCCATTCTTGAAGTAATCAAAGGCGTTTCAGAGCAAACCAACCTATTGGCATTGAATGCCGCTATTGAAGCTGCTCGTGCGGGTGAACAAGGTCGTGGATTTGCCGTCGTAGCGGATGAAGTAAGAACCTTAGCTAAGCGTACTCAAGATTCTGCAAGCCAGATTGATGAGCTGATCACCTCGTTACAACGTGGCGCTAAAGATGCCTTAGAATCCATTAAGGTCAGCCACAGCACGGTTTCGGATGCTTCAACCCAAGCGCAACAAGCTTCTCAGAACTTGCATGTGATTAATCAACACATCCAAGATTTGAATCAGGCCAATAGCCAAATTGCAGTGTCCGTTGATGAGCAGGATTGTCTGACTAAGTCACTAGGAGAAAATGCGCAAGGTGCTAATACCATTGCGCAGAGCAACCAAGAGTCAGTCAGCAGTATTTCTGGTGCAGCGAGCGACTTAACTGAGGTTGCTCATCACCTAGAGAGCCAAGTGAATCGATTTAGAACCTAACAAAGCCTGTTGCTAGTCTAACGAAATGGCTAGCTCGACAAGATAATTAGCACGCTTCTGAAGCAATAATAGAAAGGCCCCAAACACATATGTGTCGGGGCCTTTTAGTAAACGAGATAATTTAAATTAGATAATGAGCAAGCTTAGAACTTGGATTGAATCTACTGAATCTTCAGACGTTGAATCAGCGTCTCTTCATCTAGTTGATACAGCTCATCAAGCAAGTTCATTTGCAAGCTACCCGGGCCACGAGATTTCTCAGCAGCAATTTCGCCAACCACACCCAACACCGCTGCAGCAGCCACACCACTGTCATCACCAACAGCAGCAAACGCGCCCGTCAATGCAGTTAAGGTACAGCCCATGCCTGTCACATACGGCATCATTGGATGCCCATTGTTTAACGTCACTACACTGTCTTTCGTGACAACGTAATCCGTTTCACCAGAAATAACGACATTCGCGCCGTATTCAGCGACTAAGCACTGTGCAGCACCTAACGCAGCATCACTGCTGTCTAGCGCATCTACGCCTTTGCTCTGCGCTTGCTCGCCCGCTAACGCGATAATCTCAGACGCGTTACCACGAATGATTAGCTTATCGGCTAAGCGTGCAATTTCACGAGAAGTCTCGGTACGCAGCATACTTGCGCCACAACCCACAGGGTCAAGAACCACAACCTTGTTGTTCGTGTTTGCTTGTTCAACCGCGAAGCGCATTCTTGGCGTCCAAACACTGTCTAACGTGCCAATGTTAGTCACAAGCGCGCCAGAAAATGACATCATCTCTGCCAGTTCTTGTTGTGAATGCGCCATGATAGGAGAAGCGCCAATCGCTAATAAAGCATTGGCAGTGTTGTTCATCACTACATAGTTGGTGATGTTCACAACCAACGGTTTTTGCGCTCGTACATTACGCAGCGATTGAATAATTTGTTCAGTTAGCATGGATTAATCCTTATTCGTTAGAAGTCGCTTTAAACAGCTAGAGAATCATTAAGAGCGTTCAGCCCTTGCTGCCAGAAAGCCACTTCCATACGCGTTGCGGTTTTGAAGATATGAACGATGTTCTGACCGCGCTTGCTGTTGATATCAATTTCAGCAAGCAGCTGATTGAAATACTCTGCACCCGTTGCCACGCCAGCTTGGAACTCTTCACCACCGTAAAGCTGTAGCCAGCTTGCGTATGGGTTGCCTTCTAATACAGTATCGCTACTTTCTAACAGCGCTTTACCAATCACAGCGTAACCAATTGAACATGGAGCCAGTGCCGCATATAAGTCGACAAGATCACCTGTCATGCCCGCATCTAGAACATAGCGTGTGTAAGCGACTGTACCGAAATCTTCAGGTTCATTTTCCAAATCAGATTCCGCTAAACCCCACTGACCACAGTAAGTAACATGATGAGAAATTTCAGAATCTAGCAGAGCATGAACACTTGGCAGCGCACGGCGCATATCAGCCAAGGTTTTAGCCTTGTAAATCGCCAACGCATAAGCACGGGCATACTGTTTTAAGAACAGAAAATCTTGCTTCAAATAATGCAGAAAACACGGTTGAGCGAGTGTGCCGTTAGCCAGCGTTTTAACAAAATCATGCTCGGTGTAGTCTTGCCAATCTTGCTGACACGCTTGGATTAAGTCTTGGTATTTCATAAGATTCCTTAGTCAAAAGTCGGTACGTAATCAGCGGCTTTCGGTAGTGATTTGATGATGCCTTTGTCGAACATGAACTGTGCGTAATCGTCGTAACGTTTCAGGTCAACCGCTGAAGGGCGAAGTGCAAAACGAGTCAGCGTGTCGTTCCATGCGCGTTGGTTAAGCTCGTTGTTCAGCGTATCAGGTGAATACGCAACAAACTCGCTCCATGACTCTTGTGGGTGGTTCACAATGTAAGTGGTTGCTTGTTCCAATGCTTTGTTGAACGCTTTGATCGCTTCATCATCATGCTGCTTTGCGTTCGCAACAAAGATAAGCTCATCGTAAGTTGGCACACCGTGCTCTTCTGGGAAGAATGCTTTTGCTTTAAAGCCTTCAAGAGCTAACTGGTTGGTCTCGAAGTTACGTAAGCCACCCCAGATTGCATCTACCTTCCCTGATGCCAATGAAGACGACAGTGCCCAACCAACATTGATGGTTTGCACGTCTGTAAACTCAACGTTTTCTTGAGCCAGCATGGTGCCAATAGTCGCTTCTTCGTTACCAGCAATCGCAATACCAATCTTCTTGCCTTTCAGATCCGCTAGCGAATCGTTCTTGCCGTTATCCAATACCATTAGTGTGTTTAGTGGCGTCGCGATAAGGGTTGATGCACGAACTAAAGGAAGGCCCGCTGCCACATCCATGGTTAAACTTGGTTGGTAAGTTACCGCTAAATCGACCTTACCTGCCGCAACCAATTTTGCTGGTGAGCTTGGGTCTGCTGGTTCTTGAATTTCAATGTCTAAGCCTTGGTCAGCAAAGTAACCACGCTCTTGAGCGATCACAATCGGGCCATGGTTCGGGTTAACAAACCAATCCAACATCAGTGTCAGCTTCTTTTGTTCAGAATCCGCGAATGCATAACCTGAAACCAATGAAACAAGCAGTGCCACTGCACCTATAAATTTTGTATTTTTCACGGTTAACCTTTCCTTTTGAATATTATTCTTATGTTGAGCGAAGCTTTATTAAACAAGTGTTATTGAGCAAGCCATCATTGGTTCTCCCAAGGGATAGCTTTTTTAAGTAATTTGTCTGTAACGAAGTAGAGCGAGATAGACAGCACCGCCAAGATGAACAAGGCAGCAAACATCTCATCAATGATCATCCGCGCGTTGGCTTGTAGCATTAGGTAACCTAGCCCTTCACTCGAACCCACCCACTCGCCGACTACTGCGCCAATTGGAGCAATAACCACAGCCACACGAATGCCAGATGCCAGGGTTGGCAGTGCAGCAGGCAGTTGGATATGGCGGAGCAATTGCCATTTCGATGCGCCCATGGTCTTGGCGAGGTCAAGATAACCTGCAGGTGTATTACGCAGGCCGTCATAGCAACAGGTCGTCACAGGGAAGAAGATTATGATTGCTGCCATCACCACTTTTGACGCGATGCCATAGCCAAGCCACAGCATCAATACTGGCGCGATAGCAAATACAGGAATCGCTTGACTGGCAATTAAGATAGGCAATAGCCAACGTTTCAACGGGTCAAACATCAACATCTGCAAGGCGAAAAATAGCCCCATAGACAAACCCAGTAACAGCCCAAGTAAGATCTCTTGCGCGGTCACCCAAGTGTGCTTGAGTAACACATCGTAGCGTTCAATTAGCTTGATGAAGACTTCAGCAGGAGCTGGCAGAATGAAGCTTGGCATCTCAAAGATAACCACCACCATTTGCCATAAACCAAGAATCACAGCACTGCTGATAACCAAACGCATAACAGGATTCATCTGACGAGGATGTATAGTGCTAGCTGGTGTGTTGGTTGAACTCGCCACAGCTTCGCTACGTGTTAGATCATTCATAATCACGCTCCAACTGATCTAAGATCGCTTGTTGTAACTCAGCGCATTCACCATCTAACACTCTTGGTGTGGCCGTGTCGGGCACAGATAAAGACTGAGCATTCGCAGGTGTGCCTTGTAACACATACAAGTTGTCCGCCAAACGCACCGCTTCTTGTGGATCATGGGTGATCAGCACAACGGTTTTACCTTTTAGCAGTTCACACGCTAAGCTTTGTAGCTTATGCCTTGTTACCGCATCCAGCGCAGAGAAAGGTTCGTCCATCAGTACAACTGGCTTGTCTTGCATTAAGGTTCGAGCCAAAGCTACACGTTGGCGCATACCGCCAGACAACTGATCCGGCATAGTATCCGCGTAATCAGCCAAGCCAACCGCAACCAGCAACTCCAATGCTTGGTTAGTTTGAGCTTGTTTATTGGATACTTTGCTTTGATGCTTGTCGGCGGAATTTTGAAAGCGATGGCTCAAACACACATTGTCGATAACCGACAACCATGGCAGTAACAAGTCTTGCTGCGCCATGTAAGCGATGCGATCGGTTAGAGGCAGTTCATCAGAGGTTGTTAATGTGCCCTGCCACTCCACCTTGTCGTCCAGCAAGCCTGCCAGATAACGCAATACGGTGGTTTTTCCGCAGCCACTTCGACCGAGCAACACCGTCCATTTACCTGAGTTTAAGCTAAGCGAAAGACCCGATAAGGTTGCGTGTTCGCTGTCGTTATAACGTAAGGAAGTATTGCTGAGTTGAACACCAACCGTATTAACGGACATTACCGTGTCCAGCGAAGAAGTGATTTACCGGGCCATGACCTTGACCAACTTGAAGTTCGTCAGCGTGAGCAATTGCGTGAGAAATGTATTGTTTACCTAGGTCAACAGCCTCTGGAAGCGTGTTGCCTTGAGCTAAGAATGAAGCAATAGCAGAAGAGAGCGTACAGCCCGTGCCATGGGTGTTTTTAGTAGGAAAACGCTTTGCGCTAATCAGAGCAGATGTGGTTGGTAGAATCAGTAAGTCGTTACTGTTTTCATCTTTCTCCAAATGACCGCCTTTCAACAGTATCGCTTTTGCACCTAACGCGCGCAGGTCTTCAATCATGTCCTGCATTTCCGCTTCGCTTTCAGGCACGGCTTTGCCCGTTAGTGCTGCGCCTTCTGGCAAGTTAGGCGTAATGATGTCTGCCAGCGGAATCAGTTCTTGCTTTAGCGTAGTAATGGCTGAGTTTTCTAAGAGAAGGTCGCCACTTGTTGCGACCATTACAGGGTCGATCACTAAGTGTTTAGGTTGGTATTGTTTGATTTTGTCAGCGACAACTTTAATGATTTGCGAATCCGCCAACATACCGACTTTTACTGCCACGATATTCAAATCAGTAAACACTGCATCTAGTTGGCTAGCGACATGCTCAAGTGGGATTGGGAAAATGGCGGACACGCCTTGGGTGTTCTGAGATGTGATAGCGGTAATTACCGAACAAGCGAAACTACCTGTAGCGGACATAGCTTTAATATCAGCTTGGATACCTGCACCGCCACCGCTGTCTGAGCCAGCGATCGTCAATACAATCGGAATGTTCGTACGAATCAAACTATCAGCAGAGTGCTGTGAAACTGAGGCTTTTGGCGTTAAATCTTTTGAAATAGAACTGTGTGTCATTGTCGCTCCTACTATCTTACAAGACATAGGAGAACGAACACCGATCGAAGAAGAAGTCGCATTAGATTCATGAAAAGTCTTCATGATTGCAGACGTAGATCGAGTGCTTATAGTTCCCTACGCCAGTGTTAACTGAATCAGGTTCAACGGGTCTCGATTAACGATCTCAGCAAGTACCAAATAAGATATATGCCCCCCGACTATTGATAGCGATAGTAACAGCACTCTCACAACTGAGATACTGATTTTATTCATTTATAAGATTTACCCTAGAATTATCACCAGCAGATTCAAAAACGGCCCCAAAATTGGAGGCCGTATTTATTAGCATGGTAAATCACATCAGGAATCTAAAATGACACTTGGCTGTCTTGACCAACGGTTACTTGCACGCCGTTTTGAGCTTCGTATATTGCGAACCCAGCAGCTAATGGCGCTGCATTATCTTCATCACTGTCATGCTGTGCGGTACAGGTATAACCCAATGAGTAAGTACCTGGATCAATGAAGCCCAGAGAGAACTCATAGTTAGTCTGTGCTTCATTCATTGTCACTGATGCTGAAGTAATCGGTTTCACTTCATCGCTGCCGCCAATCGGAGCCATGTCAGCTTTATCGACGTTGCCTTCATACAGATAAACCGACTGAACGAACGTGCTATCGTCTGTAGGATTACAAGCTTCGAAAGTTGTGGTGGCAACAGTACCTTCAATGTTTCCTGTCTCAACCGTATTGATAAGGCTTACAGACGTTCTTTGAATGGTGTAATCAGGGAAAGTCGAACTGTTCTTTAGGCCGCGTCGTAGATCGAACTCGACAACAAAATCATTACTTTGTTGGTTCACATTAAATGAGTTATTAAAGTAAAGTACGCCAGCGTTGTCTTCTTTACCCACACCTTGCGGGCACGCGCCTTCGCCTTTCACCGTTAACTCTCGATTCGTATCATCATTTTCTATCACGTAAGATGGATCTGTTGGATGATCGCCATCATTGGCAAACACACACAACTTATAACTACCTACTGGAACCACCTCATTTTCAATCAAAGGAAGCGCATCGCTACCTTGGTAATCCAATAAATTAACACTTAACGGAATAGGATCCGCACCATCGGGTAATGGATCGCCGTTCTCATCAACGTAGTTACCGTTTTCGTCCGTTTTATACACATCATAAATCAGTGGTGAACCTCCCCCTTGAGGAAGTAAAGCTACCTTGCTGAATGTCACGGTGACGTCTTTAACATCATCAATAGGCGCATCACTCACGCTCAAGGTAATGGGTGTCGTGCTGCTTGATGAACCTGAATCACCGCCACAACCGACAAGCCCAGCTAGCACAAGGCTCGCTAAAGCGGTTTCCTTTAAATACTTCATAACTAATTTCCTATAAATCACTGCTCAATAAAGGGCTTAGTTTTTACCCTCTTATTCATTTCCTTAATGTGACTCATAGATAAACCGCGTTTATGGCAAAATCGGTTACCCCTATTATCTAGGGCTTTCTTCATCCAAAAACTCTGTTCATCAAGGTGCACATATCGGGTCGCACATAGGTTAGTTAAGTCTAGTAAGAAAATTGTCAGTAGTCGCACATATTTGGCAAGGTTGCTGTCAATTGTATTGAAATGGTCGGTATGTATAGGGTCGGAGAGGATGGTTGAAAGTACTCAAATCAAAGTCAAAAATCACCACCAAGATCAAAAAAGGCCGTTAAGACAGCCTGTTGCTGAACTTAAACGACCTTTTTATTGAATGAGGATTAAGCTAATTCGATATTAGCTCATTCAAATTCACTTATTTTTGAAGTTGCTCTTTAGCCGCTTCAACCTTAGAAAAATCTAGGCCAAGCTCTTCAACTGCTTCTTTGATCAGTGCAGGGTTTTGCATTACCTGACCCATCAGCATTTGAAGTTTGTCTTGAGGTAAACCAAGTTGGCTGATCGTCGCCATTGCTGCAAGAGGGTTCTCGGTCAACGTTTTGAATAGCTCGCTGATCTGCTCGTCGCTAATATTGTTCTCTTTCAACATTGCTAAAATCGGGTTCATTTTTTTGCCTTTGAAACACTAAATTAAGTAGGAGCACAGCATACCATCTAGCTGTGCTCGATTGTACTAGCAACTTATACTTTGCCTACTGTGAAGTAACGCTAAGCCTAGCGAGACTCTAGTGGGTAAGAGCGGTAGCTCCACATACCATACGTTCTAAGAGCGTCGCGGTAGATACCTAGTAGCTCACCACTGCTCGCCTTCTTAAGATCTGCGAGTGGCTTGTCTGGGTAAGAAACCGTATCAAAGGTGATGCCCTGAGGACCAGTTTGCCAACTAGCAATTTCAAACAGAGTTTGACCACGACGAACATGGCTTGCCGAGCTAATAATGGTCGCGTGCTTAATATCATGACGAGCAAGTGCATAGCTACTGAACAAGGCATTCCCAACCGTGCTGGTCGCGTAATTCTCTTCGATGATGCGATCTTTGCTTACCCCTTTCTCGATAAGCCAATCCGCCATTAACTTACCTTCAGTCTTATGGTTTTTAGGCACGCCACCTGTTAACACGATCATCGCATCTGGGTTCGCTTTAGCCATCGCCAATGTTGTCTCAAGGCGTTCAATTAAGATCTGATGCATTGAGCCGTCTGGATTCAGCGCGTAACCTAGAGTAACGATAGCGCCATGATCATCAAGTAAGCCTTTATCCGCAGACTCTTTCAACGGTGTTTCTAACACGCGGTCGACCGTAGCAAAAATGCTTTTAATGTCTTCTGCTTTACCTTCGTTCAGGCTTTCCAGTTTCTCCATGTGTTTGTTGGATTCACTTTCATTGCCTTCAAATCGCTGCCAAACCGCAAGGTAAGCGTGAAGGTCAACATCGTCTGGTGCAACCGTCAGTGCTTGCTCAAACAACTCAATAGCGCGCTCTGCATTCTTGTTGTAGATCTGAGCGTTCGCTGCCGAGATCAACAAGTCAGTACGGTATGGTTCCAGCTGGTAAGCTTCTAGCAGTCGGTTAGTCACAATTTCCATGTTGCTTGGCATTTTAGCCGTGAAGCCCGCGTGAGAAACTCTTGCCGGAGACTTAAACGCCTGCAACGCATCAAGAAGTAGCTGGTCGACAACTTGTCGCTTAGTCACCAACTGCGTGTAATCTGCAGAAGCCTGCACTGCGCCATCGTTAGCAGCAAAAGAATAAGGTGTTGCGCCAAAAGCGAGCATGCCACCAAGAGCGAGGGCGATAATGTTCTTTTTCATGGAAAGATCCTGTGTCGTTAAGTGTTCACATCAGATTTGCTCACCAATGTAAGCCCCCAAGATTAAAAAACCGTGAACCACACCAGAATCTCCGAGGTTTATATTCATTTGTTGCATAAGGTGTGACAACAGATCACGATTTTGAACTTATCAGCAAGCCTGCGCATCCAGATAATTCTGGTTTGAAGCAGTACTCAACAGTTGTGTTGGAATATCTGACTGCAGATTTCATACACCCTATCCCGCCAAAAACCACCAATTACAAAGCCAAACTCCGCATAAAACAACGAATCAAAGAAGCAGCTTTAAGCTCATTTTTTCAACGACTTAAAATCCAACACACCGAATCACTTGATGCTAACTGTCACTCAAATAACGAAGTCTCAAGCACATTGACTTGGAATACGAATCAACAGATTTTTAAATAATTCAAAATCAATCATTGAACGATCGTTCAAGTGGTGTTTTAATGAGTTACCAATACAAGGAGTTACCCCATGCTTAAGTTCTATTTTCACCAAACACCAAACCCAATGAAGATCGCTCTGTTTCTAGAAGAGACAGGGCTAGATTTTGAACTCGTTCCTGTTGATACCTTAAAAGGCGAGCAACACACTCCGGAATATCGCTTAATAAATCCAAACGGGAAAACACCTGCGATTGAAGACGATGGGCAACGCGTGTTCGATTCTAACGCTATCCTTCTATACTTATCAGAAAAAACCGGCAAGCTTGGTGGTCAGCCAGAAGACAGAGCCGAACTGCTCTCTTGGATGATGTTTATCGCGAGTGGCCTTGGTCCATATTCCGGTCAATCGGTACACTTCCGTCATGCTGCGCCAGCAGGCCTAGATTATGCTGTGAACCGCTACCTACGCGAAGCACAACGTCACTACGAAGTGTTAGAAAAGCATATGGAAGGTCGTGAATTTATCGTCGGAAATGAGTACACCATCGTCGATGTCGCTGCATGGGGTTGGATTGATAAAGCACCTTTCGTGCTTGGTGAAGAAGGCTTAGAGCCTTACCCGAATTTGAAACGCTGGTTTAACGCAATCAACACTCGCCCAGCCGCACTGCGCGCCCGCGAAACTGGCAAAGACGTTGAATTTAAAACCGAACGTGATGAAGAAGCGAAGCGAGCACTGTTTCCTTCGAATTATGCGAAGTAGACAACTTGAAAGTTAACGCTCTACTGAGTGATAGCTAAAACTCAAACATAAAGAGCCGCTAAAAAGCGGCTCTTGATTTTCAAACTTGTTGAAGCAACCATAAAGTGATATTTAAAATTAAATTAAAATCAACAACTTACATAAAACAATCATAAGATGATTTTGTTTAAAACAACCATAAAATGATATTTGTGCAAATTGATAGAATTGGTATAGGGTTCTTGGTAAGAAAGTTACTTACACAACCCATGGTTAGTGGCGCCTTCAGTAGACAGACAAATGTTAAACAACTAGTGGACTCGATAAGCTTGTTAATAAGAGCCTAGCCGACCCACTAAATCCTTTCATAAACTTAAATTTCCGGCAAATTGCCACTAGAGTTTTTCATTTAAAGTATACTAGGAGTACACATAAGATACATTGATACTTCAATGCTGGTTATTCTATTTTAGGATTATGGAAACTGCATCCAAGAAAACTAAAAGAGACCCGCCCTAGTCAACTTCAATTGATAGCTTAGGCTTAGGAATGCATCCTCTCCCATAAATAATTAATCAATGCTAACAAACAAAGATTGAAATATGTTTTATTATAATGTCTATATTTTTCAAACTACATACTAAAGTATTTTTATGCCGTTACCTAAAGGTACTAACAAAACGTTTATTCGCAAAGCCATCAAGCAATGGGGTGACCGATATGATTACTCTTTAGTTCAGTATGTAAACAGCCGGTCTTCAATTATTATAATTTGTAAAAAGCACAAGAAAAAATTTGAACAAACTCCTAAAGCCCATTTTTCTGCAAAACGCCATTGCTGTCCTTTTTGTTATCAAGAAGTGGCAGGAAGCTACCAGAATAAATGGCGAGCACATTATAAACCAGATTCAAATCAAGCCAATTTAAATTGGCATTTACCCATAATCAAAAGCGTTTTTCGTGATTTTTAATCATTTTAGTGATAGGCCTTCGTTTCCTGCCATCATACATATAACTAACGTGCATCTTCTAAACCTATCCATGCTTGTGGTGGACACTAAGTTTTACTTTCAATCAATAGAGAGAGACCTGTACGACTCTACTAAGTCTCCAATAAGAGTTAGTTAAACCTAAACCACCTTCCAACCAAAATATATAATTACAAATACCTCCCAAATTAGTGGTAAGTTTGATAGGATCTACTCATGTCATTTTTAACTTCGAAAAAATCAAAAGAGAATTTAACATAAGTAGAGATACAGGAAAAAACTAACCGAACAATGATCACCTACTACAGTAATTAGGGCTGAAAACCAAAATAGCTGAGATAGAGACTTAAATAAATTACTGTCGCATCCCCTCTCAAAACAAATAACTTATCATGTTAATTATTTCACTCCTATTTATGATGTTATTTCGTTGTGTTTATACTTGGAAAATATTGTGAAAAAAGAACACCTAGCTATAGCAATCTTGCTATCTTTTAGTACTGGAGCCTTTGCGAGCAGTAATACATCATATTATGATCGAGTAGATGTAGGCAATGGAATAGATTATATTGAAAACGAAAATGGTAAGTATGCTGAATCCTTTAACAAGGCAGATCAAAGCTATAAATATACTCCAAGATTATCAAAAGGTTGGATATTAGGACCTACGGTATCAGATGCTAATAACCAAAACATCCTATCAAATGCTAAATACTGCGAGAGTCTACCTGGGAATTATCACCCACCAACGCCTGAGGAAGTAGAGAACCTTATGTTCTTCTTAAATAAAAATGATGAAGGTGCAGTAAACGTAATTAATAGTCTTGGATTCCATAGTTTTGGAATAAACATGGCATTAACTCAAAAATTATTGTTTAGTAATGATCCTAGCAAAAGCTGGTTTATCTATTGGTATTATGATCTTAATAACCAAACTTCGGATGATGCCAAATATGGTGTACTAACTGAAGACTCTTCTGAAAGTACTCATTATTCATGCGCTCCTGATCTTTAAAAACAAACCGCCTTCTTATAGAAGGCGGCTTTACTTCAAGACTAAGTAGAACTTCAGCTTTTTAAACAAGCTATTTTCGCGGAGCGTGATTAGAGCTCATAAGTTAAACCTACATAAAGTTTGTAATCGTCTTTCTCAGGTAAAACATTGTCTGCGTTCACTTTGGGGTTAGATACATGTTCCCATATTGCATCCAAACTCAACTCAAAATCTCCCAGCAGGTCAATATCAAAACCGAATTCATTAGCCTGGCGAATACCACCCGCTTTTTCACTCGCCCAATTAAGTTTATAGAGATGAATAAAATCGATATCTCTTGTTACTTCATGCTTCAGGTTTGATTCAAGATTAAAGGTGCTACTGCTAGCGCTTAGAGACTCTCCTGCCTCTACCGTGGAATATCGGCTATACTGATAACCAGGGCCAAGCGACATATCCCATTCCATTTCCGAATTGGCGACGAAAAAATAACCAAGCTGTATCGCAGCATTAATCTGATAATCCAAATTTTGAAATTCATCACTCTGTACAAACAAATCTAGCGGTCTAAAAAACATTCTATTATTAATATATAGATCATAGGAGCCACCAACTTTTGTATTATTTGCTGTTTTTTCATCATTATATTCGGAAGATATATGACTAGCATTAAGCTTGATTCGCGAATCAACTGTATTTCGTTCTGATTTAACATCTCCCCGAAAAGAATACTCATCACTATTACCACTATTAATGTCTAGTCCAAACGTCACTTTAGCATCCCAATGTTCAGAGTCTTTCTCAGTACCGAGATAGATAGACACAACCTCTGTAACCGGGAATAATTTTTCATTAGAACCATTCCGTAAGTATAATTTATTGTCACGAATGGATAAATAGCCGACATAAGTCTCTCCATTAAGCGTTCTAATCGTAAATAGTCTAGCTGTTTCAAGAACTAAAATATCTTTAAGTTCAATGTCCAAGTCACCTAAGTCATCACTATCAAAAGCTATCTCTTGACTATAAGAATTTGAATCTTTTTTAATAGTACCATCTAACTCACCTTTTATGACTTCCCCTGATTTCAGTTTTAACCAATCATCGCTTTTATCTATATAGACTACCTGGCTCTTGAGAATATTTGTATTAATTTCAGCGGCCAGGGCATTACAATGAATCATAATTAACGCAATACAAAAGGTAGATATTTTTATTTTCATTTTTATATTCAATGAGAATGTTGACATTAACAATCATAATATATCTAAAATAAAGAATCATGTTAGGCATAAAACAAATTAATGTCATAATTTCATTATTTCAGTTACCAAAGTAACGAATATCGTAAGCTTTACCTCACCCTTAATTCGATAATTAACTGCTGATATAATAAAGAGTTAACCCTATAAACCCAACAGTTAATTATAATCACTCTAATTGATAATAAAGGCAGATTTAAATCAAGGTAACCTATCAATGAAACCACCCTTTGGGGATAGGATATTTTGTAGATACGATCAGTGTAATAACGAGTAGACCAATATTAATACAATTTTAAAGGAAACCTCAAAATGAGAGGGTAGCCATCGGGAACTGTATACGTTGCTCTCTTGCTCTTATACATAGATAAACGTAGCGCAATTAGTTACCTCTTGAAGATTTTCTACGACTACATATGTGCGCATTGAACTTATATCGCTATCATTCCATTAAAAATCTTGTGCAACCCTCTCAATAGTAGATTTAGAGATTGTCCAATGTAACTGAACACTCACCACTGGTCACTTAACTTTTTGCAGTAAGTTTACCTACAACGCTTGGATCAGCTAACGTTGTAATATCACCCAAATTGCTAGTATCTCCCGTCGCGATCTCTCGTAAAATTCGACGCATGATCTTTCCAGACCGCGTTTTTGGTAGAGAATCAGTCCAATGAACCACTTCGGGTGTTGCGATAGGACCAATCTCTTTGCGCACCCAGTTTTTTAATTCTTTCTTCAGTTCTAATGAGGAAGCCTCATCATCATTTAGTATTACGTAAGCGTAAACGGCCTGACCTTTGAGAGAATGAGGAATCCCCACGACTGCAGCCTCTGCAACCTTATGATGTGCAACCAGCGCCGATTCAATCTCAGCCGTCCCCATCCGGTGGCCCGATACGTTCAATACATCATCAACACGACCTGTTATCCAGTAATAACCGTCTTTGTCACGACGAGCGCCATCACCAGTAAAATACATACCTTGAAATGCCGAGAAGTACGTTTGTTCAAAACGCTTATGGTCTCCATAAACCGTGCGGATCTGACCAGGCCAAGAATCTAAAATAACGAGCTTACCTTCCGCTGGACTCCCTTGTATGAGGTTACCTTCGCTATCAACAAGTGCAGGTCGCACACCAAAAAATGGTCGGGTTGCTGAACCAGGCTTTAGATCAGTTGCGCCGGGTAACGGTGCGATTAAAATACCACCAGTTTCAGTTTGCCACCAAGTATCAACGATAGGAGATTTTTCGTTGCCAACAACCTTATAATACCACCTCCACGCTTCTGGGTTGATTGGCTCACCGACGGAACCCATGATCCGGAGGCTTGAGCGAGAAGTACCAGCAACGGCTTCATAACCTTTTGCCATCAGTGCTCGAATCGCTGTTGGTGCGGTATAAAGAATATTGACTTGATGCTTATCGACGATTTCGCTCATACGAGTTGTCGTTGGATAATTGGGGACACCTTCAAACAAAAGTGTTTTTGCACCATTGGAAAGTGGTCCGTAAATTAAGTAAGAGTGACCCGTAATCCAACCTATATCCGCAGTACACCAAAAAGTCTCACCTTTCTGGTAATCGAATACGTATTTAAAGGTCATAGTTACATAAACTAAGTAACCACCGGTAGTGTGTAATACACCTTTGGGTTTACCTGTTGATCCTGATGTATAGAGAATAAATAATGGATCTTCGGCTTTCATCTCCTCTGGTGGACAAACGTCTGAAACAACCGCCATCGCTTCGTGCCACCAAACATCACGAGACTCGCTCCAATGGATATTACTGCCGATACGTTTTACTACTATCACTTTCTCAATGTTTGTCACTTCCAAATTAGTGAGTGCTTCATCCACATTCTTCTTCAATGGTACTACACGGCCCCCACGCAAACCTTCGTCTGCAGTAATGACCATTTTCGCATCTGAATCGATAATACGACCTGCTAATGCGTCTGGTGAGAACCCTGCAAATACGACTGTATGAATAGCCCCTACTCGTGTACAGGCAAGCATCGCGATAGCAGCTTCAAGCACCATCGGCATGTAAACACACACCACATCACCTTTTCGTATACCTTGGTCTTTTAAAACGTTAGAGAACTGACACACTTCTTTGTGTAGTTCGTTGAAAGTAAGGGCTTTATTATCTGCCGGATCATCACCTTCCCAAACAATGGCTACTTCATCTCCTCGCTCTGCTAGGTGGCGATCAATACAGTTAGCCGAGACATTAAGCGTGCCGTCCTCAAACCAACGAATATCTATTTGTTCAGCTTCAAATGAAGTATTTTGAACCTGAGTGAATGGTTTGATCCAGTCCACTATTTTGCCATGCTCCCCCCAGAATTTCGTTGGCGTTGCCACTGATTGTTGGTACATGGCTAGATAACTGTCATTGTCTGCATGACTATTGAGTTTAATATGCTCTTTTACTGGGTAAACGTATTCTGAATTCATAGGTACTCCTCACACTTTTGTATGACCGAATATAATTTTTGATACATGATAGACTGGGCAGTTCTATTACTTAGAGTAAACTGATACTTGCATTTCGCTCCCCTTGAGCGGAACTCGACCGCTGACTTAAAGACTAAAAATCAAATGCCTCAATACTAGGGGATACTATAATTTCAACTTACAAAACTGCATTTTCGAGGTAATCAATGACAACTTCGCCATAGGGTAGTGTCAAATCGGCGACAAAGTGGCTGGCAGAAATAACACGCTTTACAGGTAGAGCGTTAACGGGTGCCATTGCGTGGGCATGAAGCTCAAGTGCTCCCGGCCCCATATATGCCCATTTAACGTTGATATCCGTCATGTAATAACGAACAAGTTGACAAATGGCGGGACTTCCATTGACGTCAGGGATAGATTTCACAAGAAAATTGGGCCCTCCAAGCTCTTCCTGCACCCGTGCTTTATCAAGCTCTTGGTATTTGAAACCCATAGTTCCCATAGCGATACGAATTTTCCCATAATCTAAAGTTCCTAATAGCGTGTCTCCGTCCACCTCTAAATTTGGAGAACCCAACTTTTTAGGAAACCCCCAAATTTCACGCCCTGCAGCAATCGGAGGGTGACAATCAAGAAACATAGAATGAACATATGACCCGGGCTTCCCTTCAAATGTTATTGGAATCACTTGGCCAGACTCTTGAAAGCAGCCAAAACCTGACGAGTCAGGCATACGCATAAACTCATACTTCACTATTGCATGAGGGGCTTCAAGTCCGGGTGGCAAAACACGCTCTAATGCTTCAGGTTCCGTTTCGTAAGTGATGATAAAATACTCACGATTAACAAAACGATTAGGCGCTACTGTATAGGCAGGATTACCTTGTTGGACCGGCATTCCAAAGGGAAATGAAGTGTTGTGTGTCATGACTACCTCCAATGACAAAAAGCACTGCACGACTAAGTACAGCGCTTAAATTAAAGTGTTAATAATCCAAAATTTCTCGTACGCCAAGCAGAGCATCTTTAACACCCTGAGATAACGCTTGCATTTCATCTTCTCCTGGATACACAATCAAATGAGCGTCGATAAAATGTGTTCGCTCACCAATCCAGTCAATCAAAGGCCCACAATACGCTAAGCTACCTGTTAAGATAATCGCATCGACGTCACCCGACAGGACAGCCGCACAAGCACCAATTTCTTTTGCGATTTGATACGCCATAGCCTTGAGTATTTGAGTCGCGTTGATATCTCCCCCTCTATGACGGTGCTCGACTTCAAGCATATCTTTACTTTCAAGATAGCTGTAAACCCCTCCCTCACCGATAAGCTTTTTATAAACCTCTTGATAGGTATAGTCGCCGGAGAAACACATATCTATAAGGGCAAGAGGAGGGATCCCACCACTGCGCTCAGGGCTCATAGGACCGTCCCCTCCTAGTGCGGAATTCACATCGACAATTCGACCCGATTTATGGGCGCCAACACTGATCCCGCTCCCTAAATGAGCAACGATAAGGTTAAGCTTGTCATAAGCCGTATTATGTTGTTTAGCATAACGGCGTGCTACTGCCTTATGATTCAACGCGTGAAAGCTGCGTACACGTGAAATATCAGACATCCCTGATATCCGAGCGATATCGTCATACTCATCGACCATTACCGGATCAACCGTATACGCGTCCTTGTTGATATCGACTTGTTTTGCTAGTTCATAGGCCAAAATACCGCCTAGATTAGATGCGTGCTGGCCGTTCAAGCCAATCATTGCGTCTTGTAAATACTGGTCATTAATGCGATAAACACCACTTTGAAGATTTCGCACCATTCCTCCTCGACCAACAAACTGATCAATTTGATCTAAAGCAATGCCATTATCTTTGAGTGCTTGTAGAATAAAACCCTTACGATACTCTTTCTGGTCTATTATCGTCTGAAATGCCCCCATATCAGCTACTGAATGATCAATAGATTTGCTAAAGAGAAGAGACTCATCATCGTAAACAGCGATTTTAGTCGACATACCACCAGGGTTGATTGCGAGTATTTTCATTTGACTGCTCTCTCTGCACATTGCGCGATAGCACAGGCCATAGCGTAATATTTGGTTTCAACAGAATCAGAACGAGACGGGAAATCTACAGGAGCAACGGTGCCGATAATAAAGCTAGCAGCTTTGGCTCCACCTAAGAAAGTGCTGGTTTTATAGAAAGTGTTGGCAGCATTGATATCAGGAAGCAAGATCAAATCAACATCGCCCCCAATGTCAGTATCCAAGCCCTTATGCACGACAGACTCTTTGCTGAACGCTAAATCGATAGATAAGGGTCCATCGACCGTACAGCCTTTGATAGCTCCACGACGATTCATTTGAGTCAGGATTGCAGCATCGATCGTTGAAGGCATCGCTGTTTTTACACCTTCAGTAGCAGAAATAATTGCAACTTTTGGTTTGTCGACACCAACAGAATGAAACACGTCGACGCATTGCTGAATCATCTGCGCTTTTTCATTTACATCTGGAGCTATGTTTATGCCAGAGTCGGTGAAAGCAAAAACCTTGTGATAAGTAGGTATATGAACAAAGCCAGCTTGAGAAACCAATTTAGCTTTCTTAAGCCCTGTTTCGCGATGCAATATAGGTCTTAGGTATTCTGGAGTACCCAGTGCACCGCGAGTTAAAACATCTGCTTTGCCTTCTTTTACCAAAGCAACAGCTATTTGACATGCTTTGCTTTTGTTCCTTTCATCGATAACTTCAAATCCGCGAACATCAAAATCAACGTCTTCAGAAATTTTCAAAATCTGTTCTCTGTCACCAACTAGAATTGGCTCCCCGATTTTTTGTTCAGTAATAAGCTTCAGTGCTTTTAGAGTTGTACGATCTTCAGCAGCTGCCACTGCAATTTTTTTTACTGGTTTGCCTTTAGCTATTTCGACGAACGTTTCAAGTGATTTCAACATAATATTTACCTTAAGTGAGATTTTTCATCTCGTTTAATAAATTTTTTAGCGCTACTAAAGCATCTCAACGGTCGCAGCAATCCCCATACCACCACCAATACACAGTGTCGCAAGCCCCTTTTTAAGTTGTTGGCGTTTTAGCTCATTCACTAAAGTGACAAAAATGCGAGCACCGGAAGCTCCAATCGGATGTCCAAATGCAATCGATCCACCATTAACGTTGACTTTACAAGGGTCCCATTGCATTTCTTTATTGACGGCAATAGCCTGAGCAGCAAATGCTTCATTGGACTCAATGAGATCGAGTTCATCAATATGCCAGTCGGAACTATCTAAAACTCTACGTGACGCTTCGATCGGTCCAGTCCCCATAAGTGCAGGTTCAACGCCGGCGGTCGAAAAGTTCACCAGACGCGCCATTGCCGATAAACCTAACTGTTTTACTTTCTGTTCAGAAGCGAGAATAACCATCGCTGCGCCATCGTTAATACCGGAAGCATTGCCGGCCGTGACCGTCCCTTCTTTATCAAAGGCAGGCGTAAGCTTGAACAAAGCTTCTAAGGTGGTTTCTGGACGAGGATACTCATCGTGCCTAAAAATTAACGGGTCTTGGCGTTTACGAGAGACTGCTATTGGGACAATTTCATCTTCTAAACGGTTCGTTTCTAAAGCTTTCGCCGCTTTCATTTGAGATTGATAAGCAAATTTATCTTGCTCTTCGCGTGAAATATTGTATTTTTTAGCGATGTTCTCAGCAGTTATACCCATGTGGTAATTGTTGAATGCGTCCCATAACCCATCTTTAATCATGGTGTCTTCTGCGAGCCAATTACCCATCTTTACCCCATTTCGTGAGTTAGCAAGAATATGCGGTGCCTGACTCATATTTTCTTGACCACCTGCAACCACTAACTCCGCATCTCCACATTTAATAGCCTGAAAAGCCAACTGCAAAGCTTTAAGTCCAGAGCCGCAAACTTTATTGATCGTAAACGCGGATACAACATCAGGAATACCTGCCGCCATTGCCGTTTGACGAGCCGGGTTTTGACCGCAACCAGCTGCGAGCGCCTGACCTATAATAACTTCATCGATCTCACAAGGAGCAATTCCCTGCTTAACAAGCATCGCCTCAATCACTCTAGCGCCCAAAACCATAGCGGGAAGCTTTGAAAGGCTCCCCCCAAACGAACCTATTGCGGTTCTCGATGCAGCGACAACATAAACATCATTACTTACTACCATGAAACACCTATCAATATTTATAATAAAAAGACAATCTAACAGCCACCTTACGAATCAAAGCTTGACTGCCTCACTCTTGGTTGGCACTAGTTAATGTTGAACATGCTTTTCCGAGATCTTTCGACTTGTCTGGGTCGCTAATACCTAACGCTAAACAGGCTTGTTCCCTGGTCATATTCAAATGAAACATGTATATCTGTATTGCCATTTCCCAATTTGATGATTGTAATTTAACCATTGATACCTCCAATCTAAATAAAATTACACGACTTATAACAACAGATTAATATGCATCCAGTTTAATTTTATTGAATACTTTTTAAAGGTCATAAATACCAAATTTCCATAACCCCACTAAAATTAATTAACAAAAACACAAAATTGACATTTTAATGACAACTTTTGACCCCAATATTGACTGGATAAATAATCAATATTTATAGAAAATTGCGGGAACTATCACTTGAGATAGAGCTTATTCCTCCAAATACCTCCGGGAAGTCCAACCCCATTTGGATATATTTTCGATTAATACCAACTGCCATATAGATTACAAAACAAATTAACCATGTTAATCTAGGAATGTTATAGTTTAATATCAAAAGGGATTAAACCTTGGATTAATAGGTTGGGTTTAAGCCATAAAATACAGTTAATATAGAAATAGCTTAAATAAATAATTACCATTAACCAAATTCGGGGCGCGGATATTGCCAGAACTGTCTTAAAAATAAAGAAATTTAAATTTAGAGAAATACCAAGCATCTCGAAATGAGGGATATTCATATGGTTTTAAACTCAGGGATCAAAAAAATTTGAAGGTAAAAAATGGTAATAGGGTATAAACCGAACACCTACTAATAAGTAACCACTTAATAAGACTCGAAGATATACCCTATCTATTATCACATAGAATCCAACTCTAATTTCCAACTGTTGATTAGATTATATTCCATTCAAGCTTCGCAGAGACTGAATTACTTAAGTTTTGTACCACAACCCTTTGGTGGTAAAAAGATTGACCATTATAATGAAAAACCCCGTCTTCGCCAGGGAGAAACGTTTGATCCTTCACTTCTTTCCAGTGACTGCCCAAAGGTGGCTTCCACTGATAAATCGCCTTAATTGATGTATCGCCGACATTATTAATATGGGTATTATAACCCACTTCTGGAATTATTGGCGTATCCTTATGCCAAAGTTCGATAGTTTCTCCTGGCTTAATAGTGCTTGTTTTGGTCTCATTATTTTTTATTTCATTCATGGTATTACTCCGATTATTTACAATAGCCCATATAGGGAAAGGTTTGAAACTGAACAATATAAAACATATCGTATAGTTCCAAAATTTTAATTAGCCAATTGAATAAACGTCTCGAAATAAAATCCCATTTCTAAAGGCGTACAATTAATTGCACGCCAATTCTGACTCTAAATCATTTCTACTTGTCTAATTACACCATCCTTGTTTATGTCTAATTTTTCGAAGTATTCACGCGCCATATCAATCAACTCTGTTTCAGAAAAATAAAGACTAAGTTGTTCATCATTAACATAAAACTGTTCCAATTCTACCAATGTCACAACCTGACTCTTATACACAAATTGGCAACTAGGGATCGACCTAGCAGGCGATTTGAGAAATCATAGACTATCACTAACCTCAATATCTTTAATAGCATGCTCCACTCATTCACAATACAACCGACTGGGCTCAAGCCATGTTCGGTACCGCCCAGATTGGGGATAATCGTAGAACTCAGCGCTTAGTCGATATTACCAGTCGATTCGCTGACAATACAGGTCACTCAGCGGCTTTCGCTTGTGACGGTCAGGCAGTTTGGTTGAAGGCACCTACCGTTTTATTCGTAACGAGAAGATAGACGCAAGCGCTTTTCGTCGCGCCGCCTTTGATGCAACCGCCGCACTAGCTGTTCCCCGTGATGAAGTCTGGTTGATGGAAGACACAACCTCTTTGAGTTTCAGACATGGCGTTGCGACGAAGCTGGGTAAACTCGGCAAAGTCACCGATAAGTCACGTGGTTGGTGGGTTCACAATAGCTTTATTATTGATGCCGCTACCGGGTACTCTCTCGGTCTTGTCCATCAAGAGTGGTGGATGCGACCGGACGAAGCCGATGACACAACAGAACCTGAAAGCGGCAAATGGGCTGCGGCCTCAGCCAGCGTTCGTCGCCGTTTTGGCGACCAAATGCACAAGGTGATCACAGTTTGCGATCGCGAGGCTGATATCTTTGCTTACCTGCAAGAGAAAAACGAGGTGCAAGAACGTTTCGTGGTTCGCGCAAAGCACCACAGGAGCATTGAGCAGGCTGATCTTAAGTTATTCCCACACCTTGCCGCTCAACCTGAGCTTGGACGTTATCAAATTGATATTCCACAAAAAGGCATGCTCGACAGCAAAGGAGCGCGCAAGAATCGCAAAGCAAGAACGGCTGAGTTTTCGCTGCACACTGCACCTGTCACCTTTAGTCAAGGAGGGCAGAAAGTCATGCTCAATGCGGTCTTTGCCCAAGAGCAAAGTACGGCAAATGAAGAGGCGAGATTATCGTGGCTCCTGCTGACCAGTGAGCCCTTAGAAACTTATAAACAAGCCATGAAAATCATCCACATCTACTCGCAGCGTTGGCGTGTAGAGGATTACCACAAAGCTTGGAAAACCGGTGCAGGCGCAGAGCGTCAACGCATGGCTGAGCCTGAAAACCTTGAGCGTATGATCTCGATCTTAGCCTTTGTCGCTGTCAGGTTAATGCAACTGCGTGAAAGCCTGACTCTAGCAGTTCAACTCAAGGCTCGCGGTCTAAAAGAGCAAGCCGAAGCGATTGAGTTACAGCCCTGTACAAACGTGCTCACACAAGATGAGTGGCGCATTCTCTATCTTAACGCTAACAAGAGAGGTGGCCGCTACCCTAAAAAACTACCTAGTGAAGTTCCTACGCTTAAATGGGCATACGGAGCCATTTCCAAACTTGGCGGCTTCTACGATTCTAAGCGAACAGGTATTGCTAGCTGGGCAACCATGTGGCTTGGCTGGGACAAACTGCAGGATATGCTCAGTGGATACTATTTGAGCAAGGAAACGACTGAGTTGATGGGTTTTAAGCTGAAATGTGATCAAGAGACAGTGTCACAACACCATCTCCATTTCTATCACGAATTGATGGGCGAGTATTGGCAAGTTCCAAACATTTAATTGCTTCAGAATTCTCAGACATTTTGATATAACCATCTCCATTTCTGTCTAATTCAGTAAAATATTCACCTGCCATTTCATTCAACTCTTTTTTTGAAAAATAGCAATTTAATTGCTCGTCATTAACATAGAATTCTTTCAACTCTTCCAGATTTACTTTACCGTCGCTGTTAGCGTCGCGAATAGAAAGTCGTTTGTTTACCAATTGGATTGCTTTATTAGTATTGTCAGTAGATGTCATTTGTTTACCTTACTTTTTATTTGTTGAATGGGCTCCAACAAAACAACACTATCAAATTAACGCAGTCGTACACAGAAGTATTTCATATAATACTATTTTTTGTGAAAGGACGCCTCATTTCACAATTACACCTCATTTCCAAAAATGAACAAATGTGAACCCCCCTCTCAACATTGATATCAAAAACAAAAATCAATACCATTATTTAACCAATATGATAGATTCTCTGCACATTGTAAAAAGTGTGTGATGTGTTTTGTTATTTAGTGTTCGTCAAGAGCATTTTGTAGCCCAGTATCTTTTGAACTGGGCTTTTTTTAAAAAATGTACCAATAGACCTATCAACCATTAACAACTTCATATTTTAAGTAATATCGAGGCTTTAACGACACAATAATACGACTATACTTAATACACCTACCCAGACTGAAAGATATCCTACCTTGTTAATGAACCCTTATAAATAATATCTTCCAATACGTACAAAATAAACTGATAACAGCCCTTACCAGTTAGCATAATGGATATGCAACAAGATGACCCCTGCTAACAAAACCAACGATAGAAGTGTAATAATTTTATCGAAGTAATTTGTTGTAGTAGGAGTTAACATGGACAAATTGAAACTTATAGACCCCGATAGAAAACGACGTAAAGTTTTATCTAAGGCAGACAGATTGGAAGACTTAATTCTCTATTCTTTCAGTAGTAACCACTCAAATGGTTTTTTAAAAAGAAAACAAACACGAAAAGTATGTGATGGCTGTTTAGCGGAACAAACATATAATAAGTTAGATAATAAACAAGAATAAACCAATAAGATATTGCTATTTATTTAGCGATATCTTAGATTCCAATTCGTCACATAAATGTATAAACCATACTCTCGAAATATAGAGAAAAAATCCATTATTTCCTTTACCAATCACTCCTGTATCGAAAAAACTGTAACGTCTAGCACAAATTTCCCTATATACGACTCCCCCAAAACACCGTGCTCTTCGCTCATTTTTACGACTGTAAACATTAATTCATCGATAATTCAAAAACCTAAGTAGTTATCATCTATTACGACTTTATTCTCTAGGGTTTGTCCTCGCCCAACCACGTAGATCAACAATTGCTTAACAAATTCCAATAAATTTCCCTTAGACCTAATACCCATTTATCTTTATATAATAAAGCCCGCATGGGGCCTCCCGCTGCGCTAGCTGTAAATCATTAGTTTATGAGGTAGGTTATTACTGTTTTGGGACTACCTAAATTTAGAGCAAGACCCTTGCGTTTTAGATCAATTCACAACTAAAATCTAATCAGGATAGAAGCCCTCTGTAATATTTCGCTGGTAAATTGGTTGTAAAACAAACAAATGTGACTTAATGCATCTGAAATTAGATATTTTCATTTGCTCCTCCAACCCCAAACTATCGTACCCTACAATTAAGGTTCTGAATTCGATCGATTAACCAAATTTGTTCATACTCCTAGTATTCCATACATAAAAAGGCAAGAAAGTAAGCTACTCTCTTGCCTTTTAGGTTTACCACAACTATTGAATAGAAATTGCTCGAAAGTAGCTAATCTGACGTCATTACATTTAGAGTTTTAGTATATCTCCTGGATAAATAAGATCGGGGTTCTCAATCACTGTTTCATTTAAGTGTATTAACCTATTCAAGGCTATGCCTTTACGTAGCGAGATACCCCAAAGCGTGTCTCCTTTAATAACTCTATAGTACTTTGGAGGACGCTTAGCGTGCTCGTTCTCTTCTCTAACTTGATCTAACTCTTTTACTATTACTTTTTCTTCTGGTTCTTGGGTGTAAATATCTGGCATACCCTCATCTGCTGGGGTTTCAATTACGTTATCTGTTGGGAAACTGAACTTTGCCCCAATAATAAATTGATAGTCAGCAAAGCGATCCGTATCTCTTGCTATTGTTTCCATAGTTAACCCGAGCGTATTATTGATACGTTTCTCAATACCAAGACCAGCCTTGGGAATCGTTTCCCCATTAACAAAATCCACCCCAAGACGTCCATACAACTCAAAATCATCACTCATCTGAGCTGTATAATCTACGGTCGTACCGACGTAAGCGCTACTTGCAATATTTTCAAAGAAGAAGCCGTCTAAACTAACACTCCAAAAATCATTTATTGGTAATTGTGTACCAACTACAAAATTGCTAGACAAATTTTCGGAAACCGAACTAGAATTATCAACTTCGTTGTAAAGCCCTACTCCCGCACGAATGGCGATATCATTCGACTGTGCGAAAGAAGAGAAAGAAAGCAGCACTAAAGAAAAAGTTAAAGACGACGTGCTAGATATCGATCTCAAAAATGACGGTAACTGCATCAGAATAATCTCCTTCATCGACGTCTCCGTAGTGTAAATTATTAAAACTGAAATCTAAATCGAAGCCCAAGTTTTGCCCTTCAAAACCAATTTTTGCGAAATCTTTGTCCATCACTCCATCTTTGATAACCTGTTTGTCCACACAAGCTTCACAAACCAAATCGTAAGGGATCTTCGAGTTAGATTTCTGGTCAACAAGAGAAAAATCGTCTTCAAGTCCAGAAGATTTAAACGACATCTTGATGCCTGGAGTAATATACCCGTTAACGTGAACTCGGTAACGTGCCTTTCCTTCAGCAGTGTGATTATCAGTGTCATAGCTAACATCAAACTTCCCATCCCCTAACAATTGAACTGACTCCAAAAAAGATGGCTGATAATCAATGACTATTTGTACTTGATCTTGGTAGATTTGATAAGACTCAATCTGGTTTTCCTCATATATAAGGTAATAAGCTACAGGTTCATTGAACGTCGCAATATATTTACCTGCAGGTAGCTTTGACTGCATGAAATCGGATAATAGCGACGGTAACTCGAAGCTCGGTCGGTAAAAGTCGAACGGCCTGAACTTCCCTCCTTGATCAAGAATAAAGTCAGCCCCACATGACGAATTTGATCGTAACCGGATATCACCACCGGCTATCGATTGCTCCTGACACCGTTGTGCGTTACCAATCACCTCGGATGTTTGAACAAACTTATTAGAGGTTCTAAAATCGATACCAGTATGCTTAAACGAAGTGCTCAACTTAGCGCCAGTCATCGAAGTGAACGTAAGTTCCTTCTGGCTATTCTGATAAAACCCTGGGCTCCAACGTGCTATTGGAAGCATGTTGAATTTTTCACTGGGCTGCCATTGTAAAGGCTGAATTTCCCCACTATTCAAGGTTGCACCACTCCATTCAACCACGTCACCGGTGATCTTTGCGTAAATCGTTGATGCTTGAACGAAAGAAGATGTTAGGAGAAAACATGCGACTGTTAAATTATAAAATAACCTGTTCATTTATTTCCTCATTCGCATTTATAACCGAAAAAGTTTGTTTACTTCCGTCGTCACTGCCTTTAGGGAAAGTAAATTCTCGAGTAGAATTAGGTAGCAGTCGGTGCTCAAATATACAATTGGACGAATATTCTCTTTTACACGTATTAAGAACTGCATTTAACATTGTGTTACTACGGTTTGTGAACACGAATGTATCTTTGTCGATTCTCTTTAAATCGTAATCGAGTTCAACATTATCGGTGTTAACCGGATCTAAGAAGTAGGTACGGTAACCAAAAGCAACTGCAACAGCTGACTTTTTTCCTTCGTAATAAGGCACGGGAGTGATATCAACCGCATAAACCTGATCTTCCTTGAAATCGCAAGCGTCTTCGCAATGATTCATCATCCTAATCGTCTTTCTTTCACCTGGCTCAAGAATCACTTGAGACGGAGATACACTAAACGTCCAGTCATCAAAGTTTTTTCGATCTAATTTTTCGATTACTTTTTTTCCATCAACATAGCGCACCTTAAGCATCTCCATATTGATAAACATATCTTGTTTATCATTATTCTCAACTTTAATATCAGCGATGTGTGTGTCTTTATCTGCAATTTCAAATAAACTACTTACCGCGACTGCCATGCTCTGACAACTGAAAAATACAGTAAAAAGAAAAAATATATATTTGTACATAGCCTTACCTATTTTTAGCAAAAAAATCACTGTTACCAGGAGTTCTAACATAGTTCTGTATGTCATCAAAAACTTGCTTACTTACGATGTCGAATGATTCATTCTCGTTTAAATCGACATCGCTCTTAGCAAACAAATGAATATTATTAGCGAAATTATATTGAATATACTCAATTTTTTCTTTTTGGGATTCTTCTAGAATGCTATTTGGTATTTCACCGTCTAATACTCCCAAATAATAGATACTATCTTTTTTGTCCCCTAAACCTGAAGACACAAGTTGCATGCCATTATCAAGTGTTTCAATCTTAGGAAAACACTTTGTCATAACGCCATTATTATCTATAGCTTCAGGGTCAACAAAGCAGAACTCTCCACTCGAAGCCACTTTAAAAGGCTTGTCTTTAATTAATGAAATTGAATAAATGCCATCACCCACACGACCGACAGAAACACAACCGTCACCAATACACTTAACATCATTTAACGGGTTATTGTTAAAATCTTCAAAGTAACTAAGGAAAGTGACAATTGGTTCCACTTTATTAGAAACTTTATGAACGGTCCCAGGGTAAGTGAACATTTTACTTCGGGTGTCATGATTATTTTTACTACTCTTATAACCGCTTATTTCACTATCAACCTGAAAATTATAAGTAGAAAAGTCATTTAACCCTACAATTCTCGTTTTAGAGTCAATTGGAATACTGGTATGGTATCCGGAGTTTATTTGGGTATCAAGAACGCCAAAATCTTCTTCGTCCTTATTAGTATTTCCACCTCTAGCTTCACTTTCGACAATTATGTAAGACTTACTATTTTCTTTTGTTTGATAGATTCCGTCTTTCGTAATCACCGATGTAGAGTCAGCGTTAATCGATAAATTTGTGTTAGAATTATTCGAGATATTCGCGTAAGCACTCGAATTAAATGTATTGTTTGACATATTGATTCGGCCATTCAACGAAACTTCCGATTGCGGCCCGTCGATATAGTTATTAATCGCTGCATTACCACTTGTATCAACACCGTCTAGCAGAGCTATGTCTTCCTTATCATATGCCAAACTATTAACTAACCTTTGTCCAGTGCGACTTGATGAGTCGATACCAGAAGAATATGTCGTATGGTTATCGCCAAGAGGAATAGTCATACTTATGGAATAAATATCATCAATATCAACAGCTTGATTAAAATTGTCATTTAGCGAACGGCTAAAACCTAAATTTAATTGTAAGTTTCTAAAAATCATAGTGTTATAGTTTATAGCTAAGTTCTGACTTTCAAACCCACTATTGGCACCCAAACTGTCATAGCGAACTCGGCTACCGTAAAAACTGAGACTTGAAGACAAGATCGGCAGAGAATAAGAAATTGTCGTTTGGTCAAAAGACTGCGCCCCGTAAATCGCCTTTAGTAATGGGGAAATATCAGAGACTCGATTTTTCTTACTTCCGTTGTAGTTTTGGTAATCAAAGCTAAGACCAACAACACTAAGAGAACCGTTATAAAAATGGCCGTCATCTATCTCATTATAATAGGCACTTGCATCCAACCAATCACTCGCATAATTAGCAAGAGCACCAAAACCAAAGTCCTCACCATCTGATTGAGTACTAACACCAAGCATCAAAGAATCATGAAATAACGACTGGGTAAAAGACGCATCACCATACACGAGACTCTCTTCTGAACTCTGATCACCATACTCTCCAGTATCGTATGTCGACTCTCTTGCCGTGACATTGTAGTCGTAACCATTATGAGATGTTTGTGAGATATTATTATTGATTCTACGAACAATCCTTTCCTCCGAGTAACCGTCAGCGCGAATCACCAACTCTACATTGTAATTTCCTCGGGGTAAGTGTTTATAACTGATACTGTGTTGCCCTTTTAAAAAAGACTGTGTGTAAATAGTACGGCCGTCACGTAACACATCAACTGTACCAGAGCCTTTGATATCGAAATAAACTTTCTTTGATTGTTCGTCATCAGAAATAAATAGATTATCACTTGAAGAAACGCTAATGTAATAGTTATCTTTTGTATTGGAGTAATCTAAGTTAGATGTCGAGTTGTTCTTTTCAACGCCATAAGCATCATATCCAACTCGAAACGCAATAGAGTTAATGTTATGCTCATAAAATATAGCGTTACTATCTAGCGATGCTTCTTGGTTGCTCGCACCTGAAAGTGTAAAATCACTAGAGACATACCCATTCCCGAGACCCATCGTAAGATCTGAGTTGAGCGTGGCGCTACTATCTTGTCCATAATAACTTGCAAACAAATGATTTCCGACAATTAAAGCTTGAGTGTCAGGTTCAAGGCTTGTGTAACGTAATTCTCTTCGGCCTTCATCTAGATATTCTGCCGGCACTTTAACGTTCATTGTCTTTTTTTCAAAAGAGAAATCAGTTCTTACACCACCATCATTTTCTATGTTTTTACCAGCTGTTATAGCACTAATAACTTCATCAACAAATTTTTCTTTTATTCCAGAATTAAGAATTGCCACACGTAAGCTTTGTTCATCCTCTATATTATTTACACCGTAATAATTAGAATACCCTAGTGATTCAAAGTTCGAATCATTAGGTAAAAATAACATTATTTTATTTTCTTCAAAGTCATAAAAGTGTTTAAACTCCTTGGGTATAAATTGAGCGTGTACATTTTGAGATACTGCTATACTTAAAAGGATACAATGATAGAGGTTTTTTCTTAAAATCACCATAGCTACTTCACAAATCCTTAAAAATCCAACGAGACAAGCAATGTTGCAGCGCCTTTACAATATGCCTTACTGACATCGAAATTTGGTAAAGCTTCAAAGTTCACAGTAAACTCTCGATTATCGTTAAGATAAAGTCGGCTAGCGTTGTTAAAACTATCGAAGTGAAGAGGAGCATCCTGAAATAGCTCCTCCCCATCAATCCAATAGGTTGCAAAGTCTTTCTGAACAATCTCTCCAGCAGCGTTTTCGCAAACGCTCGAAAGATTTTTTGCAACTAACTCAAAACCCGCTGAAAAGCCTACTGGAATATCCGTTTCCAAGATAAGGTCGGTTGAATCCGAATAAAAACTCTCTGTAAAACGATTGTAATTAACGAGAAGCTGAGATTCATCAAACCCAAACTTTGTAACCTGATATGAAAAGAAATCTTCATTATCGATGTGTGCATTTAGCTGAAGAACTTTAGTTTGAGAGGTTTCCGCCATCGTAGTGGAACAGAAAAATATCAACAGTAGATAAATATTCAACTTTAAGGCTGGTGTCATTTATACTTTCCAAAAAATTAAGGGCTGGTTTCCCAGCCCTATACATATATCTAAGATTAAACTTCTGGGGCATCACCACCAGAAGTAAATGCAACATCAGCTCGAACAACCGTTGTAGCTGTAATTGTATCGCCACCTACCATTGAGGCTACATCGTTACCCGCTACTGTCCAAGATGTCTCAGAGCTAGTCGATGGGATTTTTGCATCAAAAGCAACTTCCTGGTCATCCATGCTAACTTTTGCAACTACGTTTGAAACATCTGTACCCTTTAGGCTAGAAAATGTAGGCGCAGTTACCGAGTAATTAATACTGTCAACATTCATTCCATTAAATTGGTCTTGACCAACTTGAATAAGTTCTCCTGGAGTGTTTGTTGGTTCATCATAAGTATGAAGCTCTAGCTTGATTGGTGATGCAGCGAATGAACCATCGGCTTCTACATTCAGATCACCAGAGGTCAACGTCATCGAACCGCCTTCACCTGTAAAAGTAACCCATGCGCCTGGGATAATTACAGGAACGTCCGCTTCCCAAGTTAGTGTCGCACTTGTTGTATCAACACTACCTTCGTCTGGTGCTGGGCCTGCATTACCACCTGGGCCTGCAAAAGCAGCAGCTGAAACAAATGATGAGATAAGACTAACTAAAATTAACTTTTTCATTATTAAACTCTTGTATATGTATTAAATATAAAAATTAAACGCTTCAACAGACTGCTGAACACAGAAGAATTATACATGTAGAAAAAACAGTCAATTAGCACCAGCCAAACAAATAACAACAAAGCATGCTAATTCAAATTTTCACCAAGAAATAACAACTCCTTGTCGTCATACAACTGCCCTATATAGCTTTTCTTATATGAGCATTTTAGATTAAGTTCAGTTAACGTTTTCTTAATCGTTTTATTAGCTCTTCTCAATGCACCTTTAGAGTTTGTTACCACCAGAATATCGTCCATATATCGAATGTAACGCTGTGTTGTCCAGCGTTGAGAAAAAATCATATCCAACTCATGTAAATAGAAATTACCTAATACGTGTGACATGGCAGATCCCCGAGGTAAACCTTTTTCAATCGATATTAAATGCATATTCAGACATTTTAATGCTCTGTATATTAGGCGTAACAAATCCGGAGTTGTATAAGCAGAAAGTTTTTCTAATAAAATAAAATGATCTATCGAGGCGTAATAGTCTTGTACATCTGTCTTTAATAGGTATGTGCCCTCACATACCTGTGCTCTTGATAGGGCCTGCTTCACACCGCCATGCCCTTTGTATGAATGACATAAAGGAGATCTCGGCAATACTTCAATTAACGTTAACGCGATGGCTTTGATCACCAAAGCGTCTACAGTTCTAAACGTATAGAGGTACTTGTTGTCTTTGTACTCATAACTACGAACGGGGCTAAAGTGATATGACTCCCGTCGCAACATATCACTTATTTCCGCCCTTTGATTGCCCCAATCATGAGCAAGATGCCACAAATCATTACCCTCATTTGTTTTGCATTTACTTTGATAAATTTTACGGTAGGCCACATCTAGATTATTAATCACTTGTTCGATCATTGTTCTTTCACCATTTAACAACATTAAAAGTTCAATGTTCTTGGAATGCTAAATAAAAGGGCACCCTAATGGTGCCCTATGCTTTATGAGTTATTTTTTGGGACCAAACATATCACGTTGAGGTTGTTACTCCCTGTTACATCGTACAGGGCTGCCGCTTCAGACCGCGTTACATCAACTTCTACACCCTCTCTTGCTCCTTCGTCTTTCTCTTCCCATCCTTGCTCCTCTTCCGACTTTGGCGTAACCCTCGCTTCAAGGTATGTTGTTCTGCGTAGATAGTCAATGTCACGGCATTCTCCATTGCACCTTCCTCCCATGCCGAACATCCTCGTTAGATCCTGTTTGTCCCAAGAGTTGTGTTGCCACCCCGCGTCGAACAAGGCTTTCGCTCCCTGTGCGCCTTCACCCCCGGTTTCAAACCCTATGTCGTCGTACCAGCTCGTGTCATACGATCCTATCAGGCCGTAATGATCTGTACTGGGCGGCTCGAAGCCTCGGTCCTGACATGCTGTATATACATCTCCGTAGGAGTAGGCTGTCCCATCTGCTTTTCGTGGCAACTGGACGTACACTCTTCCTGACTTCCCTACAATTTGTGGAGGCATCCCTGTAAAGAATTGTGGGGTGGTGATCGTCTGCCCGTACGCTGTAACTTCGACGTCGTAGGTTATGTTTTCTTGTGGGACCTTCTCATTGTCGTCAGCGTTGTCGTACTTAATAGTCTGAGTTAGGGAGTGCTCTGATCCTTCTGTTGGGGTGTAGGCGTCTGTTGTTAATTCTTTACTTCCGTTTGCTGTAAAGACTGCAGGTCCCTTAATTTTTAGCGTTACCTCGTTCGGGGTGTCTCTCTCATCATGCACTACAACGGTTACAGAGTTTGGGTGGTGAGGGTCGAGTGCGTAATTCCCTGATTCACCATGAACAGATTCTAATCGACCATTCGAGAAGGTCATATCCAGTGATTGGGTGTCTTGGGACCCATCGGGGCGAATATATGTTGCATCCACTATGTATGGGTATTCTTCCTCTCCTTGTACGTCAGTCGACACCGATACGGTTTGCTTTCCATCACTATTCGTTGATTCACTCGATAATGTGAAAGTCAAGTGATCTAAATTTTGGTAATCAATCTTTTGTCCAGCCACTGGAGCCCCGGTGGCGTCTTTCAAAGATGACTCAAAAACGTTCACTCCACTCATTGGTTGGTTATCCGTTACCGCGGTAAGTTGCAGGTCCGCCGTGTTAGGGTTACCCGTAAACTGTAGCTGCACAGATCGTGGTGTGACCGTGCTGCCTTCTAAGTTGGTTGTAAAGGTGACCTGCTCAGATATCGCATCCACTACGTTAAAGCTTGCGTGTCCGTTTGCGTCGGTTTTAAGGGAAGTACTTACCAGGTTCGCACTTCCTGTAACTTCGGCCTCCACTGTTATGCCTTCCAGAGGTTCACCATTGAAAGTAGCCTGAACTGCGACACTTGCTTGATCTTCTCCATCACCAATCGCTACCAATTTGGAATTGGCACTGTCTATACGGTAGCCACCTTCACCTACACATGTGACATATTGCCCCCCTGCATTTGGGGTTTCGCTTGTTTGGCCTGACTTCAAGCTAACAATGGACGCCGAACCACTGTCAAGCGCCCAATAGTCAATCTCGACTGGCCACCCATCGTACACGGCAGGCCCAATACCTCCAATATTGGCTAATGCCGCTAGCTCTTCGGCGGTTGGAAGCCTTCCACTTGCTTTACACAAGTCTTTTGCTTGTTGGAAGTTAAATGTCGCTACATTTGCATTGTTAGCACCTACGTCAATGTGAGTACTGGTGTAAGTCACGCCTTGGGCGTCCGCTTCAGATTTAACCAGCGGTGCGAAGTAATATTTCATCTCTAAGGGAAGATTTCCCCAATTCGGGGCGGCTTCTGAGTCATATACTTCTATCCGTAACATGCCTGAGGCATAACCACCGTAATGGTCAGAAACTCCATATGATACAAAGTGTTCACCTACTTTTGTTGTTTCAAACCTTAGCTTGAGGTTATTCATATCTTCAGTATCTAAAGGTGAAACCGCAGCGTTCCAAGAATCAACATAAATCAATTCAAGTGAGTCGCCGTCTTCGTCAGAAACATAAGTCGATAAATCGATAATCACCCCTTCGTTAGCATTGACTCTTGATCCATTTGGATCATTCGAATAGTCGATGTTCGGTGCGATAGGGGCGCTGTTCGCAGACGTTGATACAGAAATCGCAATATTTCCTAATTTGACCTCACTGCCATTACTGTAAGAGTAAATAATTTTTGCAAAGCCAGAGTCTTCTGTGGGTGTGTAGGTAATGGTTTGATTAGTATCATCTGCCGTTGCCTCACCTTCACCAATGAGCGTGACGTCTTGATCCATCGTGTAACCTTCAGGTACTTCCGTTACAAAGTTAGGATCGTTTTTCAGATCAATAACCAGAGTTTCACCCACAAGTGTCGTTTCTGAAATAGGCGTAAAGAGCGCTACTTCATTATCAACACTTTTCTGCGCGACCGAAATGGCATACGCAGACGCTCTCTGGTCAGGAACGGCTGAGTTTGTTGCATCGTACTTATATACGCAAACACCGACAAAGTCATCGAAGCTTACCGAATAACCTGTAGAATCGACTGAGATATCTTGACATGACTCGAGATCGGTTAATGGGCTAACAGAGCTGACAATGTTATTCCCTTTCTGAGAGGACGAGTGTATTTTCCCCTCAAGTAACACATGAGAAGAGGACATATTTCGTGATAAATTGACCGTATTTTCAGCACTTAAAGTCGACGTCCCCTCACTTGGGGGAGGAAGCTGCCCACTATTTCCAGGAGACGTGCTACCGTCATCAGATGCTCCATTACAACCGGTTACTAGCGCAATCATAAGTGCCACTATCGATTTTCTAGCTTTGTATCTTGAATTAATGAACATTAGCAATTCACTCTCATTAATTTTTGCATAATAATTATCCTTGTGTTTTTATATATCAATTATGATGTTGTCATAAAAGACTAGCCGACTAGACTAGTAATAAATTTTACAAACGTATTATTAACTACCTAAAATGTACTAATTTATATCTTTATAAGTTCCATATGATTCCTTCAGCAAAGAAAACGCGAATGGATTCGTTATTGCTCTCATAAAATCCATCTTGAGTAAATAAACATTGCCAATAGCATTATCTTCTTTATTAGCTGATAATAGCTTCCCCCCAAAGCTCTCAATTAATTTTAGAAAACCCATGCCTCTTGCAATTACATAAAAATCTTCAATTTTCTCATGATGATAACAAATATGGTTTAGAAGCAGCCCTACTAATATTTTGTAATGCTCTCTATTAGAGTAATAGCCAATATTAAAAACGACTGATTCTTTATCGAAGTCAATATTTACGTTATGGCCAAATATCGCTTTCAAATAATTAATATCATGACTAATCGATAGATGTGATATGACTTTGTCTCTACTACGCAATGAACAGAAAGTCACATTATTTTCATCTAGTCGATTTAAAACTGGAAGGGCGCGGTTATAAGACAAAGTAGATTCATAAAACCCTGGTAATAAACACTGCAGCTTAGACCAGTTAACTTTCTCGATAGAGGGTTTCAATCTTGAGTCGGATGCTTCTTTATAAGTCAGTATGCTGTGATACGAAGACTCAACATTATTGAAAAGTGATTCGTAAACTTTGAGCTGTGAACGGGAAACAGCAGGTGCAATAATGTGTTCTAGATTAGGGTAAAAGCTGGAGTCGAAACAACGTACTACTAACAGTTGCTTTTCGAGAGTGGGAATTGTTCGTCCGTTTACCCAACGACTGAGCGTAACTGGATCCAACTTGTCGAACGATGAACTAAACAATTGCAACTTAGCGATGATGGATTTAGAACTAAAGTCGTTATCGTTTAGCTTGGTTTTTAGATATGATGAAAATGGCATAGGTCAAAGTCACGAGGTCAAATGATTCCCCTAATTCTGCGACTTGACGCATAGAAGTTACAGTGAATTCCTATAATTCACACAAATGCCATCCTAAATCACACACAAACTTAAGTATAAAAAAATATAAATTTAGGTTTTATGGTGGATGAAAACCTAACTTAGACTGACGTAGGGAAAAGAGTCAACATAGGTCCCCCCGCATGAGAAGAAATCAGAACAAGTCTTCCCTTGTAATAGTTAACAATGTAGCTCTGATCCAATGCGATTCTTGCGTAATAATCAATTCTATCGACAAGCGTTTGGTCGTCTGGATAGCCTATTATAGAATGAGAATCATCTATCCTCATATCAATGTATTCCCCTTGCCTCACCCAACTTCCCATAAACTCCTGTGTAACCGACTCTTTCAATCCATTCTTGTAATCGGTCTCTGCAGTAATAGATGCCGTAAACTTTCCATCGGAGAAATACAATAGTGTAAACTTAGCTTTAACCAAGTGGAATTTGGCGTTTTCTTTGGTCCCTATGTCTACATTTTGACTCAGTATCACCTCATCAATTTCCCATAAAGGCCCCGTAATATCATATTTAGAGTAATATACTATAAAACTTAACATTGCTGCGATTATATCTAGAGTTAGAATTATATTTATAATAAACCGCATTTATAATGTTCCTTATTAAAAACCTTGGATAGAATTAACCTAAACGTTATCTGCCTTTTATTAGGCTCTTCATAGAATGCAGTCAAAGATAAGAAGTCTTCCGTTGTTGAGTAAATAGCAACAGTATCAGCATCAAAGAGGTTCAATTCTGATATACACTTGCTAAATATCGGCAGTAGTTTTTTATCAACAGGGTGGTGTTTTGATTGAACTACGTTCAAACTGGAGTCAACTAAGTCAATACCAACAACTTTAGAAAAAGGTGAGTCTTCAGGGCTTTTAATATAATATGAAAAAAAATTAATTAAAAACGCGAGCATAACAATACTTAGCAAAACCAAAACAACTACTGGTGCTCGTTCTTTTCTATTACCCCCTTTACTGATGAGCTCGACGTTAGCGTCGAATAAATAGCCCTTTTTGGGAATCGTCTTTATCACATCAACTTGAGGTGCCACTATCTTAAGACTTCTTCTCAATTTAGACACAGCCTGCCTAACACTTGTGACATCAACCTCTACCTGCCTTTGTTTTCTCCAAACTTCTTCAAGAAGCTGCTCTACTGACAGATACGTTCCACTGACGATCAATTCCATAAGAATGTCACTAGAGTTATCTCCAATATCATATTTGATAGTTTGTTTTCTATTGAAGCTCTCATACCTATATATACACTTACCATGGGGATCAAAAGCAATACAATCCGCTATTAAATAAATCAAACTCACTCCATTAAACTCCAACTGATAATTGAACGCAAAAAACGAAAGAAGAACGCGACAAATCTCCTTTTGAACTCATTCAGCGAACGAGTCATTATACAAAAAATGCAACAAAGATGTTTAATATGTCAGAGAGAGTTACCATCTCACTAAAATCTTGGGGTTATGAACGTATCTCGAAACGAGATCTAGAGTGTTTCAACAAAAAAGGGCATCATATTGGTGCCCTATGCTTTATGAGCTACTGTTTTGGGGCCAAACATATAATGTTGTTTAAGTAGCGACTGGGGGGGTGGTTGTTTATGTCCGCCACTGACTCCGTCACTTCTACGTCTTCTTTTGCTCCTTCGTCTTCAATGTCCCAGCCTTCATGTTCCGCCGACTCTACCTTCACCCATCCTGCTAAATATTTTCTATGATTATTTGTGGGACCAATGTCTTTGCATTCCGAACCGCACACCCCTCCCACGCCGAACATCCTTATTGTTGATCCCTCAATCACACCTCTGAGTGCCGCGGTGTGTTGCCATCCTGCTTCGAACAAGGCTTTGGCTCCTTGGTCTTGTTTTTCTGTTCCTTCCGCCGCAAAATCGATATCGCCGAACCATTCCGTTTGGACATCTCCTGCTATTGGACCGTAATGATCTGTACTGGGCGCCTCGAAGCCTCGTTCCTGACATGCTGTGATTACTTCATCGGGGGTATAGGGTCTATTGTTTCCTTTTCGTGGCAACTGGACATACACTCTTCCTGACTTTCCTACAATTTGTGGAATCCCTGTAAAGAATTGTGGGGTGGTGATCGTCTGCCCGTACGCTGTAACTTCGACGTCGTAGGTTATGTTTTCTTGTGGGACCTTCTCATTGTCGTCAGCGTTGTCGTACTTAATAGTCTGAGTTAGGGAGTGCTCTGATCCTTCTGTTGGGGTGTAGGCGTCTGTTGTTAATTCTTTACTTCCGTTTGCTGTAAAGACTGCAGGTCCCTTAATTTTTAGCGTTACCTCGTTCGGGGTGTCTCTCTCATCATGCACTACAACGGTTACAGAGTTTGGGTGGTGAGGGTCGAGTGCGTAATTCCCTGATTCACCATAAACAGATTCTAATCGACCATTCGAGAAGGTCATATCCAGTGATTGGGTGTCTTGGGACCCATCGGGGCGAATATATGTTGCATCCACTATGTATGGGTATTCTTCCTCTCCTTGTACGTCAGTCGACACCGATACGGTTTGCTTTCCATCACTATTCGTTGATTCACTCGATAATGTGAAAGTCAAGTGATCTAAATTTTGGTAATCAATCTTTTGTCCAGCCACTGGAGCCCCGGTGGCGTCTTTCAAAGATGACTCAAAAACGTTCACTCCACTCATTGGTTGGTTATCCGTTACCGCGGTAAGTTGCAGGTCCGCCGTGTTAGGGTTACCCGTAAACTGTAGCTGCACAGATCGTGGTGTGACCGTGCTGCCTTCTAAGTTGGTTGTAAAGGTGACCTGCTCAGATATCGCATCCACTACGTTAAAGCTTGCGTGTCCGTTTGCGTCGGTTTTAAGGGAAGTACTTACCAGGTTCGCACTTCCTGTAACTTCGGCCTCCACTGTTATGCCTTCCAGAGGTTCACCATTGAAAGTAGCCTGAACTGCGACATTTGCTTGATCTTCTCCATCACCAATCGCTACCAATTTGGAATTGGCACTGTCTATACGGTAGCCACCTTCACCTACACATGTGACATATTGCCCCCCTGCATTTGGGGTTTCGCTTGTTTGGCCTGACTTCAAGCTAACAATGGACGCCGAACCACTGTCAAGCGCCCAATAGTCAATCTCGACTGGCCACCCATCGTACACGGCAGGCCCAATACCTCCAATATTGGCTAATGCCGCTAGCTCTTCGGCGGTTGGAAGCCTTCCACTTGCTTTACACAAGTCTTTTGCTTGTTGGAAGTTAAATGTCGCTACATTTGCATTGTTAGCACCTACGTCAATGTGAGTACTGGTGTAAGTCACGCCTTGGGCGTCCGCTTCAGATTTAACCAGCGGTGCGAAGTAATATTTCATCTCTAAGGGAAGATTTCCCCAATTCGGGGCGGCTTCTGAGTCATATACTTCTATCCGTAACATGCCTGAGGCATAACCACCGTAATGGTCAGAAACTACATATGATACAAAGTGTTCACCTACTTTTGTTGCTTCAAACCTTAGCTTGAGGTTATTCATATCTTCAGTATCTAAAGGTGAAACCGCAGCGTTCCAAGAATCAACATAAATCAATTGAAGTGAGTCGCCGTCTTCGTCAGAAACATAAGTCGATAAATCGATAATCACCTCTTCGTTAGCATTGACTCTTGATCCATTTGGATCATTCGAATAGTCGATGTTCGGTGCGATAGGGGCGCTGTTCGCAGACGTTGATACAGAAATCGCAATATTTCCTAATTTGACCTCACTGCCATTACTGTAAGAGTAAATAATTTTTGCAAAGCCAGAGTCTTCTGTGGGTGTGTAGGTAATGGTTTGATTAGTATCATCTGCCGTTGCCTCACCTTCGCCGATAAGGGTAAGTTCCTTATCCATGGTGTAACCATCTGGTACTTGAATAACAAAATTAGGGTCGCTTTTCAGATCAATAACCAGGGTTTCACCCACGAGTGTCGTTTCTGAAATAGGCGTAAAGAGCGCTACTTCATTATCAACACTTTTCTGCGCGACCGAAATGGCATACGCAGACGCTCTCTGGTCAGGAACGGCTGAGTTTGTTGCATCGTACTTATATACGCAAACACCTACAAAGTCGTCGAAGCTCACCGAATAACCTGTAGAATCGACTGAGATATCTTGACATGACTCGAGATCGGTTAATGGGCTAACAGAGCTGACAATGTTATTCCCTTTCTGAGAGGACGAGTGTATTTTCCCCTCAAGTAACACATGAGAAGAGGACATATTTCGTGATAAATTGACCGTATTTTCAGCACTTAAAGTCGACGTCCCCTCACTTGGGGGAGGAAGCTGCCCACTATTTCCAGGAGACGTGCTACCGTCATCAGATGCTCCATTACAACCGGTTACTAGCGCAATCATAAGTGCCACTATCGATTTTCTAGCTTTGTATCTTGAATTAATGAACATTAGCAATTCACTCTCATTAATTTTTGCATAATAATTATCCTTGTGTTTTTATATATCAATTATGATGTTGTCATAAAAGACTAGCAGACTAGACTCTGTCTCTTGATCACATTTCAGCTTAAAAACCCATCAACTCAGTCGTTTCCTTGCTCAAATAGTATCCACTGAGCATATCCTGCAGTTTGTCCCAGCCAAGCCACATGGTTGCCCAGCTAGCAATACCTGTTCGCTTAGAATCGTAGAAGCCGCCAAGTTTGGAAATGGCTCCGTATGCCCATTTAAGCGTAGGAACTTCACTAGGTGGTTTTTTAGGGTAGCGGCCACCTCTCTTGTTAGCGTTAAGATAGAGAATGCGCCACTCATCTTGTGTGAGCACGTTTGTACAGGGCTGTAACTCAATCGCTTCGGCTTGCTCTTTTAGACCGCGAGCCTTGAGTTGAACTGCTAGAGTCAGGCTTTCACGCAGTTGCATTAGCCTGACAGCGACAAAGGCTAAGATCGAGATCATACGCTCAAGGTTTTCAGGCTCAGCCATGCGTTGACGCTCTGCGCCTGCACCGGTTTTCCAAGCTTTGTGGTAATCCTCTACACGCCAACGCTGCGAGTAGATGTGGATGATTTTCATGGCTTGTTTATAAGTTTCTAAGGGCTCACTGGTCAGCAGGAGCCACGATAATCTCGCCTCTTCATTTGCCGTACTTTGCTCTTGGGCAAAGACCGCATTGAGCATGACTTTCTGCCCTCCTTGACTAAAGGTGACAGGTGCAGTGTGCAGCGAAAACTCAGCCGTTCTTGCTTTGCGATTCTTGCGCGCTCCTTTGCTGTCGAGCATGCCTTTTTGTGGAATATCAATTTGATAACGTCCAAGCTCAGGTTGAGCTGCAAGGTGTGGGAATAACTTAAGATCAGCCTGCTCAATGCTCCTGTGGTGCTTTGCGCGAACCACGAAACGTTCTTGCACCTCGTTTTTCTCTTGCAGGTAAGCAAAGATATCAGCCTCGCGATCGCAAACTGTGATCACCTTGTGCATTTGGTCGCCAAAACGGCGACGAACGCTGGCTGAGGCCGCAGCCCATTTCCCGCTTTCAGGTTCTGTTGTGTCATCGGCTTCGTCCGGTCGCATCCACCACTCTTGATGGACAAGACCGAGAGAGTACCCGGTAGCGGCATCAATAATAAAGCTATTGTGAACCCACCAACCACGTGACTTATCGGTGACTTTGCCGAGTTTACCCAGCTTCGTCGCAACGCCATGTCTGAAACTCAAAGAGGTTGTGTCTTCCATCAGCCAGACTTCATCACGGGGAACAGCTAGTGCGGCGGTTGCATCAAAGGCGGCGCGACGAAAAGCGCTTGCGTCTATCTTCTCGTTACGAATAAAACGGTAGGTGCCTTCAACCAAACTGCCTGACCGTCACAAGCGAAAGCCGCTGAGTGACCTGTATTGTCAGCGAATCGACTGGTAATATCGACTAAGCGCTGAGTTCTACGATTATCCCCAATCTGGGCGGTACCGAACATGGCTTGAGCCCAGTCGGTTGTATTGTGAATGAGTGGAGCATGCTATTAAAGATATTGAGGTTAGTGATAGTCTATGATTTCTCAAATCGCCTGCTAGGTCGATCCCTAGTTGCCAATTTGTGTATAAGAGTCAGCCTCTAGGCGGTAATACCATTTGTGTGAGGATAAATCATGTACTTTACTTCAATGTAATGTATGGACCCTCATTTGTTTGAAGCCAGATTGCTGTTTGCATTGTGTAAACAAATGCCGAATTTGGGAGTCGACGCATCTGATGTGTTGAGTTTTGTTCATCGTTCGTATTTCTACTATTACGATATTTAATCGTTTGGTTGAAGTGTTCATTAATCTCAATATAGCTGTAATTTTAAATTCAACATTATCGATGTTTGTGTCATTTTTGTTGGCACGCGTGGTGCTAAGTAAGGGGTTTTATGCTAATTTTGAGGGGTTTGAAAATATTTGTGTGAAAAATGAACTTGGTGTTAGCACTATCGTTGGTATTTATTGGTATCAATGCTAATGATTATGTTTTTATCAATAGTTATATTGTTGGCATTCAAAACAGTTTAAGATATCAAATGCCATTTTCTATGCAAGTTAATCGGGAAGAGGTGCTGTTTTCTGTAGTCTTCCAGCCTATTTTCGATCTCGAAATAAATACAGTTATAGCTATGGAAGTATTGTCTAGAGTACAGTCAGGAAGCAATATAGAGACCACTTTAAAACAAATATCATTAAATGGAAATTCACGTGAATTTACGTTGGCTCTATGCAAAGAAATCGTGAGCGTATGTAGTCAGCTACCTGGAAGTATCCGTTATCTGTCGATAAACGTCACTATGGTTCATATGTGCAACTATAGAATTTGTGATGATTTGGAAGAACTAATAACTAGGTTATCTGAACGCAAGATTAAGTTAGTTGTTGAATTACCTGAAGGTGAACCATACCCAAAACCGAAAAGCAGATCTGGAAGAATGTTAGCCTACAATATCAAGAGCCTTCAATGTCATGGAGTTCTTATCGCTATCGATGATTTTGGTGAAGGGTTTCACATCGACGAAGCTGTTGTCTCTCGTTTTATGCCCGATATTCTGAAGATCGATAAGAAAATTGTGCAGGAACCGAACAACAACAGAGATGTTTGGTTGTTAATAGAGTCGATCAGGAAAAGGTTCAATTTGAGTGTTGTTGCTGAAGGGGTTGAACACGCGAAAGATCTCGATTTTGTCGTGGGTGAAGGAATCCAACTTTGCCAAGGGTTCTATTTCGGAAGGCCAGACAATTTGTGAGCGTTTGATACGAATTCATTGTGGGCTCATTTCTCTCAACTGTACCGTCCTAAATATGGTTGACACATTTCCAACATGAAATTGGAGAGTGTCATGAAAACAAGAAGTAGACGTACTCAACGAGATTATTCTCTTGCCTTTAAATTGGCAGTCGTAAGCCAAGTTGAAAAAGGCGAAATGACTTATAAGCAAGCTCTAGAATGTTATGGGATCCAAGGTCGCTCTACCTTCGCAAACATGGTCAACTAGATTGGTCCAATCGAGAGCGTTAGGAGCGACTATGTCAAACTCTTCCTCAACTCAAACCCCAGAGCAACGAATCAAAGAACTCGAGCAGCAATTAGAAGAAACTCAGCTCAAAGCTGAGTTCTTTGAAGCGGTTGTAAAAGTCATGGATCGAGATTTCGGAGTCCGAATTTCAAAGAAGCGCAAGGCCGAGTTATTAAGGAAAAAACGGTCAGAAAGTTGACCGTTACTAAAGCTTGTCACTTCATAGGTATTACACGACAAGCTTTCTACAAGCGCTGTGTTGCAGAAATTCATCAGACAAAGAAAGATGAATCAGTGCTCGGTTTTGTGAAGGAGCAAAGGATGATGCACCCTCGAATAGGGGCTCGTAAGATCAAGTATTCACTTGCTCAGAACGATATTGAAATCGGGCGAGACCGCTTATTCTCTCTGCTGAGAGTGAATCGATTATTAGTACAGAATCGAAGGGCTTACCATCGAACCACAAACAGTAATCATCGCTTTTACTGCCATCCAAATCGAATCAAAGAAGGCTTAATACCGGAAAGACCAGAGCAATTATGGGTTGCCGATATTACTTATCTATCAACGCGGCGTGGTAGTACTTATCTCAGTTTAGTGACGGACGCTTACTCAAGAAAAATCGTGGGCTATCACATAAGTGATGATATGAAAGCTCGCACGGTCAAGCAGGCCTTTTTAAACGCGTTGAAAGAGCGGAAGAATACAGGTGAGCTTGTCCATCACTCAGATCGAGGTGTTCAGTACTGCTCTGTTGAATACCAAGAGTTGCATCGACAGTATGGTGTATCTTGCTCAATGACTGATGGCTATGACTGTTATCAGAATGCGTTGGCAGAGAGGATCAACGGAATACTGAAGATGGAGTATCTGTTGAATAAGCCTAATGATTTAGATGAAGCAAAGAAAATGGTCGCTGAATCAGTAAAAATCTATAATGAATATAGGCCTCACACAACTCTAAAATACAAAACGCCCGATGAAATACATCGAGCGTTTTAGTCAATCAAGTGTCAACCCATATCAGGACGGGTCAAACACTCTAGATCTCGTTTCGAGATACGTTCATAACCCCAAGATTTTAGTGAGATGGTAACTCTCTCTGACATATTAAACATCTTTGTTGCATTTTTTGTATAATGACTCGTTCGCTGAATGAGTTCAAAAGGAGATTTGTCGCGTTCTTCTTTCGTTTTTTGCGTTCAATTATCAGTTGGAGTTTAATGGAGTGAGTTTGATTTATTTAATAGCGGATTGTATTGCTTTTGATCCCCATGGTAAGTGTATATATAGGTATGAGAGCTTCAATAGAAAACAAACTATCAAATATGATATTGGAGATAACTCTAGTGACATTCTTATGGAATTGATCGTCAGTGGAACGTATCTGTCAGTAGAGCAGCTTCTTGAAGAAGTTTGGAGAAAACAAAGGCAGGTAGAGGTTGATGTCACAAGTGTTAGGCAGGCTGTGTCTAAATTGAGAAGAAGTCTTAAGATAGTGGCACCTCAAGTTGATGTGATAAAGACGATTCCCAAAAAGGGCTATTTATTCGACGCTAACGTCGAGCTCATCAGTAAAGGGGGTAATAGAAAAGAACGAGCACCAGTAGTTGTTTTGGTTTTGCTAAGTATTGTTATGCTCGCGTTTTTAATTAATTTTTTTTCATATTATATTAAAAGCCCTGAAGACTCACCTTTTTCTAAAGTTGTTGGTATTGACTTAGTTGACTCCAGTTTGAACGTAGTTCAATCAAAACACCACCCTGTTGATAAAAAACTACTGCCGATATTTAGCAAGTGTATATCAGAATTGAACCTCTTTGATGCTGATACTGTTGCTATTTACTCAACAACGGAAGACTTCTTATCTTTGACTGCATTCTATGAAGAGCCTAATAAAAGGCAGATAACGTTTAGGTTAATTCTATCCAAGGTTTTTAATAAGGAACATTATAAATGCGGTTTATTATAAATATAATTCTAACTCTAGATATAATCGCAGCAATGTTAAGTTTTATAGTATATTACTCTAAATATGATATTACGGGGCCTTTATGGGAAATTGATGAGGTGATACTGAGTCAAAATGTAGACATAGGGACCAAAGAAAACGCCAAATTCCACTTGGTTAAAGCTAAGTTTACACTATTGTATTTCTCCGATGGAAAGTTTACGGCATCTATTACTGCAGAGACCGATTACAAGAATGGATTGAAAGAGTCGGTTACACAGGAGTTTATGGGAAGTTGGGTGAGGCAAGGGGAATACATTGATATGAGGATAGATGATTCTCATTCTATAATAGGCTATCCAGACGACCAAACGCTTGTCGATAGAATTGATTATTACGCAAGAATCGCATTGGATCAGAGCTACATTGTTAACTATTACAAGGGAAGACTTGTTCTGATTTCTTCTCATGCGGGGGGACCTATGTTGACTCTTTTCCCTACGTCAGTCTAAGTTAGGTTTTCATCTACCATAAAACCTAAATTTATATTTTTTTATACTTAAGTTTGTGTGTGATTTAGGATGGCATTTGTGTGAATTATAGGGATTCACTGTAACTTCTATGCGTCAAGTCGCAGAATTAGGGGAATCATTTGACCTCGTGACTTTGACCTATGCCATTTTCATCATATCTAAAAACCAAGCTAAACGATAACGACTTTAGTTCTAAATCCATCATCGCTAAGTTGCAATTGTTTAGTTCATCGTTCGACAAGTTGGATCCAGTTACGCTCAGTCGTTGGGTAAATGGACGAACAATTCCCACTCTCGAAAAGCAACTGTTACTAGTACGTTGTTTCGACTTCAGCTTTTACCCTAATCTAGAACACATTATTGCACCTGCTGTTTCCCGTTCACAGCTCAAAGTTTACGAATCACTTTTCAATAATGTTGAGTCTTCGTATCACAGCATACTGACTTATAAAGAAGCATCCGACTCAAGATTGAAACCCTCTATCGAGAAAGTTAACTGGTCTAAGCTGCAGTGTTTATTACCAGGGTTTTATGAATCTACTTTGTCTTATAACCGCGCCCTTCCAGTTTTAAATCGACTAGATGAAAATAATGTGACTTTCTGTTCATTGCGTAGTAGAGACAAAGTCATATCACATCTATCGATTAATCATGATATTAATTATTTGAAAGCGATATTTGGCCATAACGTAAATATTGACTTCGATAAGAAATCAGTCGTTTTTAATATTGGCTATTACTCTAATAGAGAGCATTACAAAATATTAGTAGGGCTGCTTCTAAACCATATTTGTTATCATCATGAGAAAATTGAAGATTTTTATGTAATTGCAAGAGGCATGGGTTTTCTAAAATTAATTGAGAGCTTGGGGGGGAAGCTATTATCAGCTAATAAAGAAGATAATGCTATTGGCAATGTTTATTTACTCAAGATGGATTTTATGAGAGCAATAACGAATCCATTCGCGTTTTCTTTGCTGAAGGAATCATATGGAACTTATAAAGATATAAATTAGTACATTTTAGGTAGTTAATAATACGTTTGTAAAATTTATTACTAGTCTAGTCGGCTAGTCTTTTATGACAACATCATAATTGATATATAAAAACACAAGGATAATTATTATGCAAAAATTAATGAGAGTGAATTGCTAATGTTCATTAATTCAAGATACAAAGCTAGAAAATCGATAGTGGCACTTATGATTGCGCTAGTAACCGGTTGTAATGGAGCATCTGATGACGGTAGCACGTCTCCTGGAAATAGTGGGCAGCTTCCTCCCCCAAGTGAGGGGACGTCGACTTTAAGTGCTGAAAATACGGTCAATTTATCACGAAATATGTCCTCTTCTCATGTGTTACTTGAGGGGAAAATACACTCGTCCTCTCAGAAAGGGAATAACATTGTCAGCTCTGTTAGCCCATTAACCGATCTCGAGTCATGTCAAGATATCTCAGTCGATTCTACAGGTTATTCGGTAAGCTTCGATGACTTTGTCGGTGTTTGCGTATATAAATACGATGCAACAAACTCAGCCGTTCCTGACCAGAGAGCGTCTGCGTATGCCATTTCGGTCGCGCAGAAAAGTGTTGATAATGAAGTAGCGCTCTTTACGCCTATTTCAGAAACGACACTTGTGGGTGAAACTCTGGTTATTGATCTGAAAAACGATCCTAACTTTGTAACGGAAGTACCTGAAGGTTACACGATGGATCAAGACGTCACGCTCATTGGTGAAGGTGAGGCAACGGCAGATGATACTAATCAAACCATTACCTACACACCCACAGAAGACTCTGGCTTTGCAAAAATTATTTACTCTTACAGTAATGGCAGTGAGGTCAAATTAGGAAATATTGCGATTTCTGTATCAACGTCTGCGAACAGCGCCCCTATCGCACCGAACATCGACTATTCGAATGATCCAAATGGATCAAGAGTCAATGCTAACGAAGAGGTGATTATCGATTTATCGACTTATGTTTCTGACGAAGACGGCGACTCACTTCAATTGATTTATGTTGATTCTTGGAACGCTGCGGTTTCACCTTTAGATACTGAAGATATGAATAACCTCAAGCTAAGGTTTGAAACAACAAAAGTAGGTGAACACTTTGTATCATATGGAGTTTCTGACCATTACGGCGGTTATGCCTCAGGCATGTTGCGGATAGAAGTATATGACTCAGAAGCCGCCCCGAATTGGGGAAATCTTCCCTTAGAGATGAAATATTACTTCGCACCGCTGGTTAAATCTGAAGCGGACGCCCAAGGCGTGACTTACACCAGTACTCACATTGACGTAGGTGCTAACAATGCAAATGTAGCGACATTTAACTTCCAACAAGCAAAAGACTTGTGTAAAGCAAGTGGAAGGCTTCCAACCGCCGAGAGCTAGCGGCATTAGCCAATATTGGAGGTATTGGGCCTGCCGTGTACGATGGGTGGCCAGTCGAGATTGACTATTGGGCGCTTGACAGTGGTTCGGCGTCCATTGTTAGCTTGAAGTCAGGCCAAACAAGCGAAACCCCAAATGCAGGGGGGCAATATGTCACATGTGTAGGTGAAGGTGGCTACCGTATAGACAGTGCCAATTCCAAATTGGTAGCGATTGGTGATGGAGAAGATCAAGCAAGTGTCGCAGTTCAGGCTACTTTCAATGGTGAACCTCTGGAAGGCATAACAGTGGAGGCCGAAGTTACAGGAAGTGCGAACCTGGTAAGTACTTCCCTTAAAACCGACGCAAACGGACACGCAAGCTTTAACGTAGTGGATGCGATATCTGAGCAGGTCACCTTTACAACCAACTTAGAAGGCAGCACGGTCACACCACGATCTGTGCAGCTACAGTTTACGGGTAACCCTAACACGGCGGACCTGCAACTTACCGCGGTAACGGATAACCAACCAATGAGTGGAGTGAACGTTTTTGAGTCATCTTTGAAAGACGCCACCGGGGCTCCAGTGGCTGGACAAAAGATTGATTACCAAAATTTAGATCACTTGACTTTCACATTATCGAGTGAATCAACGAATAGTGATGGAAAGCAAACCGTATCGGTGTCGACTGACGTACAAGGAGAGGAAGAATACCCATACATAGTGGATGCAACATATATTCGCCCCGATGGGTCCCAAGACACCCAATCACTGGATATGACCTTCTCGAATGGTCGATTAGAATCTGTTCATGGTGAATCAGGGAATTACGCACTCGACCCTCACCACCCAAACTCTGTAACCGTTGTAGTGCATGATGAGAGAGACACCCCGAACGAGGTAACGCTAAAAATTAAGGGACCTGCAGTCTTTACAGCAAACGGAAGTAAAGAATTAACAACAGACGCCTACACCCCAACAGAAGGATCAGAGCACTCCCTAACTCAGACTATTAAGTACGACAACGCTGACGACAATGAGAAGGTCCCACAAGAAAACATAACCTACGACGTCGAAGTTACAGCGTACGGGCAGACGATCACCACCCCACAATTCTTTACAGGGATTCCACAAATTGTAGGGAAGTCAGGAAGAGTGTACGTCCAGTTGCCACGAAAAGCAGATGGGACAGCCTACTCCGACGCAGATGTACATACAGCATGTCAGGAACGAGGCTTCGAGCCGCCCAGTACAGATCATTACGGCCCAATTTCGCCCTACGAAACGGTGGATTGGTTCGACGACATGGGTTTTCCGCGGGGGGGGCACACTGGTGATCAAGGTGGTAAAGCACTGTTCTACGCGGGCTGGCAACATTCGTCAAATGATGTAGATAGTGAGATGGTAGCCATAAATAGGCAATTCGGAGTAGGAGGAAGATGCGGAGATGAATGTGAAGATATAGGTTTGTATCACGCCCAGCAGCATTTTCTAACAACATTAGTCACAGACGAAACTGCAGAAGAACAGGATTGGAAGAGGTACGATGAAGGTGCAGTAGGGGAAGTAGAAGTTATACAATCGTACTCACACACACACCAAGACGGGTGGTTTATAAATTCAGACAACTACCGCAACATAATATGTTTGGCCCCAAAAAATAACTCATAAAGCATAGGGCACCATTAGGGTGCCCTTTTTTGTTGAAACACTCTACAGGTCGTTCAGCGGCTTTCGCTTGTGACGGTCGAAGGCGAGCTTGAGTTGTTCAAGCAGCGATTGGCGCTCTTGTTTCCACTCATTTTTCTCCGACATCAGAGCGGCTACCATTGCTTGCAGCTCGGCGATATCTTGACTTTCTGGGTTGATACTTGGCGTCTTTTTCATGGCATTTATTATACTAAAATCATGCGATTAACGCTTGGTGCATAAGGCTTTATTATCGATTAAGTCATTGTAAAATCGTTTATTCTAACGGGTTTGTGGCCGATAATAGTAAAGCCAGAAAGCAGCCTATCAAGCTCGAACTGAGAGAGAGTAAACACCTGGTTTTTCTCTTTTGAAGGCCACTTGTACTTGGCTTTTTCGAGACGTTTATACCAGAGGGCAAAGCCTGTTTTATCCCAGTACAGCACTTTGATTTTGTCGCGCTGTTTATTGGTAAACAGAAACAGAGCACCGCTGCCCAAAGGTAAATCAGTATCACTTTCGATGATCGTGGCAAGTCCGTTTATAGACTTTCTAAAATCGACGCTTTCACGATACAGGTAAATCTCTGGGGCGCTGAGCATGCGTTTCATGACAATGCTCCAATGAGTTCAGCAAGATAAGTCGCTGGCGTGCCTTGGGGAATACTCAGCTCAATATCGTTTACGAGAAGTGTCATATAGAGCAGACATAATATTGCCTCTTCACGATTTTGTCGTAAACTTACACAAGTTTAGACCATGAAGAGGCAATATCAAATTATGGCTGTACCAAAAATCAATATATGGTTGTAAATATCAATTTATGGATGTTTCAGCACTATTCGAACTCGTTCAGATTACTCTTTACCGAATACGTTGTTCTCTTGCTCTTGTACACGGATGAAAGTTGTACGCTTAGTTAGCTCTTTAAGCTTTGCTGCACCTACGTATGTACAAGTTGAACGTACACCACCAAGGATGTCAGAAATTGTGTTGTGAACTGAACCACGGAACGGAAGTAAAACAGTTTTACCTTCTGCAGCACGGTACTTAGCAACACCACCTGAGTGCTTGTCCATAGCCGACTGTGAAGACATGCCGTAGAACTTCATGTATTGCTTACCGTCTTGCTCTACTACTTCACCGCCTGACTCAGAGTGACCAGCTAGCATACCGCCTAGCATTACGAAGTCAGCACCGCCGCCAAACGCTTTAGATACGTCACCCGCACATGAACAGCCACCGTCACCGATGATCATGCCGCCAAGGCCGTGTGCTGCGTCGCCACATTCGATGATTGCAGAAAGTTGAGGATAACCTACACCTGTTTTAACACGAGTAGTACAAACCGAACCAGGGCCGATACCAACCTTAACGATGTCTGCGCCTGCTAGGATTAGCTCTTCAACCATGTCTCCTGTTACAACGTTACCAGCAGAGATAACTTTGTTCGGGAATTCTGCACGTACTTTTTGTACGTATTCAACTAGGTGCTCTGAGTAGCCGTTAGCGATATCAATACAGATAAATACGAAGTCTTCGCTAAGCGCCATGATTTGCTTAGTCTTCTCAAACTCAGCTTCAGATGTACCTGTTGAAACAAATACGTTGTTCAGTGTTTTCTTGTCTGCTGTTTTAGCGAACTCAGCCCACTGCTCTACTGTGTAGTGCTTGTGTACTGCAGTCATAACACCGTGCTCTGCTAGAGCAGCTGCCATTTCAAAGCTTGCTACCGAATCCATGTTAGCTGCAATTACTGGAGTACCAGACCATTGACGACCGCTATGCTTGAATGTAAAATCGCGGGTTAATTCAACTTGAGAACGGCTTTTAAGGGTAGAACGCTTCGGACGGAAGAGTACATCTTTGAAACCTAACTTAAGTTCTTGTTCGATACGCATGGTGTTTTCCTTGATTCATAAAATTATGTGTCTCTCGCGAAATGCGTAGTAAAACCGTTGGCAGACGAGTTTACTTTTCTTCGGACACAAAAAAACCGGAGCGTTGGCAGACGCTCCGGTTTTCAGCATTATAGGTCGTGATTTAGTAACAGCAAGTCTGATATTTCATTTTTTTTTATGCTATCCTCTCAAAGATTCCATATCTGGAAAAACCTCCCAAGTAGCACCTTCCTACTAAATTCTTACTAATTAATAACTTAGCTAATCAATCACGCAAACGCTGTCGATTTATTGCGCAATCGTTTTCCTCCCCTTTTCACACAATATCACCTTCAATAAGCAAATATGTGAAGAAAGTGCCTCGAATTCACATAAAAATCACACTTTTCTCCAACAAAAAAATGCTTTTTTTCTTAAATAAATTCGATTTTTTCCCTAATTTTTTCTGTTTTCGACCAAATTCGACAAACTCATGGTGCGGTTGGTTAGCATCAACTAGGAAAAGTAGAGTGATAAACACTCAATCTAGAGGCCAATACTCACTTGGGTTTGATAATTCAGCCCACACACTCTGTTAAATAGCGCCTCCAGCCTCGAACTTTATAAATCCAATTTCTATTACCCCCGTAGCATTGCCGTTCCCAAAGCGCGTTTCGTTACTCCCTCTTTCGTTCATTTAGCCTGGAACAATCTGAAAAGTGCTTAGTGAAAAAGGATTAGTTGACGTTAAAAGCTGGGGAAAAGATAAGATTTGAAGAATAGAAAGAAAAAATGGCTAAGGTGATTAACCTTAGCCATTTTTATTCACTGATTAGACTGATGCTAATATGCATATAGGAAAGCGTTGTTTGGCGAATAGAAAGATCTAGTTCTTTTGAGAGACCAACGCTTCTGCAGTCGCATCCTGAATAGACAGGAACAATGAGGTGACTTGCCCTGTTGGCGAGCGCATCGGGTTTAGCGTCACGTTCTGGTACATAAAGTCGGCTTGTTGAGTTACAGGGCGAACATTACGGCACTTAAACAGATAAGGCCTTTGTTGCCATGTAATAAAGCTGCGACAGCCTAGGTCGTAGACTGGCTTGGTTTTCAGCCTAAACCACTCTTCTGGAATTTCAGGGAACAGTTCAAAGATAGACTTACCAATAGCATCATGCGATTGCTTACCGCTATGGTGAGTCATGAAACCATTCCAGACTTGTACCTGAAAATCACGGTTAATAACCACCAGCCCCATATCAACGTTTTGAACCATGTCCACCATCCAGTGGAACTGTTCAAATTCAGCAGGAAGATTTAGCATATTAAAACTCCTCCATTAGGTAGGCCAATTTGTTGTCTAGAAGAGGCAGAGACTCATCAACAAACATAAACAGAAGGTCACAACGGATGGAAGTGCCATCGATGTTGTAGCTGACTTCGAAAGTCATGGTCTTTTTGAACGAGCCGCTGGTATTTTCGATGACCGAATCGATCGAAATATGTTGCCCAAGCAGAACAGGCGAACTCTGGAAGAAACGAACTTCAGATTGCTCCCCTAACCCGTTAAGGAATGAGCCAACGAGAATATTCGATACATCCATCAACAACTCTAGCTCTTCTAGCTGCTCGCTTTCTGTTGGCACCTTCATGAGCTTCTTAAGGTCGCTTACGCTAGAATCACTCAGTAATACTAGTGCTTCACCTGCGATGCCTTCTCCGCTGAAGCCTTGGCAAACACCCGACACTTGGTCGTTGTCGGCTAGGTCACGAAGTGCCATGTGCAATTCACTCACTTCGAAGATATTCACGTTTGGTAATGGTAAATGAACGAACACATTAAAGTGACGAGCCAGTGCATCAGCTGCACGGCCTATCGCTACGTTCGCGACTTCCATATAAATATCGCGACGGCGCAGTATTGGCAGCTCTAAAGCAGCAGGGATAACGAGTTGAGGCTGTTTTGGCGGCTCAACATGCTCACGTAAAATCGCTTTTAACGCTTCTTTATCGATCGGTTTTTGCAAAAATGCTTTAGCGCCGAGATCCATCACCTTCTGTTGCGCTTTTGGTTGGATATCACCAGAAACAACCACAACAGGTGTTGTATCACCTAAACGTTGCATCTCTTCCAATGTGCCATAGCCATCTAATTCCGGCATGGTGAGGTCGAGGAACATCAGTTTGAACTGGTTTTGAGCTAACTCTTCAAGTGCATTAAGCCCATGAACAGCAAAAGTTATATCTGCATTTAGAGAACTAGGCAGTGATCGAGCCATCTGCTTCCTTGCTAACGCAGAATCATCACATATAAGAACTGGGAACGACATAAATGCACCACTGACAAATTAAAGCTAATTCGAATGAGTGTAACAGAACATTATGGTATCAGGTACGGGGTGAATGGATTTATGTGCAGATTATTAGTAAGAATGATGAAACAAGTGGGTAAGCTATTATTTCGGATTATTCTTCATGAAAAACAATATGCTACAAAGGTAATAACCACTCTTTACTATGGAGTAACAGCACTATTTTTATTTAATGGCAGCCTTAATAAGTCAGTTTATTAAGGCTCGCTTTGCTCATGCATTTATTGGCTTTATATAACCATGATAAGAGAAACAGTGTGAAGAGCTAGAACTGATAGGTAGGCCATAAAATCAACAATGCAAAGCGGATGATCACGGCAAAAACCAACAACGCGATACCCAGACGGTACCATTTGTATTCCGCAATATTCATTGGGATACGTTTGTAGAACATAGTAATCACGCCTTTCCAGTCGCTACTGCGCCTTCCGTACTGCATCATGCTCGTCAAAACAAACAGTGCGCCAAGCACTAACATCCCTTTTTCAGCCCAGAACAATCCAACTTCCATTTGTGTATTCCTTGATAAAACGGTGAGCGACTTAAGTCATTCTAGTCACCTTTTAGCTCGGTTTCTGTAAGACCAAGGTCTAAAGCGCTTAACGGCTTACCTAGACGCAGCACTTAGCTCAACGTAGTTAGTAGCCGAACTAAACTGAACAGCGTGTTCATATCGAGTTCAGCTTACTCACCTATACTCATGTTTCCACTAACAGGAGAAACTCAATGAAATCACTGAAAAAGTCACTTTGTGTATTAACTGCTTCAGCTCTACTTGTTACCGCTCCGTTTGTGAGTGCTTCATCACCACAACAGCCGCCACAACCAGCAGTGAGCCCACTGCAAATGGTTATTGCTTCTTTAAACCTAAGCGAAGAACAACATGCGGAAGTCATCTCCCTTATTGAAGACTATCAATCTGATAGAACACAGATTGACATGGATAGTGCGATAGAACTCAAGAAGAAACAGATCAGCCTTGTGACTCAACCTGATTTCAATGAAGCCGAGATGGAGAAGATCATTGATACAGTTCAAGCAACCGAGAAGTCGATGGTGATGCAAGAGATGCGTCTTAAAAACAACATTTATAATGTGTTAACTGAAAAGCAGAAAGAGCAATTTAAGACGATGATGAAGTCAGCGCTCTCTGGTGGAAAATAGTTTGGTAGAGAGTAATTTGGTAGAAAGTAATCTGGTAATAAGTCACCTGGCAGAAAAAAGCTGCCCCTGATATTGATATTGATTCACTCCCCCAAGAATCAATTTAGATAAACAACAGCCGCAGTCGTTTGATGACTGCGGCTTTTCGTTATCAACTAACTTAAGAGTAAGCTGAACAATCTAAGTCTGGTGTCTTGCTGCTCTTGTTTAGAACGACCATCAAATGAATCAGCAGCAAAATACCTGTCACGCCTAAACCAACACCGATTCCGCCCCAGATCCCTGCCAATTCGAACTTAGGCATCAAATACCAAGCTGCAGGTAGGCCAAATACCCAATAACCAATGGCTGTCATAACGGTTGGCATAGAGACAATCTTCATCCCTCTTAGCAGGTTAATCGCCAGTAGTTGCCAAGCATCTACAATAAAGCACAACGCCACAACCCAAATAACTGACGCCAACAGTGAGGTCATCGCACCCGTGCCATCGTCCAGCTTGAAGATAGAAGCGATCATTTCAGGCCATATAATGAACACGGCAGACAGCGCTACACTCAACACCGACACCAACATAAAGCTTTGAATCGAGGTTCTTTTGATCCCTTCGTAGTTACCCGCACCAAAATCACGACCAACTAAAATCGCCGCAGCTTGCGAGAAACCGAAGTTGAAGTTCCAAGTAAAGCTTAGGCATTGCAGTAAGATTTGGTGCAGAGCTAGAGAAGCAATACTGATCGTTCCCGCCATTAAGGTGCCGCCATAAATTAAGCCGTGCTCAAGTAAGGCCGCCAAGCCGATAGGTAGACCCATTAACAACAACGGGCTCATCAGCTTAATTGAGTACTCTTCGGTATTAAGCCAAGGGGCGAACTGCTTAAACTCGTCGCGCTTGAATACCCAAACCGTGTATCCAACCATCACGATGAATGCCGCGATAGCCGTGCCTAAACCTAAGCCCGTTAAGCCCATGTCTAATTGGAAAGTTAGGAAGTAGCTGACTGGTACATTCAAAATAACTGTGATAATCGACATCACCAGAATAGAACGCACATTCCCAAACGCACTGGTTAAGCCACGCAGCACCAACAAGATCAGCGAAGGCAACATCACCCACTTCAAAGCATGCACATATTCCTTCGCTAAAGTGATCACTTCTGGCGGCTGTTTTGCTGCTTCTAATACCAACGGAGCAAACCAGAAGCTCGCCATTAAGGTCACGCTGAGCACGAACGCCAACATGGTTGCGCCTTTCACGGCCAATCTAATTTGAGTATTACCAAACTCTGGGCGTGCTACACGCTGACCATAAGCAATTGCGATCAGGTTTGCGACACAACCGACTGTGCTACTCGCAATAATAAAGATGAAGAAGTAAATAGAGGCACCTAAGCCACCAGCAGCAAGGGCTGACACGCTGATTCGCGACATCATCCAAACATCAGTAAGGACTAAAGCCATGGAGATCAGCTGTGAAATGATCAAAGGGAATGCAAGAGTGAGTATTTTTTTCATGAGCGCCTCAGTTAATTTCGCCCAAAATACGATCGATGAGGCTAGCGTTCAATTGATAAATTTGCGACTCTAACATTCCATAAACTCATGCGAACGAATTATGACCCCATATCCTAGCTTGCCATCCTCACATAATGGCTTAAAAGCCTTCGAAGCGGCTGCAAGGCTGATGAGCTTTACTCTGGCCGCCGAAGAGCTGCATGTGACACAAAGTGCGATAAGCCGACAGATCAAACTGCTTGAAGATGAGTTAAACGCATCACTGGTTATTCGTAAGCATCGAGCCATAGAATTAACGGTACAAGGTCATGATTTGTATGTGGCTTTACGAGAAAGCTACGGCAATATCGAAGCTGTTATCACCTCTTGGAGTGAGCCAAAACAAAAGCGTATCGTGATCAAAGCGACTCTGAGTTTCGCTACGCGGGTATTGATATCTAAAGTACGGGAATTAAACGAGCGTTATCAAGATTATGAGATCGTCATAGTTCCTGTGATTGAAGAAGACGAATCAATCAACAGCAGCGAATATGACCTACTGATCTTCCACACGCGCTTCAAAAAACGCTATGACAAAGCACCAGACATCACCTTCTTGCGGGAAGAGTTTATGGCACCAGTGTGTTCTACCAGTTTAACCACCAAAGACACAGACCTCGATTCGATCTTAACTATGCCACGGCTGCACCCGACCTTAGATCATCACGACTGGAAAGTGTGGTTGGCCGATGTTGAATTCCCACCGAAGAAACCCGTCAGAAATACCAGCTTCTTATCGTTAGATATGGCACTCAGTGCTTGTTTATCGGGTGAAGGGGTGACGGTCACGGATCTATTGTTAGTTCAACAAGATCTCCAACGAGGCTTCTTGTACTGCCCTAAGAATGCAAAGATCCAACACAGTGCTTGGACTTACTTCATGCACCAACGTACTCACACGCCTATTATCAACGACCTTATTGAATGGCTTAGGGAAGAGACAGCAAAAGAGATCGAGTTACTGAAAGCACTATCTCATCAGAACCATTGGTTTGGTGTAATTACCGATTAACAAGAGCGATAGACCTTAAACTCAGATACGAATAAGCCACAGCACGTGCTGCGGCTTATGATTTTTAACAGTGGTGTTCGATCTATAGAATAAGCATTAAAGCTTAAACATACGTGCGCTGCGCGGTGGTAGATTGAACGTATGGTAACGAGAAGAAATGGTTTCTGTCGCGCTGCTTAATACGTCTTTATATTGAACATGCCAATTAAACTCATGTTGGTAAGTATCAACCGTCACTCCACGCGTTTCGCCACACTTGTTAATACCAACAACGCCTTCTTTGCCACGCTTAAACAGCAAAGTACATTGGTCGCTCGAAATCATCGTCATTGATTTTCCTTGCATTGCGTTATGGAAACTCAGCATATTCTTCATACTCGAACTATTCCAAACATTGCCCCAACGACCGTTATCCTTATCTTCAGAATCCGGTAGATCATCACTGTAGATCAACGGCGTGCCGCCATCTTTGCCAAGGATGTAAGCGTAAGCAAGCTGCTCGTCTTGTGGGTCCATAATTTGGTAACGGAAGCCATCATTGGTTGGTATATCATGTGTGATAGCAAAAGTAATTGAACGGTTGTCATCGAGTGCTTGGCCGTACGCTTTTGGATCATGCAATTGGTTCAAGCCACCGCCCATAGAAAATGCAGCTCGAATCGACGCAAACAAAGGGAAATCGTACGCAGAGTGATTGGTATTGTTTAAGTAAGGTGCTAAGAAGGACTCATAGCCGCTGTTTCCTGCCCCGCCACTGGTGATCACTTCACCGAATACATGCATGTTCGCTGTAATTTCAGGCGTGAACACTTGGTCGATTTGGTACTGGCTCATGTGTTTCACTGCATCAATGCGGAAGCCTTTGATGCCCATATCCTTTAGCGCTTTCAGATATAAACGCTGCTGTGAAACCACCCAGTTATTTGGGTCGAGATCAGGCAAACCTACATCGCCATCAGCCCCACACAAACGCCAATATTGAACATGACCGGGATCGTTCCAATCTGAAATACAGCCTGCGGCATGGAAATCGTTAGCAGAAACAAAGCCTTGCGCTAGGTTGCCAAACAGAGTCTGGTCAGCATAGTAGCTTGAACGGCTCGCATAATCGTTTAGCACTTCGGTTCCCGGATAATCCAAGTCACTTCGCTTCCAGCTTTCATTCGCCATATGGTTCAGCACCACATCGGCATAAACATCAACACCCACACCTTTGAGTGCGGTAATCATTGCGGCTAAATCTTGTTTGTTGCCGAGAGGTGAATCAATGGTACGAAGGTCTTGAGGCTGGTAACGCGCCCACCATTGGCTGCCGCTAGATTTCATTGCCGGAGCAACCAGTACTTTTTTATAACCGGCTTGAGCAATTTGATTAGCGTTGGCCGTTACGTCTGAATACTTCCAATTGAAAGCATGCAAAATGGTGTCTGCATAAGTAGCTGAACTAAAAGAGCAAAGCGCGAGCGTGGATATGAGTAGGGTGTTTATTGGTTTCATAGAACATATCTCTTATTATAAATTCACGAGAATGATATGACTAAGAAAGGTAATTTAAACGACGGATAAATCAGAGTTGAATTAGCGTCACCTTCTGTTGATGTCTATTTTATAAAATTGAGTTGTAGCCGATCTTATGTGAGATAAAAACGAATCGATATGAAATGAGAATTAATTGAATCAAGTTGACCAGAGTAGGACAAAGACTTTGGTCGGCTCTTCTAAACTAAGTTATGATTCCTGTTCCCTCAACCGATTGATATTTTTATGCCCTCTTTCTCTTTTTCAATGATCCCTGTTGGGGTTAGATTCATGATCCTCTCTGCTTTTGGATTCGCACTGATGTCTGCGTGTGTGAAATACATCAGCAACTACGGCATACCTGTATTCGAAATTGTTGCAGCAAGGGCTCTGGTGTCTTTGATCATCAGTTATATCGACGTTAAGCGAAAAGGCATTTCGATCTGGGGAAATAACAAACCTTTGTTGTTTGTTCGAGGCGCAGTTGGCACAGCAGCCTTAATGTGTGTTTACTACGCTGTGACCGCCTTGCCATTAGCAGAAGCGACCATTCTACAATACGTTCACCCTGTATTTACCGCCCTACTTGGCGTGTTATTTTTGAAAGAGCGCGTCCAAAAATCGACCATGATCTGCATTGCGTTCTGCCTAGTGGGACTATTAGTAATGGTACAGCCAAGCATGAACAGCGGCGCGAGCAGTGAGTTACCGCTATTCAGCATTATGGTGGCGTTATGCGGTGCATTTGGTAGCTCAATTGCTTATGTGATTGTAAGAAAGCTTAGCCAAACTGAGGATAGCTCGGTGATCATCTTCTACTTCCCGCTGGTTGCCCTGCCAATATCGACCGCCCTTATCTGGAACGACTTTGTGTGGCCTAGCTTATTCTTAACCATAATGCTAGTTCTGGTCGGAATTTTCACACAGATAGGCCAATACGGTTTGACCAAAGCGATGCAAACTCAAGCGGCGGGCAAAGCTTCGGCTTACTCTTACGTTCAGATCGTATTCTCGGCACTGCTAGGCGTGTGGATCTTCAATGAAATCCCATCAGTTTGGACTTACCTAGGTGGTGGCCTGATTGTGACTGGCGCGCTGATTAATGTGTTTGGCAAACAACTGTTGGTGCCGTTTAAGGCTAAGTAAATAACCAAACTAAACCTCAGCTAGTCAATTGATCTAAAAAGGGCATTGCGGAATATCCCACAATGCCCTTTAAGTACTTTCTACCCTACTATCATTCTACTAACTTGTAGCATTGCGCAGCTTGGGGTCATCGCTCAGGTATTCAACGAACTCGATTTCAAAACCCGCCGGATCCACAAAGTAGACGTTCTTGCGATAAGGTTCTTCGGCACCGGGTTTGGCAATCGGAAAACCCGCATCAATAAGACGTTGAGTGACGCTTTCAATGTTATTGGTTACATAAGCAAAATGCGCGAGGCCGACAGAGTGCCCTGCTAAGTCTCTATTTTCACCTTCGCCGTGATCACTTATTGCTATGTATTGGTACTCATCGCCAAAATGCAGCCAGTTACGTGGCTTACCCGACCACTCCCCTTTTCCCTCGTCACGGACATACCAATGAGGGAATGCCGCTTTGTAGAAAACCAGCATTTCTGGGATGTCTTTTACCACTAAATTTACATGTTCAAGTTGGATCATTCTTCTCTCCTTAAAGTATTCTCGTAAGCAACGTTGCATATCCTAATACCTCAAGTTAAGTTGAGGTAAAGCACTAATTTGCATTTATTTCGAGAACGTCTTTAGAGCCCAAATTGTTCTACTTTGACTACATACAAACTTTAAGTTTAGACGACCTAATCTAATGCGATTGAACTCAACCTCAAGAGTCAGCAAACCCTTGATGTATGGCAGAGATTAGACGAGCCAACCACTTCTTCTTGCTCAATATATACACACATTAATATCCCCTTATTGACTGATACATCAAGTTACAATTCGATTTCATATTAGCCAACAACACTGATCTGGGTTAATAAACGAGTCTCACAATAACCTTACTTTCATTGCGGTCAGACAATTAATAAAAAAGGAAGTTAAAGTGAAAAAATTATTAGCACTTGGTATCGCAGCAGCAATCTCGGCTCCAGCAATAGCCGACCACAGCACAATCAATGGTATGGATTTTGGTCCACTCGCAAAATTAGTCGGCACATGGAAATCAGTCGAAACTGGTGGTGTTGATATATCTCCAGGTCAAGAAGGTACAGAGGTGGGTGCAGGTGGCCCCGCGGTAACACCATTTTATGAAGTGATGACGTTTGAGGTTGCGGCAGATGCAACCAACGCCAGCGACCAATATCTGGTTGCTCTGTACTACAAGCAAGAAGTATTCAGAAAGGCCGACGACTCTAAATTCCACGATCAACGTGGTTACTTCATCTACGACCAAAAAAATCAGGTCGTCTACAACTCTTACTGCGTACCTCGCACCACATGTGTCACCGCAGAAGGCCCTGCTGGCGATACAATGACGTTAGTTGCGTCTAAACGTGGCATCGCTGAGTCTGAATACATGACGGACAACGCAACCACCACAGGATTCACAATGAACATTAGTATTTCAGACGACACGCTGACGTACTCTCAAACAACAGGCTTAGAGATCTACGACAGCGCATTTGCTCATACAGATTCAAGTACTCTAGTTAAAGTGAAGTAAAACTAAAAAAACGCCTTTCACAGCTCTGTGAAAGGCGTTATTGATTGAGTTTATTTAAAGATAATAACAATCAGTATTTAGGTATTCCACAATCAAAAGTCCTAACGAAGTTATCGAGATTTTGAACCCGCTAAGGAAACCAGTTATTTACTACGATTGGTATCAATCGCATATTCATAACTTTAGTCACCTACTATTTCCTAAATCGCGACACACATTGGTGTATTTGAAATAGGGTCTCGAAACACGCTCGCTTTAAGATCAAATACGTTACTGAGCATGGTTTCTGTCATCACCTCATCAGGCGAGCCCTCTGCAATTAAGCATCCCTTTTCCAAAACCACTAGATGGTCGCAGTAACGACTCGCTTGATTTAGGTCATGCAACACCACAACCACCGTTTTTCCTTTAGCATTCATCTGTTGCATCAGGTTCATTAACTCCACTTGATGAGACATATCAAGGTATGTAGTCGGTTCGTCCAACATCACTACTTCCGTATCTTGTGCAATTACCATCGCAATCCATGCTCTTTGACGCTGCCCACCAGACAGTGACTCAACAGGCTTATCAGCAAACTCGAGCACACCTGTATCTCGCATTGCTTGCTCGACAATCCTTTGATCATCCTGCCCTAACCTTCCCCAATGAGAGACATAAGGCGAACGGCCATATTCGACCAATTTTCTGACCGTGATCCCCTCAGGGCTGACCAAGATTTGCGGAAGAAGTGACAACGAACGAGCGAGCGTTTTATCGCCATAGCTTGATAGCGGTTTGTCTTCAAACAACACCTCTCCAGCCACTGGCTTGTTAATTCTTACTAACGTCTTTAACAAGGTGGATTTACCGCACCCGTTAGGTCCTATCAAGGCGGTGATTTTTCCCTTAGGGATAGAAACCGACAGGTTTGGTATGATCGTTTGTTTGCCGTACGCGACGGAAAGATTCTGCGTTTTAAGCATAGTTACCAACCTCGATAACGATAGAGAAGAAAGATGAAATAAGGCGCGCCAATCACTGACGTGAGAACGCCTGCTGGCAATTCAATAGGTGGTTGTAGACCTCTAGCTAACCCATCAGCGCTGGTAACCAGAATTGCCCCCACCAGTGCAGATGCTGGGATTAACAACTTATGATTATGCCCAAACAACAAGCGTGCTAAGTGAGGTGCCAATAAACCCACAAAACTGATCGTTCCAGCAACAGAAACGCTAACACTGGCAAGCAAAACAGCGGCCAATAACGCAAGAGCCTGAATCTGTTTTGGCTTAGTACCCAATGTGGTCGCACTTTCCTCGCCAAGCCCCATCACATCTAATCGCCAAGCAAGCCATAATGCCATAGGTAACAACAAGAGCAGTACGCTCCAAATAAAGGGAACTTGCTGCCAGTTTCGCCCCCAAAGGCTGCCAGTAAGCCACACCATGGCCGTGTTGATCTCGATCGGATTGGTAACCAGCAAGAAGTCGATACAACTAGCTAGAAACGCACTCACCGCAATACCAATCAGCGCCAATTTGGCGGGTGTTGGCCTCGACCACCATGCCAATACAGCAATCAGCCCTGCAGCCAATACCCCACCGAACATAGCTACAACAGGAAGCACACTGACTGGTGCATTGGGAAACCAAACTAAACTCGCTGTCGCAGCAAGGCCAGCCCCAGCGCTAATACCCATAAGGTCAGGCGATGCTAACGGATTACGTATCACGCCTTGCACTAATACCCCAGAAAGCCCTAACCCTGCGCCCACGCTTATCGCGAGCAACATACGTGGTAGCCGATACTGATGGATAACAAAGTCGTCACTGGAAAACGCGACCAAATGTTCGATGACTTGAGGAATAGAAAGTGACGCTGCGCCGACAAACAAACCAACAGATGCCACTAATATGAGAATCCCTGATAACAAAACAATCTTAGTGTGATGGTGCATTAAGATCTCCTCGTCGCAATCAAAATAAAACAAGGTGTCCCGAGCAAAGCAGTAATAACACCAACGGGTGTTTCAGTCGGGAAAGCAATCGCTCGTGATAATGCATCTGACCAAGAGACTAATGCTGCACCAGCCAATGCGGAAATAGGAATCAGTAAATGGTAATTGTGCCCAACCATAGGTCGAACCAAATGAGGCACTAACAGTCCCACAAAACCAATAGGCCCTGCGATAGCGACGCTTGCTCCGGCAAGCAACACGATCGTCAGCCCACTAGCGAGGCGAGTAAGCCTGATGTTACTGCCCAACCCCACGGCAACTTCTTCGCCAAGTGCCAGCAAGTTGAGATTGCGAGCAAGGCTCATTGCCAACACCAAACCAATCACCGCAGGCGGCCAAAGCTGTTGCCATTGCCCATCATCCACACTAGACAGTGAGCCAGTAAGCCAATGCAAGACGCTATAAGCCATATCGTCAGCAAGGATCAGCGCCGCTCGTGTCAGTCCGAGCAATAACGCCGTAATGGCGATACCCGCAAGAACCAAACGTAACGGATGAGAACGTGCGGAGAAAAAGCCGCCCAGAAGCATCACAGCACCGCCGCTTAGCAACGCGCCAAGAACCGCATTGAGGATTGGATTCAGCTCACTAACTACCGGTATACCTATCGCAGCTAACGCCATAAAACAGGCTGCGCCAGCGTTAATGCCAAGAATCGATGGAGACGCCAGTGAGTTACGCGTTAATCCTTGCATCAATAACCCAGCGACAGACAAACTCGCACCAATCAATAGCCCCGCATAAGCTCTTGGTGCTCTAAGTGTCGCCAATATTTGATGAGTCATATTGTTTTCATCAAACGCAAACCAGTAGTTAATCAAGTCACTCAATGTTAAAGAGAAATTAGACCACCCGGTCATAGAGGCCGCGTAACCAGAAAGTGCCAAAAATGACACTAATGCAGTAAATAACGTGACTCGCCACGACAGTATTGGCCAGAATCGCTTACTTTTAGAGAACAACATCGTACTCATGATGGATCCAAGATCTGCTCAAGATTTTTCGCCATTTGTTCTGCCGCTAACATACCTCGATTCAATGACCAAAGTGCTGGTGACACTTCTACAACTTGCTGTTTTTTTGCAGAGGTTAGTACATTGAATAACGGATTTTTCTGCCAATCATCAACAATATTTGGATGAGAGTAAGCGCCAAGGAGCAACCAATCCGGATTGGTTTTCAACAACAACTCAAAGCTGGTTGGTAAATATGCCTTCTCTGTTGGCTTCACAATAGGGCTCGCAATGCCTAATGTGGTGAGCACGCCCCCTGCGTAAGATGCAGGGCTATGTAACCACATACCTTTATCCGACACGACAGCGAACTGGACGGTTTGTTTGAGCGAGAAATGACTTTTGAATTCGGCCATGGCGTGTTGATGTTGTTGAATTCGTTGTTCCATTGACGATTGCTTGTCGAGAGCGATGCCAATTTTGAGCGCAGATTCCAAATTCTCTTGATACGTCTCGCCGCGGCTTTTGAGCAGCAGCGTTGGTGCGATGCGTTGTAGATCTTGATAGACAGTACGATGACGCTCTGCATCTGCAATGATCAGGTCAGGCTTTAATACCGCAATGGCTTCTAGGCTAGGCTGAGAACGCATGCCAACTGATTCCCATGGTTGAACCAATTCACGCACCGCCGGAATCACTCGCGAAGCATCATTGTCATCGGCAACACCAACTGGAGAAACACCCACCGCAGCTAACGCATCTACAAATGAGAACTCCAACACCACAATACGCTGCGGAGTAATCGCTATCTCAAACTGACCCTGCTCATCTTGTATGACCCTGGTTTGTGATGAACTGGAGAATGACAACAAACTTAAAATCAGCAAAGCTAAGGTTATCGCTATCCTGCTGAATAAAAACGGCCTATTAAATGACAGCAGTCCATTCGGCAACTGAAATGGATTCGAAAACAAAAGGCGAGAGCTGTTTTCCATATTTAATTTTCCTTAAACGCTAGAACCGTGAAAGCCGCCAAGAGTATTGGCGACTTTTATTCATTATTACTTTCAATAAATTACGTATTAGAATTGATAATTCAGATCCAAAGTGTAAGAACGTCCTGGGGACGGATAACGACCAACTGGACTGGTATCAATACCGCGGAAGTAATAGTCTTCATCAAACAAGTTGTTCACCGCGAGGTTCATGCGCAGCTTACTGTTTTCATCCTTATACAAATCCGAACCTAGGTTAAAGTTCCAGACCATGTAGGCAGGCACTTTACCTGTCGCGCCCGTTGCATCTTCGGCACTTGTATTCGCATTGTCAGAATAAGACTCGCTGAAGTAGTAACCAGACAGAGTCGTATCTACCTTGCTAAAGGCGTAAGTCGCATCCCAACTAAATTGATGTTTAGACGTATAAGGAAGTTGATTACCTTTGTTTGCACCCTCTTCCTCTAACGTTGCATCTAAGTAGTTATAGCCAGCGCCCAAACTCAAAGCTTGCATCACTTGAGGAATATAACGACCAGAGAGTTCAACACCTTGGTGAAGGGTTTTACCAATGTTATCGAAAGTTTGGGTAGCACTTTGCCATTGCAGCTGATCTTCAAAATCAATGCGGTAAAGTGCGATGTTAAAGCTGGTTGAATCTTGGTTGTAGCGAGCACCCAACTCGTAGTTCCACGCTAGCTCACTGCCCTCTTCACCTTTGCCTCGGATGTAAGCGATTTGTGGTGCACGCAAAGATTTCTGTGCATTGGTATAACCAACCCATTGCTCTGTCAGATGGTATGCCACGGTTAAGCCCGGCAGCCATTCCGTCACTTTGTTGTCTGTGCTCTGTGCTGTACCCAGATCATCAAACGTCATATCAATCGATTCGTAACGAATACCCGGCGTAACTTTCAGTACGTCATTAAACAAACCGATTTCATTACTGATGTAACCAGCAAAAGCGTCAGTATCTAAATGCCAGTCACGTGGGGTTGTTGTAGCACCACCAGCAATTGGCGTTTGAGTCAGCTTGTAATCGATGTCTTCGTTGACATAGCGTGCCCCAACAATCACGTTTTGCGTTACGGTATTTCCGTCAAAATACATCGCGAGTTTAGGTTCAACACCATAAACAGCAAATTCACGTGGTGACGTACGAATATCGGTTGACGGCAATGCCGGGTCCGCCCAGTGACCGCCAGCGCTGTTAAAGCCCCATTGGAAGAAACGCTCAGAACGGTGGCCAAATGTCAGTATTTCTAATTCGGCGCTATCTGCAAGATTCAAATCATGCAGGTACTTCAGGCTCCAACGCGTTGAAGTGCCTTGATATTCATCGTATGGACGCTTCGACTGAGTACGATCTTTTTCGTAATCATCTGGCGGTAAAGCACCCGGCATTTGGGTGGCAGCATCATAACGTTGAACGAAAGCTTGTAGCTCTTGAGTATCGCTCAGTAACCATTGCAGTTTCGCTTGGAAGTTTTTGACATCGGTGTCGGAGTGCTCACGGAAGCTTTCCCCTTTTAAGAAGTTCCCCTCAACTTGAAGTGCCAGCGTATCGGTTAACCAGCCACCCGTACGCAGGTAAAAGTCGTTGAGCGGCGTATCGCCATCCTCGAATACAGTAAAGCGATTACTGATTTCCGTTTGCCACTCATTTGGAATAGGCTTAGTCACCAAATTGATCACGCCACCGACGTTGTTTGGCCCGTACTGCACAGCAGCGCCACCACGAACAATGTCTATTCGATCAAGCATCGACAGCGTTGCAGGGAAAATTGATTGTCCGGTATGACCATACGGCGCAAGAGTCAGTGGTACACCATCCATGAGGAATTGAGCGTGGCCACTGCGACTCGCTTTCAAACCACGCACTGAGATGTTAGGCAAAACGCCCGTGCCCGTTTCGTCTTGAACCTTAATACCCGGTACACTTTGGAAGGCCGAATCAATCGATAGTGCGCCAGTCTTTTTAATTTGTTCATTAGTTAGAACAGTACGAGCTCCCGGATACTCTTTTACATCCTCAAGTTCTGAATTACCGATCAAGCTGCCCGTCACGACAACCGTTTCCATGGTCGTCGTTTGAGGATCAGACGCGGCAAATGCGCCCATGGAAGTCACTGAAGCGATGGCCATTGCAAGGGCACTTAGACGCAACTTCTGATGTGATTGAGTACAGGGTTTACCATCCAAATTCTGGTAAGGCATGAAAATCTCCTAAGTAGGCAGGTTAGGGTCAAAGGCCGTGTTTACACTGATATCGGCGCTTTGACCCTATGGGCTAAATGGCCTAAAAATAAGGCCAACTGTTCACTCATTCGTAGCGAACAAAACAATCGATTTAGAGTAGAAAGAGTTATTAGAAATGAACTAACTCTTAGAACTGCATTAGCTTTTAAAACTGATAGCCGTAGCTGAGCATGAATTCGGCCGGCGCTCCGTAACCAATCTGGTTAGTACCAGACGTGCCGTTAGTTGCACCAAGAATGTATTTCTCATTCAGCACGTTGTAAGCATTTGCTTGAACTTTGTGACGACCCGCGGTGTATGCTGCCATCAAGTCAACCGTGGTGTAGTCACCCAGCGCTACCGCTTCATCATTACCCGCGTAACGGTCGCCTACGTATTTCACACCACCACCCAAACGCCAGTTATCGTCTAGCTGGTAAGTACTCCAAAGTGAGAACAAGTGATCAGACACGTCGTTTGGCTTTTTGCCTGTCTCTTTGTTTTCTGCATCCAGGTAGCTGTAACCGACAGAAATGTCCCACTTCTCTGTAAACTGACCTCGAGCTTCTAACTCAATACCTTGGTGGCGAGCTTCAATCTTGTTGACAACATCCCCTTCTATATTGGTTTCTGGTTGCTCTTGATCAATTTGGAAGATTGCGGCATTCAACATCAAGGCGCTATCTAGTAAGTAAGCTTTGGCGCCCACTTCTTTTAAATCGGTATGGAAGAATTCAGCCAATTTAGGATTGATATAAATACCCGAGTAAGGCAGTTGCCATGATCGAGCTAAGCTTGCATACACTGACATATCATTGTTGAGACGGTAGACCAAACCACCACGGTAGCTCACTTTGTCATCGTCTAGATTCTCTTTTGCTGAGCCCGCTTTTTGTTGCTCAAGCTCCATCGAGTCGTAACGCACATTGCCGATCACTGAAAGATCACCAAAGGTATAAACGTCTTGAATGTAGATGCCAGTGGTCGTTGTCGTGTTATCACGGAAAGGTTTGAAGCCCGGATTCGGTGTTGGGCCTGCTACAGGGTTATAGATGTCTTTCGGGGGTAAGGTTTTATCGCTTGCGAGCGTTAAGTCGATATTGATCTGATTATAATCCGCACCGATCATCATTTGATTCGAATCAGTTTCCCAAACTAGCTCAGATTGAAGAGTCGTCGTGGTACGAGGATCGTAGCCAAAATTGTTCACGGTTTGAGAAACTTCATTCCCTGTTACCGTTCCTTGGCGTGTACCCTTTTGCTCAAGTTCGATATGATTGTATGCTGCGCGGTTTGTCCATGCCCATTCACTATTCAAAAGCCATTCATAATTGACGCCAACACGAATGCTGTCTGACTCTTGATAGTCGTTCGTGCCACCGTAAAACGTGCTTTCAGAGACATCGACCGGCTTACCATTCTTTGATGGAACACCACGATATGGCACCAACTCTTGGTGAGCATATTCGACATCGAGATCAATTGTGTGACCATCCGCTGGTAATACACGAATGGTTGGTGCGATAAAGAAGTCATTCGAGTCGACGTGGTCTACATAGGAATCCGACTGTCGACTTTCCACGTTGATACGGCCACTGACTTTGTCAGTAATCGCCATCGAGCTGTCAACCTGGCCAACAAACAGATTGTTGCTGCCAACACTGCCATTGACGTGTGTGAAATTATCACCGTTAGCACGCTTGGTGACCAAGTTGATGATACCGCCCGCTGAACCTCGGCCATAAAGTGCGCCCGCAGGGCCTTTTACCACTTCGACACGTTCGATATTCGCTAGGCTTCGGTACGATTGAAGCGTTCCGTCATCACGCATGCCGTCACGGTACATGTCGTTGAGAGCATCAAAACCACGAATCACAAATTGGTCTCGGCTTCCCTCACCCAAGGTGTTGTTAACCCCTGCAACACCGTCAAGAGCATCCACCAAACGTACAGCTCCACGGTCTTGCATTTCCGTCTTTGTGACCACCGATACTGCCTGCGGTACATCCAACCATTCAACATCCGTTTTGGTACCCGACTGCGGCATATGCTCTGCGTAACCTTCGTACTGGTGACCAATAACTTGCAGGGTTTCATCTACCGCGACGTCTTCTGCTGCCATTACATTTGACACGGTAGCCACTGCGGTTAAGGCACCTCCAATAGCCAAAGCGAGGGGGGATAAGGCCAATCTAATATTCATTTTCTAATTCCGTTTTAGTTTATAAAATCACAACAATACGAATGAAAACAAATATCATTTGTGTTTGCAATATAAATTTTATGATCTATATTTGTTTCCCTTATGCAACAAGCGTAGTGATAAAATAATCAATAAAAACAAAGTGATAACAAAACACTCTTTCTTAAACCTTGAAAGAGACCGCTTGGAAGTCATGTGTGAGTAGGTAACAACAACGTTAGAAAATTAGGAAAAGCCCATGAAATCTACGATTATTATCGTGAGTCACGTCGTGAATGATGCGATCACTCACGGCTTCGTGCCGACAGCAAAAGCGATGGGTCTCCACGTCGTTTTGATCACAGACCACAAACTCAACCACTTAAAACTGGCGAATGAAGATGACCGCTTTAATCCCGATGAAATTCTAGAATGCGATGTGTTCAACCCTCTTGAACTCATTGAAATCATTACAGAGCAAGATCTAGAACCTCATGCTGTGTTCAGCAACAGCGACCACCTACAAACCTCAACCGCAATCTGTGCACAGTTCTTTGGCCTACCAGCTAAAGATTGGAATGTGACGCTCAAGGCGAAAAACAAATACTTAACTCGTCAGGTTCTCAACGAAAAATCGTTACCTAATACTCAAAGTGTTTTGTTAAGTCGAGAGAGTGCTCCTGTATTCGATTTCGATTTTCCTGTCGTTGCGAAGCCCAAGGAAGGCGTGGCTAGTTTAGACGTGCAGCGCTGCGATTCTGCGGCTGAGCTGGATAACTATTGCGATACGTTTTGGCAAAAGCACCCTACTACTCCCATCTTGGTTGAGGCGTTTTTGCAAGGTCCACTTATTACTGTCGAAACTATTGGTGACGGAGACAATTTGGTCGCGCTTGGTGGGTTTGATGTAGAACTCTCTGCCCCCCCTTACTTCATCGAAACCGCTGCGAGTTGGAATGGTATTAACAGCGTTCACTACCAAGAAGAATGTATACGTCAGCTTCAAACATTTGGGGTGGGGTTTGGTGTCTGTCATAGCGAGTTCATCATCACAGATTCGGGGCCGGTACTGGTCGAGATCAACTATCGAAGTATTGGTGATGGACGAGAGTTCTTGCTTGATAACCTCAGTGGCGGGAATTGGTTCCATACCATCTTAAATCTTCACTTGGGTCACAAGCTTGATCCTACATTTAGTATTGATGGTAGCGCCCATGTGCACTATGTAGTGGCCCAACAAAGCGGTTTGATTGAAGGATCATCAACCTCTTTCATTCACCAAGAGGGCGATATTGTTGTTCAGCAGCAAGTGCTTAAAAAGGTTGGTGAGACGTTCCAACAAAGTTATTCCAACAAGGATTACTTAGCGAGAATTTCGGTCGTTTCTCCTTCTGGCCAAACTCTAGAACCCGCGCTACAACAGGCAATCTCTCGCTTCCACCTAACAGCAACAAACGAGGTAACAGCATGAATGAAAACGCGTTATACCTCACTCAACGCTTAGTCGATACTTGTTTGCGTGAAGATTTGTTCGGATTAGTTTCTCAAAGCCAATTTAAATCTCAGCACCCGAGTAGACTCAAACTATCTTCTTATCCTCGTAATCAAATTTGGGCCACTTTTTCAGGTTCAGACTTTACACTCTACCTGCCCGTTACTCCGAGCTATTACATGCAGCGTTGGGTATACGGCCAACCAGATGGCTCGAAAGGTGATGGTTGGTTTATCGAGAGAAATGGTTTAGTTGAAAACCAGCAGCACTATCAAGATTGGATCGAGTTATTGAAAGCAAGTGCTCATGAAAGCTCGCATTCGTTATTAGATGGTTATTTGCAAGAACTCGAATGCGCAGAAAAACACAAAGGATTGTGTGATGGCGCCTTCAGTCAGCAATCCGAATCACTCATGCTGCCGATATCTCAACTAGAGCGTTGGGAGCAAAAGCTATTGCGTGCCGATCAAATCGCATCCTATCTTGACCACCCTTACTACCCGACAGCACGTGCTAAGTTCGGTTTAAGCGATCACGATCTAGAGCAATTCGCGCCAGAATTTGCACAAAGCTTTGAACTTCGTTGGCTCGCAATCGAGAAATCACTCGTTACATTGACCAGTCCGCAGCCGGAATGTTGGCCGATGATGGAGCAAGTGGGTCTGCCCGCCGACTTTGCTCTTAGCCATGAGTTATTCCCCGCACATCCATTAACACTAAGGAGTCTTGATGGACTTCCTGACGGTGTTATCAAAGCGCCGGTTGCTTATCTTGAGGTGATTCCTACCCTGTCAGTGCGTACTGTTGTCGTGAATCAAGCACCGCAGATCCACATTAAAGTGCCACTGATCATGCGATCTTTGGGTACTAAAAACATTCGCCTAATCAAACCATCCACGCTCTATGATGGGCATTGGTTTGAACGTTTATTGACGCACTTAGAGCAAACAGATCAAGACTTACACGGCACGCTTTTCCATTGTAATGAGAAACATGGCGGCCATGTGGGAGACGATAAGACCTTTGCTTATATTGTGCGTGAATACCCGCTGAGCTACTTCCAAGACAAAGCACTGGTGCCTGTGGCTGCCCTTGCTAGCCCAATGCCTGATGGACGTTTGTTCTTGGAACACCTCGCCGAACAGTATTATCAGCAAGATACGCTGACTTGGTTTAAAGATTACGTTGATCTGCTTTGCAAAGTACACCTTACATTGTGGATTCGTTACGGTATCGCTTTGGAGTCTAACCAACAGAACGCCATCATCGCATTCGACGAGCAAGGCCAGATGACCTTAGCCATGAAAGACAACGATGCAGCGCGTATTTGGCCAGAGCGTTTCCAAACGTTTGAGCAACAATCGCCTGTAAAATGCGATCACCTTTTAGATCAACGCATCACAGTAGACAATGAGCTTGCTCTTGGTCAGATGTTTACCACCATTACTTTGCAGCTAGACATTGCCGCAATTGTGGAAGCAATGGCGACGAAAGGAATCGCCACGTCAGCTTATCTGTATGAAGTAGTCGCCAATAGCCTCTCCCAACAACTTAACCAGTTGGACAAACAAGGACACAACACCAAGCTCGCAAACGAGATGTTGTTTGAGTCACCCAACCTATACGCTAAGTATCTATTGAGCTCAGGTAGCTTATTGTCTAAAGAGGCGTCTGGCGCAAGCGATATCAATAAATTTTATGGTTTGTCAGCACCGAACTTCTTATTGCTAACCAGCGAAGAAGCACAACACGTTTACCTTGAAAACATCAAGCAGAGCGTGAGTTAACCCATCATGACCAAACTCATCTATTGCGTGCTTTTAAGCCACTTTATCGCCGCGTTTGCAGCCTTAGGAATGCCGCTGTTTTTGCCGATGGTATTGTCAACACTGGACGCAAACATTACTTCGGATTGGGCGGGGGTACTGTTCATTTTGCCCACCTTTTGCACTGCCGTTGCGGCGCGCTTTTGGGGTCAGTTTGCTGATAAATATGGCAGACGTCGATCTCTATTGCGTGCTCAACTCGGGCTTGCAGCAGGCTTCGCGCTGTGTGGCTTAGCCGATAACCTCGCAATGTTTGTGTTTGGTCTTATCATTCAAGGAACCTTTGGTGGCACCATGGCCGCCTCAAACAGCTACTTATCCAGCCAAATCAACGATGCGAAAGCACTCGGTAAATCACTCAATAAAACTCAGCTTTCTGCCCGTCTGGCGCTAATTGTTGCTCCGATTGGGCTTGGCTGGAGTTTATCGGAAACAAACCCGCTGAACGCGTATCTGTGGCTGTCCGCTTTGCCGCTATTCGCGCTAGTGATCACCTTAACATTACCCATTGATGACTTAGCGAAATCTAAGGGGATAGTAAAAGATCAGGCATCGGATAAAGCTCAACACAGCCAATCCAACTCGTTAAATGCGCTTTATTGGGTGTTTGGCGCGCAGTTCAGCTTTGCTTTCGCCATGGTCGTCACGTTCCCCTATTTCTCGCCTTATGTGCAGCAATATGGAGTGACAAGCCAAGCGTGGATTGGGTTTTTATATGCCCTCCCACATGGTGTTTATCTGCTCTTTGCAGGGAAAGTTCATCTGTTCTCAGAATGGGTTGATCGCCACCAGCTTGAACGCAATCAAGCGCAGCGTACTTTATGGCTAGGCTTTGGTTTGCTTTCACTCAGTGCCGTAATGCATCTCACTTCTTATCAAGAAGTATTGATTATTGCTCGTATTGTTTTCGGGCTTGGCATGGTTTGCTGTTATCACGGCTTGCATCAAGTGTTAGCAAACCAAATTGATCGACGACAAAGCGGCAAAGTATTTTCGCGCTTTGATGCCATGTCTAAATGGGGTGGCGTTGCGGCTGGATTGAGCGCGTCTTTCATATCAAGCTTGGGCTGGCTTGAGGTTCCTTTCATACTTTCTATGTTGGTCAGTGGCATTACTGCTATCGCGCTGACCATCCATTCAAAATTTGGACATCAACATGTTACAGACTCAATTATCTCCAAGTGAATATTCCGCTGAAGACCAAGTTCTTCAAAATCATAAAAAAGTACTGCTAAACCGAGAAAAAGCCCAACTCAATACCATCATGGGCGTGGTGAACTGTTACCTACGTGAATACGCGATACCAAAGAAGCAGGTTAATTGGCGCTACAGTTCTGCCTCTCTGCCTCAAACTTTGAAAAGAAACTACAGTGCTCACCAGCGCGTGGCTGTTCACCTACCTCACCAAAATCAACCTCAGAAAAATGGTCTGATGATTTTACCCATTGAGTACACCAGTAAGCTGGGGAAAGTGAAACTCAGCGATACACCTTGGGCCAAAATGCCCGGTGCAGCTTGGTGTAAGCTGGACGCAACGCAAACCCTGACATTTCTACTCAATTACCTAAAACAAGTGCTAACGATTCCATTCAATCACGAGTTGATCGAGCAAATGGAAAATAGTTTGTTGATCACCGAGCAGTTCCTAAACTCAAGCAGCTCACCTCAGCATCACAATGCGTTTATCGCATCAGAGCAATCGTTACTTTGGGGACATACTTTTCATCCAACACCAAAGAGTCGATCTGGTGTCAGTATCGATGATCTGCTAGCGTGCTCCCCTGAGGTTGGCGCGAAAGTTCCTCTCTATTGGTTTAAGGTGGATACTGCTTTGCTCGACGTCTTGAGTTCAGATGACCGAACCTCACCGATTACCATGCTTGAACAACTTGCACCTGACGAGAACAATTCAGCAACTACCATGCTTTACCCTTGCCACCCTTGGGAAAGTTACACGCTTTTGCAAAACCCAGTGGTCAAGACAGCCATTGAACAAGGCAAGATCACCCCGCTTGGATTAGGTGGTGAAAAACTCTTACCCACTTCATCTGTGCGCACTCTGTATCACCCGGATATGGATTGGTTTGCTAAGTTCTCGATCAATGTACGTTTAACCAACTGTGTACGTAAAAACGCATGGTATGAACTCGATAGTGCCGTTCAATTAACCTCAATTCTTCATCCAATCAAAGAAAGCGAGCAACTACGTAATCCAGTATTCAAGGTAATGACAGAACCCTACGCCACCACATTGAATCTAGAATCTGTGGCTGACCAAGAACATGCGGATGTTATTAAGGCTCGAGAATCATTTGGTATCTTATATCGAGAGAATTTCAGTTTAAGTGAAACCGATATTTTGCAGCCAACGCTAGCAGGAGCACTCTTTGCTTACGACACAGACGGGAATAGTTGCATCGCCACTCAACTCAAACACAAAGCGCAAACAACACAAAGCCAATATGCAGATGTCGCCACGCTGTGGTTTGAACGCTATCTGCATTGTTTGATTCCTGGTGTCTTTAACTACTACTTCAAACACGGAGTTGCGTTTGAACCTCATCTACAAAACACGCTGATTGGTTTTGAAAAAGACATGCCATGCTGTGTATGGATTCGAGACTTAGAAGGCACCAAGTTGCTACCCGAATTTTGGCCATCAGAGACACTTCAACAACTTTCAGAGCGAGCTCGTCAATCGGTGTACTACAGCCGTGAGCAAGGTTGGAACCGCATAGGTTACTGCACCTTCATTAACAATGTTAGCGAGGCTATTTTCTTTATCGCTGAAGGGGACTCAGCACTTGAGAATACGTTATGGGGCACTTTAAAAGACGCAATCGTCCGCTGGCAGTCGATCAATGGTCAGCAACCCGAACTGTTAGCATTGATTAACGATGGCCACTTCCCAAGCAAAAATAACTTCACAACACGTTTGATGCAAAATGCCGATAAAGAGTCTGGGTACACTCAAGTTGCTGCACCTTGGCCAATTCATTCAAAAGGAGTTCACCATGCTTAATTCGCCTCAACTCCCTACAAGCATCCACCAAGAGATCCATCAACTAGCAGAACAACAAACGCAACCATTATGTGCTTATCTTTATGATCTCCACGCATTGGAGCAGCACGTTAAGCAGATGCTCCATGTATTGCCGAAAAACGTAGAGCTCTTTTACGCCGCGAAAGCGAACCCTTCAGCGCCGATATTACGTACTTTAGCTCCTTATGTTGATGGTTTCGAAGCAGCATCAGGCGGAGAACTTACTCACCTCCACCAGCAACAACTCAATAAACCACTGATCTTTGGTGGTCCGGGGAAAATGCCAAGTGAGTTAGAGCAAGCGATTACACTCGATATCGATGCAATTCATGTAGAGAGCCTCACTGAGTTACAACGCATTGGTGCTTTAACTCTGAGGTTGAATCAGCCCGCTTCGATCTTCTTGCGTATGAACATCGACATTGGTGACATTACACTGAGCAAGTTAGCCATGGGGGGAAAGCCGACTCCGTTTGGCCTAGATGAGAGTGAATTAAGTAACGCCTTAATGTATCTACGCGACTTTCCCTTGATAAAGTTAAAGGGATTCCATTTTCACTTGATGTCACATCAACTTAACGCTGTTCGCCACCTCGCCCTGATGCAACGTTATTTTCAAGTCGTCAAAGAGTGGCAAAAGACATTCTCACTCGACGAGCTGATCATCAATCTAGGTGGAGGTATGGGAATCAATTACCAAAACCCGCAGCAACACTTTCCTTGGATGGAGTTCTGCGACAAATTGGAGTTCTTGATTGCTAAAGAACATATGCAAGACTGGAAGCTACGTTTTGAATGTGGCCGCTATATCTCGGCACCGTGCGGCTATTACATGATGGAAGTACTGGATATTAAGCAAAACCTTGGTGAGAACTTCGTGATTGCTCGTGGTGGAACACATCATTTCCGTACACCGGCCGCACAAGACCATGACCACCCTTTTGCTATCGTGAAAAGTAATCAACAACCCACCATTTCACATTCGATAAACCATGCTAAAGCCACGTTGGTTGGACAACTTTGCACTCCAAAAGATGTTATGGCACGAAATCAACATATCGAGCAGGTAGATATCGGTGACTATGTGGTTTTCACTCTAGCAGGCGCTTACGCTTGGAACATCTCGCATCAAAACTTCTTAATGCATGAACCTCCAGTGTTTCATTATTTCTAGGTATCGCGCAGTGCTCGATGATTTCTAACTGACGGTTTGAGTTGAAGATCCATAGAGCCAGATAAAGGCGCTAAATAAGCAAGATACTAAATGAAAAAGGCGTTAGTAAACTCAGGTCTACTAACGCCTTTCTTATGTTTATCTTACTCTTTTACCAAACAACTACGGCGATTGAGTAACCGAATCCCCACAGTGATCGCAATGCAGAACCAAACCGTAGTTAATTTAAATACAAGCACTTAGCATTTTTCATCGACTGCGTAGAGGGAATGGTACATGGACAACAGAATCACCATTTTAGAGTTTCTCAGAGTGTTCGATTGCATTCGCTCCTCGGGCAAGCAATTGGATAGCAAATATCAATTGGGCGAGATGGTAGCTTGGCATGATTACGATGGTTACACCTGTTGGTTAAACTACCGAGACGTTACCGTGACCCTGATGTTCCACGGCTCATTGAAGATCGAATACGACAAAGCATCGAACTATGAAGACTTCATCAAGCGTTGTTTAGCTATGCTTGAAACTGAACCCTCTCCTTAAACTATGCATCGCGATCGAGCGAATAACGCATAGCCTACGAGGAAGCAGTGGAGAAAATGATGAACGGAACCCATTGTAAAAAGCGGTTACCCCTTAGGCTAACCACACCTTTACTCCTTCTACTCAGCCTACATTCGTTAATTCTTAAGGCAGATGCAACAGGGACAAACATGATCGACTTTACACAAGCGAGTGAGCATCAAAACTGGACAGTGACCAACGACAATGTAATGGGTGGCATCTCAACAGGCGAGCTCATTTATCTTGATAATATGAGTCGATTTAGGGGAGAGCTATCGTTAGAAAATAATGGTGGATTCAGTTCCATAAAGCGCTCCATTGAATCACCTGCCTATGAAATAGATAGTGCAGAGCTAATATTCGTTGGTGATGGACGCACCTACCAACTGAGGTTCACAACATCGAAGGACGGTCATCGCGTTCAATACAAACACGATTTCGATACCATTAAGGGAGAGCAATTTAGCAAGGTGTTCCACTTCCATGATTTTCAAGCGGTGTTCAGAGGTCGGCTACTGAGCGATGCGCCGGAACTTAAGGCACAAGACATCAAACAAATCGGCTTTTTGATTGCAGACAAGCAGCCCTCTCCTTTTGAGCTGGACCTAATACAGTTTCACTTCAAAACATCGCAACCTATCACATCACCAGAAGCTGACTAATCCGCAAACAAAAGCCCGTGATACCTTTTGACTAGCAATCAGATATCACGGGCTTCTTCTATTTAAACCGTCAACGATTAGTATTTGATGGCCGTTTTACCAATCGAGGCACTGCTTTCAATACGTTGGTGTGCATCTTTGATTGTATCCACACTAAAACCATTTAGGGTCGTGGTAAGCGTCGTTTTAATACGGCCCGCATCAATCAGATTCGCGGCTTGGAATAGGATGTCTTGCTGCTTCTGGATATCTTCAGTGTTAAACAGTGAACGTGTAAACATCAGTTCCCAAACAAAGCCTGCTGATTTACCTTGCAGCGCCGATAAGTCAATGCCACCATCAAATTCAACAATCGAACTGATCATGCCTTGCGGTGCAATCAGCTCAACCATCGATTCCCAGTGCCCTTTGGTATCAGCGACATTGAAGATGTAGTCGACATGCTGAATGCCTTGCTCTCTCACTGACTCAACAAGATTACGGTGGTTCACCACATAGTCCGCCCCCATATCCCTTACCCACTGTTCCGTTTCAGGTCTTGAAGCTGTAGCGATAACATTGAGGTTGGTCAGTTGCTTAGCCAGTTGAATTGTAATTGAACCAACACCGCCCGCTCCACCAATGATCAGGATAGATTTTTTCTCTTCAGGACGAACTCGCAGGCGGTCAAACAACGCTTCCCATGCCGTAAGCGTTGCTAGTGGCATAACGGCTGCAGCTTCATCAGAAAGGCTCTTCGGCGCTTTAGCGGTAATACGGTAGTCCACAACTTGGTATTCTGCGTTAGCACCCATGCGTGTTACGTCACCCGCATAGTACACACGGTCACCGACTTTGAAGCCTTCAACGTCAGCACCTTTGCCAACAACTTCACCGACTGCGTCATAGCCCAACACTTTTGGCAGCTCAAGAGTTTTGTCTTTGGCATTACGAATACGAATTTTTGCGTCAGCAGGGTTGATAGAAGTCGCGCTCACTTTTACCAGCAAGTCATTATTTTTTAGTTCTGGAAGACTCGTTTCAAACTCAAATAAACTGTCTTGTTCTGTAATCGCAAGTGATTGAGTAAATCCGATTGCTTTCATTGTTAATGACATGATACTTCTCCTTAAATTCGATAATTGAATCTTAGAGAATTCTCGCTTTAGATAAACAGCCTAATATTTGAATTATTATCAAATGATTTTTGATAATAAGATGTATATGCGCAGGAAAAATACTAAGATTAGCAATTTGAAAATGCCTAATTTATGGGTAACCGAACAACCGACTCAAGGTTCAGAACAGGGAAACGAAATGCTTCTTGAAGACTTACAGGTCATTTTGAAAGTGGCGGAGTTTCGCAGTATCACCGCTGCAGCCACCAACCTAGATATGCGCACTGCCACAGCAAGTGCAGCAGTAAAACGTGTTGAAGCAGCACTCGGTGCTGAGTTATTTGTAAGAACCACGCGCCACCTAAGGCTCTCTTCTGCAGGCGAGCGTTATTTACCGGAATGCGAACAAGCCTTAAAGATGTTGGAGCAAGCAAAGCTCAACATGCGCGAAGAGCTCGGTATTCTTGACGGTGAAATTCGAATTGCGCTTTCATCGGATCTAGGACGCAACCTAATCACACCTTGGTTAGATGAGTTCTTGCTTGAATACCCAAAGGTGACGCTTCGTACTAGCATCAGCGATAGCAATATCGACTTCTACCGAGATTCCGTCGATATTGCGTTGCGTTATGGCTCCCCGACCGATGCCAATATGTATGGCTTTAAAATCTGTGATGTACCCAGAATATTGTGTGCGGCCCCTGAATACTTGGCTGAAATGGGAACACCAAAACATCCGAGTGACTTAGCTCAGCACAATGGTTTGCTTTATCAACTCCACGACATGTTGCAAGACGAGTGGGTGTTTAACGATGGTGCTCAAGATCATAAAGTGAAACTAAAAGGAAATCGCGCTTCCAACGACGCAGACCTTGTAAGACTTTGGTGTATCGCAAGTAAAGGAGTGGCAATAAAATCTTGTCTAGACATGTCACCTCATCTGCTTTCAGGTGAAGTTATTAAAATTATGCCTGAATTTAAGCCGACACCTACCGAGTTGTGGTTAGTGTGTCCAAGTCGTCAGTCCATCACTCCTACTGTGCGTCTACTGAGAGATTTATTCAGAGAGAAGACCGCAGAGATCCTTTCGCAACTGAGCGAGCAAGGCATTATAGATACTCAAAAGTCTTAGCGACCTAGAGATAAAAAAGGCGTTAGTGAACTTTTAAGCCACTAACGCCTTTCATCATTTGAACATCACACCATATTGATAGATGTGTCGTCTAATACGAGAGCTTAGTTTGACTCGTCTTCAACGTCACAGTCAGCACAGCACTGAAGAGCAATCTCATGTTCGAAGGTGATGGTATCTTTACCTTCTTCTGCTAGCTCTGCGATTTCGTCTGCCACTTCTTTTTCATCATCCGCTTCGATTCCACTTTCTAACTCTTCTTCTGAATAACCAAAGAAGTTAAGCAGTAAGTACTCGCGAGCTTCTTCTTTCGTGCAAACAACGTCTGCTGAAAGATCGGGTGTAACCTCGCCTTGTGCAAGTGTCGCTGTCACTTGTGCGATAGCATCATCTTTCATCGCAGGCGTTAACCAACCAAGATCAGTACTTACTGTCGTTTTTTTACAGTCGAAGCAAGGCAGTTGGTGAAAGTAGTATTGAAAGGTAGTCATAGGTAAATTCTTCTTTAAATGTTGTATAGCGAGATTATGCGCGTTTTGTAGCAAATTACTATCTCAATCAACATTGGAGGCAGAATAGCCGCTAGTTATTTGTACTAAGAGTAAACAAATTAATGAGATGACGTAACAAAAATGCTTTTTCTAGTCGACCTATCCGTATCACAAACTCACAACAAAGCTAAATACGAACCGCTCCAGATAAAGCGACAACCCGTTGGAGTTTACACATCAGTATTTAAGAAATAGTAGCGGTAGGTAAAGTTAAGCTCCCTTCCTGTAGCGACCAAAGCTTCGTTCTGTATCTTCAACCCCAAAAGTAACCTCCCCATACTTACAAGGTACGCGTTTCTATTGTCTCCAGTTCGAGGTTTTAGCTTTCGATTTTCCCTTTTGCATACTCGATCAATCACTCGTAGGAGCTCCGTTAGCATTATGGGGGAAGGTTCAATTCGATCAAGGCATCAATACCTTTGACCGGCATAAAAAAAGAGCACTGGCGTGCTCTTTGGAGTTACGTGAAAGTCTATTTTTATGATTAAGCCATTTCTGGTTCTTTCACTGACGTTGTTGCATTCTGATGCACGGTAACATCGCCACCTAACACTGTTGCATTTACGCGAATGTTTTTGATTTCTAGCTTGGGTGTCTCTAATGGGTTTGCGCCTAACACAGCAAAATCAGCTAATTTCCCTCCACAAATCGAGCCCTTATTGTCCTCATGCCCCATTAAGTAAGCAGCACCTAGTGTAACCGCATGGAGAGCTTGTTCTGCGGGTAAGCACTCCTCCTCACCGTACACATTGCCAGAAAAAATACACTTGCGATTCATTGCCCCCCACATCATAAACAGCGGATTAACCTGAGTTACACCATCGTCACACTGAAAAGCGACCGTTTTCGCATAATACAAATTCAAGGTTGTCATCTAAGCTAAAGCCTGACTTTTCAAGCGCTAATGTATTCAGACCAGCAAGGTGGCAGCTTGCGTGCATAAAAAACACTGGAGAGTCACCAATCACTGAATCTAAGAAATAACGATTCACAACCGTGTCATCTGCCATCAATAATGGATCTAACCCCATAGATTTAACCATCAACTCGCTTTTCCAGCCTGCTCTATCGTACCTGTGAATAGTATTTTCCCACCTCGTACAACGGTTGCCGAAGCCTTTGGAATATCTGCATTCATTGTAATAAAATGGCCGGTGTATAGGACGGTTTCTTCATTGTATTGAACACCAGGCTTAAGAGCTGTTTTAGTTCTCATTGTTAAACTCCAAATGTGTAAGGTGTATTGTATTTTTGTTCGTCTTCAACTTGTCTTAACCTGGATTTCGTTTCGAGAATTTAAAAGTGAAATAAAATGATGAAATAAAATAGCGATCTAAAAAAAGGTAAAGATTATGATTTATATGAGTTTTTAGCTATAAGGAGTGCCAGTGCTGTTCAAAAAAGGAATGAACTTCAAAACTGCCGATTGGGTACTCATACTCAATCTCGGGGTTAAAAGTAAAGGTCGATAGCTCTAAGATAATGAACAAACTCAATAATGCCGCCATCATAATCACAACGAACAATTTAAAATAAAAACTCATCACTGCATTCCTTATTAATTAGTAATGTAGTCTTTATAAAGCTTATTCATCGTCCGTTTATTGACAATCCACGCTATAAAACAAATTTTCATCTATTGTCATTTTTATTATTTGCCCTCGATATAGTTGAATGAATCTACTCAGTAAAAAAGCGAGCCACTTGGGCTCGCTTTTGAATAGTCTTTACTGTTTCTAATCAAAACGATAATAGAAACCAAGGATCACATCGTAACTCGCTTCATTTTCCATATCTTCGAGCATCAGATACGGCTCTAGGCCAGACTCTCCCATGTATCCTACATAAAACTCGTGGCTAACAAGATAGTTGTCCCCCATAGATTCATACGCTAAACCGAAATCTAACTCTGCGCTCATTTTCTCAGACAAAGGCATACGGCACTTACCATGTACCGCTCCTGGGTTGTACTCCAATCCGGTTGTATCTTTTTTGGCTTCAACACTAAATATACCGGCGACAGACCCCGCCATTTGATGCCCCCTCCCAAAAAAAATGTACTGCCGATTCCCAGTAAATTAGTACCAGACACCGTGAATAAGAAAGTAAGCAGTGCGGGTTCTCGGTAGTGATTGTCTGCCATTGATAAGGAAAGGCAATTCATCAACGTGGTACCTAAGACATGAAGAATACAACATTGGCTTTTTCGTCAGTTAGTTGTTTCCTTTTGAGGAAGCACTAGGGTTTGAAATATTCGAACTCACCCTAGCACCCGATTACCAGCATGAATCCGCACCACATAACGCAGGCGTCACCGAGCACATCTTATGCATATCGGGAGAGCTGGCCGTGATGTTTGATGGAGAGTGGCATACGCTACACGCAGGACAAGCCGTTCGCTTCAATGCTAACCAGAACCATGGCTACAAAAATATCGGTGAAGGTAATGCCGTATTTCATAATGTGATTCACTACCCTAAATAGTGCCAGATTTACCGCCAACGGATGTTTAGCGCTAACGAAAGAGCTGTCAAACCACTGACCAGTATTACTTTTGAAAGACTATACGTTGACGACCATGCTGCCATCTTCGGCTTGATAACGAGCCCATAGTTGAGAGAGGTTTTCTTTATTGAGCTGTATCTCTTTTTCTTTCAGAAAAACTTCGTTGTGCAGCTTCGAATACGAGCGCTCAGCAAGGTCACAGCTAAATGTAACGATGGTTTTCCCTTCCCCCATTCTAGCCGCAGCGTATAGCGCCCCAGCTACGTTCAATGACGAACTGCTTCCTAGAAGAATACCGTCATGCTCCGCAACAAGGCGAGATATTGTAACTAAATCCTGATCGGGCAGAGTGATTGCACGATTGATTTTTGCCTGCCTGAAATTTTCAACCGTCCGCATGATCCCTATGCCTTCCGTGAACGAGCTTCCCGTTGATTGATAGTGTCCATTACGTAGAAATGAATAAATGCCGGACCCATTTGGGTCGACTAACCAAGTTTCGAGATTGGGTTGCTGCTCAGATAGATAGTGTGAATTTCCAGCAATGGTTCCCCCCGTCCCCACCACTGAAACTAGAGCATCAACATTACCTTGTGTTTGCTGCCAGATCTCCGGTCCCGTATTTAAATAGTGCGCTCGATAATTACTGAGATTTTCGAACTGATCTGCCCACCAATAATTCTCATTTTCAACGCCAATCCGCTTGGCCGTGTGGTAAAAGTGTTCAGGGTTTGCAAACGGACAAGGGTCGACCAATAACAGCTCAGCGTTATAAAGCGAGATCATACGCTCTTTCTCTTGTGCCTGTCCTTTTGGCATCACCACCAACATTTTGTAACCGAGAGATTTAGCCACTAGAGCAAGGCCGATCCCCGTATTTCCTGCGGTACCTTCAACGATTGTCATCCCAGGCTTAAGCTTGCCAGCTTCTACGGCATCCTTAACAAGCTGAAGAGCTGCTCTATCTTTAATCGAACCACCCGGGTTCTGGTGTTCGCACTTAAGAAGAATCTCACAACCTGATATCTCTGAAAGACTGTTGATTCTAACAAGATCGGTATCGCCAATCAGTTCGCTGAGATTGTTTGCAATATGGGCAGATGACATCGCGACTCCGTTTATTTGTTGAGGATAGGTTTGTTCTTCGATTGGTTTGTCGATGATCATAAGCGTAGCTCTGAGACCTGCTTAGTCAAGAAGTGCCGGAATTGAAAACACTTTCATTTTCCAAATAACAATTATAATTAGGGGTGATCGATTAGATTGAGGGTAAATAAGATATTTCTAAAAGAGAAAAAGAGCGGTGACCTCGTAGATGTTACTGAAATGACCAAATTAACCAACTTATTCCAGGACAGTATCGAAGGTCGGTTTCAAGCTGGTGAAGAGCAGCAAGACCCTGAGATTTTTAAAAAGTCCGAACTGATGTTTATGTCAGGTGAAGAGTTACCTAGATGCTGGACAGATCCAAACTACCGCTCAGGGACTAAATAACCTAAGCGATTCCGGAGCACCAGAAACTCTGTTCTAAAGGTGTTTGACAAGCGCCTTGTAGGCTATAGCCCCTGCTAAAACATTCAGACGCACCTTAACTAGACACCAAAAAGCGAGCCACTTGGGCTCGCTTTTCATTATCTGATTTTCTTAGAATCTATTACAGAAGTTCTACCGACTGTTGAGCAATCACGAACTCTTCGTTGGTTGGCAACCTATTAGTATTGCACCTACTAACACGGAGTTGGACAGAAGCATGACAGTGATTTTTCTAAATTAGCATTTAACGAATTACTTCTATTACAACAAAGCCTACAATCTAGTATTCAAACTCACCCATCCACGACACCGGGCTGCTCGGCATCCTGACCTCGTCATGGCCAATAAATTGAAGTAAGTCTTAATTCGCAATGAAAGTGTCAAATGCCGTGACTAACCTTTCCCATCGAAATCAAAAAAAAGGTAAATGAAACTGAAGAAGCATCAGTGCCATTTATCCACTTTCAATACGTTGGCTTTTCAGAATTGATATTGCATTCCTAAAGTCACCAAGTATTCATCATGGTCATAGAAATCAATATTAGCGTCAGTGATGTCCCACCCACCTCTCGCAATGAAAAGTGTATTCTTCCAATCAAATGGCATCGCATATATGTATGTCGCTGACACACCTAACTTCGTATCTTCTCGAGTTCGCTTCCAGAGAGGGTTTGTGTCATCAAATTTTTGAAGTCCAACGCTGCCCGCTAGCATTGTAATGTGTCGCCCGTTTCTTAGTTGAAATTCAGCTTCGGTACTAATACGCTGGCTCTTTAATGCCGAGCCAGAGGCATCAACATCTAGATAATTGATCAACCACTCGACTCCCCATGATTCACTTAAGTCAGTCATGTAATTTAGTTCGACATAGCTAAGATTCGAATTTCTATCGAGCGCTGCTAGGCTGTCTTCTTGGTCTAAAGAATACTTCCCGCGAGCTAATTCAAGAGACCAATCTGAACCCAAAACTCGGTCATAATTCAAAACAAGACCTTGCACAGCAGCGTTTGTCGTCGTTCTATCTGATTGCAACTGATATGGGTTTTTCCAGACTTCTTTCTCCAACAACCCCGGCACCACACCAATCGCTATATTTGAGCCGTCAGTCAAATAATGACGATATCCAGCTTGCGTGTAAAAGTCGCTCGCCATTCCAACAATATCGGTTTTAAAATACACTTCATTTGAATCATCAAAACGATAGTTAAGATCCCAAAACGGAATAACAACCGCTTCATTCTGCCGTTCTTGAGAACCTGAATAGTCAGTAATTTTAGCTTGGGACTCGGTATCCATCACCGAGTTAGTACCATCTACCCCCGTAAAAAGACTGACACTACCATGAAAGCCAACAGTGCTGTGTTCTTCTGCATACACTGTAGAACTAGCCAACACGCATCCAACTGCTAACAGCTTAAGGTAACCTTTTAGTGAGAATGACATGGTCACCTTGTTTCTCTGCATAGAACTCAACGAAGGCGTAAATAAAACTGGGTGAACTAACAAGTTTGAGTGAATCATCGTACTATCCTTATGTGCTTTGATAGTCAGACTCTACTTAGACTTGTGTCACAACAAAGTCACAACTCACCGATTAACTTATTTAAAAATAAACCACAGCTTTAGCTTTGTGAGATGTCACCGACAAATGATAGCGCCAGTTGGCACTCTTACAGACCGCCGAAATAATTTCATCTCCATGACCAAAGCCTTGCCCATCGTGTTCCCTAACATCATTTCCAATCACAAGTCGCCGCCCTTTTAAATGGATGGATACATAGCAATCGGTATAACTCATCGCATTACGGATAAGGTTCGCGACAATGACCTTTGCAAAGTAACTTTCTACTTCAACATCCGAGCGCAAAACTTGTTCTAGTTGGATACTTCGACCAGAGAGCAAAAAGTGATGCTGCTCGATCGTTTCGTTAATGACTGCCTGTAGTGACTTTTTAGGCTGGATCCCCTTTTCTTCCCTGCCAAGTAACAAAAAGGTATTGATCAAGTTATCCATCTCTTTGTTTGCGACTTGAATACGACTAATTATTTGCCGTTTTTTATCATTAACTTCTGCGATTTGTAGAAGATCGGTCGCGCCGAGAATCACATTGACCGGCGTTCGTAATTCATGGCTGGCAAAGCGAGTAAACTGTTGCTCTCGCTTCAAAAAGAATTGAATCCTAGAATAGGCTTGTCGATAAGTCCGATACAGTGCCCCTATTTCATCTTTGCGCGACGAAATGGCACTATCATTAATGTTATCAGATGGATGTTGAATTTGATGGACCAAAAGGTCAATTGGACCGATAAAATAACCTGACAGTAAGTGAGCAGCAACCAGTCCTAAAGCAAACACAACGACCATCATGTACCCAACATAAGCCATCACTCCTTCGCCGTAAGCGACCATTTGAGGATCCAGTTCAGGGTAATAGACAAAGTGAAGCCACTGTTGTTGAAACGGTGACATAAAAGTCACCGTATGAGCATCGCTAAGCTCAAATTCTTCTATCCCTAAGTTTGTTATGCCTTCAAGAAAACTCGGTTTGTTATCATCTTCAAATTGGTAGACGGCAAGGAAATTATCTTCCGGGCTAGTCCACTCGCCGGCCATTAAGGATGTTTGTATCCATTGTTGTTGTAGTAACTTTACGCGTTGGTTAATAAAACTGTCGGCGGCTATTTCAGTAGCCGCCCACGCAATCACTCCTATCGCAATGACCACCAGCAACATCAATGCCGACATTACGGTAAAAACTTGATGCCTAAGGCGACCAAAGTACCATTGTCTCAATGAGCGTTTCACATTAAACAGCATTAAGTCGATACCCTCTACCACGCTCTGTAACGAGTATCCCTTCTGGCAATGCCTTTCTCAGGCGGTATATTTGAGTGCGTAATGCGCTCGTTTCTTCGGGCTCATCGCCTTTCCAGATTTCATACGCAATGTCTTGATTATCGACGAGTTTGGGGGCTTTTTTTATGAGTAAGCAAACGATACGTTTTTGAGTTGGGTCTAGAGCAAGTGTTTCATCATTAGCCGTGACAGTATCGGTACCGACATCGTAAACCAAAGCGCCGTATCGAAACTCTGGACTTAAGCGTCGTTGATTTCTCGCCTCGAGTGCTTCGACTCTAGCGTGCAACTCTTGTAACTCAAACGGCTTCACCAAGTAGTCATCAGCGCCGGCTTTGAAGCCTGCTAATTTATCCTCAAGTGTATCTCTCGCAGTCAAAAAGATAATGGGTATATCAGCGTGACGACCCGCACGAATAGCACTACAAGCCGTTAAGCCGTTCATTACTGGCATCATAATATCCAATATTATCAGATCAAATCGCGACTCATCTAACAATTGAATAGCGGCCTGCCCATTATACGCAAAGTCAATATCGTGACCAAAGAGCTCTAAATAATCACCTAAATTAGCTGCGGTTGCGTGGTTGTCTTCCGCGACAAGTATTCTCATGTAATTTCCTTTTCAATGACTACTGTATTAGCTCGAAGATTGGTGACGTAATTGTGACATTGGCAAGCGTAATGTGATCACATCAACCAAACGGAGAGTTAAAATGAAAGTATCACCAAAACTAATCAGTTTCACAGCACTATTCGCTTTGTCGTCAATCAATTATGCTCATTCGACGGAAATCGCGCCCTCTGACGTTGCCCTTACACTCGCACAAGCACTCGACCCATCAGGTCAAACCCATACGTATTTAGTCACTGAATCTACGGGAAAAAGTGTAAAAGCGATCAATCTAAGTGAACATTTTGACTATTACCCGAGCGAAGCACTAAGCTTTATCGACCGATACGGCTATAGCACTTTGTCTGACGTACATTACGACCTCCCAGTCACACCCCTAGACTACAAACAACTACTCGCAGCAGGCGGGCAAGGATCTGAGCATATCGCAGCAGGCACTAACTACTTAGAGCACGGAGAAGAAGCAGATATTGACGAAGTCTTCCTATTTCCTAAGTTTTCCAAGCCAACACCAAACCACACTAAGATCCGCTACCAAAAGAATGTACTTCTGGATTACGAGGTAGAGCTGTGTATGAGGTGGGTTAAACCTATAGTTAGCCCTAAACAAAGCGATGGTTATGCGGGGCTATTTGTATGTGGTGACTTTACTGACAGAGCGGAGCTGTTGCGGAAGATTGATGTCGACAACGTTACATCAGGTCATGGATTTAGTGATGCGAAAAGTGGACAATCACGCTTCCCAACCGGACCTTACATTGTGGTTCCCAAAGATTGGAACTCCTTCTTAAAGAGCGTGTCGCTAACCACCTATGTCAATGGTGAGCAGCGCCAACAAACCGCTGCCTCTGAAATGATTCGTGAACCCAAATCTCTGATTGAAATGATTCTAGAAAAGGGTGAGCAGCCTATCTGGCGATATCAAGGTCAAGACGTCACGTTATTCGGTCAACAAGGGATTAACCCAAACCAAAATCTCGTGACAGGTACCCCAGCGGGTGTCGTTTACAACACTCCAGGATGGGGTTACAGAATATCCAAATCCATCAAGTGGTTCGCAACCTTTTCATTCTTAGATTCAGGCCCTGTAGACTATATTTTGGAGCAATACATCGAGGAAAGCTTTGATAACAAAAGTTACTTGCAAGCTGGCGATAAGGTGCAGCTCACCGGCACCTATTTGGGAAGCATAGACGTCGATATTATCAACTAGACACCCAAACTAACGACACTTTAATCTTAGTTTGCTCATTGTTTTCTGAACTCCATAAGTACACGTGCCTGATTAATTGGGCGCGTGTATCAATAAAACTTCTGGTGAACAAATTAACACGAATACAGACAGTATTAGCACATCTGAGGACGTGGTAGTTCTAGAGCTGCCAGCGATTTAGATCGCTCTGCGCCTAATTACTTTGACAGTTGTGGCATCAGAAAATTTTTGTTGGGTATAAACCCATAAACAAGATAGAAATAAGCAAAAGGTATAACACATTTCTAGGCAGAAGTAAGTCACGATTGGCTAGCTGTCTAGAAGAGTCTGAAAGTGATTCCCAGACAACAAAGCATCTAACGATGGCTGCTTTCGGTTTAGGTATTTAGCTATAAGCCTATGCAACATTTAAAACAAAAAAGCGAGCCACTTGGGCTCGCTTTTCATTATCTGATTTTCTTAGAATCTATTACAGAAGCTCTACCGACTGTTGAGCAATCACGAACTCTTCGTTGGTTGGGATAACCATAGCTACTGCGTCTAGCATTTCAGACTTAGCGATGATGCCTTCAGCACCAAAGCGAGCCGCTTCGTTACCCGCTACATCTTCAACAAAACCTAAAATCTTAAGGTTGCTTAGGATCTCACGACGAATTGGTAGAGAGTTCTCACCGATACCACCAGTGAAGATGATGCCATCTAAAGAGTCTAGCGTTGCAAGGTAAGAAGCAACGTATTTAGCTACACGGTAAGTAAACACCTCAAATGCAAGCTTAGCGCCTTCATGGCCCTCTTCCATTGCTTCTAAGATGCCACGAGCATCGCTCGTAAGGCCAGACACGCCAAGGAAGCCAGACTCCTTGTTTAGAGAGTTGAAGACTTGCTCTTGTGACCAACCTTTCTTAAGTAGGTACTCGATGATGCCCGGGTCTAAGTCGCCACAACGTGTGCCCATCATAAGGCCAGAAAGCGGTGTGAAGCCCATTGATGTATCAACACTGTTACCGTCTTTGATAGCACATACAGACGCACCGTTACCTAGGTGAACAGAGATGAAACTCGCTTCTTCAACTGGCTTGTTTACCATTTTCGCAGCTTCACGACTAACAAAGTAGTGGCTCGTACCGTGGAAGCCGTAACGACGAACACCAAAGTCTGTGTATAGTTCTTTTGCGATTGCACCAGTGAATGCACGTTGTGGCATTGTTTGGTGGAAAGCCGTATCAAATACAGCAAATTGAGGTAGAGAAGGGAAAGCTTCAATCGCAGCACGGATGCCGATAGCACCTGCAGGGTTATGAAGTGGAGCTAGGTCAGATAGACTTTCAATTTCGTTCGTTACTTCTTCAGTAATACGAACGGTTTGAGTGAACTTCTCACCGCCGTGAACGATACGGTGACCGATAGCAACGATATCAGCAGTGAAGCCTAGATCTTCCATCAGGCCAACTAGTTTGCCAATGGCAATTTTGTGGTGGTTACCCTCACCTTGAATGGCAATTTCAGTTTTCTCGCCTTGATATTTCCAGCTCATGCGAGCATCTTCAAGACCAAAACACTCCCCTAGGCCACTCAATACTGCTTCACCAGAAACAGAATCAATGACAGCAAATTTTAGGGATGAACTACCCGAGTTAATAACCAGAACAAACGAATTAGACATTGGATATGGATCCTGTTTCAGTACGAATTGGATGAAGTATTTACTTCAATTTTAGTTAAGCCCATTATTCAATAATTTTTGAATCTTTCAACTTTTGTTTTGAAAAAATCACTAAATGAACACAATTAAGTTGATCTTAGTCATTAAACCATTTATTTCGAGAGCGAAATTAAAAAATAGTTGAATAATAAAGTTAGCGAACAGGTGACGCAAACGAATGCTCACGTTATTTTTAACTTGATTGAGTTAATTAGAGCGACTCGAACAGATGCAGTCAATCCGCCTAGAAAACAACCACCCTTCCCTTTCGTCTGCTTATCATTACCGATAACTTTTTACTCGATTTCTCAGTGCTTACATCAAAAATATCACAGGTGTGTTGAGAATAATGAACGACAGAGCCGATCTTCTTTTGATTGCCTTCGAGCACAACCCTTCGAATAGATGCACTGTAACGTCGCTGAGATAGCCTTCACTCTTTGTTTTAGTATCTTGTAGCACGTTCTCGTTGTATAGACTTAGAACGCGATACAGCTAAGTTTAGGCGTGAAGCTTAGTTGAAGTAAGCTGACTACATATATCGAGCCAACCAAAGCTTAAGTTCAAATAGCAGGCACAAAAAAGCCGAGCATTACGCTCGGCTTTTAAATTCAGTGTCTAGACTAAGCGTCTAAGCGACGGGTTGATTAACCTTCGTTGCGCTCTGGACGACGACCACGGTTACCACCGCCATTGCCATTGCCATTGCCGTTACCATGGCCACGTTCGCCACGGAAGTTACCACGGTGATCACCACCACGGTTACGGTCGAAACGACGCTCGCCATCACGGCCGCCTTCACGGTTGCCATCGCGGTTTCCGTCACGGTTGCCACGGTATCCACCACGACCGCCTTCACGGTTGCCACCTTCGCGGTTACCATCACGGTTACCACGGTAGCCGCCACCATCACGACCGCCACGACCGCCGCCACGGTTGCCATCACGACCGCCGCCGCCACGACGAGGCTCACGGAAGTCGTTGAAATCAACAACAACAGCGCCAGCTTCTTTTTGACGAATACGTAGTTTGCTTAGCTTACCAGCAGTTTCAGAGTTCATTGCTTTTGGCAGTTGAACGTAAGTAGAACCTTGGTCTAGCTTGATAGCACCGATAGAACCTTTAGTTAGGCCAAGTTCGTTTGCTAGTGCGCCAACGATGTCTTTAACCTGAACGCCTTGCTCACGGCCAACTTGTAGTTGGTAAGTATCCCAATCTTGCGTATTGAAGTTGCGATCGCCACGACCATTTTCACGGTCCTCACGACGCTCTTTACGACGGTTCTTGTCACGCTCAATAGCAGCGATCATTGGGTCTTCGCCAACGTAGAATAGTGGGCTCTTACCTTGCTGACGCTTAAGAAGCATTGCAGCTAGAGTAGCAGCATCAACTTCTAGAGACTCTTGAAGAGTAGAGATAAGACCTGCAAAGTTTTCTAGAGCTTTGCTTTCTTTCTCTGTTTCAAGTTCAGCGCCAAGCTTAGCAACACGTGCTGCAGCAACTTGGTCACGTAGAGGAAGTTGGATTTCTTCCATAGATGACTTAGTTACGCGCTCGATAGTGCGAAGCATGCGAATTTGGTTAGTGCGAACTAGTAGGATCGCTTTACCTTTACGTCCAGCACGGCCAGTACGACCGATACGGTGGATGTAAGATTCAACATCGAATGGGATGTCGTAGTTGAATACGTGAGTGATACGTGGAACATCAAGACCACGTGCTACAACGTCAGTTGCAACTAGAATGTCGATAACACCTTGTTTGATGTGGTCAACAGTGCGCTCACGTAGAGACTGAGGAATATCACCGTGCAGTGCAGCAGCTTTGAAGCCACGTGCAGATAGCCAATCAGCTAGACGCTCAGTATCTTGACGAGTACGTACGAATACGATTGATGCGTCAGTTTCTTCAGTTTCTAGAAGACGAGACATTGCTTCGTCTTTTTCTACGCCTTTAACAACCCAGAAGTTCTGCGCTACTTTATCAACTGTGTGGTTAGTACCAGCAACGTCAACTTTAGCCGGGTTACGTAGGTAACGGTCAACAATAGTCTTAACCATTGGAGGCATAGTTGCAGAGAAAAGTACACGTTGTGCAGATTCTGGAGCTTGCTCTAGGATCCAAGTAACGTCATCAACGAAACCCATTTTTAGCATTTCATCTGCTTCATCAAGAACAAATGTGTGTGCTTCATCTAGGTGTAGACGGTCACGAGTTAGTAAGTCTTTAACACGACCTGGAGTACCAACAACAATGTGAGCACCGCGGCTTAGAGCACGCATTTGGTCAACAATTGAAGCACCACCGTAGATTTCAATAACCTTAAGACCTTTGATATCACGGCCAAGGTTTTTGATTTCCGCAGCAACTTGGATCGCTAGCTCACGAGTAGGAGCCATGATGATTGCTTGTGGTTTGTGTTGGTTTAGGTTGATTTTGTTAAGTAAAGGCAGAGAGAATGCTGCTGTTTTACCAGTACCAGTCTGTGCTTTACCTAGTGCGTCACGGCCTTCAAGAAGAAGAGGAATAGCTGCTGCTTGGATTGGAGTCGGAGAAACGAAACCCATGCTATCAAGAGCTGAAAGAATGTTATCGTTTAGGGCTAATTCATTAAATTGAATTACAGATTCGGACATTGGGATCCCACTATATATAAGTAAACAAAAGGTCCCGGGAGCTCTATCAATTCCAATACTGATCCAATCAGATACTGATTCCATTCAGAGTTACGAAGCAGTAATAAAACACTTCAAGCCATTAGGGACGTCTAAGGGAGGCGGATTATTCCCTAAATGCATAAAAAAAGCCAGAAAAAATTGAAATACATCACATATTTTTCGGTTTTCTATCAATACTGGCTATCATATCGTCAAAACTTGATGGATATCTCGTCAAGGCAATAGAGTTCGACCAAATTGGTAGACTTAAATAAGAGGGCAATTAATTTACGCTCACTTCGGCTTTAAGTAGTAATCGAGCCTCGCAATGATTATAGTGTGCTCAATTGTTCTCGTTAGATAAAAGTAAGATGTTTCAAGATAATCCTCTACTCGCTCAGCTCAAGCAGCAAATCCAAGAAACCCTCCCTAAAAAGGAAGGTACTATCAAAGCCACTGAAAAAGGTTTTGGTTTTCTCGAAGTTGATAGCAAAACAAGCTTCTTTATCCCGCCTCCGTACATGAAAAAATGTGTTCACGGTGACAAGGTGATTGCCATCATTCGCACCGAGAAAGAACGCGAAGTAGCAGAGCCTGAGGAATTGGTTGAACAAGGTCTTACTCGCTTTATTGCGCGAGTTAAGCTTTTCAAAGGCCGATTGAACGTTGTTCCTGATCACCCGCAACTGAAAAAACTGCAACTTAAAGCGAAAGCAAAGAAGGGCCTAAACCCTGAAACGCTTAAAGAAGGTGACTGGGTTGTTGCTCATATCGTTCAACACCCATTAAAAGGTGACAATGGCTTCTTGGCTCAGATCTCTGAGAAAATCACAGACGCTGACGACAAGATTGCACCTTGGTGGGTAACGCTGGCACAAAACGACCTACCAAACAGCGAGCCTGAAGGTATCGACAACTGGCTAATCAACGATGACGCCGATCTTGAACGTGTAGACATGACGCACGTCCCTTTTGTGACTATCGATGGTGAAAGCACAAAAGATATGGACGATGCGCTTTACGCGAAGAAGAAAGAGAACGGTGATTTTGAACTGACTATCGCAATTGCTGATCCAACGGCTTACATCTCTCCAGATGATGCGATGGATAAAGTAGCACGCGAGCGCGGGTTCACTATCTACCTTCCTGGTCGTAACATCCCGATGTTGCCTCGTGATCTTGCTGACAACCTATGTTCACTGATCGAGAATGAAGTTCGTCCTGCACTTTGCTGCACAGTAACGGTATCTAAAGATGGTGTTATCGGTGATGACATTAACTTCTTCGCTGCAAACATCAAATCTCATGCCCGTCTTGCTTACGACAACGTATCAGACTGGCTAGAAACAGGTGCATCAGAAAAATGGCAACCATCAGAAGAGATTGCTGCGATTGTTTCTGATCTTCACCAATTCGCTCAAGCACGTTCAGCATGGCGCTCAGCAAACGCTGTTGTATTCCCAGATCGCCCTGACTACCGCTTTGAACTTAGCGAAGATAACGATGTTGTCGCTATCCACGCTGACATGCGTCGTAGCGCAAACAAACTGGTTGAAGAATCAATGATCAGCGCGAACATCTGTGCGGGCCGAGTACTCAAAGAAAGCTTCAACCAAGGTGTGTTTAACTGCCACTCTGGTTTCAAGGCTGAGAAAGTATCTGACGTTCTTGAACTGGTAAACCCGCAAGCGGAAACACCGTTCACTGAAGAGCAAATCGTTTCTCTAGAAGGTTTTGCTACTCTGCGTCGTTGGTTGGGCTCTTTAGACAACAGCTACTACGACAACCGTATTCGTAAATTCCAAGCGTACAGCGAGATCAGCAATGAGCCAGCACCACACTACGCGATGGGTTTAGATATTTACGCAACTTGGACTTCTCCAATTCGTAAATACGGCGACATGATTAACCACCGTATGCTAAAAGCGCACATCCTAGGTAGAGCGCCAATTCAAACACCAGATGAAACCATTGGTGATGAACTTGCCCTACACCGCCGTCACCACGGTATGGCTGAGCGTAATGTTGGCGATTGGTTGTATGCTCGTACTCTAGCGAATGCTCCAGCGGAAGAAACTCGCTTCCAAGCAGAGATCTTCGATATTAACCGTGCAGGTATGCGTGTACGTTTACTTGAAAATGGTGCTGCTGCATTTATCCCTGGTTCTCTCATTCTTGATAATAAAGAAAGAATAGAGTGCAACGGAGATATGGGTACTGTATCTATCGATAAAGAAATGGTATACAAACTGGGAGACGTTTTAGAAGTAGTTCTCTCCGAAGTTAATCAGGAAAACCGCAACTTAGTAGCAAAACCTACTCAAGTATTTGCGGACTTGCCTAGCGAGCCTGAAACGACAAACGAAACTGAAGCTTAAAACCTTTAAAGGTTAGGCTTGTAAGGTTAGAGCTTTCAAGGTTAAAAGCTTCAAAGGTTCAAAGGTTCACTTCTAAAGGCGCTAATTATTAGCGCCTTTTTTGTAAATGTCTCATGCTTAAACAATACTTAAAAAAACAATCAATAAGCAATCAATTTACAACGTCAAAGAAGCGCACTATGTCATCAATTACAGTTACTCAATTCAGAAACTTCATTCCCAGGAGACGAGAACGTTATCCTGCCTCTAAAAACGGTATCTTCATGGTATCGAAGGGCAGCATTTCGTTCGTGCTACCCAATGGCACTGAAGCCTCGTTACAAGCGGGCGATTTCACACTTTACAATTCTGGTCAGATTAAAGACATCACAGTTAACACTGAAAATGGCGAATTTAGCGCAACCTGCTTAGATTTCGATTTGGCTATTTTTCAGAAGTTTATCAACCAATTCAGCGATCTAGAATCCACAAGAATTCCAGACAAGTACATAAAGTTCAATCAAACCGACACCGAGATCTGCCAGTTGAAAGAGCTCATCATGTCACTTGTTAGTTCTTCGCCTCAGAATGACTACGCACTCACTCAACTTGGCTTAGGCTTGTTGTCGCTAATGGTAGAACAGCATCCAGCTTTATTAGTCATTATTGCTCGAGCTTCTAGATTAACCGTGACACAAAAGGTCATTCATTACATCGAACAAAACATCGAAAATAATATCTCTTTAGATACACTAGCCAGTTATATGGGAATGTCACCCGCAACGCTTAAACGCCGCTTATCTGCTGAAGACTTGTCGTTCTCAAACCTTCTGAAAATAAAGCGTATTGCTCATGCGGCTACACAGCTAAGAACCTCGAGCAAGTCGATCACTCAAATAGCCTATGAATCCGGTTTTAAAAGTGCTGCTCACTTTAGTACTGCCTTCAAAACTTATCATGGTAAGACACCAAAAGACTTCCGTTCGTTAATTGCACAAGCTCAACAACAAAGCATTAAACCGGAAGTTTGAAGTAAATAGATTGATGTGATATGTGAGCTGGTAGCTGATGCAAGCTATTTGGCTTTGAGGCTAAGCTGTTTAGCTTTGGGAGCACGCCACCAGCAACGTAAACACTGAGTGACTATGACCAGAAATACGATTTAGGGTCTTTTTCTATCTCAGCCAAGATAACATCAAGATCCTTTGATTTAGGCAGGTACGGATACGGACCCCAATTTACAGAGTCGGTTTCAACATCACCTTCAAGTGGCACCATCACTAACCAACAAGATAACGACTCATCAAAAGTCACGCAGGCAATCTCGTTTGTATAATCGCTATGAGATGAGTCGAGCAGGTAATGCGCCTGAGAAAACAGCACACCACCCTCACACTCTTCATATAGGGATTTGCCTAGCTCGACAGGTAAACTGCGATTTCGAGATGTACAGAGCCTCTCAGCACCAATTAAAAGACGATTCAGTTCGATATGAATGACGGACATAACACCCCTTGTAACTTCATAGAAACTTCTAAGTAGTGAATTCCTCTACTTAGCTTAGGACTCAACAAACATTTTAGCGAACAAGCGCAAACAAAATACCCGCCCAGCTCCCAGAAACGAATCCTGCTTTCGTAAACCCAGAAAACTCTCACTCATCAAGCTAACAGCTATAAATCAAGCGTATAGAATTTCACAAAAGTGTCATATAACCGACCTATGATATGCGGCAAATGTTATTAACTAGGAGTTGTTTATGTTACGAGTCGCGCTTGCCTCTCTTTTATCCTTAGCCCTGTCTTCTCATGCTGCTTTTGCACAAGAAACCACTATTTCGGGCTCCACTTCAGTATCACGAGTGATGGATGTATTAGCTGAGGAGTACAACAAGACTCACCCTGATAACTACATTGCCGTTCAGGGCATTGGTTCTACCGCGGGTATTACCATGGTTAATAAAGGTGTCTCTGATATCGGTATGAGCTCACGTTATTTGACCGACCGCGAACAGAACGACAAGCTGAAAGTGTTCCCGATTGCTTTTGATGGCCTAGCTGTTGTAACTAACCGCTCAAACGCTGTAAGCAACGTTACACGCGAACAGCTATTCGACATCTACAAAGGTAAAATCACTAACTGGAAAACTGTGGGCGGCGCAGATCAGCCTATTGCAGTGGTGACTCGCGAAGCGTCTTCAGGTTCACGCTACAGCTTCGAAAGCTTGCTTGGTTTAACAAAGATCATTAACGACCGTTTAGTGTCTGACATCAACCCAAATAACTTGGTTGTAAACAGCAATAGTATGGTTAAAACGATAGTTAACCATAACCCGCACGCGATTGGTTTTATCTCTGTTGGTTCGATCGACCGTTCTATCAAGGCCATCACTTTTGAAGGTGTAGAGCCGACATCTAAGAACATCGCAAACCACAGCTATGAACTGGCTCGCCCATTCTTATTGCTGCATAAGACAGACTCTGTTTCTGACGAGAGCAAAGACTTCATCAAGTTCGTGAAATCCAAACAAGGCCAAGACCTTATTGAGGAATACGGCTACACTCGCATTAAGTAAGTGAGATAGTTTTATCTAATGTAAACAAAAAGAGAGAGCACTATGCTCTCTCTTTTTTTGAATCTTTATAAATCACTTCTTTACAAACCACTTAGAAGTGAAGTTGAATCACCGAAACGATAACAGCACCAGGACGGCGAATACCTTCGATTTCTACGCGGATTTCGCGCTCTATCTCTAGGCCTTTCTTGATTGGCGTTACTTTTGTTAGCGTACTTTTAGCACGAACGTTACTGCCCGATTTTACAGGATATGGAAAGCGTACTTGGTTAAGACCAATGTTTACAACCATCTTCGCTGTTGGGAATTGAGACTTGTCAGGATCAACGCTGTCAGTCAATCGAGGAAGCAGAGATAAAGTCAAAAAACCATGTGCGATGGTTGTTTTGAACGGAGAGTCTATTTCCGCTTTTTCAGGCTCGGTGTGGATCCACTGCATATCTTCAGTCACAAGGCCGAACTGGTTGATACGGTCTTGACTTACATTGATCCAGTCGCCAGTATGGATGACTTCACCGATCTGCTGATTAAGCTCATCAAACACAAGTTGTGCTTCTGGCTTAAGTACGATCGGTTGCTCCACCGGCATCTCTGGTGCATCTTCATTGACAGCAGGTTTGTGGTGATCACGAACCCACGCAAAGAAATGGCTATTTTGCGTGCGATTAAGAAAGTCGCCCCAGTAATCTCTAAGAGCTGGAGACATCCATTGCATAAACTCTGAGTGTTGCGAAGACACGCTATCGCCTCGGTGTTTAAATAAATCAATGACTTTCATAAGAACCTCAATGCACAAAAAATTTCAATATAACTTCGTAATTTTGAAACACTTCACACTATTGTGCAAATGTTTTCGAGCATACACCCGTTAGCTGAACCTTTCTATTTTTAGAATAAACAGACACTTACCAATAAAACATCATTTTATTACAAAACCCAAATTAGAGTGTTAGCTCCATCACATAATAAATATTTGCTTATATAAAAAGCGTTTTTATTCATAAGTGGAATAAAAAAGGCTTAGCGCAATGCTAAGCCTCAGTTTTTATAAGGAATTAATTTTCCGAAGGTTGGTCTTGTAAGGGATTAACCCTACAGGACGATCAGTTCCCTACTCATCATCAAGCGGGACCAACTTGGTATTACCGCCGTGTGCTTTCTCACGTTTACGCTGAACGAATGCGTAGAAGCCAGGGATTAAGAACGTACCCGCCAGTAACACACATAACAGGCCGCCAATCAGTGAAATACCCAGAGAGTTCTGACTCACATGACCTGCGCCCGCAGCGAAGATAAGCGGGAAAATACCCAAGATGAACGACCAAGACGTCATGTTCACAGCACGGAAACGTAGCGTACCGCCCTTCACTGCCGCATCTTCGATTGGTGCGTCTTTCTCTTCACGCTCAACTTTCGCGAATTCTACAATCAAGATTGCGTTCTTCGCGGCCAAGGCTATCAAGAGAACTAAACCAATCTGTGCATATAGGTTCAGCGGTGTGCCTGTTAGGTTCAACGCCAAGAAGGAACCTAAGGTTGCGACCGGTACTACTAAGATAATCGCAATCGGTATGGTCCAACTCTCGTATTGAGCCACCATGAACAAGTAGATGAAGATCAGTGCCAATGCGAACGCGAAGATCGCTTGGTTACCTGCGAGTACTTCTTGGTAAGCCATGCCGGTCCATTCGTACTGGTAGCCCTGAGGCAGCACGTCAGCCGCGACACGTTCCATTGCCGCAATCGCATCACCACTTGAGTAACCCGGCGCAGGTTGGCCTTGGATCACTGCACTGCGGTACATGTTGTAACGCCATGCTACATCTGGTTCGAAGATCTGATCGTAAGTAACTAATGTACTTAGCGGGATCATCTCACCATTAGACGAACGCACGTGGAATCGTTGTAGATCATCCATGCTGCTACGGTGTTCACTGTCTGCTTGCATGGTTACGCGGAAGTTCTTACCAAACATGGTGAAATCATTCACGTACAACGAACCAAGGTTGCCTTGTAGTGTTTGGAAGATTTCCGACAGCGGAATACCTAGTTGCTGCGCTTTCTCACGGTCAATATCGACATAGTAGTGAGGCACGTTTGCACGGAAGGTACTGAATGTATGTGAAATCTCAGGCTGTTTGGTCGCCTCAGCAATCACGTCATTCATAACCATCGCTAGGTCAGTACGGCTACGGCCTAATGTATCTTCGAGAACAAACTCAAAACCAGACGCTGCACCCATACCCGGAACTGCTGGAGGTCCCATTGCAAATACAATCGCTTGAGGCAGTTCTGTCGCTGCTCGACCATTAATACGCTGAGAAATAGCTTGCGCCGAATGCTGACCGTCCAGTGCGTTACGCATATCCCAATCGTGGAGTTTGATGAACATCGACGCACCATTCGATGCAGAAGCGCCCGTCATGAATGCGTAGCCGTTGACCAGCGTCACGCCATCAACACCCGGCTCTTGCTCAACCATCTCTAATAATTGCTTAGTCACATCCTCGGTACGAGACAGTGATGCCGCATCAGGAAGCTGCACATTGACCAGCAAGATGCCCTTATCTTCTTGAGGTACAAACGCCGTAGACGTGGTTTTCGCGAAGTAAGTTACCGCTGCTAGTGCCACAACAAAGAAGGTAAATAGTAGAACACCCTTTTTCACAAGGAAGCCTGCAATTTGACCGTATTTGTTGGTTACTGATTCAAGACCACGGTTAAACGCTTGGTACCAACGTGCTGTGTTACCACCGCCCTGTTTAAGAACCAGTGAACACAATGCTGGTGACAACGTTAGTGCGTTAATCGAAGAGATAACAACGGCGATACAAATAGTCAGGGCGAACTGACGATACATGATGCCGGTAATACCTGGCAGCATCGCTACTGGGATGAATACCGCTAACAGAACCAAGGTTGAGGTAACAATCGGACCCGTCACTTCTTTCATCGCGATGAGCGTTGCTTTACGTGGCGAAATAGTTGGGTCTTTGGCCATCGTAGTATCGACGTTCTCGATAACCAAGATCGCATCATCTACTACAATACCAATCGCCAATATCAAACCAAACAAGGTTACCGTGTTGATGGTAAAACCGGTCATCTGCATGACTGCAAACGTACCAATCAAAGATACTGGAATTGCAACCACCGGAATCAAGGTCGCACGGGCGCTACCTAAGAACAGATACGTTACCGCGATAACCAGTAAGATCGCTTCAATTAGCGTTTTTACTACGCCTTTGATCGACTCTGCAACGAATAGTGTGGTGTCATAACTCGCCTCGTAAGCAACGCCTTCAGGGAAGTTTTTGCTTAGATTATCCAGCATCGCCATGACTGCTTTACCACTTTCCAGCGCGTTAGCGTCTGACTGAAGTGACAGCGTTACGATCGAAGCATCTTGACCACGGTATTTACCATTACCATCGTAGAACTTTTTACCAAGCTCAACACGTGCAATGTCTTTTAGGTAAACCGTTGAACCATCTTGAGTTGCACGAAGAACAACATTTTCAAACTCATCAGCCGTTTCTAGTCGGCCTTTTGTTACCAAGTTGAACTGTACTTCTTGTGCGTTGTTATAAGGTGCAGCACCAATACGACCAGCAGCGACTTGAACGTTCTGTTCCGCCAACGCACGATTCACGTCAGAGGTAGTGATATTGAGGTTAGCCATTTTCTCAGGGTCTAACCAAACACGCATCGCGTATTCACCACCACCTAATACATTAACTTCACTAATACCCTTCACACGAGCCAGTTGGTCTTTAATGTTTAAGTTAACGTAGTTGATTAGGAACTGATCATCGAACTCACCGTTTGGTGAATAGAAGTTCAATACCATCAAGAGGTCAGGAGAGCGCTTCTTAACGGTGACACCAACCATTCTCACTTCTTGTGGAAGCTTCGATTCGATCTGGGAAACTCGGTTCTGAACGTTGACTTGAGCCATATCGGCATCGGTACCAACATCAAAGGTTACGTTAAGGTTATATGAACCATCGTTAGCACTTTTAGAAGACATGTAGATCATATCTTCTACGCCATTCACCGATGTTTCGATGGGGTCGGCTATTGCCTGTTCCACAACTTCAGCACTTGCGCCCGTGTAGAATGCCGACACACTTACCGACGGTGGGCTAATTTTTGGATATTCAGCTACTGGTAAGATAGCAAGAGAAATCGCACCTGCCAGCGTTAATATAATGGATATTACAAGGGCAAACTTAGGCCTTTGAATAAAGAAACGACTCAACATAAATAGCCCCCTTACTCAGCTTGTTCAGCAGAAGGTTGAATACGAACAGACATACCATTACGCACACGCTGTAAGCCTTGAGTGATTACTGCGTCGTTCTTCTCTAATCCAGAATGAACAATCACACCACCTTCAACCTGGCGCCCCATCTCGATGTTTCTGCGCTCAGCGACTGGTGCAGTTTCACCTTCAACCAGCACCATCACAAAGTCACCTTCCAGATCGGTTTGAACCGCGCGGCGTGGGATAGTCACAACGTCAATAGATTGCTTTTCACGTAGATCTACACGAACGTGTTGACCTGGAAGTAATCGCTGATTCGGATTATCAGCGATTGCGCGCATCGCGATAGTACCCGTATTGAGATTGATACGATTGCCCAAGAAATCAAGCTGACCTAGGTGTTCAAACGCTTCACCATTTTCAAGCATGATCTGAACTTCAACACCTGCAGAGTCGCTGCTGCCGTCACCTTCAATACGGTCCATACCCAGCTCAATACGCTCACGCTCACTAATGCTGAACGATGCATGGATTGGATCTAAACTAACCAAAGTCGTCAGTACACCTGAAGACGGTGAAACCAGGTCACCTTTACTGACTTTGGTGTCACTGATGCGTCCAGAGAAAGGCGCAATAATTTTAGTATGAGACAACTGAACATTCGCAGCATTTAACTGAGCTTGACTTGCTTCAAGTTGTGCTTGAGAGCCTAATAAGTTTGCGGTCAATGCATCAAATTCCGACTGAGAAATACTGCCCTTAGGGAGAAGATTCTTACCACGATTAAAATCAAGTTCGGCTTTCTTAAGGTTCGCGTTTGCTTGAGCAACTGATGCTTTTGCACTTGCAACTTCAGCTTCAAATGAAGATGGCTCAATGGAGTAAAGCAATTGGCCCTTTTCGACCATTTGGCCCTCATTGAAATGACGGTTTTGTAGATAGCCAGAAACCTGCGCTGTGATAGCCGTATCTTCAACGGCTTCAATACGACCAATGTACGACTTACTTTGTTGGTGAGAAACGACGCTAACATCCTGTACAGCTACGAGAGGTAAAGGCGCTTGCTTGGCATTTTGAGCATCTTGCCCACATCCAGCAAGAATAAGAGAGCTTGCAAGAGCCGTAAGGATTAACTTTTTACGCATGGTTATACCGTCACTTATGAGAAATTGAACAGCATAAAAGTTACGTAACACAATTGCTTCAAATGTCCGAGGAATATCAATTATAACTCGCAAAAGTGTATCAATATGTTAATTGAAACTAAGTGCTTATAAAGTAATTACAAACACGCTACAATTCCTAAGTAAATCAATCTCTCAGCTTTTGTTCTCTATGGATATTGTCTAACATAATGTATTGTCAGACAGATAAGCATTCACATTTAATTGTTAAGGAATTCTCATGATTTCAAAATGGGCTAAACGTTTCTATCAAATGGCGGAATTGGTCGGTTCTTGGAGTAAAGATCCTTCAACTCAAGTCGGCGCCGTAATCACTAAGCACAACCGTATTGTTTCCGTTGGTTTTAATGGCTACCCACATGGCGTGTCTGATAGTGCGGATACTGATGACAGAGAGATGAAGTACCTCAAGACGCTTCACGCTGAAGAAAATGCAATTTTATTCGCTAAACGTGATTTGGACAGCTGCGAAATCTGGGTAACCCACTTCCCTTGTCCAAACTGTGCTGCAAAAATCATCCAAACAGGTATTTCAGCGGTACATTGCCCAGAGCAAAGCGAAGATTTCCTTTCTCGCTGGGGCGACAAGATTAAAGTTAGCCAAGATATGTTTGAGCAAGCTGGTGTACAAGTTGATTGGTTACCACTCGCTGACTTGGGCTAACATCTAAGCTGAATTTCGGATACAAAAAAGCCGAGAGTCGATAGTATCGCTCTCGGCTTTCTTTTGTTTGAACTGATAGTTTGGACGCTATAATTTAGTCGCTATGGAGTGATGAGCAAACTAAGCGCTCGTTGGGAATGCTTCCGCGTACGCTTCCATAAAATCTTTACGAATGTCTTGCTCTAAATGAATCGCTTTTTCGGTCGGACAGAAGATCATAAAGTGCACTTCTTGCTCCCCCGTCGAACTGCTTGTGATATGGATGTGAGGCTCAGAACCCGGAAGGTCAACGCCAGCATGCTTTTCGATCACACCGTTGTAACGGCGGGCAACATCGATAAACTCTTCACAATGCTCTTCAATTTTCACAATAAGACCCGGTACCATAGGGTATAGGTTTACAAAGTCTTTCACCGTCACAAAAAAATTGTGATAGACATAGCGCTTCATGAAGTTGAGGTTCTTTACCGGATAAGTGAAGAACATGCTATTAGGCAGCGTGGCGGTCTTGCCCGTGAAGTGATATTGCCCATGATATAAATCGATTTCTTGAATCACAGTAGCCATCAAATTGTGCTCAATCACCTCACCGCTGATTTTACCCACTTCGATCCAGTCGCCAATTCTAAATGAGCGAGAACTCGCACGCTGAATAGAACCTGTGAAACACAAAATGATCTCTTTAGATGCGACGACTATAGCAACAGCAATGGCCGTGACTGACAGCGCAAACTCACTGATTTCGGATTTCCACAACACAAATAACGTCACAACGATAATCGCGAATGTGCCGTTTTTGGTTCGTGACATCCAGTTACGTTGGTCTTCGCTAAGGAAAGCAACATCACCTCTTATTTGAGATAAGGTGATTCGGCGAATGATTAAAATAACAGTGATAATCAACGCACTAAAAATAAACTTATGAGCGAGTAGGAAATCGATTACTTGCCACAACTTTTCCATTACTTATTCCTTAGCATTACAACGGTTAGCTTTACAACGATTAGCTTTACAAGAAAGCCGCCAATATCAGTGCTATGAAAAAGCGCTCAACTCCTGAGCGCTCGGGTTCATTCTGGTATTAACTATAGGGCGTGTTGACCTTTCGCGGTTAAATTTTGTTCGAGATAAAAGCGTTTTAATCGCGGCGAGTGAGAAGCAGCCTAGTCATTCTAAGCAAATCTCACTCAACAAAGAGTAAAACGCTTTTAGCCGAACCCTTCGGGCAGCGTTTGCTGGTCATTTTTACTACGTTATCGGCTTCTCATGTAGGCTAGCTACACATCGACGCCTCTGCCTTGTATAAATACCCAGCAACTCGCTGCAAAAATCAGCTCGAAAGTTCAACACGCCCTAGAAGGCTATCATTTTATCTTCGCAGAAGTAATAAATTGGCCAAAAGTTTCACACCAAATCACAACAGTATTAAATCGATTAAGATCAGTATCTTCGGGAAGCTCAACCATAAAACGGTCGAATGTTTTCACATCTCCGACTCTCAGTAACTCGTTCTTGCTGTCATGGAAAGCTTGCTCGGTTTCAATAAACTTAGGCGAGAGGTAAACCTTATAATCAGGCCCCGGCGCCAACTCACCTTCAAAAGCTATCGCACTTTCAGACACCGAGACGATACCCTCGCCCCAATGTAAGAAATCACTGTCTTGGCGGTCTTTGGTGAACTCTCCGGTATAGATAGCCTGCTGACTGATTGCTTCAACAGAACTTGAGGAAGGAGAATCGGGCTCAATCAAAATAGGTAGTGCATAGACACCAAGCCCAAAACCAAAAGCACCCACGACTAAGTGGGTGCAAAGTAAAACTAACTTTTTCATCGCGTACTCCCTTATGCTTAAAGAGAGTATTATTGAATACTCTCAAAAATACAAAGAGATATAACGCTCTGATGCTCTATTATTGGTAATGTGTTGCCGTACGTTGAGACAATTCGACAATCACTTTTACCGCTTGCTCCATGCCTTGAATCGTTATGAACTCATGAATACCGTGGAAGTTGTAACCGCCAGTAAAGATATTCGGACATGGTAGCCCCATGAAAGATAAACGAGCTCCGTCAGTACCGCCGCGGATAGGCTTTATCATTGGCTCAACATCGCACTCAATCATCGCTTGCTTCGCCAATTCGATAATATGTTGATGCGGTTCAACCATCTCTTTCATGTTGAAGTAACTATCGGTTAGTACCAACTCAACATGGCCTTTCTCAAGACGCTCATTCAGCTCGTCCACTTTCTGTTGCATAAATGCCTTACGAGCTTCCACACCTACACGTTCAAAATCACGGATGATGTAACCTAACTCAGATCGAGCCACGCCCATTTCAGCCGATTTCAGATGATAAAAACCTTCATAACCTTCGGTGCACTCTGGTGTCTCTTGCGCTGGCATCATCAGTTGGAATTGCGCCGCAATATTCATCGAATTCACCATTTTACCTTTTGCGGTACCTGGGTGAACGTTCACTCCATGACAGATAACATCAGCGCTCGTGGCATTGAAGTTCTCAAATTCCAACTCCCCTACTGGGCCACCATCAATGGTATACGCCCACTCGGCACCAAACTTCTCAACGTCAAACAAGTTCGCACCACGACCAATCTCTTCATCTGGCGTGAAACCAATGCAAATGTCACCGTGTTTAATGTCTGGGTTCGCTTTCAGGTAAGCAATCGCGCTGATTATTTCAGCGATGCCCGCTTTGTTGTCGGCACCAAGCAGAGTCGTGCCGTCAGTCGTAATAAGGTCATGACCATGTAAAGAATCAAGGTCTGGATATTGGCTAGGATTTAAACACTCGCCACTTTCACCTAATTCAATCGTTCCACCTCGATAATCTTTAATCACTTGTGGTTTCACGTTCGCACCTGAAGCGTCAGGAGCGGTATCCATGTGGGCAACAAAACCAATGGCTGGCACAGGGTAATCGACATTCGACGGCAGCTTCGCCATCAAATACCCATTTTCGTCCAAAGAAATATCAGCTAGTTCTAATGCGATCAATTCTGACTTTAAGGCTTCAGCAAAGGTGATTTGACCCGGTGAACTTGGGCACTGCTGATTAGAAGGATCGGATTTAGTATCAAAAGTAACGTAATTCAGAAAACGTTCTACAAGCTTTTCCATAATTCATCTCACCATGGATTAAGTAATTGATTTACTGACTTAATGGTTAGGGCGCTGAGTCAGTCTCGAGGCTTTTCATCTTACGCCCCTGACCATGTATGTAATTGCTCTAAATCATTATTGTGCGAAATTAGATGAGCTTCCTATACTTGAATTCAGAGGGTTTCGTCAGTTCAACATTGCATATGGATGATAAGCGAACGCTTTGTACGCATTCTACGCCCTCCGCGCTCAGCCTAAAAAAAGTACAAAGTGGATGATGATCACAATTTATCCTTAAGGCAGTATCTGTCATACGTTACACGGAGACACTGTTATGACGATTAATAAATATTTCATTTTCTCTCCTCAAGCCTCTGAGGAAAAACTTCAACCAGTATTAACTGAGAAAGAAATTCAAAGGCAGGAAGCTCTAAGACAGGCGCAAACCCAGGGTGGGTTAGATACAAACGCGACCTCGTAACTCAATTAATACCTAGCGCTATTCAGAACCCCCTATAAAAAAGCTCTACGCTCTATCCTGTAGAGCTTTTTTATTCGCGATGTATTTTTCTCCTTCCTACTTTAACCATTAAATTCACTCACCATTTTGCATCATAACTTTTCAAAAGCGCATTTCGATACATGACGCAGGAAGCTTAGTGCGCGGAGAAATGACTCACTAAACTCCCTGATGCCATACCTTATCGTGTCATTTTGTGCTAATAATTCATATTCGTTTTCATTCCTCACTCGCCCTCTTTTCAAAACTATAATGCGAGTATCCGAGAACCAAACCACAGGAACCCCGAATTCAATGGAATATTCAAAACTAGGAAGTAGTCAAATTCCCGTTTCCCGTATCTGCCTTGGCAGCATGACTTGGGGGCTGCAAAATACACAACAGCAAGCCGACCAACAGATCGAATACGCATTAAGCCAAGGTATTAACTTTATCGATACTGCAGAAATGTACGCAGTTCCACCGTCTCCAGATACCTACGGCAAAACAGAAGCGATTATCGGTAACTGGTTATCGCGTAACCCACAGCGCCGCCAAGAGTTGATCATTGCGAGCAAAATTGCCGGGCCTGGACTTCCTTGGATTCGAGATGGAGGCCCTATAACCGGTGAAGCCGTGATCGCAGCAATTGATGCATCATTAAAACGCCTACAAACAGACTATATTGACCTTTACCAGCTTCATTGGCCAAATCGCACAACGCCTCATTTTGGTAAGCATTTCCCAAATCACATTCGATTCAGTGATATTGACCGAAAGCAGCATGAAGCTGAAATGTTAGAGATCCTACAAGCTCTGGCAAGCTGCATTAAAGCGGGTAAAATTCGCCATATCGGGCTTTCAGACGACTCCACTTGGGGCATCAACACATACCTCAAGCTGAGCAAGAAACACGATTTACCACGTATGGTTTCGATTCAGAATGAATTCAACTTACTGCACGCAAAAGATTGGCCATATTTGATTGAGAACTGTGTGCATGAAGATGTCGCTTACCTGCCATGGTCACCTTTGGCTGCAGGCATGTTGAGTGGAAAGTACATCGATGGCGCAAGGCCAGAAGGCAGCCGTTGGACTTACATGCAACGTAAAGGCATTTTCCGCGACACTGAATCTGCCAATGAAGCGGTTAAAGGCTATGTTGAAGTGGCGAATGCTCACGGGTTCACTCCGAGCCAACTGGCATTAGCTTGGTGTAATCAAGTTGATGGGGTGACTTCCACCATCATTGGTGCAACCACTATGGAGCAGCTAAAAGAGAACGTAGCCGCTTTCAGTAAACCGTTATCAAAAGAGATCTTAACCGATATCAATACCGTCTTTAAGCGCTATCCTGCTCCGTATTAAGCTGTCAGTTCAGCGATACTTAGGTAAGTAAATCTCCATAAGAGCGCACTATTTAGTGCGCTTTTCTTTTTTAAGTGGATCGCTTTTGCTTTTTATATGGATCGCATTGAGTTATCACGCTTTTGGTTATCCAACCTTTGCTCTATAATGCGCGGGCTTATATCTAGGATAAAAACATGATTTCAAAAAACCAATTAAAACTCCTTCGTGCTTTGGGCCAAAAGAAACAACGTAAAGCCCACGGCCTGTTTCTAGTTCAAGGTGAAAAGAACGTTCTTGAGCTGTTCAATAGTGAATTAGTCGTGAAGAACGTCTTTGCTACTGCTGATTTCCTATCTGAAAATCACGCATCATTGATTGAGTTTGATTGTGTTGAAGCCTCGCTAGACGATCTAACCAAAGCGAGCACCTTGGTGAGTAACAATGCCGCAATTGCGGTGGTTGAGATTCCAAAGGTTGAATTACCAGAAGCTACCGGCTTAATGATTGCGCTGGATGGTGTGTCAGACCCTGGCAACCTAGGTACGATTATTCGTGTAGCTGACTGGTATGGCATTAAACATATCGTTGCGAGCAGCGATTGCGCAGACCCATACAACCCTAAAACGATCAGCGCGACTATGGGCAGCTTTGGCCGAGTACACGTAAGCCAAACAGACTTACCTGCTTACTTAGAGCAAGCGAACCTGCCGGTTTACGGCGCGTTTTTAGAAGGCGAAAGTGTTCATAGGACTGAGTTTACTGCAAATGGCATTTTGCTGATGGGCAGCGAGTCTCACGGTATCCGTGAACACGCCGCTAAATACGTGACAGATAAAATTACGATTCCAGCATTCGGTGGAGCAGAGTCACTAAATGTAGCAATGGCGACAGGTATCATCCTCGATAACATGCGTCGTCAGCATAGCTAGTCAATTCAAGATTAAACAGCTAGTTAGAATTAGCGGATACAAAGAGCAAGATTCCCTATCTTGCTCGTCCCTCGCAGTAGGGAATGACGAAATTCAACTGAGCTTCATCGTCAACATAGTTAATAGAATCAAGAATATACGACTAGCCAGAATTAGCGGATACAAAGAGCAAGATTCCCTATCTTGCTCGTCCCTCGCAGTAGGGAATGACGAAATTTAACTGAGCTTAATCGTCAACATAGTTAATAGAATCAAGAATATACGACTAGCCAGAATTAGCGAATACAAAGAGCAAGGTTCCCTATCTTGCTCGTCCCTCGCTGTAGGGAATGACGTAACTTAGAGGTAGAGACAAAACCAACCACCAGCTCTCACCGCACAAAGCATCAAGTAGATTTTGAAATATAACGTTTGCAAGTAGGTCAATAGTTAACTGAATCATCAGCCGTCATCCTCAAGAAGGAGGGACGACTGAGTTGGGGATCTTTTTTGGGAAGGTTTATTTCAAGTAGCAGAATTACTTTTCTAGCATTGCCAACTTATCAGACACACCATTCCACTTTTCAGCGTCATCCATTGGTGCTTTTACTTCCGTTTGTACCGGCCAGATTTCTGCAAGTTCAGCATTCACTTCGATAAAGATCTTTTGATCTTCTGGCAACTCATCCTCTTGGAAGATTGCTTGAGCATCACATTCAGGTACACATAAACCACAATCAATACATTCGATTGGGTTAATTACCATGAAATTGGGGCCTTCATGGAACGCATCTGCGGGACACACGGCCACACAGTCTGTGTATTTACATTGAATACAATTATCGCCTACGACAAATGCCATGATGCTCTGCTCTATAAGTTAGTCAAAATTGAAGAATGGGGATAATACTCATCCCAAAGCAAAATTCAACATCATACGGCTCTAATATCATGCCTATTTGCTCCTTGTTTCTAAATTATTATGACAGATAAATCAATTTCTCGTAAAATGCGCGCCATTGTGAGCTTATCGCTACTTTGAACATCAGTGTTTTCATCCAAGCTCTGTATTCAGAATACGATCTAGCTAAGACACCTATAAAAACGAGACATCGAAATGATACGTTTAACCGAAATTAAACTCCCACTAGACCACGAAGAGTCTGCTATTCAAGACGCTATTGAAGCGAAACTTGGTATTAACTCTGATCAGGTACTCTCTTTTAATATCTTTAAACGTGGCTACGATGCTCGTAAGAAATCAAAGATCTTACTTATCTACACGCTTGACGTTCTCGTTGAAAACGAAGCAGAGTTGTTGGAACAATTCATTAGCGACCCACACGTAAAAGTCACTCCTGATATGGAGTACAAGTTTGTTGCTAAAGCGGTTGAGAACCAAACTGAGCGCCCTGTGGTTATCGGTTTTGGCCCTTGTGGTCTATTCGCTGGCCTTGTGCTTGCTCAAATGGGCTTCAACCCAATCATCGTCGAGCGTGGTAAAGAAGTTCGTGAACGTACCAAAGATACCTTTGGTTTCTGGCGTAAGCGTACACTGAACACCGAATCAAACGTGCAGTTTGGTGAAGGCGGTGCAGGCACATTCTCTGACGGTAAGCTTTACAGCCAAGTTAAAGATCCAAAACACTACGGCCGTAAAGTAATCGAAGAGTTCGTTGCAGCTGGCGCACCAGAAGAAATCCTTTACGTGAGTAAGCCGCACATCGGTACCTTTAAACTGGTTACCATGATCGAAAAGATGCGCGCTTCTATCATTGAACTCGGCGGTGAAATCCGTTTCAGCACTCGTGTTGACGACATTCATATGGAAGATGGTCAAATCACTGGCCTAACGCTTTCTAACGGTGAAGAGATTAAATCTCGTCACGTGGTATTGGCTGTTGGCCACAGTGCTCGTGACACGTTTGAAATGCTGTACGATCGTGGCGTTTACATGGAAGCGAAGCCTTTCTCTGTGGGTTTCCGTATCGAACACAAGCAATCGATGATCGATGAAGCTCGTTTCGGTAAGAACGCAGGCAACCCAATCCTAGGTGCTGCGGACTACAAACTGGTTCACCACTGTAAGAATGGCCGCACTGTATACAGTTTCTGTATGTGCCCAGGCGGTACTGTAGTAGCTGCAACGTCTGAAGAAGGCCGCGTAGTAACTAACGGCATGAGCCAATACTCTCGTGCAGAACGTAACGCAAACAGCGCAATCGTTGTAGGTATCGACCCTGAGCGTGACTACCCAGGTGATGCATTGGCTGGTATCCGTTTACAACGTGAACTAGAAAGCGGAGCTTACGTTCTTGGTGGCGAAAACTACGATGCCCCTGCTCAGAAAATCGGTGACTTCTTGAAAGGTCGCGATCCAAGTGCAATCGGTGAAGTACAACCGTCGTTCACTCCGGGTATCCACCTGACTGACATTTCAAAAGCGCTGCCTGATTTTGCTATCGAAGCGATTCGTGAAGCAATCCCTGCATTTGAGAAGAAGATCAAAGGCTTCTCTACGCCAGACGGTCTACTAACAGGTGTTGAAACTCGTACGTCTTCCCCTGTATGTATCAAACGTGGCAAAGACTTCCAAAGCATCAACCTTAAGGGCTTCTTCCCTGCAGGTGAAGGTGCAGGCTACGCGGGCGGCATCCTGTCTGCTGGTATTGATGGGATTAAGGCTGCAGAAGCGCTAGCACTATCAATGGTAGAGCAGAACCAAGCTGAGAAAATTGAGATCGCTTAAGCACGTTCAATAAAGCAAAGCTAGATTGCGATCAATTAAAACTAAAAATCCAGTGTTTTGTCGACACTGGATTTTTTATTAGGAACAATTTATCGGTGTTAAGTGCTCACTCGAGTAACCTTACTCGCAGCTTTCTTTTGACCAATTCACACCATCATCTGAACACTCAAATCGACTTGTTCCATTTTGGTAATAATAACCTTTAGTCCAGTTACCTTGAGAATATTTAGACGTTATCGTCTGAGTGTAATCAAACGGTGTATTTTCAATGTACGCATACTTATGTCTGTTCCAGCTGTCAGAACCGTAAGAACTGTTGTCATCAAAATCTACCGATAGGTAATTAAGCGCATCGAAATCACTGCGCGATACACTATCCAATGAATCACCTAGATTAACCCACTCTGGGTGTGGTGCGTTATTCTCAAAATTAAATTTCGCTTGTACTTGGGTAAACTGATCTTTGTAGTCACCGACAAGATCTGCCGACAAGGTTTGCATGAATCCAGCACCGACATTTTGACGTGAACAACTGTCCCAATCAGGTTGTTTAGACCAACCACGGTTCAACACACCAAAGGTCGCGAGTGAGTTAGGCAAAACCTGTTGCTTGATCGTCTCTTGCACCGAACATGAATATTCCGTTCCATCACTATCCAATGAGAACCAAGCTTCTTTATCATATTCCAAACCATTTTTCTTTTGGCTATTACGCTCAATATGCTTATTTAACGACAGTTCGGTCTGCAAGTCAGCGGACACTTCATGTTCAATAACAATCAGCTTGTCAGCGGTCATCACTGTTTTAACTTTATACCACTTATTAATTTCGTTCTTCTTAGTGTAATCCCAATGCTCCCAGTAATAATCAACATAAGCTTGCTGGGCTTTTGGGTTCTCTTTTTGAATCTCTTTCGTCTCTTGATACGACTTTTTAATCGCCGGCATCATCTTCTGCGCTAACTCATAGAGCTCAGTATTTTGATCTTTAACGAAATCACCATACAAATCCTCCACTGCGATGTTGTATCGGTTCGCAATTCGGAAGTCATGATCTTTCACATTTTGGATAATGCTATTTTGGGTGTTTACGGCTTGCTTTAAAGCTGAACAACTGTTTAAGCCACCTTTATACAAGTCGGCTTGAATTTCATTCCATAAAACGGTTGTCAGCGGTGTTGTAGACTTAATCTCCTGATCGGAACTCACCGTCATGACCGGGGGAAATACTAATTGATAAGGTTCAGTGATTGGCGTGTTAGGGCTGTCCGCATCTATTGCGCCAACCGGCACGTTTACTACAATTGGTGCATAATTCATACAGTCAGAATTAGAACCCGTTAAAGAAAGCTGATAACTGCCCTCATCGTCCGTGATACTACTCGGCTCTCCCTCATCTAATACGCCATTATAATTGATATCTAGAAACGCGGTCGCCCCGGAAATATATCCGTCAATGGCGACACCTTGTAAGGTTTTCGTTTGAGGAGCAGGAGCACTTGTATTGCTACCGCCGCCTCCTCCGCCACAAGCAGTAAGGCCACCAGCCATAAGTGCGATAGAAATAAACTTAAGTTTCATTCGATTAGATCCTAATGAAATAGATTAATGATTGGGACTGTCATTGGGGGGATGACCGAAAGTGACTTTGATAGTCATGCTGAGTCATAGTAACGATTGGTATCAAAAAGAAACACGAAAGGGTGATAGCAAATTCGTGCATGTTTTCATTTTGAACAGAAACTAAAAGATGGGCAATGGATTTAGAAAGGATTAATTACTTCTCGCTTGAAGATATCCAAAGCTTATAAAAATCACTATAGCCGGTTTGGTTTATCTCTACACCATGAACTTCAACACTGTTAAATACCTTCTCTTTCCCATGAAATAACGGGCAAAGTAACTTCTGTTGATAAAGCGACTGTTCAATCTCTTTCAACTCGTTGATTGGGTTTTCGCCACTCGCGGCTGATCGAACTCTCTTACAATGCGCCTTCATCTCGGCACTGTTAAAAATAAATCTGAGTCCAGACGAGGCAAGTAGCCAATCGTAAAGGCCATACTCTTTTGGCTGTTCGATAACTTCTTCAATGAATAACAGGTCTGCCAACTCACTCATGGAGCTAGGATCACTGATGTTGGGAAGCTCTACAACTTCAATAGTGACACCAGTCTTTGTAATAGTTTGTTGTAGCCAGTCAGCCATATCTTGAAGTAAAGGAATCGTCATTCTAGGTTGAGTTAACACAACAGTGCCCGGTTTATTAAAACTCAGGGTATGATCATTTAAGCCTTCGATGTCCGTGAGTGTTATCTGTTCTAACAAGGCATTTTGAGAAAAGTAACCTCGGTGACGTTTAAGAACCAAGCGTTCTTTGCTCCAATCAACTAATGAGAAAGGACCTGTTCCGATATAGGCACTGCGGCCACTCGAAAAATAAGTACGCTTGCAACGATAAATGGACGCGTGTGGGCTGCTCAATGCATAGAGAAACATTGGGTTTGCGTGTGTCAGCTCAATAGTCAGTTGTTTATCACCCACAACTTGAACATCACTGACCTGTTCAAATAACGACTGCACCGGACCATCAATATTTTTTAACCGCAACAAGCATTGAGCAACATCTTTAGCTGTTAAAATATCACCATCATGAAACAACACATTCGGCCTCAACCAAAAATGCAGCAAGCGCCCTTCCATCTTCCAATGGTGTGCAAGGCTAGCTTGAGGCCTCCCCTCATGATCTTGAACCAACAGAGTATTGTAGAGACTTCTTAGGATATGATGTTCAGCGGTTCGGTATGTATTTGCAGGCTCAAGGTTATCAACCCACGGATATTGCGTGATCAACAAATGGTCATGTTGTTGATTGAACAGACTATGTTTTTCAGTCGCTAACGTCAGCGCCTTTATTGCAGCAACACCATAGCTTTCTAGAAGTCGGGGAATAACGTTAAAGCGGCCTTGCTCTAACTGAAGCGCTAACACTTGTTCTAATGCTTCGGAGAAGCTGACCAATATTCTAAATTGGCTAAGCTTGCCTCTTCCTTTCGACGGTATCCAACAAATCCAGTGATATTCAGACAAACATTTAAGAACGATAGAGGTGTTTCTACGAGACGTCGACATCGAGTGCTCTAGGTCATCAATCGTGAGATTGTACTCTACACCTATTTCATACTTTGCAATAAGCTGCTGAAGTCTACGTAAGTTAGCGTCGTTCATTGGATTCCAAGCTGGAGCGGTTAATCAAGTGTCATTAATATCAGTGCGGGTTTATAAATTCAACTTTATACTGAAATATCGGTAACGAGCTTTGGTATTTAATATCAATACATTACTAGGACATCAAAGCCTTGAATAACTCCGCTTTATTTGGATTCCACTTACCTTCATGAATCGCTGAATTCACATCTCTTCTGGTAGAAACTGTCCACGAACATCTCGGCGAGAAAAAATCGTTTTATATACTGCATCGCGTTCATTCGGCGTAATTTCCATACATCCCTGTCTGATCGTCGTCTTATTGAGCCAGTATTATCCAACTAAAGTGTCTATGTTGCTAGGGCGTGTTGACCTTTCGTGGTTAAATTTTGTTCGAGATAAAAGCGTTTTAATCGCGGCGAGGGAGAAGTAGCCTAGTAATTCTAAGCAAATCTCCCTCAACAAAGAGTAAAACGCTTTTAGCCGAACCCTTCGGGCAGCGTTTGCTGGTCATTTCTACTACGTTATCGGCTTCTCATGTAGGCTAGTTACACATCGACGCCTCTGCCTTGTATAAATACCCAGCAACTCGCTGCAAAAATCAGCTCGAAAGATCAACATGCCCTAGTAGTACACAAGCAACATGGTAGAATGCCGCCATTAATCTTATCCTTGTATAAGATTGTTAAACCTTTCCATCGCTATTTAGCCAAATCATACCGAGAAACTTATGCCATTTTCCAAGCTTGGATTAAGCTCACCTATTGTTAAAGCCGTTGCAAAACAAGGCTATGAAAAGCCAACCTCTATTCAAGAAAAAGCAATTCCGATTGTTCTTTCTGGTAAGAACCTTATTGCGGCAGCACAAACAGGTACAGGTAAAACTGCGAGCTTTGTTCTCCCTATCTTAGAAGTGCTAAGCAAAGGTGAAACGCAGCGTAAAAAACGTATCCGCGCCGTTATCCTGACGCCAACGCGTGAGCTGGCAGTACAGGTTGAACAGAACATCACTAAGTACGCGAAGTTCTTAAACCTAACATCACTAGCGATGTACGGTGGCGTATCTTACCAACACCAGAAAGACCGCTTAATTGAAGGTGTTGATATTCTAGTTGCAACACCAGGTCGTTTGATCGACATGTATGGACAACGTGCCGTTCACTTTGATGAAGTTGAAGTATTAGTTCTTGATGAAGCAGACCGCATGCTGGACATGGGTTTCATTGAAGACATCAACAAGATCATCGCACGTCTACCACAAGACATCCAAAACCTGCTGTTCTCAGCAACGCTTTCAACACCAGTGCGTGCGCTAGCGAAAAGTGCAATCAGTGAAGCGGAAGAGATTTCGATTGCCAAGACTGACGCATCTAAAGCGAACATTGAGCAATGGTTGGTAACGGTAGATAAAGACCGTAAGTCAGCACTATTGAGCCACATGATTACCGAAGGTAATTGGGATCAAGCGCTTATCTTTATCGAAACTAAACATGGCGCGGCTAAGTTAGTGGCTCAACTTGAAAAGCGTGGCATTCAGGCAGAAGCTTTCCACAGTGGCCGTAGCCAAGCAATTCGTGAAAAGATCTTGGCTGACTTTAAGAAAGGTCGCCTAAAGTACTTGGTAGCGACTGGCGTTGCTGCTCGTGGTATCGATATCGATAACCTAAGCCGCGTAGTGAACTATGACCTGCCTTTCCCAGCAGACGACTACGTTCACCGTATTGGACGTACTGGCCGTGCTGATGCATCTGGCGAAGCAATCTCTTTCCTATCGAAAGATAACTTCAAAAACCTGTGCATTATTGAAAAGCGCCTTGGTCACCTAATTGAGCGCCGTGTAATGGAAGGTTTCGAACCACGTAAAGAAGTGCCTATTTCAGTGCTGAACTTCGTTCCTAAGAAGAAAAGAGAACAGCAAGAGAAAGAAGGCAAATAACGATCAAAGCTTAACTAGCAGCGATAACATGTTAGCCGACGTATTACTTAAACGAAGCCCCATGTGGCTTCGTTTTGTTCTTTGATATACGGATAAAGATAAACAGAGGTATTGAGATGATTACTCCTATCGCAACGAGATTAACCCGCGGCCAAGACCTAAAGCTTGAGCTCCAAAGATTAGTGACCACACACAACATCTCTGCCGGCTCTATCGCGTCTTGTGTCGGTTGCGTCTCTCAACTCAATATTCGTTTAGCTAATGCGAACAACACCAAGCTATTCCAAGCTCCGTTCGAAATAGTCTCTGTGATGGCAACGTTAACGCCTAACCATCAGCACATTCATATATCCGTTGCTGATGAGAATGGCGATGTGATTGGCGGGCATCTACTCGAGGGAACGATTATCGCAACCACGGCTGAATTGATTGTTCACCGCTACGATACTTTGACCTTCCACAGAGAGCATGATGATTCGACGGGTTACACTGAGCTCACTATCAGCAGTAATACGCAATAACTTAATTAATAACAGCACCAAACGCCTCATATAAAGCGATACCACCCAATAGCAATTAGGAAACACGATGGCTCCAAACTCCGCAGACTCCGTTATCGTTCTCGATTTCGAAACCACAGGCTTATCACCAAATATGGGTGACCGAGCGATTGAAATCGGTGCGGTGAAACTCGTTAACGGCGAAGTCGTCGACACCTTCCAACAACTCATGAACCCTGGGTTTCGTGTTAGTGGATTCATTGAAGGTTATACCGGAATCAGTAACCGTATGTTAAGCACAGCTGCAAGCTGTGGAGAAGTGATGGATGAGTTTGCAGACTTCATCCAAGGCAGCCAACTAGTCGCTCATAATGCCTCATTTGATAAGCGCTTTCTTGATGCAGAGTTAGATAACATTAACCGAGGCTACAATGGACAGTTTGCCTGCTCAATGCTGATTGCTCGTCGTCTAATCCAAGACGCGCCAACTCATAAGTTAGGCGACCTTGTGCGTTTCAAGAATATCGACAACGACGGAACTTTCCACAGAGCGTTAGCCGATTCAGAAATGACAGCTAGACTGTGGTTATTGATGATTGATGGACTACAAAGCGACCACGGCATTCAACAACCAAGCTTCCAACTGATGCAGAAAATATCGAAGACAGCGAAAGGCTCTATCCCAAAACTGTTGATGAATAATCGAGGTTAAAACCCTAACCATACGATAATGACTGAAAGGCTGATGGGTTTAACACGATCAGCTTTTTTAGTTATTAACGAAGCTTACTTGTACCCTACTCCTGCAGCGTCACCAGCGTTGATTTGAGACTCTCTAATTCATTCATGAAATAAGACCATTGCTTATCACTGCTGATTGCGGCGATCTCCACCAAAAATTTGGCTGATGTCTGCATATTCTTATTAAGCTTAGATTCCAATTCGTCTGGATAATAAGCTTCGTTATTTAGAAGCAAATTCATAATAATCGGCTGAGCGATATGTAGGTCGGCCTTCTTTTCCATCAGTGTTGTGAGATCTTGGTAGGTATTATTTTGATATTGGCGCCAGTTATCGTTGGTATTTATCCACTCTTGAGACCAAGTATAAATAATCTGTTTTTGTTCTTTCGATACCGATCCTAGCCACCGCTCTAGCCTCTCTTCTATTCGATTTCGATATCGTTCTCTGGAATCTTCGTCATTCAACGACAATCTTTCTTCGTAATAGTCTTGCTGCTTTTCTCTAAAGTTTTTTAAGAACTCGCTATCTTGCTTAGGGCTAAGTTGCATACTTAACGCGTAAACATCGGGCGCAAACTTATTAACGATCGCACGAATATGATTCTTAATTTTCTCACTTTGGTCGATGATAAACGCAGAATTCATATCGGCACGAGCAATACTTTGAATCGCTTCTAATTGAGAAATATACAGAGGTAGTTGAGTTTCTTTATGCCAAGCTTGTAATAAGTCTAGGCGGGCTTCTAGCTCGGACTCTTGGCTATTGGATAACGAAACAAAGTCTTCGATATAGCTGACCGCAAACCAACTGATATTGTTATAGGCGAATTTCGTCCCACACCCAGCAAATAGAAAGCACACCAATATCACTAACCAACGGCATTTTCTCATTTCACCCTCTCACAACCCTTTACTGATCAACGAACCTGTAAACAGGTTTATCAGATTCACCCTTGATCTTATAACATTAGCTATAAAAGCAGCTGATCGTAAAAACTTTCGATAATTTGAGACTTCACCTTGCTAAACCGTCTATTTAGGCAAATGATTAAACTAAAAACAATTAACGGCAGTGATGTAACTTGATTTTTATTACTCATTTGACGTAATACGAACCCTATAAAAGAAACGGGTTAGCGTATTTTCAAATGATTGATATTTGGGAGGCAAGCTATGGCCGCTATTCCTGATCATCCAAGCGATTTAGAATATGAGCTTTGTTATTTTGACGATGGTTCAATAACCACAATCACGATATTCGTTCACAATCGACAGGAAGCGATGAATTGGTATGTTAACGAAGGAAAACATATCAACGATCTTTATTCGATAAGACCCGATGAATAATGCTTTGATATATAGGACTAGGTCGATAAACCTAAAAGAAGAAACTTGAGTGACATTTTGTAGAACACCCTTTACTGCAATGTCGTTAATTAGCAATGTCGTTAATTAGACATATCGCAGCAAAGGGCTTCAGTCTCGAACTACTTCAGGATTCGGGCGCGGAATTGACGACCCTTCATTTTACCTGATTCGATTTTGTTCAGTGCTTTCTTAGCGACAGATCTCTCTACCGCTACATAAGCACGCATTGCGAATAGATTGATCTTACCTACTGATTTACCATCAATACCACCTTGACCAGTCAATGCACCAAGAATATCACCAGCACGAAGCTTAGCTTTCTTACCGCCATCAATCTGAATGGTTACCATGTTTGAGTAGTACGGCTTAGCAATGGGTTTTGCTGGAAGCTCAGATGGCTCAATCGGCATATCCATGTACTCATCAATTTGAGCCACACGGTACATCTCTTTCTCACTAAAGAAGCTGATAGCGACACCTTTGCTTCCTGCACGGCCAGTACGACCAATGCGGTGTACGTGAACTTCAGGGTCGCGAGACAATTCAAAGTTAAATACAGCGTCTAGGTTATCTACATCAAGACCACGTGCCGCAACGTCTGTCGCCACTAGAATAGAGATCGTTTTGTTTGAAAACTGAACCAAAGCTTGGTCACGTTCACGCTGCTCCATGTCGCCATGAAGTTCGATAACGCTGAAACCACGGTGACTCAGCTCATCGTTTACGTTCTGCACCTCTTTCTTAGTGTTACAGAACACAACCGCAGATTCCGGTTGGTGATGAAGTAGTAGCAACTCTAGAGCGTCATCACGAGCTTCAGAACCTTCTAACTTGTAGAAGTGTTGTTGGATGCTTGAATGATCGTGTGTTGATTCAACCTTCACCATTTCTGGGTTGCGCATGATGCGGTCTGCAACAGATTTGATCTGTTTAGGGAAAGTGGCACTGAATAGCAGAGTTTGGCGTTCTTTTGGCGCCGCTTCAATCACTGCATCCAAAGCGTCTTGGAAACCCATTTCTAGCATGCGATCGGCTTCATCTAACACAAGTGTGTTCAGCTCAGACAGGTCGATGCGGCCTTTCTCTAGGTGGTCAAGAATACGACCCGGAGTGCCCACAAGAATGTGTGCGCCATGCTCTAGTGAGCCAATCTGTGGGCCCATTGGCATACCGCCACAAAGTGTCAGCACTTTAATATTGTGAATACCACGAGCAAGAGTACGGATCTCTTTTGCGACTTGGTCTGCAAGCTCACGAGTCGGACATAACACTAAAGACTGAACACGGAAACGCTTAACGCGTAGGTTCTGCAGCACACCTAAACCAAAAGCAGCTGTTTTACCTGAACCCGTTTTACCCTGACCGATAACGTCCTTGCCATTTAGGATAGTAGGAAGACTTAACGCTTGGATCGGCGTCATTTCAGTATAACCAAGAGAATCTAACGTATTTAGAAGCTCTGGTTTAAGGGCGATTGAAGAGAATTTTGAAGTGCTCAATGGAAATATCCAACTGGTGAAAAACAGAGTGCATTATGAGTGTTTTTGAAAATTATTCCACCTTAATCACAGTTTTGCAGAAACATGTTAAGCGAACACAAAAAAGCCAGCTTTGTTAGCTGGCTTTTGCTTCTATACGAATTACTTTCTATGGCACACCGTGACCTTTGGATGCAACCCATACGCGGTACCACTGCTCGCGAGTCAGCTCAATTTTCAGTGAATCAACGGCAGTCTGCACACGTTCAATCTTACCTGAGCCAATAATCGCAATTGGATTAGATGGTAAACGGCGTACCCATGCGTAGATCACTTGATCAATGCTGTCTGCACAGACTTCTAAGCGAATCGCTTCTAGTTCATCACGAACGCGAATCGATTGTGCTGAGTCACCACTGAAGATACTACCACCACCAAGGCAAGACCACGCCATCGGGCGAATGCGGTTCATCTGCAGTTGATCTAGCGTGCCATCATGAGCCACTTCGAAGTTCAATGGGTTGATTTCAACTTGGTTGGTCACTAACGGCTTACCAAGGCGAGATTGAAGCAGTTCGAACTGACGCGGTGAAAAGTTAGAAACACCGAAGTGCTTAACTTTACCTACTTTGTGTAGCTCTGCGAACGCTTCTGCTACTTCATCTGCATCCATCAATACGTCTGGGCGGTGAATCAACAATACGTCGATATCGTTAACACCTAAACGCTCTAGCGAGTTATTTACTGATTGGTAAATATGCTGCGCGCTGGTGTCATAGTGATTGATCTTACGATCAGGAGTGTGGTCACCACATAGGTTAATATCGCACTTGGTGACGATTTGAATATCATCACGAAGGCTTGGTTCAAGCGCCAATGCCTCACCAAATAACTTTTCACATTGGTAGTTACCGTAAATATCCGCGTGATCAACTGTTGTGATACCAAGATCAATGTGTTGCTTCAGGAAAGTCAGGCGTTGTTGCGGGGTCATACCCCATTCTGCTATACGCCAGTATCCTTGCACCAACTCAGAAAGTTCTGGGCCTTGTGGCGCTATCGTTACTTTTGCAACCATGGGTTGTCTCCTTTATCAATACTGAACGTATCCTAAGCTCGTTTTACCGAAGGCTCAACGTATAACAAATGGCAAAGGCAAACGCTTACTAAAAATGTGAGAGCTGCAGAAAAATGAACACTTAAATGAATTATAACTTGCCGTCTGCCCGCGAGCCGCCCTCCTGAAAGGCTGATTTAGCTTAGTAAATAACGAAAGCATCTATAAATTTGAGCAATTAAAAGCGATTTAGTTCAACCATTAAGTTATCACCATCACTCTGTAACTGGACCCAAGGAGAAGACGAACTAGCAGAAGATGAGCCAGGAACGTTCCATAAACTCACTTGATCGGATGAATGGTGTGGCGCATTGATAAATTCAACGAGCTGCTTATCTACCTCATTAAAACCAATGCCTTCACGTTTTGCGTGTTCGAGTTGAGTGACGACATCGAACTCATCTTCCCCAATACGAATTGAACTCAGAGCAAAGCCATCTTGGCGAAGGTAAGCCTGAAGCTTTGTGTAACTTAAGTTTGAATATGGCAAGCCTAAGCGAACCACTTCAATACTTGATTCACCTAACTCCAGTTCAACATAAACATCCAGATCGTAATATTTGGTTTGTTCGCTACAAAGCAGAGTGCCTTCTATATCACCACAATCCATAAGATCGATATCGTTGATATAGTTTTGAGAACTTGGCTGAACAGAACTTGTGTTGAACACAGTTCGCAACCACCAGCTTTCGGTTGCTTGCGCTGAAAATGAAATAGCATTTAGGGACAGCATTAGAGGCAAGATTAGAACTTGAAAGATTTTCATCGACTGGGCTTATTTAGCGCTATATGAAGTGTCCATTATACGTGACCAATCGACAAACAACTGCTCGAGTCGCAAATTTTAGGCGAGAAAAAACGGGCATACATGCCCGCTAGATAAATTCATCACCGAATAACGTAATCCGTCACGTTGAGAACCATTACGAAAGAGAGAATATCACTCTCTTATCACAGTTACAACACACCGTACCCACTACTTGTACCCACCTTCAATAGCAGGTTCTTCAAGCGACAATCTCACTTTATTACGTTGAATAGCTTCCGGCGGCAAACTGATGAAACCGTATTGGTTCAACACCCCTTGATGATCTTGTGACAAGGTAAGCCCAACAAAGAACTTCTCTTGCTCAGTAAAGCCTTTGCGATGCGCTGGAATATTCAAGTACATGTAATAAACCGTTGCTAACGGGTAACGACCAGAGAGGATCGTTTCCTTGTTTAGATCGTAGTTCACACCTAGGTTATCAACCACGCTCAACCATTTCAAGTCCGAGATTTGGTCTGAGTAAACGGTGTAACCAATAGCGGCATCTTCGTCTTCAATCTTATTAATCAGATCAGGTAAATCCGCTAAGAACTGAGTATGGGCGTATTCTCCTTCCGTTCTACACTCGACCCAACTTGAAAAGGTGGTATGCCCCTTCAGGTTATGATCAATGGCGAAGGGCAGCATATGAGTATCTAGACTTTCACCGTTACGGATATCACTGCTTGGTGACCATTTGGGATGTTTAGGATCGTTAGAGCAACCAAACACATCGATAAGTTCAGCGACACTGATGGATGTTGCAGGGTTATTTTCATTGGCTAGAATCGCTATGACATCGGCGGTGAACATCAGCTCTGTCGGCCTATAACCGTAACGCATGTCAAACCTTGCCATCTCTTTGTCTGTCCACTTTTGGGAAGTGATACCAACACGCGAGCGCAGCATGATCATCTGTTCTGGGACGCTGTCACTCAACAAGATTTCTAAGTCGATCTCTTGGCTCTTAAGCAGATCTTCAACAAGCCCTTGCATATTAGGCTCAATCGCGACCAAACCAATGTCACTAGCATCATTCGCAAACGTCAATGCCGAGAACAACATAGGTACAGCAGTAAGCAGTAAGCAGTAAGCCCGGTTTATTAGATAGATATTTCATTACTGGCCTCCTACTGGATCAATCGACGTTTTAGACTCAACATCGCTATTACTATCGAGCTGCATTTCTGAAGTAAAAATGTTCCAAGATGGATTCACTTCCATGCTCTCTGTCTTAATCACCGCAATCATTCTGCGCTTACGCTTGTGAAGATGCTGAGTTAAGCTGGTTATCTGAGTAAACTCTTGTTCGAAGATTCGCGACGCATTGATACCTCTATCAATCAATGCGTCGCGAATCACTCCAGTTCTTTTCTTCGCCAGAGCCTTGTTGTAAGCGTTAGTGCCTTCTGAACTTGTATCTCCAACTAAGGTCACTGATGCATCAGGCTGCTCTCCTAGTAAACGCACCAACTCATTTAATACAGCGGTATGATCAGGTTTAAGGTCATACTTATCAAAATCAAATGCCACACTTAATACTTCAACGTCTTCGACAATTTTCCAATTGGCACATCCTTTAATGTCTACCGTTACACCTTCTGGCGTATCGGCACATAGATCTCGCTGGTTAATCACGCCGTCTCGGTCATTATCTGCTAAGTCATCAATTTGATGGCGTGTCATTGTGGTGTCGGGCGTTTCTGCACAGCCCATAAGCAAAATAGAACTAAGTAGTGCGAGTTTAAAATATTTCATTACTTGTTCTCCCCTTGCCACTCTTCTGGATGTTCGATCCTCAACGCATACGTCAACATCCCCATCGCATTCAATACGCGGTATGCCGCTAACGTTTGATCATATTCGGTGCTAATGAAGTTTCGTCTAGCTAAGAACACCTCGACCTTCGCATCGAGTACATCAAGTAGGCTTCGTCTGCCAACATTGAATTGTTGGATATAACCAAGCTCTGCAATTTTCGCTGCATCCACGTTCTGTTGAAGTAGGGATTTCTGCTGCTCAAGCATCTTGTATGCATTCCAAGCCAACTGTGTGCCTTCTCTAACCTCACGCTCTGTTCTTAATCGGATTGCCCTTGCCTCTTCAACTCGCCATGCTGACGATTCAACTCTGGAGTCGGTAGAGAAGCCATTAAACAGGTCATAATCCATCGTCAGCATCAGTCGAGCGTCTTCATCAACACCACCTGGTGGGTTAGATACGTTGTCATTCTTGTTAGCATGAAGCTCCAGTTTAAGCTCTGGGTAGTAATCCCCTTTCTCTCTACGCATCTCTTTACGAGCGGCGTCGATATCAAACAAAGAGGCTTTGATTTCTGGGTGATTCTCGACAGCTTGTTCAAGTGCGACCTGTGCTGAGCTTGGTAATAGAGCGTAATCAAAACGGGGATAAACTAAGTTCACAGCTGGTTTACCCACTAAGCGTAGGTACTGGGTTTGCAAATCAAACAGATTGTTCTGAGCAGCAATGAGTGAAGATTGCGCTGTCGCAACACGAGCAGAGATCTGAGCCAGATCCGAGTTACTGCTCAGACCTTTGCTCTTTTTTTCTTGGATATCTTGATAGATTTCTTAGTGCTCTTTTACGTTACGTTTAGAAAGCTCCAAAAGCGTCTCTGCCTTAAGAATATCAAGGTAATTTCTAACCACATCTAACGACACATTTTCAGCTCGTGAAATCAGAGTTAAACGCTCAGCCTCGGCTTCGAACGTCAGTCGGTCAACATTCGACGTCGTTTTAAAACCATCGAATAGTAACTGAGAAACTTTAACGCCAATTTCTGTTCTCGTTAGGCCTCGATCATCTGTATCGAGTTTGCTGCCACTGTTGTAGCGCGTCTCTTCATAACCTGCCGCCGCGTACAGATTGACTTGTGGCATATACAAACCACTCGCCGCGTCTCCGTCTCTGACCACCGATTGGTATCGGGAGTACTGCGCCAATATCTCTGGGCTATAGTCGATGGCAAAGGCCACGGACTCTTCTAATGAAGCTGCTTGAGACAGTCCACTCATTAGTAAGCAAGAAGAGAGTAAGAATTTTGAATGCATTACACTTCCTTTTATATTTATGCTTTAACGCACTTCATCGTTCACGAAGTGAATTTTCCTTAGCTCGTAAAATAGGTTTTAACCAATAACTCAATACTGTTTTCTCTCCGGTTAATATATCAACCGCGACTTGCATCCCAGGAATAATACTAAAGGCAGAGTTTTGTTGCTGGTCTTCGTTTAACTGAATATGGGCTCGATAATAGGCGTTTCCGTCTTCCGTTTGTAAGGCGTCGGCACTCACGTAAATCACCTCGCCTTTAAGTCCACCATAAATGACGAAATCATAGGCCGTGAATTTCACTGTCGCACCCAGCCCGCTATGAACAAACGCGATATCTTGCGGAGAGATTCTTGCTTCAACAATTAGGTCACTGTTTGAGGGGATGATCTCAATGATCGGCTCGCCGGGACGGACTACACCACCAATGGTACGCACAAAGATCTCTTTGACTGTACCATCAACGGGCGCGACAATTTCGGTACGCTTAAGTTGGTCAGCGATCGCCTGTTGGCTTTCGTTCAGTTGAGCTATCTTACTCGCTACTTCATTCAACTGGCCTTGAACTTTAGTACGAAAATCTAAGGCGATACTTCGATGATCCGCTATCGACTCTGAATAAGCGGCTATCTGCTTCTGCGCTGCTACTTTTGAGCTAGCAATATCACCTTTTAGTTTGACTACATCACGGTTGAGTTTAAGTAGTTCCACTTCTGCAACAGCACCGCTCGCTACCACATCTTTCAACATGTTGCGCTCGTGAATTACAATCTCTAGGCTGCTTTCGAGAGTCTGGATATTATTGAGCGTATCAACACGCGCTTGGTCTTGTTGCTCGATACGAAGTGCCGCCTCTTCCAGTTCAGACTTCAACTGCCCTAGACGCTCTCGGTAGTTCGCCTTCGCATTCATTAACGCAGGGTGGCTTGATACATCAACCGCAATGTCTTGAGGCACTATGACCACTCGCTCATACCACTCTTTCGCATCGTTATTTAAAACGACCGTCGACAGCTCAGCCTTTAATCTTAATTGCTGAGCCAGTAACGTATCTGCTTGTTGAGCCGACTCTAAAAACGCCGCCTTAAAACGTGTGTCTTCTAACTTAGCTAGAGGTTACCCTTTCACAACAGATTGCCCTTATCGCACCATGATCTCTTGAACCAGTCCGCCTTCTAAACTCTGAATAGTTTGCACCGATATCTATAGTGTTCGTAATAACCGTCAGCTCCCCTTCCGCAAAACTTGAGTAATCTTGGAGGGTGAGAGTCCATGTGCCACCGGCTACTGTCGTTGTATATTCTTGTGTGAGACCTTGGCTATCGGTGATTGAAATGCTAATCGTCTGGCCATCTTCAACATTGGCAACTGTACCGACTAGTACTCCGTTCGAGATTTCGAATTGATTGTAAAACTCGTCACCAAAACCATCAAAGTCGACATCGATTGTGGCTAGAGTGTCTTTGATTGTAGAGTCGTTGGCCGCAATGCTGTTCCCAAACTCATCAGCAATCACCGCATCAACCTTCAGGTCTCCTTCAGCCAATGAAGAGAGATCAACGCCGTTTACAACATAGGTTTCATCGCTTGTGGTTGCCGTTGTGGTTACCGTATTACCATTAATGTCAGTGATCGTTAGAAGAACAGTACGCCCGTCTCGAACATCAACAGCGGTACCGGTGATCGTGACACCTGGTACTTCAAACTGATTTTCGTAGCCGTCCCCACCATCTAAAATATCTACGGTTAACGCGGCACTAGGTAAAAGTATATCGAGGTTGCCTTTATTGGAAGCTGTGTCGTCTTCAAAATATTCTGTTGGTCGAGTATCAAAACCGGCTTCTGCCAGGGTTTCGTCTAGTGTAGAGCGTACATAAGCAATAAAAGAGGCGCTAGCGCTAGGTTGATCGTTTGAAGCACCCGGCTGTTCTGGTGAGCGTTCAATGTTGTTTACAAGCTATTGAACAACCTCTTCCAGCTGTTGTTCTACCGCTTCTATTTGCGGCTCTGTCAGAGGTTGAGTCTGGTCCAAGTTCTGAGGTTCAATGCTGACAACTTGCACGCCTTCAACTTTTGGCTGCGTAGCGGGTAATAGTAGCCAAGTACCATCAGGAAAGACTTGCCACACCACACCACCGACTTCGATATATAAAATAGGATCCATCCTAAACCTCTTCCTTACAAAAACGCTTGCCTTGAGAACAACAATTTACTCAATAAAAGGCGGGAGAAATCAGCGAACTTTCTCTCATTAATACTAGCAAACAACAAATAATTAACAGTTAATTAATTACCACTGATACGCTGTAAAGTAAACCGATATGCTGTGACTTGCATTCAGTTATATCTATCGTCACAAAATACATTCAATGAATGTGTCATAATGTTGAAATTACTGGTTAATTTTCAAGGAATCTCATGACTGCAACCAACTACCTCAACCAACTGAATCATAAGTATCTTGCGACTCACAAAGCGAAAGAAGACTTCTTTTGGGATACCTATATGGGCATCAGTGACGATCATGATGGTTCAACCCTCGCTCAGACTCAGTGGACCGAGTTTCTAAGCGCTGCTGAACAGATAAAGGCTATCGAAACCCAACTAAATACCATCGACCAGATTCAAGATCCTCAAGAAAAAGAGAGCACCTTAACTGGGCTAAATGGTTGGTTAGCGACCTTTAGATCTCACGCTATTGAGTCTGATCAGTCACAGAAGCTTAAAGCAGATCTCATAAAGTTTGAGGCTGAACTGTTTGAGAAAAAACAGAATCATGTGATGACTTACGTTAATGAAGCAGGGCAAGAAACCGAAGGCTCACTTCCTGTTCTAGGCTCAGCCGTGAGAAGTAATAGCAACGAGCAAGTTAGACGTTCAGCACACCAAGCCTTGTTGGGTCTAGAGCAATGGCTGCTTGTAAATGGCTTTATTGAACTCATCAAAAAACGTAATAAGTTTGCCCAATCTCTTGGTTTCAAAACATTTTTTGATTATTCAGTCATTAAAACTGAACAGATGACGACAGAGCAACTGTTCACGATTCTGGATGACTTTGAAGCACGTACCCATGATAGTCACCAACAAAGCTTGAAGAACCTAGCAGAGCAAAAAGGTCAGAGTGCCCTCGAAGGCCATAACTTCACCTACTCTTTTGCTGGTGACGTGATGAATGACCTCGATCCTTATGTCCCTTTCTCAAAGTCATTAAGACGCTGGGTTGAATCTTTTGGTCGCTTAAATATCGAATACTCTCAAGCCACACTGAAGTTGGATCTGCTTGATCGCAAAGGCAAATACCCAAATGGTTTTTGTCACGGGCCTATTCCTTCGTTCTATGACCAAGACACTTGGGTGCCAGCTCAAGTCAACTTCACAAGTAACGCTAAGCCCGATCAAGTTGGCAGCGGCTATGATGGAATCAACACACTATTTCACGAGGGTGGTCATGCTGCACATTTTGCTAACGTGAAAATGAATGCGCCGTGTTTCTCTCAAGAGTTTGCACCAACCTCGATGGCTTATGCCGAAACGCAATCCATGTTCTGTGACAGCTTGTTGAATGACGCAGACTGGCTCAAACAGTACGCGCTTAATGTCGATGGCCAAGCAGTACCTGATGAGTTGATCAAAGCCATTATTGATAACAAACAGCCGTTTAGAGCCTACCAAGAGCGCAGCATTCTTGTAGTTCCGTATTTCGAGCGAGCACTTTACGAATTGGCGGATGAAGACCTGACACCTGAAAAGATCACTGCTCTTGCTCGTAATAGTGAGAAAACGATTCTTGGATTGGCTTGTAGCCCTCGCCCATTAATGGCGATCCCACATCTGTTGTCGGATGAAGCGTCTTGCGCGTATCAAGGTTACCTGCTGGCTCATATGGCTGTGTATCAAACTCGTGCCTATTTCACTGACAAGTTTGGCTACTTAACGGATAACCCAGAAATAGGCCCTTTGTTAGCTAAACACTATTGGCATCAAGGCAATAGCGTGAATCATAATGGGACAATCGAAAGCCTGACTGGGGAAGGTTTTAATGCCAAATATCTCGCTGACGAGTGCAACTTATCGCCAGAGGAAGCATGGGCTATTGAAGAGCAAAAAATCAAACAACTGTCGACAAGAGAACGTGCACCAGTCGCTGATTTGAATGCGAAGATATCGATCGTTGATGGGGCAACCGAGTTGGCGAATAATGATAAATCAAACCATCAGATGTGTGATGAGTTTGAGCAGTTCATCGTCGAGCAATACGGTCGATAGCGGGTGCTGAGCATCTGTAATCAAGGTTAAACCAAAAAGCCAAACGAAAAAAGGACGATAATTTATCGTCCTTTTTATATTCAGCTTTGGATCTATGCCGTGACACATGTCGAGCAAGTTTCAGTATTAAACTCAACATCAACAGAATCAACACTTCGCAATGATTTTCGATGAATGCCAAATACTTGCCCCGTCAAAACAATATAAAACTTCTCTGTTTTGAGTAGATTCCAAGCTTCATCAAGAGATTCAGCATAAACCTTATTCTTGAGATCTTGTGGGCGAGTACCTGCGACTCTTCCATGTTTACGCGCCAATTCAAATAATCCATTACGATTCGATTTACACGTAAACAGGGTATCATTTCCGTAAATAACACCCTTGGCAGTAATGCTTTCAACCATTACATTTCTCCAAATAATAATTCCACTCGTAACACTTGAGTGGCATACCACATGTCGATTTGTGGATGCTTAAACTGCGAAAAGAAGAGAACATAGTGTAACGACCGGGCAAGCTATTACACCATTACCATCAAATTTCTTAGAAGATCTAAGAGTTCAAGTTCTTAGAAGTAGTAGTAAGCTGCTGCGAATACGTGAGTTTCTTCATCGTATTGCGCACTAGTTTTGCCTACACGGTAACCATCCAGGTCTTGCTTGATATCAATACCCATGTCAGCGTTGTCAGCAATACGGTACATTGCCGCGATGTTGATGTAAGAAGCATCTACATCGGCTTGGCCATCAAGTTCATTGCTGCTAGACGCATAACCCGCTGCAATTGTTAGATCTTCAGAAACTGTGTAACCACCCGAAACGTAGTAACCGGTGTTCTTAGCAGAATCACTCTCTTCAATCCAAGAGTTCATACCTAGTTTAAGAGCACCAACCTTAACGTTACCTGTCACTGTATAAACTTCGTAATCAGCATCGTCATCACGAGCTTCATAACCTGCGTATAGGTTGAACACTTCTTGCTCTAAACCGATGTAACCGTTAATGCCTTTATCCGCATCATTATGATCGTCACCTGTTTCAAAGTAAGAAATACCGTAAGCAATACCGTCTGTTGCGCCTTGGAATTTAACAACATTGAAGCCGTCAGAAGCATCACCAGCTGAAGCACCAAACTCGTAAGTAGTGTCGCCAGCGCCATCGACTTTATCTAGAGCCGTATCGTTTTCCCAACCAAATGAAGCAATACCGTAGCCAGTGTCAAAACCTAACCATGCTTTGTCTACGTCTGTTGCTGGACCAGTATCGATACCGTTTGTCCAACCAGCTGTTGCTGCGTCGTTCGCAGATACGTTGTTGTCTGTCGTGTAGTTCACCATCAAGTCAGTTTCGAAATAACCAACAATACGGTTGTTACGGTAGTTAACTGCAAGAGTAAGGCCTGTAGCCCAGTCATCGTAAAAAGCTTTAGAGCCCGTGTCGTAGTAACCACCAACACCGAAAGAGCCTGATACTGAGAATTGATCTTTGTGCATTGAATCGAATGCAAACATATCTTCGTTTTGGCTGTTTTGGCTGCTTGTGCTTACAGCGAAAGCTGAACTTGAAATGCTCGCAATCGCAAGTGCTACTAATGTCTTTTTCATGATAACCACTACCTATATATTGATTCGGCCTTGTTAGTCCGGCCTTTTGGAGTGGCGCTATTGTTCAAAAAAACAGGTTATTGATATACCGTAAATTTACTGAAAATTTTATAGCTTTGGTGAATTTCATGAAATAAGAATATATTAATGTGTCGTTTATATTGAAAAACGTAATCCGAGTGTAAAGCCGATATCGGTGCTGTTATCCATATTACGGATGTTTTCAATCATCAGCGCTTCGACTACGAGTTGATTTAAGCGGTAGCGATAACCCAAAACAACCTCGTTAGAAGGTTCAGAAAAGTCCGGGTCATTGCTCGCCCAACCTTGATAATTGAGAGACTCAATCAATAAGCTATGGCGTTGATTCAACCGATACTCATACCCAATCGCCCAACTTGCGCTGAAATTTTCAAGACTAACGACATACACATCGCTATCTCGATGCACAACACCAATGGTTGAAAAAACGCTGTGCCTAGGGGTGATATAGCTGTAGTTAAGCTGAACACCTTGCTCAAAACTGGTTCTCGCAAACTGCCCACTTCTTACATTGTTGTAAAATAAAGAGCCACCAGCAGATAGCGACATCGACCCTCTAGAATGCAACAGAAGCTCATTGTAAAAAGTCAGCGCATTGGTTAAATCATCCCCCTCAAAATCAGACACATGAACCCCTGCATGATTAAAATCCATGGTGAACTGATCTTCAGCCACTTCATCACGGCCATTTTGTCCAATACCAAACAGATCGTGAAAACCCATCACAAAGCTGTCTAAACCATTATTTTTTGCAGTCACAACTCGGTAATCCAGCTCGGTTTTCCAAATTGGAGATGCTTGCCATTGAACTGCTATATTTGACTGGTTTTGGTAGTAGTCGAGCGAATACGCACTCGTGTGTGCCCATATACTGGCTTGGGTATAAGAGGACTTGAACTCAATAGTCCCCACCCTTTTGGGCTGAGCAGAACGAAGTTGTGTTGAAAGCACATTTGAATGAATAGGTGACTGCGCATACACAAACATTGGGGATGCGTTCGCGCTCACAGTAGGATGAAAAAAAGTCAGTATCGAGACTGAAATACTCAGTAACGCCCTTAAACTTATCACAGTGTTTACTCGGTTGTATAAATGCCCGATTTTATTAAAAAACACCGTTCAATTAATGCAGTAGATCTACCGCTTATCATCCTAACATTTAGATTAAAGAGTTATAAAAAAACGAAAATTAGAACCACTCGAAAATGTAAACATCTTATCTTGCACTGTGCTTTACGAACGCATAGTCTTCGGGATATTAATCTGATGAATATATTGCTAAAGGAAAGATGTGTCTGCTACTAACCTAAGTTTTGAACAGTTATTGATGAAGCAATCCTCAACCCTCATCAATAGTGATCCTAAGTGTTTTCAAGCCACTTGGTCAGAAGCAAGCTTTGATGTGCTTGATTGGTTTGGCATTGATCGTTTGACACTTTACCCAAATTCAATGGTTTTGGTCGAAGATGGCAAAACATTCTCCGTATCCAAAAAACACATCCCACAGGTCAATAAACAGAACCTCATTGGTGGCAACTATCTTGATTATTTGAAGTTGCTAAAGACCAACGAAACTTATCTCGCATTCTCGAAAGACGAGCTTAAGAACACTCAGAATTACGTATTAAAGCAACTGTATAAAGAAGGCGGCCGATGGCACTGCATCATACCTCTACAGCTCTTTAATCAACGTTGGGGAGCACTATCTTTCACCAACTTCCATGACACTGATACCAACTTCGACCTAGAAGATATCAAACGCCTAAAGTTGGTCTGTGAAATTTGGCTTTGTTACTGGCAACATTCGACCTTAGCAAGAACACTGAAACAAACTGAGAACCGTTTAGAAGACGACAGTGACAAACTGTTATTGCTGACGAAAAAACAGACCAAGGTTTTGGCACTTATTGCCCAAGGCCTAAGTGCGAAAGAATGTGCGGAACAGCTCCACCTAAGCCCTCGAACTATAGAGTCACATAAGTACAGAATGCTTGGATTACTCGATTTGAACAACCACAATGACCTTCTTCAATTCGCGTTGCGTAATGGGCTAGGTATTGCAGAAAGCATGCATGCGACACGCTAAAAAAAGTGTTAGATGCCTTTAACTATCTATCTGAAGCTACTACATATTTGAACGGGTATGTCTGAAGCTACGGTGTTTTGAGGCTAGATACTTATCCCGTTACGTATGCCTGAACTCAATAGCACCCGCTACTCGTTACCTTCACTCAAAGCGAACTTGATCTCGTCCGAAGAGAAACCTTTACGGCTCAACATCGCATAGGCCTTTGAACGCTCTTTGTGATCCTCAAGATCATAAGATTTCTTCTGCAACTGTTCTAAACAAGAAGAGTAAAAATCTAGCTGCTCTTCGTTAATTAATCGGTCGACCAATTGTGGCAATTCAGTCGTGTCGATTTTTCGCTGTCTGAGCTCTTGCTGAATCGCGGTCAAGCCTTTGCCCTTACGAGCGTACTTGAGTACTTCCTTCTCCAAATCGGCTTTCTCAGCCTTGATTTGAATATTACTTTTTAGTTCATGCGCTTGTGAGTGCTGGTCAATCGCAACTTTTACTTGCTGATAGCTAAAACCACGCTTTTGCAGCGTCGCAACCAGCTTTTCACGACTCATGGTAAAGCTTGTGTAGTAATGGTTGATTCGGTCTATCAAGATAGTTTGTTCATCAATAGATTTTTCAAAGGACACCTTATGGATAGCATCAGAAATCACTGAGTCCGTCAGGCCCTTCTTCTTCAGTTTTTCGACAATATATCGAGAACCAAATTCTCCCGAGAACGCTTGTTCCACAAATTGTTCTGCAAACACTTGGTCAGACTTGAGATACCCAAAGCCTTTCAGGGTACCCAAAGTTTCATCAATCCACTCTTGATTATCGGTTTTCACTTTGAGCTTCGCAATCAACTCGCTTTCCGTCATATCTCGCTGAGTTAAATGCCACATCGCAGAGTTCATGACGCTTTCAATTCGGGTCGCTTTTCTTACCGTTGTATTTCTAGTATTTGTTTTTTGCTGTGAATCATCCATTCGATTTCAACTGTCCAAACTAAGCCTACCCCATCATAACGTAATTCTAAGGTGGGTGAAGTGACATAAAAGAATGAAGCTCAATTTAAACTGACAGCCAATAAAAATGGACGCTATTCAGCGTCCATTTAATTTCACATTAAGAAGAAATCGACCTTAAGCCGTACTTAATTCTTTTTGGATTAGCTCTCTTCGTGATTGTAAACATGTACATCACGCTGAGGGAATGGGATCGTGATACCTTCTTCATCGAAGCGTTTCTTCACGGTTTCCGTCACATCCCAATACACATCCCAATAGTCATCGGTCTTAACCCAAGGTCTGACGACAAAATCAACAGAAGACGTATTCAAGGTATGAAGCTTGATCATATGCTCCGGTTTTTTCAGTACTAGAGGGTGCGCAAGAATGATGTCGTTCAATACCGCTTTCGCTTTATCGATATCATCTGAGTAACCAATGCCGAAGACCATATCAACACGTCTCACACGTTCTGCAGTGATGTTGTTGATCACGTCACCCCAAATCTTGTTGTTCGGGATCACCAAGCGTTGGTTATCGATGGTTTGAATGGTCGTCGACACTAAGCTCATGTCTTTTACTGTGCCTTGAACGCCGGCCACTTTAACCATGTCGCCCACATCATAAGGACGATAGATCAAGATCATCAAACCTGACGCAAAGTTAGATAGTGTGTCTTGCAATGCGAAACCAATAATGACACCCGCCACACCGAAACCGGTTAATAGTGGCGCTAGCTCAATCCCAATTTGAGACAGAGCGATAAGTAAACCAATAAACACGACCGCTTTAGATGCGATGGATACGAAGAACTCCTGCATCAATACGCTAAAGTCCATTTTAGAGTGCGAAACACTCTTACGAACGGTCTTACGAGCCACGTTAGCAATAAGGCGAGTTACGTATAAAATACCGAGAAACAGAGCGAGTTTAACGATAAATGAAGGGGTGTTTTCAAACGCCCATGAACTGAATGAACGAAGCCAACCATCCAACAGATCCAACGCAACATCAACATCCAACACATCAGCGTTAATATCGCCTGTCGTTGCTAGTAACACACGCTTGTAAGAAGTCACATCAACGCCAAACGGTTCCATTAGCGTGATGGTTTCTTCTAAGCTCGCCACCATGACACTGGTTCGCTCACTGAAGCGTTCAAGCTCAGTTTTAATCGTCGCTTTCTCTTCTTCACTTACATAAGATAACCGACGTTCTAAATCTTGACGTTGTGTATCCGTGTATAGAATTGCATTAGTAAGATATTGAGAACGAGAAACAAGTGCCGTTTTGAGCTCACCTTCAGGAACCGCAACATCAACTTCACGCTCTTTCGACCAATCTAATGTCTTAGCAAGCTGCTGATAATAGACATCCATCATTCCGATTCGTTTTTGAATGCGTAATTCAAGGCGTTTTTTAGCATCACCTTCAGCGGAACGGTTTTCTTTGCTCATTGAAACGATTTTAACTTCATTCAATGACAGCAATTTTTGTAAGAGTTCAACCTGCTGAGCAAGAGTGACATCAAGCCCTTCCTTTTTATCGGACGATAGCTGTGAAAAAATCTCTTCACGTAGTGCTTGGTTCTTTCGTCTTAATATATCTTCTAGAAACGGCTTCTCAGCATCGTGCGCTGTTTCTAATGTTGTTAGGTCCAGCATTAGCTGGTCTTGTACTTCTGCTATTTTATCGACACTTTGTGCAAAACTCCCTGATGCAACAAACGCCAACATTAAAAATAGACAACGCCAAACCTTTATCATGTTAATTCCTATGAATGTCCAAATTGACCCCTTAAATAGTAGTAAAAAGAATATGGATAACAAGCATTTAAACGTATGTTGTGTTAAAAATTCGCAAAATATCAGTACGTATCTAATATTTGAGAGTTCCAATCCCCTCTTATGACCTGTAGAGTACGCAACCAACAAAGAACAACAGCCAATATCGTCACTTAAGCACATGCACAAAAACGCCTTAAATCCGATGTTAGCTAACAGTAAGAGAGCATAGAAATGAACAACGAACTTGATATTATCGATTCCTTAGAAGAACTAGAAAAGTTCCTAATCTCAGTGGAAGCTGGCGGTTTGGGTCTTGAAGGCGTTGAAGGTGTAGGCATGGCAACCAATAATTCAGATGGTCGTCACTTCGTTGCTGTATTCAACAGCAGCCACAAAGTTCTGCTCGCTCGCTGGATCACCAAAGAAGTTTTCGAAAATGGTAAAGACTTGGTACGTAATGGCCCTCGCCGCACTCACTAAGCCTTTCCAATAAAACCAACGATTAAGCCCAATAAGTTCCTCTAAGATCTGTTGGGCTTTTTGTATCGCCTCATCGTGAATAAACAAATCGATACAGAATAAATTAGTTATAACTACCGATTATTGTGAACTTTAACCAGAGCCCTATGTCGTATTCGCGTGAATTGGGGTTTATGCGTCGTTTATCGTGTATCTGCGGTTTCCCGCATTTATACATAGTTTCACTTTAACCATTTTATGACTTGTGGCGCGAAGAGAACTTATCTAAGCTAGCCACAATTCAATGAGCTCGCTTTAACAACTAACTGATTTGATTACCGACTAATTTGCTGAACACATCACTACTTTTCTTACCCACACAGAATCGCCAACAAAAGCAATCGCTTTGGGCACTTCTCCTTACCGGACTGGTTATCTTAACTTGCCTGGCGAGTACGCTGTCTGCAAACAAAGTAACCTCTTCAGCTTCCTTAATTGGACAATCAATACTTGTAGGTGCAGAAACTAGCCACCCACAAGCAATCGTCGCATCTTTCGATAAAATGTCTGAGCTCTATGCCAGCGTTTTTGGTTCAGAAGCATCTAAAATGTTAACGTCACCCAATTCAAGCTCGTGTAGTCTAAGTTCAAAAATGCTGACCTTTGCCGCACCTAAAACGGGCTGGCTGATCCCTTTCGTTCTGATGATTTCTGTTGCATTCAACTTATCTCCGCACATCTCGAGATTATCCGGGGAGAATCACCGCTCTTCTCGACCTACAAAACACCGCTTACACCTAAAGCACTGTATATTTAAAGAGTAAATAACCGGGCTATTCCACCCTTTTATTTATTTTTTGGAGATACATTTGTGTACAACACACTACTAACTAAGTTTGTCGATTCGTTGGCATTCTGCATGCGTACATGCGCAAAAGCTTTCGTCACTGCAATCTTAGTCATGACGTCATTTACCGCTCTGGCTCAAACCACGGGCTGGATAAGCGTGCCTGAGCATCCGCCAGTTAAGATGCGAATGATGTCGACGGGTGAACAGTCGGATAACGGCGGTACCGTTCAAACTGTATTGGACGTTACACTCGACGGTGACTGGAAAACCTATTGGCGCAGCCCAGGTGAAGGTGGCATTCCGCCAAGCTGGGACTGGTCTGATTCGACTAATATAGAGTCTGTAGATTGGCATTGGCCGATCCCTAAATACTATGAACAACTTGACGTAATGACGCTGGGCTACAAAAAGCACGTAAGCTTTCCTGTCACCCTAACGTTGAAAGACAAAACGCAACCTGCTGTATTTAGGGCTTCTCTCTCGTTCCCGTCGTGCACCAATATTTGTGTTTTGACTGACTATGACATCGAACTCCCTATCGACACGCAGCAATTGCAGTTCGATGAAGAGGCGATGTTCTTGTTCAACCAAGGCATGAGCCAATCTCCAAGAGAAGCGAACCGGACTTCAGTGAACGGTCTATTTTGGGACAAAAGCAAGCAACAACTGGTCACTCAACTAACCAGTAACGAAGGCTGGGATAAGCCGATGGTGTTGATCGATGGAAAAGAAGTCATCGATGATTTCTTTGCTCAACCAAGCGTCCACATCACCGGCAATACGATGACCGCGGTATTTGACGTCAGCAACTGGATAGGCGAAGTCGACTTAACGGATCGCACCGTTAGTGTCACCGTTTCAGACACTAATTTTGCCGAAGAGATGACCGCTCAAGTCGGCTCAGAACCTATTGCTTATCAAGCAAGTAACAACGGTTTTCTTGCAATGATCGGCTTTGCTTTGATTGGTGGTTTAATCCTCAATATCATGCCGTGTGTGCTGCCTGTATTAGGAATGAAGCTAAACAGCATCATCCAAAATCAAGGCGCATCTAATCGTCATATCCGACTCTCATTCTTAGCTTCTGCGTCAGGTGTCATTACATCATTTGCACTCCTAGCCCTTGGCATGACCGTTCTAAAAATGGGTGGCAATGCGATTGGTTGGGGAATCCAGTTCCAAAATGTTTGGTTCATCGGGTTCATGCTGATCATCACTTTGCTGTTCTCGATTAATCTACTTGGATTATTCGAATTCAGACTACCATCAGGTTTAAACACTTGGATGGCAACCAAAGGCGATGACTCACATTCAGGCCACTTTATTCAAGGCATGTTTGCGACGCTGTTGGCAACGCCGTGTAGTGCTCCGTTCTTAGGAACCGCAGTTGCTTATGCACTTGGGGCAAGCTACCAAGAGTTGTGGGCTATCTTTATCGCACTCGGCATCGGTATGAGTGCACCTTGGTTGATTTTCGCGCTGTTCCCGAGTCTTACAAAACTGCTTCCAAAGCCTGGGGCATGGATGTTCAGAGTTAAGCTGGTATTTGGCTTAATGATGTTCATTACCAGTCTATGGTTAACAAGCCTAATGAGCCCATTCATTGGTAAATTCCCGACGATCCTCTTGTCACTGTTTATCGTGATTACAGTATTGATTTGGATTGGCCGTAAGTTGGGCCGCAAGGTCCTTATTCCTATTGTCGCAACCACAACCTTGGTGTTTGGTGCTGCATTGATCGTCGGTAGTGTCACCGCTGATAACTGGGCGACACCGATTGTTGACGATCTCGATTGGCAAAAGCTAGATGCAAAACAAATCCCTCAATTGGTTGAGCAAGGCAAAACGGTATTTGTCGATGTGACCGCTGAGTGGTGTATTACCTGTAAGGCCAACAAGATCGGCGTCATTCTCCAAGACCCTGTCTACAGCCACCTGCAGCAAGAAGACATTGTTTTGATGAAAGGCGATTGGACAACACCAAGTGAAAGTGTCACTCAATACCTACAAAGTAATGGTCGATTTGGTGTGCCATTTAATATCGTCTACGGCCCAAGCTATAGAAGCGGTATTCCACTGCCTGTCATTCTCGACAGTGACACTGTCGTTAAAGCCATCGACGCTGCGAGATAATGGATGAAGACTCCCAACAATAAAGATAAATCTAGCACGACTGAAGACAGCGCTGTAAAGGGTGATACCAAAAAGCCAAGTCGTCTTAAGAAGTGGGGAAAGGAACTGGTTTCAATGATATTGATCGTTGGCGTGGTTTCATTTGCGATGGACTTTTATCACAGCAGAAGCATGCCTCAGGGCGACGCGATTCCAATTGTGGGTCAATCGCTCCAAGGCGAAGATATTGATGTTATCGAGCTAAGCAAAAATGGTAAGCCAGTCATTGTCTATTTTTGGGCGACTTGGTGTGGCGCCTGCAAATTTGTAAGCCCAACCGTCAATAGCTTCAGTGATTCCCATCAGGTGGTTTCGGTCGCTCTGTCATCTGGCCCAGACGAACGTGTTCAGCGTTACTTAGAGGCGAAAGAGTATGACTTCCCTGTGATCAATGATCTCTCTGGATCGATCAGCAGAAGTTGGGGAGTCAATGTCACACCCAGCATTGTCATCATTAAAGATGGAGAGATAAGCAGTATCGCGACAGGCGTTACTTCTCCTATAGGGCTGTGGTTGAGAACTTACTTTGCCTAGCCTATTGGAAAACAGGGCAAGTAAGTCGTTTCAAATCCACTAAACAAAGAACACTAGTGCGAGCGCCACCAAATTATCGCTCACCATTACTAAGAATTCGAGATAAATAACATGAAAAAGCTTCTGATAAGCACACTAATTTTAGGCTCACTAATGAGCACCAACGCCTTCGCAGAACTAAGCAAAGAACAAACCCAACAACTTGAGGAAATTAACCAGTTTCTGAAAGAGAATCCTTCAACTATTTCAGGCCTACACACCAGCTTAGAGCAATATGTAGCGGGCCAAGCTCAAGCAAAGAAAGCCCAAGCAGAAAGCCATGATTGGTTATACAACAATGACGCTCATCCAATAACAGGAAACCCGGATGGCAAGTCGGTAATCATCAATTTCACCGACTATAACTGTCCTTACTGTAAGCGCTTAGAGAAAGGTTTGGCTCAATTAGTCTCTGAAAATAGCGACATTAAAGTGATCAATGTGTACTTATCATTTAAACAGCAGCAAGTCGACGACCTCAACACCAATGCCGCTTTATATGCGATGAAAGTATGGCAAGACAAGCCAGAAGCGTTCCCTGAGGTTAATAGATTATTGATGGCAAAAAGCGGTAGCCACACAAAATCTTCACTACAAGCTGTGGCGAAGAAAACGGGAACAGAAGCCCAGTTGGACACTACAGATGAACAAAAGAACACGCTAATGACCAACCATCAAACCTTTAGCGCTCTGGGTTTAACAGGAACGCCAACGATGATGATGAACGATCAGGTTCTACCGGGCTATGTGCCTTACGAACGACTAAAAGATATTGTGGATGATGCTTTTTAATCAAGTTTAGATAGAGATAAAGATTCGAACGAAAAGAGAATAAAAAGCCGACTAGCGTAACTCGCAGTCGGCTTTTTCATGAGCTTAAGATAATGTTTTCAATATTATTTTTGAAACAGAAAAGCAGTCGAAGTGTCACTATCTTGCAATAGATTCTTAATCTAGCCTCGCTACTCTAAAAGCAGTTTTCTCGATGAGTCCAAGACGTGCTTACTCTAGACAACTGTCCTTTGACCGAGCCCTGCTCGGTCTTTTTTTGCGTGTTTTAGATGGTGACACGCTGTATTAATACGGAAACGTCCAACCGACTGCCCCCCTAACTTAGCAAGCGACAAACAAGTGCACCCGGTTCCCTTAACGCATCCACGTTATAGCTAAGGACACGTCCAGCAGACGGTGCGTGATAACGGCGGCATTCATTACCAAAAGCATCATATTGGATGGCTAACAAATCACCTTGCTCCACGCTTTGCAAAAGCTCGACCTGAGGCAGAACAAAACCACCAATATCAGCACGAATAGACACGACGTTGTTGCCTTCAATCCAATCCATGCTTGGCAGTTGCTTTACTTCTAACGGATCTTGTCCATCGACCTCAAGCATTTCATAATAGGAAAGCATGTTCAAAACACCGTCTACCGCTCTTTGAATCATGTCAGGTTGAGTAAACTTACCCATCCCTACTTCGACAGTGATGCTCGGTATACCACTGCGATTCCAAACCGTTTCAAGAATCCCAGGATCGCCAGGATCATTAAGCACACAATCGGGTTGCATCAGCCTCGCCATATCCAAACATTGCTCTATGCGATAATCAGCAAATACATAAAGTGGGTAGACTGCGCCACGAGTTTGAGTGTGGAGGTCAACGGCGAAGGTGGCATTATGCTTAAGCAAACGCTCCCACAAAGACGAAACAAAGCGTTCCGCCGCTAAACCATTCTCATCACCCGGAAAGAGTCGATTGAGATTGGCAGGACAAGAACCCGGATCCGAAGAAATAAAGTCACGGCTATGGTTTAGCAAACCAGACAGATTCACTGTGGGCACAATGGTTACTGTGCCTTTGAGAGTTTTACCGACTAAGTCTCTGATAATTTGCTGAGCAGCCAATACACCGTTCAGTTCATCGCCATGAATACCGGCCGTGATCATCAACTTAGGACCATCTTGGCTGCCTTTGAAAACAGAAACTGGCATGTTTTTAGGTTGTCCGAGTCCATCACTGGTCACTTGAAACCAAAACTGATGCTCTCCTACCTGTAAGTCTTCAACATTCAAGGAGCCAATAACCTGCCTACCTTGTAAAACATCGCCTAAGTACTCTGTTTTCATCCAACCACTCCATCTTGTTGAGCACAATCTATTCTCTTGTAAGTTTTTGCATCATAGAGGATATCTTAACCAGTACAAGCAGTTAATCGATTTAACAGCTGCAGTTCGGCCCATAGAACTCACTCATAACTTCCTCATCTCTTTCAAAGTAAAACTCGTACAGATAGCTGTTCTAAAACTTCCAATTTAGATAATCATTCAAAAACCTCTCAGCCAAATGAAATAGAAGTGCAATAAAATCAACGCCTAAATAAGTTCCCTATTCACGGAAATGTAATTTTATGGAAATGAAAGCTTAATTTATCTGCTCTAAATTAGCTTCATATCGAAACGGAGAGCGCATTGCTCACGGATTTTAAAATACAAGGTAAGTGATTATGAAAAAGGCAGTTCTAGCTTCTGCAGTGGTAGCAGCACTAGTTTCAGGTTCTTCTCTAGCAGCAACAGTTTACAGCTCTGATGGTACAGAACTTAAAATTGGTGGGCGTGCGGAATTCCGAGGTGATTTCATTGGTTCAGGCGGTGCTGAAGTTGAAGGTACAATGGAAGATAAAACTCGTTTCCGTTTAAACCTTGGTGGTAAAACAGAACTTACAGATACTGTAACAGCATTTGGTTTCTACGAAGCAGAGCAAAGCACTGGTGACAGTGAGTTCAAAAACCGTTACATGTACGCTGGTGTTGATTTCGATGGCCAAGCACTTTCTGTCGGCCGCCAAGACATGGCTTCAGTCATCGTATCTGACTTTACGGATATCACTGAGTTCTCTGGTGTTCAGCAAGTAATCGATGCAGCTTCCGACAAAGAAGATAGCGTAATTGCATACCGCGGTGGCTTTGACGCACTTCAATTAGAAGCGACTTACCAAGCAAATAGCGAAAAAGACTCTGACGGCTACGGCATTTCTGGTGTTTACTCCCTACCATTTGGTCTAGATCTTGGTTTAGCGTACTCTGGTGAAGACCTAGGTGCAGGTAACGGTAGTGCAGACCAAATCCTAGCAGGTCTAGCATATTCTCTAGATAACCTTTACCTTGCAGCAACATACTCAGCAGGCGATCTGAACGATAAAGCTGTTCTAATTCAGGATGAGTCGTTTACCGCAATGGAATTCGCTGCGCAGTACAAATTTACTAGTCAGATCTCTGCTGCCGTGGTTTACACATATCAGGAAAATGAAGCGGCAAACGGTTCTACAGCAGATTCTGTTGACGGTATTGAACTAGCAGGTTACTACAAGCTGAACAGCAACTTCCGTACATACCTTGCATACTACATCAACGGATTAGATGAAGTGAAAGACGTAACTACAGGCCTAACGACTCAAGGTGAAGACACACTTCGCCTAGGTGTACGCTACGACTTCTAATCTAAATTTACTTTAGATGAAGACTAAAAAGGTTGGGCAATCGCTCAACCTTTTTTCATATTCAAATATTCTGACTAACTTCATCAATGCTTTTTCTGGTTAAGTGGTGTTAAATCCGTATCATAGGTGAACCACATCAAATAATTAGAAGCATCATGTCACAACACCATCCGATCCAAGGCGCTAGCTGGATGCTAACCGCTGGTTTAGCCTTTGCTTTGATCAACAGCCTAACTCAAATCGCTAGCATTCATTTCGGACTGACTTCTACTACCGTTGCCGTCATTCAGTATTCAATTGCATTGTTCGCTATTCTTCCTTATCTAAAAACATTGGGAATTCGACGAGCACTAAAAACTGATAATCTCAAGCTACACGTATTCCGTGTCTTCCTATCGGTTATTGGTATCCAACTTTGGATTTGGGCGCTGGCTTACCCTGTGCCGATTTGGCAAGGCATAGCCCTTCTTATGACTTCGCCACTGTTTGCAACCATAGGTTCTGGTCTTTTCCTAAAAGAGAAAGTGGGCGCAGCTCGTTGGGGTGCAACCTTAGCAGGCTTCGCAGGTGCTATGGTGATTCTAGAGCCATGGGCTGAAGACTTTAGCTGGGCGACGTTGTTACCCGTTGGTGCGGCTTTCTTTTGGGCATGCTACTCACTGATGGTGAAAAAGCTTTCTTCACAAGACAGCCCTTCCACCATGGTGGTTTACCTTCTGCTATTGATTACGCCATTTAACATCTTGCTGGCCGTTCCTGATTGGCAAATGCCAAGTGGCGGAACTATTTGGGCTATCTTAATCGTTATCGGTATTATGACAGCACTGGCTCAGTGGGCTATTGTAAAAGCATACTCGGTGGCAGATGCCTCTTTCGTTCAACCGTTTGATCACGCGAAATTACCTCTAAATGTCTTGGCTGGTTGGCTGGTATTCAGTTGGGTTCCACCAGGTCGTTTATGGCTAGGGGCTGCGATTATCATTGCGTCAGTTGCGTTCATTACCCATTGGGAAACAAAAAAACCGGCGAAAGTTTAGAGTCGATGAAATAAATAGTTCTACTGTCCGTTCTATATTGATAAGAGAATTTTAAGCGAGGTCGTAACCATGAAGAAACCAGTCAAGATTACACTATACCGTTGGGCAGGCAGCTGGGGTCCATTTAAAGTAAATATCCCATGTGGAGAATGTACCCTTACCAAAGACATTCTTAAGGACACTTTTGAGAATGAATTGGCTGACGTTGATGTCGAACTAGAAGTGAAAGATTGGTTATCTCACTGGTGGGAACCGCTAAAACTTGGTTCTTGGCATGCGCCTATTCTTGTTGTTGAAGGCAAAGTTGTTAGCCAAGGTGAAGCTCTAAATCGCGGTGTTCTGATTCAATCGGTCATTAAAGAGTGGACCAAAAGAGACAGCCTAAAAGGCAATATTGTTTATGGTAAAGCAACCTGCCCATTCTGCGTTAAGGCGAAGAAAATGCTTGATGAAGCGGGTGTCGAATACCAATACCACGATGTCGTAAAAGACAGCGCAGCTTTGTATCGCATGATTCCAGAGGTAAAAGCGCACATCGGTGAGAAAACACCGGTCACCGTTCCTCAAATCTGGCTTGATGGTAAGTACATCGGCGGGGCTGATAACTTGGAAGCATGGATGAAAGAGAATGGCTTAGATAGCATTCCTAATAATGTGGTCGACCTGTCCAATCAATCTGCAGGCTGAATTAATTAATAGCCATTAGCCAGAAGCGTAATTTGTGTTTTTTGTGTCCATCCACAACAAAACAAAGCGATACCTTTCACCAGTCGCTAAAACGAAAAAGGCCTTAAACTTCATCGAGTTTAAGGCCTTTTAAAATTCCGTTTCTGAAAATGCTTATTTAGCCATTTTCTTCATCATTCGCTTGATAAATGATGCTTTTTTAGGCTTTGACTTGCCGTACATTGCTTCGTGCATCATGTTTTTTGCTGCCATTTGACCCAAGTATGCGTGGCCTAGTTCGTAATTCATGCTTATCTCCGCACTTAATCAACTTTCTTTAGCGCGGATTTTACACTTAAAACGCTCAAAAACAAGATCCAAATCACACTTTATTGCAAAATAATCAATGCAGTTGCAGTAAGCCTGTTTTTGTCTTTGCGCAGACCGGGATTATATCAGTATATCAATGAGTTAACGTGAAGCCCGGTTTGGCCTTAATGCTCTATCCCTATGAACAATCCAAAACATTGGTCTAGACAGTCATAAAAAAAGCAGCTCAAGAGAGCTGCTTTCTAAAATACTTTACTGAGAAACCTAGCTGCGCTTTGGCTGTCTGTAAGTTTTACCGGCAATTTGGTATGTGTCTTTTTGCTTCAATTCAAACATCGTTTCAAAGAACCAAGCTGCAAATTTGATTAAGTCATCGCCTTCATTCATGACATGTTCGATGTACTCTTGCTCTTCGCCTTGTTCATTTTCTTGAAGCGTCACGTGGTAAATACGCTTTTCGCCTTCCACTTCAGCTAGTGCAAATTGACCAGTCAGTGATGCAGCAGCCTCTGCGACTTCTGTATCCTCATTGGATTTCAATAGCTCAAGCGCTTGAGGCAGGCCATCTAGCGCGCAGATAGCTTTTACCAGTACTTCAAATTCATTTTGCTGCATTTTGTTTTTACCTATTCAATGGACCGAAGCATTGTAGAAAACCATCAGCACAAATACAACGTATTAACGATGGTGCGTTAGACGATAGTGAATTTGGCATTTAGCTATATTCCATTTCAACAGTATCGCCTTTTTTGTTCATTTTGGTTGAAGACCAAAGCACTCCCCCCATAGCTGCACCAATAATGAGGTAGAACGCGCCTAACTGTAGATGAGTCGTCACCCAACTCTCTACTAAATACCCACCGAGTAAACCCGCCAAACACATCTGAATTGAGCCTGACAACGCAGAGACGGCGCCCGCTTGCTTCTTATGAGGCTCTAATAACATGCTGATCGATAGAGGGAACGAAATCCCTTGTGCTATCGCCAACCAAGTAAACGCCCAAACTAAGTTAAAAATGGATAATTCATGAGTAAGAAGCCAAGTTCCCGACGCCAAGATAATCAAAATAGCTAGGCTCATCAGTTGGGACGTACTAAACCTACGATTGAGCATGTTTAAAGCGACGCTACCTATCAGTAAGCCCGCCGAAGGAACAATCATCAATGAGCCATATTCAGCGGCGGTCAGCCCCAATTGCTCTTGCATTAAGAATGGAAACAACGACAACGAAACCAAACTCGCCATATAGCTCATCCAGTTGTAACTGGCGCTAGTTAACACTTGGCGATTGGTCAACAAACGTCCGTAGTTCTTCACCACTTGGCAGGCATCAAAGCGACTCTTTCCGTATGGCAAAGTTTCATGAAGAACAAAGTAACCTAGCGTAAATATCGCCAATAAGTACATCAGAACAAACAGGAATACCGCTTGCCAACCGAGGTGAAATGAAATCCAACCACCAAATACAGGCGCAATGATTGGCATGATCGAAGCGGTGATCGAGATATAAGACAACGCTTTGGTTAGTTGAGGGCCATCATAACTGTCGCGGAGCACACTTCGTCCGAGAACCGAAGCACTACCCGCTCCTAAACCTTGCAACAAACGGCCAACCTCTAGTGCCAGCATGCTGTCAGAAAACACGACACAAACAACAGTACCAATCAAATAAACACCCTGACCTAACAAGAAAATAGGTCTTCTTCCCACTGCATCGGACATCGGTCCGTAAAATAGCTGAGATAAACCAAAGCCTACTAAAAATAGCGTTACAAGAAGCTGCACATCAACTTGAGTGACACTTAAGTCAGCAGCAATGAGCGGCAGTGATGGCAAGTAGATGCTTACACCCACTTGTCCCGTCGCAATGATCATCATCGCTAACAGTAATGGCGTTTTTTTAAAGGTCGATTGGTTCAAAAAATTCCCTATTCGTTTGATATTTGTTCATGATATAAGTCTATATTCAAAACCAGTAATTGATAATTAACCAAATTGGAATTTAATTAAGTCCTAACAGGAAATAATATGGATTGGATTCTCAACGTAAAAAGCTACGTTAGAGTTGTAGAAGAAGGCAGTTTCAATGGCGCTGCACGTAAACTCAATACCACCAGCTCAGCGATCAGCAAAAGAGTAAACTGGTTGGAAGAGCGCATTGGCACTCAACTTTTAAAGCGCACCACACGCTCAATTAGCCAAACCGAAGCCGGTGCGCTCTTTTACCTGAGAGCCAAAGATCAGCTCGACAATTGGCAGTCCATTATTGATGAGACTCGCTCGGTTAACCAAACCCCTGCAGGCTTATTAAAGATAGGTGCGACAATTGCGGTTGGCTCTAAGTTTCTCGTGCAATACATGGACGACTTCTTAGAAAAGTATCCAGACATTAAGGTGCAGCTGATCACGACCACTCCAGGACAATTACCAGAACTGGGCTTAGATCTGGTGATCAGTCGTGAACTGGAACAACTCAACTCGTTAAGCTTCAAGAAGACACCGCTGTTTGAACACAAGGCCAGTTTCTATGCTGCGCCGAGTTATCTGGCCAAACATGGTTACCCCACAAGCGAACAGGACTTAGAACAACACAACTCCTTGATCTGGGGAGAGCGTCCAACCCGTGAAGTCACACTAACTAAAGGACAACGCATCACTTTGAACGGTAACTTTGCGACCACCAACCCTGAGGCTTTGTTTCATGCCGCGAAGCGAGGAATGGGCGTACTGTTAACCATCAAAGCAATGATCAAAGAGGATCTTAAACAAGGGACACTGGTTCCAGTATTACCAAATATAACAGCCGACGAAGTGATGGTTTACGCGTACTACCCTAAGCTTGACTACTCACATACACGAACCAAGCTGTTTTTGGACCATTTGAAAGATAGATTGGACAAAGAGCGCAGCACTCAGGCTCTGTGAAATAAGTCACATTTTAATTTGAAAAGTTATACAACACGACCAATAATAAACTAGACGCATATTGATAGTAAAACTTAATACTGCGCAGTTACAAGATCGTACAAACAAGAGCATACACATACGGCTTATACACTGAATCTGGTTAACTAGGGATGGTGACTATGACTCAACATACGCACAACAGCATGATAGACACTGAGCGCATCGGACGTTTACTGAAGTTGGAAGGTATCGACCTTTTAGAGTCGGCTGTACTTACTTTGCACCAAGCCTTTGGTACTCAATACACCAGTATCATTGAGAAAAAATACTTTCCAGACCAAGTTGTTCCTCTGGTAATTGCTCATTCGGACCATGTACTGCACGACAAAATCAATGCTCGTCATGGGCATATCTACCAGCAAGCGGTTAATCAAAGACACCCAGATTGCTCTTTCGCTCAGTACGTCGTCCAGTCATTACCGACATCAGCATTTAGGCAGGAAGTAACCTCGCAGAACTCGATCGCTATTCCTACTCGTACCCAAAGTGGTGAAGTGATGGGCGTGTTGTTCTCTACGTTTAGCTCGCCTCTTAGTCCAGACCAACAACAAGCCGTGATAAAACACCACCAATTATTCGCCGATATCATCATCCACACCTTGCGTGAAATGTGGTTCAACGACCGTTCTGAGCAACTGGTGAATCAACTCAGTTACGAAGTGTCACACGACAGTTTAACGGGGTTACTAAACCGAAGCTGTTTATCGGATACCCTAGAGTCGATCACTCAACAGAGCGTCACTCCATTCTCACTCGCTCTGCTCGACATCAATAGCTTCAAGGCCATCAATGACATGCACGGCAACTATATTGGCGATAAGGTTCTCCAATATGTAGCAGAGACTTTGCGTCGAACCTTGCCTGAAAGCAACCTGACTTTCCGGACTGCTGGCAATGAGTTCGCTTTCATTACCTATCATTCAGACCCGATAGCCGTTTGCGAGCAAATACTGGACAAGATAAAGCAAGGTTATAGTAACGTTGATATCAAAATCGATTTCGACGTTAGTATCGGCATTGCCCGCTCAGATGGGGATAACAAGGACGTTGAGCAAATCATTTTCAACACCAGTTTGGCGCTTAAAGAGTGCAAACACAGCCAAGATACCCATATCCAATGTTATGACACTCACTTAAGAGTTCGCTACCAAAGAAAAACCGAGCTAGTCGCTGCGCTGCGAAGTGAACTGGAAAATCCGATTTCACAAAGCTATATCCCCGATAGCAATGGAATGTACGTAGTTGTGCAACCCATTGTGGGCCAAGGCGAGACGCAATGGGAATATTTCGAGGTACTGACTCGCTGGAAGACCGCCAGACACGGTGACATATCGCCAGTAGAGTTCATTCAAGTGGCTGAAGAGTCTGGGCTAATTGTCGAGCTTGGTGAGCGTATTATTGAATTAGTGTGCCGCGCGAAAACCGCATTAGAACAAGGCTTAGGTTACAAGGTTAAGCTTGGGATAAACTGTTCTGCTCATGAGCTTACCGACTCTAAGCGCTATATTTCCTATCTGACTCGAACCATTGAACAACATCACTTTAAAGCTGATGAGTTTGTTATTGAGTTAACCGAAACGGTCCTGTTATCCCCAACCCAAGAGACAAAATCGGCACTTAACTTCCTTAGAGGACAAGGCTTCACCATTGCGCTCGATGATTTCGGTACGGGTTACTCCAGTTTGAATTACATTCACAGCTACCCTATAGATTGCATTAAAATTGATGCCACCTTTATCCGTAATTTGTTAACCAACTCAACCTCAGAGAGCGTTGTTTGGCTGATTATCCAGCTTGCTCATAGGCTCGATGTGTCATTGGTTGCGGAAGGCGTAGAGAAGCGTGAGCAATTAGAAAAGCTGCACGCAATGGGATGTGACAAGATCCAAGGATACCTCTACTCGCCACCAATGCGACCTGAAGCTATCGTCAGTTATGTTACTCATTCGGAGGCTTTGACTTAAAGCGCTCCCCTTTAATTGAACTAGGATCAAAAAACCGCGAGAACATGACTCTACTCCGAGTGATGCTCTCGCGGTTTTAATTAGCTGCTTGATAAATAACAGCCTTATTCAGGGTTATCTCAAAGAGCTTAACTAGCTGTTATTAGGTTGGGCTTCTAAAGCGACCTTTAACAGCTTGTCAGCTTCATCTCTTGCAGCTACAAACGTCGCTTTTTCCTTTTTAGGCACAGAATCTGCCATCGGGATATTTGCTGTCATTGCATTGACAGGACGACCACGTTCAATCAGCTCATAGTGCAAATGCGCGCCTGTCACTCGGCCAGTTTTACCAGACAAACCAATACGCTGCCCACGAGATACCGTTTGCCCTTTACGTACGAGGATTTTACTCAAATGTAAGTAACGTGTTTTGTATGTGCTGCCATGCTGAATTACCACGTAGTTACCAGCATATGGGTGCTTACGCGTCATAATTACTTTACCGTCACCCGTTGCTTGAACCGGCGTACCAACTGGCGTCGCGAAATCTGTACCGTTGTGCGGTGAAATTCGGCCTGTCACAGGGTGTAATCGCTTAGGATTAAACTGAGAACTTTGACGCCAACCACTGCTCACAGGGTAACGTTGGAAAGCACGTTGTAAGCTATCGCCATTGGCATCGTAATATTGCCCATCAGTATGTAAGTACGCAGAAACAACGCGGTTACGATTCATGATTTTAATCGCTTCAATTTCACGTTTGCCGGTTGCAACACCATCAACATATTGAGCTTTTTGAAGCACTTCAAACTGATCGCCAGCGCGCAGATCTCGGCTAAAGTTCAACTTGTCTTTAAGAAGCGTCACAATATGGTCAATCTCAAGACTGTTGAGACCAACCTTGTTCGCTGACATCGAAAAACTGCCTTGAATATCACCGACTAAAGGCTTTTGCTTCCATTCACCCGGAATAGAGATGTCTTCGAATTCGTAGCTGCCGTCATCAAGCAGTCGATAAACCACTTTGTCCGCGACGCTAAATTGAAGTTCCATTTTAGAAAGGTCGCTGGTCGCTTCATCACGCCAAAAGCGTAATGTATTACCCGGACGAAGCGTATCTAAAGCAAGGAAGTTCAAATCGGTTTCCATCACGCTCATCATCGATTTATAAGAAAATCCAAGTTGCGTGAAGATGCTACTCAAGTTATCACCAGATTGAATTTGATACTCAAATGTCGGCGGCTCAATAACGGTAACAGAAGAAGGTGACAGAATTGACTCAATAACGGTTGAGTCTGGTAGATCAAGCTCGATCGTTTTCGTCAAATTTGATTGTGAAGATTGCAGAGCAACTCCAATCGCTGCAATAAGCGGCAGTCCTAAAATTGCTACTTTTTTTACAGGTGAAAGCTCGGCAAACGGAGAGGAAAATATTTTTGAATACACGGTAAACAGGTCTTTCTACGATATAAAGGCATAGGATATGCTTTTCAAACGCATAAATCATCAATGCATTGTCATAATATGATGTGAATCTGCCCAATACAGCTTAAGTCATTGAGTTGCCGTAGATGTAGTACCATTTAACGAGAAATAAAATTAACCGCTAAATTTGAAAATAAAAAAGCAGAAACGGCTAATTTCTGCTTTCGATAGGTTGGCGTTATTCCGTTTCGACTAATTAATACACGAAGCGAATTAGTTGCTAATTATTATAAAGTGGTTAAGCGTTAACCGTCGACACTAGGCAGTTGTCTTCACCAAATTCATTTGGTATATAACGGTCGGCATTCGAATCGTTTACCCATTGTTGATCGTCAACTAGGTAGCGGAATTGAAACTCGCCATCTTTAGGTAGACGAGTTTTAAACTTGTAAACCTTCCCTTTCGCCAGTTTTTTCATTGGGGTAGCTTTCCAGTCAAGGAAGTCAGCAACAATCGATACAGAGTTCGCTTCTTGAGCTTCTAGCTCGAAGGTCACTTCCACTTCATCTTTCGTCTTAAAAAAACGTTTATTAATCATTCGCAAGCTCCATTTGTAAAAGTAAGCAGACACAAGCATAAAAAAGTGTCTAAATTTCATTCATCTTATTAAGATAATATGTAATTTGGCTCACATAAACAACAAATCCTTGCACAAACGAAAACGCTATTGCTTACCAATTGATTGCGTATCAAAAGAAAAGCTCATCAACACCTTTTCAGAAGGGGCTTCTGCAAAGGATTGTTCCTCAGAATGCTGAGTAAAGCCGATAAAACCTTCCCCTGTGAGTTTTTTCTGTGATTGCGAATGTGGCTGCTGAGTGACATCCAAAGTCTGAATTTGCACGCGATCGCCTAAGAAAAGCTGGTCAACTAACACGACACGGCTTCGTTGCTGATCATGTTTAAACAAACCAAGGTAATAGAATACACCACTGCCTTGGTTAGATATCCACATCGGCGCGACAAAGAAACTCGCTTTACCCAGCGTGACAGCTGAAAGGTTATTGGTGTCTACCGTTATCACACCGCGCTCAACCCCTGAGTCATAGCGTCCAAACGCGATTGCTCTAGGTTCATCGACTTCGTTGATAAAAGCGTAGGCGTTAGTTTCTGGAACTTTAATTGTCCATGGGTTGGTCGTCTTCAAATCAAAAACGTTTTCTACAACTGGGTCATAACTCACTTGAGAAGAAGGAAACTTCGCCAAGATCTCTTCATCACTTAAGCTAAAGCGATAAATACCCGCTACTATCACCACAAACAACATGACAATTGGAATCAGTAGAATCAGAGGAATAGGTAAGATTTTCTTTTTCATGAGCAATTATATTCTTTTGTTTTCATCCAGTTGTGCAGACCATAAAGGGCTTTAGTATAATTATCAATACAGGGTTAACCAGAAGTGGAGCATGGATGGATATCAATCATATTAAAGATAGAAATATCAGAAGTTGCGAATGCCGCTGTGGAGCAGTCAACCTAGTATGCCGAGGCGAACCTCAACGCACCTCTATGTGTCATTGCTATGAGTGTCAGAAACGCACCGGAAGTGTATTCGGTGTTCAGGCTCGGTTTCCAATGGAGCAAATCACACTCAGCGGTGAAGTGACCTCTTTCTCACGCATTAGCGATACAGGTAATGAAGTCACCTATCAGTTTTGCCCCAAGTGTGGCACCACCATGCTTTTGCAGTCGGTTGCCGCCGCCGATTTTTATATCGTCCCGCTCGGATTATTTAAAGAGCAAGACTTCCCACTGCCAAGCTTTTCGGTTTATGAAGAACGCAAACATGGATGGGTTAAGTTCGACCACCAAATGAGCCATTACAACTAGTTCGCTATTGACCGTTATCTTTATATAGCAACAGTATTAGAGCAAACTGCAATACTGTTGCCTAAGATCAAATATCAACGCCCCACAACGCTAGCGTATCTTTTCGCTAGCGTTATAATCTGCTCCTCTTTCTAACCCAGGGTGAACCACATGATTTCTAAGCTACCTCGCTGGGTTGAATACGGCGCCTTACTGTTAGCAGGCCTTGCTGGTAGCGTAAATGCTATTGGGTTACTTGGTTTCCAGCATCAAGCCATTTCCCACATCTCGGGCACCATGTCTTTACTCGGCAGCAGCCTACTCACCCCAACTTCGGCATCTGTGCACCTTCTATTGGTGATCATGAGCTTTATGTTAGGTGCAGCTTTCAGTGGGTTCTTTATTGAAAACCAAGCCCTGAAGCTAGGCCGCCGTTACGGTGTTGCTTTATGTATAGAGGGTGGATTACTGTTCTTAGCGCTGTGGGCACTGTTGCAAGGCTACACTTCAGGCCAGTATTTCGCTTCAGCCGCGTGTGGTCTGCAGAACGCGATGATCACCACTTACAGCGGGGCGATCATTCGAACAACACACATGAGTGGGATCATTACCGATCTTGGGATCATGATTGGCGCTCGCTTAAAAGGAATGCCTTTTGACCGCCGTAAGGCCAAACTGCTGATGTTCATTGTCGTTGGCTTCCTATTTGGCGGCTTAAGTGGCGCTTGTCTGTTCCAACGCTTCGAAATTTTGGCACTGGCCTTCCCTGCCTCTTTCGCCTTCATTATCGCACTTAGCTACTGGTTCTACCTGACTTATCGAACTGAAACTCCAATCAATTTATAAATATCTGGCAATATATCCTCAAACTACGTAACATTCGCAACACTTTATTCTAAACTCTTAATGAGTTGCAGAATAACCAGTGTGAATAGTTAACGATATTTGATGAATAGTATTGCAAGCGATATCAATACTGGGTAATCTTGCAGCCAGTGAGAAAATACGGATGTTTAGAGAATAAAAACGCCAAGGATGTGGCTTTTTTACATGTAGAAATACGAGAACAATTAACATGTCTAACAACACGAATACTGCTCAACCAGAGAAATCTAAAGGCAGTTTCTGGGTTTTCTTAATCCCATCTCTGATTGGTTTATTCCTTTTCATGGCACCAATCAGCTACCAAGGTGATCTAACGATCCCTGTCGCTATTCTAGCCAAATCAATTCAAGCGGTTTTCGGTGAGTCTCTAGTTGCTATTATCACTGCAATCGTTGCCTTCATGTCTGTAGCTTCCGTTTTAAGCACCATTTTCAAGCCTGCATTCATTACATCGAATTCATTCTTAAACGGTCTTTTCAACCCGTCTCCACTATGGTTGTTAGTTCGTTTAATTGGCGGTGCAGCCGCGTTCATGGCGTTCTTCCAAGTCGGCCCTGAATTTATTTGGGAAGAGAACACTGGTGGCTTAGTTTTAGAAGGGCTACTACCGACTCTATTTTCAGTATTTATTTTTGCTGGCTTACTACTGCCACTGCTGCTTAACTTCGGTTTGTTAGAGCTGTTTGGCACCCTATTAAGTAAAATCATGCGCCCTATCTTCAACCTACCAGGTCGTAGTGCTATCGACTGTATGGCTTCTTGGTTAGGTGATGGCAGCGTTGGGATCCTTCTTACCAGCAAACAGTACGAGAAGAAGTTCTACACTCAGCGTGAAGCTGCAGTTGTTGGTACGACTTTCTCGGCAGTATCGATTACATTTAGCCTTGTGGTAATTGCACAAGTAGAGTTAGAGCACTTGTTCCTACCTTTCTACGCAGCAATCTGTCTAGCGGGTATTGTGGCAGCGGTAATCATCCCTCGTCTTCCACCACTAAGCATGAAGAAAGACACCTTCATTGACGGTAGCAAGCCGCACAAAGACGCTGATGCAATCCCAGCGGGTCACTCAACATTCTCTTGGGGTCTTGAGCTAGCGGTAAACAAAGCATCACAAGTGAAGTCGGCTAAATCTGTATTTGGCGAAGGCGTTCGCAATGCTGTAGATATGGTCTTTGGTGTACTGCCTGTGGTTATGGGTCTAGGTACCATGGCGTTGGTGATTGCGGAATACACTTCTGTATTCTCGTTCCTAGGCCAGCCTTTCATTCCATTCCTAGAGTTACTTGGTGTACCTGAAGCCGTTGCTGCATCGGAGACTATTGTTGTTGGTTTTGCGGATATGTTTATCCCAGCTATCCTTGCAGCTTCTATTGACAACGAGATGACTCGCTTTGTTATTGCAGCAATGTCGGTAACTCAACTAATCTACATGTCCGAAGTAGGCGCTCTACTTCTAGGCAGTAAGATCCCAGTGAACATCTTGGAACTGTTTATTATCTTTATTCTGCGTACGTTAATTACGCTTCCAGTTATCGCTGGTGTAGCTCACCTAATATTCTAAATTAGATGCTACTTATATAAGTAAATAAGCAGAAAGAATTATAAGCCTCACTTTTGTGGGGCTTTTTTTTGTACGGAATACATTCACACGTCAACTCAAAACCTCAGAAATATATAAAGCTGGCATATCACTCGATTTCATATCAATTTTACCCCGGCCTCTTTTAAATCGAGAACTACATACATAAACACAAAATTAATACATTATTAATTTCTTCCACCTCCAGACAGATCAATTCTTCAACCCATTGAACCAAATACTAAAAGTAACCAATATGTGATTTAGTGAATTTTGTATTGTTTAGCTTGTTGTATTTTTGTAGTCTATTTTGTGAAATTACATTCAAGTAAAATTCAATCTAGTCGATATATATAATTACAAAAACACAATTAACTTTAGTCTTCGCAAAGCCTGTAAGAAGGGGAAAACTCAATGAAATTTAGCCATAAGGTGGTTGCTGCATCATCAGCCTTGCTGCTAGTGACAGTATCATTGCTTTCAATACAACAACTTTACACCGTAAGAAGCGCTGTAGAAAACCACGTCAATGCGAGCCTAAAAGAGATGGTCTCCGGCGTTAAAAACACCGTCGAATCAGAGATGAACGCCAAGAAAGCCTTGGCTCAATCGACGACTGAAGTCATCGAGATCAACCCTGAAGATCGCGCTTACGTTAAAGAAATCTTAGAAAAGCCAAAGCTTAAAAACAGCTTCCTAGCGGTTGGTTTTGGTTATGAAGCAAACGGTTTCGTTATTGAGAATGACGATGGTTGGGATGCAGGTCCAGATTACGACCCGCGAATCCGTCCTTGGTACATTGATGCTAAATCCAAAAACAGTTTAGTCGTGACCGCTCCTTACGTGGATGCATCAAGCAAAAAAGTCATCATCTCAGTAGGTACGCCAGTTAAAGACAACGGCCGCTTTACTGCAGGTATGTTCTACGACCTAGAACTGACCAACCTTGCGACCTTAGTCAACCAAGTAAACTTGTTTGACGCGGGTTACCTATTCCTAGTCACTGCTGACGGCACCACGATTGCTCACCCGAATGCGAAAAACAACGGTGAATCGCTTTCAAGCTACATGCCTCAAGCGACTATTCGTGAAGGCTCTCAGGAAATTGAAGTCGATGGTAAAATGTTCTTGGTTAATTTCACGCACATTCTGAGTGAAGATTGGTACATAGGTGCCATCCTTGACGAAGAGATCGCTTACCAAACCGTTGAAGACTTGAAAAACAGCTCAATGATCTATTCATTGATTGCCGTTATTCTTAGCATCATCGCCCTGACTGTTCTGATTCGTGTATTAATGCGTCCACTTGATGCGCTTAACCAAGCAATTCAAGATGTCGCGAGCGGACAAGGCGACCTAACTAAGCGCCTAGATACCAATACCGACCAAGAGTTCTCTGATCTGGCGAAAGGCTTCAACACCTTTACTGAAAACCTGCAAAATCAAATCATTCAATCGAAAGCGATTGGTGTTGAGATTAAGCGTGGCACTGAAATCACCGTTAAAGGTGCAGGCGAATCAGCAAACGCGATGAATACGCAACTACAAGAGCTTGAACAACTAGCAACCGCAATGAACGAGATGGCAGTTACGGCAACAGAAGTCGCCAACAATGCTCAAGGTGCGGCGGCGGCTGCTCGTGAAGCTGACGAAGCAACGCTAGACGGCACTTCTGTAGTTAGTGACACCACTCAAGCGATTGATAACCTATCTGAGCGCATCGACCAAGCAGTTGCTGAAGTACAAGTACTTGAATCAGCAACAGCAAACATCGAAACGATTCTCAAGGTAATCAATGATATTGCAGACCAAACCAACCTACTGGCATTGAACGCAGCGATAGAAGCGGCTCGTGCTGGTGAATCAGGCCGTGGTTTCGCAGTCGTAGCCGATGAAGTTCGTACACTGGCGCAGCGTACTCAAGAATCGACCACTGAAATCCGCAACATGATTGAGCAGCTCCAAGCGGGTGCAAGTTCGGTATCGAACGCGATGAACCAAAGTAAAGATACCGCAACTGACGCCGTTGAACGCGCTCAGCAAGCCAACTCTTCACTTGACCGCATCCGTGACGCGATTCAACGCATCTCAGATATGAACATTCAGATTGCTTCAGCAGCAGAAGAGCAGAGCTTGGTAGCGGAAGAGATCAATAACAACACAGTTAAGATCAAAGACCTTTCAACACAAGTGTCAAACGCGGCTCAAGAAGCGAACACAGCAATGCAGGTTCAAACGGACAATGTTCGCCAACAAGACGAGCTATTGAACAAGTTTACGGTTTAACCGTCTTACCGTTAAACTAGCACTCTGTTTAGTAACTAATAAACAGCTTCAAATAAAAAGCCCCGCTTACTGATTACCAGTAAGCGGGGCTTCTCTTTCTAGCCTATCCGAGTTAACTCATGACAGGCTTCAATTCGTTCGTCGTCAACATCATGCACTGGTTGGGTTCAACCTTAATAGTTAAGTCCTTACCAACACAGTCGAACACTTTTCCAGACAATAAATCGGTCACTGCACCAGTCCAATTTAATGAGGCTGTTTTGCTTCGTTTCGACTTGTTGATCACCACAATGCCTTTATCACCACGAACAAACACCAGCAAATCATCATTCGCTTCAACCACACGCATCGCTTCGCCATGAACATGGTTATGAAATTGAATCATGGTTTTCATGTAAGGTGCTTGCCAATCGTTAAGCCAACGAGGCTGACCATTCTCATCTAAAATACCGCTAGTGCTTAATTCACTGTAAACCAGTGGCACACCGCCATCTCGACCAAGAATGAAAGCATGAGCCAATCGCTCGTCCACTTCCTCCATCACATGCTCCAAAAACACCTCGTTGTTTGGAATATCATGAGTGACTGCAAACGTGATAGCTCGCATGTTCGACAGAGCTTGACCAAAACAGTAAGGGTTAATCAAAGACTTAAAGCTGCCCTGCTCTTCAAATGCTTTGAAGATGGTGTTGAACAACGGGAAATCGTACGCCCCTAAACGAGTGTGTTTAAGGTATGGCTCAAGGAAAAGCTCATACTCTTCTTCTGTCGCACCGCCATCGGTAATGATCTCACCGAAGATGTGCATTTCTTCGCAGATGTCATCAGTCCACACCTTACGTAGGTGTGCTAGTGTCATGTGCTTTGCCGCATCAATGCGAAATCCTTTCACACCAATCGCTTTCAAGGCTTTTAGATACGCTCGCTGTTGCGCAACCACATTATCGTTATCCAACAGCGTTGGCAGGCCAGGATCGCTAGCGCCACCGGTAATACGTCCGTTTTGCACTTCCCAAGTGTCTTTCCAGTTCTTGATACCAAACGCTTCCACGAAGTCGTTTTCATCAAATAAAGGCTTAGAAAGATCACCAAACAAGCGGATCGATTCGTAATAGTCAGCATCTTTTTGATAAGACGTCATGTCTTGCTGGTTGGGGTACGTTAAATCGCCGCGGATGCCCGATTCGTTGGCCATGTGGTTAAACACGACGTCTACATAGGTACGAAGCCCATGTTGCTTTAACGTGTCGACCATCGCTTTAAAATCTTGTGTGTCACCCAACTGATTATCAATCACACGATAGTCTTGCGGCTGATAGCGTTGCCACCATTGAGTACCAGAATCTCGATCGCAGCCTTTAGGACCACGTAATGACTTCATTGCTGGTGAAACTAAAACAGATTTATAACCCAACTCTTGGATCAGTGGGGCGTTCTTCATTACGTCAGCGTAGCACCAGTCAAAGGCATGCAATATGACATCTGTCGCTGGGTTGCTTAACATAGCTGAACTCTCCATGGTGTTCTCCTACCAAACTCGTTTACAGCTTTTTAGAAAAGGCAAAGGCTAAAAGGCAAAGCTGCATAAATTTCCTTAAGAATGGCATTTATTATATGAGTTACTCATTAAAAACCCTCCTCCTCCCAACGATTAGTCACGGCGGATAGTTAAGGGCGTAGCGCTAATTATCGCATAACGTCCGGGATGAACACTCAACCGTATTGCTTTAAAACGCGCAAAAAAGTCACAAAAAAGGAGCGTATATACGCTCCTTTTATTCAATCTATCACATATTTATTGCTAAGTTCTGTAAAGAACCTTAACCACATGCCAACCAAATTTTGTTTTCACAAGGTGTGGTACTAGCGTCTCGCCAGAGAAACAAACCTTATCAAACTGAGGCACCATTTGACCTTTTTTGAACTCGCCTAGGTCGCCGCCCTTTTTACCTGATGGACAGGTTGAATGTTTCTTCGCTAGCGTTTGAAATTTAGCGCCCTTTTTAAGCTGCGTCATGATGTCTTCTGCTAGTTCTTTATGCTTCACCAAAATATGAAGCGCTGCTGCTGTTCTTGCCATGATAATTCTCAGTTTGTTGCTGCCAGTTTACTTTCGACGGTTGCTTTGAACATCGCTAATGAACTGACTGTTGTAAATCTGTTTGCCGCTAACGGCTTATCGACATAAATCCATCGACAGCCAGCGTTTAGCGTGATTTTAACCCAAGAACCGCTATTCTTCACTCTATAAGCGAAAACAACTGCCTTAAAGGCCACTAAAAACCGCATCGCGACTTGCTGCGGCTTCCATTTCCCTTTAAATTAATCCTTATAAATTAAGCGCGTATTAAGTAGGAGCCACTTATGGCCAAACCGATCAGTAAAGCGAGTCAGTCACAGGGAATGTTGATGTTCAAGTTATCCCTCACTCAAAGTTTTGCGATTGGCACGCTTAAGGTCAGAGAGATCGTCCCTTTTCAGCCGATGACTCAGATCCCCTACTCTCATCATCACGTGATTGGTACAGTGACTATCCGCGACCTTACGGTTCCTGTGATTGATATGTCCGCTGCGATTGGCTTCCGTCCGATAACACCCGCTGAATACCAAGATTGCGTACTCATCGTCACCGACTGTTTAAGAACCGTTGTGGCGTTCTTGGTTCGTTCGATTGATAAGATCATTGAATGCGACTGGAAGAGTATTGAATCTCCACCCACCAGTGTGGGTCGCAATGTTTTTGTAACGGGTATTACGCGTTTTGAAGACCGTATTGTACAAATGCTCGACGTGGAACTGCTGCTTTCTAAGATCTACCCAGATTATGAAAATGCGCATATCCCGATGCTGACCGATGTAGAGAGAGAACGCCTCAAAGCATTGAACATCTTATTGGTGGATGACTCTTTGATTGCGCGTAAACAGTTATCTGATGCCTTAGACAGCATCAACATCCCTTACAGCATTTGTAACAACGGCTTAGACGCCATCGACCTAATGCGACGCCAAGCCAGCGCTGGCAATGCCATTGACCTTCTGGTGAGTGATATCGAGATGCCAGGTTTAGATGGTTATGAGCTTGCGTTTGAAGTGCAGAACGACAGCGCATTGAGTCATGCTTACTGTATTTTGCACACATCATTGTCCAGTGAAATCTGTGTTGACCGTGCCAATCAGGTGGGGGCACATGAAGCGCTTGAGAAGTTTAACGCGGGCGAATTAATCGAAGCCATGTTACGCGGCGCAAAAGTATTAAACGACGCCTCTACGGCTGCTTAGGCTCTGTTTTAGAAGCTAAACCAAGTATCAACTCGTTGTTTAGCTTCTTTGTCTGTTATTTATTCCAACCTGAATGAGAATAGAGCCAACCGTTAGTCTTTGTTTTCTGGCATAGACTTCTTTGGCATAGAATAGCTCTTACTCACAAATTCCACTTCCTCGACTTCATTGACATGATTGGTAAAAGAGGCCAACGCATAGAGAGTGTTCGCGACTAGGTTTGCGTATTTAAAAAGAATCGGGTCTGGTGACTTTTTGCTTTCATGATGCTCAATACTGACTAGCGCTCGCACGACCTTTTTAGCCTGACAACGACACAAGTGAAGCTCGCTAGACACTCGGTGCCCACCGGGTAAAACAAAGCCTTTAAAACCACCTTCTAGCTGCTCACGGACACGGTGATAGTCTTGCTTGAGCTCGACCAATTCAAATTCGGTGATGGCAAGCTTACCGCGCACAGAGCCATTCAAGTGATAGATGTTTGGCTGCAAGCGTTGCAGGATCTCGCGAACCTGAGGCTCTAGCTCTAAAGACAACACCAGCCCAACTCGGCAACAAAGTTCATCCGACAAAATCTCAAAATCACAGATAGGACTGTCTTCATAGATAAATGGGTAACAGAACTCGTCCCAATCTCGACTTACTGGTTTCACGTACCGATCCTTACACATAAATAATCATCAAACGCCAATATACCAAACTCTTTGATTGAGTCTGAGTTTATTAGCTAAAAGACCCGCAGTTTCCCTGCTTGATAATGAGATAGCAAAAAGCCCTCACATTGGAGGGCTCCTGAAGAAGTAGGTTAAACGAGATTACTCGTTAGACACTTTTTTGTGGCCTTCTTGCAGGTGAACGAAATCCACCAAATCGTCGCCTGATACTTGATATGCTTGACCAAAACCTTTCACGAACAGTCCGTTATCTGCTTTAAGGTTGAACAGAGAGAAATCTTGAAGCTGGCTCAAACCATCGATGATCTCGCCGAAACGCTCTTGCATCTGGCCGATAACTTGAGTCCAAAGCTCCGTTTCACGTTCTACAACGCTCGCTTGCGCATCAAACGTTAGACGCTTACGTGCGTAAAGCTGCTTCGAGCTCTCTTCGTCTTCAATCATCATCAAAGACACTTGAGGGTTTGCTTTCAAGTTACGAGCATGACGAGCGATATCAGAAATTAGAACAAAGTAACCTTCTTGGTTCTGAACGAAAGGTGCGTAACTTACGTTTGGGCGGCCTTCTTCATCAACCGTTGCAAGTTGAAGGGTACGGCGCTCTTGGCGAAACTCTTTAATTTCTGGACCTAGGCGACCTTGTAGACGTTCTTGTTTTACTTGCTGTTCCATGGGTAATTCCTTTATTCACTTTCTCTGATTTATTATTTTTGCCCGAGGTTGAGCGATCATTAGCGAACTAAACGATCCTCGAGCATTGATGTCTTGTTTAAGCCAGTTGGCAACCTTAGTTAAGCTTGCCGTTAACTGTGCTTAAGCTTGTTCTTTTAGCGCTTTGAAGCGTTCTACTTGGTCGGCAATCAGCTCACGCTTTTCGTTGCGGCCTAGGTAAATCTTAAAAATATTCTCGCCCGTTTCACTGAAGAAACCGAAGTAATGACTTTCACGACCCATGAACGCTTTGCTCACTAAACCGATCTGTTTGACATTGTCGAGTTTCAGGTGACCATGAAGCTCGCCTTCTTTGCCCATCAGATTGTAGTAACCACGCGCTACTTTACCTTTAGGGAACGGCGCTTTTACTTCAAAGATTGAGCCGAATGAATGCACGATTGTGGTCACAGGGCCCCAACCCACTAATCCTTCTAGAATTTCTTGAGCACGGCTGCCATCTAGCATCACTGCCATGTCGTTTGGAAAAGCAGCTACCACTTCAACTTCTGAAACACCTAGCTTCTCAGCAATCGCAGTAGGAAGCAGTTTTGGTTCTTCTTCTAGAATGCGAGCGACACGTTGTTCTAGAGTTTCTGTCATTTCTAATGTTGTATCTGTCATTGAATATATTTCCGTATAAACGAGTAATTGACATTAGGGCGTGTTGATCTCTCGAGCTGATTTTTGCAGCGAGTTGCTGGGCATTTATACAAGGCAGAGGCTTTGATGTGTAGTTAGCCTACATGAGAAGCCAATAACGTAGTAGAAATGACCAGCAAACGCTGCCCGAAGGGTTCGGCTAAAAGCGTTCTACTCTTTGTTGAGGGAGATTTGCTTAGAATGACTAGGCTACTTCCCCCTCGCCGCGATTAAAACGCTTTTATCTCGAACAAAATTTAACCTCGAAAGGTCAACACGCCCTAGGTATAAATTTAAAATTCGATATTAAGCGTGCTTCAAGCTTGCATGCGGGTGAACGCCCGAACCTGACGCTTTCGGCGCTGGGTGCATCGCTTGATATTCAGCGTTAAGCACTTGAATCACACTCTGAGCGAGGCTTACTGCCCAGAAGCTGCCAGCAACAGTCAGGCTCAGATAATCTTCCGAAAGCTCAACCAAGCCATTCTTTTCCCAATGTGAGAACAGAGGCTTCAAGTAATCGAACGTGTCTTGTCCCATAAAGGTCGGCAACGTACTTCTTCTAACAACACCAGAATCGAAACCTGCCTTTAATGTTGAGAAGATAGGCTCTAATGAGCTTTGTTTCGTCATCATGGCAATAGGTAATTGACCTTGCTTTATAGACTCCATGTAGCTGTCTAAAGTTCGATGCTGCATCACACCATGACCGCCGATGTTGCCACCAGCGCCACAACCAATGGGTAGAACCTCGGCATAAGTTTTCGCTAAGCTGTTGTAAATGCTGCGTTCGCGGTTATCACGAGTCCAGTGGTTTACGCTCAGTTGCTTGACCTTATTTTTTGCCATGAACTCCACACCCGCCAAGTACATACTCGCCTTATCTGGCGTATTCGCAGGCGGTGGGATTTTTCCTTTCTCAACAAGATTAAGCATAGGTGCATTGCCCGCAACAATCAGTTGGTAGAGGTCAATGCCGTGTGCGCCAGTAGACATGTAGTCTTCTAAATCTTGTTGGAACACTTCCATAGATTGGTGTGGTAATCCGTATAGCAAATCAAGAACGATTGGTGCTTGCTCAGTACGGCTTAGTGAACTGATACGTTCTAGCACAACCTCTCGGTCATCTAGGCGTTTAGCACTGCGTCGAACTTGAGTATTGAAACTTTGAATACCGAATGAGAAACGATTGAAGCCACCTTCAAGCGCACGATCAAACATCTCGTCGCCAAATCGATTGATGCGCCCTTCTAAGGTCATTTCCACATCATTGGCGAGTGGGAAGTGTTGGCGGATAGCCTTGCCTAATAACTCGACTTGTTTAGGCGATAAATCGGTTGGGGTTCCCCCGCCGATATAAACAGCATGAAATAATCCAGACTGAGCCCAAGGCGTTTTGGCTTTCTGCTTTAACTCAACCATCAGAGCATCGAAGTACTCATCCACTAATTTTCGGCTTGCAGCATTTTGGAAGAAGTTACAGAACGTACAGCGCACACGGCAGAAAGGAATGTGGATATACAGGCAACGTTTATCCTGTTTTTCCCATTCGCTTAGCATCAGTTCATCAAAGAGTTCTAACTTCTTACTGGGGTCGACCGGAATTGAACTTCCTCCGGCGTGTGCAGAATGCTTTTTGGCAAACGCAAAACGAAGCGGATCAGGGCTAGAAACACCCAAGATTGATTCGTCAAATTTATAAATATCAAGACTCATATAATCTCTCTAAACACTTACATAGCAAAGCCTGGAAGACTATTCGCTAAAAACTGAGAGAAGCATAGATACACGCAAATGATAATGCAATTGATAATTGATCTTATTTAGATTCTAAGCAATAATCCGATACAGAATTTTGATTTGGTAAAGGATTGACTGTGAACGTTCCTAGATATGTTATTGCAGGCGGAGCATCGTTAGTGATTCATGCAGCGTTGTTGTTTGTCGCTCAAGAATCCAAAGTATTTGCGATGCCTGCAGGTAGCCAATCGAGCACGGTATCGATCAACTTCACTCCTAAGAGCATTCCTTCACAAGCTCAGCAAAAAACAATCACAGAACCTGTTGAACCAGAGCCAGTAAAAGAAACAGTCTCGCAAGCCGAACCTAAACCAGTCGAACCAAAAACGGTTGAGCCAAAGCAAGCTAAGCCAACCCCAAAGAAAAAAGCACTCACCAATAAGCCTCAGTCAAAGAAAGTTGAGAAAAAAGTAATTGAGAAGAAGGTCGTCGAGAAAAAGCTAGTTCAAAAGAAACCAGTGACTGAGAAAAAGGTAGTTAAAAGAGAACACCCAGAGCTGAAACCAGCCACTCAAGCAGAGAAGTTGGCCGACAAGAAAGTCGATAAGAATATGGACGAGTCTGCCAACCAACCTCAGGAAGTAAACCAAGGCGTATCAAACCAAGAGCCAGTGCTAATCACTAAGCCTTCTTTTTCTGCACGCCCTACACCGCCGAATTATCCTCGCCAAGCCAGACGTCGTGGCGTTGAAGGTGTTGCAACTTATGAGATCTGGTTAGACGCAGAAGGCAAACAAATTAAACAAGCATTAGTAAACTCATCAGGCGCACTAATGCTCGATAACGCCGCTTTAGACGCCATTAAACAATGGAAATTCTCACCTCATACTGTCAATGGTCGAGCGATTGCTCACCGAGTACAAATACCTGTTCGTTTTAGGTTGGATTAATCATGCAACAAATCAGTTACTTACAAGATCAGCTGGGCTTAATGACTTGGCCTCTTCTTATCTGTTCAGCACTAACAGCAATGATCATCGCAGAGCGTGTATTCCAAGTCATGCTCAGCATTGGTGTGGGCAAACGAGCCATTCGTCGTGAGCTAAACCAAATCTCACCAACCAACAGTAAAGAGATTGAAGCGCTTGCTCAGTCGATTTCAGATAAACGCCCGCTACTGTACAAGGGCGTGTCAATGTTGCTTGCTCACCACTCTTTCTCAAAAGGGTTGCGTGAAGATGCTGCTGGCATTTGGCTACAAGAAAAACGCCACCAGCTTCATGCAGGTTTAAGACTGCTTGGTTTGATCGGCGTGATCAGCCCACTCATCGGCTTGCTTGGCACGGTACTTGGCCTTATTGAAATGTTCAAAGGTGTTGCCGCGACAACAGGCAGCATCACGCCCAATGATTTGGCAGACGGTCTTGGATTAGCAATGAGAACGACTGCCGCAGGCTTGATGATTGCACTTCCTGCTATTTCAGGTGCACAACTATTAGGCCTTTGGGCTGACCGAGTGCTTGCTCAGTTAGAACATACTCTGAACTATGTGAATGTGTGGCTAGAAGGCATGTCGATTCAAACGAATCAATCCGATGATACTCAAGGTAAGCCTGACAACAAAACCTCTATCGGTGATGTGAGCCAAGCATGATTAAAACGCCCCACTCATCGAACACACAGAGCCTGGCTCCTGACTTAACGCCGTTACTCGACATCATTTTTATCGTGATGGTTTTCCTATTGCTTACTGCATCGGTAAAGCTGGAATCGCTAGAAGTTGAGCTGCCAAGCTCGGATGTCAAAAACGTTTCTGAAGTCCACAAAGATTCGATTAGTGTCAATATTTTAGACCACGAACCCTACTGGGCGATTAACGGCCAAGAGTACATCGACTGGGAAAATTTCAAGATAGCCTTGTTAGAAGAGACAGGTTCTGCGGATAAAAAGCCGATCATCATTGGCGCAGATAAAGCTGCCAACGTGGAGAACCTAGTGAAGTTGCTTTCATTCCTTCAAGAGAACGGAATACCAGCGACTCAATTGCTCACTGACGATGGCTAGAACAACACTCAATTTTCAGAAGGTTTAGCTATTGATTGGTGAGACTAAAAAGCCAGAACTAAACCTCTCTATCGATTCGAACTCACAATGCGAACGGACTGCTCACTGAGTATCTTCGCGATACAAGAAGAAAATATAAAGATAAATATTATGAACAACTTAAACGTGCTCAATAAATTAAAGACCAAGACACTCTTCCTTTCATTAGCAGCAATCAGCCTGGCACTTAGCGCATCACCCACAATGGCCAACGACGCTGAACAACCTCGCATCATAAGTGCTGGCAGTGCCGTTACAGAATTAGTTTTAGCCCTTGGCGCAGAAGAACAGTTGGTGGGTATTGATGTAACCAGTCGCTTCCCTCAGTCTGAAAACCTACCAAAGATTGGCTACCACAGAAACCTGTCTGCGGAAGGTTTACTTGCCCTAGAGCCAACCACACTGATTGGTTCTGATGAAATGGGACCAGACAACGCGATCTCTCAATTAAAATCGGCAGGGGTCGATGTAGAAATCGTCAATACCGAAGCAAATGTTGAAGGGTTATTAAAGCGCATCGACCAAATCGCCAAGATTACCGATACCGAAGCACAGTCACAGCAAGTTAAAGCTGAAGTAAATCAGAAGATTGCTGCACTGAAAGCGAACCAAGTACCAAGCAACGAAGCGAAGAAGGTGCTTTTCTTATTGCTGCATGAAGGTCGTCCTGCGAACGTTGCCGGTGGTGAGACTTCACCAAACGCGATCATTGAATTGGCTGGCGGTGTGAACCCTGCCGCTCAAAGCCTTACGTCATACAAGCCACTATCGATGGAATCACTGGTAGAAATGCAACCAGATGTGATCCTAGTCAGTGGTCGTAGCTACCAAAAAATGGGCGGAGCTGACGCCATCCTTAAATCGTTGCCTATGTTAGCGGCAACTCCTGCAGGTATGAACAAGCAAATCATCACGGTTAATGGCAGCGCTTTAGTGGGCGGACTTGGTCTGGAAAGCCTTTCAGAAGCGAAACGACTAAACGCACTTATCTATCCGCTATAACTCGACTACCCTATTTCTGCTATCGCTATCCCACTTCCCTTTATCCACAGACTCACGTTGTTGGTACAAGGAATTAAAGTTAGCGATAGATATTGAGGCCCTTTATGTTGTTACGATCTGTCCCACTGAAAACATCGATGTTAGGCCTAGGTGCAACCCTAGCCTTTGTCGCGCTGTACTCAATCACTGTTGGGCCAATGAACATCAGCTTGGCGGACAGCGCTACAAGCTTAATTAACCGAAACAATGACTTAGCCCCCCACATCAACTTAGTGATCCAAGAGATCCGCTTACCTAGAACCATTTTGTGCATGTTGATTGGTGCAATCCTCGCCTTATGTGGCGCGGTCATGCAGGGGTTATTTCGAAACCCACTTGCCGAGCCTGGCATCATTGGCGTATCTGCGGGTGCGGCCTTAGGGGCAGCGCTAGCTATTGTTTTGTTTTCTGAGCTTTCACTTCAATACCCGGCATTCATGAACTTTGCCGCAGTGCCTGTGTTTGCCTTTTTGGGCGGCGCTCTAACCACATTGCTGGTTTACAAACTTGGTACTGGCAAATTCGGCACCTCAGTAACTATCATGCTATTAGCAGGTGTGGCGATCAGCGCACTTTCAGGTGCAGGGATTGGCTTCTTAAACTTCATCGCAGATGATCAAATGCTACGTGACCTGTCGCTATGGTCGATGGGTTCTCTGGCAGGTGCCAAGTGGTCGGGTATCTTGCTCGCTGCAGTTACTCTCGTTGGTCTGTTTGTCGTTTTTTACCGCCAAGCAATGTCTTTGAATGCCTTACTCTTAGGTGAATCAGAAGCGCAACACCTAGGCATTCCAGTTCAAAAACTGAAACGACAGCTGATTCTACTGACTGCCGCAGGCGTTGGTATCACGGTGAGCCTGTCTGGCATGATTGGTTTTATTGGCCTAGTGATACCTCATTTAGGTCGTATGTTGGCAGGGCCTGACCACCGAGTTCTTCTACCACTATCTGCGGTACTAGGCGCATTGTTGTTAACAGCCGCAGACATGTTCTCACGCGTTGTACTGGCACCAGCAGAGCTGCCAGTGGGTATTGTCACAGCTATCATCGGCGCTCCATTCTTCTTGTATCTACTATTCCAACAGAAAGGGAGAATCCTTTAATGTTTCCTGCAGCGTTAAAAGCAACCGACATCGAAGTGAAGTTCGGCAGCAAAGTGATATTAGATGGCGTTTCTATTGAGATTGAAGCAGGAAAGGTAACCACATTGCTTGGGCCAAACGGCGCAGGAAAAAGCACGCTGCTGAAAGCTTTATGTCAGGAGATATCGAGCACGGGTGATATCCAGTATTTTGGACATGTCAAAGACAAGTGGCCTTCACGCAAGTTGGCGAAACATTTGGCTATGCTTCCTCAACACAGTACCTTGACCTTCCCTTTTTTGGCACATGAAGTTGTTGAGCTTGGTGGTATACCTCTGCAAGAATCCAACAAGAAGCTGACCAGCATTGCTAGCCAAAAAATGGATGTTGCTGATGTGACTCACCTAAGTGAAAGACTCTACCCTTCGCTATCTGGCGGTGAAAAACAGCGAGTTCACTTGGCTCGAGTATTAACTCAACTCCACCACTCTGGCGATCAATGTATCTTGATGCTTGATGAACCCACATCAGCACTGGATCTTGCCCACCAGCACAACACCTTAAAGATCGCGAGAGAGCTAGCCGACAACCACAATGCCGCCGTTATCGTGGTTCTGCACGACCTAAACCTAGCCGCTCAATATTCTGATCGACTCGTAGTATTAAAAGACGGTAGCTTGGTATGTGATGGCAGCCCTTGGGAGGCACTTCAACCTTCAATGATTGAGGATGTATACGGCTACAAAAGTATAGTAGAAAAGCACCCAACCATGAGCTTCCCTCAGGTTCACCCCGCCCAATAGACTCGATTTAGAACCCACTCATTTTGAGTATTCGTTCCTAATAACAGTTAAGTCATTCTAAGCCTCGATTTTCTCGAGGCTTTTTATTGGCTCATAGCCTCTCTCTCGCCTGAAACTCAATTTTATTAGCAACCATAGCAATGAACCCCACAACGTCTCACTCCGAGCGTTTGAGGCTCTAGAAATAAACAGTATCAGTTAGTGTTGCTTAGTTTTTTGCAACTAAGATTGAATATAAGAGGCAAACGTAAGCATTTAAAAAGAAAAGAAATAACTTCATTTGGAACTAAATACAGTTAGCGGCAACGGTGTGAGAGCAAGAGAAAAAGAGCGAGATAAATGAAATTGCAGGCACAAAAAAAGCCCCCGTAGGAGCTTCTTTCATTGTGTATTGATTATTGGCTCATTCGAATCAATGATTTACCAATCAACCACTCAAGTTCTTTACCGCTAGAATCGCCAAACTGAGTTTCAGTCAGCTTGTATAGACGATCAATACCGTTTGCAGCGAACTCATGAGCGCTCTCAGCAGTAACGATATGATGGAAAAGTAAACGTAAGATTGCTAGGAACTCAGCGTCTTCAAGTGCTGCAACCCAGCTAGCTGAAAATGCGTCAAGGCCATTTTCGAAGTCAATGTGTTCCATGAACATCTTGAAAATACGACCGTCTAGAGCAGCAGTAAAATCCGTTTTCTTTGGAAAGTGATGACTAATACCTGTACGAGAAACGCCTGTTTGTTGACTCAACGTCGTGTATGACATCTTGTCGTAACCCAACCTTAGTAACTGGTCTACAACGGCATCCATGATCTTCTGGATTGTGATTTCTGTATCTTCTTTACTACGCTTTGGCATATTCAGGCTCTTCTCTTTGTAAATCCATCTAACTCAATCAAATGAAGTCAGAATGAAAATTGTTATCAGCATTATGTGAGCAAGGCATTTTTTCGCAAGTATTTCCATTAAAATACCCACCAGTACTTCGCATAAACAACTTTACAGTGCTGCCTCTTTGGGCACTTTGTCTAATTATTCTTCGAAAGTAACCTTACCGCTCTAAGTGGTTAATCTAAAATAACTACTTAGAATATCAAATACCCAACAATAAATTCATTGTATAAATACCTATCAAGCAATAGATAGTCTTATAAAATTAGTCACGACGCAACTAACTGAATGATATTCTAACAAATTAATGACACTGCTTTTCAACAAAACATGAGATAGATCACATACATATTTGTCGGCGCGAATGTACATATTCATTTAACCCCGTAACAAACAACATAGCATACCAATGCAAATTAGTTCAAAGATTTTAATTTTTGTAGATACAGTTCAAATTGCTCGTTAGAATAACCTCAGATTTTGTAAGAGGATTATTTATGAGCCAAGATATTGGTAACAACGACGTATGTGAAGCTTGCGGCTGCGCGGGCGAAATCGGGTTCATCATCAAAGAAGGCGACGATGTTGCTGAGGTAACAGTTTACGGTAACTCTAAAGCCCTTATTGAAGCTGAATTCGCTAAGTACGTTGAGTTAGCAAAGCAAGTGTCTAGCAATGTTGAATTTGAAGCGTCAGAGATGACTGAAGAAAGCACAGAATTGCATGCACGCTTTAAATTTGAAGTAAGCGCTGAAAAGATTATTTTCGAACTTAAGACTCGCTCTCTAGCTCGCTAATATAAGCACTTACACGCACACTATTAAAAGACGAGTTTATTGCTCGTCTTTTTTTATTATTTCAACCCAACCTAGAGCACCATTAGTCTCAAAGTCATTTTCAGCCGCACATTTAATCACAACACCCGACACCTCAACGATAGCACCGACACTATATGCCCTATCATTGTAATAACAAACTCGTTGCTGTGAACCACTCTGAGTGACGACGACTGCCGCCTTTGCTGGCGTTGATATTATTTTATTAGCACTTGCTGATATTGAGCAAAGCACCGCGGATAAAATCACAAAAATTGTCAGAATTTGACGCTTTATTCGAATCATAGATTTACCTTTCATTGTCTCTGATTCCTATTTACCTACCAACAAATGAGTAAAACACTATGCGAGAATAATTTTTTCATTATAGTGTTAACGTCTATCGTAATAAGAAGCTCGTTATGCTCCGAATAATTGCACTTATTATTGGTTCTTTAACCATAACAAATGTGACTGCAGAACCACTCGATCAGTATCAAATATTGAACCATCTCGACAATTACGGAAACTTATATCTACGAAATAAGCCTTATACATCACTACCCACTGGGTTAATTGTTGATGGCAATCTAAATATAGAGAACACAGCGATCACTCGCCTGCCTAAAGGCTTAGAAGTTAACGGTAGCCTCAAAGGCTCTAACAGCCAGCTCTCTCGAGTTCCGACTGGAATTAAGATAAAAGGCTACGCCGACTTAATTGGCAGCAAAATCACCAGCTGGCCAAGAGGCGTAAGAGTGGGTGGTTTTATCAACCTCACTGATACTCCACTTCAGAGGCTACCTAATGGCTTTAGAGTGAAAGGCGATCTGAGCGTGATTCGTACGCCTTTAACAGAACTACCAAACGGGATAATCATTGATGGTGACTTATATATAGGTGGTTCTGGGATCACAACGTTTCCCGATACCATGACAGTCAAAGGCAACATCTATCTAGGCGGCAACACTGTAACCACATGGCCAACCAACCTAGAACTCGGTGGCGCCGTCGCTCGATAGTTCAACCCAAACTTTAGGTCTTAAAAGCAGATGGTCAGCAACAAAAAAGGAGCCTAAGGCTCCTTTTTCAGTTCCATCAATGAACTCGTTTGCTAACACTCGTTAGCCGATATTCTTCACTGGGTTCGCATAGCTATCGATCAAGTATTGACGAGCGCCTTGTGGCAAAGTCGATAACTTCTCTTCAAACTCTTGCTTAACCGCAGCTGTAATCGACTCGTCTTCTCTTTCCGCTGCTAGCAAGTTAACTGGGAACAGCTTGTAGTTATCGTGGATCTGACGATCGATCTCTTCAGCAAGAGCTTCAGGCGTATCAAAATCTTGGTCGATAACCTGACCGAAGCCGACGTGAACGCGTCCTTTATTACCGATGATGCCTTGAATGATACTTTCGATATCTTCAAACTCACCCTTTTCGTAACTACCGTTTACGTCTTTTTCGAAAAGCTCTATCGCTTTAGCTGTGTCACATGGGTCGTTCTCGTAAGAAATAGCCACAGGAACGATCTTCAATGACTTCACATATTCAGGGAAAGCAATTTTTTGCTTACGTCCTTCAACGTGAAACATTTTCAAGATTGCTGGCTCAGTAAAATCGTTACCGTCTTTAGCGCGACCTTCCTTTTGAGCGATCCAGATTGAGTTGCCCGTTTCTAAAGAATGCTTAATGTAAGAAGACAGCTGCCCTAGTGCTTTCATCATCTCACGCGGTCCTTTCAAAGAACGCTTTACGATGAAGCTCTTGTTCAAACGCATCAACTCCGTCGCACATGGTTTCTTCAGCAGGTTATCACCAATAGCGATACGACAAGTCTGATGGTTGTTTTGATGCAGGGCGTAGTTTACTAATGCAGGATCCATAGCAATGTCACGATGGTTCGATACAAACAGGTAAGCTTGATCCGCATCCAGTGACTCTACGCCAGTGTATGTCACACCTTGGGTCGTCTTAGCCAATGTATCGCGTAAGTACTTTTTCACTTCAATTTGAATGGATTCAACGCTGGTCAGCTTGCTCCACTTCATTTTTAAGTACACACGTAAAATAGGGCTCATTAATGCTTTGAACCAAGACGCATGGTTTGAAAAACGATAGTGCAAGATTGCACTGATAAATTCTTCATCATTAATAAGACGGTTTAGTGCCGCTGGAATTTCATCATCGCCGTAAGGACGAATATCAACATATGGATCGGTTGGAGAGGTCATTTTTTCATTCATATAATAAAAAGCTGGCTCATTCTACGCGTTGTTTTGACTTCTCGCAGCTACAGAGCCCATACTTTTGACAAGGTCAGACCAGAAACAGTGAAAATCCCCTGTTATTGTTGGCATTCTTTAAGATTAACGGTAATCTTGACGCCCCAAAATTAAGGTACTATCTATGAACTTCGCTATTGAATATACATCGGCTTACTTTTCACACTTGGTGATCACACCACGCAAGAAAGTACTAAAACATAGCCTTGTATCGGTTCAAAGTGGCTTGGTTTTGATCAAACTGGGTAAGCAAGAGTACGCTGTTGAACCTGGCCAAAGCGTTTGGATTCCCTTTGACTGCTTAACTTCGTTGACTTACTTCCCAAACACTCAAATTAGCCGTGTCGACTTTTCTGTACGTTTGACGGATTCATTCCCAAGACAAGCGGGGTACATTACGCAAACTAACCTCTCTTCGGCACTATTAGAAAAGCTAGAGCAGACCAAAGCTCGCGCTTCCAATGCCAATAATACGGAACAAGCGTTTAAAGATATGCTTTCTGTATTGAAGCAAGAAGTGCTGTCGTTTAAACCACTGCTTTGCGAAAGTGCGCTTTCTCAGCGATTCAATCAATGGAACATTGATGATTCAAACCTACCACAAGAGCACACTCTGGTGATGGTGATGCGAGAAGCAAAGAAACGTATGCAGTCAGGCCAAAAACGTTCACTTGTGATTGATGATCTGTTCTCAGGTAAAGAGGAAGAGTTCGAGCAACTGTGTATGCTTGTTTTTGGTGAAGATTTATAGCTTGGCGGTAAGTGAGAGTTGGTATTTAAACTAATAAGCCAGATACTAAAAAGCCGCAAAAACTGAGTTTTTGCGGCTTTTTTAATTCTTAGTGTTTTTACATAGATAGCAATCTATCTATGTCACTACCTGTCTAAAATGGCAATTCAACCTGCATCATTAGGTCGGCGTCACGTGAGTCATGCCAACGATAATCAAAGCGCATACGCGGCTGCCCTTCTACTTTCTCACCAAAACCGATGCTGAGTTGAAGACCATGATTCATCAACCACTCTTCCGTCGACATATCATACTGCTCGTCTTCCAGATCTTCGGGAAACCACATCCCCAAACCTACATAGTTTGATTCAATGCTTTGTGTCAGTAGTGGTGCGTCTTTACTTTGAAGAACCCAATCAGACCAATAATCAGGTGTACTTTCTGGTTCATCATCGCTCAGCCCACTGATTTCCATCATACGTTGGCCAAAAGACTCGATACTCGAAGAAAAGTCCAAGCAATTATCGTCACTAGAAGTCAGCATGATCGAATCTAAGCTAAAAAAGTCACATTCAGCGTATGCAGGCATACTGCATGCTGTTATCAACAACGTCGCTGGTATCGCGCGCTTTAGCATAGTCATCAGACCTCTTGAATTAATGAATCTACATTATTGTATACAGACCACTATCTTGCAACATCTTTGTAACTGACTTAGTGCTCAGTTTTGATACATCGCTTCCACTTATCAACGCATTACGAATGTCTGTACTACGAATTTTGACTTTTTCAGGGCAAGCCATTACAGACCACTGCTCGGTAATCTCATCTGATTTATAGAAAGATGAGAACTTAAAGAAGTTATCTGGGCCAATCACAAACGTCAGTTCAGCGTCACGATGTAACTTTTGAAGTTCACTGAGCACTGCAAAAGTCGTGACGCTTTCACCTGGGGTAAATAGGCTCTTTTCGATCAAAGAAAGCTCCACTTGATCCAGTGAAAGATCACTAATAAATGCGTTAACTAACTGACATCTCGTATCAAAGTCTAGCATCTCTTTTCCCCAAGCATGGGCAATACTTGGAACCAGAAGAATCTTGTCGAAATGAGCCAGTGAATCAATCACACTTTTATGCCCTAAGCTCGGCGGATTAAACGCACTACCGAAAATGGCTATTTTTTCCATTATTAATTACTGCCTTCTCTTTCTAAGCTTGTGCAAAGAGGTTTTTAAATCGAATGATTTAGGTATGATAACACTAGATTTTTAATTTGCTTGCAGGAAAGGAATACGAATGGAACAGTTAATTCGTGACGAAATGCGCGTACTACCTTCAATTGACCCTCACTTCGAAGTGACTCGTCGTGTGGACTTTATCAAAACGAAACTTCAACAGTCTGGCTGCAAGTCCCTGATCCTTGGTATCAGTGGCGGTGTAGACTCAACGACCTGTGGCCGCTTGGCACAAATGGCCGTTGATAGCCTTAATGAAACTGCTGGTAGCAACGACTACCAATTCATCGCAGTTCGCCTACCTTACGGTGAACAAAAAGATGAAGACGAAGCGCAACTTGCGCTGTCTTTCATTCAGCCTTCTCAATCTGTTTCTGTAAACATCAAAGCGGGTGTTGATGGGCTTCACGCTGCATCTCACGTTGCGCTTGAAGGTACAGGCTTACTACCAACAGACTCAGCAAAAATCGACTTTGTGAAAGGTAATGTGAAAGCTCGCGCTCGCATGATCGCACAATACGAAATTGCAGGTTACGTTGGCGGCCTTGTGATTGGTACTGACCATTCAGCAGAAAACATCACTGGCTTCTACACCAAACACGGTGACGGTGCATGTGATTTAGCGCCTTTATTTGGCCTGAACAAGCGTCAAGTTCGTGAACTAGCAGCAACACTGGGCGCTCCAGAGCTACTGGTTAAAAAAGTGCCAACCGCTGATCTAGAAGAGCTTGATCCACAAAAAGCCGATGAAGCAGCCTTGAACCTTTCTTACGATCAGATTGATGATTTCCTTGAAGGCAAAGAAGTGCCTCAAGACGTGTCTGACCGCTTAGTGGGCATCTACAAAGCAACACAACACAAGCGTCAACCAATCCCGACGATCTACGATTAATGCTTTAAGTTAATCTCAAATTAAAAAGGCCGGAAGTTCAACTTCCGGCCTTTTCTATTTTATGAAGGGAATGACTTAATTAGCCATTAATCAACAACTTCGATATCGGTTTGAGGCACACTGCAACATGCCAGTATCTGACCCATATTACGTTCATGCTCTTGCAATGCTGGTACATCCGGTTGATGAACTTGCCCTGACTCAAGGGTCACTTTACAAGCGCCACAGAAACCAGCACGGCAGCTTGAAGCAATAGACACACCGGCCGACTCAGCTTGCTCTAGCAGGGTTGATTGGTTATTACCTTCAAACAGGTAGCCATTGACACTTAGCTGCAGCTGCTTCACCGCCTCTTCGGTAGACTGAGCCACACCAAACGCTTCTTGATGGTAATGCTGAGGGTTGAGCCCCATTTGAATCAGCAGTTTCTTTGCATTATCCATAAAACCGTCAGGGCCACACACGAACGCTTGGCGCTTGTGTAGATCTTCAATTTTAGCGACATGAGACACGCTCAAACGTCCAGACAAACCATCCCACTCTTTCGTTGGTTGGCTCAATGAATAAATCACACTTAAGCCTTCGTGCTCTTTGGCGATCTGGTCAATCTCAGCTTGATAAGGGATGTCTTCTTCGCTGCTGCATTGATGATAGAAAACCACGTCATCAATTTGACCATGGTCGGCTAGGTAGCGAAGCATCGACAGCATTGGCGTAATACCGCTGCCTGCAGACAAAAGCAATAACGGGTGAGTTGGATTCGCTTCTAAGTAGAACGCACCATCTGGATTTTGAGCAACCAAAGTATCACCCACTTGGAAGTGATCATTTAACCAGTTAGAGATTTGACCATCGTCCACTCGCTTCACAGAAATCGCCAAACGGCCTGCGCGTGATGGGCTAGAAGATAACGTATAACGACGAGAAACCTTCTCGCTATCAATCACCATCTCAATCGGTAGATGCTGCCCAGGCTGGTAACTTGGTAGTGAGTGGTTCTCTTTCGCTGGTTCTAGCCAAAACGTTGTAAAGTCGCGAGCGATCTCTTCACGTTCAACACAGGTTAAATGCAAAGACTCGACCCAAGTGTCTTCATAATGCTCTTTCTCTTTGGTTTCGAGAACTTCAACCACGTCACCCGCTTTAATCAAACCCTCGTTTTTTGCCACAAGGTTTTGACCAAAGAATACGCCACCACGCTCATTCGCTCTGAATGTAGAGAAGGTATTAAGAGGCTCTTTTGTCGCTCTGAATTCGCCGCTCTCAACATCTACTGTCGTTAGGATACAACGCTCACAAGGTTTCACCGCTTCGAATTCAACCTCGCCGATACGGATACGCTTCCAACCATCTTCAGCAAAGGCTTCGGTATTGGATACAACAAAATTGGTACGGAACTGATCCATCGAATGGACTTCAGGACTGCGGCGATTGAGCTCATCTAGAGAGGCTTGGCTAATCACCAACATTGGATAGCCGTCAGCGAAACTGACATTCTGACCAAGCTTTTCTCGGACACGATTTGATTGCTCGCCAGAGAACAGTAACTCAACACGAACACCCAACACGTCACTGAACCAATCATCTGCTTCATCACATGTCGTGTATGCCGTGAAGCTGTCTTTCCACACCGTTGCAGGCGCTTCTTGCATCTTGAAGTTTGCATATTTCAGACGCAGTGGCTCTTTACCTTCATAAGTAAAAATCAAACCGTCTGGCTGCAAACTTGAAGAGACCTTAACCATCTTCGGGTACTTGCGCGCTGTAACCATTGAGCCGTCAGCCAATGCCAGCATGAAACGTCTGTCAAAAGTGAGACCTTGTTTTTCAACCCAAGCAGAAGAAAGCGCAATGCCGCCCACTGATTTAACCGGAAACACATTGATTTGAGATAAGGAAGGAGCTTGCTCTGAAGCCTTTCGATCTAGAGGTGACTGCGACATAACGATTCCAATGTTTTGTTGTTTGTCCCAATGCTAACAAATGGTTATAAATAGATAAACTGGCAGCTACTAAACACTTGATACTAAGCTATTATCTTGAGATGTTTAGCTTTCTACCTTGATACATTAAGGCAGCAATGCAGTAACACTCTCCATACGTTCTATACTTTGAACACAATTACTGCATTGAACTTTCATTGAATAAAAAGGATTTATCATGAACAAACTCGTCATTATCATTTTATGTGTACTGCTTCCGCCTGTTGGTGTGTTCTTCGCTCGTGGTGCAGGTAAAGATCTGCTGATTAACATCATCCTGACCTTCTTCTTCTGGGTGCCAGGAATGATCCACGGGCTTTGGGTGGCGACTCGATAGCTCGTCCTCAAAATTAAATACCGAATAAAATACGAAGAAAAACAAGCTCCTAACCCTGAAGAGTTAAAAATAGGATGAAATGAAAGTGCTTTTCCACTATCATCCTGTCGCCTAAACGTAAGCGATTGCTTTCACAGATTTCGCCGAGTTTAGGCTCCAACTACATAACACTTCAAATGGTGGGAGCCTTCAATGACACAACTTACGATTACTCGTCCTGACGACTGGCACGTTCATCTACGCGATGGCGAAGTATTAAAAGATACAGTGCGCGATATCAGCCGCTACAATGGTCGAGCGTTAATCATGCCAAATACCATCCCACCGGTAACCGATACCGAAATGGCTCTTGCTTACCGTGAACGCATCATGGCAGAGCAGCCAAGCGAGCAGTTCCAGCCTCTAATGGCACTTTACCTGACAGACAACACAACACCTGACGAAATTCGCAAAGCGAAAGAGTCTGGTGCAGTAGTCGCTGCAAAGCTTTACCCAGCAGGCGCGACGACTAACTCGGATTCAGGTGTAACTTCGGCTCAAAAGATTTACCACGTGTTAGAAGCCATGCAAGAAGTGGATATGTTGCTACTGGTTCATGGTGAAGTAACCACTCACGATGTTGATATCTTTGACCGTGAGAAGCAATTCCTAGACACCGTGCTAGCGCCGATTGTGAACGACTTCCCTAACCTGAAGATTGTTCTAGAGCACATCACAACTGCTGATGCTGCAAACTTCGTTAAAAACGCGAACGACAACGTAGCGGCAACCATTACTGCTCACCACTTGCTTTACAACCGCAACCACATGTTGGTTGGCGGCATTAAGCCACACTTCTACTGCCTTCCTATCCTGAAGCGCAACACTCACCAGTTAGCACTTATCGAAGCGGCAACAAGCGGCAGCAAGAAGTTCTTCTTGGGTACAGACTCTGCACCACACGCAAAAGGCGCAAAAGAGTCAGCATGTGGTTGTGCGGGTTCTTACACAGCGCACGCTGCCGTTGAACTGTACGCAGAAGTGTTCGACTTAGAAGGTAAGATTGAGAACCTAGAAGCGTTTGCAAGCCACAACGGCCCTGACTTCTACGGTATTCCACGTAACACGGACACCATCACTCTTGTTAAAGAAGAGTGGAACGTTGCTGAAACGATGCCTTTTGGTTCAGACATCGTTGTGCCAATCCGTGGCGGCGAGACGATTGCTTGGTCTGTAAAATAAACGCTTAGTCGGTAAATAAGCGCTTATATTGCAAAATAAGAGCGTGGTGTTAATTAAACACGACCCATTAGATTAAAAGGGGCACCATAATTATTATGGTGCCCCTTTTCGTCTCGTGGAGAGAGGGTTTTATTAAGATCAATAATGAGCGATTACTTACCGCGAATTTTTCCAATCACAGTCCAAACAGCAACGACGATCAATCCAGCTAAGACGCCGATAACACCGTTCAACAGAGTTGGAACCACCGCTGTCGCTATCGTATGTCCACGAAAATCCATAATAATCGGCTCAATTAAGTGATGAATCGCAGGAACGTTGTGCACCACAATGCCACCGCCAACCAAGAACATCGCTGCAGTACCGACCACAGCAAGCGTCTTCATTAACTTGGGCGCAAACGCGACTAGCCCGTTACCCAATTGAGTTTTCATGGTACTTCCATTCGATGTTCGCTGCAGATAGAAGCCTAAATCGTCCAACTTAACGATCCCTGCCACTAAGCCATAAACACCAATCGTCATCACTACCGCAATCAAACTCACGACAAGAATCTGAGTAAGGATACTTGTACCCGTCACAGTACCCAGTGCTATCACGATGATTTCCGCCGATAAGATGAAGTCGGTACGAATCGCGCCAGCGACCTTTCTCTTCTCGTATTCCTCTATGGATTCACCAGTACTCGTATCTTCCCCCTTTTCATCATCATGATGAGCATGAGGAAAGAGCTTCTCTAAGATTTTCTCTGCGCCCTCAAAACAAAGAAACAGACCACCAATCAAAAGCAAAGGCATGATCAGCCAAGGAATAAAGGCACTGATCAATAATGCCGCGGGCACCAAAATCAGCTTGTTTTTAAATGAGCCTTTGGCAACCGCCCATACCACTGGGATTTCTCGCTCAGCAGAAACACCGGATACCTGCTGGGCATTCAGCGCTAAATCATCCCCCAACACACCAGCGGTTTTTTTCGCTGCGACCTTAGACATCAGTGCGACATCATCCAATACGGTTGCAATGTCATCCAGTAGCGTTAATAAACTTGCTCCAGCCATTTTATGGTCTCTTTTAAGGGATTAAACAATTGATAAAATGTAACACCATCAATTCACTCGTCAAAGTTATGAGTCTGTAAAAAATAGAGTCACAAGTTGTGTTTTCTATTGCCGGATCAGCTAGACAGGACTAGTCTGTCCTCATCTTTCGCGAACATAAAAGAAGAAGTATAGATGAAAAGTGAATACTCCTACCCAATTGGTAAGCCAGGACAAAGATGGCAAGAAGCAGAACGTCAAGCATGGTTCGCTCAAAGAACCGTTAAGCGTGAATACCAGCAAGAAGTCGTGCCAAAAATCCAAGCATTAGCAGACCGCTTTGATATCGAGCAATACGGTGCATTGAGCTACGATGAAGCTCGCTTCCCGCTTTTTGCAATCAAAAGTAAAAACTGGGACGAGTCAAAGCCGACGATTCTGGTAACCGGTGGTGTTCACGGTTACGAAACCAGTGGTGTGCATGGCGCTATCAAATTTGCTGCGACCCAAGCAGAGAAATACGTAGCGCACTTCAACATTGTAGTAGCACCTTGTGTAAGCCCTTGGGGTTACGAAGTGATTAACCGTTGGAACCCAAATGCTGTTGATCCAAACCGCTCTTTCTATGACGGTACGCCAGCAGAAGAATCAGCAAACCTACGTGCGTTAGTCGCTTCTTTACCAGAAGTCTTGGTTCACGTTGATCTACACGAAACGACAGATTCTGACGAAACAGAATTTCGACCAGCACTCGCAGCACGTGATGGTATTGAGTACATTGAAGGTATGATTCCAGACGGCTTCTACACAGTTGGCGATACTGAAAATCCACAGCCAGAATTCCAAGCGGCGGTGATTGCTTCAGTAGAAAAAGTAACGCACATTGCGCCAGCAGATGCAGACGGCAAGATCATTGGTTCTGAAGTTACCCAACATGGTGTGATTAACTACCCAATGAAGAAGCTTGGCTTATGTGGCGGTGTGACTGACTGTAAGTACGGTACAACCACAGAGGTTTACCCGGACAGCGATAAAGTGACAGACGAAGAGTGTAATGACGCTCAGGTTGCAGCGGTAGTCGGTGCTTTGGATTACGTTATTCAGCACGAACTGAACGCGTAAGCCAATAGCTAGTAGCTAGTCCCTTAGAACTAATCCCTAAAACTAAAAAAGAGCCACAAGTGACGAGTCGCTTTTAGCTCTTTTTTTGTCTCTTTCTCTTACCTGCCATTTCTTCTCAGGCATAAAAAAGCTCCCTTGCACACTGTGCAAGAGAGCTTTGAAATCACGCTTAGTCAGGAGTCATTCATGAACTCCCTGCTTGAGTTCTTTAGTTAGTCGTTTCACTAACGTTTTCTTGTCCTTTATCTACTTCAGTCAGTAGACCTTTCAACAAGCTAAAACAGCCAATAAGAAGAATGATCGTAAACGGCAGTGCAGCAATGATCGTGATCGATTGCAGAGCTTGAATAGATTGAGTACCACCAATCCACAGCATTACCATTGCAATAGCGCCTGAGATAACCGCCCAAACCACTTTCTGTTTCACTGGTACTTCAAGCTTACCACCCGCCGTCATGCCATCGATAACGATAGAACCTGAGTCTAGCGTAGTCACGAAGAATACGATGATCAGTGCTACAGCGATAACAGATAGAATGCTACCAAACGGGTATGCGTCTAGCATGTAGAACAAGCTTAGAGATACATCTGTGATGCCTTGGTCGAGGCCAAGTTGCCCCACATGACTGATCACTTGCTCGATAGCCACGCCACCAAAGATAGACATCCAAGCCGATGTTACCAATGTTGGGATAATCAGTACGCAAAGTAGGAATTCACGCACCGTACGGCCTTTAGAAATACGCGCTACGAACATACCGAAGAATGGTGCATACGCAACCCACCATGCCCAGTAGAACACAGTCCAACCATGTAGCCATGTTGTGTCTTCTCGACCAGAACTTTGGCTCAATGCAACGATGTTTTTCACATAACCCGTTACCGCAGTCACCACAGAATCAAGCACAGTTGTGAAGTTCAGAACAGCGATAAGACCAAGGAATACGAACGCAATAACCATGTTCAAGTTACTAAGGAACTTAACACCACCGTCCATACCACGCATAACAGAGATGATCGCCAAGCCCATAATCAAAACGATAATAGATTGCTGAAGGAAGATGTTGTTTTCCAAGCCAAACACGTGGCTGATACCACTTGCTGCTTGTGTACCACCTAAGCCTAATGAGGTCGCAAGACCAAACAACGTAACCAGTACAGTAAGTACGTCGATCACATCACCGGTTTTGCCCCATACTCGTTCACCCAGAATTGGGTAGAACACGGAACGCATTGATAGCGGTAAGCCTTTGTTGTAAACAAAATACGCAAGACAAAGTGCCGTCATGCCATAGATAGCCCAAGCATGGAAACCCCAGTGGAATACGGTCGCACCCAGTGCCAATTCACGGCCAGCTTCTGTGAAAGGTTCTGCATCGAGTGGCGTTCCGAACCAGTTGGTGAAGAACGCCGTTGGCTCTGCAACACCCCAGAAAATAAGTCCAATACCCATGCCTGCTGCGAATAGCATCGCAATCCAAGATGACATTGAATAATCCGCAGTCGCGTCTTCGCCACCTAAGCGAACTTTACCCAAAGGTGAGAATGCAAGAATAACGGCAAAAACTAACATGATGTTGGCTCCCCACATAAAGAGGAAGTCAAACTTAGATAAAACAGCACCCTTGATAGAATCAATCGCAGCTTTGGCATCTGCAGGAGGAAGAGCAAGAAGAGTGATGATAAAGAGAAGAGATAAGCCTACTGAGGCTATGAAGACTGTGTTATGGACATCCATGCCCCATTTACTGACGTTATCTTGACCAACTTGATAGTCAGTAGAATCAATACTGTATTTTTTTGATTTAAAACTCATAAATTATGATGTTCGCATATCCGAATCAACGAATATAAGGACGCTCTCCATATCCAACTACTACTTGATTGGCTCGCCATTTCACAAAAATAAAACGTGATAAAAACCACCGAGCAAGGTGATAAATGGACTTACTGGCTCAATCCCAGGACGCGCATAATAGCACAGCACGAAGTATTTTGACTGAGTTTTTGCTCAATAGTCACCCAAAGCACCGTCAACCATGATAGTTGAGACAATAAAAACAGAATAAAATAAACAAATAAAAACCTTTAAATACAGCGCATTAAATTAAAATAACGCACCGTAAAATATCATTCAAAGTTTCTACAGATAATTTTACTAACCACCCAATTTATTTATAGCTCTAACAAAAAAGCCCCGCTATAGGGGCGGGGAAATTACCAAAGGTAAAAGAGAAATCAGTGTTAGGATGTCAGTGCTGCGATTAGCAGAGCAGCACTTCACATTTCAAAGACAGCACATTAGATCGCGAAGCAAAAACCTAGGTTGTAGTCTTCGCCATTCTTCGCCGTGAACTCTTTGTCTTCACTTGATGCATTCGGGCGGCCGCTTTCATCGCCTTTTACTAAGCTCACCCAGTGACGAATACCTGAAGAACGGCTAGCCTCAGTTTGGCCAAACGTGGTGCACGTCTCTAATTGGACATCTTGAATATCAACTAACTCCAGACGGCCTGTGCCTTTACGAGCGCCGATTGTCACTTCAACGTGTGTACCGCTTTCATCGCGGAATAGGATTGCTGAAGGCTTAGACTTGTCACCGGTGTAAGCTACAAAATGCTTAGCGCGTTTCAGGCCGGTGTGTTCACCGTTTTTGAAATAAACCTGAACATGTCGGTAATCAATCTCGTAGCTCACTACATCTTCATGTGAACCAGTCTCTAGAGGAAATAGAGTATCAAGCAGCTGTTTCGCCATTTTTTGTTTTTCGAGTTGCTTGTCTGCTTTCACCATCTCGACGGCAAAGACAGCTTCAGCAATAAATGTTGAATGGTTTCTGTGAAGTTCTGTTTTGTCTAGTGTCAGCATATTCATAGTCTATCCCTCGTACGGCTTTAAATTCATTTAGGTCAAACATCCCAATAGACCCTTTTCAAAATTGTTCTTTACTGTGTGGTTTCCATGTTTTTCATACTACTTGTATTTTTGAAACAATTTCACAACAAAAATTACACACTGTGAATTTTACTAAATCGCTTTTTTACACAAACCAGTATTTCGAGCCCCCAGCCCTTTATTTCACTGGATTGAGGGTTCAGTAGAAACACGTTTACGTGTTGTTTGAATTTGTGTAATAACCCACTCCAACCAACTTATTGTCGATTACTCGATAGTAAGTATGCTTGGTTTCTACTTTGCTCGACAGCGGGTTTAACCATCGGTAGGTGTAAACACCTCGGCCGTTTTCTTTCGCAAGGTTCAACATCTCCGTGAGAATTGGCTTATCGTCAGGGCTTAGAATTTCGTTGTGTGAACGCCCGACAAGCTCAGGAGAAACCCCGTGCGCCAGCAGTTTCCCAGAGCTCATATCCATCACAAACACATATAAGTCTCCTTCTACAAAACTTCCTTCGGCGTCATTGAACTCCGTTAAACTCTCTTGTTCTGACTCCACTATCGCGGTCATCGCTCTCGCCAATAAACTCTTAGCCTCAGCAGCACTCGAACGTTCTGGGTAATAACCCACAGCGACAATCACATCGCCCACACGCTCAAAGAAAGTCGTTTTCGGTTCACCCATACGATCAGTCGGATTCGTCCAGTGATACTTCACTTCACCAAAACCGTTGTGTACCGCTTTGGTGATCATTTCTCGGAAAAAAGGATTGCCGTAAACGTCTTGCGTATCTAAAACACTGTCGCCCACCAGCACCATTGACGAGCCACCGCTGGCAAGGAATTGGCCATCGATGCCCAAAGCAAACACATATAGCTCCCCATCGATATATTCAGGGTCACTCATAAAGTCTTTAACGCTTTCATCGCCATCCTTTTGAACATGCACTACCGCTTTAGCAAGGAGAGTTTTGGCTCTTCTTTCTGCATCACTGACAACGTGTGGTTCAGAAATATCGAGCACGTTTACAGGCTTGGCTTCTTTCTCTGTTTCAGAATGTTCGGCACGTAAACCAATGCCACTCACTACAGCAAAAACGGCACAACCAATGAGGATGATTCTGGATAAATTCATGGTTCTCTCTCCTAATAGCCGACTAAGGACGGTAGCCAAAGCGTAATTTGTGGGAAGAAAGCGATAACGAAAACACCCACAACAGAAGCAAGTACAAAGGGATGGATCTTCGCGGTGATCTGCTCAACCGTTGAGCCCCCTATGCCCGAGGCGACAAAGATATTCTCTCCAAGTGGCGGCGTTGCAAAACCTATCGATAAGGTACACACCACCACAATGCCCACGTGAGTAGGATCAGCACCTAGCATGTACATGATTGGTAGTAACACTGGCACGATGATCATGATCGCCGCTAAGGTTTCCATGAACATGCCGATGAACAACAACAAGGTAATGGTTAGCGCCCACACCATGTACATGTTATCGGTGAAACTAAGTAGCGATTCCGCCACCACTACTGGGATCTTTTGCTCGATCAACAAACGTCCAAACACGGTAGCGGCAAAGAGGATCAACAACACACGCCCAGTGATCCATGTCGTGGTCGACAGAGATTTCATCACACTTTTAAACGACAGTTCTCGGTGAATGAAAAGCCCCACAAACAACGAATAGAATATCGCAACAACCGCTGATTCTGTTGGTGTGAACATGCCACTGTAGATACCGCCAAGAATTAAGAACGGCGCTAATATCGACCATAATCCGCGGCGCAAGTAGTGCCTTACATCGCCAAACGACCACGTTTCGGTCAGCCCTTTATAGCCTTCACGCTTAGCAATAAAATAGTTAGTGACTACTAGTGTCGACGCCATAATGAAACCCGGCACAACCCCAGCGACAAACAGTTTTGGAATCGATAAGGAAGCAAACTGGCCGTGTTGAGCAATGGCTTCTGGTGGCGCCATTAAGCCCATTGCCGAGATACCAAAGATAACCAAAGGAATGGATGGCGGGATGATAATGCCCAAGCCTCCGGATGCAGCCGTTACGGCCGAAGCGTAGCTCTTATCGTAATCACGTTTAACCATCGCAGGCACCATTAACATGCCTACTGCTGCGGTGGTTGCCGGACCTGAACCCGAGATAGCACCAAAGAAAAGACACGCCATTACTGTTGCCGCACCAAGGCCGCCTGTTACGGGGCCAGCTAAGCTTTCTGCGATATCCACCAGACGTTTGGAGATACCCGCCGCCTCCATTAATGCACCCGCAAGAACAAAGGCTGGCAGTGCCATTAGTGGGAAGTTGCCCACCGAGGTAAACGCGATTTGTACTAAAGCGATGGGATTTTTGTCGAGCAACATATAGGCCGCCATCGAAGCGCCGGCCAGTGATACTGTGATTGGTGCGCCTAGGATTAACAGCGTTAAAAAGCCACCAAATAAAATTAGAGTTAAATAGGATTCCATTATTACATCTCTCTATTACGACTATTCTCTGTGATGACTATTGCGCGGACTTTTGTGCCGTCATTTTGCGCAGCTCTTTGACTTCTGGATCTTCGTTGGTTGCGCCTTTAAATAAACGCTCATAGTTGTTCCAGATAATTCGAATCATCATCAGTGAAAACGCGATAGGTAAAATCATGTAGAAGTACTTCATCGGGATACCTGTGGTTTGAGACTTCCAAAACAGATTCATTTTGTTGAACACGAAGTCGTAGCTGAGGTAAACGAAGTAGCCGTTGAAACAGAGCCATAGGAAGTCAGCGATGGTTTCACTCACGGTCTGTACGATTGGCGGAAAGAATTTAAAGTGAAAGCTCACTCGGTTGTGCGCCGACATCTTGGCCGCAACAACAGCCCCTAGATAGGCAAACCAAACGAACATGTAGGTCGCCACTTCATCACCCCAAGGGATAGAGTAATCAAAAAACTGACGAGTAATAATTTGTGTAAACAGCAATAGGACAAAGCTTGCAAGCAACAAACAACAGGTATATTCCTCAATGTTGTTCAGGTGTTTTTTTATTGTTTTAGCGACTGACATATAACCTCCAATGTTGATTTTCACATGACAACCAGTCGCTCACGGTCCTAAAAGATCAGGTACAGAACAGATCAACGAGTACAGCCATGTAAATGCCCTATCTCACTGTTCTACCGCTAGGTGATTAAGTAGCGGAGAACAGCAGATAGGGCGAATCTAATCGTTACTTTCTACCTAGTAACTCAAGAACGTCGTCTAGCTTGTCTTTGCCCCCAATGCTTGAGTAGAACTTAGGCCAAACTGACTTAGTCACTTTGTTGATCCACTCTTGCTCGTTGTCTGCTGGGTCTGTGAATACCATGCCTTTCGCTTGTAGCTCTTCGCGAATCTTGTTTTCCGTATTTTCTAGATAAGCAAAGCTGTGCTCTGTTGCTTCCTGACCCGCTTCCAGAATGATTTTTTGCATTTCAGGTGTCTGTTGTTGGAAGACCGTTTCACTCACGATTAGAGGTTCTAGAGAGAAAATGTAGCGAATGTTGGTCACGTACTTTTGTACTTCGTTGAACTTCATCGCGTGAACTGTGATGTAAGGGTTATCTTGTCCATCTACCACGCCTTGTTGCAGGCCGGTGAAAGTCTCAGACCACGCCATTGGCGTTGGGTTTACACCCCATGCTTGGTAAGACGCGATCATGATTTCGTTACGAGGTACACGAATCACGAGCCCTTTCAAATCTTCTGGTGAAGCGACGGGCTTTTTCGAGTTAGTCAAAACCCTAAAGCCAGAATAAGCCCAACCGACAATACGAACACCAGCATCACGAATCGTGTTATCGACTAAGTCTTGACCTACTTGCCCTTGAGTCAGTAGTACCGCTTCTTCTGCGCTTTGAATCACATAGGGCATGGTCAATAGACCAACAGTTGGAGAGAAAGGCGTCACGTTGTTAATCGCCAGTACAGAGAAGTCGAGAAGACCTATTGCAGCATCGTTTACGGTGTCTTGCTCATTGCCTAATTGGCCGTTCGGAAACAGATCGATTTTCACTTTACCGTCTGTTTTTTGCTCCATCAGTTCAGAGAATGAGGTCGCTAATTCCCACTGCGTACCACCAGCAGCATCGCCGATAGCCATTTTAAAATTCGCTGCTGCCGCGGTATGAGATAACACCGCTGTTGCTACAATGGTGACACCAGCAATAATTTTATTTTTAATCAATTTCATAGTCTTAACCTTTCCTATCGTACAGACTTCCTGCCTGTACTTTGCTCACAAGGTGACCTGGTACAACTTTCCTGGTCGTAGTTCTATTTCCCTATTTTGGAAACAATGTTCGGGTAGTTACAGCCTTTCATCCTTTAACGAATACCACTGATAAAGGAACCGCTGCCCCATTCTTCGAAACGGTGCAAACATCTCTGATTCCACCACTTCCCTCACGTTGGGGAACGGAAGTTTTGATTCAAATATTGGTAGGTCGAGCTTGTGACCTTCACCTGCTATCCATTGAGCAAGGCGTTTACCTGCTTGAGCGGAATACATCACGCCATTGCCGCCATAACCCAGTGCGTAGAAAATCGATTGCTTTGGATTCGGCTGATAGATTCTCGGCATCATGTCGTGGCTAACATCCACCCAACCCCACAATGAATAATCGATTTTTATCTGATCGAGAGACGGGAATTTTCGAGTAAGATCCGCTCTCAGCATGTCTTCATATTTCTTTTCAGGCGCGTTCTTGCCACTGATGGCACTGCGTGTACCAATCTGTACTCGGTTATCCGGTAACAAACGGTAGTAGTGGCGCAGAATTCGAGTATCAGTAATCACTTGATTGGTTTTGAAGTTACACGCAGCGATCTCGTCTTGAGTTAAAGGACGTGTCACCATCGAGTTAGAAAGCACTGGCAGAAGGCGATTCTTAAGCTCGGAATGCAAACCTTGGCTGGTATACCCACCCGTACAAACACCAACAGAACGCGCCTTCACCACACCACCAGGCGTTTTCAGGTAATGCACACCGCCACGAGTTTCCCAACCCATAACTGGACTCGAAGGGTGAACTTTCACGCCGAGAGCTCGCGCCTTTCTTAGGTAACCAAACGCCAGTTTCCCTGCATGAATACCAATCCCTTCGGGTTCATGCATCGCGCCAGCCGCTTCTTGGTCGCCAACGTAATCACGCTTTACGGTTTCCGCATCTAAGATCTGCGCATCGTAATCGAACGTGTCACGCAGCAACTTGGCTTCTTTCTCGAGTGTTGCCATCACTTTTGGACGATGAGCCACATATAAGTGGCCGCCCGGTTGTGGGTCACAATCGATGTCTTTGATCAGTGACTTGAACGTTTCCATGCCATCCACACACTCGCGGTGCATTTTTAGCGCGGTTTCTAGGCCCCAGCGTTCAATCCACTGAGAACGCTTCAAACGCCCAGAAGCACACTGTGCTTGGCCACCATTTCGGGTACTGCAGCCCCAACTCATACGGTTAGCTTCAATCACAGTCGCTTTAATGCCGTACATTTCAGCAAGGTGTATCGCGGTACTCAGGCCTGTGTAGCCTGAACCGATAATCGCCACATCGACATCCATGTCTGACGTGATTGGGCCATCATCTTCAGGTGGTGCGCCTGCGGTATCTACCCAATAAGTCGGGGCGTATTCCTTACCGTGACCTGGGCTCTTGTCTTTAAGTGGATCGTATTTTGGATCGTATTTGTCTTTTGCTTGGGTGCTTTTCACCTTTGGCGGCACATCGGCTGCCGGTTGTTCCATTACTAAACTCATAATTCGACTCTCCTAGTCATAACACGTGAACGGGTTGCGATTTCGTGTCTAGCTCTTGGGAGTATTGCTGGGAGTCAAATGAGGTCGTGTTTTACGGAAGGCATTTTTTACGCTGATTTTTCCATCTTTCAGGGTAAACACATCAACCATACGAGCTTCGATGACGCGGCCATCCGGGTTCGTCGCAGAAAACGTTGATTCACTCACAGCACGGTCACCGCATACAAAGTGGACAGGGTCGCTCCAAGCCGCATCTGGAAAGTTCTGCCAAACCAATTCAAAGCTATTTCGAACCGCTTCGTACCCTTCGATAGTGTTTCCAAGCAAGCCTTCTCCTGCCACCGTGTGGAATACACAGTCTTCTGTCATGAAAGACATGAGTGCTTCAATATCATGGTTATTCCACGCATCACTGAAAGACTGTAAAAAGGCGGTATCGACTTGGTTTTCCAGCACGAATGTCGCCGCATTGGTTTGCATATTCATATTCCAGAATCCTTTATGTTTTCGTTATTGGTTTAAATTTCAGTAGCTTTGCGCCACTTTTTTATTAGAGTGTTTAAACTAGATTTGTGAAAATTTAACAACTTGATAACAAGGTTCATCACTCTAACTTCGAGTTAGGTTATAAACAATCTCTAAGCTCACAGATTTCATCTTTTTATAAATTAATTAGTGTTCTAATTTTATTTAATCAACTTTTCACTGACGAAATAAGAGGTATAATTAAATTAGAACGTGTTAGCCTTTAGTCGAAATCAAAGTCTTGATGATACTTTCGACCATACTGTTCAAGTTGACGATCATGAGTATTAACTTGCAATTCAATATTGCCGTCACCTTTATTTATGACTTGGTTGTTATCTGCATGTGCTTCGTTTTTTAAATCCGTTAGTTTCTCTTCGACATACTCTGTCGGTTCATTTAAAACATTCATGGATATTAACTCCTTTATCAGGTTTACTTTCACTGATGGAAGAATATGAACGGACACTAGACCGTTTGAATATTCTTTCTCATCGTACAAAGGCTGAATGGCATCATTGCCACCTTCCTTAAATGGGTGAATGGAATACCACTTGTCCTTGCGTGGCTCTTGCTGATCGCAATCCGCCACATTAAATATCTGAGTTTTGTTGAGATCACACGGCGAGCTAAAAACAATAACCCGATGATAATCAATAGCTTTAATTATATTTATGCAGTCTTTACTTTGGCTGTGACACACCGACCAAAGCGCATTTAACAGGTTATCGGTCCATTCCAGTAAACGGGTGGGAAAGCCCTGCTTCTTGGCTAAACACATCAATAACCAGTCATTTATGTCGTGTGAGTTCAGCGAGTGACCACCGTAAACTCTCACAGTTGAAAGCAACTCTTGTTCGACACGGCGTATGTTCTTACGATTGGAACGGCCTAAACTTGGCATTAGATTATTATTTTCATAATCACAAACGTTATACATCAAACCAAGTTGGTCACTGCATTCAGTCATTAATGAATCAATTATTTCATACAGTTCTTCGAGTGTGCTGATATAACGTTTATTGTTCATATTTGATTCCAACCACTCGATAATATAAATAACTAAATTGAAATTTATTCGTTAAAAACTGACATATAATAAAACACACATACTAAAGTCTAAGAACTCTATCGACTTATCGATAATTACTATTTAAAAGTTACTCATAATAATTATTAATAAGTCTCTATTACTGAAACCGCGCACCTATTCTTCTTGGTTGTTTCATTAGGGCTCTAATATTTATAGCGAAATAATAGAAATATATGACCCAATACTTAGATATCAGTACTATTAAGAATCTTTGAAAACAACTCGCTCGTTGAGCCATTCTGTTTCATCATCCAATTTGCAATTAATCGCTAGTTTTGAATCCTAATTTGTTTGCCCGACCACATTCTCGATAACGCTTTATCTAGCGTTCATGAGACTGTTTTGGCCGGGCAAACTTCCTATGACTTATACGTAGTCTTTGTACTTATCTAGGAAACGAACCGGCGTTGATAGTGCATCTCGGCGGAACGGGTCGCCCAATTCCTGAGTACACATGATTTCAATGATGGTTGTTTTGCCTTCGTTCATTTGCATGTCGATGGCTTTCTGTAGAGTTGGACCTACATCTTCTAGCTTATCAACCGTGATACCTTCAGCGCCCATTGCTCGTGCGATTTCCGCAAAGCTTTGGTTGTCCAGTTCACCAGCAACAAAGCGTCGGTTGTAGAAGTCGACTTGATTCTTCTTCTCTGCACCCCATTGACGGTTGTGGAATACCACGGCTGTCACAGGAATGTTATGACGAACACATGTCATGGTCTCCATCAAGCTCATGCCCCATGCGCCGTCACCTGCATAGGAGATAGCTGGACGATGAGGTGCCGCTGCTTTCGCACCAATGATGGTCGGGAACGCATAACCACAGTTACCGAAACTCATTGCAGCAAAGAAGCTACGTGGTTTTTCAAAGCGTAAGTAGCTGTTTGCCACTGAGTTGATGTTACCGATGTCCGTCGAGACCATTACGTCTTCAGGCATCGCTTTTTCTAGCTCACGCAATACTTGGCGTGGGTGTAGATATTCGCCACCAGAGAACGGAGTCTCGTGAGAGTTTTCTTCAATCATATCCAAGCTGAACGAGTCACGTTCGTGTGTCCACTCATCAAGCTCTTTTTCCCACAGTGCTTTCTCTGTTGCTACTGTATCTTGACGAGCGCCTTTATTGTCATCACACAACAGTGCACGGCCTTCCAATCTTTCAGATAGAGCAACCGCAGCTGCTTTCGCATCGCCACAGATACCAACAGAGATCTTCTTAACGAGGCCAAGCATCTTGTTGTCGGCGTCAATCTGAATGATTTTCGCGTTCTTCGGCCAGTAGTCCATGCCATGTTGAGGCAAGGTACCAAATGGACCAAGACGTGTACCCAAAGCGATAACCACATCCGCTTGAGCCATCAATTTCATTGCTGCTTTCGAACCTTGGTAGCCTAAAGGACCACACCATAATGGGTGACTCGCAGGGAAAGAGTCATTATGTAGGTAGCTGTTCACTACGGGTGCGCCTAGTCTTTCCGCCAACGCTGCACACTCTTGAACTGCATCTGCCATTACCACGCCGCCACCAGAAATGATGACTGGGAATTTCGCTTCAGCAATCAGGTCTGCCGCTTCATTTAGAGATTTCTCACCACCTGGACCACGGTCTAAACGCGCAGGTTTAGGGATCTCGGTTTGAGTTTCACCGTAGAAGTAGTCACGAGGAATATTCAGTTGAGTCGGACCCATTTCACTCATCGCGCGGTCAAAACATCGACCCGTGTATTCCGCCATACGGTCTGGGTGCGTTACGTGTCCTTGATACTTAGTGAACTCTTGGAACATTGGAAGCTGGTTACACTCTTGGAAACCACCTAAGCCCATTGTTTTAGTGCCTGTCTCTGGCGTCACAATTACGACCGGGCTATGTGCCCAGAACGCCGCTGCAATCGCAGTCACACAGTTACTAATACCCGGGCCATTTTGCCCGATAACCACGCCATGGCGACCAGATACACGAGAGTAACCATCTGCCATGTGAGCAGCACCTTGCTCGTGTACCACTGGGACCAATCGAATGCCAGCAGGAGCAAAGATATCCATTGCGTCCATAAATGCTGACCCCATGATGCCGAACATGTCGGTAACATCATTAGCAACCATAGTTTCAACGAACGCTTCTGATGGTGTCATTGTTACTGTGCCGGAAACAACCGTACGTTTTTCTTGCTCACTCATTCTTCCATTCTCCTTGAGTTAACCAAAATTTCATTTTTCGGAATGAATTGTCTCTTTTTCGAATTCATTTTCACCTTAGTAGTAGATTTTTTGCGCGTCAACTTTTTATATTAAATTGGAACAATTCATTCTAATTAATAAAACTGGATCACATTATTGATAGTTTTTCGTACAAAAAGTGCCGTTAACTTAGAGTGAGCTGTTAATAATCGATGACATATCGCCCATCGAGGCAGTCATGGAAGCTATTGAGAGGGAAGAAAAATGAATGATGCGGAATTGATACCAACGCAACCAGTAAATGTGAGAGAGTGTTTTGGCATCGACAGTAACCTAACCGTATTGGGGTTTGAACATGCTGGCGAGTATGTACCCAAGGTCGATCCTAACTACTGTTTTGATCCGGAAGTAACACTAGCGATATTGGCGGGTTTCACCTCTAATCGCCGCACGTTGATACAAGGTACACACGGAACAGGCAAGTCTTCCCACATTGAACAAATTGCTGCGAGATTGAACTGGCCGTGTTTGAGGATCAACCTAGACGGACACTTAAGCCGATTGGATTTCATAGGAAAGGACAGCATCGTCATTAAAGATGGAATGCAGGTGACAGAGTTTAAAGAAGGCATTCTTCCGCAAAGTATCCAGCAACCCATCGCTCTGGTATTAGACGAATACGATGCAGGACGACCTGATGTAATGTTTGTGATTCAACAACTCTTAGAGCAAGACGGCAAATACACCTCTTTGGAGCAAAACCGAGTGATCACGCCTCACCCTTCTTTTCGCCTATTTGCAACCTGTAACACACTGGGGTTGGGTAATTTCTCGGGGTTGTATTCCGGTACTCAGGTTCTTAACCATAGCCAGCTTGACCGATGGAACATCATCGCCACGCTTAACTATTTAGATCCGCAACATGAAACTAAGATCGTGTTATCCAAGCGCCCAGAGCTGAACAATGAAAGTGGTCAGCAGTTGGTTGAGAAAATGATCGCCACCGCTGGTTTAACGCGAAATGGTTTTAGAGCGGGCGATCTGTCAACGGTAATGTCTCCGAGAACCGTGATTACATGGGCTGAAAACATTCGAATATTCGATAACGTAGCGACTGCATTTAGGCTTTCATTCCTCAACCGTTGTGAAGATGAAGAGAAAGAGCTGGTGAGCGAATATTATTTCCGCTGCTTTGGTGAGGCGCTAGAAATGCCTACTCAGAGTTATGCGCAGTCGGAGCCGTAAACCATGGCCAATGTTTCTTCTCAGCAGAAAAAGATCCTCGACCTTGGTGTGTCTGTCGCTAGAGCGATCAGTGGTGAGCTGGACCTGAATTATCGGGGAGAGCGTCTCTATAACGGCAATAGCCCCTGCTATTATCAGTCTGCACATACTAACGATCTCACCTTTGTTTCTCGCCATGAGTTGAAAAACAGCAAGCTTTCGATGCAAGGCAAGATCGATTCATCGGCACTACGACTATTGCTTTCAGACACTGACCTCCATTATTCATTGCGACCGAAAAACGAAGTCGAACGTCTGCTTTACGACTTCTGCGAACAGGTACGGATTGAATCTCAAGTCCCGCCTTATCTAAAAGGCGTGACCACTAGCATCCAATTCAACTTTGCGTATTGGAGCGATCAGTACCATCAAAATGGCTTTACTGAATCACGAATTGGGATGTTACTGTTCACGCTGATGCAAATCATCCACACCCGCTTAACCAGTGTCCCAGTTTCGGAACTAATTGCCGAAACCATTGAATCGACACGTGCGGGCATCGTGTCTATTTTCGGAAGCAGCCTAAAGCGCTTAAAGGAACATCGAGCCGACCAGCTACAGTTTGCTCACTGCGCCAATGAACTGGCCTCTTTAGCGCAAGAACTCATCAACCAAGAACAAGAGAGTAACAACTCGCCGACACCTACCGTTGAAGCAGACATCAAGATCCTCGCGCAACTGGCACTTATCGTTGATGGTGACATTCAAGATGAAGACATCGATGCCGACATCACAGGCAGTAGCAAGGTGTTTGAACTGTCGGGCGCGAATTATCAGGTCTTTAATTCAGAATTTGACCAAGTGATAGCGGCAGACAAACTCGTCAGGCGCGATCTATTACTCGAACTGAGACAAAAGCTCACCGATGACATCATGGCGAGACAAGTAAACACTCGCCGCTTGGCCGCTATACTCACCAGCTTTGTTGCCACGCCACAAAGGAACCGACGTCAGGATCATTTAGAAGAAGGCATCGTCAACGCCACTACTCTCACTAAGCTCATCACTTCGCCATTGGATCGCACTGTCTTTTATCAGCCAGAGGTTGGCGCATCTCATCAATGTGCCATCACATTTTTGATGGACTGCTCAGGTTCAATGCAAAAACACAGTCACAAACTGAGTCTACTGATGGATACGATTCTCAAATCGGTTGGGCTAGCCAATATCCCTTTTGAAATTATCGGCTTCACCACTAATAACTGGAATGGTGGCAAGGTTTATCGACAGTGGCTCAAGCAAGGTCAACCGAAACACCCAGGTCGTTTAAACGAAGTTCGACATATCGTGTTTAAGGATTTTGATGCGCATTGGAGACGCTCTCGCCTTGGCATTGCGAGTCTTCGAAAAGCAGACATCTTTAAAGAAGGGATTGATGGCGAAGCGGTTCAGTTCGCTAGCCAACGCTTGCAACAGCATAGCGCACAGCGAAAGGTGTTGATTGTGGTCTCAGACGGCTGTCCGATGGATACCGCCACCAGCACAGCCAATGATCAGTTCTATTTGGATAACCATCTCAAACAAGTGATTGAGCGCGAGTCGACCAAAAACGGTATCGAAATTCATGGCGTGGGGATGGGCGTCGATTTAAGCCCGTACTACCGCAGTAACATTACTTTAGATGTCCAGGAGAGCTGCTTGTTTGGGTTATCTAGGAGTATCTTTGAGATATTGAAGCGTTAAGAGATGTAAACCGTGAGCAGTGACGTACCGGCTAGCAAACCGCTAGCCTCCTTTGTCGAAAGTGGTTTTACGAAGAGCCAAACAACGACCATGCAGAGACAGCCATCAAATACCCACCAATCAACATCAACACCATAAATACCAGCTTTCTGAGTTGGTCATTCGAAAGCGGTGGGGGAAAGCGCCGAGCAAACATAGTAACAAGCGCTACCAAGGGAACAGCAATAGCGGATAACCACAATATGCTCGCTTCCATGTCACCTGCTGCGTAGACATTGACGGTACGGGACATCGACGTACAAGCGAACACCATCAGCAATGTACTTCGTACCAGATCGAGTGTAAAAGGCTGCCGATAAAGGTGATAAACAATCGGTGGCCCCGCCATCCCAAACAACCCGCCCGCTAAACCAGAACTAAAGCCAGACACCAAGAAGGATACCGTGGCCGAGCGGTCTTTTCTGGTTTTAGGTTTGAACATAAAGCTCAGACCTGCGAATAACACCATTGCCCCCAATAGCCCTCGCAGGATATGCGTCGCCGACTCACTCAACTCGTCCAGTAAAAACACTCCCAACGACACGCCGGGGATAATACCGATCACTAACACCACCAGAATTTTGAGTTCCCCAAGCAGAGGCTTGCCCATCAACGCGACCACACAATTAAACAAAGTCACAATGCTAACCACGGCAGCAATTACGGGCAACGAAACCAAATTAAGGCTGACCGTTAGACCAATCACGATAATGCCAAGCCCAAACCCTGTGACGGTTTGGAAATAGGTACCGACCGCAATGGTGGCAAGAATGGCGAGTAAAACAGGTAACTCCATTAGCAATCCTAATTAGGTGTTTTTACTTAATGTGAGTGCGGGCTTTAAGTTTGAGCCTAGTACCTAAACTCAAATTCCGATTCAGTTCTTTCTTTAGCTTTTTGATCTTCTGGAGCTTCTTGAGCATCAGCGTCAACATCCGTCGTTGCATTTGCAGTTTTGCCTTGTTGTGCTTGCACAGCAGTCACCGCGATTACATTAAAGATATCTTCGGCACTACAACCTCTGGATAGGTCATTGGCTGGTTGATTCAACCCTTGCAACAAAGGACCAATCGCGACCGCGCCTCCTAGCCTTTCAGCAAGCTTGTAACCGATATTGCCAGCTTCTAAGTTTGGGAATATCAGCACGTTAGATTCTCCTTTAACCTCGGAATCGGGCAACTTTTTCGCCGCAATTTCAGTGACAATCGCCGCGTCGAGTTGAACATCCTGATCAACCGCAATTCCGGGGCAACGTTGCTTCACTAACTGGGCGGCATTACGCACCTTATCGACCGATTCATGCTTGGCACTGCCATTGGTAGAAAACGACAGCATTGCCACTTTAGGTTCTTCCATTAACAGCGTTTGAGCACTATTTGATGCGGCCACTGCTATCGATGCAAGCTCGGTTTCATTGGGGTTAATCACCAAACCACAATCACTGAAAATCATGCCACCTTTGAGATTGTGGAAAGGCTCGCACAACATCATTAAAAAGAAGCTCGATACCAATTCGCTGTCTGGTGCTGGCCCAATGATCTGCAGCGCAGCTCGCACCACATCTGACGTGGTATAAACCGCGCCATTAACCGTGCCGTCGACCAGCCCTTCTCTCACCATCAAATTGGCAAAAATCAGTGGGTCTGTAACCTTCTCCAATGCATCTTGATAAGTCATGCCTTTGGCTTTTCTGAGCTCATACAGACGTTCAGCCAACACGGCTTTAAGTGCCGATGTTTGTGGTGAAACAATATGAATGCCCGCGAGGTTAATATGATGCAACTGAGCGGCTTCGATAATCGCCTTTTCATCCCCTATTAGCGTGATATAAGCGAGTTGTTTATCTATCGCTAATCGTGCCGCTTTGAGTACACGAGGATCTTCAGCTTCGCTCAAAACCACACGCTTACGATCTAGGTGCGCCTTATCAATAATCCGTTCAATTGCTTTCATTTTAAAATTCCATTTATTGAGATTAATTGTTCCATAATTTATATTTATATTATTGAAATAATAAAAAAGGTCAAATTTTATTCAGATAATTGAAGAATATTAATTTGGTATGTACACTCTTACAAATAGACATATCGCAAGGATGAATCACTGTATGCAAACAGAAACACCACAAGTTCAAGGAGATACGCCCACTCTCCGACTTTTTGCACTATTAGAGGTGATAGCGCAAAAAGACGAGTTTATTTCCCTTCAAGGGCTCGTCGAAGAAACCGGACTGCCGAAACCCACTTTGCACCGTATGCTGCAACAATTAGAATCCGCAGGCATCATTCAAAGAGACGGTGATGAAAAGCATTACAGCTCTGGCATTCGACTCAGAAAGCTGGCTGAAAACCTACTGTTCAACAGCACCATGCACAGCGCAAGACGCACAATTCTTGAAAACCTTCGAGCAGAAGTCGGCGAGAGCTGCAACCTAACCGCACTATCGAGCGGTGAGATCATCTACCTTGACCGCGCAGAGACCGAAGCACCACTTCGCTTCCACCTGCAGCCTGGCTCTCGCGTTCCTGTTCACTGCTCTGCGACAGGTAAACTGTTTTTGGCTCATATGTCGAAATCACAGCGCAGAAGACTGATTGAAAACGTGCCACTGACTCAGTACACAGTCAAAACCATCACCGACTACTCAGTGTTAGAGCAAGACATCGAAGAAGCGAAGATCCAAGGCTTTGCGATTGATGATGAAGAGTTTCTACCTGGTTTGGTGTGTATTGCGGTACTCATTCCATCGCCAACCGGCCAATCTAATCTCGGCTTAGCAATCCAAGCACCTGTGATTCGAGTAAAGCCGGACGAAGCGATCAAGTTCCTACCTGCTCTACAAAAAGCTGCAAAAGCGCTAGCGAAAATCGAAGCTGATAATTGGAGTCAGCAATAGACTTTTCTTAAAAGATTTCGAAGTCCATGATTTAGCTGATCATGGATTTCGAAAACTCGAATTTAATAAACAATGATTTTGTGTACCTTGCTTTGGTAAACAATGCTTTCACAAACAAGGACTTCAAAACTATCGAATTAACGACCACAATCTGCGACTAATGAACATTTGGTCGAAATGATCTGAACACTCACCAACCCGCATATCAGCAACACGTCTAAAGTAATCACAACAAAGGAATCACGATGCTAAACATTAAGAACCAGCACTTACTCTCTTTTATGGTGACAGAAGCGAACAACGCAGTTGCAGTCACAAATCCAGCAACGGGTGAACTCATCGGACACGCACCGGTATCATCAGAAACAGAGTTAGCAAGCGCGATTGAACGAGCTAATGTAGCGCAGAAAGAGTGGGCAAAGGTTCCAGCTAAATCTCGAGCTGCATCACTGCACCGTTGGCACCAGCTAATCATTGAGAATAAAGAAGACCTTGCTCGAATCATGACGATTGAACAGGGTAAACCGTTAGCAGAAGCGGCAGGTGAAGTGGTATATGGTGCGAGCTTCATTGAGTGGTTCGCAGAAGAAGCCAAGCGCACTTATGGTGACTCCATTCCTAGCACAGTCGCAGGCAAACGCTTGGTGACTATCAAGCAACCTATCGGAGTCGCGTGTGCCATTACGCCATGGAACTTCCCTGTTGCAATGATCACTCGTAAAGCAGCGCCTGCATTAGCTGCCGGTTGTAGCTTTGTCGTGAAACCTTCAGATGAGACACCGCTTTCCGCATTTGCTGTGGTCGAACTGGCTTACCAAGCGGGTATTCCTAAGGATTTACTCCAAGTCGTATTAGGTGATAGCCCAGAACAGATTGGTGAGTTATTCACATCGCACCCATTAATCAAAAAGATCTCTTTTACAGGCTCTACCCGTGTCGGCAGTATTTTGATGGCTCAAGCCGCAAAAGGCATCAAGCGTACCTCTATGGAACTCGGCGGCAATGCACCTTTTATTGTGTTTGACGATGCAGACATCGACGCTGCGGTTCAAGGCGCAATGGTCTCGAAATTCCGCAACGCTGGCCAAACTTGTGTTTGTGCAAACCGATTCTATGTTCACAGTAAAGTGTACGATGAGTTCGTGGCTAAATTTGATCAAGCCGTTCAACAACTTAAGGTTGGTAACGGCTTAGATGAAGGTGTAACCATTGGCCCTGTTGTCAGCCAGAATGCCAAGAACAACATCCAAGCATTAATAGACCGAGCGGTAGAGCAAGGCGCAACACCTGTGACACAAACTCAAGAGCTTGATGGGCTTTTCCTTCAGCCTGTCATTCTTAAAGATGTGAAACACAGTATGGACATTGTTCAACAAGAGATCTTTGGCCCAGTCGCACCTGTGATGAAATTCGACACAGACGAGGAACTCATCGAGATGGCGAACGATACTATTTATGGTTTGGCGTCTTACTTCTACAGCCAGAATATCCACCGCGTATGGCAGGTAGCAGAAGCACTTGAATACGGTATGGTCGGTATTAATGATGGCCTAATCTCAACCGAGGTCGCGCCTTTTGGTGGCGTTAAACAATCAGGTATTGGCCGTGAAGGTGCTAAAGAAGGCATCGATGAGTACATGGACATTAAATACTTATGTTTTGGTAGTAACTAGGTTTTAGTAGCAAGTAGGTTTCGGCGTTAACCAAGATTCAGAAGCACTTAAATCTTAGTGAGCACTAACCTAGCCCACTCTCCCCCCTTCCCACCACAAAAATGAATCAAAAAAAGCCGCGCTATAAAAGCGCGGCACCTTGGGCTCGGTTAAAGGGGGTTTCTTTTTTTAGTATTTTACATTCTCTGTTTTTGTTATTCGGTTGCTTCGCTATTCCTGCGCTTTCAGCTTTAGACGCATCGCGTGCAGCACTGGCTCGGTATAACCACTCGGCTGAGCACAGCCTTCAAATACCAACTGGCACGCTGCTGAAAACGCAATGCTGTTTTCAAAATCAGGCGCCATATTTTGGTAGCTTGGATCCCCTGCATTTTGTTCATCAACCACTGCTGCCATGCGCTTCATGGTTTTCATTACTTGGGCTTCCTCGCAAATGCCGTGACGTAACCAGTTAGCGATGTGTTGACTTGAAATTCGCAGCGTTGCACGGTCTTCCATTAATCCCACATCGTTAATATCAGGCACTTTCGAACAACCTACGCCTTGGTCAATCCAACGAACTACGTAACCAAGAATACCTTGCGTATTGTTGTCCAGTTCGTTTTGGATATCTTGAGCAGTCAGCTTTTGATTGCCTAACAATGGGATAGTAAGAATATCGTCAACATTTGCTCTCACACGCTCACGAAGCTCTTTCTGACGGCTAGGAACACTCACCTTGTGATAGTGCAAGGCATGCAGAGTCGCCGCAGTTGGAGAAGGAACCCAAGCGGTATTGGCACCGGCTTGTGGGTGTCCAATTTTCGCGTCCATCATCTTCGCCATGTTATCTGGTTCTGGCCACATACCTTTACCAATCTGGGCTTTACCTTGCAGGCCACAAGCTAAGCCAAGATCAACGTTTTGATCTTCGTATGCGCCAATCCAAGTCATGGTTTTAAGCTGTGTTTTAGGAGCAAACGGACCCGCTTCCATACTAGTGTGGATCTCATCACCCGTTCGATCTAGGAAACCTGTGTTGATAAACACGACACGGTCTTTGGCTGCGCGAATACACTCTTTCAAGTTCACAGAGGTACGACGCTCTTCGTCCATAATGCCGACTTTAATGGTGAAGCGTTCTAAACCTAGTGCATCCTCAATGCGACCAAACAACTCATTGGTGAAAGCCACTTCTTCAGGGCCATGCATTTTAGGTTTTACAATATTGATGCTGTTCGCGGTCGAGTTTTGGTAAGGGCTATTACCCTTTAAATCGTGCATCGCGATGAGCGAGGTAACCATGCCATCCATGATACCTTCAGGCACTTCATTACCTTCAGCATCAATAATCGCAGGGTTAGTCATTAGGTGGCCCACATTGCGTATGAACAACATGCTGCGACCTTTAAGTGAGATTTCACCACCCGTCACACTGGTGTATTGACGATCGGGGTTAAGATTACGAACAATGGTTTTACCGTTTTTCTCTAGCGACTCTTGAAGGTCACCCTTCATTAAACCTAACCAGTTTCGGTAAGCCAATGCTTTGTCTTCACCGTCAACTGCAGCGACCGAATCTTCGCAATCCATAATCGTGGTCAGTGCCGATTCCACCAGTACATCTTTAATACCCGCCACATCGACGCTGCCAATCGGCGCACTCGGGTCGATTTGAATTTCGATATGAAGGTTATTGTGTTTAAGAAGAATGCACGAAGGTGAACTTGCGTCACCTTGATAGCCAATGAACTGGTTGCTATCTATGAGAGTGACTTCTTCACCGTTATCGAGTGTCGCTATCAGCTTATTGCCGACGCTAGCGTTACTGATGCTGTATTTGGTCACGTCTTTATGAGAGACACCGTTTAGTGGTGCAGCGTCATCAAGGAAACCTCGAGCGTAGCTCACCACTTTAGCACCGCGTACAGGGTTAAAGCTTCCACCTTTCTCTGCACCGTCGCTTTCGCTGATAACATCGGTGCCGTAAAGCGCATCGTATAAACTGCCCCAACGCGCGTTTGCTGCGTTAAGTGCAAATCGCGCGTTCATAATAGGCACCACAAGCTGCGGCCCAGCTTGTGTTGCAATTTCAGGCTCTACGCTTGCAGTAGTGACTTGGAAGTCTTCGCCTTCAGGTACGAGGTAGCCAATCTGTTGTAGGAACTGTTTGTACTCTGCTGCGTCGAGTGTTTGACCCGCACGCTCTTGGTGCCACACATCAATTTGATGTTGAAGATCTTCACGCTTGATAAGCAGAGCACGGTTCTTTGGTGCCAGATCTTTAAGGATGGCTGCGAAAGATTGCCAAAAGTCCTCTGCGACAATGCCTGCTCCAGGAATGACCTGCTCATTAATTAATTGGTAGAGGGTGCTATCAATGCTCAAGCTTCCCTGTTGAATACGACTGCTCATAAAATCTCTCTCAAATTAACCGCTGACTACTAAATAAATTTACGTAACTGACGAAAATTTAGCTAATTTATGCCGCTTATATTGGATATTCACAAAAGAAATACCACAAAAACTGTGTTATCCCGTCACACCACTTTCGATTTCATTGGCGACACTTTTGATCAAGCGACGCATCCACTGGTGGTCTGGATTGGTTTGTAACAAGGGGCTCCACGCCATCTTTACTTCAAAAGGTTCAATAGCAAATGGGGCTGGTTTGATTAACAAATTAGGGTTGTTGCGCTGCAATTGCGCCGCTTTAGTAGGAATAGTAAGGATCAAGTTCTTCTGTTGTGCGAAAAGAATCGCCGACAGGTAGTGTCGAGTAAATACCGTGATATTACGGGTTTTACCAATGCGCATTAACGCTTCATCTATCCAACCGAGCTTTTGTGCTTCACTGGGGTTGATTCCCACTCCGGTTCCCATCCCCGTCTTACTTACCCAGATATGTTGCGCCTTTAAATAAGACAAAATATCAAAGTTATCGGCAATTGGATTATCACAGCTAAATAGGCAAGAGAACCCGTCGTGCCAAAGGCTCATCTGGTGAAACGACTGTGGGATGTCGTCAAAACGGTTGATGATTATATCAACAGTACCTTGCTCTACATCCTGATAACTCACGTCACTTGGCGTCATGATATCCAGTCGTATTTTCGGTGCTATCTCACTTAACCTTTTCAGAAGAGGTTGAATAATGGTCGATTCAGCGTAGTCACTCGCCATGATACGAAACACGCGTTCACTGTCTTCTGCATTAAACTCTGTGGTCGGCTGGAGTGTCTTTTCTACATTCGCCAAGATGTTTCTAATCAGCGGTTGCAACTTTTGCGCTCGCTCGGTCGGCACCATCCCTTCACTGGTTCTCACCAATAGTGGATCTTCAAACAGATCACGCAATCGGCGCAGTCCATTACTCATGGCTGGTTGAGTTATTCCTAATTGATTTGCCGCTCGTGTAACGTTTCTTTCACGTAGCAACATGTCTAAATACACAAGCAAATTAAGGTCTATACGAGCAATATTCATAAGAAAAATACCGAATATAATAACTATAAATTAACAAAATTATCACATGCGTGGTTATTCTTTGTCCATAGCAAAGTTTTAATCCAAGCCAATTTGGCAACCATACCCCACGTGAAACTAAGGAATAGTTATGTCGCAAATTACACAAGATATCGAAATGATAGAAGTTGCAAAAAGCGCTGCAGGTGCTCCATGGGATGCAATCAATGCTGAATCTGCTGCTCGTATGCGAGCTCAAAACAAATTCAAAACAGGTCTAGATATCGCGCAATACACGGCAGATATCATGCGTGCGGATATGGAGGCTTACGATAAAGACAGCTCTCAATACACTCAGTCTTTAGGTTGCTGGCATGGTTTTATCGGTCAACAAAAGCTGATTTCTATTAAGAAGCACTTTGATGGCAAGACAGATCGCCGCTACCTATACCTTTCTGGTTGGATGGTTGCTGCACTTCGCTCAGACTTTGGTCCACTTCCAGACCAATCAATGCATGAAAAAACATCGGTTGCAGGCCTAGTAGAAGAACTATACACATTCCTGCGCCAAGCTGATGCACGTGAACTGGGTGGTTTATTCCGTGAGCTAGACGCTGCACGTGAAGCGGGCGATGTTAACCAACAAGACCTTATCCAAGACAAAATCGACAATCACGTAACACACGTGGTGCCAATCATTGCAGATATCGATGCAGGTTTCGGTAACGCAGAAGCGACCTACCTAATGGCTAAGCAGATGATTGAAGCGGGCGCATGTTGTCTACAAATTGAAAACCAAGTTGCCGATGAGAAGCAATGCGGTCACCAAGACGGCAAAGTAACGGTTCCACATGCTGACTTCCACGCAAAACTTCGCGCACTTCGTTACGCCTTCCTTGAACTAGGCATCGACAACGGCATCATTGTTGCTCGTACCGATTCACAAGGCGCTGGTTTAACAAAAGAAATCGCAGTAGTGAAAGAGCCTGGCGACCAAGGTGACATCTACAACTCATACCTAGATGTTGAAGAAATTGATGTTGCTGATATGGCTGAAGGCGATGTTTGCTTCAACCGTGACGGCAAACTAGTTCGACCTAAGCGTCTACCTTCAGGCCTATACCAATTCCGCGAAGGTACAGGTGAAGACCGCTGTGTATTCGACTGTATTGAAGCAATCAACGCAGGTGCTGACCTTCTTTGGATTGAGACTGAGAAACCACACATCGGTCAAATCAAAGAGATGATGGATGGCGTACGTGAAGTACACCCTAATGCGAAACTTGTTTACAACAACTCTCCATCATTCAACTGGACGCTAAACTTCCGTCAGCAAGCTTACGATGCGATGGTAGCAGAAGGTAAGGATGTATCAGCTTACGACCGTGCAAACCTAATGAGCGCGGAATACGACGAATCAGAACTGTCTGCAAGCGCTGACGAGAAGATTCGCACATTCCAAGCAGACGCGTCTCGTGAAGCGGGTATTTTCCACCACTTGATTACACTGCCTACTTACCACACTGCAGCGCTGTCTACTGACAACCTTGCGAAAGAGTACTTCGGCGACCAAGGCATGTTGGGCTACGTTGCGAACGTTCAACGTAAAGAAATCCGCCAAGGCATCGCATGTGTTAAACACCAAAACATGTCTGGTTCAGATATGGGTGATGACCACAAAGAGTACTTTGCTGGTGAGAACGCACTAAAAGCAGCAGGTGAAGCGAATACATCGAACCAATTTGATTAATCGCTAACACGAAAGCCTCCCTCGTCCTTCTCTCTTACTTAGGTAAGATCCGGGGGAAGGCTTTGAGATAAAGCTACTACTGCCAGCTTTATCTCAAAGCCTCAGATTTGTGTTCCACACCACGGTTAACCAAACAACTTCTGTTTAAGCTAACTGTATTCAAGTTTTTTGAGATTCCTGTTTGTTGATATTTCTTTTGATTGAGAGTGCCTATGACTTCAATACCTAAACACCTACAAGATGCAAAAACGCTGCTATCAGAAAATGGTTTCGCGACGGGTGATACTTGGTATCACGGTACATCTTCAGCTTTACTCGCTTCTATTCAAGGCCAAGGACTAAAGCGCTCTGGAGACAAAGCCCTCAACGAAGCGGCTTCAAAAACCATGGCGACCATCGGCAATAACTACACCGAATCGGTTGAACCAGTGTTTCTCACCCAGAGCAAAGAACTGGCGTATTACTGGGCGCAACAAACCGTTCGTGAGCGTAGTGTTCGTTTCGAAGGAGAAGAACAACCTATCGTGTTAGCGGTAAACCTGTCTGAAAAACAGCGTGCCAAAGTAAGACCGGACGTGGGTGCGATGAGCCTGTTAATGATGAGTGTGGGCGAGCATTTCATGACTCACATGGCTAAGGTTTATCAAGAAAACAACATCTCAGGCCCTGACATTGAACTTCGCACCGCTGATCGTATGGATTACTTAAACAAGCTGGGAATGGCTTATATTGATGAAGACATCAGCCGTGCTTGTGTTCAAGAGTTAGCTGAGCCCGAACTGGCCGATTAAAAGCGTTCAATAAATCAGTCTTCTTAAAAACCAAAACGGCTCCCGATACGGAGCCATTTTTATTTGCTATCAAGCCTATCTCACAAGGTACAGAAGCCTCTAGATTATGAACACAAACGACCTTTCTGTGCAGGTCGTGTCATTTCGATGTCACCTTGTAGAGAACGGTAAACGATGGTGTTCCACACTTCACCATTATCCATCTCAAACTCAATAGCATAGTTCAAACCCGCCACGACTTGAGTTCGAACACTCAAGATCTGCTTAAGCTCAGCTGAAGTGTTCATTTGGCCAAGAACTGCGTCTAAAGCTTGCTTAGCTTCTGGTGTGACATCGCTTTGCGACCAACCACCAGTTAGGTTTTTAGTGCTACAGATAGGGTTCGCATTCTCTTGTGGCTGAATTGGTACCTCAGATTTCTGACTACACCCAGCTAACGCAGCGACACTAAACAAGGTTGCAATTCCAAGTAATGATGTTAATCGTACTTTCTTCATAAATTCTCTCTACCTCAATCATTCACGAGGGAATACTCGCAATAATGTTTCATATGTAGGCAAGCTTAGACCTTAAATGTCATTACTTCATCAGAGATTATGGTGTAACTACTCTATAAATACAGAGCACTGTCAGAAAAACAAAGCCGGACACTACTGCCCGGCTTTTTACCCGTCTATTCAATTGATATTTAGATCATTTAGATTAGGTGGCGTTTTCGTTAGTGCTTTTTAATTGCTGCCTGTTTTGCTAGTGAAAGAACACCAACATCTCGACATCATCCCCATGCTGTTCAGCACTCAGTAAGAAATGCACATAGCCTTCTTCTGTTACAGGGATTTGCAGGTACTCATTGCTACCACGGTAATTAGAGGCATAATCGTGTTGCCCTGAAGTAGGCCAGTATGAACGACTTGCAAATAGATCAACGTTGCCAGCATTCGACTGTCCACTCTCAGCAACGTCACTCTTATCATTCAACCATACTCTTACCTCTTGCACGCCCTGTGGAACATAAACCGCCGCATAACGTCGTTGGTGCACGGTGAGTATTTGAGGCTGACCTGATTCCAGTATTATTGGCGTTAAATCATCTTGTTCTTGTGATGGCGGCGTTGGCGCTTCTGTCTCTAGTGATGCCAACAGTGTTACGTCATTGAAATCGGTGCGTCCTGCAATACTCATGTAGTAACGACCCGGTTTGATGAAACCCGATGACTTTGGTTCAAACGTCACCATCTCATTACTTCCATTTCCGTATTGGCTGAATTCAAAATCATAGTAATGCGCTTCTTTGTTGTAGCTCATGTAAAGATCAGCATCACCTTGGCTTTGACCTGAAGCATGACCTTCAATCGAAACCTCAAAATGCGTGGTGTTCTCAGGTACATCGACGTAGAACAGCTGCTCACTGTACGCCTCGCCGTTCAACACTACACCTTGGTTTGCTGCAAGCACTATGGCTTGGTCTGTCGGATTTGTGGGGTCAGTCGGTTCTGTGGGATCAGTAGGCTCTGTTGGTTCACTTGAAACAGTGTCTAGCCAACGATCAAACTCACCATTGTATTGCTGGCCAAGCACTTTCACTTGTTGCGCCCATTCTGAAAATTTGCCAGCACGAGACAGTGCCAACAAGCTCTGCACTTCTTGAGGATGTTCTTCCATCATAAAGCGCACCGCCAAGTAACCCCATCGATAGATACGGTTGGAATCATGAGAGTAGGTGGTCGCAAGCACGTCCGATAAACTCATCTTCCCGCTGCTAATCAAACCAACAGCGGCATCGTAACCTTGCTTGTAATGCATGAACTCAGCAAAACCTTCTAGCCACCACACAACGTGACCATGTGCCAAGTTGTCGCTAAAGGAGCCGTATTGGTTAAAGCGCGCATCGAGATAGTGAGTGTACTCATGCTCTAAATTGAGAATTGAAAGGTCATCGCCGTTAGCGTAACGGTAAGCGACGAAACGCGCCACGTTACCCACTTCGGCAGGGTTACCTTCTAAATACTGACCTCCGTTGTCGGTGGTATTTCCAAACAAGAATGCAGAGTAATCGGTGTAGCTACCTTTACTGTCAAACACCGCGACTTCAACTCGCTCGTTATTATCGTCGGCGACAGGTTGTTGGCCTGTGTTCGCAACTTGATGAAAGTCCGCCTCTTTTGCCGCGAGTACATCACATGCTTCAATTGATTGTGCTTGCGTTAAATCTTGAGAGCGAATAATCGCAGGCCCTTGGCACTCATGACGATTGGGAAGTACACGCATTGCTAAATCACGTTTTGCTTGCTCTAGATCCAATCCATTCAAGCCGTCTGGCGCGTAATACCCCATCATCTCAACCGCCGCTAACCAAAGCTTGTCATGCTCACTGCCAAGTGGGTTTTGTACCATCACTTGCCGCATAAAACGCAGCGCTTTGTCTTTCGTTAATTTATCTGGGCTTGCCAGCAAACGACCAATTTCACGCACGGCGTTATAAACAAGGAAGCTCGCATCAGTATCTAAAGCCCACGTGTTATCACGGGCGAATGCTGCAAGCGTGTCGATATGCTGGGTATGGCTCGCCATGTAATCGTAGAAGTCATCTCTAGCTGCGTGCCCTGCCATTGCTCGAAACAGATTGTTTAACCCATCGACCCATTGTGAGTCTTGCGCCGTTTCTTGGTTGAAGTGACGTAATGCCGCAAGTTGCGCATCCATTGTCAGTGGCAATTGTTTAACGTTATCGACCATTAGCGTCAGGCTTTTCAATGCACCCACCTGCTCACGACCTTGATCTAACGCATCAGGGTTAGCTAAGAAAGCAATCGTCGACTGAGCAAAACGCTGACTCAACGCTTCGCTGAAGTCTTGCGCTTGCGCGTTATAGCGAACGTAATAAGCGGCACGAACAAACTCACCAAGGTTTTCAAGTTTACGGGCTTGTTCAGCTTCACCTCGGTAACGAGTTATTTCTGAGTTCAGTGCAACTTGAATGCGGCTTAGGTTTGCTTCGCTATAGATATTATCTAGTGAATTATTCGATGCAGAGAACCAAGAACTGTAGCAACTGTTGTTTGCCGAAGAGACAGCGAGTGCAAGATTGGACGCCTGTTGAAGATCAAGCACCTCACACTGATTTTGAGCAAAAGAGAAACTGGACGCACTGGCAAGCATACAAGCGATCGCCAAGCGATGACGTGGAAATAGACGGAGATGAGACATACCACACTCATTAGTTAATTATATAATTGAGCACGCTGTTATATTCCTTACAATCTATAAGGTGAATTGAGTTGCGTATGATTTATGAGCTTGGTTCAAAAAATAAACACTCAGGACCAATTTATAAATTCAAAAAGATATTCTCAGATTGAATAAATTAACTTCCACACATGATCAAACCATATAAGTGATTGAGAGCACTCTAATTTAGGGAATCATTAATTAATTCGTACATGACTAACCCATATTGTTAAGGGTCAGCACAAGTAGTAAACTTGCGCTCGATTATGCAACTTGTTTTTAAAAACAATAGACACAATTAGAGTTACGTTTGTTCATCAAAGTAACTTTATTTCAAATACTTACTATAAATCCGTGTCGAGTTGACTGGTGCAAATCAAATAAAAATAATTATATAAACCTAGGCTAGGTTCACACCATGAAATTAACGTCGTCTTTAGACTCACTATTGGCTAGCAGTCTGTCTATCGAAAAGAAACAACAAGCGCTGATCGAGCTCACGATCAACGCTTATCAGCCACAAGAACGTATCGCTCTTTTCCAAACCGTCACAGACTATCGTCGACGACTATTGGAATCGTTCTTCCCCGAACATCAACACAAAAGCCTCTCAGTTTTATTTGAACTGATGGACTATCGCGAGCTTATTCAACGCTATCCAAGTTCCTTGTCGAAAGAGATGGCACTGTTAGAAGCGGCCGCAAGTCAGTGTTACATGCATTGGTTAGATTTTTGGTGTGAATGTGAAATTGCAGCCATCAAAGCAAAATCACCGTTGGACGCAAGTGCGCCCTCTCACACTGAACTCCCTATCAAAGACAGCGCTTACTATGGTGCAATCATTGAACGAATAGAAGATGATCCGCTTGTGGTACAAACACCGAGCCACCCACAAGGAATGTCCATCAGCGATGCCATTGCTTTGAGCAATCTTGAGGTGTTCATCAAGGGTGAAAAATGGTTTGAGATGCTGCCTTTATTACACCTTTCTCAGGCAGGTAAGCATTTTATTCTGCTCAAACATCCAGTCGATGAAGCCTTTCCAACACTGGTTTCCTCTGCGCTGATTCAAGACTGGTCTAAGAATGATACTTGGCTAAGTTACGCACCGCCGTTCAGCAATGAGCAATGGCAATACTGTTTACCCAATTACGGCTACGCTGAACTCGCAGGGTTACAACTTTTGACACCGCCTACACTGTCAAAATGTTACTCTCTCCCAGAATTTGACCAACAATTCCAGTTACAATTGTCCGATAAGAATGCCCTGTGTGAAGTGCTGCGTCTGACAGTCAGTGGTAATACCCAACAAAAACTCTATTTCCTCTACCTTGCTCAAAAAGAGCTGATGAGTGTATTACATCAAATAGGCTACAAAATCGGTTTTACTATTATCGAGCAACCTTTCATGCTTCAGTTTTATCAAACCATTGATTCTAAAGCATACTTCCATTCTGGGTATTGCGAATTAAATAATGATGGCACAACAATTTATCGTGGGTTCTGGAATTTCGAGATAATGGTAAAAGCGTTCAATAATGTCGATTTTCGCAGCTACAAACGCGCAGTGCGAGAAAGCCGAAAGTCATTAGAAAAATCGAGCTCGGTAAGAAAGGATGAACATGTTTGATTTCGGCCTAGAGGCGATCATCTATGCAAAAGCAATCACACTGCTTGCAACCGTGGCTGTGGTTGTCATGTGGTTGTTCTATTACTGCTATCGCCTGAAACAAAAGAACGAAGTGATTGCGGGGACACACCATGCCCCTTACATCGCGTATTCGATCTGCATTGTTGCGTGGATCAGCAGTAACGCTTATTTCCATACCGATTTATTACCGGAACTTGGGGCCCCGGCCGCCGTGTTCGCCGCAAAGTTTGCCAACCTCGCCTCTTTCTTTGCGTTTGCCTTTGCCTATTACTTCTCGTGTAAGCTCGCCGCCGAACAACGCAATGGTAAGGTTCACGCATGGCAACAAGCCATTTTCGTCACCTTAACCGTCTACTCCTTCTTTATCAATTTAAGTCCGGGGTTAACCGTTGAACACGTCACCATTGCAGGCCCAAGCCAGTTCGTGATTGAGTTCGGCCCTCAAACACCTTACTTCTTCATTGGGATGATAAGTTTTGTTGTCCTAACACTACTCAACCTCGTGGCCATGCGCGCCAACAGTAGTAAGCTGACCTTAGCCAAAACCAACTACATGATCGCAGGTATCTTAGTATTCATGCTGTCCACTGCGACAATCCACCTAGGCATGACCTACTTCTTGCGTGATTTCTCGCTCACTTGGCTGCCACCAGCTTTGTCGATCAGTGAAATGTTGTTCGTTGGCTATGCCCTGCTGACCTCGCGCTTCTACAGCGTGAAATACCTTGCGTACATGAGCCTAAATGCGCTGTTGGTCTGTGCTATTTTGGTGATCCCTTTTGGCGCGATATTTATCCCGCTAACAGACAACAGTCAATGGCTCGTTGCTATCCCAATCTGTGCGATTATCGGCATCACTTGGCATGTTCTCTACAAACGAGTGAGCCACTACGCTTCCTTCTTTGTCTACGGAAACAAGAAAACGCCAGTACAGCAGATCCTCTCACTAGAAGACGATTTCAAGCTGTCGATTGATGATGCAATGCGTCGATTAGGTAGCCTACTGCAGATTCCAGAAGACAAGCTGCGTCTGGTGAACAGCAACTACAACGAAACTTTCTACGAAGATTATCTGTCTACCAACAAGTCTGTTTTAGTGTTTGACGAACTTTCTCAGGAGCTTGATTACACCGCACCAGCCAAGCGCTCAATAAAAGCCCTGTATGACAAGATGAGTTCAAACGACACCGCCTTGGTGATGCCTTTATTTGGTCAGGGGAAATCGGTCACGCACTTATTGGTGTCGTCACACAAGAGCAACGATCAGATGTTCTCTAACGAAGAGATCTCTGCCCTGCAAACCTTGTTAACTCGTGTACAAAGCACCATTGAAGCCGATAGACGCATTCGCCAAAGTCGCGCCCTTGCTAATTCTATCGCACACGAAATGCGTAACCCTCTTGCTCAAGTGCAGCTGCATTTTGAGGTGTTAAAGCAGCACATAGATAACCAAGCCCCAGCTAAACAAATCCTAAAGGATATTGAGAATGGCCAAGCGGCGATTCAACGCGGGCGGCAACTGATTGATATCATCCTGCGCGAAGTCAGTGACAGTACGCCGGAAAACGGTCCTGTGACGATGACCTCTATCCACAAAGCCGTGGATCAAGCCGTAAGCCACTATGGTTTTGAGAATGAAAAGATCATTGAACGCATTCGTTTACCACAACACGCTGATTTTGTAGCAAAGCTGAACGAAACCTTATTCAACTTCGTCATTTTCAACCTGATACGCAATGCAATCTACTACTTTGATTCTTACCCAGAAAGCCAAATTGAGATCAGCACCAACACAGGATCTTACGAGAACGTTCTAATATTCAGAGATACCGGTCCCGGCATTGATGAAGCCATTACGCATAAGATTTTTGATGACTTCTTCTCTTACCAAAAAAGCGGTGGTAGTGGCCTAGGGCTTGGCTATTGCCAACGAGTGATGCGTTCATTTGGCGGCCGGGTTGAATGCCACTCTAAGCTTGGGGAGTTTACTGAGTTCCACCTGTACTTCCCTGTGGTACCCAATGCACCCAAAGCAGACGCACTTCGTACGCCTTACTTCAATGATTGGAAAAGTAATCAAACCACAACTGAAAACAAAACCAACGTAGAAGCTAAGCCAGATAACCAAGCGGCAACGCAAAATTCAGAACCAACAAGTACATTAAAGCCAGGAAATCATTTGGCTCCAACCGTACTTATCGTCGATGATAAAGAAGTACAACGCACACTTGTTCAAATGTACCTGAGTCGACTTGGCGTAAATAGCTTACAGGCCAAAAACGGTGAGAATGCCGTCGAGCAGTTCAAAACACATAAGGTCGATTTGATCTTAATGGACGTACAAATGCCAATAATGAATGGTTTTGACGCAAGCCAAATCATCAAGGCACGTTCTCCTCAAACGCCAATCATTGCTTTATCTGGCGAATCAGGACAGCACGAGTTAGATATGATCAGCAAGTTGATGGATGGTCGCCTAGAGAAACCAACCTCTTTGAATGCACTGCAACACGTGCTTGATAATTGGTTGAAAAAAGGCACAACGTCTAATGCTTCTAAGGAAACAGAAAATGAATAGCTAATGGCAAGCAGGTAATGGCTAACAACTGCATTATTGGTTAATAAAAAATCCCTTCAGAGCGTACCTTGAGGGGATTTTTTTGTTAGCAAAATTAACAGCCTAAATTATCAATTCGATGACTTTTCTGAATCAAACTTGATTAAGCGACAGGCATTTCCAACGTTTTTCGCTGGCACATGTACATGACAATAATTGCGGCACTGCTCATCAGTGACAATACCCAGCTGCTCAGAACCATTACCTCGTGATTGGCCGGAACGAACGATAAACAAAACGTAAAACCAAATGCTCCAACCATCTGCAAAGCACCGTAGATAGCACCAACCTGCCCCTTGTGATTAGGAAACAAATACAATGCAGAAACACCAGCTATCGCAAGTAAAAATGCAGAGCCAAACGCCATCAATGAAAACCCGAGTAACACTAGTGAGTAGCTATGTACGAAAAGGCTAAGAGTAATAAAAGCACAGCCTACAATTTGAATCAGGCTCCCATAAACTAGAGTCATATTTTCGCTGATACGATTCTTCAGAAACTGGTTCCAAATTAATCTTGATGCAACGCTACTCGCTATCAAAACCATTGACCCAATTCCGTAATCTGCGGCCGTTAAATCAAATTGATTCTGAGCAACAAAAGAACCCGTTACTTGGAAAAGCAGTAGGCAACTCGTCCCGCTGAACATCATTGCCAAATAACACAGAAACGTTACGTTCGATGTGATGAAAGCATAGTCTTTTAGTATCTGTTTAAGCTTAATTGCATCAGGGTTCTTCTGGCTGATCGTTTCACGTTTCATAAATGTGATAATCAATAGTGTTGCGATCGATAAAGATGCCATGAAGACAAAATTACCTTGCCAACCAAAGTGTTGAGTCAGGTATCCCCCTAAAATCAGCGTTAAACCGGGTAGGCTCATAAAAAGAATCCCATACCAAGCAAGTATCCCCATGAGTTCCGTTTTTTCGAAGGCGTCTTGGAGTATTGTTCGGCAGAGCAGGTAAAGGCCACCAACCCCTAAACCTTGGATGATCCTACCCAGTAACAGAATATCTATGTTATCAGCCATGAGACAAGTCATTGAACCAACGACAAAAATCGCAGATGAAAGAATAGCAACGGGCTTTCGCCCATACCGCTCGGATAACGGCCCACAGATAAGCTGGCTGCATGCTAAAGCGATAAAAAACAGACTTAACGTCTGTTGTACTAGCGCCTCAGAGGTGTGGAGTTCACTTTGTATATCTGGAAAGCTTGGCGTATACATGCTCGACGCAAAAAAATAGCTCGATGCCATTAAAATGCTGATAAATATATTGGTTATTTTGGACACTCGTTTTCCCATAAACGTTAAGAACAGAGCGTCATGTTAAATAGATCCTCACGTTAAGGTTTTGGGTAAAACGACACTGTGTTTACAAATTGCGCCAAGTTTAATTCTGGGGTGCTTTTTTCTGATGTTCTTTAAATGCAGTGGAGAATGAAGACAGGCTTGAGTACTCAAGTTCGAATGCAATGTCAGTTGCGCTAATGCCTTTTGCCATCATTTTTTCAGCACGTTCCATCACCACCTTTTGTCGGATATCTCGAAAAGATGCTTTGAAACTCGACAAAAAAAGTCGGTTTAAGGTACGAACGGAAGCCCCTGTTTGCTTAGATAAATCTGAGATAGACATTTTGATGTTAGGTTTGTTTGATAATGCTTCAATTACCAATAGCAGTCGTCTGTCCATCCCTCCCTTTGCAATTAGGGGGTTATTGGTTGGCTTACAAAGGATGCATTGGTCGACTAGAACGTGCACATAGTGAGTCACGAGCTTTTGTTCTGGTCCTCCATTTTCCCAAACACTGAATAGCTGAGCAACGATGGGTGATACGTCCAATATGCATATTTTAGTGATATTAGGAGTTGCAGCTTGGGGTAGGCGAAGTAAGGAAACATGTGATTGCTTTAGAAAGTCAGCACGATGTGGTACGCCTGCGGGAATATAAATTAAAGAGCCGGGCATAGAGAGTAAACTGTGCTGGTCAGTTGATAGAATTTGGCAGCCTTGGTGTATAAAAGCTAAATGAGCATAATCATGAGTATGTACCTCGCCTGAGTAGTGCGATTCATGATGCTTAACAATGACTTGATAGTCGTCCAAATTAATTATTTCATCCTTTATCTTATTGATAAGCTTTAAGTATAGGCTCAATCTTAAGTAGATATTCCATCTATCTCTTTAAGTTTTCTAATTCCCGTTAACTCAATCTATCTCTTAATAAACAGAACTATTTAGGGTTTCACGCCAATAACTGTCGATTACGCGACAATGATTGAGCACCAAGCACTCTCCGGTATGATTTTTCCTTATAAAAGCATAACGCCGCAAGCCTTACCCATTCAACAGATTCTCGATAAATCAAAAAGATATTGAAGAATGCAACAATTCCATGATTTAAAAGAGTAAAAGGGTTATACATAAGAATGTATTATCTAAATTACTGAAATTATCATGACGCTCAAAGAGATTCTTAAAATTCCCAATGTCCGCTACTTCTTAATGTTTAGAAGCAGCTACTTTGCGCGTTTTTATTACCCTATATTCACCCTACTCTATTTAGATTACGGACTAACCCTCTCTCAGTTTGCCATGCTAAACGTAGTTTGGGCGGCGACCATCGTACTTGCAGAAGTTCCATCTGGGGCATTCGCCGATACCTTAGGTCGCAAACAGCTTGTAGTGTTGTCTTCGATTGTGATGTTCATAGAGATAGCCATGATCGCACTCGTACCGACCGGAGACGCTAACTTGGTGTTCATGGTATTTTTGGTCAACCGAATACTCAGTGGGTTAGCAATGGCATTGGCAAGTGGTGCAGATGAGGCATTGGCTTACGACACCTTAAAAGAACAAGGCAATGAAGAGTTGTGGCCGCGAGTGTTACAAATCCAGCTCCGTATCGCTTCTAGTGTCGGTATCTTTGTCACCTTGATCGGCGCTGCGATGTACGACGTGAACTTCATGGCGAACATCTTTCATTTCCTTGGGCTAGCCGAGCCAGAAAGCACCAAAGACCTGATGCGAATCCCTGTGTTCGCGACTCTCTTGGTCGCGTTACTCGCAATTTATGCCGCGATAAACATGCGTGAAGAAAAGAAGGTGATGCCAAGCGATCAGAGCAAATTAGCAACGACCATCGCCAGCCTCAAGTTAACGGCTGATACAGGTAAGTGGGTACTTGCTACGCCTTACGTGCTGTTCATCTTGCTCTATTACAGCTTGTTCGAACACACTTCACGCATGTTCTTAACCATGAACAGCCAATACTATCTCGCTATCGATATTCCTATTATTTATTTTGGTTTTATTGGCGCGGGAATCAGTCTGCTAAAAATCATTTTAGCGGGGCAAAGCCGGAGGTTGGCAGAAAGTATCGAGCCAAAAACCTTTATTATTGTCATGGGCTTAGCAAGTATCGCGACCTACTATTGGATCAGTTTAGGTTGGTCCATCTATGGGGTAGTTCCTGCGCTGGTGCTTATCTTTATCATCATGACGATGAACATTTTCATCAGCTACCACCTAAACAAAAAGACCGAGTCACATAACCGAGCCACCGTTCTTAGTTTCAAAGGTTTGATGTTTAACCTCGGATACGGGCTGATCGGGATCTTGTACGCTTACTACTACAAATTGGTCTCTAATAATTACACCGAGCAAGAAATAGAACAGAACCTCGCCTTCTTAGCATCGCTCTCTTCATTCTGCTATTACTTCGCCTTACTGTTCGTGTTAATCAACGCGTTGTTTTATTTCAAAAACAAGAAACAGCCGATCTTCTGAAGAGCGCTCTAATACTGAATAGAGAATAAAGGTGAGCCTGTGGCTATAAACAGATCATGACACTTCTTGTCATGTGATTTTTTGTTAGTATCACCATCAAATTACATCACACATGGAAGCGTCATGTCTTTTAGTTGGATCGCCTTTACCCTGCTTGCTGCCTTCAGCCAATCTTGGCGCAATGCCTTTCAAAGCAAACTAGCGGGCACAATGAGTGTGGCTGGCGTTACGCTGGCTCGTTTTATTTGGGCTGGCCCAATCGCACTTATTTATCTCTATTCGCTGTACCAATGGCAGCCAGTCTCCGCGCCTAATTTTTCCGGTGAGTTTGTTTTCTACATAGTTGCTGCGGCAATCATGCAGATCCTTGCAACAGGCTTGATGGTGATGCTATTTAAGCTCGAAAACTATGCGATTGGTGCTGGACTTGCCAAGTGTGAAGCTCCGGTTTCTGCTGTGCTTTCCGTGTTATTTTTTGGCACAGCGTTGACCGTTACAGGCTGGGTAGGCGTATTAATTGGCACCTTGGGCGTGCTCATCATGAGTAGCGCTTCAGGTTGGCGAAGCCTTTCCCCCAAAGTGTTTTTGTTAGGTATGGCTTGCAGTACCGCGTTTGCTTTAACGTCTCTTTGGGTTCGAGAAGCCAGCTTGAACATCGGCCTTCCCTTCCCTCATAGTGCAGCGTGGGTGCTGTTCCTAGTTATTTCTCTTCAAACAGTGATTATCTGTACGTACCTCTTTTTCAGAGAACGCGACACGTTACACCAGATATTCAAGAAGTCGAGATTGGTGGTGATGACAAGCCTAGCCAGTGTGATCGGTTCTCTTGGCTGGTTTAGTGCAATGTCACTTCAAGCCGTGCCTTATGTGAAAACGTTGGGACAAGTTGAGGTGGTCTTTATGGTGTTAATCTCTTACTTCTGGTTGGGGCAAAGTATTGCTCGCAAAGACATTGTTGCACTCATCTTACTCTCTATCGCAGCGGTATTGGTGATGTGGCAGTGATTTGAACGTCGCCATACTTGGACGTTGGGTCAAAGAGGACTGGAAATCATACCCCAGTGAAATATTCACCCACCGCATAAATATTACGGTGGCGTAAAATGATAAGAACGGCCTCCACATAATTTTTATAGTGCACGTATCAGCTATTAATCATTACCCAATAGGATACAGCCCAATGAAAACCCTTACTCAAATCGCACTAACAACGATCTTTTTTACAACCTCAATGATGGCATTCGCAGAGCCCGCGACAACAAACCAAGCCCAATTAGAAGCGTCAAGCACAACAGTGAAGCATGAAGGAATGACCGTGACGCTAACTGATAAACATTTTACGTCTACGGAAGAAACTAAAGCCACTGCCTCACAGACGTTAACGCAAAGCCAAAAAGCAGACTCAGCGCCACAGCCAACAATATAATGGCTTTATCAAAATAGTGGCGGGTCAAACTAACGCATAAAGACCTGTCATCATCAGGCAGTGACGAGTTCGTTAATATGACTAGGACAAATTGAAGTCATATTACGACCGTTTGTTTTCGCTTGATACAACGCTTTATCGGCTCGGCTAACAAACCCATTCCAACTCTCATTCGGGTGAAGCTGAGCAACACCGAAACTCGACGTCAGAAACATCTCATTTCCTTGCACTGCTGAGATCTCTGAAATAGACAACCGCAACTTGCAAGCAATAGCCTGTGCTTGTAGGAAATTAACATTGGGCAATAAAATCATTATCTCGTCTCCGCCAAAACGGAACGCACTGGCTGTAGGCGATGTTTTGATTGCACTTTGAACCATTTCAGCAAAAGACTTGATAACGAGATCACCCACTATGTGTCCGTGTTGGTCATTGATCGACTTAAAATTATCAATATCCATCATAATGGCACTGACAGGAGTAGTCCCCGCCTGCTTCATGATAACTGGAACCATTTCATCTAATGCTCTGCGGTTTCCAAGTGCCGTTAAAGGATCGCTGTAAGACAGATCATGAATAGACCTAAGCAATCTTGCATTAATCAACCAGAGCATTGTGAAGCTCATCGACACGATAAGAACAATACTCACTAAAAAGGCAAGTTGATGAATCAGCGCGGCCGTCATGAAATCCTGCAGCTCAGCAGAAAATAGCGTCACCAATACCCGGAAAGCCATAAACCCGCCATATATCAAAAATGATAAGGCCATCATCCGAGTAGCTAAGTTCAAGTCATCACGTTGACCCTTTAACACCACAAAGGCAGTGCAAAGAGTGACAAAGGCTAAATAGAAACTAATGAGAATAATTCGAGCCTTGATGGAAGGTTCATAGTACGTGAAGTGAATAAAACCTAGCAGAAGAGCCAATATCATCAAACTGCTGAAGTAGGTACATTTTAAGGAGTATTCTCGGAACAGGCATAAACTATACAAAGCGAGATGAAAACCAAGCGCAATGACCATATTAGCACCAATAACAGTGATCCAATCCGGTAGTTCCCCTCTTAGGCTCAACATCAACGGTCCAGTTCCAATAACAAATATTGAAAAGGAAAAGCTAGAAAGCCCTTTAATTGGCTGTTGAGTGAATTGAAATAACAATAAGCCAATACAGTAAATGAAAGAGAACAAAATAATAATAAAATTAAGTGTTCTCATATCCAGCGAAAAACCATCCATGATTTTCTATCTTCCATACGCAAACCAAATCGCAACATTCTTAATAATCATGTAAACCACAAAAAGATTCACCATATGAATATTTACATTTTGTAAATTAAGGGATGGATCACATATGCAGAGACTTTTGTCGCATGAGCCTATGACATAGATAGGCATGTAAAACTCCCCCCCATTTGGCTTCATAGCATCACTGAATCTACAGGCTTCTGCACTCGTTACTTGGTTGAATGACAACTGTCTGGCATTATGCGCCCAAGAAATCTGTGGGAACGAAGGTAGTCAGTGGTAGAAAACAGCCAACAATTAAGTGACCGTTACGACGAACATGGTTACTTTGTTATCAGAAATTATTTCAATGAAGCTCAAATTACATCGCTTAGAAAAGTCGTACTGAAATTCCATGAATCATGGAAAGCAGACAACGAAGAATTCTATCAAGAAGAAGCATTTAACTCGTCTTTAATTACGGGAAGCGAATATTTGCCTGCCGACGATAGAAGCGTGCTTTTCGACTTCATCAGCTCAAAACAAGTGATGGACGTGGTTGATGCGGTGATTCCGAACAAACCGGCATTCATGAATACACAGCTGTTCTTCAACCCAGTAAACCCGCAACAAAAAGACTTCTGGCATCGCGACTGTCAATACGACTACGACATTGATGACCAGATGAAAGTCATCATGGAAACCCAGGTACTGCATCTTCGTGTGCCCCTTTTTGATGAGCTCGGTATGGAGCTTATCCCCGGAACACACAAGCGCTGGGACAATGAAGAAGAATACAATGTTCGACAAGAAGAAAACGGCAAAGTGAGCAGTGATGATATCTCTGGCGGCAAGCAGATACCGTTAGCCGCAGGCGACTTATTGGTGTTTTCAGCGGACATGATCCATCGAGGTCTATACGGGCTAGATCGTTTAGCCTTGGATATTTTGATCTTTGACTCGGCAGCAGACTATATCGACTACGTTGATGACGACTGCTTGCCAACGCCAGCAATGCTAAGCAATATTGCTGATCCAAGATTGTTTATGAACACGCTACACTTAAAGTCGATGCAGTACTCATAACCACAAAGGTGCCCGAACTATGACTGACACTAAGCAAAATACCCGAATTAGCCAGTTCCGTTTCGGGCAGCCGAAAGAGTCTCTAAAGCTAGAGCATGTCGCTTTAGGGGCACTAGACAAAGATAAAGTTCGAGTACAAATTGAAGCGACTAACATCAACCCTAGTGATCTGTTGTCGATTTATGGTGTTGGACAGTACAAACACAGCCACCAGCCGCCGAGAGTACCGGGGTTTGAAGCGGTGGGAAAGGTTGTAGAGTCCAGCAATACCGAATTAGCAGTGAATCAGCGCGTGCTTGTGGCAACCAGTGGAACATGGCAGAACTATGTCGATGTATCACCAGACAACCTCTTCCACATTCCTCAGCACCTAGATAATGGCTACGCCTGCCAGTTGTATATAAATGCGCTCACCGCGTGGGTACTGACGACAGAAGTAGCCAAGCTAACCCAAGAAGATGTGTTGATCATCAACGCAGGCAACTCTGCCATCGGTAAGATCTTCTCCCAGTTATCAGCATCGCTCGGCTTCAACATCATTGTTGTTACATCACAGCCGAAACGATACCCAACAGCCACAAGCTGGGTATTGGATGCAAACGATGATTTAGTTAATAAAATTAAGGACTTAGGCTTGCCAACTCCAACCGTCGCCTTTGATGCAATTGGCGGTTCACCCGGAACCGATCTTATTCACACCCTTGGCAATAATGGGCGTTTTATCAACTATGGGACGCTGTCTCTGGATTTTTACGAACCACGCTTCTTTGAGTACGCGAAAAACCAAGGTATCGATTTCAGCACCTTCTTTTTACGTTATTGGGAAGAAGCAGAAGGTAAAGATGTTCGCCGTGATAAATTCACGACCATGCTAGATCACTTCATCACAAACGACATTCAGCTCGACGTCGACCGCTACCTGCCATTCGATGAAGTGCAAACCGCGATTGATCTCATTGAATCAAAAACCACACGATTAGGTGGCAAGATCGTCTTACTACCTGTGTAGTTTGGTGGAATTTAGCCGCACTATTTACGCCAAACAAGATACAAAACGAACAACCCGCCAAGCGCTGCTGTAACAATACCTACAGGCAGTTCTTGTGGCGCTAATATGGTTCGGCTAATCACATCCCCAAATAGTAAAAGTACCGCGCCCCACAAGGCAACCAGAGGCAGAGCTCGCTTGTGAGTGACGCCTGAAAATGGTCGTACTAAGTGGGGGACCATCAAGCCAATAAAACCGACCACTCCGGTCATCGATACAATCGACGCAGTGCAAAACGCACAACAAAGAAAAATCTCGCTTTGTAGGCGGTGCACATTGATCCCCAATGAGCTTGTCGTCTGTTCACTCACCAACAAAGTATCGAGCTCGCGATAACGCTTGAAAATTAACGCGATAAGACACAACACGCCCGCCAAGGCAAAAATCAAATTATCCCAACGTGCGAGCCCTAAGCCTCCCATCGTCCAGAACAAAATCGAACTCGCCGCTCTCTGGTCGCCTGAATAAATCAAAAAACTGGTGATGGCTCCGAATAGAAATGAGATCGCCAAACCACACAAGATCAAGTTGTCATTACCCTTTTTCTTCTGCATCGAAAACAGAATCAGAACGGCGGTCGCCGACACAATACCACCCGAGAATGCAGCCAGTGGCAGTGACCAAACACCCAGAGCGTCTCCCACTTTGGTGATCACCAACACCGCACCAGCAGACGCGCCAGATGACAAGCCAAACAAAAACGGATCCGCCAGATCATTTCGTGTCGAGGTTTGAAGCAACGCCCCAACCATCGCCAGCCCTGCACCCGCGATAACCGCTAACAATGCTCTAGGTAACCTTAGATCGATCAGTATTCGACTGGTCATATCCGGCGTTGGATCAGTGAAAGAACTCAACCCTATGAGCACTTCTTTGAAAGACAAAGGAACCGAGCCAAATTGTAAACTCATCATGAAGGCGAGCAGCATGGCAGTGATACCTGTTAGCCATGCTGCCCGATATTTATCAAATAAAATCAAAGGACTACTACTCTTATCAATAACAAGGTTTCATATAACAACCTTCCCGATCACTCAGAAACGAACGCTTCTGCAAGTTTCTCAATGGCATCGATATTGGCAGGCCCAGGGGTGAGTTGCTCATAACGCAGTTTGACATAGCGACCAGAAGTGACCGCATTGGTGTATTTCATTAACGGATGGGCTTCGAGGAAACGTTGCAACGAATCGGCACCACTCGCCGATTGGTAATCCAGAAGGATAATCACATCTGGGTTTTCACGAGCGACATTCTCCCAAGAGGTTCGAGCCCAACTAGCTTCCATATTGCCTGTGATATTTTGACCACCAGCAGCTTCAATCATTGCGTTTGGCATTCCGTACTTACCCGCGGTGAAAGGCTTGTCTTCACCCGAATCAAACAAGAACACTTTTGGGCTCGGCTTACCTGATGCTTTTTGCTTTTCTGCTATTTTTTCAACTCTCTCTTTCCAGTTTTTCACCAAAGCCTCGGCCTCTGCTTGCTTGTCGAAAATAACGCCTAACTTTTTCATATCGCCATAAAGCAGATCCATTGTCGCGCCTTCTTTTTGGTCTTGGGTATGAATGCAACTTTCAGAGAGCACTAAGGTATCAATCCCGTATGGCTTCAGTGTTTGAGGCGTCACTTCACCACCTACTTTCATTCCATAATTCCAGCCAGCGAAAAAGAAGTCAGCATCAGCAGCAATCAATGTTTCTAATGAAGGATACTTAGGTGCGAGCTCAGGAATATCACCTAAACGTTCTTCAAACGAACTCGACATCTTGTACCACCCAGTAATGCCCGTAACGCCCACCATCTCCTTTTGAAGACCAAGAGCAAACGCCATCTCGGTCATATTGATGTCGTGTACAACCACACGCGAGGGCCGCTTTTCAATGGTCAGTGGGCTCCCACAGTTATCAACCGTCACTGGGTATTGAGTGCTTGTCGCATGCGCAAAAGAGAAAGGTAAAAGAAACAAAAGACTGGAAATTACAGGCCACTTCATTGGGCTGCTCCTATTAAAGAGTGATTAGAGAGAGTTAAGTGAGTTGAGTAAGTTGATGCAGCTTCAAAATGATGGATGGTGCTGCATAGATTAGGATGATTGAACGTGAGAACGCGCAATCCAAAAACAGGGATCATGTATCGGTCCTGCATCACCGCCTCTGGGGCTGAGAACGCCACCATTTTTTGGCCTGACATCAACAGGACTTTGTCGGCGAATGGCGCTACCAAAGGTAAATCGTGCAGCACCACGACAGACGCAATGCCACGTTGTTTAATTAGGCTCAGAAGTTCAAGGCGAGCGAGAGGATCAAGGTGGTTTGTAGGCTCATCTAAGAGTAAAAGTCGCGGCTCTTGTGCGAAGGCGCGAGCAATACTTGCACGTTGTTGTTCACCACCGGATAGCTCACCAAAGCACCGCTGGCTTTTGTGAATCAGCCCAACATCTTGCATCGCCTGCTGAACCGCTCGTTTGTGCTCTTTTGCACTACAACAAAATGTATGAGGAGTTCGGCCTAAGCCAACATATTCAGCAACACTCAAACGAGGATCAACATGCTCATGTTGAGTAACCACCGCGACTTTTTTGGCTATCTGCTGCCGCTCAAGGCTTCCAAGCGGAATACCAGACAACATCAACTCACCCGCGACGGTTTTGTATTCGCCTGTAATGCCTTTCAGCAAACTGGACTTTCCACTTCCATTAGGCCCAATGATGGCAACGCATTCACCGTCGTTCACATCAAATGTCACGTCGGAGACGGCTCTCCAGTTAGCCAAGCCATCAGCGCAGAGCCCGCGCACAGACAATACAGGTTTATTCAAATTCCCACCGAACATCCAAAAACAACACTTATTGTTATGATATAACATAACAATAAGTTAAAGGTATAGTTATTAATAGAAATATTAAGACCGCTCTAAGAAGTAATGGGAATGGCGGGATAACCCAATCACCTTAAACAAAGACAGAAGTGCTTACGGAAATTGATTCACTGAGAAAGTTTGATTCAAGGAATTGAGTATTGAGAACGCAGTAAAGAGTTGTAATGCGTTTCTCCATAATTTAAGTGGTTACGAGATGGTCATGAATCACATTTATTTGAAACATCAGTAAGTTATATCACTATAAATATGACACTGATCACCCATAAGGTAATCTCGATTCTATATGGTAGCGTCATACTTAAAACCACGATGCGAACATACTTATGAAAAGACACATACTATCAAGCGCCATCCTACTCTCTCTAGCCTTTCCCACCTTTGCAGCTGATGGCGACATACACGATGTCACGATACTGGGTACTTCAGATATTCATGGTCATTTTATGGCGTGGGATTACGCGGCGGATAAACTCAACACTCGTGGTAGCTTGAGCCAAATCGCGACCAAGGTTGGTGAGATCCGAAAAGAGCAATCTAACATTATCCTTGTCGATGCTGGCGACACCATCCAAGGCAACTTCGTAGAAACCTTCAAAGACGAGCCCGTTGATCCAATGATGCTTGGCTTTAATCACATGAAATACGATGTGTGGGTTTTAGGTAACCACGAATTCGACTTTGGCCTTAAAACCCTCAACAGAGCCGTTACCCAATTTAAAGGGCAATCTCTCGGTGGCAACATCAAGAACAAAAACGGAAACCCATTCTTGCCTGGTTACACCATTCTAGAACGCGGTGGCATTAAGATCGGTGTCATAGGAATGGATACCCCAATGACGGAGGTCTTTGCGCAAGGTACAAACCGTTTAGAAGGCGTCACTTTCACTAATCCAACCTTGGAAGTGAAGAAAATCGTCAAAGAGATTGATGATAAAGTGGATGCCATCGTATTGGTTGCCCATATGGGGATTGAAAACGAGAATGACATTGCCGACACCGGTGTCACCGACATTGCCAATGCAAACCCAGAGCTCGATGCCATCGTCGCTGGCCACATGCACACTCGCATCGATAAAGCCGTTGTGAATGGCGTTATTATTACTGAACCCGACAAATATGGCCGCGCCCTATCTCGTATCGATCTTCAATTTGAAGAGCGCGATGGCACATTCACTCTCGTCAACAAAGACAGCTTCACCTATAAAATTAAAGGTATAGATTCTGACGAGAATATGGACGAGTTATACCAGCCTTATCACAAACAACTCCGAGAAATGGCGAATCGACCTGTCGCTCAGCTTACCGGCGTTGATTTAGTCCCAGAAAACGAAATCCGCGGTATCCCTCAAGTCCATGTTCAAGACACAGGCATCAGTGCGCTATACCAAGAAGCGAGCTTCTTCTATGCACCCAAAGCCAATGTCATTGCACTTCAAATAGACAACGACAATGCAGAGCTCGATGTTGGCCCAATCAAAGCCAAAGACATCGCGTACAACTACCAATACGCAGGTGGCGAAATCACTGTCTACCAGATGACAGGCAAAGAGTTAAGAACCTATATGGAATGGTCTGCGGGCTATTTCAACTCAGTGCAACCTGGCGATGTGACCTACAGCTTTAACCCTGAGCGCAGAGCTTCAAAATACTCGACCAATGACTTCTTCGCGGGCGTGATTTATACCATAGACCTCACTCAACCTGCAGGTACCCGCATCACCAACCTCGCGTTTGCAGATGGCACACCGGTTACTGATGAAACCGAAATCCGTATTGGTATGAATAGCTATCGAATGGGTCATCTCACCAAGAAAGGCGGCGTGCTAGAAGGCGAATCGTTCACTGTACTCTTTGATACTGAGGAAGAGTATGGAGAAGAAGCAGGCACGATCCGTAACATGACTATCAAGTATCTTAAAGAAGAAAAGAACGGTCAGTATGAAGGTAAAACTCAGCAGCGATGGGCTCTTTCTGGTTTAGAGAGCCGCTACAATGAACAGCGAGAGATCGTAAAGTCTTTGATTAATGATGAAACCATATCAATCCCGACCAGTGACGATGGCCGCTACACAAACATCACTTCTATCAACGTAAAAGAACTGATGTTCACATCTGACGAAGCCAAACAAGCAGCCATAACCACACGCGAAAAGAAACTGGCGCAGGCAACTGAGCAAGAGAGTAAGCAGATCAAACGCGAAATCACTCTGATCGAAGCACTCAATTAACCCCTGACCTAAAACCAATAACGACTTAACAACGCTTGGAGCGTGGTTAGGTCGTTGTCGTTCCCATCTTCCAACACCACATCTGTACTGAGTAAAACGGTTGATATTGGATGAATGAGCTGTAAAGTGTCATTACTGAGGGAACATGACGGGATAAGTACCAACCGATTCTGTCATGCCTTTATATTCTAGTATTCATATCGTTCAACTGCCTCACACATCGATACTCATTGATTGGGATTGCTTGATTCTCATCTCTCGTGTATTGAGCTTTTCTCTTTTCCATATAGTCTGGATGGTGCTGATACTCACGGTAATGTTTTCTTGTTTGAGTAGTTTCATCACTTGTATCGACGTATTATGCGGGTTGAGCAACGTCAACTCGATAATCCTATCTTCGGTGCTCTCTGGGATTGCGTTTTTACTGCGCTTCAGTGGCTTATTAATCCGTTTGAGGCCAAGTGGCCCTTCCTCTTCCATTATTTGCTGATAGGTATATAAGGTTTGGCGTGAGCAACCTAAGATACGAGCGGCTTTAGAGACACTACCAAGCTCTGCAACCAACTCCAGAGCCTCTATTTTACGTTGTACCTCTTTGCCGTATTCGTTGCATTTACGTGGCTCTACTAACTCAGTGATGTCTAACCGTCGATGACCGAAGTAAGCAGAGAAGGTACCATCGAACTGACATCGTATTTCTACTTTTTGGTTCTCTATGGAGTAACGTACTGGCGAGTCGATAACGTACATTTTGCTATCAAAGCTAAACGTGTGGTCACGTCGTATCGTTCGATATTCTTTCTGTACGCAGATGCTGTTAAGGTCTAGGTCAGGTGGCAACGACTTGAACGCAGAGCTCGATTTAGTCGCCTGAACCATCACATTATTCACCCAGTATTTGGGGATAAACTCCTCTTGCAAGTATCGGTTTGCGCTCTCCATGTCAGCGATGTTATTGAGGCGCAGTTCGGGGACAAGGCGGTCTTGGAAGGTGTCGAAGGCTCGTTCGATTCGTCCCTTCCCTTGAGGTGAGTTGGCGAAGATAATTTCGATACCGAGTTCATCACAAGCTCGCTGCATTTGCGAGAAGTTGCTGCGTTTCGGCCCACCAAAGATACCTGCTCGATCCACGTAGAGAGTTTTGAATATGCCTCGCTTTTCAATATAAGCTCGCATCACCTTCATACAGCCTTCGGTGGTCTCTGAAGGGAAGAACTGCGCATGAATATCACTAGTAGCGTCATCAATGATGGCAATCAAGCAAGACTTCTCATCACCAAACCAGCGATGAGGGCTGCCATCCATTTGCAGCATAAGCCCAGGCAACGGCATACGCTCTCGATACTTCCTTACTCGACTTCTACGGCGTTTAGAACGCTTCACATGGTGAATGTCATGAGCCCAAGAACGCAACGTTTCACGCTTAATCGACAGTCCTTCATTTTTGCTCAAAAGCTCCGAGAGATGTTGAAGATTAAAGTCGTAGTACTTGGTTTGAATGAGGGCTTGAACCTCCTTCTTGAGTGACTCAGGGATTTTATTGATGGGAGCACGACCAGTGTTACCATGAACCACGAACCGAATGCCTTCCTTGCGATAGCGACTCAAGTAACGTTCAACGGTTCTTCGTGATTTTTGCAGTAATTGCGTGGCACTATTGATAGTAATTTTGCCATCAATGACTTTACTAATGATATCGACAGTAAACTGTGATTTTGAATCCATATAGAACATCCTTAGCACCCTTTAAAGCTCATTTGATTACTTTAAAAAGTAAGCTAAATCAGTCCCGACATTTTCCCTCGGTAGTTATTGTAATGACAAAGTCGCTTGGTAATTAAGGTACGACAGAATCGCTTGGTGATCACATGAATGAGCTGTAAAGGCTAACTCATAGTTGGACAAAAACGTTTTAGGTGTACTGCTCTAAACCGTTTCATTCAGATTAGAAAAAGTACCTTGAAACCTTAAACACTTGTTAAATTTACTTACGCACTACTGTAAACTCTTCATCTGCACTTGGCTCCTCAAAGAAACTATCAAACAGCGATATATCTTTTTCTTCAATTTTGAAAGAATGAATATCACTACCGTTGTTTCGCTTTTGATTTCGCTGAAGCCTAATACTTAATGGGATATCAAAAAATATTTGAGAAACCTCATACCCTAATTCACGAAAGTAACGCTGGGTTTCCACTCTAGATGATCTTGACCAAAAACCCCAATCCAAATTTACATCAATGTCATTTTCTAAAAATGTCAAAGCGATACCTTTAAGGTAAGCTCTAGCGCCTGCGTGTGAGCTATCAAGCTCTTCACGTGTAGGGTTCTCACCAAAAAGTGAGAGGTGTAACTCGTCTACAGATAAAAAAACTGTCCCATCAGACTTTTGTTGATTGCGAGCGAAAGTTGTCTTCCCACAGGCTACCTTGCCAATTAGTAACGTGACTTTCGCCTTATTGTTATTTCCCAATTTATAACCACCTTTGGTTGATAGTAAATCTAACGCTTATTAGATGGAATCATTCCCAAATTCATACCTGACAATTTTCATCTAACAGATCTCTTTAAGATCAATCTAACACAAAAGCTTTATTAAAACAGATAGTTATTGAGAGAATTTTAATGATGATTGAGAAGTACCGAAGGTTTCTATCTATTCTTCTTTTTAGTACTACCTGACAAAGTTTCATTAGTAAAAGTAATGTATTTCATACTGGCTGGAGAAAACTTGCTGATACGGCTAAACCATAACGGGGCATTTTTGTGTTACCAACCCCAGTAAGCAAGTCGCTTGAAAAAATTCTGTTCATTTACACGACCTGCTCACGGACACTCAATATATCCACCATGTTTAAACCATAGATACCAACTAGATCACTATATAGCTCAAGGCTGTTCTCATGAATGGCCGCAGGATTGGTAAAAAATAACTCAGATAGTACTGCAAAGTACTCTTCATGTGTTCGAAGTAAAGTATCATCATGAGTGAAGATATGGTCAGCGATCTCACTTGGTGATGTCGCACAATCTGGAACAAGATATTCTTGTTGTACTGCAGTATTGCCTAGATAGACCTCGTAGCCTTTGCGCAACGCAGGGGTACTACCTGATAAGCCATATATATGGTCGAGAATATGAGCAAACTCGTGAACAATCAGATTTCTCCCATCAATAATATCGGATGATTCCTTTAAACAAGGAAATGCGTTCAACCGCACAGTAGAAGTCTCATACGCATCCCCGTCAACTTGCAAGTCGTCAGAGCAAATGTGAACCCATTTTACCGACGAAAAGTAGTTTGTTCGCTGCGCCCCTCCAACCAAAGACGCGTTGGCTGCGATTAGCACCAGTAAAAGTTCTTGGTTTTCAATTGTAATATCTGGGCTAACCAACACTGTTTTATTGTTGTAGAACTCGTTAACAAAATGGCAGATGAATAGTTGCTGATCTACTGAAAAATATGGATATAGCGCCATAGAAGACAACAAGATATCGTGAACATTTTCAAACTGTTTCTTTGTTTTTTTGTTCCGACTTTTACCTAAAAACATGTTGTTTTTCCTAATAACGAGATGAATTTTTTATTGACCACGATTATAAAACTCAAATTGACCAATTGTCTTTGAGCACATCACAGGCATGAATAAAACTCAGCTAAGTTTCGCTATGCCTAGTATGAGTTATAATTATTTCTGAAACGTTTTGGGGCAGAAACAAGCTAGCAAAACAGCACCAACCCTCACCACTTTCATAAATACAACGTTTAATAATTTGAGCCATGATTTATTTCACTTAAACGAGATCACCAACCATCTGACGAAAAATCTAAAAGCATCCGAGGTGGCTCAAAACTCCCACTAACATCCTTATCCCTCCCCACACTGATCTATTTCCCTCTTTTCGAAGTACAAGTTATTAATAATTCGATATAAATCGCTCTAATGTTTTAAATTATTGTCTACAGTTTTATAGAGCTTGTCGATTCGGTAATTGCCACAAGTAACGACACCTTTTGATGGTTAGTTTTGGTTATGAGGAAAGGAAATGGAAAGCCCAATTGTCACACTCACACATGCCAGCAAAAGCTTTGTTGATGGTAAAGACACTCATAGCGTGTTGGACAATGTCGACTTCGCTTTGGCGACAGGGGCAAGCGTGGCTTTGACAGGGGCGAGTGGCAGTGGAAAGAGTACTCTGCTTAACATCATTGCGGGGTTTGCACCTCTATCTGGTGGCGAGTTGTGGCTCGATAGCGAGAATACATCAAATTGGAAAGATCCACAGTGGAGCCGATTCCGCCATCAAAAATTGGGCGTGATCTTTCAACAGTTCAACTTATTGACCCCACTCAACGTAAAACAAAACATCGCCTTCCCTCTTCATTTAAATCAACAGAAGTGGAGCGACTGGTGCGATTACTTAGTTGACGCATTGGGCATCAGCGAGCTACTCGGAAGACACGTATCCGCACTCTCTGGCGGTCAGCAACAACGAGTCGCTATTGCGCGCGCGTTAGCCCATAAACCTAAGCTACTGCTTGCCGACGAACCCACAGGCAACCTCGACCACAAAGCAGGCATTGAGGTAATGAAGCTGCTGAGTGAAATCACTACACAAGGCAACACTGCCGTGCTTTTGGTTACGCACAGCCCGGAATGCGCCAGCTTTATGCAGACAAAATTGGTATTAGATGATGGTTGTTTAAGGAACGCAGATCTAACCCCAAGAGCAGCAGCGTTGTGAGTCATTCAATGAAGCAAACTGGCTTCGCTCATAGCCAGCTCACCCATACCAGACTGACTCTAAATTTATTCGCGGCACACTATCGTCAATCGCCACTGCAAGCGGCAGCGATTCTGATCGGCATTGTGCTTGCGGTCACCTTGTTTGTCGCAGTGCAAGCCATCAACCTCAATGCCAAACGCAGTTATGCAGAATCGACCGAGCAACTTAGCGCCCAAGCTCAAAACCTTATCATTCCACCAGCAGGGCAAAACTATTTGCCGGAATCGCTCTACTTCAGCTTAAGACAAAGTGGATTAAGCACAGCGCTGCCCGTGATTGAAGGACGAGTAAGAGACCAACAAGGCCGACGCTGGTCAGTTCAAGGCAGTGAGCTAATCGCCGCCCTCACTTCAAGAGCTCGCCACTCTCGCATCGACGAAAAAAGCAATACTCAAACCAAAGAGCCACACATTTCCCTGTTCGACAATGCCTTACCTTTGCCGCAACTCTTATCGGGTGAACCCATTGTGATGATGAGCCAGTCGCAACACCAGAACTTGGGAGAAGTAGACACACTCACTTTGGATGAAGTGCTCACCAAAGTCGTGGTACTGCCAGATGAATGGCAGCTCGGTAGCCGAATGTTGATGGATATTGGGTTCGCTCAGCAACTGCTTAACAAGCAAGGGCAACTGAGCTATATCGCTATTTTTGACACGAAGAGCGACAAGAACAGCAATACTCAGGATAAATGGCAAAGCCTTATTGGCAAGCAAGGGCAATGGATACCCAACAACCAAAGCACGGATCTCGGTTCAATTACCGATAGCTTTCACCTTAACCTCACCGCCATGAGTTTGTTAGCGTTTTTGGTTGGCCTGTTCATCGCTTACAATGGCGTGAAGTACAGTTTGCTGAAACGCAATCGGCTGTTGGTGCAAATTCAACAAGCCGGCATAGCTCCAAGCATCGTGTTTTCAGCTCTGTTAGTAGAGCTAACTCTTTTAGTCACACTGGGCGCGTCGCTTGGTTTCATTTTCGGCATTCAACTCAGCCATTGGCTACATCCCACCGTCGCGATAACGCTTGAGCAACTTTATGGTGCGACACTGCTTCCCGGCACATGGCAGTGGCAATGGTTAGTGCAAGCACTGCTGCTCACGCTGGCCGCAACGCTTGTCGCGTGTTGGCAGCACTTTAAACAGCAGGTGCGACAACCCCTCTCTTCCCATGGCGGTTTCTATCAAGCGCCGGAAGCTTCTAACGAAAATCAGCTGTTTGTTATCGGGTCAGTATTAACCATTGTCGCGTTAGCAGGGTTATGGTTGAGCGAACATCATCGCTTCACCATGGCATGGCTCGGTGTGTTAGTGGTGTCGATTCCTTTGTACCTGCCCAAAACACTCAGCGTGCTAGCGAACTGGAGCGAAAAACACACCCAATCGGGGTTAATACAATATCTGTTTGCTGAGCTACGTGAACTTATCTCCCCTCTTTCTCTTGCCATGATGGCGTTGCTTCTCGCCGTCACCGCCAATGTGGGGATGAACACCTTAGTCGGCAGCTTTGAATTCACGTTAAAGCAATGGCTTGAACAGCGCTTACATGCCGATATTTACGTTAGCCCTGCCCAAGGTGAAATCGCAAATGTGGAGCGCTCGTTAGAGCAGTTTGAAAATGTTGAAGCCGTTTATAAGCAATACTACGTCGATGATAACTTACAGGGCTTACCGACTTTGCTCGGCACTAAAGACAAGGACACATTAGAGCAAACCATGGTGTTCCAATCCTATCTTGATGACTTCTGGACGCGCTTTTACCAAGGTGAATTAGTGGCGATCAGCGAACCCACTGCGGTGAAGCTCGGCTTGTCCCTTGGAAACCAACTCAAGCTCGACGCGATCCAAGACAAAACACTCATCGTAGGGGCCATTTTCCACGATTACGGCTCACCCAATGGGGAAGTGTTACTTGCACCTAATTTATGGCTCGAAAACGGATTTACTGACTTACCCACCAGCTTGGGAATCAAAGTTTCTGGCGACCCACAAGTGGTGTACGAACAGCTACGCCAACAACTCAATCTGCACCCAAGTCAGCTTTACGATCAAGCACAGATCAAATCGATCGCTTTGGATATCTTCTCACAAACTTTTGCCATCACTCGGGCGCTTAATGGCGTCACATTAATGGTGGCGGTGATAGGGTTGTTCTGCGCCTGTTTCATGTTGCTCGATGCACGCAAAGCCGCCATTGCAAGGCTGTATGCGCTCGGTGTTAGTCGGAAAAAATTGATGGCGATGGTGGTCGGGCAAATCGTTGTTCTGGTCGCCTTCACTCTGGTTATCGCCTTACCACTCGGCGCTATGGTCGGTTATGTGTTGACGGACATCGTTACCCTGCGCGCCTTTGGTTGGAGTTTAAATTATGTATGGAATTGGAGTGACGCATTCAGCATCGCAGCCATCACCATTTTAGTGGCTGTGTTTGCGACCTTGATTCCACTGTGGCGTTTGGTCAGCAAACCCGTTGTATCCAGTTTACAGAGCGAGGTGTTGTGATGAATCGAGCAATAAGAGTTTTCGTTCTCACACTAGGCATCTTGTTCCTTTTAGGGTGTGAGGAGTCCACTCAACCATCAGCTCAAAATATGGGTTCGATACTTGGCGCAGAAACACAAACCGACGATGAAACACAAAAAGAGGCTGAGCAATTCACGCCGGTAGTAAAAGGTATCGACATCACCTTCCCTGCCGACCATCAAGCACACCCAGATTTTCGTCATGAATGGTGGTACTTAACCGCAAACTTAATTGATGAAGACGGCAACACTTTAGGCGTGCAGTGGACACAGTTCCGCTTCGCGGCTGCACCACAAGAAAGTGGCAATGGCGCTAAGAAAACCACGTGGCAAAGCCAGCAAATCTACATGGCGCACAGTGCTGTCACCACTAAAGACAAGCACTACGCCGATGAAAAGTGGTCTCGCGATCAAGCTGAACTAGCAGGTGTAGGCAGTTCGCCGTTTCGTGTTTATCTCGATGATTGGCAATGGACGTCGACGACCGATGACCTGTTCCCAGCGACATTAGTCGCTAACTCGGATCAATTTGGATACTCGCTTAAGTTAACCAACAACGCGCCTTATCAAAAGCAAGGCGAACAAGGCTACAGCACTAAAAGTAGCGATGGCAAAGTGGCTTCCTACTACTACAGCCAACCATTCATCGATGTATCAGGCGAGGTAACCATTGATGGAGTCACCCATCAGGTTTCCGGTACAGGTTGGATAGACAGAGAATGGAGCTCGCAATTTTTACTCGACTCGCAACAAGGTTGGGATTGGTTTGCGCTAAGGCTGAGTGATGAAACCAGCTTGGTGGTGTTTCAACTTCGCAACTCAACAACAGGCAAAGCCAGTTACTCCCATGCGAGGTTGATGAATCAAGATGGCTCCGGCATCGCGATTTCACAGCAAGACATCAACTTAACCGCCATCAAGCAAACGGAAATCGATGGACGTGACTACCCAACAGAGTGGCAAATTTCGATTCCGACGCAACAAATTAAACTGACTGTTTCGGCGCTTAATCCAAATGCGAAAATGCCACTATCGGTTCCCTATTGGGAGGGGCCAATCGTGATTAAAGGTTCTCATTCTGGATCTGGCTATATGGAGTTAACTGGGTATTAAGCCAAAGGCATGATACAAACCAACCTCATATGCGAGCGGTTCATTTATAAAAAGAAATGGATGGTACGAAAAGTAGCCGAGCACAGTTAGGCTTCTGCGTTCGGCTATGGTTTCTTTAATCAGATAAGAGCTTAAGCTCCGGTAGCAAATCTATTTTGTTAAATCGGCTTTGATTTGATCGACTTGATTCGCCAAAGAGGACTCTTGGAAATATTCACTGTGTGTTTTTCCTAAGTACAACTTCTTATTGGCTACTCGTTGATCCAACTTGTCTTTAACAATAGTGCCTTGTGCCAACTTGTTATTTAATTCAAGTGCAATTGCAGAACTGTCTGAGACTTTACTTCCTTTCGTATCGTAATAACGAACTTGGCTGATGTTCGTATCAAATGGGTCGCAATAAGCTGCACCTAAATCACCCTTTTCAATAATACTGTTGTATTGCGCTTCGCTGATTGGCGTCTCTTTATTTGATACGAACTGGCTCCCTCGAACACACCAGTTGATTCTGGTGCCAATACCTGGGAAATACGCCGAAATTAAGTTAACGGCATAGTAGGTTTCTGGATCTGACAGGTTTGGTTTTGCATATCTATCAATCACCTTACCGCCAACCACTTGATATTCGACTTCGCCATTATTATAAGACTCTAAAAAATAGCTATTTCTAAACATCTTGCTGAAACTGACGTTATCAACAGAACGCCCACTGTCGGATGTGAAGCTTTTCAGTTGCTGCTTATGTTGAATGCTACCTGTTGTAATGTTGGTCACTAAACCAACCACTGTGTTTTTCGCAGCGTCACTTTGCCAAGCCGTATAGTTACTTATATTTTGTTGAGGTGTATTTGTAGTCGCATCTTCATCAACACTGTACTTGTAACTAAGCTCGGTAATGTCTTGTCCTACTTTATTTACTTTGGCATAGGACTTGTAACGACGCGCTTCGCAATCTTGAAAGTTTGCATCGTAGTAGAAGTAGCTGATCCAATCTTTTGCTTCGATAGCTTCGGTGGTACCAGCTGAGTAATCTACAATCCCGTTTGCACCATAAACACCATAGAAACCTTTGAGATCTTTTTCTTGCTTAGCAGATAACCCTTTATTGAACTCATCATCCCAACCAATACTGTAAATATTAAATAGGTTCAGAGCCTTAATACATTCTTTGATATCGGTACTGCCTATAGCATTAGCTGAATACATTACAGGGCTACTATAAAGGTTTTTTGCAACATCATCTTTTGGATCAGCTACACTGCCTAATGCCGGGGTTATGGACATTTGAGGCACTACGGTTTTAGTCTTTTGAGGTGGTGGCGCAGCGCTATCGCTACCACCACCGCATGCTGAAAGTGTTACAACTAATACTGATATGGTTGGGATAATAAACTTCAAATTTTTCCTCGGAATTTTGAGCAAGTGATTATATAAATAATCACTCAAATACGAAAAAAAAACTAAATGCCTATATAACCAAATTCAAACCATTGAAGAAATAGACGTGTATATCCGCTACCGAGACCTAATTTAATCTATTAATAACAAAAACTTAAATATAAAAAGAGAAGTAGCCGATTATTGACACGTTTGGCAAAAGAAACCAATCACAACAAACGGTTCTTGTACTGTTCTGGCGTTTGGTTCGCGTAACGTTTGAACATGGTGATAAATGGGCTTGCTTGGTTATAACCCAATGTAAGAGCGACCTCTTTGACCGATTGGCCGTTTCTTAACAAGTCCATCGAGTACAGATAGCGGACACGCAATCGCCACTCTGTAAAGCTCATTCCAAGCTCCGTCTGGCAGTGGCGAGAAAGAGTTCTTTCCGTGGTGTGAACACGTTCAGCCCAATCTTTCAGCGTCACTTCGTCTGTTGGGTTTTCTTCAACAGATGCCAATATAGGCGCTAGGTACTTATTGTCGGTCGAAGGTAAAAAGTGGTGTTCAACCTCACGTTGCGCAAGTTGGTCAAGCAGTACCTGGACAAGCCTTTGATCTTGTTCTGTTTCCGCAACATTTATTCCACGCTCGCGAAAGTCATCGATGATCGAAGACACAATCGGCGTGATCTTTATAAGACTGGTTTTTTCTGGCAGATGTTGCGTTAGCTCTGGGGCGATATTTAGCGAACAGTAGTCCAAAGGCTTACGGTTATAACTGCAATGCATCACCCCGGCCGGTACCCAAATCGCCAAATGTGGTGGCGCTAGAAATCGGGTGCTTTCCGCTTCCATCTCTAATATACCGCCACTGATCAACTGGACCTGTCCCCATGAGTGGCTATGAACTCGAGTTTCAGTGTTCGAAAGAAACGCTTCAAAATTCATAAATACGTTGGATGGTGCCTTATCAATTGATAAGGATGGATGAAGGTTTCTGGACTGTTTTTTCAAACTTGTCTTCCTATCGCGCCTGATGTCTTTCTAAAGATACTTGTAAGTATAACGACCTGTCAAACTAGCCGCATCAACTCATTTGCGACGGAATTCACATGCATTATCTCTTACCATTTTTTACAGTCTGTATCTGGGGCGCCAATGCAATCGTCAACAAGCTTGCTGCAAGCACCATAGAACCTAGCGCGATGAGTTTTTACCGCTGGTTTTTTGCGATGTTAATTCTCACGCCTTTCTGTATTCGCCCGGTGATGAAGCAGTGGGCTGTCATTAAGCCAAACCTATCGAAATTAGCGTTCCTCGGCTTTTTGGGCATGGTGTTGAACCAATCTCTAGGTTACTACGCAGGCTTAACCACAACCGCTTCAAACATGGCATTGATCACGTCTTTAGTCCCGTTGATCAGTGTATTTCTGAGCGTTCCTTTGTTGCATAAGTCCATTTCTAGTTTGAGTATTGTGGGTGGTGTGTTGTCACTGTCAGGCTTAGCTCTGATGTTAGGTAAAGGCGATCCTTTGTTCTTCATCCATCAAGAATTGACCCAAGGCGATGGCTATATGCTGATTGCGGCCTTTGTTTATGCTTCTTACTGTGTGCTCTTGAAACGCTGGAAAATGCCAATCAGTAGCTGGGTGGTGATTTACATTCAGGGTCTGTTTGCTGTCGCGATGCTTACGCCACTTTGGCTTACCAGCGAACAACTTTTACCACCGCAACAAGCGATCCCATTGATTGCTTACGCCGCAGTTGCCGCTTCGATTTTAGCACCTTGGATGTGGGTGAAAGCGATTGACACCATTGGTGCTGACTCAAGCGCGATGTTCATGAACTTGCTTCCGGTTGTTGCGATCGTATTAGCTGCGACATGGCTTGGCGAAGAAATTAACCAGTTCCACATCATTGGCGGTGTGATGGTGATTTCAGGTGTCATTCTCGCTCAAATTAAAAGAAAACCAAGGCTTGAGGCTCCTCTCCCTCAACAAAGCTAAACGCATCATCCAACGCTCACTTTAGGGCAAATATTCAAACTCACTTTTCTTACTGTGCCTACTCCGAAGTAGGCACTGTTGTTTTATTCACAAGTCTTTCAAATGCTTTTAATACGCGTTCATTGTGGTTGCAACATGTTACCGACTCAGGTTTAATGCATTGAGTACTGTTTAAGTTGTAAAAGGAATTACAATGACTCAACCAACGATCCCTGTGATCATCTCGTCTCTACTTGCTTTGTCATCTGCTTCAAGCTTTGCTGCCACTGCTCCTGCTCCTGCTCCTGCTAATACTAATGCACCATTAGCTGAAGAACTATTAGCTGAGGAACAACATTTTGTACGCGGCAACGGTGCAGAGCCCAACACACTAGATCCTAGCTTCGTAAATTCAGGCATGCCCGGTGACATCATCGTCAATGATATGTTTGAAGGCTTTGTGATTGAAAACAGTGACGGGCAAATCATCCCAGGGCAAGCCAAAGAATGGTCTATCAGCAAAGACGGCAAAACCGTGACGTTTGTATTGAAAGAGAACCTCAAATGGTCAAATGGCGATCCAGTCACAGCGTCTGATTTTGTGTTTGGTTGGCAGCGCGCAGTGTCTCCGAAAACAGGTAATAACACGGGTTTTGTTTTTTCTACGGCTAACATAGTGAACGCTAGCGAGATTCTATCAGGAGATATAGAGCCCACTAAGCTTGGCATCAAAGCATTAGATGAGCGCACGGTTGAGATTTCACTTTCAAAACCTACGCCCTACTTTATGAGTTTAATGAGCATCAAGACCTTTTTCCCTTTGCCTGCTGAGTTGGTTCAAGAGAAAGGCGACCAATGGACTCGCGCAGAAAATATCGCGACCAACGGTGCTTACACTTTGAGTAAATGGGTGCCAAACGAATACGTTGAAGTCGAGAGGAATCCAAATTATTGGGATAACACATCGACAATCATCAACAAGGTGACCTATTTGGGCTTATCATCTCAAAATGCTGAGCTTATCCGTTATCAAGCGGGTGAAATTGATATGACCAATCGCGTTCAGCTTGAGTACTACCAGAAATTAATCCAAGAAAGCCCTGAGCAGATCAAAGCGCAAGCTCTACTAGGCTCTTACGTCTATTCATTCAATACACGTCAAGCGCCGTTTGATGACGTCAGAGTACGCCAAGCACTGCGCATGGCCGTCAATCGTGAGATTCTGGTCGAGAAAGTTACAGGTCAAGGTGAGCCAGAAGCATACAGCGTGACGCCGAATAATATTCCTGACTACACAGCGCCTTTATCCGAATTCAATTCTCTAGACAGCGAGCAGCGTTTAACCAAAGCCAAAGCTCTACTTGAAGAAGCGGGATACAACGAAAACAAGCCTCTCAAGTTTACCCTTACGTACAACACCAGTGAGAATCATAAAAAGATAGCGATCGCGATTGCATCGATGTGGAAGCCACTTGGCGTAAAAATTGAGTTGGAGAACATGGAATGGAAAGCCTATGTTGCAGCGAAAGGGAGTGGCGACTATCAGCTGGCTCGCTCATGGGCATTTGGTGACTATCCAGAGCCTTCTGCACTGTTAGAAGCCTTCACTTGTGACCACACAGCAAATGAGAGTGGCTACTGTAATCCAGATTATGATGAGCTCTTACAGCAAGCGAGTAAAACGGAAGATCAGTCTAAACGCTTTGCTTTATATCAGCATGCTGAGTCGTTACTCAACGATTCTGCAGCAGTTATGCCTTTATATCATTACAACCACACACGATTAGTGCGAAATACACTAAAGGGCTTCCCAAACAATAATCCGAAAGGAAATATCTACGCGAAGGATCTATACTTTGTAAAACAGTAAAAGTGAGCTGATAAGAAAACAATAATAGCTACCACTTTAGTAGTAACTAAGATACAGTCACTTTAACTAAACCAAATCAACAGCGGTTAGTTGGCTAACACAAAAAAGGTACCGACATGAGTACCACACGGCTTAGAAACACCTAGCATTGCGCTAGGTGTTTTTTTTGTAATCGACCTATCTAGTGACTTAATCAGTATTTCTAATCTTTTGCTTGCTATGACTTCATCCATGTTTGCCATTCGCCTCATACACCTTTAAACACCGATATTCATCAACTGATCATCTGTTTGAAAAAAATTGTCTTAACCGTGAGATTATCCGCTTTAACTTATGTCATCTTAAGTATATTGTTATTAGTAAGTAACAAGCATGTTATGCAGCAAAATAATAATGAAGGAAGATAGATGAGCAGTAGCAATAGCCGACAAGATGGCAAACGAGACGTTACTCTGCGTTTTTTAGCTGAACCCGGGGATGTGAACTTTGGTGGTAAAGTTCATGGTGGGGCAGCAATGAAGTGGATCGATTTAGCAGCCTACGCTTGTTCCGCAGGGTGGAGCGGTAAATACTGTATAACAGCTTATGCAGGCGGAATTCGATTCGTTGCTCCAATTCACGTAGGCAACCTTGTGGAAGTAAGTGCAAAGGTCATCTATACAGGTTCATCTTCAATGCATATCGCTATCGACGTGCAAGCCAGCGACCCTAAAGAGCTCAATAACCGCCTAACAACTCACTGTATCGTTATTATGGTCGCTGTCGATGAGAATGGTAACCCGACTAAAGTGCCAGAGTGGATACCAGAGACGCCAGAAGACATCGAATTACGAGATTCGGCTATTCGCCTAATGAACATGCGAAAACAGATTGGTGAAGAGATGGAAGCTCACGTGAAGTACCTTAAGTAAGGTCCACCAGCTCCTCCCCTGCAAACCCTATTACAATGCCAAGCACCTGCTTGGCATTGATCTATTTGATACCTTCGTGCTCTACACAGCCAAATCCGCTGCACACCCAATACAGACAATAAGAGCGTGATACCCAGCCAAAGGTGGCAATGAATCGGTACTTGTTCACTGATTTATTTTGACTGTAATAAAGTCGTCATTTTGCTCTGATTAAATACCGCCAATCATAATGGATGTACTTAAATTTCCCGGAGCCACACTTGAGCGTCACACGCCCCACTCTTAGCGAATCTACACTGAACAATTTGAAGGCTGTTGAGTATCAATGGGTTAGAACTTTGTATGTCGAAGGCTACGACAGCAATGAAATCAACCACTATATCCAGACGTGCTTCGGCGGCGACCCAACGTTTGCGGATCTGTTTCGTCGTGTCGCACTCGATCAAGAGAGCATCTATGTATTACTGCAGCATTTAGGTTGCGCACCTTCAAGCAAAGAGTTCTAGCAGCTAGAACTCATTATCCACATTCTGTAGCTACCCATTCTATGTTCATCCATCCCGGCGTTTTGATCATTAGCTCTCAACTATAACTCCAGTGTAGTTTCATATCCCTGAGTTATAACCATTTAAAACTCACAGCCACATCCCGTTTCTATATGCACTTTCTGTGCAATTTCATCATTTGTTGCATACAAATCATTGAAGTATCACGCATTGGATTATTAGCAATATATCAATAGATCAACAGCCCCTTATACTGAGTGTCTGATTTGTGAGACTCGTTCACGCCTTCAAGTAAGAGGAATGAGTCAAGAAAGGTGTAGGAGAGAAGTGACTCGAAGCTTTTAATATTAAAGCGCTTATCAGCACAATAACGGTGATGGGTACAAGAGTTGACGAGTAAAGCAGACACAAAGACAAAAAAAAGTAGCGGGCATAAAAAAACCCAAGTAAATACCTGGGTTAGAGTTACAAAAACCACTAATCATTAATAGCGTAAGGAACCTGATTAGTAGCCAGCTATGCGTAACCTGAGGGTTATTTTTATTACTGATCGGCGGCCAAACCAAATGATGTAATAAAAATGCCAATATAGAGCGACCTAACGGTCGCTCTTTTTCTTTCTTATAGAGTACAGCTTATCCTTTTACACCACCTGCCGTCAAACCGCCAACTAACCAACGTTGAGCAAGTAAGAACACGATAGTAATCGGAAGTGCTGATAGTACAGCCGCTGCCGCAAAGTCACCCCATAGGTAGTTCTGAGGGTATAAGTACTGCTGCATACCTACTGCTAGCGTATAAGAGTTCACATCTGTAAGTAGTATAGATGCTACTGGTACTTCACCAACTGTTGCGATAAATGACAGGATAAACACAACCGCTAGGATTGGCACAGACAACGGTAGTAGAACCAGTCTGAATGCTTGCCAAGGCGTTGCACCATCAAGGGCTGCTGCCTCTTCCAGAGAGTTATCAATCGTTTCAAAGTAACCCTTAATCGTCCATACGTGCAGTGCAATACCACCTAGGTAAGAGAAGATTAGACCACCGTGTGTGTTCAAGCCTAAGAACGGAATGTATTGACCAAGTTTGTCAAACAGCGCGTAGATTGCTACTAGAGCCAGTACTGCTGGGAACATTTGGAAAATCATCATCGCTTTCAGGATAGTTTCTTTACCTTTGAAGCGCATACGAGCAAATGCGTAAGCCGATGTCGTTGACAGTGCCACGATTAAAATCGATGTAACACCCGCCACTTTGATCGAGTTCCACAACCAAGTCAGTACTGGGAACGGAGGTGACGTTACCGAGCCATCTGCGTTCGTCACTGACATACCTAATGCTAGCTTCCAGTGTTCCAATGACGGGTTATCTGGAATCAAACTACCGGTTGCGAAGTTACCTTCACGGAACGAGATCGCGATGATCATCAGTAGTGGGAAGATAATCATTGCCAAGAAGCACCACAACACTGCATGTGTTGCCCACACTCGGTATTTAAGGCCTTTACCTTGTACCATAGCCATTGTCGTGCTCCTTAATCTTGAGACAGTTTAGTGAAACGAAGGTTTAGTAACGCTAGTGCACCAACCAATAGGAAGATAAGCGTTGCGATAGCACTTGCTAGACCGAAGTCTTGACCGCCGCCGCCTTCGAATGCAATTCGGTATGTGTAGCTTACAAGCAAGTCTGTGTAACCCGCTGGCTCAGAAGTACCAATCATGTTCGGGCCACCGTTCGTCAATAGTTGAATCATTACGAAGTTGTTGAAGTTAAAGGCAAACGCTGCAATCAATAGCGGTGTAAGCGGTTTAATCATCAATGGGAACGTAATGCGCTTAAAGTTATCCAAGAAGTTCGCACCATCGATTGCTGACGCTTCGTATAAATCATCAGGAATCGCTTTAAGCAGACCCATACATAGAATCATCATGTAAGGGAAACCGAGCCATGTGTTAACCATCAACACCATGGTTTTCGCAAGAATCGGGTCTGAGAACCAGTTAGGGCTTAAGCCGAAGATATTCTCTAGCACCATGTTGATCTCACCAAAGCTTTGGTTGAATAAACCCTTAAAGATAAGAATCGAGATAAACGCAGGGACGGCGTAAGGCAGAATCAGTAGAACACGATAAATAGAACGACCTTTCAACTCTTCCCATTGCACGATGTTAGCCAGTACAAGACCGATAACTAGCGTGAACGCTACGGTACATACCGAGAAGATAACCGTCCAAATAAAGATGCTGATAAATGGTTCTTTAATGCCATCATCTTTCCATACACGCTCAAAGTTATGTGTACCAATGCTAACCACGAAACCGGGAGAGATGGTATTACCCGTAAACTCACCGTTTGCATCAACAGGCTGGTAGAAACCCACATCCATATTTGGCTTGAGAACTTCACCCGTTTCATTGTTGATTAACGTTTCTTCATCGTCTTGAAGGGTGTAAAGCGGAGCAACAGAAGCAAACTTACGTAAGCCACTCATGCGGATGTCACCACCGTCCGGTAGATTGAAATCAACACCACTGATCGCTGCTCGGTTTTGGATGATCGCTTTGATCTTCTCTTTTTCACCTTGCGCAGACTCGATAACAGATAAGTCCATCTCGGTTTCTGTCATATTGTCTAGAGAAAATACGTCAGTCGCTAACAGTTGGTCGCCATCTTTTACGACGATCTGGTGACCATCATCTGTCTTGTACAAAGTGAATGGGTAGCTCTCACCGCTTTGGAAAGAACGGTCTAAAAGAACGGTTTGAGTACGCTCAAGAGAAAGCTGGTTTTTCGCGCTGTAGTTAGTAAACGCAAGCCCTACGGTGTATGCCAATGGGAAAAGAATGAACAAGATCATTCCGGCAATACCTGGGTAAATATAACGGTGGGCGTAAGTTTTCTTACTACCAAAAATGTAAAGTGCCAAAGCCGTTAAGATCACTGTAAGCAGCGCAAAAGCGAGCTCACCGCGAGAATACATTAGAATTGTAGCGTAGCCGTTTATTAAGCCAACGCTACCAAGCAACCCCCATTTGATGAAGACGCTTTTACTGCCTGGAAGGCTTGATGGTGCTGGGATAGCATCTGTACCTTGAACTGACTGCATAGAGGAACCTGCTAGCGATATAGATAAAAAATAGAAAAGTAAGGAGAGGTTACCCCCTCCTTAAAAGGTAGTGCTTGGTTGTTACTTAGTCATGCGACCTTCAGCAGCTTTTAGTGCTTGGTCTACTGATTGACGGCCGTCAACTACGTTGCCGATCGCTTCTTCCATGCTGTACCAGAATGTTGTGAACTGAGGGATGTTAGGCATGATTTCACCGTTCATCGCGTTGTCCATTGTTGCTGCAATACGAGTATCGCTGTCTAGTTGACGTTGGAAAGAGTTAAGAGCAACTGCACCTAGTGGCTTGTCGTCGTTTAGGCTCTTCATACCTTCATCAGTTAGTAGGTAGTTTTCCATGAACTCAACAGCTAGGTCGCGGTTTGGAGAAGCAGTGCTGATACCACCCGCCCATACACCAACGAAAGGTTTAGACGCTTTACCGTTGAATTTAGGTAACGTTGTTACGCCGTAATCTACGCCAGCTTTCTTGATGTTTTCCCAACCCCAAGGGCCGTTAATTGTCATTGCAACATTACCCGCAACAAATTCAGACTCAGCAACTGAGTAATCCATGTCTGCAGAGATAACTTTGTCTTGTACCATCTTCTCGATGAAACCTAGAGACTTCTGAACACCGTCAGTCGCTACGCCCGCATCTTTAATGTCGTAACCTTCTGCAGTCTGTTTGAATGCGTAACCGCCGTCAGCTGCAAGTAGAGGCCATGTGAAGTAAGCGCCGCCACGTAGAGGCCACATGATCGCTTTTTTGCCATCTTTTTTAAGTTCAGCATCAAGTGCTGGGATTTCTTCCCAAGACTTAGGAGGGTTAGGAACAAGTGCTTTGTTGTAGATTAGTGAAACTGACTCAACCGCTACAGGGTATGCGATTGTTTTACCTTCGTATGAAACAGCGTCCCATGCGAAGTCTACGATACCTTCTTTAGTTTCTTTAGAAGGTTTGATATCAACAAGAAGCCCTGCTTCTGCATAGCCGCCAAAACGGTCATGAGCGTAGAAGATCATGTCTGGGCCATCGCCAGCTGCTGCTACTTGAGGGAATTTCTCTTCTAGCTTATCAGGGAAAGCAACGGTTACTTTAACACCAGTATCTTCTTCGAAGCGTTTACCTACTTCAGCCATGCCTTCATAAGCTTTGTCACCACCTACCCAGATTGTTAGTTGTCCTTCTTCGATAGCAGCATTTGCACCAAAAGAACACAGAGCAACTATTGTACCTAGAGCTACAGCGCTTAGAGCGTTTTTCATGTGAATATCCTTTTTATATTTATACGTAGGGCACATCTACCAAGACGAGCCAGTTTTCGGAGGTTATGATCTGAGAAAACAGACCATAGCTCATCATCCTAGCCACTACGCCCTAGCTATTATGGCTTAAATTCGTGATCGCCATCCGGTCAGATTAGAGACTGAAATCACAAAACGTATAGTCATCGTGATCAACATCACCGTTATGTGGTGGATTTATTTGAACTGGATCGCCAATTGAGGATAACCCCATTTATCTACTCCTCCCCTCCTACTCCCCCTAGTTAATTTTCCATTAGGAGGATGTACCCTTACGCTAATTCACCGAAACTGCAGTCATCCAAGAGTGGATAGTAAGAACCCTTTACCGGCAAGTGTTATGCGTTGACGCATTATTCATTTAGTTGGCTTCACTGCTCGCTGGTGTCTTATTATTAGCATCGAGCTAAATCTGTGATTGAATCACGGGGGAGGTTTAGCTGGATGTGGGGGAAATGGACATCAGTTTGGCTATGACGGGTGGGCTTGGTTAAAGAAGCCAAGTCTCACCCACTTTTTTCTTACTCACTCAATACTTACCCATTCCTACAGTTACTGCTGACCCAAAAATTTCTTATAATGATAAGCAGTAAAACTTAAAATTTGATCGATCGAGGACAAGCTAGATGGCGAGTGTCACGTTAAAAAACGTTTATAAATCATATGGTGATGTACAGATTTCTAAGGACGTAACCTTAGACATCAACGAAGGTGAGTTCGTAGTATTCGTTGGACCATCAGGTTGTGGTAAATCGACGCTATTACGCTGTATCGCAGGTCTAGAGGACATTACGTCTGGTGATTTGTACATTGGCGACCAACGCATGAACGACGTTGAGCCATCAAAGCGTGGCGTAGGTATGGTATTCCAATCTTACGCGCTTTACCCTCACCTTAACCTATACGACAACATGTCTTTCGGCCTTAAGTTAGCAAACGCAAACAAAGCTGAAATCGACAAGCGTGTTGAGCATGCTGCAGAAATCCTTCAGCTTGGTCACCTTCTTGAGCGTCAACCTAAAGCACTTTCTGGTGGTCAACGTCAACGTGTTGCGATTGGTCGTACTCTAGTTTCTCAACCTAACGTATTCCTACTGGATGAGCCTCTATCTAACCTAGATGCTGCGCTGCGTGTTCAAATGCGTTCACAAATCACTAAGCTACAACGTCAACTTGGTTGCACGATGATCTACGTTACCCACGACCAAGTGGAAGCGATGACAATGGCGGATAAGATCGTTGTTCTTGATGGTGGTTATGTATCTCAAGTCGGTAAGCCGCTTGACCTTTACCACTACCCTCAAAACCGTTTCGTTGCGGGCTTTATTGGCTCGCCGAAGATGAACTTCATGTCAGTTCACATCGAGCAAGCTGAAGCAGAACGCGTGTTGGTACAACTTTCTAATGGCATGACTTTCTGGATTCCTGTTGACGGGACGACAGTTAATGCTGGCGATCGTATGTCTCTGGGTATTCGCCCTGAACACTTGATGTCTGCTGAATCAGGTGACGCGACGATTGAAGCTGACGTGATGATGGTAGAGAAACTAGGTAACGAAACTCAGGTTTACCTAAACCTTGAAAGTGCTGATGCTGATGTTATCTATCGCCAGCCAGACACGTTGAAAATCGAATCAGGTGACAAGTTGGCGATTGGTATTCCAGCACACCGTTGTCACCTGTTCCACAGCGATGGCCGCGCATGTCGTCGTTTGTACAAAGAATACGGCACAGACTAATCAGTTCGTCTTTTTAGGATATAACTTGCCCATATCGAATCCCTCTTACCTTGTAAGGGGGATTTTTCATTTAAGACGACTAGTTTTACTTTCATTAAACAGATCGCGCGTTGTCTGTTCAGCATAAAAACAAAAAAGGCCTAGCGAATACTAGACCTTTGTCTGTTTGAGCTAAAAGCCATCCTATCTAACCGATAAAGATATAGGCTTGCTCAATTGAAACTTAGTGAATTGGCGTATCACTTGTTTTATTGAACTGGCCAAAATGCTTTTCTAACACTTCAGGTGTCAGTTTGCCTTCCGCTTCTAATCGCTTGAACTCAGCAACAATTGCTTTTTGCTCTTCAAGTGATGGTAGTTTTACCTCAGGCTCATCGCCCATCTCTTGAGTCATCTGCTCTAGTTCTTTTTCAAAATCGCTCATGATACTTACCTAAATATTAAACCTAATCAGATTTTACTCATTTCCGCTCTGTGATGCTAGGTTGATTGAAAGCAAAGCCCGAAACCAGATCAAGCTAAGGTCAGTTAGAAAGAAACAAAACCACAAAATAAAAAGAGCTGGATTCATGATTAAATGAATCCAGCTCTTAGTCTATGCCGCTATCTAAGCCATGTTACAGCTTGAAAGGGTTAAAGCTTAAACGAACCAACCATCTTATCTAGACGAGAAGACAAGTCACGAAGCTCTTGGCTCGCCTCTGCAAGTTGCTCAGCAGTACCGGTTGTCACTTCATTGATTGCGTTGATCTCTTCAATGTTCTGGTTGATGGTGTGAACCACGGTCGATTGCTCTTCCGTTGCCGTAGCAACTTGCGTGTTACGGTCAGTAATATCAACGATACGGTCTGAGATACCACCCAATACGTCTACCGCTTCATCCGATGCAGATACACCCTCAAGGGTAATAACCTTACCTGCACTCATTGCCGTTACCGCATCTTTCGCATCGCTTTGCAGTTGGTTGATCATCTTCTGAATTTCTTCCGTTGAATCCGCAGTACGACTTGCTAGGTTACGAACTTCATCCGCAACGACTGCAAACCCACGACCTTGCTCACCGGCACGCGCAGCTTCAATCGCAGCGTTCAATGCAAGTAAGTTGGTTTGCTCAGAAATATCACGGATAACACCCAGAATAGAGCCAATATCTTGAGTAGTAGAAGCCAGTTGCTCTACTACCTGCCCGGTGCTTTCGATGTCTTGCGCCAAACGGCTAATCGCATCTTTTGCTTTGTTAACCACAGAGCGGCCAACTTCAGTATTACCCGAAGCTTGTGTTGCCGTTTCAGCTGCGGTTGCCGCGTTCGATGCAATCTCGCTGATGGTCATACCCATTTGGTTAATGGCAGCAACCACTTGAAGGGTTTGATCACGTTGCTCTTGGCTGTTGTCATGGGTGATATGTGCTTTATTAGAAACACTCTCTGCTGCCACTTGAAGCGCTTGGCTTGTCGAACACACCTCTTTCATCGACTCGTGAATCTTTTCAATGAACCCATTGAAGCCTTTTGAAAGCTGAGCGATTTCATCATTGCCTTTCACTTCGATACGCTGCGCAAGGTCACCATCGCCTTCACCTAGGTCGCCGAAACGCTTAGCCAAAAGTTTAATCGGCTGAGTAATACTGTTCGCCAGTACTACACCCATTAGGATAAACGCTAATGCCACAACCGCCGTCATGATCAGCATCTTTTGTGCCGTCTCATCTAGCTCAGCAAATACTTCGCCTGTTGGTACCACACCAATGACAAACCAGTCCATCGACGACACGTATAAACTCGCAACGAACAGCTCTTGGCCTTGGCTTTCAGTGGTAATCAAGTTGAAGCCTGACTTATTCAGTAGCTGACTGGCTTGAGGGCCGTAAAGTTGTTGAAGTGAAGAATCGCTGCGTGAACGTTCACGGTGAATTTGAACATCACCTTGGCTATCGGTTAAGAATACGAAGCCTGTATTCTCAATCTTAAAACCATTGAGTAGGTTAACCATGTCATCCATCGATTTTGATAGACCTGACATCGCCAAACCTGAAGGCTGTTGGTAGTTAGCAAACATCTTCACTTCGCCATTAGCTTCTTGGAACATGCTCACCATAGTCGGCTGTCCAGATTGCGTAAAGCCAAAGAACCAACCATCTTGCTGTTGGTTTAACTGACGCAGGAAACCATTTTGGTTCCAGTAGTAAGCTGTTTCACGGTTGGCAACCGACGCATCGTTTAACTGGTATTGGTTACGCACGTTATTCAGTTGTTTAACTAGCTTATTCTCAATATCCGCATCACGTTCAGTCGAATCGATAGCGTCAGAAATGAATTCATTCGAAGCAATTTGCTCCGCTGCCAACAACAGCTGAGAGACTTCACGATCAATTTCACCGTTGATTCGCTCAAGCATTCCAGGAAGCTCGATATCAACCAATCGATGGCTCAATACATCTCTTGCTTGTTGTTGCGCCATCGCACCGACGATGACCGTAGAAGCCAGAACCGCAAAAGTAATTCCAAGTACAACCTTTTGCTTAATACTCAGAGAGTTAGTTTTCAACATATTTGGACCTTTAAAAAGAATCGCTCTTTATTTATGTACCCTGAACAGGACTTTTTTAGTGCACTCCAACAAGCAATGCACAATCTGAGTGATGTATCGGCCACAACTAATAAAACTAGAGACTTTTCTCTCAAAAAATTGCAAATGTGATGTAACATTTAAAAACATTCACATTAAACATGAATTAACTATACAAACACCGCATTGTCGAGAGTCGATTTTTAGCTCTCAGCCCTCAGATCTAACCGAACTCAAACCACTCTCCACCGTCGAGCTTTTGTATATAAAAACCAATTGATATGGTAATAATCACAACCTAACGATGTTTTTAGCTAAACACTTGTTAATATTTCCAATTTTGAAAAAATAAATTACGCAAATGTACTGGAACTTTTTCCTAGTAATCAGTGACCAATACTCAAAATAAAAATCAAATGGATACCCAGAGAGTCCAAAATGCACAAAACAAATTTCGAAGTCCTTCAAAACTATCTAGAGTCTCAAATTATTGGTCAAAAAGAGCTCGTTAAGCAACTGATGATCGCCCTTTTAGCGGATGGTCATATCCTCGTTGAAGGGCCTCCGGGGTTGGCAAAAACCCGCGCCGTAAAATCACTGGCTGATTGCGTTGAAGGGGATTTCCACCGCATTCAATTTACGCCAGACTTACTGCCTGCTGACTTGACTGGTACCGATATTTTCCGACCAGAGACAGGGGAGTTCACTTTCCAATCAGGCCCAATTTTCAACTCGCTTATTCTAGCAGATGAGATCAACCGTGCTCCGGCGAAAGTTCAAGCGGCTATGTTGGAAGCGATGGCAGAAAAACAAGTCACTGCCGGTCGAAAAACCTATGCGCTACCTGAACTGTTTTTGGTGATGGCAACACAGAACCCGATTGAGCAAGAAGGCACATACCCACTGCCAGAAGCCCAACTAGACCGTTTCTTACTTCACCTTGAAGTTGAATACCCAGATATGGAGAGTGAGCTTGAGATCCTGCGACTCAACCGCGGTGAAGCTCAAGGCAACGAATCTGTTCAGCCACAAGAGGTATCTCAGCAAACTATCTTCGAAGCTCGCCAAGAAGTGCTCAACATTCACATGGCAGACACCATTGAGCAGTACATAATCAGACTGGTAATGGCGACTCGCCAACCTAAACAATACAGCGACCAACTTGATCAATGGTTAGACATGGGTGTTAGCCCGCGTGCAACCATCGCGTTAGACCGTTGTGCTCGCGCTCACGCTTGGCTTGCTGGCCGCGACTATGTTACTCCACAAGATGTTCAAGCGATGGCATTCCCTGTATTGCGCCACCGCCTGCTTCGTAGCTACCACGCACAAGCTGAAGGGGTCACTGCAAACCAAGTGATCGCACACCTTATCTCGTTGGTTGGTAGCGCATAGGAATACGCGCATGAATAATCAATTACCCAACAATAGTGACGGTGTCACGTTAAATCTGGACGAACTGCTGCAATACAAAGCGCAGTCTGTTCGCTGGTTGCCTCCAGCCAAGAGCCTGTGGTCGCAACTAAACGGGCAACACGAGAGCAATCGTAAAGGTCGCGGGATGAATTTCTCTGAGGTTCGTCAATATCAGGCGGGCGACGACATCCGTAGCATTGATTGGCGCGTCACGGCGAGAACAGGCAAGGCGCATACCAAACTGTTTTCAGAAGAAAGAGAACAGCCTGTGATTTTGTTCTTAGATCTGTCGAGCAGTATGATTTTCGGCTCAACCTTATTGCTTAAATCGGTTCAACTCGCACACTTTGCCAGCCAACTTTGTTGGTTAACCGTCGCTCAAAAAGACCGGATTGGCGCAGTGATAGATACTGGCCAAGAGATCATTGAGATTAAACCAAGTGCTAGCAACCATGCTCCGCTGCGTATTTTACAAAAAGTCATAGAAATCAATAACGCAGCGCTGACCAACCAAGACAATCACAGCGACACAACCTTAGAGCATGGGCTGAAGTCTCTGCATCAGCTTTGCCCGAAAGGCAGCGATATCATTATGCTCAGTGACTTTGTCCGTTATAACGAAAGTAATTACTCACTTATCAATCAAATACGTCGACATAATCGAGTTCGCTTAGTGCATTTTTACGACCCATTAGAACAAGGTGTTACTTCATTCAAAGGTTCAAAACAGATCACCGATGGCAATAAAACCCAATGGTTTAACTTTTCATCAAACAGGGAAAAGGAAAAGCTCAGTCACGCATTTGATCAGAAGCAACAACAACTGATGCAAATGAGCCTTTCTCTGGCGATCCCATACAGTTCATTGTCTTGTGCGCAATCGTTAATGAGCCAAGTGTCAGGAGTTCAGTCATGAATCAACCTCTCGACTTGAGCCCTATTATTACACCAAGCGCACCGTCATGGTGGCCTTTGGCATGGGGGTGGTGGGCTGTGATTATCACGGCCATTGTTGTGATCGCCTTAGTATTTTTCATTATAAAACGCAGACAAAAGAACCAATACGCGAAGAACGAAGCACTTGCTTGCTTTCGTAACAGTCAGCCTTCAAATACCTTGTCTCCGAGCGCAGCTCAAGACATCGTTCGTCAGGCTGCATTGAGCTATTTTCCACGCGACAAAGTGGCAGGCTTATCTGGTGATGATTGGTTGGCTTTTTTAGATGCGCAATTAGCGAAGCCGTTATTTGTAGCAAAACAATCCCAGTGGCAGCAAGCGCTCTATCAAAATGCAGCCCTAATGAACGACGAACAGAAAAAGGCTCAACAGCAATTGGTTAATGACTGCGAAACCTGGCTTCGTAAAGCCCTTCCTCCAAAGCGAGGTCGTTATGACTGATCTTTTAAACACGAGCTTACTAAATATTGAATTCGTTTGGTGGTGGATGTTTTTGCTCGCGCCACTACCGGTTCTCGTTTACTTGTTCTCTCCTAAGGCGGAATCGAACAATGCCCTAAGGCTTCCGTTTTTGCCCGAGGACAGCAATACCAAAACACCGAGCAGTCGCTTACCCAAAGCCTTGTCAGTCATCATCTGGCTTTTATTGGTAACGGCCATGGCACGTCCAGTTTGGTACGGTGAACCGGTTGAGTTTCAGCCGAAACACCGTGATTTGATGTTGGTTGTCGACCTCTCCTACTCGATGAGTCAAGAAGACATGCAATTCAATGGCGAATACATCGATCGCTTATCTGCGGTAAAACATGTATTGAGTGACTTTATTGAACGACGAAAAGGCGACCGAGTCGGATTGGTGCTATTTGCTGATCACGCCTACTTGCAGACGCCACTGACGTTAGACAGAGACACGCTTTCACAACAGCTCAATCAAGCGGTGTTAAAGCTTATCGGTACTCAAACTGCGATCGGTGATGGTATCGGCCTTGCCACCAAAACCTTTGTCGATAGCTATGCCCCTCAGCGTGTAATGATTCTACTCAGTGACGGCAGCAATACCGCGGGCGTATTAGATCCACTTGAAGCTGCCGATATTGCTAAGAAGTACAACGCGACGATTTACACCGTGGGTGTCGGTGCGGGTGAAATGATGGTCAAAGAGTTCTTCATGACTCGTAAGGTCAATACTGCTCAAGATTTGGATGAACGCACCCTAATGGAAATTGCCAAACGCACTGGCGGTCAGTACTTCCGTGCGCGTGACAGCAAAGAGCTAGCAACGATTTACGACACCATCAACCAGTTAGAACCCGTGACGAACGCCACTAAGATATGGCGACCACAACAAGAGTGGTTTGTGTGGCCTCTGTCTGCGGCAATGTTCTTCGCATTTATGCTGTTAGCCATTAGGAGAAACAATGTCTAACTTTACTTTTATCTACCCATATTGGTTCTTGGCTCTTGCCGTGCTGCCCGCTATTTGGTGGCTTAGCAAGAGACAATCCAAGCAAGGGTTATTGGCGTCACACATCGCACGTTATTTGGCTCCTGAATCGAACAAACCCTCGAAAAACCGCAGCACTTATTTCGGTGTTTGGTGGTTGGTCGGTGTCATCGCATTGGCCGGTCCAAGCTTTGAAAAAAATGAACAGCCAAGCTTTGAAAAAACGGAGGCACGAGTTGTGATCATGGATATGTCGATGTCTATGTATGCCACTGACATTAAACCGAACCGTTTAACACAGGCGCGATACAAGGCTCTGGATCTGCTTTCGTTATGGAAAGAAGGCCTAACAGGAATGGTGGCATACGCCGGAGATGCTTACACCATCAGTCCGCTAACGTCAGACATCAACACCATCAAGAACCTCGTACCCAACCTATCACCAGATATCATGCCCTTCCAAGGCGGCAATGCAGCATCGGCAGTTAAGCTCGCGATTGAGATGATGACTCGCGCTCATATCTACCAAGGCGATCTGGTACTGATTGCTGATGATATTGATGGTCAAGAGAAGAAAGATATCGACTCACTACTCTCTGGTAGTAATTGGACGTTATCAGTCTTGGCTGTAGGTACGAAAAGCGGCGCGCCGATCTCATTACCTACAGGTTCGATGTTACAGACTGACTCCGGACAAACCGTGGTTGCGAAAACCAACTTAGACAATATGCGCGACCTGACTCGTCGCTCTGGCGGCACATTCACTGAGGTACAATTTGATAACTCAGACGTTGAACACATCGCAAGTTATCTCGATCGAATTGCTACAACATCAGAAGTGACTAAAACCAATAACTCGCTCAATACCAGAGTGAACAACGGTTTCTGGTTATTGCCGTTTTTGTTACTTCCTGCCCTTGGGCTATTTCGAAAAGGGGTTATTTGGTGTGGCCTAGCTGTGCTTGTATCGTTCAGCCAGCCGAATTCTGCGTTTGCGAATCCTTGGAAAACCGATGATCAGGTGGGTTATCAGTTATATCAAGATGAGGACTTTCAACAAGCCGCAGAACAGTTCGAACAGCAAGAATGGAAAGGCATTGCGCAATACAAAGCCGGTGATTTCGAAGCGGCCGAACAGACGCTACAAAGCCTTTCCGGCGAAGATGCTCGCTACAACCTCGCCAATGCACAAGCAAAGCAAGGTAAGTACGACCAAGCGATAAAAGAGTATCAACGCATTCTCGAAAGCAACCCTGAACATGCTTATGCGAAGAAGAACCTAGAGATTGTCGAACAAGCTCAGAAGCAACAGCAACAGCAACAGCAACAGCAACAGCAACAGCAACAGCAACAGCAACAGCAACAGCAAGGTGATTCTGAATCCAAAGATCAGAAAGACCAAGGTCAGCAAGGTCAGCAAGGTCAGCAAGGTCAGCAAGGTCAGCAAGGTCAGCAAGGTCAGCAAAATGATTCTTCGAAAAGCTCGCAGGATCAACAACAAAGCTCTACTGACAATGGGAAGTCGCAAAGTCAAAGCGGCAACCAAGATCAAAGCAACAAACAAGATCAAAGTGAAAACCAAGCTCAGAATACTGACCAAAGCCAAGCTGATAACCGCTCTGATTCCAAGATGGATGAAGAAAACGACAAGCAAGCTGTGCAACAAAACAAAGCGGCTCAAGCAGGTAGGCCGTCACAAGACAAAGATGACTCTGCATCTCAGACAGCTCAAGCTCAAGAGGCTGCTAAGGAAGACAGTGATAACAACACTCAACAAACTTCAGCACAAGTATCAGGTCAACCTATGTCGAGCGATCCTGATATGCGAAAACTTGAACAAGTAGAAAGCGCCCGTGATCCGAGCCAACTGCTTAAAGCGCAAATGATTCTACAAGCACGACAAAAAAGTGCTCCTAACAACCAAAACAAAAAGTGGTAACCATGCGATTTTTAAACAAGCCATTTTTATCAATACTACTGACACTGCTAATCGGTGTTTTCTCGTCACATTCTGTATTAGCAGCAGCCGCTGTTGCGAGTGTTTCGCAAAACAGTGTTACCAAAGATGAAGTCTTCCTACTTAGAGTGGCGACCGATGAAAAAGTATCGTCCGACGCTTTAGATCTCGCCCCCCTTCAGAAGGATTTCTACGTCGGCACCCCAAGCTTTGGGTCGTCGATGCGAATCGTAAATGGTAGCCGCACTGTGTCTAGCGAATGGAATATTACCCTTGCCCCACTTCGATTAGGCCGATTAGATATTCCTAGCTTTGATATTGAAGGGGCTAAAACGAAGCCTATCACTATCAACGTTTCGGTTAATAAAGCAGCTCCAAAGCAGAGTGACATGGCCGTGTTTCAACTTAATCTGAGTAAAGACTCACTATACCCTCAAGAGGTCGCGGAGCTTGATGTAAAGCTCATCATTAAGGCTGATCCTAGAAGGCTGCAAGATCCTAAAATTGCACCACCAAGTTCAGCAAAATTAGACGTTGAGCCGATTGGAGAGTCTAAGCAATTTCAAGATGTTATCAACGGACAAGAAGTCACCGTTGTTCAGCAATCTTTCCATATATCGTCACAGCAAGCAGGACAATTTCAGCTTCAAGGGCCAAAGTTAACTGGTGCAGTTGTTTACTCAACCAACAACTCAAGCACAACGCGTCTTTTCCAGCTCGACACGCCTGTTGAAACCTTAGATGTCACAGTAAATCCGGTACCAAAAGGCTATCAAGGTGAGTGGTTACCAACATCGAACTTCAAGTTGATTCAGAAATGGTCAGATAGCCAAGGCAACGAGCTGACAGATAGCAATACTTTAGGTGGCGAGAAGCAGAATATTGAAATGGAAGCAGGTGATTCGTTAACTCGTACCATCACAATGACAGCCAGCAACTTGACCCAGCATCAACTGCCAAAACTGAAGATCACCTACCCTAAATCGGTACGTGTTTATGAAGAGAAACCGCAATTTGGCACTACCCAATCCGGTAATGCTATCGTTGTGTATAAACAGGTTCTAATCCCTAAGGAATCTGGAAGCATCTCTCTGCCTGATGTTTCTCAAACTTGGTTTAACACCGATTCGCAATCACAAAAGACCAGTAAAGCTCTTGGACTTGAGTTGTCGGTTCAGGCAAGTGATCGCGCGATCTCAAGCACGCCGCCGCCTCTGACAGAAACACCAACCAAACAAGCCAGCCCGACGATTGTTACCGTTGATACCCCTGGCATATGGCCTTACCTAACCGCGCTGTTCGCTGCCTTGTGGTTAATCAGTTCTACAGTTGCTTTCTACTTCTGGTCACGCCGCGGCACAACAGTAAAACCAAAGCGCCAAGATGAACATCAATCCGATACAGCCGAAGCGCTGATTACCGCGCTGAAAGCGAAAGATGGGGTGATGACGAGAACCTTGTTTGAGCAATGGAAAACAGAAAACTCAAGCTTGAGTGGTGAAACGTTAGAAGCAATTGAAGCGGAGCTAACCAAGCTCAACCAAAGCCTCTATGCTGAAACTGGATCACCAAGTCAGTCATGGGATCCAGCTCTAGCAATCAAAGCGGTTAAGAAGCCAAAACGCATCTCGAACAAAGCTCATAAGAGCACGTTAGAAAGGCTTTAATTAACCAGCCATCTAAATAAGCAGAACGCTAGTTAAGCAGAGAATCTAAGTAAACAAAAAAAACGAAGCCGTGATGACCACATTGTGATCATCACGGCATCAGTCGTTTTTAAGAGATGAAAAAATAAATGCCACACTAAGTCAGTGGCGTCGCAACCTTTCTTCGCTTTAGAGCAGAGACAATTCGATTTCGCCCTGAGTCTTTGGCTTGATACAAAGCTTTGTCTGCCTTGCCATACAGCAAGTCGAAATCGAATTGATGCTGGTCTGAGGTTATCGACGCGTAACCAACAGATGCAGTTAAATACTGGCTGGTGCTGCTTTCACAATGAAGGATCTTCGCCTCTTCAATGCATTTTCTGATCGACTCTGCACGCTGTTTAGTTTCAGAGTGATGAGTGCCGATCATCAACAACATAAACTCTTCACCACCAATACGACAGAAAGTTTCCTTATCGCTATGAACATGAGCATTAAGTATCTTGCCGATGGTTCGCAGAGCAGCGTCACCCTCTGTATGACCATAAACACTGTTGTACAAGCCAAAATGATCTAAATCGACAAGTATAAGCCCAAATGTAATTTCATGTTGTGTGGCAAAAGCACCTTGATCGTCGCAGTTCAAATCTTCTAAGACCTGCGACAGCATACGACGGTTTCCAAGACGTGTTAGAGGGTCTAATTTAGAAATAATATCCAACTGTTCATTGGCTCTTTCAAGCTCTTGAGTGCGTTTGCTGACCTCTTGTTCAAGCGTTTCATTGAGCTTTTTCAGCTCCTCTTGAGCCATGGTTCTTTGCAATACCTCTGCAAGGCTAGAGGCAAATATACGAATCACTTCGCGAAGCTGTGAAGTTAAGGGACTGCGAGTTAACAAGTTATCAGCTGCGATAAACGCAATCGGTTCACTCGTGTTTGTGGTGAGCATAGTCATGGCCGTCCAACCGACTCCGACAATATTGAAGTCGTGATAAATAGGGACTGATTCTTCAAACGCCACTTGATTAGGGCAAGCACGAGCTGCGGCTACGATGTCTCGCTCTACCAGCTCAGAGCGATAATAGGACTCATCGACAATATCGCCTTTTATGTCCGTGCCCCACGTGCCTTGCATGTAACTGCAATTTTTATCGGTGAGGAAAACCGCCAGTCGGTCGATGCCTAAATGCTGAATCGCAAAGCTCACCGCCGATTTACACACTTCACTGACAGTATCGCAGCGAGATAGCTCCACCATACTTGAGTGCAACATGCGTATATTTTGTTCTTGGCGTTTGCGAATGTAGATCTGAGAAAGCAGAGAGCCAAAGGATTCAAGCATCTGCTTTTGATAATTGGTGATGGGTGAACGGTGAATGTAGTTATCCATCGCAATCCATCCGACGGGTTTATCACCTTCACGTAAGATGAGCATTCCATTCCACCCCTGCCCGACCACTTTTCCTTCCGTGTAGAGCGGGGCTTGCTCGATAACAATGAGGTTGGTGTGATTGTCAGACAAAGCTTCAATATATTCAGCTTCAAGCTGGTGTAAATCATATTGAGTATGGTGCTCACTGTTTGTCTTACCGGACTCATCAGTGCCGTATGTCCCGCTAAAACAGCGCTTTTTCATATCCAATAGCATGAAGATCGCACGATCAAATCCTAACCGATCACGAACCGCCTCAACCGAGGCTTTATACAAGGCATCCAAAGAGTCAGGATTAGAAAGCTCTAATGCCACCTGATGAACCAGTTTCATATTCTCCACAAACAGTTCACGAAGCTTTATTTCATCAAGGTACTGCGCTTCACGCGTGTCGCGGTGTTTGATCTCCAGCGCAGCGTTCTTTTCTGCACGAATGCATTGCCAGCGGGCTGCTGCAAGTTGAAGAACATCAAGATCTTGGTCGAAGGTTTGGTTGATATGTTGAGCATTGCAATTTTGAACAATTAAATAAGTTCTACAGGCAGGCGCGTTGTCGAGCATCATGATGAATGACTCTCCACCTAACACTTTCATGTGTTCCCACTTACAAGTGTTGATAGACATTGGGAGCACACCATCTGCGGTATCGAATTGAGAAACCCAAGGCCAAAACGTAGCAGGATAATTTGCCAGAGACGTTAGCTCTCCATAAGAAAACAAGGGGAACGAATCGACTTCTGGTATCGGTTCTGCAAATATCCCAATCCCTTTTGGAGTAAGCATCTTAGTCAAGTAGTCAAAAAGAGACTCTGCCAATAAACGGTGATCACGCGTAGCAGATATTTGTTTTGCAAAGGCTTTTACAGGCACAGCTTCCGTCCATTGGCTATTGAGAATACAGCAAAAATACAGAAGCCTTGATATGCAATCAATGTAACTAAAAATGAGATGTTAAGCGGGTCGCAATTTCACTTTTTACATTATCACAAGCATGAGAAGGACTACAAAAATGGGATTTCCTGCCCAAAATTTCATCGACATTGGGACTTTTTTAAAGGCATAAAAAAGCCCCACCTAAAGTGGGGCAAAACTTCCATCGCTTATAGTTATAGTGATAATTCTGTCGATCTATTCGATTATCTAACCTGCGTATCAGTTAGCGTGCTGATTTCGCTAAAAGGCCAAACACAGCACTTGAATAATCAATTAACCAAAGTCACCGTTTACGTAACCTTTAGTACGATCATCTTTTGGCTCGCTAAAGATAACACTCGTTTCGTTGTGCTCTACAAGCTCTCCCATTAGGAAGAAAGCAGTACGGTCTGAAATACGACGCGCTTGCTGCATTGAGTGCGTTACGATAACGATAGTGAAGTCTTTCTTCAGATCTTCCATCAATTCTTCAATCTTATGCGTCGCGATTGGGTCTAGAGCCGATGTTGGTTCATCCATTAGGATTACATCCGGTTCCATTGCAATGGTACGAGCGATACATAGACGCTGTTGCTGACCACCAGACAAGCCAAATGCGTGTGCTTTAAGACGGTCTTTTACTTCGTCCCAAAGTGCCGCACTGCGCAGTGAGCTTTCTACTACTTCGTCAATGTGCTTTTTGTCTTTGATACCTTGAGCACGTAGCCCGTAAGCCACGTTCTCGTAGATGCTCATTGGGAATGGGTTTGGTTTTTGGAATACCATGCCGACGCGGATACGTAGGTCAGCCACATCAATATTGCCGTAGATGTTTGTGCCATCCATATCCAGCTTACCTTTGATAGTAACGCCTTCAATTAGGTCATTCATGCGGTTCAAGCAACGTAGTAGCGTTGACTTACCACAACCAGATGGGCCAATCAGTGCCGTAACCTGACGAGTTGGAATTGGCAGGTTGATAGATTTAAGCGCTTGGTTGTCGCCGTAAAACAGATCTAGGTTCTCAATATCAAATTTGTTCATTGTCGTAATCTCTAAATTCTTAAATTCGTGTCTAGCTTGATGCTTTCTTTATCACGGAGGCTCTCTTTATTGTTGAGCCTGCTAATCAGCTTAGTAAGTTGCCGTGTTGAAGCGTCTTGCAATCAGTTTTGTAACCATGTTGATCAAGAGAACCAATACGATTAGGACTGTCGCCGTGCCGTAGGCTTGGTTCCACTCATCGATAGTAAATAGCTCTGTTGTCAGCTTATATAGGTGAACCGTTAGTGTACGGCCAGAATCGAATACCGACTCAGGAACACGTGCCACCATACCTGCTGTTAAAAATACAGGTGCTGATTCGCCAATTACACGACCAATACTAAGAATGACCGAAGTTAAGATACCTGGCATTGCGCTTGGTAAGATCAAACGCCAGATAGTGTAGATTTTTGAAGCGCCAAGGCCGTATGAGCCTTCACGGTAAGTTTGTGGTACTGCCATCAATGCTTCTTCTGTAGTACGAATGATTACAGGAAGAATCAAGATACTTAGCGTTAATGCACCCGATAGAATCGAGAAGCCAAGGCCAAGGATCGAAACAAAGAAGGTCATACCGAACAGACCGAAGATAATCGATGGAATACCAGCGAGCGACTCAGTACAGAATCGAATCACTTTCACCAAACGGCTACCTACTTTCGCATATTCTGTTAGGTAGATTGCCGTCATGATGCCCAGTGGCGCTGCGACTGCAATCGATGCAATTACCATGTAGATCGTGGCGATGATCATTGGGAAAATACCACGCTCTTCACCAGTACGAGTGTAATCGTCAGTGATGAAGTTCCAATCTACGTATTGCAGACCGTTCGATAGGATGTACCAAATAATCCAGAATAAGAAACCAACGGTTACAGCCGCAGCTGCCCAGATAAAACCTTTTAAGATGTTATCTTTGATTTGACGTGCTTGCTTTAATTTTACGCGATCCATATTACTTATCCTCGCCTACTTCGCTTTTTCACGGTTAAGATAAAGTAGAGCACCATTTAACATCATGATGAACACTAGAAGTACAACACCTGTTGCGTACAGTGCGTTAGCGTGAACGCCACTTGCGTAAGACATTTCAATTGCAATGTTTGCTGTTAGCGTACGAGCCGAATCCAAAATACCTTCTGGCATTGCTGGCGCGTTACCCATAACCATGATGATTGCCATCGTTTCGCCAAGTGCGCGACCGATACCCAAAATCACACCAGTCATAATGCCTGAACGTGCAGCAGGAACGAGTAGCTTAAAAATTGTGTAGATTTTCGAAGCGCCCAGTGCAAGTGAACCTTCTTTGTATGTACGAGGTACAGCACGAATCGAAGTTTCAGAAACCGTGATAACGGTAGGAAGAATCATGATACCCAGAACAATGATACCTGCCAGGATAGTATTACCGGCTGGTACTTGGAAAATGTTCTGAATCATTGGAACGATAATTACCAGACCGAAGAAGCCGTAAACTACCGACGGGATACCAGCTAGAAGCTCAACTGCTGGTCGAATAATATCTGCCAGACGCTTTGGAGCAATCTCAGCAATAAAAATAGCGGTTAATACACCAACTGGCACACCAACAACTACAGCTCCAAGTGTCGAAACGATCGAGGCAACGATCATGGTTGCAACACCGAATAGAGCTGGAGGTAACCAGTCAACACCCAGAACGATGCCAGAAACACCCGCCTCTTGGAATGCAGGGATACTCTCTGCAACGATAAAGTAAGCGATAACGGCTAGTGATACGATGCCGATTACAGCACTCGATAAGAACAAGCCGTGGAAGATTCTTTCTCTCCAGTCGATGCGCTTCTTAGCACGTAGACTTGGCTTGTTGATTTGAGTCGCTTCAGTATTCATAAGCTTTTCACTATTTGCGATGGTCATATATAAAATCTCAAACTTTGTGGCTCAACAAGAGCTCGAAATAGACAAAGTTGAAAGAAAAGGCTCAGCCTAAGTTAGGCTGAGCAATAATTAAGTGTTGGTCAGTTAAGATTAGTTAACTGTGATGTAGCCTTTTTTGTCAGCGATAGCTTGAGCTTCATCTGCAACCATCCAATCTAGGAATTGTTGAGTTTCAGCTGTTGGAGCGCCTGCTTTGTAAAGAACTAGGAAAGGACGAGCAACTTTGTAAGAACCGTTCTTAACGTTGTCTACAGTCGCAGCAGCGCCGTCGATAGTTAGAGCTTGAACAGATTCGTCAACTGTACCTAGAGAGATAAAGCCGATAGCGTATGGGTTGCTTGCTACAGAAACTTTAAGTGCGCCGTTACCGTTTGCAACTTGAGCACGTTGAGAGATAGCCGATACTTTCTTGTCGCCAATCTTCTTCTTAAGTTTCATGATGTCTTCGAATGCACCACGTGTACCAGATGCAGTATCACGAGTGATTGCTACGATTGGCTTGTCTGCACCACCAACATCTTTCCAGTTAGTGATGTCGCCTTTGTAGATTGAAGTGATTTGCTCAGCTGTAAGAGCAGATACTTCGTTATTTGGGTTAACAACAACTGCGATACCGTCACGAGCGATAACGAGCTCTTTCAGGTCAGCTGTTTTCTCTTCTTCTTTTAGGTCACGAGAAGAGATACCAAGGTCAGCACTTCCATTTTTTGCTGCTTTGATGCCTGCAGAAGAACCCGGTGCTTGAATTTCGATGAACACTGGTTCGCCTTTATTCATGTAGGTTTCTGCAAAAACTTCAACCAGTGGAGAAGCACTGTTAGAGCCAACTACAGAGATAGTTTCTTTAGCTGAAGCTGTATTCACTGTTAGAGCGCCTAGTAGTGCGATTGCACCGATAACTGTCTTTTTCATCACAAATTTCCTTTAGTGGCGTTATTGCCGTAATGTTGTTTTGCTTGAACGGTGCCCACTTTAGAATCTGAATGTGACAGTTGTGTTTCACTTAATTGAAGCCTATATGACAACTACAATTTATTTTCTTGTTTTCCCCCTACCAAATAACCTTGAAGTAATAAATTAGCCTCACTTATAGGCACTGAATATTCATTCCAACCTATTTAAGCCAAACCGCTCAATATCTCGCCATCCCTTTCATTACCTAATACCACACAGGGTTCTGTGTTAAATAACCCTATCTTAAAAATGGCTAAAGCCTTGTTTGCACAATAAATAATCATAATTTATGAAATAGCTATCGCATATATCAAAATCGAATCTATTACTGATTGAATTGTCATTCTCAGAAGTTAGAATCACTGGCTAATAACAATAATAACAATTGCTTCTGCTCATTTATTTATTCAAAGAGGGACATTACATGCGCCAACTTCTCAGTGGCTTATCGATAAAAATACAAATTCTCATTCCAGTACTCTTTTCCGTCGTATTACTTTTGACGGGTGTCATCATCGGTGGTGACAAACTGGAAAACGCTTTTAAAGATGTATCAACAGCAACCGATCAACTCATCCTACATAAAGAAGAACTCAGTGAAATCGTCGACAACAGCTATGGCATGCGCATCAAAGCGATCTACAGCCTATTCAATGCTGATGACGTAAAAACACTGGTTGAAACACTAAACCAAAAACGCGACCAAAATACTCGCCTACTGAACTCATTAGACACAGTGCCAGGCATGCAAGATGAAGTAGCCGCAATGAGCAAAGCGATGAATCACTATGTCGATTTTTCTCGCACCACTATGCTTCCTCTATTAAGAGCAAAACATGGCAGCGCAGCGCTACCTTCTGACTTTGATAACCGCTATCAGATCGCAATCGACCAATATCGTCACGCGGGTAACGAAATGGTGCAAGCTATCAACCTCCTCTCAAAGCAACTGAACCGTATTGCCACTCAAGAAGTGGACATCAATGGCCAGCAACACACCAGCACACTCAATACCGCAACCATCGCACTGTTAGTGATTCTTTCAATCGCATTAGTCATCAGCTGGACGCTAGCTGGCATCATTGTTAAGCCGCTTAGCAATATCCAAGAAACCATGCGCGAAGTAGCAAAAGGTAACCTGCTAGTAAAAGCGGAAGAGCATGGCGACAACGAAATATCTCGCCTTGCCCAAGACGTAAACAAATCCGTTGAGCAATTGCGCGACACCGTAAGTTCACTATCTCGAATCAGTATTGAAGTGGCTTCTGCGTCGACAGAGCTAGCGGCTGTAATGACACAATCCAGCGTTAACTCAGACCAAGAGAAGCAAGAAGTGGAGCAAGTCGCTTCTGCTGTAAACCAACTAGAAAGCACCGCATCGCACGTTAATGAGAACGCAGTACAAGCTGACTCAGCGTCTAAGCAAGCCGACGAAATGGCAACACACAGCATGAGCTTGTTTAATGAAAGCAACAAAGCTAACGAACAGATGGCGATTCAGCTAAGCGAAGCTGCAAATGTTGTGGGCACGCTAAAAGAGCACTCTGAACAGATTGGCAAAGTGATTGAGGTGATTCAAAGCATCTCTGAACAAACTAACCTGCTTGCGCTTAACGCGGCAATCGAAGCGGCTCGCGCAGGTGAAAGTGGCCGTGGTTTCGCGGTTGTTGCTGATGAAGTTCGAATGCTAGCGGCACGCACACAAGATTCAACTAAAGAGATCCAAACCATTATTGAAGGTTTGCAGGTTCAATCTGGCAACGCTAACGAGAGCATGAGCAGTTCATTAGCTATGCTAGAGCACAACCAAACACTCTCAGGCGAGGTGAGCGCAGCACTTTCTGGTATTGCTAACTCAGTAACCGACATGACAGAAATTAACACTCAAGTTGCCTCTGCCGCAGAAGAACAAAGCCAAGTGACAGCAGACATCAACCGTAATATCTCAAACATCTACAGCCTAGTAAGCCAAAACGTAACCGGTATTACTCAAGCCGCAGCAGCGAGCCACGAGCTATCTAACCTAGCCGAGCAGCAAAAGCAGCAGTTGGATTATTTTAAGGTATAGGGTTTAAGGTGTAGGCTTCAAGGTCTAAGGTCTAGGTCTAGGTCTAAGACTTAAGTTAAGACCTATATACCAAAACCTAAAAGGCCGTGGAAAACCACGGCCTTTCTATTTACGCATTAAGAACTAAATCATTCTGCAACTAATAAGACGCTAAATTTATATTGTGCGGCGTTGTACTGGTAAACCTCACCATTAATCGAATCAAACGTCATTACGCTCTGACCATCACTCGCAGGAGTTGAACTCCATATATAAACGGCTAAGTTTCCAGCTTCAACGTTAAATGTATCACCAAACACCTTGTGACTCATTGCTGGAGAGTGGCAAGCCACTTCTTTTAGTGACACTAACTCTTTGATGTTTGGCATGCGCCACTCTTTTTTACCACCGAACTGATGCAACGCATGACTGCCACTTTGATCATTGATTGATTCAACCATAGAGAGAGCACTCTGCCAGTGATACGTTTCAGCAGGCCCACTACAAGCTAATGTCTTCGTATCCCAAGTTTTACCCAGTTGGCAACGCATCCAAGTTAACCCTGTCAGTTCATCACTAAACGTCCCATTATCATTCGCAACATAACGTGTGCTCGGAGCCGATTTTTCCATATCTAAACTGCACTCTTGTGCCATTGCACCCGCAGAAAACAGAGCCATTAAAGTGATGGAGAGTAAATTTTTCATATCTATTTACCTTGTAGTGAAACTAAGCGAACTGGGAATTGGTACGAGTCATAATTATCTGAAGAATCGACATCACCTGAATAGATCTCTATAGAACCAACAACCCCTCTATCTGAGCCCTGGGTTCCAATCTCGTTATAATAGAAGCCACCTTCAACAGCAGTGTTTGTATATTGACTATAAGTAATGGATTGTGTCCATACCGAGCCAGTGTAAGTCGTATAGTCAATACCAAGGGTTTGATGTGGGAAGTACTTGTAAGTTAAACCATAAACTTCACCATCCGAGTTGGTTTCGGTCTCACCGAAGTCGAGCACGTTGTAGAATTCATTGAACGTTGGCAAGCGCCAATCTGACTTGCCGCATAAGTTCATTGCATTGATATGTTCAACGTAATCTTGAGTGGTACATACCGCATCACCTTTCGTTTTACACGTCGCTAAATCAACATCTTGATCGTAAGGCGTTACTCGTCCAGGTAGCTCAAGCGCTAATATGCGATCTTTATGTTGAATAGAGCTTTCATCATCCGTTTTCGATTCCCAAATCAAGCCACTGCGTTGATCCAAAACACAAGACCACTCCGCTGCATCATCAGCAAGCACCTGGCCATTTGAATCTAACTTTGCGAACTGGAAACCATTACCGGTATTGGCATTCAGCTCTGTTTTATCAAAGCCGTATTCTGCATCTTGACCTGGGAATGAACTCTGTGGTTCAACGACATTTTGTGTGTCATCAATATCTGAGAAATAGCGTAAAACACCCGTATCATTCAATGCTGTCGCAGCTTTTAGCTCTCCTTCGAGGAAATTTGCAAAAGCAGTAACTTGGTCATTATCTAGTACTCCACCCACATAATCGGCCGCACTCTTATCAAATTTCGCACTCAATTGAGCCAGCATGAACGCACGATTAGAGTGCTTAAACGCCTTAATTGTTGATACGACATTTTGTTCCAGACTCGCGAGTTCAGACGCAGATAAATCGTCTTGAATATCGCCAGAGATCGTAATACCACTTTTCGCCAACTGCGCTTTTAATTTGTTGTTTGCCTCAGCTACCGTTAACCCGTCTGCGACATAACCCGCCAATAGTGAACTGATACCATTAATCTCGTTTCCCGTATTTTTTTGAAGACCGGGAGCGGCAATATAAGCGTAAGAAGATGCAGAGCTGCTCGTGCTATTGGCTGTAATCCCCGTATCCACCTGAGCTAACAAAGGAACCGATAAAATCGACTTCTTAGTGCTGGTGATACTAAATTCGCCATTCGCGTTAGCCGTCGAACTTGGCTCTCCACTATCACACATGTAGTTTTGATTTATGTCTGCACAGACCTTACTTTGCAAATCTACATTCTGTGCTGTCACTGTACCTGACACGGTATAGGTTGGTGCTGCAGAAGCAGAGGTATCGGAACCGCCCGAACCACCGCAGCCAGCAAGAGCCAAAGAGATGGCCAAAATTGTCAATTGAGGTTTCATAGAGTTATCTTCTTGTTTTGTTTTTAAAGAGCCTTGCCGTTAGAGACAAGTTACGCGTACCAAATGACCTGCCGAACGAGAGCAAGGACATGAATAGAATTGATATGGGTGAAGCTGAGCCACCAGAGGAACCACTGGCAACGGCTGGCTCTTGAGGTGAAGTGGTTGTTTCACCACATTCGTATGTTGAAATAGTGCCAAGGCCCCAACGTTTTAAGTGCCCAGTTTCACCATTCACATAATCGGCAATTTCTAAGCGCCAAGATCCGTTAATAGGTTCCCCCTTATACGAATCTAGAACCGAGTCATGCTTGAGTGTGAAGTAACCATCAAAGCCAGAAAATCGCGTCGATTTATGGTTCAGTAAATCTATCCGTGTCCCTCTAGGTGAAATCAAGGTGACCACTAGATCACTCAATCGAGGGTGATCGATCTCTAGGTACACTCCGAAATTTTCGTCTGCTGTTTGAACCGCTCCATTTAGGGTGAAATTAAATGTTTTAAACCCAACGATCGGCTGATTTGTTGAACTCAATCTGCTGTCAGGAAGGAAGCTGTTCACTTCTTTGATATCGGATTCGAGGACAGGTAGCCCATAAACAAGTGACAAATCATGCTGCCAGTTTTGTGATTTCAAAGCGTCGCTGTATTGATAATCGACGCTCGTATTCATGGTGACTGACGAACCACAAACCTCACCAGTAGGAAGTTTTGCCTCTATCAACAGTTGGTTAACCGGATCGCTAACGAATGGCTGTGTTAATGTCGATATTTTAACCTGACCGTCGACCTGTGCCTGTCTGAGCGTGGGGTACAACTCGATCGCTAGCGCTTTTTCTGGATCAACATAGCGGCTAGCAACTTCAACCTTAAACGGCTCTATTACCAGCCCATGCACATCAAATTTTTGCTTCAATATTTCGGCATAATCGCGATTTGGATACAGTTTTTGAGCCACAAACAGCGTGCTCTCAGCTAGGTCGTGCATTTTCAACCCGCGACCAACCCCGTACATAGATTCGAGTACGATTGAATCGAACTCTTTAAAGGCGTGCTCACCATATTGTTCAACCGATGCTTTCAGAGCCTGGAATAAAGGCGTTGACCAAAGCTCATCACCTAGCTCACCCGCAACGCTTTCATGAGGGCGATATTCCGCTTGTCTAAAGTAACGTGCTCTTTGGTTCCATAGGCTACGAGTGGTATTCCTGACCCCGAAGTAACCATCCCAGTTAAAGACGGTATCGATCTCGAACTCTTGTCCACGAGTTTGAGCATTTTCATATTGAGTACGAAAGCTAAAACTACCCGCCCAGTAATCACCAAAACCTTCACCGATTGCGCCGGTATGACCATAAGCCCAATCTTTTACTATATGATAATGAATCCCATGCCCTAGCTCATGCAGAATTACGTCACCATCTAATGCATCTGGAGATCCTCCACCGATACCAAACAAAGCGGCTTTGGGGCCATAGTAATAGGTCGAGTTATCTGCGGATAAACCTCTGCCATCGAACTCAAGTGGCTCTTCAAACAGATCGAAGCCCAAGTTGCTGATATAACGCAAAGATTGATCAAGGTGAGCGAAAACCATTAATTGCGGGAATCGTGTATCTTGCCAATCTACATTTTGTAGTTCAGCTAGGTCAGTAAACTTAGCGACACCTTCAGCTGCGAGGAAATTTGAAGCATCACGATTCGTTACAGCACCCGAGTCAGTATCAATCGAATATAAGGCAACTGCATCAACCTGAGAGACACGATCATTGGTAAGGTAGATACCATCGCTGTGGTTCAAAACCTCCACATCAGTTTGTACATAATGTGGAAGACTCGGGTATTGGCTAACATCGGTAAGTAAAGATTCTGGTGGTGCAGCTTTGTCCATAGTTCTCAAATCTGGACTGAATACATTTACATGCGTCGAAACCACTTGCCCGCTGCTTAAGCTTGGCGCTCGCTCAGCTTCTAGCAAACGAGGAACTTCAAGCTCAGCTGCCGTTGTCGGAATTCCATTGAGTAATACGGTATTTTCCAGACTCCTGAAGACTCGCGAAACCTGCTCGTCTATGTTGGTTGATAACACCACAGACTTCTGTTGTTGGTACTCGCCTTCGATCAATACATCGAAGTTGTAGTGGTGCCCCAACTTAGACTGAGTTTGATAACGAAACCTAAACGTACCAACCTCAGGGTAAGCTTGTTCTAAATAGGCTTTGGCTTCCTGTTGCGTTGTCACAACAGTATTATCAATTGGGTAATCCCACTCGGCAGCGCTGCTGGCTGCTGAAACCAAGAACAAAGCGAGGTATAGAAGACTCTTTTTCATATACCCTCCTTAAAACGCATACTTGGCGTTAACGGTGAAGTAGCGGCCAGGTTCTGTGGAGTAAATTTTATTGCTGTCCACAATACCCGCAACGTCTTGGTATCGGATATATTCTTTGTCGAATAGATTCATCACATTGGCGCTAACATCCAAACCAAAGTTCCAAGAGTAACTGACTCCCAAGTCGACACTTGCCCAGCCAGAGGTGGTCGCACAGTCAGTAACGATACCTAAATCATCTTCACACTGAGGTACGCTATCCATAGCTTGAGCCCAATTAACCATCGCGTAAGCGGAGAACATGTTGTCGTCATAAGTCACCTCGGCATTGCCTTCCCAAGGGGTTAATGTGCGAACTTTTTCTCCATCCTCATCTTCACCATCAACAAAACCGACTTTGGTACTCACACTCCAAAAGTCACTCAAACGATGCGCAATTGACGCTTCAATGCCGTACGTCTCGACTCCATTTACGTTTTGATACTGCTTGTAGTAGTTGCCTGTATTTGAGTCAGGTACAAACGTGATCTGTTTAACGTCGATAAAATTATCGAACTTCTGATAGAAAACGGCGGCATATAACTGAGTTTGGCCATTATCAAACTTACTACCTAGCTCAAACGAATCACTGGTTTCGGCCTCTAGGTCCATATTAGGCACAATGACAAATGGGGTAATTGGGACAAAGTCATGGTTTTGATAACCATAAATTTTGTCATAACCCGGAGCTCTAAAGCCGTGGTTGTAAGAAAGGTATGTGTTGAGTGATTCTGTTAACTGATAACTCACCGATAAGCTAGGTGAGAACTCGCTAGAGCTTTGTTCCTTCACTTCGTAGCCATTGATCGTTCTCTGTGACTCAGGCTTCAACTGGTGTAAATCAAAACGGGCACCTCCCGTCACCGTCCACTGATCAATTTCAATCGCATCACGAACAAATGCAGCAAAGTTGTACGAGCGAGCTGGAGCAAAAGGGACATCCGCGTTAAGTGACACTCCGTTCCAGTCTAAAACAGAAGATTGACTTGGACGCTCATGGAGGTTGGTTTCCATGCTCATGCCATAAGACAAGGTATGGCTCATGTTTTGATGTTGGAATGCGCTAATAAAATCGGCGTTAGTACCAAGAAGTTGATCCGTGAAACCACGAACATCAATCGTTCTACGAAGCTCGGAAACGTTGTTGTTGGTTCGAGACATCAAACGATTCGTGGTATCCTCATTAGTCATATCACGCCAATATATCTTGGCATCTAATTCCTCAAACCAAGAATTTAAGGGCAGATACTCAAAACCCGCATACGCAGAAAACGTCTCCGTATAAGACTGTTGGTCAAAATCTTCAGTGTCCCACTTACCGTCTTTTTGGATCTTAGAGGTACCTTCTTTTCGACTTAGATTCTCTTTGTAGTACTCAACATTCCCTTTGAGCATCAAGGCATCACTTGACCAGTAGTTCAAGGTGTAACCACCACCGACACCATCTATGTCTCGGTTATATAAGTCTTCATCAAAATTTCGAGTTTCTTCACCTTCCCAATAAGAAAGATTAACCAAGCTTTCGAATTTTCCCGAACGGAAGGCGAGGTTTGTTGCGCCTTTGTATTTATTACTGATACTGGTATAGGTTGCAGAGACATCACTATAGAAATCTTTTTCCTCGAGATAGTCCCCCGGCTTTTTAGTCCGAACCACCACCACACCACCAATAGCACCTGAGCCAAATACAGACGAACTAGCCCCTTTTATAACCTCAATACTTTCTAGGTTAGACATATCAAACGAGTTACGTCCAATCTTGTCATTGATGTCATTGGCACCAAAGCCATCAGCAGACTTGATTCCGTCTTTCACTATCAAGATACGATTACCTGTCATTCCGCGGATAGTGATGTTTTGAGGTCGCCCCGCTTCCCCAGAAACACTAACTCCCGGCTCGCTCTTTATTGCATCATAAAGCTCTGTTGCACCCTTTTTCTCTAGTTCTTCACCAGTGATCACAGCCACTGACCCAGCGACTTCGGATAGTCGCTGTTCTATTTTATTCGCTGTTACGATCACTTCTTCAAAGTGATAAACCTCAGATTCGGCGTGCACGAGGTTGGCAGCAAGTACACTCAGGACTGCCGCTGATAAGGGGGAAAGCTTCATTTACTGCTCCGCTTTAATGTCTTTTGGGATAAGTGATAAAAGAAATGCGTACTCAAACGCTTGTTGCGATTGCGATCGTCGCCTGTCTGCCGAGTGCCCTTGAGTAAAGTTTGTCGACAATAAATAAGGCCCGCTCCCGGTCGTTAGTTCGCTAAGTTTTGCGTAATACTTAGCTCCTTCCCAATAGGGAACTCGGCGGTCATTGAGGCCAACCTGAATCAATATTGGTGGGTAGTTTTGTTCGCTAAGATTCAGATAAGGGTCGTATTGCTGCATTACCTTCAATTCATCGGCAATATTTGGATTGCCCCACTCACCATACTGCTGAGCCGTTAGAGGTATTACAGAATCAGACATGCTGTTCACGACATCGACAAAGGGGACTTTAAGGACTGCACCATTAAACAAGTCAGGAGCCTGATTTAATGCTGCGGCAACAAGAGTGCCACCAGCGCTTCCACCCATAGCGTAAATTGGGCGTCTACCTTGATCGTATGTCGTCAAATCTCGAGCTACAGCAATGAAATCCGAGATAGCATTCTCTTTTTTGACCCCTTTTCCTGCTTGGTACCAAGCGTCACCATAAAAGCCGCCACCGCGAACATGTGCAATTGCATAAATCACGCCCTCATCAAGTAGGCTAATGATTTGGGGCATAAAGTAAGGCTTCATCGTCATTCCGTAGGCCCCGTACCCGTACAAAAACAGAGGTGTATCCTTCGTGAGCTTATCCTTGCGATACGCCAAAGTTACTGGGATCGTTACCCCGCCAGAGTTGACGATGACTTGCTCGGAATAATAGTTAGATTTTTGATATTCAGGGTAGTGATCTTGAGAGAAGAGCTCTCGTTTTAGAGTGTCAGTATTCAGCCGCTCCCACTTCGCTGGCTGAGTTAAAGACATGCTTCGAATGTGCAGTTTGTTACTTTGGTAGTCACCTACTTGGCTTACCCAAGCAACTTGACCAGGTTCTGCTATCAGCTGTCTTGAACGATGACGTCCGTCGTTATCGAAGAATTGTAAAAATTGAGACGCACCAGTCTGGGTGATGATCACAGGCCCCGACTCAAACAGATGAAAGTTACTGATTCTAGATTCATCACTCGGTTCAAAAACAGCATTCCAATTATCTATTTTTGATGCTTGATTAAGCGCTACCGAGTAAAAAGCAAATCCCTTACGAGCATGGTTACTGTTCGAGAATAAACGAGAGCCAACAACATCAACGTAGTACTCCACGCCAGTTCTGCGAGGTAAAAGAGGTTTAGAGATTTCGCCGGTATCAAGATTTAAGAGACGTTGCTCACTTGAATCCTCACTGTTTGCCTGAACAACAGCAAATTGCTTATCACTTGAAAGGTAGAACGACAGTAACCACGCAGAATCTGGTTCTTCAATTAATTGATTTGGTTCTGACTGGTCTAAGAAGTATTGCGTTAGCGCATAAGGTCTCGAAGTTTGTTGCTCAAGTTGAACCAAATACAGAGATTGATCGTCTTTCGACCACGTAAGCGTACTGTCTACATTCCGCGCGATTGGGGTAACTTGACGAGTTTTAAGATCAACAACACTGACTCGGAACTGTTCTGATCCTGTGACATCTTCGGCGATCGCAAGCTGTGTTCTTGTTGAGTTTAATGCCCAGCCAGCTAACTGATAGTAATCAAGATCGGTAGATCGATCGTCAAGGTTATGTAGCTGCGTTGATTCTTCATTCCCAACCAATCGGGACAATAAAACTCTTTCACCATTGTGATTGAGGATCGCATACTCATACCCACCGATTTCAAGCCATGGTTTGTCAGCTCTCTCTGGGCGGTTGCCCTGCCAATTCTCTTGCAAGGATTCACTCAATAACCGAATACGTTCTTGATACTGCCGAGTTTTATTATTTTGTTGATTAAGATAGTTGAGTACGTTGTTCGCGCTACGGGAATCATCTCTAAGCCAAGAGAACTGATCGGAAGCACTAACCGTCCCCGTCAGTAAAAGAGTAAAAGCTAACAACACAAACACTTTCATAAACCCAACAAATCCATACGCTAATTTAACAAATTTTGCGTATACTGCACCTAAACGATAATGAGATCAATTATCATTTACACAAATATGTGATATTAATTACGATAGATACGTCAATTAATTATGAATTGGTCTTGTATTACTATGGAATATTTATGTTTATTCAGAAGAAGAAAACCAGTTGATAGTTTTGATTATAAGCAATGATTTACCATATTACAGAATAAGCAATCGTTTACTTAATGAAACTAAATGACTTTACTGTTTAGTTTCATTAGCTCGAATTCTTTCAATCGCTTCTACCCTTCTAAGCTGTTCTGGTGGGAAATGTTCAGTCCTAAGTTGCGCAATCTTCTCTTGTTGTTCGGTTTCTGATAGGAATGAATCTTTCAAAACATCATTTCGTTCTGCCAAGTAGACCTCAAAAGAGTCTTCAAAGGCCGCTCTTTGTTTATCAAGTGCTTCAAGTCTTTGGGTTGCTTCTTCACCAACAAGTTCGCTTCTCTTTAAGTATTTACCCTGTTCATCGAGACCTTCAGAGCTAGAGAGTTGTTGGAGTAACACCTGATTCTGGTGACTCGACTGAACATAATCAGGTTGCTCAGATAGATAAGACTCAAGCCTTTGCTGATATTCCGGCTCGTCTAGCCCTTCTTGTTTCAGAAGTAACTTTTCTAAAGCAATTTCCCTCATTCTGTTGTCATGGGTAAACAGGATACTTATCTCGCTCTCACTGAAAAATTGAGTTTGAAGGTCAAGCAGAGCTTGATTCAGTGCGCGTAAGTCCTCTGCGGATATTGAGGTGGTGTCGAATTGAACATCCAATGTTGTCAGTGCCGACTTGTACTCAAGATACTTTGCGAACAATGCTTCATCGACCACCGCTGCTTGTGATTGCTCGTGGTGATTTGCCACATTGTCACGAATCTCTTCGAGGGTTAATTCTGTATTGCCTGACACGAAATATTCCATCATGTCTTTGGCTGACGCACTATCGATTTCGGTATCTTGTTGAGAGCTAACCTTCAATGAAGAAGCGCTTTGTTCGTTGTTATTATATGAACTTACCTCTTCCTTCTTTAGATATAAAAAGACCGCCGCTGTGCTCATCAGGGCTATCGTGGTTATCGACAAAATGGCGGTCTTTTTCATTATATTTTCCTTATGATCTTAACTTTGGGCAGCGCGACTTACAGACCAGCCAACTTCAATCGATTCGCGTGTTGGCGATATAACGTCACTGGATCAGTCTCAAAGAGATGATGAATACCCAACAACCCATTAATCTCGTCTAGGTGGTTCATTTTGTAATCATCACCAATCACTTTGCCCAAATGCGCGCTACATGCTCCCACTAACCCGTCATTAGGTTCATTAAAAGCTAAACCAAGGATTGTCATCGCTCCGTCGGTAGGATCCAGAAGGTTGGTAAAAGTGGAAGATCCTGTCCATGAATAGTAATAAACACCGTTGTTTGCTTGCCATTCACCATCACCACACGCAGACGTCGGAACGCCTTCAGGGTAAAACTGGTTGAATGCAAGCGAACCTTCAGTGGTCAACGCTTCAAGAGAAGCGAGTCCGTCTTGGTCTAGATCCGTTCCACCAGATAAAAGGTTAATCAGTGTCGTCAATCCACCAGCCAACTTAACCGCGATACCTTCCGCAGCTGAGCCTTCTGATACGCTTCCACGCACGAGATCGGCAACTTTAGATCCTTTATGGACGCCACCAATGCTTGTCACTGAGGCTACCAGATCAGGACGAACTGAAGCCACATAGCGCGCTGTTGGTCCGCCGTGGCTGTGACCAACTAGGTTCACCTTACTCGCTCCGGTTGCCGCTAAAAGTGTTTCAACTTGAGCTAGCAACTGCTCGCCACGAACTTCAGAGCTGTTGGTCGCAGAAACCTGAGCGACGTATACACTCGCGCCATCTTTTGTCAGAGATTCCGGTACGCCATAAAAATAGTCGACGCCCGCCAATGTATCGAAGCCAAACAAGCCATGTACCAACACAATGGGATATTTCGTTTCAGTGTATCCGCTGACTTCTAATGCCGATGCGCTCGTTCCTGCATAGGCACCAAAACTGGATAGACAAGCTATCGTCCAAATTAATATCTTTTTCAATGCTCTTTCCTTAAACAGATTAGACCTCTGATGAGTAAAAGAACCGTAGTTGATGATTTTATAAAACAGAAAGTAGGGACTCGATATTTGTGAGATTGAACTGGAATTAAACAGTAGTGATGAACATTGCTCAACCAAAGTCACAATAAACGATAAAACAAGTAATCAATTGATTAATAATAATTAAGTGAGATAACTATTAATAGTAAATGTGAATAAAGTAGGTATGGACTCTCGCCCAGATAAAAATTAATGAACGCAAAACCGTTGAAAGTTGGATCTATGTAACACTTATTATACGTGCTTCATATGAGTTATTGACGCAACAATGAGTAATATTCAATACATTGCCTAAATGATATTTATTCTTATTATTAATAATAAAGTAATTAACCTTACTTACTTTGCTAAATGAGTACTCTAAAATGAAGAAAATGATCTTGGTATTTACATTGACAATGCCTCTAATTGCATCAGCTATCGCCGATACATCAATGCCTCTAGATGCAACAATTCCTGACGAAGTAGCACAAGGGCAGATGCTTGATACACGATCATATATCAGATGCTGGTACCGAACCGACATATCGAATGACTCAGTTGCAACTGATTGGAAATGGGCAAGAAACGAAGATGGCAATTACTACACTATCGATGGATATTGGTGGTCGCCCTCATCGTATAAAAACATGTTCTTTAGTGGAACACCACAATCAGAAATAGAACAACGTTGCGAAGAGACACTAGACATCCAGCATGATGCCGCCGACATCACTTATTTTGCAGCAGACAGTCGGTTCTCCTACAACCACTCAATATGGACCAATGACGAAGAACTCCAAGACAATAAAATTAATCGAATCATCACATTTGGGGATAGCCTTTCTGATACTGGAAACTTATTCAACGGTTCGCAATGGGTTCTTCCGAATGCCAACTCATGGTTCTTAGGTCACTTCTCAAATGGCTTAGTCTGGACAGAGTACCTAGCTAGAGAGAAAAACATACCTCTGTATAACTGGGCAGTTGGTGGGGCGGCAGGCACAAATCAGTATGGAGTCCTCAAAGGAGTTTATGACCAAGTCACGTCGTACCTGAAATACATGGAAGCCGCGAAGAATTACCGTCCAGAAAACTCGTTATTTACTTTGGAGTTCGGCCTTAACGACTTTATGAATTACGAACGATCGGTGGCTGATGTAAAAGCTGATTTCAGCAGCGCTCTAATTCGTTTAACGGGAAGTGGTGCTCAAAACATTTTGCTCTTCACTCTCCCTGACGCCACAAAAGCTCCACAATTTAAATACTCGACAGAAGATGAAATTTCTATTGTGCATAGCAAAATAATTGAGTTTAACCTCTTCATCAAAGAGCAAGCTGAGTATTACCAAGCTAGGGGGGTCAATGTCGTACTTTTCAATGCTCATGATCTGTTTAACCACATTACTGAAAACCCGCAGCAACATGGATTTCAGAACGCCACAGATGCATGTTTAGATATTCAGCGCCATTCAGCTTCCGATTACTTATATCGCCATAGCTTAACTAACGAATGCGCAACCTATGGTTCAGACCGCTATGTGTTTTGGGGCGTGACGCACCCAACTACCGCAATCCATAAATATCTAGCGGATAATATTCTCATATCTTCATTTTCGACCTTCGACTTTGAATAGATGCAAGGATAGGTGTCCTTTCAAGCTTTTCAGAAGTTAAATGAGCATAGGGCAAGATAAAGGGAGACGAGAAATAGACAAGGTACAGACACAAAAAAACCGCCTAATATTGGCGGTTTTTATTTACGTTAGCTTTTGGCTCACGCGAGTTGGTTACTCATCGTCAGTTTTTGGCGCAACTTTCTTCTTAGGGATAAACACTGTGTCACCCACTGCCACATTTTGGTGGAAGCTCTTATCACGTTTAACTGGCTTCTTCGCTGTCTTCTTCGCTTGAGGTTTGCCCGCTTTCTTAGCTGGACCGCCCTTCTTGCAGGCTGGTTTACGAGGCTTGATGCCTTTGAACTTACCTTTTAGGCCTTCAAGCACTGAGAAAGTTAGATCTTGTTGAAGGTAAAGCTCAACACGCTTGAAGCTGTCCCAGTCTTTTGGACCAACCAAAGAGATTGCATCGCCTTTGTTACCTGCACGGCCAGTACGACCAACACGGTGAACATACTCTTCGGTGTGCTTCGGCATATCAAAGTTAATAACGTGGCTCACGTTTGGAATATCGATACCACGAGAAGCAACATCGGTTGTTACCAAGATTTTGTAAACCGCACGCTCAAACTGGCTCATAATAGCATTACGTTGCGTTTGGTTTAGGTTACCACTCAGTGCAACCGCTTTAAGCTTCTTCTCGTTCAACTTATCTGTTAGACGATCGGTATCAGCACGAGTTGCAGTGAAGATCATTACCTGACGGTATTCAGCTTCTTCTAGTACACGGTCTAGAATCGCTTCTTTGTGATCGAGGTGATCACATAGGTAGAATTTCTGAGTGATATCTAAATGCTGCTCGTTAGAAACACCAACAGAGATACGCTTAGGCGCATCTAGCATTTCATTGGCAATGCCGTTTACTTCAGCGTGATCTAACGTTGCAGAGAACATTAGTGTCTGACGACGACGGTGTTTAGCAGCATTAGCAATGCGACGAAGTTCTGGAGCGAAACCCAGGTCAAGCATACGGTCTGCTTCATCAAGGATTAGCGTTTCAACACCATCTAGGAACAATGAACGATGTTCTAAGTGGTCAGCAAGACGACCTGGAGTTGCAACGATAAAACGAGGGTACTTACGCAGTGCTTTAACTTGGTCGTTAAAGTTTTCGCCACCCAAGATAAGCGCCGCTTCGTAAGATAAACCACCAAGCATGCTACGCAGTTCACCATAAACTTGCTTAGCCAGCTCACGAGTAGGAGCCAAAATTACACCACGAGGATCTTTAGCAGAAAACGCTTTTGTTTTTAAAGCCTTATGTATCATTGGCAACACAAACGCCAATGTTTTTCCTGATCCCGTTTTTGATGAAGCCAATAGATCCTTACCAGCAATAGCAACAGGGATCGCTTTTGATTGGATCTCTGTCGCCTTCTTGAAGTCGTAATGTTTTAAGTTCTTCAGTAAGCGGTTATCTAAGCCTAAATCTTTAAAGTGCAAAGGACTCTCCAGTCATGATGGTATTGAATAAAATTAATTTAACGTGACATGATACCGCGAAAGTACTTTATAAGGATAGAGATCACAGTAAATTTATCCTTTAATCTATCTCTAGCTAGAACATTGTATGCATTGCCAACAAAGGGATGGCTCTCCAAGAACACATTACAGTCGCCTCTAAACCCTTCATCTCATAAGTGAGACAGAACGTGATGCTCAGCTAATTACCTCAAAAATTTAGCAATTTCTTTATTTATTGTTTTTGCAGTTAAAAAATTAGTCGCTACAATCATTAATGAAGCGACTATATGATAGAGAATGTATAGCGCATCTTTTGATGATAAATAAGCAAGGAGTTCTTATGAATAAGACGTTAATCGCAGCTGCAGCCTCAGTTTTCATTTTAGCCGGTTGTTCTTCAGAGCCAGAAGAAGCTGCAGTGTCAGAAATGGATCAACTAACTAACCAAGTTGCTCAACTTACTAGCGAAGTTGAAGCACTTAAGAGTGACAAAGCAGCCGCAGAAATGAAGGCACAAGAAGCAGAAGCAGCCGCTATGGCAGCAAAAGAAGAAGCGGATCGTGCTAACGAACGTATCGACAACATCGCTGAGTCGTACACTAAGTAGTTTGAGATCTAAGTGCGATTAAGCTGTAGTTTAAATAAGTCGCAAAAGCAGTATATGGACAGCACCACCTCTTAACGGATGTGGTGCTTTTTTTTTGGGCGATACTAACTTGAGTAGAAGGGACTAATTCGAGTAGAGAAAGGGAAACCGCCCCTTGTTGCAGAAGAGGCAATCGAATTAAAACTCAATCACAGGTGGTGCTATCTCTACAGGTACGCCGTTTTGAGCAAAGATAACCGCTTTCGCCTTTGAATTTGGCAGTTCTGCGTCTTCAAGCCACCATTTTAGTTCCACAGGGATCTGTAATGATTTCTTTGAACCATCACTTCGAGTTAATGGCTCGTGCGCTTCTACAAACACACTTCTATCAGGCTCTAATGACACCTTAATCGGCTCATTGATAATGGTGACCTGTTCACCACGGTTCACTTGCTCAAACAGCCACTCAATGTCTTTAGGTTCCATTCGGATACAACCAGAGCTAACTCGTAAACCTATCCCGAAATCTTTGTTTGTACCATGGATCAAATAGTCGCCAGCGCCATAAGCAAGCCTCAAAGCGTACTCTCCCAATGGATTTTCCGGCCCGGCAGGAACCACTCTCGGTAATTCAATGCCCTTTTCAAGATACTCGTTGCGGATTGAATTTGGTGGCGTCCATGTTGGATTCGGTCTTTTTTGGCTTATCTTGGTGATCATCTCGGGAGTATCACGCCCCACTCGACCGATGCCGACAGGGAAAACATGCACCTGATTTTTCTCAGGCTCAAAGTAATACAACCTTAACTCAGCAAGATTGATGACAATCCCCTTTCTTGGGGTGTCAGGCAAAATCAAGCGGCTTGGAATGCTTAACACATAGCCTTCCGCGGGAAGAAAAGGATCCACTCCTTTGTTGGCTGCCATTAAAGAGAGGAAACCAATATCGTATTGCTTGGCAATGATGGCCAAGGTTTCGCCCGCCACCACTTCATGCTGCTGTATTCTGCCAACAATACGGCTTTCTGTTGGTGGCAATTCAAAGGTTGCAGCAGACACCCACGATGAAGCTATTCCACTGGCAAGCAAAGTAGTTCTTACAACAAGCGATGCTGCCCTGTGTAGTCGGGTTTTCATTGACTGCAAAGGCGTCGAGTTAGCGCAATACGACATACAAATCCTTGGTTTGTCTTTTATCAAAGTTTAGATTATCGCTGATCAAACGTCTCTACAACGTATTGTTGTCTCGAAACTGATAGGCAACAAGTTTATATGTGGGCCTTTTCCTCTCATTGGCTTGCAATTTACCCATACAAAATCGATTGCCTTTACGCTTTCAACATATTTGGTTATCAATATTAATAAAACTATAATGACAGACCTATTTTGTGACTAAAGTCTCATGGAGCCACGTTCTAACTCGCTAATATTGCCTCAACAAAACGAATTCAATTCAACAGAATCGGTAATTGATTAAATCCTGTTCCTATAATTACCGTTTAAACTTTGGAGAACGACCATGGCTACACCTCATATTAATGCTCAAGCTGGTGATTTCGCAGAAACAGTACTTATGCCGGGCGACCCGCTTCGCGCAAAATACATTGCAGAAACATTCCTTGATGACGTGAAGCAAGTTTGTGACGTTCGCAACATGTTTGGCTACACAGGCACTTACAAAGGTAAGAAAGTTTCTGTAATGGGCCACGGTATGGGTATCCCATCATGCTGCATCTACGTACACGAGCTTATCGCTGAGTACGGTGTGAAAAACGTTATTCGTGTAGGTAGCTGTGGCGCAGTACGTGACGACGTTAAACTAATGGACGTTGTTATCGGTATGGGTGCTTCTACTGACTCAAAAGTAAACCGTATTCGTTTCAACAACCACGACTTCGCGGCTATCGCTGATTTCGGCCTTCTAGAAGAAGCAGTAAACCAAGCACGTGCACAAGAAGTTCCAGTTAAAGTTGGTAACGTATTCTCTGCTGACCTTTTCTACACTCCAGAAGCTGACCTTTTCGAAAAAATGGAAAAACTAGGCATCCTAGGTGTTGATATGGAAGCAGCTGGTATCTACGGTGTTGCTGCAGACCTTGGTGCTAAAGCATTGACTATCCTAACAGTATCTGACCACATCATCCGTGGCGAGAAACTAAGCTCTGAAGAGCGTCAAAAGTCTTTCAACGACATGATGAAAGTTGCTCTAGAGACAGCAATCAACATCTAACGACTTGATAAAAGATACATTGAAAAGCGTTACCCCGCAGCCAAGCTCGCTTGGCTGCTCAAATAATCCCGAGGGGGAGATCGTGTCTAACGACAAGCTGCCAAAAGATGCGGATGGTTTGCAACTCAACTTTTGTAAAACATTGGCGTGTGACAACTTTGGCTTGAGCGATGCAAAACGGTATGTTTTGCAACACGCTAACCCTAAGCGTCCTGCGATGGTTTGTCGTGAATGTGGAGCTTTCCCCCCCTTACTTAACAATCGTGAAGTGTTAAGCGAACTTCATCGCCTAAGACAACTTCACAGCGATGGGCTCCCTGCTTGTCGTAATGATGATTGCGATAACTTCGGCTTATCGGTTCATACCCACAAACATCTTTATCATGCCTTCGGCTATAGTGGCGACAGGCAGCGTTATCGATGCAAAGACTGCCAATCAACCTTCGTTGATAAATGGTCTGGATCCAATAAAAAACTTCAATTTCAAGAAAACCTCATGGGCTTACTGTTCATGGGCTATTCCGTACGTGAAATCTGTAGAAAATTAGAGATCAATCCAAAGACTTTCTATGATCATGTTGACCATATCGCGAGCCGTTGTCGTCGTAAATTAGCGATGATCGATGCACGATGGGTTAACCATGCGAAAGATTACGAGTTCGCATCTCACTACCAGCGTCTACAGCCACAAAGTAACAACGGTGTGGTTTGGATAGCGACTGGCGAGGCGCATTCTGGCTACATCCTTTGCCAACACGTTAACTACTCTCAAAATGAAGAGCCATCAGGGAATGTCGACCACAACCCTTATGATGATGTTGCACGCTTTGTATCCAAAGAGCACTCTTCAGAAGCGAATCTCGAACTACCTCAGCCCTCTGACAAACTAAAAGAGCGCATTGAACAGCAGTACCAAGTGATTCTTGCGAGAGGTAACGTTGAGGACCCTATGGGTAACCTCACCACATTTAGCTACCCTTCAAAAGGCGCACTAATTCGACCGCCTTATACCTCTTATGCTCACTTCCTACATGTATTGGATATGTGTAATGAAGACAAACATGTCGCCATCTATATGCCACAAGATCCATTACTAAGATCTGCCGCTTTAAGCGTATGTTTGCCGCGCATTCAGAGTCAAAATATTGACCTTATGTATGTAGAGGAAGATTCAGGCTGGCAAGACGATCAAAGTTTTGAAAAGATCGACATCGTTCATATGAGTTGGTGGCGAGATCGTTGGGCTATTGCGAATCAAGGTGATAATCAGAAAGGCATCTGCTACCTAACAGGTAACAATCCAGAACCAAAACAGTGGTTTAACACGGCCTCAATTCAACAAACTAAGTTCTATCAACAGCGCTTTCAGCTGTTATTTGATAGCTTCATCAATGAGCCCAGACGTAAACTTCGTCCTGGGGGCATTCTTCCATTGCTCGACATATTTAGAGCTTGGCACAATCTGTGCTACCAAGATAAGCAAGGGCTCACGGCAGCGCAACGCTTGGGCGTAGCAGAGCAGCCATTAACTCTAAAGCAACTACTTTCATAGCAACAAAGCCTCTAGATAATTATTCGGGAACTCATTGATTTTAAAGCAACAACATGAGGTAACACCCATAATTAGAAAAGATCGATGTTCCTTTGACGCTCTAAGAAAGATAATTGGTGCTTATCTCAAATTACACTCTTATAATGATTGTGTTATCAATATGTTCGATAATCATGGATCTAAGTCTTGGACAAAAATCAGTACCTTCTTGAAACAGAATTAGAAAAACTCAAAACTCGTGTTGACTCTGAGCCATCGGTGATCCTAGAGATCGCTCAACAGTGCCTAGTCAGATCAGAGCAAGTTCTGTTTGAAGAGGGTGCCATCCAGTCATTGATGTTAATGGCAAGGTGTAGCTGGAACCTGATGGATTACCAGAAAGGTTTAAAGCACATCAAGGAAGCCTATAAGCGCCAAAGCCGATTAGATACCGACCTTTTTCTCCCTGAAATCCTCCATTTACACGCTCTCCAGTTCTGGGGGCAAGCCAAATATTATTCCGCCCAACAGTTTTGGATCAATGCTTTAGAGCAATCTGCGTTGGTTGATGAAGTCGAAATTCAAATTGAATGCCTCATTGGTCTCGGCAATATTTGGCGAATGACCCACGAATATAAACTTGCACGTTCTACTCACCAACTTGCCGTTAAAGTGGCTAACAACAGCCGCATTGGTTGGTTAGAGGGCAAAGCCAGAATACTGCTCGCGTGGGATTACTATCTGCTCAACAACTATGTTGAAATGCTATCGGTACTAGACGGTGCAGAAGAAGCATTAAAAGACCATAAAGATAACACTTGGCATGCAGAAGTATGGGACTTCCGAGGCCTTGCTCTACTTGGTCTTGAACGCTTAGATGACGCAGAGCGCGCCACTGCCAAAGCGCACAGTCTGGCAGTCGAACACAACCTAGTTTGGATGAAGGCGCATTCATACATCAGTCGAGCTCGATTGGATCTCCTGAGAAAAAGGCCAGAACAAGCGGCAGAATTACTGAGACTCGCTGAACAATCCGCCAATGAATTTGATAATGGTGAATTGCTTAGCCAAATTTGTTACCAACAGTCCTTGGTTGCAGAAGAAAACCAGGATTTCAAAGCAGCATTAGTCGCCTTTAAAAAGTACCGTCAATATTCTATCGGCATGCTTAAAGAGCAAACTAATCGTGTCGGTTTGGACAAAGCACGCAGTTCAAAACGCCAGCTTGAACAGAGGGCACGAAAGCTGATTAATCGTATTCGAGGCCAACATGAATACGATCCTGAAAAGCACCTATCTTACGTTGTCTCTGAAACCTTTTGGTGGGAAAAACTGGTCCTCTTTAAGACAGAGCTTAAGCGTTCAAACCACAGCATCATTATGTTCCATCATGTCGATACTGATTACTTAGATGTCTGTACCGAGATTGCTCATGCTTTATGTAACCAGAATGACTTCATTGCAAGGCTAAGTGCTGAACGTGTGGCTCTTATGCTTTCCGAAAAAGGCGAAGCCGCAGAGCAAACCTTCCAAACTCTCAGCACCATGCTTGATATTTATCCTTGGCATAGAAAAGGATTAAAAGGTTCAAGACCGACCGTCAGCCTCAATGATATTTTGACGTTCCCGTTTACGCTTGAACAATTAGAAGAAGACGATGCTGAGGTAATAGAATAATGGAAACGCTATTAAGCAAGATCACAGACGCCGGTTTAGACCCTTCATCGGTATCAGGTGAAGAAGCGATCATCTTCTGGAACCACATTCGCCAGCACGTTTCGACAACGCAAACAGAGCAAGCGCACTGCTATATCATCAGCTCTGAATACCGTGCCGAGTTACAACAAAATCAAACCAGTATCGAAGAGTTGAGACGAGCACTCGATCTGCTCCACCTTCCTGCCGATATTGAAGACATTCTGACAGTCAAGACCAGCCTAAGTGACCGCTTAGTTGAAATTGGTGATTACACGTCAGCACTCAATGAATTCATCAGTTCATCGACAATCGCGGTTGAACACGGCCATATCGATGAGTATGTACTAGCAATTTTAGGCATGGGGAACCTGTGTGATTCCTATGGCGATCACAACAGAGCCCTTCGTTATTACCAAAAAATCAGCAGCATAGACCATGCGATAAGCAGTCGCTCACTTCGCCTCAAATTCAAGCTGCATATGGTGGCGAGCTTGCTTCTGCTCAACCGTATTACTGCAGCCAGCGATTTACTGAATGAGTGCGAAGAACTGAGTATTTTGGTGAGTGACAAGTTACTCACAGCTCAAATATTGCTTTACCAAGCAAAGGTGCTGCGCGCTAAGAAAAAATATCATGAAGCGCTACGCTGTCTGTCCAAGGTTCAATACCCAGCCAACAGCACTCAAGCAAGCTGGCTTTCGACTATGACTCGCCTAGAGCTAGCACATTGTCTAAGTGCAACTGGCAAGCAAGACTACGCGAGCATGATTTTGTCGAGCACAGACAAACGTGTGAAAGCCTACTCGTCGCCAGTGCTTGCGAAGCGATTCTACGATTCGCTGAGTGACGTGTGTATGAATCAAGGACGTTTTCAAGAAGCGCTAAGCTATGAGAAAAAAGGCTACCGAATTGAAACCGATCTAATGAAGCAGATCCCGATCAGTGAACTCGGTGCAAGCCAGCTACGCCGCTTGTCTCGTTTTGAGTTACAACTCAAACTCATTCTCTCTGAACAAGAAAACAAAGAACTAAAAGAGACGACTGAGCAACACAAGAATGCGGTTGCTCAACTTCAACAAGACGTATTCACCGATCCATTGACAGGATTACACAACCGTCGTTGGTTAGATGTGAAACTGAAAGACATGCTGCTGCACGACACCTCTTTCGCATTGATGGTTATCGATATTGACCACTTTAAGTCTATCAATGATGAACTAAGCCACTTAGTGGGTGATAAAGCGATCGTCAGCGTCTCGCAAGAGCTTAGATCGTACTTCAAGTTTAGAGGTGCATCCTGTGTCCGATTTGGCGGAGAAGAGTTTTTGGTCATCCTAGAGAACAGCGATCTCGCTAAGGCAGAAATGCACTCTGAAAATTATCGAGAACGTATCTTCCAATTCGGATGGCATGAAATACTTGGGGAGCGCGGTTTGACCGTAAGTATCGGTATCACTTTGCATCGTGACGGAGAGAATACTCAACGCACCTTCTACCGTGCCGATAAAGCGCTATACCGAGCTAAAGCCAACGGCCGCAATCAAGTCTGTACAGAGTAGAGCCATGACACTCTTTAGCTCTTTAGCTCTGTAACTAAAAGCCTGCCCCTTATTGATAAAAGAACAGAGAAATTCCCGCAAGGGCGACAAGTGTGCCGATGACACTTTGCTTTGACACCTTTTCCCCTTTCAGCGCATAAATCACCAAAATAAAGACAGGGCTGGTCGCTATCAATGTTTGTGCAACCGCAGGGTTAGCATTTTTCAGCGCCACTTGCTGGAGCCAAAGGGCGAGAAACGTCCCAACAAAGATCGCCCCTAATAACCAAAGTTTGTCGAGCTTGGTCATTTCCCATAAATCTCTTTTTATCGATGAATAAGGCTTCTTTTCAACGAAAGGGATAATCAGCATTACGACAGACACGCCAATCGTCAGGCGAATCAAAGCACCTAACAATGGTGGAATGTCACCCGCCACTAACGCGTAATGAGAAATAACCACACCAGATGCCTGACAAACACTCGCCACAAGCCCATAACCAATGCCACCCCACTCCGCTTTGTCATTCGAATCACCGCTCGCCGATTTTGATGGCTGGAAGACGACGAAGGTCACCGCTAGTGTTGTAATCACGACACCGAGCCAGCTTTGCAATGTCAATACAGCGCCAAGGAACATCAACGCTAATACACCAGAAAGAGGCGGTGCCAAAGATTCCAATAGTAGAGTCTTATTGGCGCCGATTCTTTTCAATGCCGCAAAATAGGCGCTATCTCCGATCGCTATTCCAATTACACCTGAAATTGCCAATATCAGAAAATGGTTGGTACTAAGCTCAAAATCCGGCATTGGGATAAGAGGCATTACCAGCAACATCATCCCAGATGCCACTACACCCTTAACAATATTCAGTTGCATTGCAGAGAAGCGATGTCCAAATTGTCCATAAATCCATGTCGCACACGCCCACACAATTGCAGCGCCAATGGCCGCCAATTCACCTATATACATCCGTATTTGTCCCTAGTGGTTATGCCCGTCATTTAGAATCGGAACTGTCATCATGTCAGCTTGAATACCAACAAAGAAGCCGAAATAGCCTCTTCAAATACGATTGAATTTTATAAGATCCATCCATGCTTTGAGTCACATAAGAAGCGACAACATATTATTTCAAATTGGTAAATCATTTTTATAACAATTACTTGGATGATAGCGTAGTATATTTATAACTTAACATCTAACATTACAAGGATCTGTTATGTTTTTAGACTACTTTGCACTCGGTCTACTGATTTTCGTAGCATTAGTCATCTTTTACGGCATCATCGTTATTCACGATATTCCCTATGAAATTGCGAAAGAACGCAACCACCCTCATCAAGATGCCATTCACGTCTCAGGCTGGGTTAGCCTATTCACTTTACACACTATTTGGCCGTTCCTTTGGATTTGGGCTACGTTGTGGCGCAAAGATCGTGGCTGGGGCTTCGCTAAGCTTGAAGAAGAACAACACGACATTCATCACCGTGTCGACTCTCTAATCGACCAAGTGAGCACACTTCAGGACGAAATTGCCCAACTCAAACAAGCGGCTACTGTGCAAAACAGCACAGAGAAAGAGACCACCAACGTTCAAGATCAGGAGGCTAAGTAATGGATTTACTGCTGATAATGACCTACGCGGCACTTTGTATTACGATTTTCAAAGTATTCAATATCCCTCTAAACAAGTGGACGGTTCCAACTGCGGTACTTGGTGGGGTCGTACTCATAGGTACTTTGATTCTATTGATGAACTACAACCATCCGTTCACGCAAATCGGTAACCAAGTTTACTCAACAACACCGATTGTTTCTGGTGTGCGCGGCAAAGTAATTGAAGTTCCTGTTGAAGCGAATAAGCCTCTTCAGAAAGGCGATATCCTTTTCAAGATCGACCCTATCCCTTTTGAAGCGGCCGTTGCAAAACTGGAAGCGCAAGTCAAAGAAGCGAGCCAAGGCGCTCTAGGCTTAGAGTCTCAAGTGGGAGAGGCTGAAGCCGCCAAAATAAAAGCAATTGCAGAAAGAGACAAAGCACAGCGTGAATTCTCTCGATACAAACGTGGGTTCGAAAGTGGCGCATTTACCGAGCAACAACTCGATACTCGTCGACAAGCGTACAAAGGTGCAGAAGCTGCAGTGAAAGTTGCAGAGGCGAATCAACAACAAGCTCAAATCGCACTCAACTCAGAAATTGGTGGCGAGAACACAGCCGTTGCAGGTTTACTTGCCGATTTACGTAAAGCCCAATTTGACTTAGACCAAACTATCGTTCGTGCGCCAACAGATGGTTATGTGACGCAACTTGCCCTTCGCCCAGGTGTCATGGCCGTGCCACTTCCACTGGCTCCAGTGATGACATTTGTTCACACCGAAGCTCAGTTCTACACCGCTGCTTTTAGACAAAACTCATTGCAGCGTCTGCAACCAGGGTTCGAAGCTGAGTTCTTATTCAGAGCTCTACCAGGCAAAGTGTTTAAAGGCCGTATTGATGAAGTATTGCCTGCGATTGGTGAGAGCCAATTCCAAGCTCGAGGTGCTTTACTAGGTACTGATGCTCTGCGTACCAGTGGTCGCGTGTTTGTTAAGTTAACCATCACAGATGACCTATCTGAATACCATCTACCTATGGGTACTGCGGTTGAGGTTTCGGTTTATTCTGACAGCTTCACTCACGTATCTATCATGCGTAAGGTGCTTATTCGTATGAAGAGTTGGCAAAACTATCTATACCTAGACCACTAAACGGTCGTAGATATGCGACGAAGCCGCTTAACACATTGTTAAGACGAATGAAAAAGCCAGACCCTGCTCTGGCTTTTTTGTTGCTTGATTAACCGTAAAATTGCGCTTTTTACACGATATTTAAGTGTTCAGATGGAATTTTAGACATCTAGACACTTACCTTCCCTTATGAAAGGGTTCTACTGTATAATGCGCGCCTTATTTTTTATATTTGCCCAAAAAACGTTCTCATTGAGACGCATATTAATAATGGCGAATATTCGTTCTTTATTCAGCTTTATCTTTCAGTATTCGAGGTTATCTATGAACTTTTCAGCTAAAACAGTGGTCGTTATTGCCATTGGCGCGGCACTGTACGGCATTGGTGGTTTACCTATGTTTGGTGTTCCAGTGTTTGCGAACACGACATTGAAACCAGCGATGGCAGTCCTAGCACTATTTTCTGTTTTGTTCGGCCCAATTGTTGGCTTCTTAGTTGGCTTTATCGGTCACTGGGTTACGGATCTGTTCGCAGGTTGGGGCGTGTGGTTAACTTGGGTTTTAGGCTCAGGTATAGTAGGCATGGTTATCGGCTTGTTCCCTATGATGACTAAGAACCGTCTTCAACAAGGCGAACTGCCAATGAAAGATTTTGTATTGTTCGTGATACTGGCCCTTGCAGGTAACGTTGTAGGCTATGGCTGCTCTGCGTTCCTAGACACCATCCTATACGCAGAACCGTTTACTAAAGTCTTCACTCAACTGTCTATCATCGCAGCGGGTAACACCGTTCTGATCGCTGTTGTGGGCTTCCTGATCCTAAAATCAGTCGCTAAACGCAACAAACAAAGCCGCAACCTGACTGAGGCATAAGCGATAATGACTATAGCATTTTCGAACTTCTCTTTTAGATATGAGTCGCTGGATAAACCGACGCTAAAAAATATCAATCTAAGGATAGAGAAAGGAGAGAAAATCGTCATTATTGGACCAAGTGGTAGTGGTAAATCTACCCTAGGTCAGTGTCTCAATGGTTTGATACCTCATGCAATCAAAGGTGAGGTAACGGGCTCTTTAGAGATAAACGGCAAGAATACCTCTGAGTTTTCGATGCACGATTATACCGAGCAAGTCGGCACGGTATTACAAGATACTGACAGCCAGTTTGTGGGTTTAAGTATCGGTGAAGATATCGCTTTCGCACTCGAAAACCAGTTGATGTCGAACATTGATATGTACCCGTTAGTTAAGTCGACTGCAAAAATGGTCGACCTAGCGGGCATGCTTGAGCGTTCACCTCATGACCTTTCTGGTGGTCAAAAGCAGCGAGTATCATTAGCGGGCATCTTAGTTGACGACGTTGATATCTTGTTGTTTGATGAGCCTCTAGCAAGCCTTGACCCTAAAACGGGTAAGGCAACGATTGAGATCATCGACCAGCTGCATAAAGAAACCAACAAGACCATCGTGATTATCGAGCACCGCCTCGAGGATGTCCTACATCGCGATATCGACCGCGTGATCTTAATGGAACGCGGTGAAATCGTCGCTGACACGACACCCGATGAAATCTTGGCTTCTGAATTACTTGATACACACGGTATTCGTGAACCGCTTTACTTGTCGGCGCTTAAGGCGGCGAAAGCCCCACTAACCAGCGAAGACAAGCTGTCAAACCTCAAAGCTTTAGACTACAAAAGGTTCCGCCCTGCTGTTCAAGCTTGGTTTGCTGAGCGCCCAGCCCCGGTAGCAGAGAAGCAGTACCCACCTTTACTCGAAGTTCATGGTCTGACTTATTCTTATGACGGCGAGAAGAACGCACTCGAAGATGTCAGCTTCAAGATTGGCAAAGGTGAGTTTGTTTCGATTCTGGGCAAAAACGGTTCGGGTAAATCAACCATCACTAAACTCATCATGGGTGTGATCGATGCCGATTCAGGCTCTTCCTATCTAAATGGTGAAGACCTATCTGAACTTTCTATCTTTGAAAGAAGCCAGAAAGTCGGTGTCGTGATGCAGAACCCAAATCATATGATCTCGCATCATATGATTTTTGACGAGGTTGCTTTTGGTCTTCGTAACCGCAACATTGCAGAAGAGCTGATCACAGAAAAAGTAGAGCATGTTCTTGAGCTGTGTGGGCTGAGTAAGTTCCGCCACTGGCCGATCGAAGCACTGAGCTACGGTCAGAAAAAACGTGTAACCATCGCTTCTATCCTAGTACTGGAGCCTGAGCTTCTTATCTTGGATGAACCGACTGCAGGTCAAGACTACCGTAACTACACATCGATGCTGGCGTTCATCCAAAAGCTTAATCGTGATTTGGGTATTACTGTTGTAATCATCTCACACGACATGCACCTGGTTCTAGAGTACACCACACGTTCAATCGTGATTGCAGACAGCAAGCTGATTGCCAATGCCGCGATGACAGAAGTATTCAGTCAGCCTTCGCTGTTAGAACGCGCAAATCTTTGTACCACCAGCATTTATGAACTCGCGACCATGATGAAAATCGACGACACCAATGCATTTATGCAGTACTTCATCGACTACGAGAGAAGTGCTCAATGAATGCATCAAAAGTAAAATTCGGCATCAATTACATTGATACCAAATCACCGCTACACGCTCTCAATGGCATCACCAAGTTTGCACTGTTTTTAGCTTGGGTAACCGTTGTTCTTACAACGTTCGATCTTAGACTCATCGTTGTTTTGATCCTGACTGGCTTATATCTATTAAAGCTGACTCAAGTTCCTGTTCGTGTTTACAAGCCGCTATTGATTGGTACTGCAAGTGTTCTGAGCCTAAATGCTTTGTTCATGTACCTGCTTGCTCCGCAGCAAGGTACAGAGCTCATCGGCAGCGAAACCTTATTGCTGACATTACCGGGTAACTACTCGTTGAGCCAAGAGACTTTGTTTTACTTAGTCACTGTCACGCTCAAGTACATGAGCATGTTCCCGATAGCGTTGATTTTTGTCTTCACAACGCATCCAACTGAGTTTGCAGCGAGTCTCAACCGTATCGGAGTTCCTTACAAAATTGCTTATGCGGTGAGTTTAACCCTGCGTTACTTGCCTGAGGTTAAGAAGGACTTCATCAATATCATGCACGCTCAACAGGCTCGTGGAGTAGAACTTTCCAAGAAAGCACCACTCATTACTCGCATCAAAAATGTTGCTAAAGTGTTAGGGCCATTGATTTTTTCAAGCTTGGATAGAGCAGATGAGATCTCAAATGCGATGACACTGCGCGGTTTCGGACGACATAAATCTCGCACTTGGTATAGCTATGCACCTTTGAAACGTATCGACTTTGTTTGTTTGAGTGTCATCGCTTTTATCGTGGTGTTAGCCATTGCGAAACGCATTCTAGAGCCGCAGTTATTTTGGTATCCGTTCTAGCTTTCTGAATTAGCAATATAAACAAAGACTTTAGATAACACACCGCTCAATAGAGCGGTGTTTTTATATGGACTTAGAGCTGGTTGAAATTCAAGCGAACGATCTATATCTATCGAATTTTGACGATAAACTGACGTTTTTATTACCTCTAGGCTTTGAGATCTCTATCAGAAACTATTAATATATGTGTTTACAGAATGTTACACTCAATAGAGATTTGTAATGGCTCGAATTACCCAAGCTCAGAAAATAGAAAATCAAAAAAACTACGATGAAATCGTATTAAATCTTTTTCTAGCAGAAGGACATGAAGCGCTAACTTATGCAAGGATTGCTCAAGAAATCGGCATTAGTTTAACTACGTTGCAAGGGTACTATCCTTCAACACGTGCAGTAAGAACTGTCTTACATGAACACGTATTAGCTATTATGATGAAGTCATTAGACTTTTCAGATCAGGAGACGTTTTATCGCTCTTGGCAAAGCGCACTTACTGAAAAACCTTTTAGACACTCTATCAAACTAATGTTTTTCCATGCATCGCAAAACTGTGTTCCAGAAGAGTTCAACTTACAAGTTGATGGTGAATTTCGCCAAAAGATGACTGAAAGGTTCGGGGCTGATGCAAGGGCGATCATTGAAGTGGTCATTGGACGCTCACTACTACAACTCACCAATTTTAGTAGAACTCCAGCGTAAAACAGCAACTGACAACAAAAAAATGGGAGCCTTTCGGCTCCCGTCTTATTTTAAGCTAGCGCTTATTTCAACTTATAGAATATTGTTGAAAGTGGCGGTAAACGCAGCTCAATCGAAGTGTCTAGACCTTCGCTTTCTACCGATTCAATCTCAGCTGTCTGCTTCACTTCAAAACCACTGCCCGCATAATCAGTTGAGTCTGTATTCAACAGTAGTGAGTACTCACCTTTTGCAGGAACACCTAAGCGGAAATGCTCGTGAGGAACGGGTGTAAAGTTAGAGACAACTAATACACGCTCACCAGATTCACTGATGCGCTCATGTGCAAGAATGCTCGCTTCAGCAGAGTCCTGTAGACGCCACTCAAAGCCTTTCGGGTCAAAATCAAGATCGTGCATTGCAGCTTCAGAGCGGTACAGATTATTCAGGTCTTTCGTTAAACGCTGAACACCTTGATGACGATCATAATCTAACAAGAACCATTGCAATTGGTCATCATGGTTCCATTCGGCCGTCTGACCAAATTCTGCACCCATGAAATTCAGCTTCTTACCCGGCTGAGCATACATGTAACCCATATAAGCACGAAGGTTTGCCGTTTGCTGCCATTCATCACCAGGCATCTTGTTGTGGATAGAGCCCTTACCGTAAACCACCTCATCGTGAGACAGAGACAATACGTAGTTCTCACTGTGAGCGTAAACTAACGGGAAGGTAATCGTATCGTGGTGATATTTACGGTTGATTGGATCTTCTTGGATGTAAGACAAGCTATCGTGCATCCAACCCATGTTCCACTTAAAGCCGAAACCTAAGCCGCCCATAAAGGTCGGTGCTGAAACACCCGGGAAAGCGGTAGACTCTTCAGCAATTGTCATCGCATTCGGGAAGTGCTTGTATACTTCTTCGTTCATCCACTTAAGCGTAGCGATAGCATCGTAGTTTTCGTTGCCGCCGTCTGCGTTCGGAATCCATTGATCATGGCTGCGCGAGTAATCGAGGTAAAGCATCGAAGCGACTGCATCAACACGAATGCCATCAATGTGGAATTGCTCGAACCAGTACAATGCGTTAGAAACTAAGAAGCGACGTACATGCTCTTTGCCTAAATCGTAAATGTACGAGTTCCAATCTTGGTGCCAACCACGACGTGGATCTGGATCATGGAACAATGGCGTACCGTCGAAGTTTGCTAGGCCGTGATCATCACTTGGGAAGTGAGCAGGAACCCAATCCAGAACAACACCAAGACCCGCTTGGTGACATTGATCGACGAAGTATTTGAAATCATCTGGAGAACCAAAACGGCTAGTCGGTGCAAATAGACCTACTGGCTGATAGCCCCAAGAACCGTAGAATGGGTGCTCTGAAACTGGCATTAGCTCAACGTGCGTGTAGCCAAGATCTGTTAGGTATGGGATCAGCTCTGCCGCAAGCTCGCGATAATTTAAGAACTCACCTTCAGCGTTACGCTTCCAAGAACCCGCGTGCAGTTCATAGAACGAAAGCGCTTCTTTACGCTTTTGCGTCACTGGACGATTCTGCCACTTAGTATCTTGCCACTCGTAACGAGCGTGATCGTAAGTCACAGAAGAAAATGATGGGTATTGCTCTGAGTAAAAACCCCATGGGTCGGCTTTATGCGGTAAGCCTTCGCCATTGGGTCCTTTTAATTCAAACTTGTATTGAGCGCCCTCTTCCAGTTCAGGAATGAATAGGCCCCACATACCGTAATCTAAGCGTTGCATTGGGTGGCGGCGACCATCCCAAGCGTTGAAGTTACCTATCAAGCTTGCCGCTGTTGCGTGCGGTGCATACACCAAGAAACGAGTACCTGCAATCGTCTGTCCATCACGCTCTAGCGTAATAAACTGAGCCCCCATGTGATGGTACATATCTTTCGGTGTGTGAAGATCTTCGTAGCTCGCGTACAGATCGTGGTACTGGTACGGATCATCGATGATCTGTTCTACTCCAGCCCAATCAACCGCAAGCTTATAGTGAGTGAAACGCAAATCTCTCTCTTGCTTAAGAATGAAACCACTTTCACCCTCTCGCGATAACTCAATACGAGGTTCCTTTCCAACAATCAACTCGACTTTATCTGCTCCAGGAATCCATACACGTAATGCACCTTGATCAGAAGGTAAGTATGGACCTAAAAACGCAAATGGGTCTGTGAAGCAAGCCTGTGATAGTTGGGTATATATTTGTTTTTGCTTTGAAATCGAACTTAGTTCCAAAACGTTTCTCCCTAACCAAACATCCAAAAAATATAATACAAAAATGCCCGCTATTAGTGCGGGCAATATAACGACGGTTTATTCTACCAGATGAGCATTCATTATTGAGTGACCAAGGTTGTAGTTTCGTACGGCGTAAGCAAAAAACCACCTAATTTCAAGTCACTCAACGTCATTACTTACCTGCTTTTTCTCGAACGTCAGTTAGCTTAGAAGCGATACGATTAACGCCTTCATGAGCAAAGATTTCGTCCAAGTTCATTGATAGTTTACGACGCCAGTTAGGATACTCATCGACCGTGCCAGGAATGTTTACCGGCTTATCCATCTCTAACCAATCTTCCAGCTGAACACTCAATAGTGTTGAACCACCAGCTGCTACGTGCAGTTGAAGAGCTTCAGCAAGGTAAGAATCCATCGGTACTTTGCTTGCATCGCGACCCACACCTTCAGGTAGGAAACCATGCCATGCCACTGAGTCTAAGATACCTTGTTTGCACTCAAGACGGTCATCGAACAGAGTTTCTAGCTGTGCTGCATCTGGGTATAAACCAATCTCTTGGCCCATCTTCAAGTCATCACAGTGCCAGAAGCCACGTAATGTTGGCATATCGTGCGTACACAGTGCCGCCATTGATTGTGGTGCATAGTGTTTCGGTGAGATGAAACCACCGTCTTCTTCTGATGTTTCAAAGAAGAACACTTTGTAAGAGTGCACGCCAGCATCTGCTAGAATGTCTACAATCTCATCAGGCACCGTGCCTAAATCTTCACCGATAACGCTACATTGGTAACGGTGAGATTCGAGCGCAAGAATCGACAGCATGTCTTGTACTGGGTAGTAGATGTAAGCGCCTTTGGTTGCGTTTTCACCCTTTGGAATCCACCACAAACGCAGTAGACCTAAAACGTGGTCAATACGCAGTGCACCACAATGTTTCATGTTCGCACGAAGTAGCTTGATGTAAGCATCGTAGCTTGTTTCTTGAAGCACTTCTGGGTTCAGTGGTGGTAAGCCCCAGTTTTGGCCTAGAGGACCAAGAATATCAGGTGGAGCACCAATGCTCGCATCCATCACTAGGTTGCCTTCGTCAGCCCAAGTTTCGCTGCCCGAATCTGCAACACCTACCGCTAAGTCACGGTACAGGCCAACAGCCATACCTTTCTCTTCAGCAAGAGACTGTGCATCGTTGATCTGGCAATCTGCTAGCCATTGTAGGTACATGTACAGATGAACGTTTTCTAGGTTCTCTTTGATGTACTTCTGTGTCGCTGGGCTGTCGAATGTACGGTACTTCTCAGGGAATACCGGCCATCCCCACATGCCAGAATCTTCAGCGTGTAGTTCACCATGTAGAGCATCAAACGCGGCTTGATGCATTAGGCTGTCGCCACCCTCTTCTACGAAGGCTAAGAACGCTTGTGCACGGTCACTGTTCTTGTCTAAATGACGAGTCTTAAACTCTGCAAATAGCAAAGGCAAGATGCTCATCTTCAGCTCAGACACTTCAGTGTAGTTTACCCAGTGTGCTTCACGCGCTTTTTGTAGACGCTGCTGGAACTCTGCGCTGCCTACCGTTTGTTGTGCTTCTGCACTTAGTGCGAATTCAGGTACTGAACTCACATCAATGTATAGGATGTTCAACCAGCGACGAGAAGACGGGCTGTATGGGCTCGCGCCTTCAGGGTTCGCAGGGAACAATGAGTGGATTGGGTTTAGACCAACGAAATCACCGCCGCGAGAAGCGATATCAGCAACAAGCTGTTTTAGGTCACCGAAATCACCAATACCCCAGTTGTGCTGAGTTCTTAGTGTGTAAAGTTGAACACTTGGTCCCCACAGCTTTTTGCCTTGCTCGATTGGTGACTGCTTGAAACACGCTTTTGGCGTAATAATCAGTGTCATCTCGTAAGGCTTCTTACGGCGCTTACGGCTCACAATTAGCTTGTGATAACCCCATGCCAAATCACTTGGCAATGCAAACACTAAAGGGCCACCCTCAGCACGCTCATCACGAACGACTTGAGATTGAAGATAGCCTTCAAGTACCTCTCCTTGCTCGGTTTCTAAGCGCCAGCTGAACTCACTTTCACGAGCACTTACACCTAGATTAAGCGCCACTTCTACTGGCTCACCGTCACGCAAGACAAGAACTGGGTCTAGTACATCTTTTTTGTGTTTTCTTTCTGCTGACTTAAGCAGTGCATCATCGCTGCTTGTATCGTAGCCCAACGAAGCCAATAGAGACGTAATCGTCTCGTCTGATACTTGTGCTTCATCGCCCCACGCACTAACGTAACTGTCGGCAATGTTTGCCATTTCTGCGACTTGTTTTAATACGGTCTGTTCTTTCATCGCTCTCTCCGAAAACGTTCTGACGCTTTCTATTTTGTAGGGTTGTTAATTTAATTTCTTACTAATCAATTAGCTTGTGACAATCAGTTTGTAAGCATTGCTATCGGATAAGCCATCTGTTTGCTCACAAGCTAATTGAGCCAAGGCAGAAACTGCCTTGGCTACTTTGGAAGTATTAACGGTTAACCGCTTCAAGTTTCCAGATGTTGTTCACGTAGTCGCGGATAGAGCGGTCTGATGTGAACTTACCAACCAATGCGGTGTTAAGAATCGCTTTCTTAGCCCAACCTGCTTGGTCTTTGTATTGCGTACCCATGTCTTCGTGCGCTTTCACGTAAGATGCGAAGTCAGCAAGACATAGGTAAGGGTCACCACCGTCTAGCAGGCTATCAAACGTTGCACGTAGAAGGCCTGGTTGACCCGGTGTAAACTCATCGCCAGTCAGAAGGTCTAGAGATGCTTTCAGTAGTGGGTCTGCATTGTAGTAGTCGTATGGGTTGTAGCCCTGAGCTTTCAGTGCTTGAACACCGTCAACGTCTAGGCCGAAGATGTAGATGTTTTCATCGCCCACTTCTTCACGAATCTCAACGTTTGCACCATCCATCGTACCGATAGTTAGCGCGCCGTTTAGAGCCATCTTCATGTTGCCCGTACCTGATGCTTCTTTACCAGCTAGTGAGATTTGCTGAGAAACGTCTGCTGCAGGGATGATGATTTCAGCCATGCTTACACGGTAGTCAGGAATGAATACCACTTTCAATTTGTTGCCAATGCGAGGGTCGTTATTGATCTTCTCTGCAATCTTGTTAACCGCGAAGATGATCTCTTTCGCTAGGTGGTAACCCGGAGCTGCTTTCGCTGCGAAGAAACATACGCGTGGCTCACACTCGAAACCAGGTTCGTTAAGAATACGGTGGTACAGAGATAGAATGTGTAGCAAATCTAGGTGCTGACGCTTGTATTCGTGAAGACGCTTGATTTGAACATCAAAGATAGCGTTAGTATCTAGCTCGATACCCATGTTCTCTTGAACCCAATCAGCAAGACGCTGTTTGTTTTCTTTCTTAACAGCCATGAATTCTTTTTGGAATTTCGCGTCTGTTGCGAACTGAGCGATGCCTTCAAGCTGCTCAAGTTTTGCTGGCCACTCAGAGCCAATCTTACCTGTGATTAGATTAGATAGGCCTGGGTTACAGAACTTCAACCAACGACGTGGCGTGATGCCGTTCGTTACGTTAGTCAGTTTACCTGGGAAGATTTCGTTAAACTCAGGGAACAAGTCTTTCTTAACCAGTTGTGAGTGAAGCGCAGCTACACCGTTTACTTTGTAAGAGCCAATCACACATAGGTTTGCCATGCGAACCATGCGGTGGAAACCTTCTTGGATGATAGAAAGCTTCGCTTGCTTCTCACCGTCACCAGGCCACATCTTGCGAACTTCTTGCATGAAACGGTGGTTGATTTCAAAAATGATTTCCATGTGACGTGGAAGAAGACGGTTGATCAATGATTCAGACCAAGTCTCTAGAGCTTCAGGAAGTAGTGTGTGGTTCGTGTAAGCGAACGTATGAGCGCTGATTTCCCATGCTTGATCCCAAGATAGGCCTTTCTCGTCAATCAAGATGCGCATTAGCTCAGGAATCGCAATTGTTGGGTGCGTATCATTAAGCTGAATCGTTTCTTGCTTAGGCAGCTCTTCTAGAGAGAAACCTGCTGCTTCGTGACGACGTAGAATATCGCGAACAGACGCTGCTGAGTGGAAGTACTGCTGCATTAGACGCAGAGTCTTACCTTTCTCGTGGTTGTCGTTCGGGTAAAGAACTTTCGTGATGTTACCTGCATCGATTAGCGAGTGTTGCGCTTCGAAGTAATCACCGTTGTTAAAGCTTGCTAGTGAGAATGGTGCAATTGCCTGACATTCCCAAAGACGCAGCGGGTAAACCGTGTTTGACTCGTAACCTACGATAGGTAGATCCCAAGGCATTGCTTTTACTTCCATACCTGGAACCCAAGTACGTACTTCTTTACCGTCGATGAATTCAACGTCTACATGACCGTAAAAACCAATGTGTTGTGCTAGTTCTGGACGAGCCACTTCCCATGGGTAACCTTCAACACCGCGCCACGCGTCAGGTGCTTCTTGTTGGCGGCCGTCTTGGAAAGATTGTTTGAATAGACCGTACTCGTAGTGAAGACCGTAGCCTACTGTTGGGTATTCTTGAGCAGCACAAGAATCCATGAAACAAGCAGCTAGACGACCAAGACCACCATTACCTAGTGATGGGTCGCGTTCTTCTTCTAGAAGGTCAGTTAGGTTTTGACCTAGCTCTTCCATTGCATGAGTGATCTGTTCGTATAGACCCATGCTGATCAGGTTATTACCTGTCAGACGGCCAATCAAAAACTCTAATGAAAGGTAGTTAACGCTTTTCGCGTTCTTAATTTTTTCATCGTTTTCAGTTTCTAGCAGGTCGAATGTTGTGAGTTCTGCTAATGCGCGACCCATTGCTAGGTACCATGCGCGGCTATCCGCGTTTTCAATCGTTGTTGCGTAGGTTGCAGATAAATGCTTCTTAACGCTTTCTTGGAACGACACTTTATCGAAAGTTTTTTGCTGAGTTGGTTTCATTTCAGAAATCTCGCTTTTAATAGTTCTAATTCATCTGTGACATATCGTGCATGGTCACCATAAACTAAACATCCTCCCGCTAACGCGACTGACTAGGAGTAGATGGGAGGGCGTAGGGGGCGTACCGACTTAGGGTTAGTGATCTGACTCTCATGTTCTGACTTCGAACAAAAAGTTGGAGTGACTAAGATCACAAGCTCCCGTTCGATAACTTAACTTCAATTGATGTGACTTTTATTTAACCGGATTACAGTCATTATCAAATCTGAGTTTCAGATCACGAAAATAATTTCTAGCTCTCATCCTTTGCATAGATTCCCGTGTAGGGAAGAACAAAGTCACATTCACGAACCAACCAACAACGTGAGCAAAGTCTCAAATAAAGGGCGTAGACACCCAAAAACATGCAGAAGCGCAAGGTTTCTGAGGAGGATCATAGTCGGTGCCGTTTTGCTTCACGTAATATGAGCGAAGACTTAAGTAATTAGGCTAATGTCATTGGATTGCACTCAACGATAGATTGGGATAATTCTGAACATAGCCACGGAATAGGTGAAAAACTTCGACATGTGGATCCCATCGAAACTAACTCGTCCCGGCCGCTTACATAATGCAATCCTACGACCTAGGGTTCTCGATCTGCTTCAGAACGCAGATTGCTATAAGCTTGTGTTGTTCCGCTCTCCAGCGGGCTACGGCAAAACCACCATGGCTGCACAATGGTTGGTAGATAAACCCAATGTGGGTTGGTACAGCATTGATGATAGTGACAACGATGCCTTCCGCTTTATCAACTACCTACTTCAATCGCTTAATAAAGCGACTCAAAATGCCTGCCCGAATGCCCAAAAACTAGCAGAAAAACGACAATTTTCATCGCTGCATTCTTTATTGAGTGAAGTGTTCGCCGAAATGTCGGAATTCCATCACGAATGTTTTCTAGTGTTGGATGACTATCATTTGGTCAACAATGACGACATCCACGAAGCAATGCGCTTCTTCCTTAAACACATGCCCGACAACCTAACGCTAGTTGTAACCAGTCGTGGTACACCACCACTTGGTACAGCAAACCTGCGCGTTCGTGATTTAATGATCGAATTGGGTAATGACTCGTTGGCGTTTGATACCGAAGAAACCACACGTTTTTTCAACCAACGTGTTGCTGATGGCATTGATGACATCACCGCAGACAGTATCTGTAACTATGTAGAGGGTTGGCCTTCTGCTCTGCAACTTATCGCGCTGCAAGCACAGCACCAAAAACGCACCCTTGCACAATCCGCAGAGTCGTTTTCTCACTTTAACCACGCCCACCTTTGGGACTACTTGGTTGAAGAAGTATTCGACCTGCTAGATAAAGAAACCCGACAATTCTTGATGCAATGTTCTGTGCTTGATCACTTCAACGATGAGCTTGTTTGTGCACTTACACAGCGCGAAGATGCGTTAGGTATGATCGAATCACTCAACCGTTTTGGTTTGTTCATCTACCCACTTGAAGGCGAAAAGAACTGGTATCGCTTCCATAACTTATTTGGTGAATTCCTCGCACATGAGCGTCAAGCTCGAATCCCTCAACAGGAAGCAGAACTGCATCGAAGTGCGGCAAAAGCGTGGATCAAGCAAAACACACCACACCAAGCACTACGCCACGCACAGCGCGCTGAAGATCCAGAACTGATCATTCAAATCCTGACTGAACACGGTTGGCCGATGTTCAACCAAGGTGAGCTTTCATCTTTAGAGATGGCGATCAAGCAACTAACCACGGATCAACTTTACAGTGAGCCTAAACTGTCCATGTTGCGCGCGTGGCTTGCACAAAGTCAGCACCGTTATGACCAAGTGGGTACTTTGTTGGAAGAGGCAGAGACTCAATATCAAGCTCGAAACATTGAACTCGATACTCAGCAGCAAGGTCAATACAACGCCTTGCGCGCCCAAGTTGCCATCAACAGCAATGAACCTGAAAAAGCGTTAGAACTGGCTGAGCTTTCGTTGAGCCAACTGAACACCACTGTTTATCGTAGCCGTATTGTTGCAACCTCGGTTGTTGGCGAAGTGAATCACGTAATGGGTAACCTCAGTCGTGCGCTACCGATGATGCAACAAACAGAAAAACTGGCACGTCAGTATCAGGTTTACCATCAGGCTCTGTGGGCGATTCTGCAACAAAGCGAAATCTTGATTGCTCAAGGTTATGTTCAAGCTGCATTTGAGCTACAAGACAGTGCATTCAAATTGATTGAAGAGCACCAGCTTCAATACGTGCCTTTGCATGAGTTCTTGCTGCGTGTTCGCGCCCAGATCTTCTGGTGTTGGAACCGACTAGATGAAGCGGAAGAGTGTTGCTACAAAGGGTTAGATATCCTTGGTCACCACTCTCCAAGTAAACACCTGCACAGCTACTCTATGTTGGCTCGTATTTCATTGAGCCGCGGCGAGATAGATAAAGCGTCGAAATTTATCGACCAAATTCAGCACTTGTTACGTCAATCAACTTACCACGTAGATTGGACTGCGAATGCCTCGCTGTCTCTGATCTTATTCTGGCAAGTGAAAGGCGACAAAGACGCAATCCGTGACTGGTTGAGCGTTGCTGTTCGCCCTGAATCAGCAAGCAACCACTTCTGTCAGCTTCAATGGCGTAACATCGTGCGTGCTCACATCATCCTTGAGCAATACGAAGAAGCAGAAGAAGCTTTGGCGTTCTTAAAGAGTGAAGCTCAGCGTTCGCATCTGATTACTGATACCAACAGAAACTTGATCGTTGAAGCGGTATTACGCACCCAGATCAACGATGAAGACAGTGCGCGTGTATTATTAGAAGAAGCCCTACACATGACCAACCAAACCGGTATGGTCGGTAACTTCCTGGTCGACGGTGGTACTATCGGGCATATCTTGGATAAGTTGAGCAACAAGCCAGGCTTGGGTGATTTAGAACGTCACCGAGCACAACAAATCATGAAAGATATCTCGACAACTCAACGCAGTCGCTCGGTTCACTTCGATGAAGACTTTGTAGAGAATCTGGTTAATCACCCGAACATTCCTGAGCTGGTGCGTACCAGCCCACTCACCCAGCGTGAATGGCAAGTACTTGGCTTGATCTATTCCGGCTTCAGTAACGAGCAAATCGCTCAAGAGCTTGATGTAGCAGGCACCACTATCAAGACTCACATCCGTAATCTGTACCAAAAGCTCAACATTGCTAACCGTAAAGAAGCGATAAGCACAGCAGAGAACTTGCTGCAGTTGATGGGGTACTAAAACGGGTTCGAGATTGATTCGAGAAAAACATAAGCTAGTCACCGATGGTGGCTGGCTTTTTTTTCGCTTGGAGAATGGGAAGTCACCGATAAAAACTAGAGATCGCCAAACAACAGGCAAAAAAATAGCCAACCGCAATAATCGCGATTGGCTCTATATATTTGTGAACAAATCATAAGTTCACTAACAACGTCAGTTGGCTAGGTGACCCTCGGCTTAAGAAGGGTCAACTAATACAATGCAGTTAGCGTGCCAACTTTAATTTAGCGTTTTATAAGCCCTGCATCGCATAAAAACCGCGATTTTCACATGCGAATTGCAAAGTGCATTTGCATAATGCAACCAAGATGCAATATCGATAAGAGACCAGTTTCACAGATACTCTTAATGACAAATCACTAAGTGGTTGTATTTTAAATATTAGACCAAAGTTCACTTCAACTTATCACCTTACAATTAAAGAGGTAATAAAAGCATCGACCCAGTAGCATATTCATACTTTTTTTACACTAAAGTTTGTATACTGCACAAAATCATCCTCAACTCTATGAAGCAATGAACTACTTAAGTACTTTTTTCAAAGGCATGGCAATGGGCGCTGCCGATGTTGTCCCTGGCGTGTCGGGCGGAACCATCGCATTCATCACCGGTATCTACGATACGCTGCTAGAAAGCATTCGCAGAATTAACCCTAGTGTACTTGGCTTATGGAAACGCGAAGGCTTCAAAGCTGCGTTTAACCACATCAACGGTTTCTTCCTGATTTCACTGTTCGCGGGCGTGTTCACCAGCATTGCAACATTCGCCAAACTGATTTCTTGGTTATTAGTCATGCACCCTGTTCCACTATGGTCTTTCTTCTTTGGTCTGATCTTGGTGTCGGTTTTCCATATTCTTAAGCAAGTAGAAAAGCGCGATATGATTCGATTCGTCTTTTTACTGCTTGGTGTTGCCTTCGCTTATAGCATTACCGTGCTTAAGCCATTGCAGATGGAACCAACCAGCATCAACATCTTGATTGCGGGTGCGATTGCGATCTGCGCGATGATTTTACCGGGTATTTCAGGCAGCTTTATTCTGTTACTGATTGGCATGTATGGCCCGGTACTTGGCGCTGTTAAATCGTTTCAAATCGATGTACTTGCCCTATTCCTAGGTGGTTGTGTGATTGGTCTACTGACTTTCTCACACGTACTCTCTTGGCTACTGCGCTCATTCCGCGATTTCACATTAGTATTCTTAACAGGCTTGATGATCGGTACGCTGCCTAAAATCTGGCCGTGGAAAGAGACCATCAGCTGGCGCATCAACTCGAAAGGTGAGCAAGTACCGCTGATTCAAGAGAACCTATCTCCGTTCAATTTCGAAGCGGTAACTTCTCAACCTTCTCAACTCACTTTATCGGTGATCATGATGTTGGTGGCCATCGCGCTAGTGCTGGGGTTAGAAAAGTTTGCTGAGCGCAATGCTGACTAATCTCTAACAATCGTGCACAAGTTAGCATGTAGGGTGCCGAGCTTAGATAGCGATGCACCTTGTAAATTGAATCAAAGCGAAGCTACTGGCTTCGCTTTTTTATATCTACCTACGCACAAAATTGCTTTTTGATACAAGCACGTATTGAGTGGTGTGATACCATCGCCGTTCTTATAAAATCAAATTGGAACACGACATGCATCCAGCATTAAAGGTTGCTGCGCTTGGTATTGCTCTGGTCGCTGGCTTTTATGGACCACAGGCAGTTGAGCAATTTAAAACGGTAGTAGAGAGCCACTCTCCTGACGTCAACTTAGATGACTACTGCATGCTTTCAACAACATCGTGTGAGCAAGACACCGTTGCTATGACGCTTGAACATGAGACGGCACAGCCTCTGGTTCCGACTAAAATCAAAGTCGTTTGGGAAGGCGCAGCATCTGAAACATTAATGCTGTCACTCACTGGCTTAGAAATGGAAATGGGCTCAGCACGTTTTCAATTAAAGAATATTGGTAACAATACCTATGAAGGTGATGTAATTTTACCTGTGTGTACCATGGATAAAATGACTTGGCTTGGCGAACTCACCGATGGTGTTGAAACCGTAAACCCTGCAATAAGGATGGCACGATGAGTAAGAATTGGTCGTTAGCATTAGTGGTAGCGTTTGTACTTGGCTTTGGTGTCAAAAGCTACCTTGATGGGCAAAACGAAGCTCAAGAACAGCACGCTGCAAAGCAAGAATTCTCCGCAACAACCCTTTTTGGTAAAGATAACCAGCCAACGGAAATCTTTGACGAAACCGACGACAGAATTCGTATCGTTTACTTCGGTTTCACACGTTGCCCAGATGTCTGCCCTACCTCACTAGCAATGTTAGCTGGTGCACTTAACCAAGTCTCTGACGAAGCAAAAGCGAAGATTCGCCCGATGTTTGTCTCTCTTGACCCTGAGCGCGATGCCGCGGAAGCTTCATACGAATACGCGCAGTACTTCAACCCAATGATTGAAGGTATGAGTGGTCCACTGGATGTAACCACTAATTTGGCACATAAATACGGTGTTATTTTCAGAAAGACACAGCTTGAAGGTTCAGAGCTGGAGTACACACTTGACCACAGCTCATATTTCTACTTTTTAAAGCCCAACGGTACCTTAATTACTAAAGTACCGCACACGTTGACGCCTGCGCCAATTGTTGAAGCTATCAACAAGCTGACGCAGTAAAACGTAAAAACAAAGAACTTAACGAATAAAGTTCAAACATAAAGTCAGGTCCCAGACCAAAACATAAAACAATAAGGACAACAACATGAAGTTAAAAGCACTTGCTCTAGCAGGCTTATTGCTCACTCCTCTTGCTCATGCAAAAAGCGACATCATGGTTCATGACGCGTACGCTCGTGCGACACCACCTTCAGCAGTGAACAGCGCAGTATTCACGACCCTGATGAACCACAGCGATAAAGATCGCGCTATTGTTTCTGCAACTACACCCGCAGCAGGCAAGGTAGAGCTTCATGATGTTATCGTTGATGGCGACGTAATGAAGATGCGCCAAGTTCAACAGATCACAATCCCTGCGAATGGTGAAGCGGTACTTAAGCCTGGCAGCCTGCACATTATGTTATTCGACCTAAAAGATGGTCTAAAAGAAGGTGAGCAAATCGAGATGACTCTGACTTTCGCTAACGGTGAAACGCAAACCTTTGAAGCGCCAGTTAAGAAAGTAATGAGCGGCATGAAAAAGATGAATCACGATCATCACTAATCGGATTCACAATCAATGAACTAAATTAAGCCACGATGACTTCTCGCCATCGTGGCTTTTTGCTAAACTGAACTCGCTTTTTATTCAAAGCCTGAACACATTAGTAACCAAGGAGAATAGAAGATGATTGTAATGAAAACACTAAAACTGGCAGTAAAAGTAACGCGTTAATTTGTTTGGTTAAGCAAACTTTTATCTAGAACGACCAACATCAAGCCATCTACTGGCTACCGCACACTTTTACCCGGTTTACTATTGATCTATAAGTGATCGATACCTGCATGCTCAATAACGCATGACTAAATCCGGGGTCCTATCTATTTGAATTCGACCCAAGCTCAAAACATTTTTGACGTCTCGACGCTTTTGAACTCATCAACGCTTTTTGGTTTCATCAACACTTGTTGATCTCGTCAATAACCTGAGATCTCACAAGATGTTAATGCTCTCATAAGACTTTAATGCACTGATAAGACTTTAATACTCTCACAAGAAAAGAAAGCTCGCACGTCTGGGTAAATAAACATGAATTCACAACACGCATTTTCTCATCCAATGTCACTTCAACAACTTGGATGGCAACCTGTATTTCAACAACAACTGACACTCGAAGACTATGACCAATCCGTCATTGCTCGTATTACCGCGCACCATCGCAGCGGCTATACACTGGCGTCGGAACAAGGCGAAATCGTTCTACCTATTAATCAAAACCAACCCGCAATGACGGTTGGCGACTGGGTAATCTTGAACTCTGAACTGCAATTCGACCGCTTGCTAGAACGTCAATCACTCTTCAGCCGCAAAGCAGCGGGCAGTCGCGTCGCAGAACAATATATCTCGGCCAACATCGACACGGTTTTTATCGTGGTTTCGTTAAATAACGACTTTAACCTAAGCCGTATCGAACGCTACCTAGCGCTCGCTAATGAAGCACAGGTTGAATCGGTTATCGTACTCACCAAGAAAGACTTGTGTGACGACTACCAAGACAAAGTACAACAAGTGCAAAGCTTAGATTCTATGCTGATGATCGAAGCGGTGAACAGCTTAGACCAAGAATCAACTCAAGTATTGTCACCTTGGTGTAAAACAGGCAAAACCGTCGCTTTGATGGGTTCATCCGGTGTGGGCAAATCTACGCTAGTAAACTCATTGCTCGGTGAAACTCAACAAGCTACGGGTGGCATTCGGCGCCACGACAGTAAAGGCCGTCACACAACCACATCACGGTCGCTCCACTTGCTAACATCGGGTGGTTTACTACTCGATACTCCAGGAATGCGAGAGCTACAACTTGCAGACTGCGCTGAAGGCGTGAGTGAAACCTTTTCTGATGTCGAAGAGTTAGCCATGCATTGTCGCTTCTCTGATTGTCATCATGAATCCGAGCCGGGATGCAAGATACGCAAAGCCATTGAGGATGGTGATTTGTCTGAAAGACGATTTACTAACTATCAAAAGTTATTGAGAGAGCAAGCCAGAAATGGCGCCTCATTGGCAGAGCAACGCGCGAACAGCAAACAGCTTTCCAAGATGTACAAAACCGTACAGTCAGAAAGCCGAAACATTAAAAAAGCGACTGACTAAACCAATCCGGTGAATCAAAATACGCTTTATTTAAACGATTAAGCCCCACGGTGTTAAACACGTGGGGCTTTTGTTTCAATTTAGTAGTAAATCGACTATTTATGCACACAATGTTCTTATCTATAAGTATTTACATTTCCAAATTTACAGTATATTAGGTCTAATAAATGCAGTTCTGCAGATTTATAGCTCAATTGAAATACAATTATTTAACATTTAGCTCTAAAAACACCACGTAGTGCAAACAATCACCCTAAAAGTAAACTATTCCTAGACACCCGCTAAGATCCCGCTAATATGACCGCCCATTCCACTAGTGTATAGTCGGATTTGGTACAACTTTATAAAAAGATACATCACTATAATAAATTAACAATTGCAGGTATTTTATGCAAAATCACAACATGCTCGCCCGCATCGCTCGTGGAAATCTCGTTCTACAGATCCTTGCTGGTATTGTTTTCGGTGTCGTTCTCGCCATGGTTTCTCCTTCAGCAGCTCAAGATGCAGGCCTACTAGGTAGTCTGTTTGTTGGTGCTCTGAAAGCTGTTGCCCCAATTTTAGTATTCATTCTTGTTGCAGCTTCTATCGCAAACCAAAAGAAAGGTCAGCATACCCATATGCGTCCAATCATTGTGCTTTACCTGATTGGTACGTTCTCAGCGGCACTTACTGCTGTAGTACTGAGCTTCATGTTCCCAACCACTTTGACACTGGTTGCTGGCGCTGAAGGTGCTAACCCTCCTCAAGGTATTGCTGAGGTTCTTCATACTCTTCTATTCAAGCTTGTAGATAATCCAGTTAGCGCGCTAATGAACGCGAACTACATCGGTATTCTTGCTTGGGCAATCGGCCTAGGTCTTGCACTGCACCACGCATCTGCAACAACCAAAGCGGTTTTCGAAGACCTTAGCCACAGTGTTTCACACATTGTTCGCTTCATTATTCGTCTTGCGCCATTCGGTATCTTCGGTCTTGTTTCGACAACATTTGCAACAACGGGCTTCGATGCACTAGCAAGTTACGGTCAATTACTAGCGGTTCTACTAAGCTCAATGCTGATCATTGCTCTTGTGGTTAACCCATTGCTTGTATTTGCAAAGACAAAACAGAACCCATACCCACTAGTACTGCAATGTATTCGTGAATCTGGTGTAACGGCATTCTTCACTCGTTCAAGTGCTGCAAACATCCCAGTGAACATGAACCTTTGTAAGAAACTAAACCTAGACGAAGATACTTACTCTGTATCTATCCCACTAGGCGCAACGATCAACATGGCGGGTGCTGCAATCACCATCACTGTGTTAACGCTTGCAGCTGTACACACAATGGGTATTGAGATTGATATCTTCACTGCTATCCTACTAAGCCTTGTTGCTGCAGTATCTGCATGTGGCGCTTCAGGCGTTGCCGGTGGTTCACTACTACTGATTCCTCTAGCTTGTGGCCTATTCGGCATCTCAAACGATGTAGCAATGCAGGTTGTAGCGGTTGGTTTCATCATTGGTGTGATTCAAGATTCAGCTGAAACAGCGCTTAACAGCTCAACTGACGTAGTCTTCACTGCGGCTGTATGTAAAGCTGAACAAAACAAAGCTTAATCGGCTCCTAGCTATTCGGCTTCAGCTCTAAGCTCTAAGCTCTAAAAGCAAATAGCACATAAAAAAAGGGAAGCATCAGCTTCCCTTTTTATTGTCTTGAGTTTCTCGATTAGAGCTAAAACTATTGTCGACTAATCGCAAGTTGCTCCATCGATAATCGAACACAGCTAATGAGCGCTACTTACTGATTTCGATTCCAGTTAGACTCAACAGCAGACTGACTGAAGTCTAAAGAGCCACTATTCTGACTCGCTGGTTTATCTGTTACAGCCTGCTCGGTGTTTACCTGTTGGCTGTAATCAACATTAGCCTCTTGAGCACCCGGCACTTGAGTCTCTATGTGACTCGCCTCTACATTCAACTCATTCCCTTCTTCATCGAGCACTTCTTTCACTTTCTTCGGAACAGGTACATTGCGTTTGTAGAGCTTGTTAAGCGCCTTAATAATCGAATGCTTAGTTATTGCTTCTTGGGTCAGCTTGGTCATTATCGGCTTAGTCAGAGCCTGTAAGCCCACGACTGCATCCACACCAAGCTCCCCGCCTACTTTATCCCGCAAATGCTTCGCTTCTGAGTAACCAAAGTGGGCCGATAGAAATAGCCAGATATACGCGATAGCGTTGCCATGTTCACCATGGTCGATCCAAGCCTCACCAGCTCTAAACATCGCTTCTGCACTGTTCTTTTCTGCGGCCGTTTCAAACCAGTAAACAGCCTCACCATGGTTAGGCTCAACACCCACACCGTTCAAATAACTCATACCAAGTTTAATCTTACCGTCTAGGTTATTTTTTTCAGCGGCCTTTTGGTACCACTCGACCGAACTTTCGGCAGAGTAGTCTGGGTTTTCTTTATCGAGACACCAGTCACCGATAAACAGCATAGCTTCGGTATTACCACCAGCCGCAGACTCTTCGATATAGGTGTAGCCTTTAGGGATGTTCTTATCGGTTCCACGACCAAAGACGAGCGCTTTACCCATCTCGAATTTCGCCGATACGTCATTGTCTAAAGCAGAGATTGCTAGCTGCCAAAAGTTGGCTTTCTCTCTTAAAATCAGGTCTTCTTTGCGCTTCATGCTTAGGCGTACAATGCCGTACATGCCATTGATATTATCGAGTTGCGCCGCTTTGTCGTACCAATACAGAGCTTCCTTAATATTGTTACGTTCAGCTTCTTTCGCCAAGTACAGAATCGACGGTACATGCCCGGTTTCGGCTTTGAAGTGACGCTCTTTTTGCTCTTGTATGCGCGCTTTTTCAATCGCTTTGCGGTAAGCGACAGCACGAGCCTTACGTTCTTGTTCCAAGCGCTGCTTTCTTAGCGATAAAGAGATCAGCCACACGGCGACAAGTATTAACGAAAGAGCCGTCGCACCAATTGCGATTCCCATTGTACTCATAAAATATTTTAACCTAACTCGGCTGATATCAGCCTCGGTGTCGAGGAGTTATCAACCTATAGTGAATGTTTCGAATTACAGGGAAACGCGCCGTTATTAAAACGTTCCGCCCTAAAATGAACTTAGTTCAGTATCTCAGGAATACATAGCGATAAAAAGTCTCCTAAGACCCATCCTTATGTACTCCATAAATGGTGTGATCTTGCTTCAATATCGATTACTTATGAAGACCACCTGTCATCAGAAAATCAGTGGTAAAAGTAATGATTCCCCATCCCTAATACCTTACATCTATGGTTAGGTGAGCTGCCCATAAATGTATGCTAACTCAGCAACTGTTTTCGCAGAAAACTTCTTCATCAAACTCGCTCGGTGTACTTCCACAGTTCTCATTGCAATGCACAATTCATCGGCAATTTTCTGGTTACGCTTACCGTCGATAATTTGTTTGAGGATGTCTATCTCACGCTCGGTTAACGACGCGTACGCTTGGCGATACACGTTCAGGTGTAAGTGTTTTTCAGAAGCGTCCAAACCTTGTTTGATTGCCTCAGCCAACTCACTGCCTTTAACTGGCTTTTGGAAAAAATTCACCGCACCGGCTTGCAGAGCTTCCACGGCCATTGGCACATCGCCATGCCCTGTGAGATAGATAACCGATAACGGGCTCTGCGCTTTCACCATCAGATCATGAACTTGCTGCCCTCTCATCTCTGGCATTCGGCTGTCTAATACCACGCAACCCGGCGCACTCAAATCCACTGAATTCAAAAAGCTTGGTCCATCTTCATAAGCTGATACGGTAAAATCATGCTCTTCCAGTAAGAACACCAATGAATCACGCATTGACTCATCGTCATCAACCACATAGACCGGCAACGTTTGATGAAGTTCAGACATAACAAGATTCCTCATGAATCATTTGAAAGAGAGAAAGGTAAAGTCACCGCGACATGACAACCATGTGGAGTGAGAGACGTAATGCTCATTTGACCACGGTGGTCTTCAATCACGTCTTGGCATATCGCAAGCCCTAGACCCAAGCCGTTTTCTTTGCTGCTCACAAAAGCTTGAGTCACTTGATGCTCGGTAAAATCTAATCCCGTGCCATTATCGATAACTGACAACATCATTTTATCGGGTTGATACTCGGTAATCACTTTAATTGTCGCTGGCTCGTAGTTTTTGTTAGCAATATCAGACATCGCGCGCTGCTGTTGGGCGTTACACGCATCGGTCGCATTGTTGATCAGGTTTACAATCACTTGTTGTAGCCCCACCGAATCAACATGCATCTCCATGGGCTTACCTACGACGTAACGCTCAACGGTAATCTGGTGCTGTTGTAAACGGAACTGTAGCAATTCAATAGTGTCTGATAGTAACTGCTCGATGTCAGTCTGCGACTTCTCTGATGAGCGTTTCTTTATCATGTTTCTTAGGCGCCGAATGATCGCGTCTGCTCGATCCACTTGCGATTGGATCTTCTCAAAGACAGGTTCAATATCGGTGAGTGGCTTGTTCTTCGAAATCCGTAATAAACCGCCTTCGCTGTAGTTACGAATCGCCGCCAAAGGTTGATTGATCTCATGCGCTAGACTGCTCCCCAACTCACCCACGACGGCGATGCGTTGAGAATGCTCTAGCTGTTCACTCTTACTCTTTAGCTTGTTAAGTGTCGCTTCTAACTGCTTTTTGCTGCGACTGAACTTGTACTCAAGCCAAAAGTGGTAAGCATTCAAGAACACGACTAACAAGAAAAACGCCCATGCCCATTGCTGATTGTACTTCAGCCAGATTAACGCTTCTTTCCACCAAGGTTGTTGTAGTGGGTGCATATCGAGTTGCTGATAAAGCTTGTCGATCGGCAATAAGCTTGTGGGTGATGTCCAGCCGGAAGCATTCGCCGCAATCGCTGGCCCACTGTTTTTTGGCATCGCAAATAGTACCTGACTCATTTGCTTAGCCAGTGCTGAAGAGGCTCGCTCTGTTTTGGCAAATGACCAGTTGGAATACAGAGGTGTAGACACTTGGCATCGGAACCCTTCCGGTGCTTGGTTGCCAATAACACGATATTGTTCAGCCACCAGCAAGCCTTCACTGATCATGTTTTCAACCAAACAGGCTGGGACGACTGCCGCTTCAATGTGACCATCTCGCAGCTGATACAGACTCGCATCAATCGGGAAGCCCAAGAAATGAGTATTAGAGAAAAATTGGTTGGGGTTCAGCCCTTCCTGCATCACTTGATAGCGCATGGTGAGGTACCCGCCAAACGCATTTTCAGAAACCGCAGCAATTGGTTTTCCGACGAGCTGTTCAAACGAGATATAGGGGGACATTCTTCTGACCACCAATGCCGAACCGATACTGCGCGTGCTGCTCACACCTTGATCGTTGTAGTTGTGGCTAGTCATGGTCACCATCCAAGAGAGGTCATACTGACGCCCTAAGCGAACCGCCTGACCTGGATTAGTGACAACAAAATCGACCTCGACCTTCTTTACCGCTTCCGCCATCTCTTCCAAGTTGAAAGGCTTGAGAACAAAATGTTTACCCGGGATACGCTCAGACAACCAGTCCATTGTTGGTTGCCAACGTTGTTGCGCTGCAAGTTTACCCCTGATGGCTAAAACACCCACTTCAATCGTCTGGTCTGGTTCAATCGTATTTGTCGCTACTGAAACAGGTTCCGTTTGACCAGCGACACAAACACCTACGCTTAAGCTCAGCCAGCAGATACTGATGAATGTGATGAGGTTGCGAGCAGTCACGGACATCTCTTTATTCAATCGGATTACCTATTCAATGATTTCTCAATGCGTTAAAACGCTTTTAAACAAAGCATAACAGCTAGATAGCGAAAACCACATTTGTTCTAGATCAACTTTGATCTGGGTATGTGGAAATCCACAATACCCCGTTAACAGTCAAAAACTGACAATGAGCCTAACAGATCGAATACCCATTTATAGGTACCTCTATGGACTCATTGAAAAGACGGTTTCTCAGCCAATTCGGTAAAGTTTCCGCCGGCGCTGCGCTCATTCCCATTACCGGAATCAACACCGCAGTCGCGAGCACAGCCATTCGCAATAACAACCAGCCTGACCGCAAAGGCGAAGTAGGCAAGCGCTACGCGATGGCGATTGATTTACGTAAATGCGTTGGTTGTCAGGCATGCACTGTTGGCTGCAGCGTTGAAAACCAAGCGCCAATCGGCCAGTTCAGAACCACCGTAAAACAGTATGAAGTCTCCCTTGATGATGGTTCGACTGCTCAACAAGACGTGAAATCATTCATGTTACCTCGCCTATGTAATCACTGTGACAACGCACCCTGCATCAAGGTTTGTCCTGTTCAAGCGACCTTCCAGCGTGAAGATGGGATAGTGATGGTCGACAACGAACGCTGCGTAGCCTGTGCTTACTGTGTTCAAGCTTGTCCTTACGATGCTCGTTTTATTAACAACGACACGCTTACCGCCGACAAATGTACCTTCTGTGCACACCGCCTTGAAGATGGGTTGCTGCCCGCTTGTGTAGAAACTTGTGTCGGTGGCGCGCGTGTCATCGGTGACCTTAAAGATCCAAACAGCGAGATCAACCGTCTGCTCAATGAAAACCAAGACGACATCAAGGTGCTTAAGCCTGAGCAGAATACCAACCCCCATGTTTTTTATATCGGCATGAACGAGCGATTCGTTAGCCACATTGAAGGCCAACCTGCGATTTATGATCCAGCCGCCATCGATAACTCATCCTCTAGCAAACAAGAATTGGCAATCGCGACACAAGGCAAACAAGGAGAGACAGCATGAATATCACTGAGGTGTTAGTCCCCGCTCAAGAGATCGCTTGGCTACCGTGGGCGGTTCAATATTTCTTCTACATTGGTTCAGCTTACGCAGCGGCTATTCTGTTCTTGATTTCACTTGTATTCAAAAACTCAACCAGCCATCAATTCCGTTCTGCCCTTGTGCTTGTGATGGCCATCGGCGCGATTGTTGGGCCATCAGCATTAACCGGTGATTTACACCAACCGGGACGTGCTTGGCACTTCTACGCTCACATCACGCCTTGGTCATGGATGTCATTAGGCTCTCTATTCCTACCTTTGTTCTCTGGTCTGGCTGTTGCGACAGCTTGGGTTTACCTGCGTGATGACATCGCACAGCTTAAGGAAAGTGAAAACCCACTTCTAAAACGTTTGGCTTGGCTGACGCTAGGTCAATGGCAAATATCGTCAAAGCTGATGATTACGCTCGCTGCTGTGACGGCTATTTCGGGCCTAAGCATCGCGCTTTATACAGGCGCAGAGATAGCAATTTTGGCGAGCCGACCGCTTTGGCATCAACCGGCTTCTCCACTACTTTGGTTCACGACCGCATTCTTTGCTGCAACGGGTTTAACGCTGTTGATTTGGGCTCTGCTGCCTTCAAGTAAACCAAGCTTAAAACCAACAGACCTAGCTCTGATACAAAGAACCATTACCTTGACAGGTGGCCTTGCCATCATTCTTACGTCGATTTGGGCATCTAACCATGGTCACTTCAATCTCTATGAGAACAACGCTTGGGGAATCAATCTAGGCATCATGACCACCAGCATTTTGCTGTGTATGATCTTAGTTCTCCCCCTACAACGCTTATCGCAAAGCAAGCTAGGAATTATCTGTGTAGCACTTGCGACCATGATTTCAGCATGGGCGGTACGCTGGGTCACCATGATGGAAGTTCAAACCATTCCACGTTTTGATGTAGGCCCATTCCCTTATGAACTGCCGATGGGGAGCGCTGGGCTACTTGGCATTATTGGTATGTGCGGCCTTTGGTTAGCGCTTGCGCTGTTCGCTTCTGAAATCGTGTCTACTGGATCTAAAAGAACAACTGGCTCTGCACAAAAGACAGAATCTAAGCCAAACCCAAACACACCGTCACCACTTAACCGCTCACATAGCTTGTAGTCTGAGGAATCATCATGGATAACAAACGTCGTCAATTTTTGAAAACAGGCCTTGCTGCCGGTGGTGTTGGAGCTTTTGCTGCAGGTTATGCGACAACTACAAAGCACATGGTTCACGGTGCTATCGATGGCACCGCGGGCAAGAAAACCAATCACATCCATCACGGTAACTCGCTCGAGACGGAATACAGTGTCGATGAGCAAGGTAAGATTTCGCCGAATCCAAACCAACGCGTTGCACCATCAATGTGTTTTGGCTGCTGGACATTGTGTGGCTTACGTGTGCGTATCGATAATCGCAATGACGAGATTTTGCGCATCTCAGGCAACCCTTACCACCCGCTATCAAGCGACCAACAGATCCCGTTCAAAACGCCTGTAAAAGACGCCTACATTGGTTTGTCTGGTGAATCAGGTATCAATAACCGCTCGACAGCCTGCGCCCGCGGTAACGGCATGTTAGAGATTCAAAACAGCCCATACCGAATCACTCAACCGCTCAAACGCGTTGGTAAGCGTGGTGAAGGCAAGTGGGAGCCAATCAGCTACGAACAACTAATCTCTGAGATCACCGAGGGTGGTGACTTATTTGGTGAAGGTGAAGTTGAAGGCTTACGATCGATTCGCGACATCGAAACGCCACTTGATCCGAACAACCCTGAATACGGACCAAAAGCCAACCAACTGCTTGTGACCAATGCCGGTAATGAAGGCCGTGACGACATCTTGAAGCGTTTTGCATTTAACAGCTACGGTACTCGCAACTTTGGCCATCACGGTTCTTACTGTGGCTACGCGTTCCGTGCAGGTTCAGGTGCGATCATGAATGATCTAGACAAATTCTCGCACTTAAAGCCTGACTTCAATAACGCAGAGTTCATTCTTTTCATCGGTATGTCTCCGGCTCAAGCGGGTAACCCGTTTAAGCGCCAAGCAAGACAACTGGCTGAGGCTCGTACCAACGGAAAACTGAGCTACACCATAGTGACACCAAGCCTTCCTGCAGGATCTTCAAGCCTTGCTGCGGGCGGTCGCAACAACTGGCTACCGATCAAACCGGGCACCGATTCAGCATTAGTACTGGGCATGATCCAATGGATCATCGAGAACCAACGCTACAATCACGACTTCTTGTCTCGCCCAAGTGCGCAAGCGATGCAAAAAGCAGGCACCACGCATTGGTGTAATGCTTCACACCTTGTAATCAGTGACGAAGCACACCCACAAAACGGGCGTATGCTTCGCGCATCGGATGTGGGTTTGCTAGAAACAGGCGAACCGATGTCTGACGATGATGGATTTATCGCACTAGATGTGACAACGTCACTATTATCATCGCATATTCAGGTGAATGAAGCGGCTCTGTTCGTCGATCAAGACGTAGAAATTGATGGTCAAACCGTTCGTGTGAAGTCTTCTCTACAAAGATTGAAGGAAGAAGCCTTCAGATACGACCTTGCTTATTACAGTGAGCAGTGTGAAATCCCGCAAGACCAAATTATTGCACTAGCGAAACGCTTCACCAGCTACGGAACGAAAGCAGTTGTTGATACTCACGGTGGCAACATGCACACCAACGGCTTCTACAACTCGTTCTCTATTCTGATGCTGAACGCGCTGATCGGTAACATCAATGCAAAAGGCGGTGCGATGGCGAAAGCTGGTGGCTACCCAACTTCTGTTGCAGGCCCGCGTTATGACTTTACCAAGTTCAAGGGTAAGACTAAGCCTCAAGGTGTGTTCTTGTCTCGCAGCAAATTCCCATATCACAAGACCAGCGAATACAAGCGTCGCGTTGCTGCAGGTGAATCACCTTACCCGACACGCGCGCCGTGGTACCCAATCTCAGCGCCGCTTTTAACCGAGCATTTATCAGCAGCCATTGATGGCTACCCTTACCGCGCAAAAGCGTGGATCAACCACATGGCGAACCCACTCTATGGCGTACCGGGTTTAGACAACCTGTTAGGCGACAAGCTTAAGGACCCAAAACAGCTTGGTTTGATCGTCTCTATCGATGCCTTCATCAATGAAACTACAGCACTATCAGATTACCTAGTGCCAGACACGGTAACCTACGAAAGCTGGGGCATGGCAACACCTTGGCATGGCGTTGCAACTAAGGCGATCACCGCTCGTTGGCCGATTGTTGAACCTAAAACTTCTCGCACTCAGGACGGACGTGCCATCAACCTAGAGAACTTCTTTATTGATCTGGCGAAAACACTTGGCTTGGGTGGCTTTGGCGATAACGTAATTAAAGACAGTCAAGGTAACTGGCACGGCATCAATAGTGCGGAAGATTTCTACCTGCGCTCTGCGGCTAATCTAGCGTTCGTTAAAGGCGGAGTGCCTAATGTAGATGCAGAAGATATCGTTTGGTCTGGTCTAGAGCGCCTAGTACCTGTGATGAACAAAACGCTTAAGCCAGAAGAGATGCTCAAAGTGGCGTATATCTTTGCGCGTGGCGGTCGTTTCGAAGACGCAACCAATGCCTACACCAATGAAACCATGAAATACAAATGGACCAAACCTTTGGCTATCTGGAATGAAAAGCTGGGGACCTCTCGCAACACCATCAGTGGCGAACAGTACATGGGTTGCCCGACATGGTATCCACAGAAGCTGGCAGACGGCACACCTTTGGCAGAGCAATTCCCGACCAAAGAGTGGCCATTTACTCTGACCAACTTTAAATCCAACATTCACAGTGCAGTATCTAACTTGTCACCACGTTTGGAGTCGATCAAAGGCGTGAACCCAGTTTACATTCACCCGCAAGACGCCTCTTCTGCTGGCATCAAAACAGGCGACATATTTGCCATTGAAACACCGAGTTCAACTACACACGCGTTGGCGATGGTGATTGATGGTATCAAACAAGGCACATTAGGCTTTGAACACGGCTTTGGACACAAAGAGCTCGGTGAACGTGCACACTGGATTGGTGACACACAACAACCATTGAAGATGAAGTCGAACGATGGCGTTAACATCAATGATATAGGCTTGATTGACCCGACAAGAGAAGGCAAAGGCGTGATGTTAGATTGGGTTGTGGGAGCAGCAGCAAGACAAGCGCTTCCGGCTAAGATCTACAAAGTCTAATCAGTGATCCAACATATATCCCTAGTCATTCCGGAATAGGGACACAACAGAGCAACTTCGCCATTCGAGGTTGCTCTGCTTTTTTAGCAGTCAATACATCGACAGCATTCAATTCACAACAACCAAACACTCTTCACTTCTCTTTTCTTCTCTTTTCTTCTCTTCATCACAACTTTTTAAGCCCGGATCTATAAAGCAGCTATGCTTATACGATCGGTGCCATAAAAGAGCCTTAACAAGCAGTTACACCGAGGCGAACATGGAAGTTCCCTTGCATTTCGTTAACGGCAGCCTGATTCGCCTATCGAAATTCACATCAATGCCATTCTGGTGGTTGAGGTTATTAATGTGAGGCTTATCTCAAGTTCCAAGTGAATTAATGTGGAAATCCACAATAGCGCGAACAATCAATTATGTCGAAAATGCGTGCACTACAACCAATAGCGACGCCTCATGACTAAGCTGAAAATTAAAACTCAAACACTAACGCTTTGTATCGCAGCTCTGGGAAGCCTTTCTTTATCTGGTTTTGCACAAGCAGCGCCTAATCCAATGCCAGAAGCCGCAGAAACCTGTAGCGGATGCCACCAAGTTGACGGTAAAGGCATGCCCAACATTGCCCCTATGCTAGCAGGGCTCAATGCTGACTACCTTGAACACCAACTGGTTCTATTCTCTAGTGGTGAGCGTCAAAGCGCGATCATGAAGGGCATGGCGGATGGTGTGTCTGATCCTACCGTTCGTCGTGAAGTAGCAGAGTACTTTGCATCATTACCGTCATACGAATTCAGCGATTTAGAACAGCGCGGCTCACAGGCTGATATTGATAATCCTTATCGTAAGCTTGTATTCCAAGGCGATTGGGATAGAAACATTCCAGCTTGTGCAACCTGTCATGGGCCAAGTGGTATGGGTGTAGACAAATTTCCACGCCTAGCGAGCCAGCACGCCGACTACATTCAAAATCAGCTCAACGCTTGGAAAAACGGCACTCGTAAGGGTGATGATTTGAACATGATGGGCAACATCGCAGGCAAGTTAACCGACGATGAAATCAAAAAACTGTCTTACTACTTCGCATCTTTCCGATACTAAAGGGCTCGCATGAAAACATTACTTTTAATTACCGCAACCCTTGCCTCTGGAATCGCTTACGCCGAAGGTGAGTTGCCCGATCGCCAAACCGAACTGCCCGCTGTCGAGAAGCCTCAAGATAACAAGTATCTGGTGCCACGCGACTTGGTTGATATTCCTGCCGGAGAATTTGGTGACAAGGTCAAACAGGGCTACTCGCTGTTTGTCGATTCTCAGCAGATGCGTGGGACGTTCGTAGGCAATGAACAAAACTGTGTAAACTGCCACATGCAAGCGGGCATGAAGGCAAATGCAGCGCCTCTATGGGGAGCTTACATGGCCTACCCAGCTTACCGTAAGAAAAACGACAAGGTAAACAGCTACGCAGAGCGTATCCAAGGTTGTTTCACTTACTCAATGAATGGCTTGCCACCAGCAGTTGGCTCAAAAGAGATGGTCGCGCTAACGGCTTATTCATATTGGTTGGCGATGGGTGGCATCTTAGATAAAAACGGCATGCAAGACACTCCAGTTCCTGAGATCAGCGATGCAGATTTGCAAGTCGGTGGTAAAGCGGAAAGCTTCCCTCTTCCTGAAGAGCTGTTAAGCAAATACCCAATTGATGACCGCAGCAAGCTGGCAGGTCGTGGCTACCCTAAGATTGCCAACCCAGAACAAGAGCCGTCGATAGCGCGTGGTGAAAAGGTTTACCAAACCAGCTGCCAAACTTGTCATGGTCAAAATGGTGAAGGAATTAAAGGAGCTGATGGTCGCTCATACCTACCGCCACTTTGGGGAGAGAATTCGTTCAACTGGGGCGCCGGTATGCACCGCGTGAACACCGCTGCCTACTTCATCTATGAAAACATGCCGCTTGGAAAGAGCCAACAGCTTTCGATTCAAGATGCTTGGGATGTGGCCGCGTTTGTGAATAGCCATGAGCGCCCACAAGACCCGAGATACAAGGGCGATGTGGCTGATAATGCAGAACGCTATCACAAACATCAGGGCTACTACGGTAAAGAAGTGGATGGCCACGTATTGGGTACAAAAGCTTATCCAAGTGGCAAAGAAGTGATTCATAATCACTAGCTTCACTTAAAGAGGGACTCTTTTCGAGAAAAGAGCCGTTCACACCAGCTATAGCTACACTTTACATTGTAAATCAGTTATAGCCTGAGAGTAAAAAGGAGCCAGTTCGTATGAAGTTCTGGCTCCTTTTTTTATTTGATATGGCATAGAAGCAGCTAACCTTGCTGCATCTTCTCCCAAATGGTTGGAGAGCCAATATAGTCTTGAACCGTAGTGATGAACTCTTTCACCAGCTTGGTCTGTTTGCGGTGTGGATAGACAGCATAAATCGCGGTATCGATTGTAGAAATCGGATAATCCGGTAGCAAGGTGACCAAGCCAAGTTCTTTCATTGAGGCATACAGGTTTGATTGATCAAGGAAGCCATAACCTAGACCATCTTTCACACAAGACACCATGGTACGAACATCACTCACCTTATAGTTGCCACGAATCGTCAGGCTTTGGAAAGTATTGCCATGCGGCTCTTCACTGATACGCAGATGATCAACCGTCATATCGCCATTGGTATAAATCACCGCAGGCAAAGCTAGCAAATCTTGTGGTGTCTTAGGTTCACCGTGCTGCTTAACAAAATCATTCGACGCGACCAACATGAAGTTACTGTCAGCAATCTTCTTCGCAATCAAATTCGATTCAACAAGCTTGCTGAAGCGAAAGGCGATATCGAATTGGCCTGCGATGATATTGGCGATCTTATCGTCCAGTGAAAGGACAATCTGAACATCCGGGTACTTTCTCATAAACTGAGTGATGATAGGTTGCAGGTATTGCTGACCAAAATAGATCGGAGATGTAATTCGTAACACACCTTTGGGTTCAGACTGGTATGAATCAGCAATGCCTTGGATCTGATTAATGGTATCTTTCAGCACATAGGTTTGCGCTAAAATATCTTCCCCTGCCGACGTCAATGAGAACGAGCGCGTAGAGCGGTTGAGCAACTGAACACCTAAGTCTTGCTCAAGCTTTTTTATCTGTTTAGAGAGTGATGAATTGTCCATATCATGCAAGGTTGCCGCTTTGGTGAACGACCCTTGTTGAACCACATCTAAGAACAATAACAACTGATTAGTATTGGGCACTTCGCCTCTCCTGCAATAAAACTCGATTAGCGTTCATCTTTAGGGGTATCCATCACAACCATAGTCGTTATGGATTGAACCTGAGCACATTCCCCAAGTACATCGGCATGAAACTTCTTATATCCCGGCAGATCTTTGGTTTCGACTCTCAACAAATACTCGTTAGCGCCAGTGATGTTGTGACATTCCACCACCTCTTTTTCCATGCTGACATGTTGTTCAAATTCCAACTGAGCCGCTTTGCTATGGCTAGATAAGCCAATCGAAACGTAGGCAATAAAACCAATGCCCATTAAGCCATTATCAAGAACCGCGCGGTAACCTTGAATGATCCCTTTACGCTCAAGATCTTGTACTCGCCTTAAGGTCGCTGAAGCCGACAGACCAATTCGTTCTGAAAGCTCAATGTTGGAGATTCTGCCGTCCAATTTAAGCTCTTGCAATATCCTTTCGTCAAATCTATCCATAGGTACTTATTATTGTGCATTTAGTGATAATAGATGAAATAAAAGCACATAATTGCCTTACTTTCCACCTACTATGTTTCTCAACACGTGAAAGTCATGACCGGTCAGTCACTTCGTTCATTTTATTGCTGGAGAACCATAATGCCTTTAGAACAACTTAGCGCGCTTGCCTTGTTTGCGTTTGTCTCGACCTTCACGCCGGGTCCAAATAACATCATGCTCATGACATCAGGTGCCAATGTTGGCTTTGCTCGTACCATTCCACACATGCTTGGCATAGCTCTAGGGTTTGCCGCTATGTTGCTGTTGGTTGGCTTCGGCTTAATGGGGATTTTCAATGCATACCCGGTGACGCACCAAATCTTGAAATACCTGAGCCTTGCTTACTTGGTTTACCTAGCGATTAAAATAGCAAAGAGTGGAAAAGCTAAAAGCACTGAAGCTTATAAACCGATGACCTTCATTGGCGCGGCAAGTTTTCAGTGGGTTAATCCGAAAGGTTGGTCAATGGCACTGACAGCCATTTCTGTTTATAGCAGCGGTAGTTCATGGTGGGAACTTGCAATCATCGCAGCGATATTCACACTAGCTAACTTGCCATCCGTAACTTTCTGGACGGCAGCAGGCAAGCAACTGCAACACTGGCTAACAACGCCAGTCCGCATCAAAAGCTTCAACTATGGCATGGCGGGGTTGCTGTTAGCCTCAACGATTCCGATGTTGTAGCCAGATAGCTTCCATATGATGGTTAGCAAGTGATTACTAACCATCAATTTCATTACAAGTATCCAATAACCTCACTAACCCAACGACCGAATATCGCCTGCCCACTCGGTGTTAACGTCCATATAAACACTGCTATATTCATCGCCACCGTCAGCCAATAAATCGCTCTGAACGGCTGCTTTTGCGTTTTATGACGCAGCTTGTCTTGTGCGAGCAAAGCCCCCAACCAACCACCAGCTACAGAAAAAACATGCAAGGTTTTCTCTGGAACACGCCAATTACCATTGATCGCTGCTCGCTTGTCTTTCGCGTACACAAAAAACGTCACCAATCCGATAACCAAATACCACACCAACAGCGCTTTAGAACTTTCTGCAAACAACACAGATATCGCAACCAACATCAGATAGGTGATAGCAATTTTAATAGATGAAGACAACATCAACTCCTTTTGGGTAACAGCTCACATATTGTGGCAATTACGCCCTGTAGATTTTGATAGAAAGAGCTCAGTAGCACGGAGCTAGTCTACTAAGAAACCTCTTCCTAAACACACGTTGGATCTATCGTAATCGAAAGGATCTGAAAATAGAAATGACAGTATTTTCACACTTATGTGAATCCATTTTTAGTGTCAAAATATTTGTGGTTACTCCACACTAATTAATAGGGTTATTATTAGCTATAGTAGCAATAAAAACGGTAATAAATAAAACTTTATTGCCATTGAAAAATAAGAGCCAAAAAAAGTGGTATTCGTCTCACATTAATAAGGATGAGTTCTCATCCTTATTATCTACTCCTATCCTCTACGCCTTAGGTTATTGATTCCGAACATATGAGTCATTGATCCAATTAATCCAGCACTAACCAAATACAAAGCGTGATATTGACACTAGGTTTCTTATAATTACGAATTAAAAATAACTTTATACATTGCCATCACAAATAGTTGACCTTGGTTAAAGCTAGGATATTTATCTTCATAAAAAGTGAAATATGGATATCAAAACGTGAACAACATAAATATTAATAAAATTATATCTCTACGAAACACCTTCAATATGACCAAAAAGAGAAGCTTCAAGCGCTCGACTTTGGCCAAAGCGATTTTACCTCTATTCACCGCTACTTTGATCGCAGGTTGTGGCAGTGATAGCGACAATGACACAGACGCAGGCAACGATGGCTTATACAAAGCAGGCGAAAACGAAGTCGTTGTGTATTACAAACGTGATGTTGCAGCCGCGAGCACTTCGGGCTCAACTTACGACGGTTGGGGGCTTCACCTATGGAATGGCGAAGGCTGTACTAGCACAGACTTAAAAGGCATGGGGCTAAGCGAAACGGGTACTAACTGGGAAGCACCTTACGAATTTGATGGTATCAGTGATACCTACGGCGCTTATTATGTGTTGAAAGTCGATCCAGATGCTTCTGACCCACATAAATGCATGAACTTCATCTTACACAATGGCGACGAAAAAGCGTTTGGTAGTGCCAATTCTAAAATCGAGCTAACCAAGCTTGGCGATTCACAGGGCGTATTCGGGTTCCATGGCAGCAGCGAGTTGTACTACGACCCAATTTCAGAGCGCCCAGTGAATATTGATGGCCAAAAAGCGCATTGGTTAGACGCAGACACTATCGCTTGGGAAGCCGCTGGTAACGCCGATTCTGTCAAGCTGTTCTACGCACTCGATAACAGCATCACGATGAACGACGACAAAGAAATCGTGGGTGGCACTGCAATTGAACTGAGCAAAGACGGAGAGCTTTCTACTGAATTGAAAGAGCGTTTCCGCCACCTTGCAAGCTTACCTGCCCTTGCTATCGACGTTGACGACAACACATTACGCACCATCTTAAAATCTCAGATAATTTTTGTTGCCTATAATGCCAATGGCGATGTTATCTCTTCAACTGAGGTTCAAAAGCCAGGTGTGCTTGATGCGGTATTTGCTAGCGAAGATGCTGGTAACGCAATGGGTGAAGAACTAGGCGCGATTGTTGAAGGCAGTGCAGCGACCTTCAAGCTTTGGGCACCAACCGCGCAAGATGTAGAACTCGTCTTGTACAGCGAAGATCTGCAAAGTTCACAAGTGTTCCCAATGACGGAAAGCACTGAGACGGGTATTTGGGCGACTGACGCGGTACCTAACGCTGTCAACAGTTACTATCGCTACCAAGTGAAGGTTTACCATCCAACCACAGGTAACATTGAAACTCGCCTAGTAACCGACCCTTACTCACTCAGTTTGTCGAAAAACTCAGCATACTCTCAAGTGATCGATCTTGATGATTCAGCATTAATGCCTGAAGGTTGGGTTGGATATGAGCGTCCAACGGTAGAGAAAGATGAAGATCATGTACTTTACGAATCACACCTTCGTGACTTCAGCTTCAGCGATAAGCTCGGCACACCTAGCCTAAATGGAAAATACCTCGCTCTCACAGAAGCAGATCGCGAGTCGGTCAAGCACCTACAAGCTTTGAAAGATGCAGGTTTAACCACGCTGCATATCTTACCAGCATTTGATATCGCTACCGTTGATGAAGATGAAGCAAGCCGCGTCGATATCACCGACACCGTTGGCAAACTGTGTGATGTAAAACCGACTGCTGCCTTATGTGGAAACGAAGACGAAAATAAAGTCATCGAAGATGTACTCGATGGTTATGACCCTTCAACAGGCGATGCGCAAGCATTAATGAACGACCTGCGCATGCTGGACAGCTTCAACTGGGGCTACGACCCATTCCACTACACTGTGCCAGAGGGCAGCTACGCGACCGATCCTAATGGTTCTCAACGTATTCTAGAATTCCGTCAAATGGTGAAAGCCACGCACGACATGGATCTCAAGCTGATCATGGACGTGGTATACAACCACACCAATGCGTCTGGTGTGAACGATAAGTCGGTACTGGATAAGATTGTCCCTGGGTACTACCACCGTCTTAATGTGAACACAGGTGGCGTGGAAAACTCGACCTGTTGTGACAACACTGCGACCGAAAACCTAATGATGGGTAAGTTAATGGTCGACTCACTTAAGGTGTGGGCTGACGACTACAAGGTGGATGGTTTCCGTTTTGACTTAATGGGTCACCAACCAAAAGACGTAATGGTAGAAGCTCTTGCTGAAGTTCGTAAAATCGACGAGAACACACTGTTCTACGGTGAAGGGTGGGACTTTGGTGAAGTAGCTAACAATGCACGCTTCGACCAAGCGAACCAAATCAATATGGCAGGCACAGAGATAGGTACATTCTCTGATCGATTACGTGACGCTGTTCGTGGCGGTAGCCCGTTTGATGGTGGCGTCGATTCAGAAGGCAACCACCCACTTCGCTTTAACCAAGGCTTTGGTAACGCAGCGATTGCCAACGAAGAAACCAAAGTTGATCAAGATTCGATTAATGGTCGTTTGCATAACCAAGACCTTGTTCGTTTAGGTATGGCAGGTAACCTCGCAGAATACGTACTGATTGATTACAAAGGCGATACCAAACTGGGTAAAAACGTTGATTACAACGGCGCGCCAGCTGGTTACACTAAGATGCCTTCAGAGAACATTTCTTACGTTTCAAAACACGATAACCAAACGCTGTGGGACAACAACGCTTACAAGATCGCTGCAGGTACTAGTTCTGCAGAGCGTGCTCGCATGCAATCTGTATCGCTCTCTACCGTCATGTTAGGCCAAGGCATACCATTCATCCATATGGGCTCTGAACTGTTGCGCTCTAAGTCAATGCAGCGCGATTCTTACGACTCTGGTGATTGGTATAACCGCGTCATGTTTGACGGTACTGACAACAACTGGAATGTTGGCTTACCACGTGAAGATAAAGATGGTGCGAACTGGGATCTGATCAAAACTATCATTGCTGACAGCACTGCTAAACCAGACGCAGACGACATTGAACTGACTAAGCAGCAATTCCTAGAACTACTAAAAATCCGTAGCTCAAGTGAACTGTTCCGCTTAGATACAGCAGACGAAGTCATGAAGCGTGTCGATTTCCGAAATGTTGGCGAAGATCAAGTCGAAGGCCTGATTGTCATGTCTATCGATGATGGTGTGTCTGCGGGCGACGATCTTGACCCTGCAAATGATGCGATTGTGGCAGTTGTAAACTCAACTAATGAATCTCAATCGTTCAAAATCACAGGAGCGACAGGCTTTACACTTCATGACGTTCAACAAAACTCTGCTGATGATACAGTGAAAGGTGCAAGCTTCGCCGCTGAGACCTTCACAGTACCGGCACTAACCACCGCTGTATTTGTACAAGCTCAAGGTGATGCACAAGGTGTCGGTCTGCCAGTTGATAACTCTGATAAAGATGTGTCTAGCATTCCGCCATACGGTCAAACTACCGTGTATGTACGTGGTGATATGAATGGCTGGAACCCTGTTGAGGGTTGGGCAATGAGCTTTGTAAGTAACGGCGTTTATTCAGTAACAGGTAGCTTGGAAGCGGGTAACTATGGCTTCAAGTTTGCAGATGCTGACTGGAAAACACCTAACTTTGGTTGTGACTCCGTTGAACTTGCTAATGGGTCAATCAACCTAGGTAGTGATGGTAACTGCCAACTAAGCGTAGCAGAAGCTGGCAGCTACACCTTCACTCTGAATGCGATTAATGAGCTGGATGACAATGTAGAAAAAGCGGTCGTTTCAGTAACCAAGAATTAAGCCTTAAAGCTTACGATTCTAATAAACAGATAATAAAACCAGCGCAAGCTAGCCTTTTGGGAGACCTCAGTCTCCCTTTTTTTGTGCTCAACAAACACCAATCCCAACACGTCCCCCCCTTCCCTGACCTTGATTAACATAAATGTTAAGAGATAAACAAACCGCCTTGGTTCTTGGTTCTTGGTTCTTGGTTCTTGGTTCTTGGTTCTTGGTTCTTGGTTCTTGGTTCTTGGTTCTTGGTAGAAAGTATAACGATGTCGTGTGAACGTATAACGATGTCGTGTGAACGTATAACGATGTCGTGTGAACGTATAATTCCAGCAGGGCGTCCGCATGAATGGTTAAGATTTAGCCATCGATGTAAATCCAGCCATAAGAACTTGTTCCAAGTAGGCAGGCTTCATCATACACCGCTTCTGTTTCATCGGTACGCTAATCTTGGTTGACTCAGCTCTGAGCATGTTCAGTGCCATATGTCTTAATCCCGCCATGTTTTCAGCAGCATTTTCTCTATAAATCTGACAAGCATCTTCACCCATACTGACATCTAAAATCCAATGCATGGATTCAATGCCCCAGTGGGCACGGATAGCCTCTCTTGCCTGCTCTGAGGTCAGTTCTGCTGAACTAATGTAGTAACGATACTCCAACTCTGGAGCCTTGCCTTTTGTTGCTCGGTAGTTTTCGACCATCACAATACTGGTTAACCTATCCCAAGTGGAGAAGTCACCCTCCAACTCACGAGCACTCAGGATATGACAAGTACGCGCTTCAATCCGGCCCTTCTGCTTCTCAACTTGATACCTATCCCAGTCAATCGGATCTCGCCGGCGTGAGGAGAAGGCGGACTGAATCGAGGCCGCTAACTTGCCTTGATTACCCTTAACCGATAATAAGTAATCACCGCCTTTGCTCGTGATAGCCTTTGCTATCTTAGTCTGGCAGGCCATCGCATCAATCGTCACGATAGCACCTCGTAAGTCGAGCATCTGGAGGAGTGCAGGTATCGCTGTGATTTCATTACTCTTAGCATCGGTTTTTAGCTGACCTAATACGAGTTGATTAGCACAGGAATAAGCACTCACCATGTGAATGGTGCTTTGCCTGTCGTTTCTGTCATAGGAACCCCGTAAAGTTTTGCCGTCAATGGCTACCACCTCACCACCAGTTAACTTGTGCACTGCTTTCATCCAGGCTAGAAAGCAATCTCGAACTCTGCCGGGTCGATGTTTGAAATCAGACGAGCAAAGGTATCATCAACCGGCACACCTTTTTCGAATAAACCATGTTTAAGAAACCATTCATGGTGTCCGAGAACATACTCGCGAATATCAGTCCAGCCTTGACCTCCGGCTATTACGGCACAAATTGAACCAAATAAAATGTCGAACAGAGGATAGTCTACTTTTTGCGCTTTGTCGTTCGTCTCGAATGATGCTGAAATACGTTTTGATGGTATCTAAATTCATGGGTGCTCCTCAAAAGAGGAGAATAAGATCACAACCAACCCATCAGGTCAACGTTAGTCAACCATTGGGCGAAAAATGTTCATGATCTTGCCCTGATAATTCCAGTGTACGTAAAGTTTAGGAGGCCGACTTTAGGTCACTAGATGAAATAGCGATTCGTCAATAGAGCTCGTATTCAGCTATTTGACAAGAGTAAAATAGACGAGAGTGTTTTTTAGTAGTTAGTAAATCAAAACTATAAACAACGAATTACGCCCATTTATATTAGCTATTGGTTATTGGTTATTGGTTATTATGTGTAAGCCTGAGATTATTTACATTCAAATATTCTGGTTAACATGAGTATTACTTTTAATTTATTACAATCAATAAAAAAGGCTCCCTACTAGGAGCCCTTCTCTTTATATCAATCAGTATTTACAAACTATTCGACTACTTTTTATTGACGGCTTTTACAAATACTTCTTGCGCGCCTTCAATACCTAGTGCTTTTGCTTCATCTAATAAGCTCAGAGCTTTAGGAATATTGTCTTCAGTTACAGCCGTTTGAATCGCATTGTGATAGTAGGTTTGCGTTTCAGGTTGAATGGTATCGATCTTAGTCGCAGCGGCTGGTTTAGCGTTAGATTCGCTGCTCGATGAACCAATAGAAAAGAAGCTCGCTTTATCGATTGTTACTTCTATCTTACCAACGTTAGCATTTGGAATCGGGATATCTTTCACTTCAGGTAAATAGTTACCACGACCTTCCGCATCTAAACGAGCAGGATGGATCACATCAGTAAAATCACCAATATCAGCTTGATCTGTATAGATAACTAAATAAACTGATTTTGCTGTTGTCGGTGGGTAAAAATCGTTCTCAGCAACGAGACGGTTCCCCAAGTGTAGTCTTGGTTTAGCGTACTCGAAACTCTCTTTACCGTAACGCTCTAGCTCACTACCGTTTTCGTCATAGATAACCGCATTAGGAACAAACGCTGTATCGCCGATAATGCTCGTGATATTAATCGAGTACTCACCGCGATCTGCAGGCAGTTCAATCGCTACTACAGGGCTGTTTATTCCTTGATAGTTTAATACTTGGCTATTTGGTGTCACATCAAAAATTGCCGAGCTTGGAAGCTTCATCGGGGCAAATTGAAGACCAGTAATCGAGTTAACTTGTTCAGCCTGTGCCACTTGCACTTGCTCGACTACTTGTGCAGATTGGCAACCGGCCAATGCAACACAGCCACTCAACATCAGAGCTTTAAAATACATAACCCTTCCTTTTTATTTTTTTAAGAAATTTACTAACTTTAATTACCACAAAGAGAACTATTCACCTAGGGAACGATCAACTTAATCGTACATTCCTTAAAAAAATAGCCGACGCAAGCCGGCTATGAATTAGGACAGTTTAGGATTTTAAGCTAAGTGGCTTACCACCAAGCTTCAACTTGGATACCAACAACGAAGTCGTTGTCAGCACCTTTAGCTGTTACATCTCCGCTCGCATCTTTCACTTCGCCGAATGAATCACCTTCTAGATCCATTAGGTAGCTACCGTATACACGGATTTCAGGACGAGCCCAGAAGCTGTCACCCATTGCCCATGCTTGAGCAACAGTAAATTTAGCGCCACCAAAGTCAACGTTGTCTACTTCACCAGCGTTATAGCCAGCTTCGAAGATAGTACGCATTGTGTCGTTCCACTTATACATTGGACGAGCCACGATAGAGTATTGGCTTGAATCATGCTTATCAACACCTAGGTCTGAACCTGCTAGGTATGCAAGTTGGTGACCCATTTCCCAAGATTCGCCTAGGTTCATTACACCCCAGTTAAGAATACGGTAACCAAAACCATCATCTTGAGCACCAGAGCGATCATAGTAAGCACCAGAACCCCAGAAGTTAGCCATTTGAACGCCGTAACCAGCAGTACCTAGCTGAACAACTGTTTGGTTAAAACCATTGCTCATGTTTTGGTGGATAATACCTGTAGCAAGTAGACCATCATCACCATCGTATTTGCCATTCTTGTTTTCAGTACCGAAGTTGTAAACAACACCAAGCTCTAAACTAGCATCTTCCCATAAACCGATATTCGCTAGGCGAGCATCAGCCATGTAACCAGCACCGTTCTCATCTTCGCCATCTTGAATAATTGCTAAAGAAAGTTTTTGGTTACCAACTGAAATATTTTCAATACCACCACCAGTACCTGATGTATTTAGGAAGTAGAAGTCAGTGATGTGAATATCTTTACGTTGGTAGTATGTTTTACCAGCCCAAAGAGTCGCTTCTTCATCAAAAGATAACACGCCAGTTGCTTTAACAGCGAACTGAGCAACGTTAAAGTCACCGTCTTCCCAACCATTTGCGCCATCAGCACCAGAAGCAATCATTGACTCTAAACGCCAAGTTTGCTCACCAGTTTTTAGTTCTTCAGCCAAGCCAAACTCAGAGTAGTTGTCGTTTTCATTACCTAGACGGCCAATACCATTCTTCATGAATGAAACGTCACCACCATCATTTCCGCTAATACCAGTACCAGCACGCATGTAGCCATTAAAATCTACAGCGAACGCAGAGCCAGCAGCTAATGTAGTTGCCACTGCAGCAGCAATCAAACTTACTTTTTTCATTCTTAACTCCATTAAGGACGATTTATTTTAGGTTTTTATATTTTTGCTCTCTTGCGGCAACCAAAGGCAGTAATGGTAGTCGTAAGATAGAGAGGTTTAGGGTTTCCCCTGATTCGTTTCAACGGGGTCAATATTAAGAGGGGATGACAAGTTTGACTTCCTCCACCCCTAAGTTAATTAAGGGGGACTAGAGGGGAGTAGAAAATATACAGAACGGCGTTTTAAAGAGGTGGATCACTTAATCTAGGAGGAGTAGACAGCACACAGATCTAATTATTCACCTTAAGTGAGATCTACTTCAAATATATAATTTGAACCTAATCGGTAAATTATTTTTTTAACAATAATTATTCTATGAAGTTGCTTGACCTTACTGTGACAAAGCTTTTTACTTATAGTTCACTGATGTTGATAAACGAACAAGAAATCAAGCAATGACTAGAACGCTCGCTCGCCCTTATCCACTAGGCGCAACGCTAGGAAACACTGGCTGTAACTTCTCAATTTATTCTCCTGACTGTAAATCCCTCTCTCTTGCTCTTTTTGACGAGAACGATGAATTCACCACTTATAAGTTGGAAAATGAATACGCTGATATCAGATATGTTTTTATTGATGGTATAAAAGCGGGGCAAAAATACGGTTTCATTGCAGAAACGGACAATGGGCCAATCCTACTTTCAGACCCGTATGCCAAAGCAATCAGCGAACCGCTCGATTACGTCACGCCGTATACCAATGAGAAGAGCTTTGCTATGGCGAAATGTGTTGTTATTGATGACACTTTCGATTGGCAAGGCGTGGAAAAACCACGCATTAGCCGCGAAGAGACCGTTCTTTTTGAAACCCATGTAAAAGGCCTATCTCAACTTCACCCTGAAGTAGCGACCAATACTAAAGGACGTTACTTAGGGTTAGTTAGCCCTGAAATGCTTGCGTTCTATAAACAGCAAAATATCAATTCTCTACAACTTTTACCTATTGCTGCGTGTATGCATGAACCCCACCTATTGGATATGGGGAAAGTAAACTATTGGGGTTACAACCCATATCTGTTCATGGTGCCAGACCCTCGCTATGCAGAAAAAGACGCGGTTACTGAGCTCAAAACCGCGATTCGTGAACTGCACCGCAATGGTATCGAGGTCATCCTTGACGTCGTATACAACCACACAGCTGAAGGTGGTGAAGGGGGTACAACCTTCAACCTCAAAGCGCTAGATAGCCGCTACTACATTAAACATGGTTGTCATTACGCGAACTTCACAGGCTGCGGTAATACGGTCGACCTCACCCACCAACCGGCACTCAACTTAGTCATGGATACGCTTCGTTACTGGGTAAATGAGTTCCAAGTCGATGGCTTCCGTTTTGATTTAGCAGCAACACTGGGGCGCGAAGGTGACAACTACAACCCTGAGGCTGCTTTCTTTAAAGCCGTTGCTCAAGATCCTGTACTGAAAGAAACCAAGCTAATCGCAGAACCATGGGATATTGGACCTAATGGTTATCAAGTAGGTAATTTCCCGCTAGGTTGGAATGAATGTAATGACAAGCTTAGAGACATCACTCGTAGCTTCTGGCGTGGCGATCAAGGCTACCTGAAAGAGTTTGCAACTCGCTTGATGGGTTCACGTGACATCTATAGCGCTGCGCACTGGCCGTACAAATTAACCGTCAACTACATCACTTATCACGATGGCTTCACCATGCAAGATCTTGTTTCTTACAAGCATAAGCACAACGAAGAGAATGGTGAGAACAACCGCGATGGACACGGTGACAACCGCTCTGAAAACTACGGTGTTGAAGGTGAAACCGAAAACCTGTTAGTGATCGCGACACGTGAAAAGCAGAAACGCAACTTCATGGCGAGCTTGCTGTTTGCTTTTGGTATTCCGCATATTTTGACGGCCGATGTGTTATCTCATACTCAAAAAGGTAACAACAACGCTTACTGCCAAGATGGCGTAACCAGCTGGCTAAACTGGGAAGACTCTGAGCGCAAGACATACTTCAAGACTTGGCTATCGGAAATGATTTCTGCTCGTCAGCAATACATGGTGCCATTTATTAAGGCATTCAGTGGCGAAAAACGTAATTCTAACCGCATCTTCTGGAGCCGTGTCGATGGCACTCTGATGGAGCATGATGATTGGAACCGTTTAAGCTCAGTTGCGCTGCATTTAGGCATTGGTAAAAATGGTGACGAGTTGATTTATCTGATCAACCAAACCAACGCACCAGCACGTTTTTCTTTACCTAGTGATCGTGATCAAAACTGGGTGAAGATCTGCGATACTAACCTACGAAATGTAAAACCAGGTCATGCTGAAGGTGAAATGTTATTGTCGCCAACTTCGATGGCGATTTTGCATTATTCGCCAGGCAAAACTGAGTTAAGTTAAAAGTTAAGCCAACGTAATAAAACACCGAAAACCATAGAAGCCAGTTATATTTATGACTGGCTTTTTTGTTAGCCTAATATCACAAAACGCATTCATTTATATGGAATCATTTGCATTGATGTGATTACGAAAACTGTTTAGTATGGCCGTACTATAAAAATGAATCTATAACGTCTTTGGATATCATGGCTTTACCTAAAACATTAATTCGGCTTTTTAAACCATACATTATTTTATTAACTGGAGGGATGCTCTATCTAGCTGTGGCTCAGCTTGAAAAAGTAGAAACAGCAGCAACTGAACAATCATCGTCAAACATTCGTATCGCAAGCTCCACTATTCGTTCCAACATCGAAGCGACATTCGGCAAGCTCTATTTTTTAGAAACCAGTCTAGGCCTACCTAAAACGGCTCCAATCGGTGATAAAAAATTCAGAGAATTGAGCGATAATATTCTAAAAAGAACGCCAAACTTCTCCGATATCGTTCGATACCAACCACAATCCCAACAATATATATCAAGTCGTGGATTACCTCTTTCCCATGAACAAATCGATTCCATAAAATGGAACTCAATAGACAGTGTGGTTGAGGATTTCTACATCTCTTCGATTTACCAAAAAGCAGATGGTCGTTGGGTGTTCGCAGTTAAACATACAGCGGAAAGATTGAATGAAGAAATATGGATTGAGTTTGACCTTTTACACACCACACAAGGATTAAGAGACTTAAAAACGCTTAATCACGGCTATGTGTTTGTAGTTGACCGAGCAACAGAACGACTGGTCTTCCACCCAGACCCAAAGCGTATCGGATCTAAATCAGTCAGCTATCACGCAGGTATCAGCCATCAACTCTCACAAGGTGAAACCGTTGGTAAGCACGAATATTACTATCAAGATAACTTCAAAATATCGGTATTTGACGCTGACAACAGCTTGAACTGGGTATTCATCGCAGGCACCGATCGCCATGATATCTTAACCAGCTCACACCAATTTACGTTAACTGGCTTGGTACTTGGTTCACTGCTTCTATTGTGGATTGGCGCAAACTATCTGGCTTATCGTTTGAATGTGTCCTTGTCACAACTGAATAAAGTCGATGACCTTGTAAGCTTTAAGCGAGAGTTAAGATCCATACTGGACAGCTTCACCTACCAAAAAGGCATTCAATTCTGTCTCTATCAGCCTGAGAACCACGCATTCAGTACCATCGACTATCACGGAAACAAGTCAACGGTACATTGTGACAAAGCCCTTGCAGAGCGATTTACACCGGACACCATGGCTTACAGAAGCGGAAAATACGCCGACCCATTAGCGTGTAAACTCAAAATACACCAACGTCATTACTGTATTCCTTTGCACTCTCGTAAGCAGTTGATCGCAGTGTTGTACGTAAACGCAAACTTACCGATCAGCCAGAGTATTCTGCGAATGATCCGGGATTACACTGAGGTCTCTTTGTCGAACTTACTGCTTCAACATCAATTGAGTAGCAAAGATCTGATGACGCAGTTAGACAATAAGAGCAGTTTCAGTATCGCCATCGAAAACTACGCGAGCGAGCCCGATACCTATGTTGCTCTGCTTGATATCGATAACTTCGACCACGTAAACCGTGCCTACGGTGAAGCAGTCGGTGACAAGATGATCAAGCTGACTGCAGAATCGATACGTTATTACTTCCCGAAACCGAAAGGACTTTGCTTGGCGCGTGTTGGAGGAAAGGAGTTCGCGGTATTGTTCAAAGCCAATGATGTGAAAGATGCCAAATTCCAGCTAGACCAGTGCCGAGTCGGAATCGCGGAGAAAACCATCGTCACTCCAGATATCACCTTATCGCTAGGGGTTAGCGTGGGGTACTCACAAATAGAAGGCGAAACAGACTCAGCTTTAGCGCTAGCGGAACAGGCAAAGCTTATCGCGCAACAACTTGGTAAGAACCGAGTGGAAAGCCACATCAGAGCCGTTGCCAAAGCATCTTAAACGCATTCCAACAAGCCTGTAGATTATCACACACGACAAAGCACCTAGGGTTCCAAATTCAAGGTGCTTTTGTTTTTCTAGAAAGTCATTACAATGCGCCTTCGATAAGACAATATCCCCTTTTCTAACGACACGAATCTTATGAAGCTAAGTAACCGACTGCAAACTCTCCACTCCCTTGTCAGCAATGACTACCAGCATATTTGGGACTGTTGCTGTGATCATGGCTTTTTGGGTGTTCAACTGTTGTCGGATAATAAAGCACCTCAGATTCACTTTGTCGATATTGTCCCGTCTCTAATGAGTGAACTTGAAGACAAGCTAGCGCACTACTTTCCACAAGATAATAAAGCTGAACAAACGGTTACCAGTCAATGGCAAGTCTACTGCATGGATGTCGCCGCTATTCCGCTTGAGAAACATACTGGCAAACACCTAGTTATTATTGCAGGCGTCGGTGGCGATCTCACTCAGAAACTCGTCGATGACATTCATCGTCAACACCCAAACAAAGCGATCGATTTCTTGCTTTGTCCGGTGCATCAGCAATTCGAGTTGAGAAGCCATTTAAAGGCGCTCAATTTTGGTCTTATTGATGAAATGTTGCTCGAAGAGAACCGTCGTTACTACGAGGTGTTATTGGTGAGTAATAACCAAGGTGATTCAGAAAATAGCCAAAACATTAGCGAGATATCAAACGTAGGTGACAAGATCTGGACACCAAGTTGTGATGAACAAATGAAGGTATCACAGCAATACAAAGCCAAAACATTGCAGCATTATCTTCGCATTCATCAAGGCCAAGAGCAGCAAGGTAAACCCAGCGAAGTGAAGCACATCATTGATGCATACCAAGCGATTTAGTCCTCACCTGTTCTGCATATAGCATTGATTTTACTACCACTAGATTATAGTAAGTACTAACTTTATCGCTTACCGTTAGTAAAGCCGATTAAATAAAAAAGCCGACAGTTCAATGAACTATCGGCTTTTTTAATGCTATCAATTTGGTTTAAGCTTACTGCTCTTATTTCTTATGAACCGCATCAGGCTCACCAGTCGTTTCAACCTCAGAGGGCGTATCAACACCATAAACTGTATCAAGATAGTCGTCTTTCTCTTTCCACGTATTGTTCAACCAACTGTGGAAGCGACGTTTAAATGCCTTATCTTCAAAGTAGTTACCATTCACGTTCTCATCCATTGCATGCAGTTTAATACGCACGACTACCTTGGTCATTTTGCCTTTCAGCATATCTTCAAATGGAGAAGTCTGGTTTTCCGGATAAGCCAAAGTAACATCGACGATACCATCTAAGATTGGACCCATTGCCGATAGAGCAAACGCCACACCGCCGGTTTTAGGCTTGAGTAAGTGACGATAAGGTGTTTTGACTGTCGCTAGTTTGTCGTGGTTGGCACGAGTCCCTTCAACAAAGTTCACCAAGGTTGTCGGTGCAAGTTTGAACTTAGTACACGCTTTGTTGATTGCATCGAAGTCATCATTACGACGCTCTGGGTTACGCAGCAAAAACTCACGAGAATGGCGTCTCATAAAGGGCATATCTAGCCCCCAACATGCCAACCCAACAAATGGGACGTACAGCAGTTCATGCTTAAGGAAGAACTTAGTCATCGGCATTTTGTCTTTCAAGATAGAAGACAAGATCACGATATCCGCCCAACTCAGATGATTCGACATCATCAAATACCACTGTTTGGTCGAGATATCTTCCCCGCCTTCCACTTGCCACTCGATGTCGTTGTTCACGTTCAACATCCAAAGGTTGAGCGAAGCCCAGCACCAAAATGTGAAGTTAGCTAAACGAGTACACGACTTCTGTACAACAGAGATTGGCAGAATCAGTTTGATGAGGCCAAAGAAACTCACGGTAAACGCAGTCATTGCAGTATTGATGGTCACGAACAGTACGTTCAAGGCCATACGAAGATTATCAAGCATAAAACACGGCTATATTGAGATCGAAAGCCGCCATTATACGCATCTATAAATTATTCTCTTTAGTTATTAGTGCAATACTTCAGGGGTCAAACCACTCTTCGGACTTTGCGAAAGCTCGGCTCTAAATCCCCCAAAACAACGCACCACGCACACAACAAACACACACATGAGTCATTTGGACCAATTTATAAAAGGGTCTTTTTGACACAAAAACAATCAATTCCAGCCATCAAGTCAGTATTGATAAGCATTCTCATTATTGGCATGGTACATGCAACTCCAAAATGTAAATAGTTGAGTATCCTTAATGAGATAACTTCTCTTCATAAAGGTGATGATATGACAGATATTCCTCATGGTTTGGTAACCGGAAAAGTCCTACACAAGACAGAGTGGACAGAACAATTGTTCTCACTCCAAGTCAGTGCTCCTGTCTCCCCTTATCAGGCAGGTCAGTTTACTAAGCTCGGTTTGCTAAATAGTGAAGATGAGTTCGTGAGACGTGCTTATTCAATGGTCAATGCGCCGGAACATGAGCAAGGTCATCAGCATCTAGAGTTTTTGATTATTAAGGATCAAAACGGTCAGCTCTCGCCCCAGCTTCATGAATTGAAGGCAGGCGATGACATCTTTGTCGGCAAAGACCCAAGCGGCTTTATGACATTGGATGAGATCCCAGAGAACGTCGACGATCTATGGATGCTTTCAACCGGAACCGCGATTGGCCCATTTATCTCAATGCTCGAAAGCATGCAGATCCAACAGCAGAATGGATTGGCTTCAGAAAAAGCCGCGTCATTCAACAACCTTGTATTGGTTCATGCCGTAAGAACAGAACAAGACCTGACTTATCGAGACCGTATCACTCAACTCGTCGATCACTTTCAAGGAAAACTTAAATATGTGCCAATTATTTCTAGAGAATCAGTTACCGGAACTTTGCGCGGACGAATCCCAAGTTTGTTACTTGGAGGCGATCTTGAGCAAGCCGCGTCTGTCGCTTTCAATCAAACCCGCAGTTTCTTCTACCTTTGCGGCAATCCGCAAATGGTTCGAGACACAAGTGACGCACTAACAAGTTTAGGTTTCGAAAAGCATCTACGGAGAAAGCCTGGTCAATTCAGCAGTGAAAATTACTGGTAAAGATAGGCCACCTAAAACACCGAAGTATCTATTTCAAAGAACAGTCAGATAAGAGGTTTTATATGAGTCATTTACGTATTCCGTCACACTGGAAAATCCAACGTTCAACACCGTTTTTCACTAAAGACAACGTACCTGCCGCGTTAATTAGTCACCACAACACTGCTGAGGGTGTATTCGGTCAATTATGTGTTATGGAAGGCACGGTTACCTACCATGGTTTTGCAAACGCGGATGCGACAGAACCAGAAGTCACCGTTGTCATCAACGCAGGACAATTTGCTACAAGTCCGCCTCAATATTGGCACCGAGTAGAACTGAGTGACGACGCGCAATTCAACATTAACTTCTGGTCAGAAAAAGAGACTAAGAAGATGTTCAACACCCGAAAGTAAGATCTGCTCAGTATTGATGAACTTATAAGCAAGCGACATCGTAATGTGATTTTTAATGTTCAGTAAATTACGACAAAAGACCAAATAACCATAGTAATTACAATGACTAATGTTGATAGACAAGAGAAAAAAACTCTAGCACACTGAACAGAGTTGTTAATTTTAACCCCTTATCAAATAAACATAATTGGGGTATTCATTTTTTAGGTAAGAGAGGAAGCCATGCTCAACATTGCTTTTTTTAGCTCAAAATCATACGACGAAAAATCATTCAACCTTGCGAAAGGCGATCTCAACGCTGAGTTTCATTTCCATGATTTTCGCCTCACTACAACCACGGCAAAAATGGCGCACGACAACGAAGTGGTGTGTGCATTTGTAAACGACGACCTATCGCGAGACGTGTTAGAGATTCTTGCACAAGGCGGCACTAAGCTGATTGCGATGCGCTGTGCGGGCTTCGATAAAGTCGACCTAGACGCAGCCAAAGAGTTTGGCCTGCAAGTGGTGCGCGTTCCGGCTTATTCACCAGAATCAGTAGCAGAACACACGGTTGGCATGATGATGTGTTTGAACCGTAAGCTGCACAAGGCATACCAACGTACTCGTGATGCGAACTTCTCCCTTGAAGGCTTGGTAGGCTTTAACTTCCACGGTAAAACCGTTGGTGTGATTGGTTCAGGGAAGATTGGTCTAGCAACTATGCGAATCCTGAAAGGTTTGGGGATGAACATCTTGTGCTACGACCCATATCCAAACCCATTAGCCGTTGAACTAGGTGCTAAATACGTTGAACTGGATGAGCTTTATCAAGATTCTGACGTGATTTCTTTGCACTGCCCTATGAGTAAAGAAAACTACCATCTATTAGATGCGACTGCATTTGAGAAAATGAAAAATGGCGTGATGATCGTCAACACTAGTCGCGGTGAACTGCTAGATTCAACTGCAGCTATTGAAGCGCTTAAGCAGAGTAAGATTGGCGCGCTTGGCCTTGATGTTTACGACAACGAGAAAGAGCTGTTCTTCCAAGACAAGTCTAACGATGTGATTGTCGATGACGTATTCCGTCGCCTATCTGCTTGTCACAACGTGCTGTTCACAGGTCACCAAGCTTTCTTAACCAAAGATGCTCTGTTCAACATCGCCAATACAACCCTAACCAGCGTTGATGCTTTCTTTGCAGGCAACACCAGCGGCAATGAACTGGTTTAATAGCTGAGTTGCTCTTAGATTAAATATGAAGCCACGCTAGCCCAAAAAATGAACTCGCGTGGCTCTTTCGTCTATTTAATACGTCTTAGTTCACTGTCTTCAAATGTCTTGACCTTCTGATGATAAAACCAATCATTTGGTAGCGCTTCACAGTGCTTTTTCAACTGAAAAGTCGTTGTAATGACATTATTCAGATAGTAAAAAATCTCACCTATTTATAGTCTATTGATAATAAACAGAACAAGTTTTGTACTTAAGTCTATATTGTTACTCCAAATCAAAACTGAACTTCTAGCCTTTGACAGCACCGGACGTTAGACCTGCAATCAGCTGTCGAGAACTGATAGCAAACAAGATCATCAATGGTAAAACCGCGACCGCAATACCAGTAAACATCGCGCCGTAAGGGATAAGCGCCGTACTGCCTTGCAGTGAACGAAGGGCTAGTGGAAGCGTGAACATCTCCATGTCGTTCATAACAACAAGTGGGCCCATAAAGTTGTTCCATTGGCCAATGAATGTCACCAGACCTAATGTTCCCAATGCTGGTGTGATCAAAGGAATAATGATTCTGAAGAAAATCGAGAATTCACCACACCCATCCATACGAGCCGCTTCAATCAACTCTCTTGGAATTGCAGAGCTGATGTATTGACGCATAAGGAAGATCCCCATCGCACCCACCGCCATTGGAATATATAGCGCTTTTGGTGTGTTCATCCAGCCTAACCAAGACATGATCAAAGCGGTAGGAATCATACTTAAGAACGCTGGCAGCATCATCGTAGCCATTACAAACACGAACAGACGGTTCTTATGTTTAAACTCGAACATTGCGAACGCATAACCTGCCAATGAACAGAACAGTAGATTCAATATCGTCGTAATCAGTGCGATGTAGAATGACCAACCTAAATTCTTCCAAAAGTGCGGAAGATAACCGATCAGAGCGTTAAGGTTCACGCCCAGCTGATCACCAAACCACATTGGCGGTGGGACAGAAAGAATCGCTTGGTTATCGTGAGTCGCAAAGATGAAGATAAAGTAAAACGGTATCAGCATCATCAACGCGCCCATTATGACAAATCCGTACGCGACAAGCTCACTAAGTGTAAATTTGATTTTCATGATTAGCTCTCGCTCTCTTTATCAGCAAAGATTTTGTTATTACCCCACGTAAGGGCCGCAATTATTAAGAATAAGAACCAAGATATTGCTGACGCTGTACCAAAATCACCCTCTTGGAATGCAGTGATGTACATGTGCATCGCGGCCGATTTTGCAGCTTGGTCGATACCACCAGTACCATCGGTAATAATGAATGGTTCTTCAAAGATCTGTAGGCTACCGATAATGGAAAGCGTAACTGCAAAGAACATCATTGGCTTAAGCATAGGCAGCGTAATGTAGAAGAACTGCTTAAGCTTGGTTGCCCCATCAATCGTTGCTGCTTCATAAAGATCTTTAGGAATTGTCTGCATTGCTGATAAGTACAAAATGGTATTCCAACCAACATAGCGCCAGAAAACAACAAACGACACCATCGTCTTAGTGTATTCAGGCTGATTCCAGTCAATATTTTCCGTTGGGAATAAGATCGCAAACGGTTGGAAGTCACCAATGCTGATCGTACCGATAGAGGTCAACATCATGTTGATCAAGCCATAGTCACGAGAGAATAGCGTAGTAAAGATCATCGCTACCGCTACCGTCGAAGTAATGTATGGCAAGAAATACAAACCCATGATGGTATTACGACCACGCTTGAAAGCGGTATGGATAAAGAATGCTAAAGGAATCGCCACTAAGTGCTGTGGAATACCCGAAGCAAGTGCCATCCAAAACGTGTTGTATAGAGATGTATGGAACCAATCATCACCAAGAGTAAAGATGTAGTTCTCAAGCCCTACCCACTCCATTGCACCAAATCCTGCTGCTGGCTCCCAGTAGTGGAACGATAGAAACAGAGAGAACAACATTGGGAATAAACCAAAAATTGCAAATACGATAAAGAATGGGCTGATGAATACGTACGGTATCCACTTGTGGCTATTGGCCTTTAGCTTCTCTATCCGAGAGACAGTTTGTACAGGCTCACTTTTAGTTATAATAGCGTCAGACATAATTACCCCTGCGCAGTGCCAGTAATTGTAAGACCTTCTAGGTCAAACAGGTGTGTACGGTTTAGGTCGAAGTAAAGTTCGATTTGCTGATTTTCTAACTCTTCTAAGCCCGTTGGAGATTCAACTTCCGCCAGAATATTTTGTCCGTCCAAAGAACAGTGAAGGTGGTAATTTGAACCCAGAAGCTCAACCATATTAACGGTGACTGTTAAGGTACCAATATTGTCAGACTGAACCGTTTGACGATTTAGATAGAAATCACTTGGGCGAATACCATATTCGATATCAAATGTTGGCAAATCGTGTGTTTTATTTAACGTAACGGTTTGCTCACCCACTGTCACAATCGTGTCATCTGATGACGTTGCTCGTGCAGAAAGAATGTTCATCTCTGGCGCGCCAATGAATGTCGCCACAAATTTACTGCAAGGCGATTCAAAGATTTCTTTTGGTGTACCTACTTGCGAAACATAACCATCTTTTAAGATAACGACTCGGTCAGCTAAGCTCATTGCTTCAACCTGATCGTGAGTAACATACAGTGTCGTAGTTTTAATCTTCTTATGCATTGCTTTAATCTCAGCACGCATGGTTCCACGAAGTTTAGTATCAAGGTTAGACAGTGGTTCATCAAACAAGAATACCGATGGCACTCGAACCATTGCACGCCCCATAGCAACACGCTGGCGTTGACCACCAGAGAGTGCTTTTGGGTAGCGCTTCAACAAAGGGGTAAGCTCTAACGATTCAGCTACTTCTTTAACGTGTTCAGCGATGACTTCTTTTTTAACACCGGCCATTTTCATTGGGAAACCGATGTTTTTTTCCACTGTCATGTGCGGATACAGCGCGTAGCTTTGGAACACCATCGCAGTGTCGCGATCTTTTGGATGAAGATCATTCACCAAACGATCACCAATTCGAATATCGCCTGAAGTAATGTCTTCTAGACCAGCAAGCATACGAAGTGTCGTTGATTTTCCGCAACCAGATGGGCCAAGAAAAACCACAAACTCACCATTATCGATATGAAGATCGAATTGCTTAACTACTTGCGTTTGACCGTACGCTTTTTTTACGTTTTCGAAAGTAACGGAACTCATTATTTGTACCTTTAGAAAAGTGGAACTTGCTAGCGAGAAACGCGGCTACAAGAGTCGTAGCCGCAAAGTTTATTTATTTTTAAATTAACGACGAGCGCGACGCTTAATCAATTTAGCTGCATCTGACAACGCTTTATCGATATCGACGTTATGGTTAATCACTTTTTCAAATGCATCATCAATAATGCGCTCTGCAATTGGGTCGTGACGGTGAGCTGAAATAGCAGGAATACGCTCTGCCGATTCACGCCAGATCAAGCGCGCTTTCTGATTACCAAGAATGGTCATCTCTTCGTTCATTTCAGGCGCTTGTTGCGCTTCAACAGAAGAAGGGAATGTACCGAACTCTAGTGCTGCAACCTGAGTTTCAACGCGATCAGACATGTACTTAATGAATGTCCACGCTTCTTCTTTATGCTCAGCTCGTGCTGGAATTGATAAGAATGTTCCACCCCAGCTTGCGTAAGTGCCACCTGGTAGTTGCGCAGTACGCCAATAATCAGTATCAGGCGAGATAAAGTCACGAATGTGTCCAACAAACCAAGACCCGAACATTTGAGTCGCGATATCACCACGGCGCAGACCTTCGTTCCACTCGGTACTCCACTGGTTTACTTCTGCAGACAAGTCGTTATCAAACAGCTCTTTGCCGACACGGAACGCTTCTTTGAAACGGTCACTTTCAACTAAGATCTTATTGTCTTCACCAAAATAAACGGACTGACCTTCGTCTAAACCGCTTCGTAGTACAATTTTCATTGCTGTCGAAGCATTATCAACAATGTAGCTGCCGTTGTTCTCTTTTAGCTTTTTGCCCATTTCGACAAAGCTATCCCAATCTTTCAGCATCTCTTCAGCGCTAATTCCTGCTGATTCCAACACATCAGAACGGTAAAAAATCGTGCCCGGACCAATATCCACAGGAATAGCCACTTGCTCACCGCGGTTATTTTTACCTAGTGGTACAGTAAATGGTGAGAATCTCTCGGCGAAACTACCCGCATTATAAGGGGCTTGGTTTAGATCTTCTAAGCCACCAGCATTTGCTAAACGACCAATGAAGCCCACTTCTAGTGCAGCAACATCAGGTACGTTAGCGCCTGTAGACAGTGATGTTGTCAGAGCGGTGTGGTGATCTTGGAACGACAGCGATCGTAGGTTAATTTTGATGTTCGGATATTGTTTTTCAAAATCAGGCGTAATCAAGCGAACAACTTGGTCATAGTTTGCAAATGCAGCGACATTAAGTGTCACTTGCTCTCCAGCAAGCGCAGCCGTAGAAAATAGAGCCGCAGCGATAACGCCAGATACAGTGCTTAATTGTAACTTTTTCATACCTATCCTTATTGTTTGTAGAGTATTCGGCTTTAACACCGTATTAGCTATTAAGAGCGTCAACAGAAATAATCTTCATATCAGTAAAGTGAACAGGGCCTAATGAGTTATAGAACCCAATTCCACCGCATTTGAATGTCTCTGGCATCGCTGCGTCTTTAACACTAAAGGTATCAACACCATTTATTGAACATTCAAAATGGTCATCTACAGCCTTGACCTTAAACTCATAAGCATTATGCGGTTGCCACTCAAACGGGGCGACAGCGATAATACGAGATTCACCAAATGATTCATGCATCAAAATCGCGGTGTCATCTTTTGTCAGTTCTATTCGGTAATAACGTGTGAGGCCGAGGTAGCGAACGATAGGACCAAACGCATTTTTTGTTTGCGGTACCAAGCGAATGCTCAGTTCATAGTCTTCAAAATCTTGGCTACCAAATGCGAATACACCAGGGTCTGTGATGTCATCATTTACGAAACGGTAGATGTCTTGATTATCAAACTTGATTTTGGTGTCCATCGTATTAATGAAACTACTTTCCCAAATTTCATGGTGCGGCGTATTATCAAAACCAATCGTCTGAGTCGGCGTACCTGTCCAGTCTAGAGAGTGAAGCTTGATTTGACCGTGTTGCGAGCTTTCTATAGTACCGGTAATCTCGATGCCAATATTCGCAATCATCTTGAAGTTAGCCTGAGGAATCGCCCATTGAAGGCTATTTCGCTCACCAGCATTTAATCGCACAAACTCGCTTGAAACTGTCGTGATGTTTAGCGCTGTATCGTACATTTCGATAAACAAACGAATATCAACGTCAGCATTTGCTTCTTTTGTAAGTTCAAGTTCCGCGACAACATCTTGACCAGGGTAAAGCGTTGGGCTGCCAACAACATGGTAAGATGATTCGTTAACCTTGCATTCTTTGTCTGTATGCGTGGCTGTTTTGACTTTCAGTGGAACACCGGAAATCAGATTTTTGTAATCAATCGTCAATGCACTATCTGGATTAGACAGTGCCGCTGTTCTTACATGGTTATGTTTGCTGTCTAATTGGAAGCCTTGGACTGCGCCCGGAAGAGAGAAGTGGAAACGCGGTTTTTTCGGTAGTGTTTCACCGGTATGCCAGCGGACAACCAATTCCATCATTTTGTCTGCTTCACGCAGCGCATCTGAAATATGTTCATGAATGTGAGCTGTAGGTAACAAGATACGATCAGCAACAGGACCACGCCAGTCATAACCGTCATTAATACTGTCTAGGTCTAAACGAATGCCGTTAATACAACCAACGTTTGCTGCATTACAGTCTGTATCCCACCCTGCGGTATTAACAATCATCATCGCTTTGTGGAAGTTGTCTTGTCCATAAAGTAGAGAAAGGATGATCAATCCATGATTAGGAACAACATGGCATGTACCGTCAAATTTATCGTAGCCATACTTTTCGCGAAGTTGAGTAAAAGCGTAGCGCCAATCCTGTGGGTTTTCACTGTGCCATTGGCGCACATCTGCAATGACTTTTGGGATGATACTGTCTTGGCTAATATGACTCAGTGCCGAATCAATCAATGTATCTAGATTCGTTTCGTTAAATGCTAAGGATTCGATCACAGCAATAACAACTGCAGCGTCAACCGAAGCACCATCGTGGCTAACTAAACCAGCTTCACGAGCCATATTTGCTGCTCTATCCGGCATATTTGGGTTAAGCATTCCCCAACCGTCAATGAAGATTTGAGCGCCAATTTGCTCCGCGACTGTTTGTCCGTTCGTTTTGATTGAACCACTTTTTGGGGCTGGAATACCATTTTTTAGATTTTGCCAAGCTGTATGCTCAGTTGATTGACCATACCCGCCCCACCAAAGAACGGTTTTCCCTTTGATCAGGATATCTAACCAAGTTTGACCGATATGTACTGAAGAGAAGTCCTTACGAAATAAATGATCTTCTAGAGCATGAGTGAACATAAATGTACCGGTAATATCATCATCGCTACAAATCAAAGGGTGATTGACTTCTTCGTTTACATAGCAATTGATATCGCCAAAGGTTTTACTTATTTGACTATAACCCCAACCCTCGAAAGGCCTTCCAACATATACACCGACAATCTTACCTAGTATTCCAGAATATATTTTACGGTATAAACCTTTGCTATACATCATACCTCCAACGCTATTAATATTATTGTTACTTTATATTTAAGGAAGCAATAAAGAACTTCTCATCTGATGCGGATGATACAGAGTTATACCTCTATAAATTGTGATCCAAGCACTAAAATTTATTCTCGAGCCATTTACACCATCAAAAAACAATTCACAGTAAACAACTGATAAATAACAATTAAAATCAATTAAAACTGAATGATTTCACGCATTATTGGTTGAAAACGATTTACGTCACGCTAATACGGCCTATATTTGAATAAAATTCATACAACTTCATAATTCACATCACTCGCAATTATCCACCATCGCTAACCTCGTACTAGAAGAATAATAAATTTCACAATAAATCACTGAATTTATATAACAAAATATTGATAGCATAAAAACAATTCATGGAATCATACTAAAATGTGTACCGAATTTAGTTTTGAGTAATATAAAACCTTGAGTCATAAGAACAAGATCACGATCACAAACAAAAGAGGAATTTCAAAGGTAGTATCCGCCGTATTAGAAATCCATCAATTTATATTATTTAGGTGTTTATAATGACAATTAAAAATAGTCTTCCTTATTTTAAGGATTGGCCAACGATTGAATCAGCTATTAAGAAAGATCCTATTATTGAAGATAAAATAATTGAAATTCTTCAACAAATGACACTAGAAGAAAAAGTTGGACAGATGATCCAACCTAACCTGCGTGAAGTGACACCTGAAGAAGTGTACGAATATAAACTCGGTTCGATTCTTAACGGTGGCGGCGCTTGGCCAAACGAAAACAAACATGCTTCTGCTCAAGATTGGGCTGATTGCGCAGATACGTTCTGGGAAGCAACAGAAAAAATGTTTGAAGGTCGTGGCTTTAGAATACCTTTTGTATGGGCAACCGATGCGGTTCATGGTCACAACAACGTATTCGGGTCAACAGTCTTTCCTCATAACATCGGATTGGGATGTGCTCGAGATCCTGAACTAATCCATAGTATTGGTGAAGTAACCGCTCGTGAAGTTGTAGCAACCGGCCTTGATTGGACATTTGCACCAACCGTAGCAACACCACGTGATTATCGTTGGGGCCGCGTTTATGAAGGTTAATCTGAAGATCCTGCAGTGACCTTCGAGTATGCCGCGAAAATGGTACAGGGCTTACAAGGTGACGCGGAGCAATTAAAAAGCGAGGAACGTGTTCTTTCAAACGTTAAGCACTTTGTCGGTGACGGTGGTACACGCACAGGTATCGATCGTGGTGTAAATGGCTACAGTGAAGAGCTCCTGATCAACATCCATGCGATGGGTTACTTTAGTGGCCTAGAAGCAGGTGCACAGGTGGTCATGTCTTCTTTCAATAGCTGGGAAGATAATGCGAACTATGACCATTCACCTGAACAAGGTGAAGAATACAACCTAAAAATTCACGGAAGTAAGTACCTGCTTACCGACGTACTTAAAGAAAAAATGGGCTTTGATGGCCTAATTGTTACCGATTGGAACGGCCATGCAGAGGTAAGTAAGTGTACCGATACTGACGCCGTTTACGCGATTAATGCGGGAAATGATGTTCTTATGGTTCCAGTTCGTGAACACTGGAAAGGGGTAATAAAATCAACCTTGTCAGCAGTAAATAGCGGCGTTATTTCTATGGCTCGTATTGACGATGCCGTTACCCGCATTCTGCGTGTGAAAATGCGTGCTGGATTATGGAATAAGCCTCGCCCTAGCCTACGCCAATTTGCTGGAAAACAAGCGCAACTTGGTGCTCAATCTCACCGTAAGATTGCCCGTGAGTCTGTGCGTAAATCTCTTGTCTTGCTTAAAAACAACAATGATATTCTTCCTCTATCTCGTGACCAGAAAATCATTCTAACCGGCAGCGCTGCTAACGATTTACAAAAACAATCCGGTGGTTGGAACCTAACCTGGCAAGGGGATGAAAATACACTCGACGATTTCCCTGGTGCAACAACCGTTAAAATGGCACTTGAAGCTGAACTTGGAACAGAGAACGTAACCTTTGACCTAGATTTAAGTTCAGATATTAAAGCAGGTGATGTCGCTGTCGTTGTGTTTGGCGAAGATCCTTACGCTGAAATGATGGGAGATATCAAAGCGTGGCAATCGCTGGAGTTTTCAAAGCTCAAACGCAGCTATAGATCGGATTGCGAGAAAGTCGCTAAATTAAATAAGCAGGGCGTTAAAGTCATTAGCATTTTCTTTAGTGGTCGTCCTCTTTACCTCAACGAAGAAATCGCTCAATCAGAAGCATTCGTAGCCGCTTTCCTTCCTGGTAGCGAAGGCATGGGTATCACCGATGTCCTCATTCGTGATGAAAATGACAATATTCGTTATGACTTTGTTGGTCAACTTTCATACTCTTGGCCAAACAAAAAGCGCAGTGTGACAGTTAACCGCATTCCACAGCACATACCTAACTATGTTTGCCCAGAGAACGAGCAAGATCCAAACGGTGAACACGCTCCACTGTTCGAATACGGATACGGCCTTAACTATACTGATCGTAAGCAAACACGCGACCTTGATAACATTGAACTGGATATTGATGTTGTAAACCAAACAGAAACGGCAACTGAATCTAAGCATCTGTACGGGGTTCGTTCAAACATTGGCGACTACAACTTAAAAATCTCAGACCTCGGACATTGGATCGGTTCTGAAGTTTCAAGAAACAACCCAATGGCGATTGAAGCGATTAACACCGAACCCTATAACTATGAACAGCAACAAGATGCGATTAAGGTCAACTTTAATGAGCAATTTGGCGCGACGTATATCCAAGTCGGAGACGGTTCGGTAGAAGATTTCTCTCAATATCGTAACGGGTCAATTACCTTTGAAATTAAAGTAAAAGAGGCACCAACCGAGCCTGTTAAATTGTCACTACAGAAATGGACTAAGAACGAAGAGCCAATTGGAGTCGCATCTGTTGATATTACTGAGCTATTAATTGAAAGCGATGATTTTATTAAAGTCTCTGTTCCTTGTCAGGCCTTTATCGACCAAGGTGTTGACTTACGATATTTAGATACACCATTTATGCTGTATACAAAAGGTAAGCTTAATGTTGTCCTTGCAAATATCTCATGGAATGCCTAATAATTTAACTTCTGTCACATGTAATTTTTTATAATTAAAAAAAAGCCCACAAAAATACGTGGGCTTTTATTTTCCTTGACAAAAAAAATAGAAAAAACAGTTCAATAAATATATTGACCCTCATCTCACATAGAGAAACAGTCATGAAACCAAGCAAGGGAGATTTAATTTATTACAATAAAAACATAAAGTTAACCATGAACCATTTTGATATGGTAAATATAAAGCCATTTTAAAAACTCTATTCTCCTCACATTAAACTACCTATAACAAAATATAGAATACTTCCATCCAATCAGTAGGGTTAGCCGATAAAAAAACAGGCTTAAACACTGACAATAATTAATAAAATATTTTCTTAATTAGTCCTTTAATAAATATAGGTATAAAATGAAATTTAAACCAACTAAAATAACCTTAGCTTGTGGTGCAATCAGGGCAAGATCATGAACATTTTTCGCCCAATGGTTGACTAACGTTGACCTGATGGGTTGGTTGTGATCTTATTCTCCTCTTTTGAGGAGCACCCATGAATTTAGATACCATCAAAACGTATTTCAGCATCATTCGAGACGAACGACAAAGCGCAAAAGTAGACTATCCTCTGTTCGACATTTTATTTGGTTCAATTTGTGCCGTAATAGCCGGAGGTCAAGGCTGGACTGATATTCGCGAGTATGTTCTCGGACACCATGAATGGTTTCTTAAACATGGTTTATTCGAAAAAGGTGTGCCGGTTGATGATACCTTTGCTCGTCTGATTTCAAACATCGACCCGGCAGAGTTCGAGATTGCTTTCTAGCCTGGATGAAAGCAGTGCACAAGTTAACTGGTGGTGAAGTGGTAGCCATTGACGGCAAAACTTTACGGGGTTCCTATGACAGAAACGACAGGCAAAGCACCATTCACATGGTGAGTGCTTATTCCTGTGCTAATCAACTCGTATTAGGTCAGCTAAAAACCGATGCTAAGAGTAATGAAATCACAGCGATACCTGCACTCCTCCAGATGCTCGACTTACGAGGTGCTATCGTGACGATTGATGCGATGGCCTGCCAGACTAAGATAGCAAAGGCTATCACGAGCAAAGGCGGTGATTACTTATTATCGGTTAAGGGTAATCAAGGCAAGTTAGCGGCCTCGATTCAGTCCGCCTTCTCCTCACGCCGGCGAGATCCGATTGACTGGGATAGGTATCAAGTTGAGAAGCAGAAGGGCCGGATTGAAGCGCGTACTTGTCATATCCTGAGTGCTCGTGAGTTGGAGGGTGACTTCTCCACTTGGGATAGGTTAACCAGTATTGTGATGGTCGAAAACTACCGAGCAACAAAAGGCAAGGCTCCAGAGTTGGAGTATCGTTACTACATTAGTTCAGCAGAACTGACCTCAGAGCAGGCAAGAGAGGCTATCCGTGCCCACTGGGGCATTGAATCCATGCATTGGATTTTAGATGTCAGTATGGGTGAAGATGCTTGTCAGATTTATAGAGAAAATGCTGCTGAAAACATGGCGGGATTAAGACATATGGCACTGAACATGCTCAGAGCTGAGTCAACCAAGATTAGCGTACCGATGAAACAGAAGCGGTGTATGATGAAGCCTGCCTACTTGGAACAAGTTCTTATGGCTGGATTTACATCGATGGCTAAATCTTAACCATTCATGCGGACGCCCTGGTGGTGCAATGCTTTTCACATCAAGTGCAATGGCAACCTCTGATATTGATTTCTTTGGTTACATGCGTGCTGGTGCTCATATTTCACCAAACAGCAGTAACGGAAATGGTCACCCTGATTACATATCCGCTGAAGGTGCCGCGGGTAAATATCGCTTAGGTAACGAAGACGATTGGCTAGAGTTTGGTCTTAAATCAGATCTTTTCTCTGAAGGTAGTCAACGCGGAGAAATTGGCGTCATGATAGGTTCTTGGCATGATGTTCAAGAGTTTGGTGGTGGCATCTCTGACTCTTTCGATGTGATGCAAGTTTGGGGACAACTGCACGGTGTGTTCGGCAGCGACGTAACAAGTATGTGGGCGGGTAAACTCTACCCACGTTCTATTGCTGATGACATGCTAGATTACGAGTATTGGGATAACTACGGCCGTGGCTTTGGTCTTCGTGACATCGAATTGCCAGGTATGTTGATGGATGTCACTTATAACTACAACAACGGCGAGATGACAAACCCCGGTGATACACCAGCAGAAGATGAGCGATTCATTACCGCTGTCCACCTTCCAGAGCTGCGTGTTCATAACATCGAAGTACCGGGCGGTAAGCTAGCACTTGGTGTTAACCTTGCTAGTGTCGTTGATGATGAAGTTTTAAAAGAGACCGTCACGAACGCTCAAACGACCGGTTACATGTTAACGGCTTCTCACCGCGGTAACTTTGCGGGTTTTGATAACATCTTAACGTTGCAATATACCGACGGTATTGGTGTTGCTGGTTGGTCTGGAACTCAGATCGTTAACGTTGAAGCACCTGGCAGCAGTGTTCGACTGTTTAACCACGGTAACTACACATTCAACGACAAGTGGAGCGCTGGCTATTCTATTGCATTCGAAGACATTGACATGGACTTTGATAACAAAGATGGCAAAGAATGGTTCAATGCGGGTATTCGCCCACGCTACAACTGGAGCTCGTTCACTCAAACTGAGGTAGAACTTGGTTACCAACAAGCAAAATCAAAGACTTATGATGGTACAAATACATCAGCTAAAGCGACACTTTCTCAAAAATTCCATTTTGGTGATGTACCTCATATCCGCTTATACGTAACATACGCAGAGAAAGACACGCATTGGAGCGAAGTCTCTTTTGGCGAGCACTCTTCCGTAGCAAACGACAAGTTCGACTCTGTTAGCTTCGGCGCTCAGTTTGAAGCTTGGTGGTAATAAGTAACCACATCTTGATTTTCTGCCTAGTCCATAGGGCATATTAAAAAGAAAAGGCAGCTACTTTTCTAAGTAGCTGCCTTTTTATCTCTGCCAAAGTCTAAAATATTCAGTCTAGGTGGACTCTCGAATAATAAGCTGCATTGTTGGCATCTTATATTTCGGTTTATTACCTGATATCAGATCCAATATGTATGCTATGGATAACTCGCCCATTTTCTCAAAAGGTAACCGAACAGTGGTAAGCGGTGGGACGGTATAACTTGAAAGTGGCATATCATCATACCCTATTAGAGCCACATCTTTAGGTACGTATAGTCCCTCTCGATAGAGACCGTGCATGGCACCAAATGCACTTTCATCATTACAAGCAAATATTGCTGTGAACTCATGACTATTAGAGACAAGTTGACGAACAGCTTGGCTACTTTTTTCTGAGTCAAAATCACCCCAAGTGACTAAATCATGCTCCACTGATAGCCCTGCACTTTCCATTGCCCTAACAAAACCAGAGTAACGAGCATCTGCATCGCTGTTATCTTTCGGCCCTCTAAGATGTACGATATTTCGATGACCTTTTTGAATCAAATGGTTTACAGCTAAATAGGCTCCCAGTTCATTATCCATGCTTAATTGCGGTAACTTTTTTTGCCATGATTATTTGTCGATAATGCCGGTGTTCCAAAGATTAATGTTGGAGCACCTTTTAATAACTGACTTATTTCCTTCTCGCTTAGAAATGAGCCAATAACGATCATGCCATCCACTTTTTTAGCAACCATATCTTTAAGGATTCGACGCTCACGATCAATGTCGTAATTACTCACTTCTACATTAATTCGATAAACATGTTTTGATACCGCTCGATTCATTCCTGAAAATATACTGGTTACGTGATTGCTATCGTAACTAGGTGAAAGCACACCAATAACCATTGTTCGAGCCGCGGCTTGAGTATGAGGTTTCTTTTGTTCATATCCAAGTTCACTCATTGCATTTTCAATAGCCTGAACTTTTTCCTTTTCAATAAATGAACTGCGATTAAGATATCTCGAAACAGTACTAGGTGAAACGTTAGCGTGCGTAGCTATCATTCTAGATGTTACTTTTCCCATATTTTCATACCCCTAATAAATCATTAGTACCAACACACTAATCGTTATAGATCATATTAATATTCACTCCATAAAATCCAATCCAAAATCACAAAATATAGTTCTCTGACAAATAAATGACTTTATTGATTTTATAAAACAAATAAAGTCATAAACCATATAAATGCTTAATAAGGATTATCGCAATGCCAATGATAAAAAGTCGATTATTTATAACTTAATCGACGCGGCAGCTAAACGCAGAAATGACAATCCTCGGAATCCAAACCATAAACGCCTTTGCGAATGGCCAGATGCTCCGCACCTGCCTTCACGCCCATATGATAACCTGCGTCCAGAACAGTTTGATCCATGGTTAATCGCTTAACCGCGAACGCTTCTGGCGGCGCTATCACTTTAATGGTCGCATCTTTTGGAGGGTTACGAATGAACTCCAAAGACTGGTTGTAGTTTTCAGCACGCACCGCCATCGACTCCGCAATGTTTGGGAATTTCTTTAACAGTTTTTTCAGCATCCACTGATACTTCTGCGGCTTCATTCGGTAGCTAAGTGGGTGAGAAAGAATCACGGTAATATCGCGCGCGCCACGGCGATAAGCTTCGCGAACTGGAATCGAGTCGGCGACACCACCATCTGTATAACAACCGCCAGAGAAGCACGGAGTTTCACGATAAGCGATAGGTAAAGCCGTTGTTGCTTCAACCACATTAGACAGGTTTTCAGGCTTAATATGATAGTAATCGGCACTGCCTGTATCCACATTCGTCACAGCGGCAATCAGTGGGATACTTGAAAACATCTCTCCACAATCAAGCGGGTAGCGTTGGTTTGATTCATTCCATAGCCACTTCACGTCCACCAAGTTACCCCCCTTGGCAAAACGAGCTGGGTTGAAGAAGGTTTTATCGGTCGCCATCGTGGTGATCACGTTGTAACTGCGTTTTGGTGCTTGAGATAAGTAACCAACTAGGTTGGACACACCCGCAGATACGCCAATAGCAAAATCATAAGGACGGAAATCGTCTTCCATAAAGGCGTCCAACACTCCGGCAGCGAAGATGCCTCTCATTGCCCCACCTTCAACGATTAATGCGCTGTTACTCATCTCAAACTCTTCTACTTTATAAACTGATGGTCGTAGAATAATTCGATCACTCTTACAAAGATAATGGGCTGAGTTTATTAATTTAATAGGCAAAAGCTATCATTAAATATCAACTAAGATTCAATAGCTTATTAAGCCATAGGATCAAAAAAGGCCGTGAGTGCATCACTCAACGGCCTATTGATTAACCAATTACATTATCGATTACGAATTAAACTCGCTTACATCGATTTCAAGCAGTTTACCAATGCCTTCGCCGTATGCCGGGTCGGCTTTGTAACAGTGTCTTAGATGACGCAGTTGAATCTCTTTAGGTACGCCGCCTAGGTTACGAGCTGTGTTATCAAACAGAATCGCTTGTTTTTCTGGTGTCATCAGACGGAATAGGTCTCCCGGTTGCGAGAAGTAATCTTCATCTTCGCGGTGATCCCAGTGCGCCGCTGCGCCATCTAGGTTCAATGCTGGTTCAGCGAAATCAGGTTGCTCAGCCCATTGACCTTCGTTGTTTGGCTCATAACCCAATGTGCTACCGAAATTACCATCAACACGCATCGCACCATCACGGTGGTAGCTGTGTACTGGGCAACGAGGTGCGTTCACTGGGATATGCTGATGGTTAACACCCAAACGGTAACGCTGCGCATCACCATAAGCAAACAAACGACCTTGCAGCATCTTGTCTGGTGAGAAGCTGATACCCGGAACCACGTTGGCAGGGTTGAATGCCGACTGTTCAACTTCAGCGAAGAAGTTTTGCGGGTTACGGTTCAATTCAAACTCACCCACCTCAATTAACGGGTAATCCGCGTGTGGCCAAATCTTAGTCAAATCGAACGGGTTGTATGGCACTGTCGCTGCATCCGCTTCTGGCATCACTTGCACTTTCAACGTCCATTTAGGGAAGTCTTGGTTGTCAATACTGTCTAACAAGTCGCGCTGGTGACTTTCACGGTCATCGCCGATCACTTGTGCCGCTTCTGCATCAGACAAGTTCTTAATACCTTGCTGAGATTTGAAGTGGAACTTAACCCAGAAGCGTTCATTATCAGAGTTGATAAAGCTGAATGTATGACTACCAAAACCGTGCATATGACGGTAAGTCGCAGGGATACCACGATCACTCATCACAATCGTGATTTGGTGAAGCGCTTCAGGTAGAGAGGTCCAGAAATCCCAGTTGTTCTTCGCGCTGCGCATGTTGGTGCGTGGGTCACGTTTCACCGCGTGGTTTAGATCTGGGAACTTAAGAGGATCACGAAGGAAGAATACTGGCGTGTTGTTACCTACCATATCCCAGTTACCTTCTTCAGTATAAAACTTCAATGCAAAGCCGCGAATATCACGCTCAGCATCGGCCGCGCCACGCTCGCCGGCGACTGTCGTAAAACGGGCAAACAAGTCGGTCTTTTTACCTACTTCAGAAAACAGCTTTGCCTTAGTATATTTGGTGATGTCATGCGTAACAGTAAATGTCCCGTAGGCACCAGAACCTTTCGCGTGCATACGGCGCTCCGGAATCACTTCACGATCAAAGTGCGCCAATTTCTCTAAAAACCAAACATCTTGCAGCAGTTGAGGGCCACGTTTGCCCGCCGTTTGAACATTCTGGTTATGAGCGACAGGACAACCCGCAGCTGTGGTCAGTTTTTTACTCATGGTCTATTCCTTAAGGTTAAAGATATCGCATCGTTGCCACATCTTAGATTTAAGTGGATTCAATACTTTAAAAACCACTAAAACAATATGGATAAAGAATAGACCTGAGTTGGCAGAAAATATAATCGTTTATATTTATCGTTGTTATCTATAAAACCTATTGAACTTCATTGCGAATAAGCCTATGTATAACTTCGCTTTAGTTAAAAATGGCATGGCCTAACCTCAGAGTTGATGCAATGTTCCTCGCCGTTCTGGTTAGGTTCAATTCAGCTTCTCGTAGTACTTGCTCGAGTGACTGAGGAGATCGCACTGTTCCGAACAAGCTGCTCATTTCACCATATAAGGCTTCGACTTCAGTGCCCAAAGATCCTGCAATCCCTATCGTCGGAATGCCTTGCAAGCTCGCACGTTTAGCAATGCCATAAGGCGTTTTTCCTTGCAGGGTTTGATTGTCCATCTGACCTTCGCCGGTAATCACAAGGTCTGCGCCTTTCAATACTTCATCGGCTTGTAAAACATCGAGTACCATCTCAATGCCCTGTTTAATCTGCATATTGAATAGCAAACCAAGTCCCATCGGCGTACCACCAGCCGCGCCATAACCAATGCGCTTGTGAACAGGTTCATCGCCACTAGCACAACCCTGCATCTCAGCAACTTGAGCAAAGTTCGCAAGCGCAGTATCAAGCATCACAACTTGGTCAGGTGTCGCTCCTTTTTGTGGGCCGAAGATATGGCTGGCACCATTATCACCACACAGTGGATTATCGACATCGCACGCCACAATCAATTCGATATCAGCACAGCGTGAATCTAGGTCGGTAAGATCGATAGATGCTAAATCCGCTAGCGCAGCGCCACCTCGGCTGAGTTCTTGCCCTGCACGATCAAGCAATCTACCACCTAACGCTTGTACAATTCCTGCACCACCATCATTGGTCGCACTGCCACCCAAGCCAAGAATGATCGTTTGAGCGCCCTGCTGCATCGCTTCTAAAATGAGCTGACCTGTACCAAATGAAGAGGCTACCAATGGATCACGCTGCTCTGGTGTTAACAAATCCAAGCCTGATGCGGCAGCAATCTCAATCAGTGCAGTTTTTTTCTGATTGCTTGCGGATGGCTCAAGTATCGCCCACTCCGCGTTTACAAGTTCACCCAACGGCCCTTCTACTTGGTAGGTTCGCTTCTGTCCTGCTAAACCTTGCAACAACACATCTACCGTACCCTCACCACCATCAGCCAGAGGTAAAGTCACATAGTCAGCGTCAGGAAAGATTTCACGAAAACCCTTTTCAATACACGCCGCCACCGATACCGCCGATAAAGATTCTTTAAACGAGTCTGGTGCAATAACAATTTTCATACTGATAAATCCAAGGAAATAATAATTTTGATAGGCTGTCGATCCAAAAATGCCCCTATGTCAGATTAGCAAGCCAATCAAGCAATAGGGGCAGTATATAAAGGTAAGCGGTATTAGTTAGTAACAGCTGCCTTTACTTGTGATTTCTCTTTGCTTTTTAGCCAGATAAATACTGCTGCTAAAACTGCAATTGGAATCAATGGATCAATCAGTGTACCGCCTTTACCAAACACCAAGTTTAGAACCATGATGATGCTTGCACCAATCGCCCATGCGATAGTTGAAGACACAGACCAGATCTTGATTTGGTCTGCTAGTTCAGTAATCCCTAGCGTACGGTTGATGATGTGGAAGTACGAATCGTTCAAATGAGAGAAGCCAACCGGGCCTACCGCACATGCAAGTGCTACGAATACTGGGTCTAGACCTAACGTTTCGACCAATGGCAGCGTCATCGTTGCTGCAACCATCATAGATGCCGTTGCTGAACCTTGGATTAAGCGAAGCATTGATGCGATGGCTAGCGGAACTAATAATGGAGGAATACCGCTGCTTGCAATCGCTTCTGCTACTTGAGGACCAGCACCTGATGCTTTAAGTACGGCCCCCATTGCGCCACCACAACCAGTCACTACAAGAATTAGCCCCGTAGTAGACAGAGCATCATCCATAGAGCTAACCATGTCTTTACGCTCAATATGGCGAGTAAGACCGTATAGCGCCATAAGAACACCAATACCAACTGCAACTACAGGATTACCAATTAAAGAGATCACAGTGTGTATTGCGCTGTCACCCTGACCAACAAGTGTGTTGATTAGGATAAAGGCGATTGGAAGAAGGATTGGACCAAATGATAAGAAGTTACTTGGCAGTTCTTTGTCATCCGTCTCTTTTACTTTTTCTAGGTTTGCCCAATCAGCTTGGTTAGTAATCCATGTTTCACCGTTTGGTACACGGTAGTATTCATTGCCCACGCGGCGAATGTAAATCATAGAAAGCAACATCATAGGGATAGAAACCATCAAACCCCAAAGCATGTACTCACCGAGGTCAACGCCAAGAATACCGGCTACTGCAACTGGACCCGGAGTTGGTGGTACAAGTGCGTGAGTGATCAGTAGGCCAAGCGCTAAAGTCACACCTAGGCCAACCGCTGACTTACCAGTGTCACGTGAAATTGCGCGAACAAGAGAATGCAAAATGATATACGCAGAATCACAGAAAACCGGAATAGCGACAAGTACACCTGTAAAACCTAGTGCTAAGTCTTCGCGACCTTTACCACACAGCTTTACAAACGTTTTTGCCATTCGAACAGCGGCTCCAGAACGCTCAAAACACGCGCCCATGATCACGCCAAACGCGATAATCAAACCAATCCCGCCAAGTACGCCACCAAAGCCAGCTTTAATTGCGTTGATCAGCTCTGTTGGTGCCATTCCAGCAAACAGACCCATGATGATACTGGCAATAATCATAGCAAGTGCCACCGGGATTCTCGTTTTAATGATCATACCCATCATGGCTAAAATGCCAATTACGATGCCTATCAGTGCTCCATCCATTGTATTTTCCTTTTTGTACTATTTGTTGTGTAGGGTTTGCATGCGAGAGGCATAGGAGTACCGCCCGCAGCACTTTATTGTGCAGCGACTTTTATTTTGGGCCGCTTTATCTTATTTTTACGAGTTCAAATCTGCCTTAAAGGCTCAAGCTGGCTGCTTCTATAAATAGGGTTTAACCCATTCCAAACCGGCTTCAGTTGTATTTTTTGGGGTGTATTCACAGCCAATCCAACCTTGATAACCCGAATCATCCAAAACACTAAATAAGTGTGGGTAGTTCAGTTCGCCTTCCGATGGTTCATGTCTTTCTGGTACAGAAGCAATTTGGATATGACCGGTATAAGCGGCAACCTCACGAATCAAAGTACTTAAATCGCCATCCATGATTTGTGCGTGGTACAGGTCAAGTTGCAGCTTCACATTTGACCTATCGACCAACTTAATCAGTTCGACAGCATCACGTTGGTGAGCTACGAAGTAATTAGGAACATCACGGCTATTCAGCGGTTCAATCATCAATTCAATGTCTTGCTCAGCAAACTTATCTGCGGCAAAACGAATGTTTGAGATAAAGGTTTCAACGTGTTGCTGTCTCGTGAAATTCGCATCATGTAGACCCGACATCGCGTGAATTTTCTTGCAGTTCAGGGCTTTAGCGTACATAAGTGCCGTATCAACGCTGGCTTTAAACTCTTCTTCACGGCCGGGAATCGCTGCAAAGCCACGTTCACCTGCATCCCAATCACCTGGGGGCATATTGAAAAGCGCCTGTTCAAAACCAAATTTCTGCATTTTTTCTGCCAGTTCTTCAGCTTCAAACGCGTAAGGGAATAAGTATTCCACCGCTTTAAAACCAGCTTGGTGTGCTTTCTCAAAACGCTCCAAAAATGGCACTTCTGTAAATAGCATGGTTAGGTTTGCTGCGAATTTAGACATTATTTGCCTCTCCCTTTTAGATCCATCACTTCTTCATCAGTGAGGTAACGGATGTCTTTGTCGTTCAGTAAAAACGCTAACTTGGCGGTCTCTTCTAACTCTTCTGCATTGTCCACGGCATCGACAAAGTCAGTGCCTGTTACTACTGGACCATGATTCGCCAACAAAAAGGCTCGGTAGTCGCCAGCTCGCTTTGCAAGCTCTTCAGCGATCTGAGGATCTCCTGGGCGCAAGTAAGGAATCACAGGTAGTTCACCAATTCGCATCACAAAGTACGGCGTAAACGCCTTAATCGCGTTGTTGCGATCCAACCCTTCAAGGCATGAAAGTGCAGTCAGGTATGTTGAATGCAGGTGCACAATCGCATTGCACTCTGCGTTGTTTCTATAAATCGCTAGGTGAAACGCGGCTTCTTTTGACGGTTTTTTACCTGATATATGGTTGCCATCAATATCAACAACCGACAATTCCTCAGCGACAAGGCGACCAAATGAAGAGCCGGTTGGTGTTGCCAAAAAATGCCCATTAGGTAATTTGATAGAGAGATTACCCGCACCGCCTGTAGCGTAACCTCGTTCGAACATCGAACGAGCGAGCGTTACCATTTGCTCTCTTAACTGCTGCTCGTTCATCAAAACTTTACTCATCTGAATCTCGCTTATGAAAAGAATGATTGCGCTTTAGCGAAGAAATTCTCGTCACCAAAGTTGCCCGATTTAAGTGCTAATGAAAGCTCACCTTCAACCGACTTAACCCAAGGCACACCCGGTGCGATTTGAGGACCGATATGAAAACCTTTAACCGCTAAACTTTGCGTCACAACACCTGAGGTTTCACCACCAGCAACGATGAAATTTTTCACGCCATGTTGTTGTAGCTTGATAGCTAACTGGCTAAAAAATTGCTCTACGGCATGGCTTGAAGCTTGTGCACCGTATTCTTCTTGAATGGCTTTCAGTGCAGCCGCATCCGCGGTTGCATACACCAAAGGAGCAAGCTCACCTTGGTTGTTAGTCATCACCCAATCGAATACTTCATTGGCGTATTGATCGTTGGTTAAGCATGCCTTCACGTCGATAGCGAAATGAGGAGCGAGTTGCTTGTAAGCTGTAACTTGTTGATTAGTCATTACCGAGCAAGAACCCGAGAACACAACCGTTGGCGCTTTTATTGGGCTACCTGCGTTTTTTGCGTCGCTTTGGTCAGCAAGATGTTCAATCCAGTTTTTTGCTATGCCCGCTGCTAAGCCTGAACCACCTGTGATTAACTTCAGAGATTTAGCGGCTTGGCCTAACGTCACCAAGTGTTCTGCGTTAAAAGCATCAACGACCGCATAACGGTTGCCTTGAGCTTTTAATTCATCAAAACGAGCGGTGACTGCATCAGAGCCTTGTTCAATGGTTTGGAAGTTAACCAAGCCAGAAACACCCTCTGATTGTGCATCCATCATTCGAACGACACTGGAATCTGTCATCGGTGTAACCGGGTGATTACGCATGCCTGAATCACTTAATAGCTCACCAAAAACAAACAAGTGACCGTTGTAAACCGTGCGACCATTAACGGGCAATGCAGGACAAACCACAGTGAAAGATTCGCCAAGCTCAGCCAAAAGTGCATCGGTTACGGGACCGATATTGCCCTCAGCTGTGCTGTCGAACGTCGAGCAATATTTGAAGTAAAACTGTTGGCAGCCTTGAGATTGGAGCCATTTAAGCGCAGTCACCGAATCGGTTACCGCTTCATCTACCGGGCAAGAGCGAGATTTAAGGCTGATCACGACCGCATCCGCTGAAGCATCAAAGTCACCCTTCGGAATGCCGTTCAATTGAATAGTGCGCATCCCGTTTTCAACCAAGAAACCAGCAATGTCTGTTGCACCTGTAAAATCGTCTGCAATAACACCTAATAACATGATTACTTCTCCACTTTTGGTGTATTAACACCCGGTAGGTCAATGCCTTGGAACACTTTGATTACTGCGCTATCGTCTTCTTGACCAAAGCCAGCATTACTCGCAGTTAAAAACATATTCAGTGCTGCACTTGATAGTGGAAGCGGGAATTTTAGGTCTTGAGCGGTATCCGATACCAAGTTCAAGTCTTTTACGAAGATATCGACCATAGATTTTGGAGAGTAATCACCATCAACAACGTGCTTCATACGATTCTCGAACATCCACGAGTTACCCGCTGCGTTAGTCACAACGTCGTACATCAGATCTAGAGGGATATTCGCGCGAGCTGCTAATGCCATTGCTTCAGCGCCTGCAGCAATGTGAACACCTGCAAGTAATTGGTGGATGATCTTTACAGTCGCACCAAGGCCAATAGCTTCACCGATGTTGTAAACTTTTGCCGCCGTCGCATCGAGTACAGGAGCCAATGCCTCGAATGTAGTAATCGCACCTGAAGCCATGATAGTCATTTCACCTGCTTCTGCTTTTACTGCACCACCTGAAACAGGTGCGTCAAGCATCACAAGATCATGTTCAGCAAGCTGAGCTTCGATTTGTTTCGCGTCTTCTGCTGAGATCGTTGCCGAGACCATAACTGGCGTGTTAGGTCTTAGTGCCGCCGCAAGACCAGTCTTAAACAGTACCGTGTTAACTTGAGCAGCATTCACAACGAGTACCAAAACAGAATCAAGTTTGTCTGCAAACTCAACCGCATTCGTCGATACCGCTTTTGCACCATATTCACACAAGGTTTCAAGCGCTTGCGGATTCAAATCGAAACCATATACATCAAGCCCTGCACGCACACATGACTTAGCTGCGCCCATGCCCATTGAACCTAAACCGATAACACCAACAGATTGAACTTCACTCATAACAAGATGCCTTTCACGTAATTATTGAATTTTAAATTTGTTAACTATTGTTTATGTTTGTGATTATATGTGAAGCAACCGAATGCGACTTAGTGACAAGTCACACTTTTAACAAAAGTTAACATGCATGGGTGATTTACCCCTTTCGAGGCATTAGATAATGGTAATTTCCGCAACAATCACAGTTCTTACTGCTATATCACAACAGATATTCACAGATATTCACAAAACAACGAAAGGTTGATAGGATAATGAAAAATAAGAACATAGAAGAAGAATCATGATTCCAGCAGAACGTCAGAGAACCATTTTGTCACTATTATCACATCAAGAAGTGATCAGTATTTCTGAGCTTGTTGAGCACCTAGAGGTGTCTCATATGACCATTCGTCGAGATATCGTAAAGCTAGAGACATCAGGGAAAGTGATTTCAGTTTCGGGTGGCGTTCAGCTGACTAAAGCACTTCACAGTGAATTGTCACACGACATCAAGGTAGAACAGCAAGCAAACGAAAAAGCTCAAATAGGTCAACTAGCTGCTCAATTAGTTCCTGAGTATTCGACTATCTACTTAGACGCCGGAACCACCTCTTTGGAGATCGCCCACCAACTTGCAGGGCGAGATGATCTGCTTATCATCACCAATGACTTCGCGATTGCCGCGTACCTAATGAACAGTACACAATCTGAGATTTACCATACTGGTGGTAAGATTGACCGTGAAAATCAATCGAGTATTGGGGGCAAAGTAGCGGAGTTCTTAGCAGGGATGAATATTGATATTGCGTTTATCTCTTCTTCATCTTGGAATCTAAAAGGGCTCTCGACACCTTGTGAAAATAAGGTATTAGTCAAACAAGCCATTGTTCAAGCAGCTCATTCAAACTATCTGATTTCAGACTCAACCAAATACGGGCGCATCGCTACTTTCCACGCCTTAGATTTAAGTGCGCTTGATGGCGTGATCACCGATATTGATCTTTCGAGTAGTGTGATTGATGAGCTTCAAGATAAAGGTATTAAGGTCATTAACTCGTAACTGTTCCCCCCATCAGCTTCAGGCTCACCAATCAAACATTCAGAGCCTGAATACCAAAACTCCAAAACCATCTATTTATCCACTCGATAAAAATAATTCTTACAATTAAGTTTCTATATTCATTAATAATATTATCAGCGGACGGCATAATAGCCACGAATCCTTTTAACGAGTTTGGTTATGTTCAACAAGCGCCTTTTGATATTAGCTTTACCGCTTACTTTTGTGTTTCCCACCCATGCTGAAACGTTTGGTGAGCGAATGACGCGTATCGAACAAGAGAATGTACTGGCGAAAACCATGAGTGAAGAACAAGTTGAATTGATACAAAAAGTCGTACAGATCAACCACTGCGCTAAAGTGGCGCTAACCCATCACCAACGTATTTTAGGCCAATATAAGGTTGAAACGTCCTCTTCAGAGTTATTTGTAAAATGGCGTCAACTCGGTAAGGAGTTAGACGCTCAATACGAAACGGATTACCCCGGCTACCCTAAGCACGCTTTTCAAGAATATCCTGCGGCTTCAAGCAAAGTCGATGGCTACCTTTTTGCTTTAATCGACAATGGATTAAACGAGCAATCGTGGATCGCCAAAGAGTTTAAGCAGTGTAAAAAGAATAAGCTGATATCCCGAACCTAAGCTCTAGTCTGCTCTGATTCGAGAGTGCTCATTCGCATTGGTTTTAATAAAGTAAGAACAGCCCTTCATAGCCACCTATTTCTATTTGCGTGACATATTCTCCGATGTTGCCGTTTGCATCGACAGGCTTCATCGGTACGTCCAATACAACCGTCAGCTTCTCTGTCTCATAAAAGCTCGCGTTCTTACCGTGGAAATCTGTACGGTACAACACTCGACCCTTATCGAACTCTCTCGCTAACACCATGTCCTCAGGACCACCAGCGACCACCTGATTATCAGATTGATATATAAAGTACGTGAACGTCGGTAGAACGTGAGTCATTCCATGGGGCAGATCAGCATGCACCATTTCATTCATCGAGGAATCGCCAACGATGGTGTAGTCAGCGGGTTGAGGTGTCATTGTCGATAGCATCAAAGGAATCGGCTCAAAGCCTTGTGGGATATGATGACTCGGCTCTCCCAAATCAACAGCCAATAACGAACTTGGTTGATAGGCGATGTTTTTAGGGACACCACTTTGCCAGAAAGTATCTGCAGTCGTGTTACCACTTCCATAAACGTAACCATTGTTCCACTGATTAAAGTAGCTATGTTGAGCGTGTCGATTGAGGTGATAAATCGCTAGGGTCGAGTATTGGTCTTGCTTCCAGTTATCTTCACTATTTCCAAGATATTGAACTCGTCCATAACGCGTTGTCGCCTGAAAGATAACACTTTGCCCATTATAGGCGAGCGCAGAATTATCCCAGAATTTAGAGATCCCCGAGTAACCACTAAACCCAGTAGACGGAAAAATGTAGTGCTCTCGTAAATACAGAGATCCCGCCTCGCTAAGATGAGACTGTCCATTTCGACCCAGCAAGTTCGCGGTTCCGATGTTCAACCCAATCGACGCATCACTTTCTAAAGCAGATAGATTTTTCAGAAACGCTGAAAATTGTTGTTTGTAGAGATCGTCTGCTTGATTCGAACCCGCAACTGCTCCTAACTCTTGAACATGCCCGCCAGAATGAACATAGAACTGGTTCGAACCAATGAGTTTATTTGTGTCGTCGTTGTACGCACCATTCAAACCTTGGCTTTCCCAGCTTTGCTTATAGTAGCGATGAATAGCAGATAGATAATCCGTGTTTGCGACGTTCGTTAACGACCAAGATGAATTAGCGCTCCACATTCGACCAAATGGCACCACTCTTGATTCCCAACGAAAACGCGCTGTCGCGTTCTTATTAGTTCGATTTCGATACTCGCTCGGCGACAAGTAGTTATCGCCATCTAGGTCTGCAGACACATCAAAACCGCGGATTTTGCGCCATTGGCTGATAGCATCGCCATCCGGTGTTGTGCTCGGGGCATCGGTTAATTTGACGGTTGGAAAACTGTTTTTGAGTTCTACTTCTTTTAAACGCGGCCTGTCGTCAGCGTTCTCACTTTGCCAACGAACTCTCACAACGTATAAGCGCCCACCATCTCTCAAAAAGGTTGAACCAAAATACTGGCCGCCACCATAACTCGCACCGCTCCCATCATGAGTTGTCGCTCTCACCCAATCATTAGGTAGGTTCCAAATCACAGACTGGTTTTTGGTCATATTGAGGGTTCTGTCTTTCTTAATATCAAGCCTTTCCCACCGAGACACCATTCCGCGAGAATCAATAACCGTTGGGTATTCAATCCAGAGTTCTCCGCTGCCAGCAAACTGTGAGAAATTGAAGGTCAGCCGTTCGAACTGCTCGGCATGATAGACGTACAAAGCCCCGCCCTGTTCAAAATTCTCAAACACATCGGCATCCCATGGAGGCTCTTGATACAGCCAAAATCCAGCATGATCTTCACCTGAGGTATAACCGACGATCATGGGCTTGCGATTTAGTAGAGTGTTTTCACCGTGAGTATTATCAACTTCGGCAATGACAGTATCTTCAGAAAAGTGTAGGAAATAATCTTCGAAATTGAGGCCTTCTACCTCAGCTTGGTTACGGAGATCGTTCTCCAACCAACCCGAGTTCATCGCCATGACTTGGTTGTACATATAACCAATTGTCGTAGCCCGCTCATTGTCGGCTTTGTCGGCATAGGCACCGAAGACAATATCACTGTTGGTAATTTCCCAATCAATGACAGCATTCGCAGATAGTGGGGAGCCCGAAAGATCAACACCAGCTTCATGTTGCCCTGGCAGCACAACTGCTATACCAACAGCAAAAGCGTAGCCAGCGATTAAACATGACGGTATGAATGCGAGCAGCCCAGAAGTGTAGGTTTTCATGAATCATATTTCCTAATCGATACTGTCATGCCTTAAATCACAAGACGAAAAGTCAGCCAACTTACGTGTCAATTTAGGAATCAAAATACGAAAAAAGTATCGACTACATTGCTGAATTGTTCAAGTGCTCGTCTGTCTTGTTTCATCGGTGGTAAGGAAAACGAGAAAATGTCGATTAAAAATCAAGATATTAAGGAAAAGATAAATTTTTGTGATTTTAATTTTATTTGGAAACCAAGTATCTCCGGCTAACGAAAAATCAGCTCAGATTTTCTCAAAATGAGAATAAAGCAGTTTGGAAGACAGAAGATTATCAGAACTTAAAGCTCAGAACGGGCTGAGATTTGCTGCATCGAATCTCAGTTTCAACGCCACACTGTTGAAACTCAATTTGGATAGGCTAGTCTCGGTCATCTAAACAAGAACGATGACAACAGAGAGTGGTAAATAAAGAGATGTACGTTGACTATCATAAGCGGCTTGTTCCCGTTATACGCTATTTAGAGAAGCACTTTAACGATCCGCTTAACCTGATCGAAGTCGCGGCATTAGCCAACTTTTCACCCTACCATTTTCATCGTACTTTTAAGGCCGTTCAAGGCGAGACGCTTGCTGATTTCACCAGACGGCTGAGACTTGAAGCGGCAGCCAACGATCTCTTCAAATCCAAACAACCTATTATTAATATTGCATTGGATTATGGATTCTCATCGTCTCAAAGCTTTGCCAAAGCCTTCAAGCAACACTTTGGTATGACGCCTAGTGCCTTTCGTGATTGTGAAGACTACCAAGCTTTCGGTGAGTTAACTCGAAATAGCAAGATTGGACACACGTTGCGCAAGAATGGAACCGATGCAGTCGTCGGCAATTCATATACTGACTCCGAACTTTCAACATGGAGCATGACAATGAAAACACAACAATTCGAACCATCAAAACTGGCGTATGTGCGAGTAACAGGTCCCTATGGACAAGGGTATGAAGAGCCAAGCGGTCGTCTTTATCAATGGGCAGAAATTAAAGGGTTATCAGGCAATACCTGTATGTTCATTTATCATGACAATCCAGAAATTACACCGACAGATAAGTGCCGAACAGACATTTGTTTAATGGTCCCTGAAGATGTGGAAGTACCCAGCGGTATCGAACTGAAGGACTTTCCCGGCGGGCAATATGCGGTGATGAGACAAACGATTACCGAAATCGGCCAATATGCCAAAGCGTGGGATGATTTAATGAGTAACGTCATTGAGTCCGGTATTGAAACAGACGATCGACCTTGTTTTGAGCTTTACCACAGCTACGATCCGCAAACTCAACATTCAGACGTCAGCTTCTGTACCGCAATTAAATAACGACAATCAAAGCCTACCTCGCGTAGGCTTTCTTCTCTTCGGTTCGCTTGCCAACGGCTTTGTTGATTAATTAAGTTTATGGATAGCGACATCTCGTTTCGTAGATTTTTAGTCAATCAATGAGAACAAATACTAGTAGATACCAGTAATGTCATAACCCAAACGGATTTCATCCATCGCTTGAGGCTCGAAGCACTTTCCTAACGCGTACAATAAAAAACATCACCGCACACGCGGTATAGAGCTTACCTACCCATAAGCCGATATTGATCAGCTGAGTTTCTTGCTTAATGAGACGTTGATACTCAGTATCAGAGAGGTAAGGATCGTCAAAGGGGACAACGTTAATCCCCCACATAAACCAAACAGACCAAACGACACTTCCTACTAGCAGCCACAGAGCTAGTATCAAAAATTGCTCGAACACACCTAGCAGTGTGTTCTTGTTAAGCGATATTTGAGCTTTATTCATTTCACGACCTTTTTATCACGACACAGTTGAGGGATTCTAAAGAAGCAAGAGCACTAAAGCCTCTTGTTCCACTTTCCTTGATGGTCGCGGTCGCAATTTTCCTGCGTATCGTAGCTAACATGCTTGTCGATATTCTTTAATGCAATTCCAACTTGATTGAACGCTTGTTGAATAGACTCAGAGACACTCTGTTGACCTTCGCCATTTAAGAAATTCGCTCTATCCTGATTGGTATCGAATACACAGACGATTTTCAAACTTTGCGGAAATGAAGAGAAGTTGACCGAGTGAGTCACCCACAAAAAACCATCGAAGCCTTTTAGCGTGTCTTCACACACGTCAGTTAGCACGTCTCTGATCTGATTTTCGATCTTCTTATCTGATTTACGCATACAGCAAACTTCCTATTTAACATCTTAAAAATAAGGTTTTTCGATCAATGTAGTCTCAACCGATATTGGACACTGCGACTGTTTCAAATGCAAAGTATTTATTGAGGATAATGGGCGAGAAGGATTAGAGAAACACCTCATGCTTGATAGCTTACAAAGCTACCAAGTATGAGGCGTGTACAGGAATTAGCAAAGAAACTAGCTCGCCGCTTGTTCCCAATCCGTCAGTAACTTCATGATTACGCGAGAGTCTTGATGAGTCGCCATGGGTGCTGCAAGTTGTGTGTCACCTCGCTCAACTGCTTGGCGGATATTGCGCGCTTGATAATGGAAGCCATCGCCTTGCGCTTCGACTTTTACTTCACGTGTCGATGTTTCGTAGATCTCAACCGTGAATGTGTTGTCTTCGGTCGGTAACCATGGGTTGGTGTCGAGAATGATACAGCCTTTACTGCCTAAAATCGTAAAGCCATGCTTTAAACCGTGGTCTTCTGCAGTATGGATTTGCGCTGTGAAGTGGTCGTTGAAGCGCATCATCGCCGATGACTCGCAGATGTTACCATCTTGACCACGTCGGCCAATGGCTGAAATCTGCACGTCATCAAACACACTCTCACCAAACTGGTGTTGCGCGACAGAGTGAATCAGTGACATTGGGTAACAACCTAAGTTGTACAACGCGCCTTTGCTCGCAGGGTTAACGAACTGGTCAATCGCAGCAACGTATGAACCCTGAATTGAGCGCACTTCACCAATCTCACCTGTCGCTAATTCTTGATGAAGCTTAGCGATAAGCGGGTGATTTAGATACATCAAACCTTCTGCGAAGAACACGCCAGATGCTTTTACCGCTCGCAGAGCTTGCTCGGTTTTTTCCATATCAACCGACAGAGACTTTTCACACAAGATCGCTTTGCCTTTTTGAGCCGCTTTAATCACATACTCATGATGAACATGGTTTGGCAGAGCAATGTAGATGATGTCGACTGACTCATCTTCAATCAAGGCGTCATAGCTGTTGAAGGTTCGTGTTGGTTGGTATTGGGCAGCAAACTCGTTTAGTGTTTTTTCAGTACGACCAGCAACGGCATACAGCTCGCTTTGAGCATCGCCTTTGATCGCATCCGCCATTACGCCTGAGATAAAGCTAGTTCCTAGGATTCCCCATTTCATGTCTTAGATCTCCTGCTCTTGTGCTTTGATAGGTCCACGTTGCGTTTCGAATGCTTGAACCAACTCGGTAATGCCACGCTCAATAAACGCTTGGGTATGAGGCATCACAAAGTGCTGATTGATCGCCTCGCGGTTTGCGTATTGTTCAAGCAAGATCACACGATCGCTTTGGCTTTGATCATAGGTTGCAATCGCTTGTAGGCAGCCCGGTTCGCTTTGCATGTCTAAACAAAACTGTTCGATGGCTTCGATCGCAGCAGCTCGCTCTATGTTGGTTTTGATCTTAAGTTCGGCAGTAACAAAGATGATTTCATTCATTTGAGGCATTTCACGCTCTTATTTTAGTTAATTATCGGTTTGCCATTAATATAATTAACCCCTAATAATTGATAAACTCACCTTTTGTTTATTGTTTATCAACCAAGAGTGTTTAATGGATAAGTTAACCAGCATGAAAGTCTTCGTCTACGTAGTGGAACAGGGCAGCTTTCGTAGCGCCGCAAACCACTTCAACCTGTCGGCGACCATGATCAGTAAGCATGTCCATTCCTTAGAAACCAGTTTGAACTCTCAGCTGATCCACCGCACCACGCGTAAGCAATCGTTAACCGACTCAGGGCAGCTTTACTATCGTGAGTGTAAGCGAATTCTCGAAGATATCAGCAATGCTGAAAACCTGATTCAAACCTTGGAAAATCAGCCGCAAGGCACGGTAAAGATTAACTGCCCCGTCACCTACGGCAACAAGGTACTTGCCCCTATCGTAGCTAAGTTTCTCGCACATCACCCAACCATTAACGTTGAGCTGATGTTGAATAATGATCTTGTTGATCCTTACTCATCCGACATTGATTTGATTGTGCGAATTGGTGACCTATCCGATTCAAGCTTGGTCGCAAGGTATTTAGGGGACTATAAGATGTGTTATTGCGCGGCGCCCGATTACCTTAACCAACATGCTGAGATCAGAGTATTAGAAGACTTGGCGCAGCACCCGTCGCTTGGGTTCAGTTACAGCAGCCAAGCCCCTCAAGCCCCTCACGCCACACCGAACAAAGAACGTGTGCGCTTGATGTCGAATAATGGGGATGTGTTGCGATATGCCGCCCTACAAGGTGTGGGCGTGTTGTTGCAACCGACAATCTTAGTCGCAAAAGAGATTAAACGTGGAGCGCTGTTGGAAATCCTACCCGGCATGGCGCCGTTACCAAAGCCGATTCACTTGCTCTACAAAACCAAGCAACTGTCGTTGAAGAACAGAACCTTTGTCGAGTTCTTGTTAGCTGCGTTTGCTGAGTAACTAAGCGCTTCTAAACAACAAAGACCGCTAGACTGTTTGCCAATGGCTCATCAAGCGCTTGCCAAGATCGTAAGGTGTGGTGTTATGGACGATCATCTCATCACATTGGTTAAACACCATGAAGTGCTTTAGTTCTTCGCATAAAGCGTGAATCAATGACTCATGAGTTTTAACTCTATCTTCAACAACCAAGTTACGAATATTGAGTAAACGGGTCTTCCTGTCGACCTTACAATCCATTCGCGCCACCAGATTACCTTGCCACAGAATCGGCAAACTAAAGTAACCAAACTGACGCTTGGCCTCTGGCACATAGCACTCAAGGAGGTAGTCAAAGTTGAACAATGATTGCATTCGCTTTCGTTGAATCAGCAGGTTATCAAACGGAGACAGTATCTTTAGCTTGGTTCTAGAAAGCGGCAGATTCAGCAGATCAAAAGCACCTGGTAGGACATAGTAGCCAGAGCCTTGAATATCTACTTTCAGAACCTGCTTATCTTCAAGCATCTGTTGGAGTGTTTTCTGAATCAGAGGTTTAGTGTTCTTGAGTAGATAGCTCATTTCCGACGCTATTCCCACACCATTGGCTTCTAAATAACGCGTGATTAGATGCTCGATGTACTCTTGTTCCGTAGGTTCTGAGGTATCAATGCCACTCGGCAAAACTCGCTCGGTAAGGTCATACACCTTATGGAAGTTCACTCGGCTCGGCACCATTAAGTCACCTTGCATAAACAAAGTTTCTAGTGCCTGTTTGGCAGGTTTACCGCCCCATCCGCTGGGGTTTGGTCTATCCCCCTCAAAGTCTTTCGCCATTAATGGCCCTTCGTTCTCAATACGTTTGAGAACATGCGCCATCAGTGCATCATCCTTTTTATACCAATGCTTAAGCTTACCGCTCGTAAATCCATTCTTTCGATGCAAGCTGAAACGATAATCTCGCATGGGTAAATACGCGGCGGCGTGCGACCAATACTCAAACACTTCACGACGCTCTAACAACTTATCAAGGTGATTCAGTTGGTAGTCTTGATTGCGATTCCACAACGTATGGTGGTGGGCTCGCTGAATCACGGAAATGGTATCAATTTGCACATAGCCAAGGTTTTCAAGCGCAGACAGCGTGTTCGCCAAAGCGCCCCCATTACATTGCTTTTTAGGTGGCAGCTTTTGCGAAAGCAGTACAATTTTTTGTGCTTGAGCGAGTGACAATGATTCCATGAAATTCAGACTCTAATTGATACCAATGATCGGCTTATGATTCAGCAATAAGCTCTTGAAGGATCTGCTTGTACGTTTCGACCGTCTGCGCACCAGTGACTGCACTCTTGCGGTTAAATACCACAGTAGGTACCGCAGAGATGCCCATGCGTTGCCATTCAAACTCTTGCGCTTCAATTTGCTTCAAGTTATCGATGTTCTTTAGGCACTTCAGTGCCTTCGTTGAGTCTAAGCCAACCACTTCAAGTTCTTGCGCGATAACCTCAAGATCAGACAGATCTTTCTGCTCTGAAAAATGAGCAGTAAAGAAGCGTAGCTTTAACTCAGTCTGTTTGCCATGCGCCAACGCGAAATCGAGCAGCACATGTAGGTGACGTGAATTAACCATTCTCATGCTGTCATAGAAATTGAAATCGAAACCAACCGCTTTGCCACGCGCCGCAAGCTGTTCGCGTGAACTTTGACTCTCTTCTGCGCTAGATCCGTATTTTCTCATGATATGGTCACGCAGGTTTTCACCTTCTTGCGGCATATCAGGGTTAAGCTCAAACGGCTGCCATTCAAGTTCAATTTGCTCCGCTAAGCCAAGTTCAACAATAGCTTGCTCTAAGTTTTTGTAACCGACCACGCACCACGGGCACATTACGTCAGAAATAATATCAAGTTGAAGTTTCTTGCTCATCGTCATTCCAAATGCTCATTGATAAGGCATGTCTGCAGTAAAAGCAGGCATCCAATTTATCTTCAGACTACAACAACCTGAACAATCGTTCAAATTTAACTAATACCAGTCACAGCACCTGTAGCCAACAAAAAAGCCAACTCATGTTCACGAGTTGGCTTTGATAAAAATCTGTTGGAGCTTAAGAGCGTTACGCTAGCAACTTCTCAAGCACTTGGAACACACCCGCATCAACGTTACTTGGCGCAGCAAAACGTGCGATCTCTTTTAACTTTGGATGTGCGTTTTCCATCGCGTAAGAGTGGTAGCTCTCTTTTAGCATTTCCAAGTCATTGAGGTAATCACCAAAACTCATGGTTTGCTCGTAAGTGAAACCTAATGTGTTCTGTAGATGTTTAATCGCCGCACCTTTCGACGCTTCAGCGTTCATCACGTCCAACCAAATTTTTGCACTGACAACCACTTGGTAGTTCTCACCAAACTTGGCATTAATACTTGGGTTCACTTTCTCTTGTGAACCGTCAAAATGGCAGATAGCCACCTTGATGAAATCGTCTTCTACCGCCAGTAAGTCTTCTACTTGCGCACGGCGATGGTAGTACTTAGAGATCTCCGCTAAAGCACGTTCGTCTTTGGTTTCGATGTATGCTGACTTCTTACCACAAAGTACAACGTGTGCACCTTCAATAGCACGCGCTTCTTTAATGATCTCTTTGATGGCATCAGTATCAAGTAAGCAGCTGTAGAGCTCTTGCCCTTTGTGCATCACCAATGTGCCATTTTCAGCAACGAACATCATGCGATCTTTTAGCGGAGAAAATGTTTCCATCAAGCTGTAGTACTGACGACCCGATGCCGCCGCAAAAATGATGTCTTGAGCTTCTAGTCGCTCATAAAGATTGAAGAATTCTGGGTCTAACTTTCCGTGTTCATTAAGCAGAGTGCCGTCCATATCAGCAGCGATAAATTTGATGTTCTGTTGTGGCATTTCAGGGCTTACCTATAAGTAAAGATTAAAGTGTAAATTATGATTTTTCGTTATCTTGTGTAACGGTTCTGCGTTCGATTATATCGCTAGAATAGCCAGTGAATGCAATGCTTTTCGGTAGGCTTGTCTGTTTGAGTCTGACTTTGAATCAAGCTGACCAAATTCACCTCTTACAATAAGTCCTTCGATAAAAGTCATAACCGATTCACTGCGTAATTCGAGTATTGCAGTGTCTACTTCTTCATTACCTCTTACCACATCACGAATGCTGTTTTTGAGCCAAACCTTGTGCTGTCGCGAGAGCATCGTAATGTCATCTTCCGACTCTTTAAATTCGGCTAGCGCGTGCATGAACATGCAGCCTTTGAAGTCAGGTTGTTCAAACCACGCAAGATGCCAATCTAACAGCGCATCCAGTTGGTTTTGTAATCCAGAAGTTGATAATAGTGCCGCTTCTAAACTCGACTCGAAACGCTGATGACGCCTTTCTAACACAGCTTCAATCAGCTTGGTTTTCGAGCCAAAATGGCGGTACATAGATGTTTTGGAAACCGCCGCTTCGTCTCGGATCATATCCACCCCAACAGCGGTATAACCAAACTGATTAAACAACGACTCTGCTACATCCAGAATCAAATCTTTTTTACTCATCGTTCATCAACCTCAAATCGCTCTGAAATCGTAGAGCTCAATTTATCATTGCAAGAAGTGTACAGATCTGTATCATCCAAATCAAATGGTACAGATCTGTACACTTAATATAAAAGAGATAACGAAGAGGAAACGATTATGATCAACAAACTATCTGGTGGTGGAGCCCTTCCTCCGAAAGCAAGCATTAGCCAGCTTATTAAAGGTTTTATTGGCGGTACGCTCGGTATCTTGACCTTGTGTCTATTAGCCGAAAGTTCTGGGTTCCCGTGGTTAATGGCTCCATTTGGTGCGACGAGCGTACTGCTGTTTGCGGTGCCAACATCGCCGTTAGCTCAACCTAGAAACGTCATTGCGGGACACTTTATTTCAGCTGCTGTGGGCTTAATCGCGTTATATGGCTTTGGGGATTCTTATTTGACTATGGCTATCGCTGTCGGCTCATCCATCATGCTAATGCAATACTGTCGAGCGGTTCACCCACCCGCTGGCGCCAATCCGATTGTGATAGCTTTGGCAGGTACCGCACATGTGGATTGGATGTTCTTATTCACTCCCGTATTAGTAGGCAGCATCGCTTTGGTTGGTATTGGTGCGCTATTGAATAACAGCTATTCAGAACAAAAGTGGCCGTTATACTGGTTTGGTTCATCCAAGTCTTAGTCCATTGAATTTCAATGATAAATATGGATTTTGACATCAAATTTAGAAGCAAATTGAAAGATCACATTGACCCTTATATAAAATGGGCTTACTATTAATCGTCTTTTAACGATTATAGAAAACGAAACATCAATATGAACGAAACTTGCCCTACAACTGGTGGCTGTGCTCTGCCAATCGGACATGGTGATGCCGAAGCTGAAACACAAATGGCCGCTCTGGCTAAAGCGCTCGCTCACCCAGCAAGAGTTCGTATATTGAGTATCCTTTCAACGTTAGAAAAATCGGGGGGCTGTTTGAACAGTGACTTGGTTAGCGAATTAGGTTTAGCTCAGTCAACCGTATCAGAGCACCTAAGAATCTTGAAAACCTCAGGCTTCATCACTGCTGAATCAATACCACCGAAGATGTGCTACCGAATTAATCGAGATAATATTCAGCAATTTGAGTCGCTGATAGACACCATATTAAAATAGATTAACCACGCTTAGTTTGTCGAACACAATAAACTAAGCGTATTTTTTGCCTTTAAATATCGCTTTTCGACGATTAACGATAACAACCAAAGAGATAATATAATGAAACCAAAATTAGGTTTTCTCGATCGCTACTTAACGCTGTGGATCTTCATCGCCATGGGCATTGGTGTACTGCTTGGCACCTTGTTTCCACAAATCGAACAGTGGAACGAATCAATGTCTGTTGGCACAACCAACATTCCACTGGCAATTGGCCTTATCTTAATGATGTACCCACCTCTGGCTAAGGTTAACTACAACCTGCTAGGCACAGTGGTAAAAGATAAGAAAGCGATCAAACTATCTTTGATCATGAACTGGTTTGTCGGCCCAATTCTGATGTTTGTGTTGGCGCTAACATTCTTAGGCGACCACCCAGGTTACATGGTCGGTGTGATTCTGATTGGTCTTGCTCGTTGTGTGGCAATGGTTCTGGTTTGGAACGACATCGGCGGTGGTAACAAAGAATACGGTGCGGCATTAGTTGCTCTAAACAGTGCATTCCAAGTGGTGAGCTACAGCTTTATGGCGTGGCTATTCATCAGCGTTCTTCCACCAGTATTTGGTTACGAAGGCATGATGGTTGATATCTCAATGATCGATATTGCACACAGTGTTCTTATCTACCTAGGTATACCATTCCTAGCGGGCTTCTTAAGCCGTAAGATCCTAGTGTCGATGAAAGGTGAGCAGTGGTACAACGATGTGTTCATTCCACGTATCTCACCAATCACACTGATTGCTCTACTGGCGACTATCGTGCTGATGTTCAGCCTAAAAGGCGAGATGATTGTTGAACTGCCAATGGACGTATTGTTGATTGCTGTTCCACTGACTATCTACTTCACAGCGATGTTCTTCATCAGCTTCTTCATTGGCAAGAAGATGGGCATTGAGTACGACAAGAACGCATCAATCGCATTCACAGCGACAGGCAACAACTTCGAGCTAGCGATTGCCGTTGCTATCTCAGTATTCGGTATCAATTCAGACCAAGCGTTTGCAGGCGTTATCGGTCCACTGATTGAAGTGCCAGTATTGATTTACCTAGTGAACGTTGCACTTAAGATGAAAGGCAAATACTACAACGGTCTAACAGTGAAATCTGCGAACTAGAAAATCGAGTATCGCTTTAAACAGAAAGGCTCACAAATTACTTTGTGAGCCTTTTCTTTATTCTAGTTCATCCAATTTAAGTCTCATCCAGCTTATGTTTCGTCTAATAGGCCTTTCAATGCTTGTTCAAGCCATAGCAATGCAGGCCCCTTCGAGCGTGTTTTAGATAAAACCAAATCAACCGGAGGCGACCACGTTTTGTGGTCAAATGAGACGTTCACCTCAACTAAGCGCTGTTTACTCAGCTCTTCTTCAACAAGGTGTTTAGGTAAGTATGCCCAACCGACGTCACTACCGAGGATCATTTCTTTGATGACGATAAAACTGTTTGACCACCATACTTTGCCCGCTATGAGTGGAAACTGATCCATCATCTTACCTTTATCGCCCCTTAGCATGAGCTGACGATGTGGCAACAAATCAGACAATTTCGCGACACCTGTTTTGGCTAGCTTGTGGCTTGGGTGACACACAGCAACAAACGGCAAATGCCCAATAAAGCAAGGTTCAGAACCTACATCAAAAGCCAAGTTGGTGAACATCAAACCAAGGTCTGCCTTCTCTTCAACTACAAAGGGATTCACTTCGGTGGTGGTACAAGCGATCAACTCAACCTCTGTCGCAGGGAAATGTTGGCTGAATTCACTTAGGATTCTAGATAGATTAGGGACCAACAAGGAATCGTCTAATGCGATTTTAATAAGCCCTTCTTCGCCAGTTCCTATCGCACTAACGGAAGCATTGAGATCTTCAACCTGAAGGACGATTGCTTTCACTTGTTTAAACAGTTGCTCCCCTTCTTTCGTCAGCGAAGGTTTGCGAGTCGAACGATCAAATAACTCTACATTGAAATCTATTTCAAGATTGCTGATGCCTTGGCTTACCGCCGATTGCACCTTCCCCAAATGACGAGCGCTTGCTGAGAAAGAACCCAGCTCTACTGCGTAAACGAACATTTTAAGCTGTTCAATGTTATACATGCCACCAACCTATTATCACCATTAGTGATAGTTACTATCTTTCTATAATCATAATTAAAGATAATATGCCTTTCAAACAGCAAATATAGATTCAACAGAAAGAGAAAATACATGTCACACAAAGAACGAATTCTACATATGGTGCTATTTGAAGTGTTCGCACTGATCATGATGGCGGGGCTAGCAACCTACATTACTGGTAATGGAGCTGGGGAAATGGCGGGGTTAGCACTTGCGATGTCGCTAATAGCAATGGCTTGGAACTACGTCTACAACTACGGCTACGACAAAATCTTCGGGGCAGACAGAACAAAACGAACCAAGAAAACACGAGTTTTACACGGATTGGGATTTGAACTTGGTTTAATGACTGTAACGCTGCCAGTCTTGATGTGGGTGTTGAAGCTAGATTTTCTAACCGTATTGATTATGGACATCGGCCTAGTCATTTTCTTTGTACTCTACGCTATCGGATTTAACTGGGCGTACGATTCAGTAAGAGACTACTTTGTTACACAAGGAAAAGTTAGCGCTCTCAATTAAGTCACCAATTCGCTCAAATATCATCACTGAGCGATAGACCAAGCGAATTGCCAGATTCAGTATGGATCTGGCATTTTTTGTCATAGCTTAAGTACATCCTTGTTTGTTAACGCTTTTCCAACATTTGAGAACTAGGATAGGCCCACAAGATCCAAGTTTAATAAACCACCACTCGCGAATCAGCATCACAAATCCAAACATAAACTCCTCGTACCAGTTGCGCATTCATTTACATATAGGTAGTTTTAGCGGCTTCGCAACCTATCAATTCGAGCAATGACGTTCATGCGAGCATCTTTTCCGAACAAAAGTGTTCGGATTAACATTTCAAGTGACTTTAATTAACAATTTTATGTTCAAACGCTCATTTTTGATGTTCGTTTATTTTCGAGTTCGCAAATTTATGCACAATACACGTGCTAGATAAGCAAAACTAAAAAGGACTCGAACATGACAACAAACAAACACCCTTCTTTATTTGGGCAATGCTTGGCTGAATTTATCGGTACAGGCCTGCTCATCTTCTTTGGCGTTGGCTGTGTGGCTGCACTGGTATTAACTGGCGCAACATTCGGACAATGGGAAGTTAGTATCATCTGGGGCTTCGGTGTTGCGATTGCAATTTACTGTACTGCTGGCGTTTCAGGCGCACACATTAACCCGGCGGTAACCATCGCGCTGGCCATGTTCCATGGCTTTGATAAAGCGAAAGTGGTGCCTTACATCATTTCGCAACTGCTTGGCGCTTTCTGCTCTGCAGCATTGGTTTACAGCCTGTACAGCAACCTATTTACTGACTACGAAATCGCACATAACTTCGTTCGTAGCAGCCAAGACGCACTATCAACTGCTGGTATCTTCTCGACTTACCCACACGCTTCACTCTCTTTCTTCGGCGCTTTTGCTGTGGAATTCGTGATTACTGCAGTGTTGATGTTTGCCATCTTAGCGTTAGGTGATGAGAACAACGGCGCATCTCGCGGTGCGATGAACCCTCTACTGATCGGTATTCTTATCGCGGTAATTGGTGGTTCTTTAGGTCCACTGACTGGTTTTGCAATGAACCCTGCTCGTGACTTTGGACCAAAACTGTTCGCTTACTTTGCAGGTTGGGATTTCGCACTAAGCGGTGCTCGAGATATTCCTTACTTCATCGTTCCAATCCTTGCTCCAATTGCGGGTGCGTGTTTTGGTGGTTGGTTGTACCCACGTGTTATCGGTGCTTACCTACCAATTGAAGGCCAAGGCTGCACAATTCCAAACCAATGTGAGACAGAAGAAGAAGCTGAACAAGCTCAAGCTTAATTCCTAAGCGACCCTACATTTACTAAAATATAAATAACAAAAGAAAAAGGATTCTTACCATGACCGAGCAAAAATACATTGTTGCCCTAGACCAAGGCACCACAAGCTCTCGCGCTGTAATCCTCGACCACGATGCAAACATCGTAAGCTCTTCTCAACGCGAATTTACTCAGATTTATCCAAAAGCCGGTTGGGTTGAGCACGATCCAATGGAAATCTGGGCGACTCAAAGCTCTACATTGGTTGAAGCACTTGCTAAAGCAGGCATCCGCAGCGATGAGCTAGCAGGCATTGGTATCACTAACCAACGTGAAACCACCATTGTTTGGAACAAAGAGACAGGCAAGCCTGTTTATAACGCAATCGTATGGCAGTGTCGCCGTACAGCAGACATCTGTGAAGACCTAAAAGCACGTGGCCTAGAAGACTACGTACGTGACAATACTGGCTTAGTCCTTGACCCGTATTTCTCAGGTACAAAAGTAAAATGGATTCTAGACAACGTTGAAGGTGCTCGCGAAGACGCTGAAGCAGGCAAATTGCTATTCGGTACGGTTGATACTTGGTTGGTTTGGAAGATGACTCAAGGACGTGTACACGTTACGGATTACACTAACGCGTCACGTACTATGTTATTTAACATCAACGACCTATGCTGGGATCAAAAGCTACTTGATGAGATGGGTATCCCTTCATCAATGATGCCAGAAGTGAAGCGTTCTTCTGAAGTGTACGGTCAAACGAACCTTGGTGGTAAAGGTGGTACTCGTATCCCAATCGCGGGTATTGCGGGTGACCAACAAGCTGCACTTTACGGTCAAATGTGTGTAGAAGCTGGCCAAGCGAAGAACACGTACGGCACAGGTTGTTTCCTTCTGATGAACACAGGCCAAGAGAAAGTAACCTCGAAAAACGGCCTACTAACAACACTGGCATGTGGCCCTAAAGGTGAACCTGCATACGCACTGGAAGGTGCGGTATTCATGGGCGGTGCATCAATCCAATGGCTACGTGATGAGATGAAGTTACTGGCTGGCGCAGAAGACTCTGAGTACTTCGCAACCAAAGTAGACTCTTCAAACGGCGTTTACGTGGTTCCTGCATTCACTGGCCTAGGCGCACCATACTGGGATGCTTACGCTCGCGGTACGATTGTTGGTCTAACTCGTGGTGTTAACTCGAACCACATCATCCGTGCTACGTTGGAAGGCATTGCTTACCAAACTCGTGACGTACTAGACGCGATGCAAGCTGACTCAGGCATCAAGCTAGCGAAACTACGTGTTGATGGCGGCGCAGTAGCGAATAACTTCCTAATGCAATTCCAATCAGATGTACTGGATACTGAAGTTCACCGTCCTGAAGTAACGGAAGTAACCGCTCTGGGTGCCGCTTACCTTGCTGGCCTAGCGGTTGGTTTCTGGGACAGCATTGATGAGCTTCAAGACAAAGCCGTTCTTAACCGCACATTCATGCCACACCACGACGAAGAGAAGCGTAACCGCCGTTACAAAGGTTGGAAACGTGCTATCAAGTGTGCACAGGTTTGGTCTGAACTGCACGATGACGACGAAGAGTAATCTAAGCTTGAGTTAACAGAGGAGCACGAATAATCCCTTCTTAGTCGATTAGATTGTTCGAACCTCAGAAAACGAAACTAAAAAGAGCACTATTTTGTGCTCTTTTTTGCGTTTCAGGCTCAAATTCCATGTTTTGAGCAGCGTTTTTGCGGTTTAGACATGATTCCTTACCATCATTACTTCTCTCTTTTCATCAATTCGAGCACAATAGCGTGAGTTTATATTTTCGATTTTGACGCGCTAGAGCCCTTTGCGCGCAGGGAGTGGTAAGTTAAGTGAAGCAGATACCAAGACACCAGCAGATTGTAGATCTGGTAAAAACACAAGGATATGTGAGTACCGAAGAGCTCGTTGAAAAGTTCGATGTCAGCCCACAAACCATCAGACGAGACCTCAATGAACTGGCCGATAGCAACAAAATCCGTCGCTATCACGGTGGTGCAACCATTCCTTTAAGCTCGGAAAACACCTCTTATAACACGCGTAAAGCGCTTAACTTCAACGAAAAAGACGTGATTGCCGATGAACTGGTTAAACACATCCCTGATGGTGCAACCCTGTTCGTTGATATCGGCACTACACCAGAATCAGTCGCCCGCGCACTCAACAAAAATCACAAACAATTGAGAGTCGTGACCAACAACATCAATGTTGCGAGCATCCTTCTACCGAACCCAGAGATCAAGGTTATCTTGGCGGGCGGTGAAGTACGTAACCGCGATGGTGGTATTGTTGGTGAAGCGACACTCGATTTCGTGAAGCAGTTCCGCCTCGATTTCGGTATCTTGGGCATCAGTGGCATCGACTTTGACGGCTCGTTGCTCGATTTTGATTACCACGAAGTTCGTGTGAAACAAGCTATCATCGAAAACAGCCGCAGTATCTTCTTAGCCGTCGACCACACTAAGTTTGGTCGTAACGCGATGGTTAAGCTCGGCAATATCTCTCAAGCGCACATGGTGTTTACTAATAAGCAACCACCGGAAGAGATTCTCAACATCCTTAAAGATTCAGCAATACCATTAGAAGTGATCGATACCGCTCGTCCTGTGAGCGAATAACTCAACATAAGTGCTCAGTGACGCCACTTTCTTAAATGAATCACGATTCTTTATAGAAAAGTTAAAAAAGTAAAACTTGCTCACTACCAGTGTCACTTCTATGCTCGAATAAGTTTTATTTGAACCTCTGCATTCATAAGCAGAGGTTTTTTTATGCGCAAATCACATAAAACGCGCATAAACGAAAATAATAAATGACCGCAAACGAAAGTTAAGATAGGATTCACTTATGTTCTAAAATGCTCGTTCGCTCAGCAAGAGGTCAAAATCATGAGTGCTCAACAAAATAATTCAAACAACAGTACATCTTCCACTTTAGACTTGATCGTGATTGGCGGCGGCATCAATGGTGCAGGTATCGCGGCAGATGCAGCAGGTCGCGGTCTCAACGTTGGCTTATACGAAGCAAATGATTTTGCTTCTGCTACTTCATCTGCAAGTTCAAAACTGATCCACGGTGGCTTACGTTACCTTGAACATTACGAGTTTCGTTTGGTTTCGGAAGCGCTTGCAGAACGCGAAGTATTGTTAAGAAAAGCACCTCATGTTGCTCAACCAATGCGTTTCCGTTTACCTCATCGACCATTTTTACGCCCAGCTTGGATGATCCGCTGTGGCCTATTCCTTTACGATAACTTGGGTAAACGCACCACTCTTCCGGGAAGTAAAACGGTGAACTTGGCTAAATCAGGTTTACTGAAGCCAGAAATGAAGACAGGTTTCGAATACTCAGATTGCTGGGTTGATGATGCTCGCATGGTATTGCTCAACGTGTTGGCAGCAAAAGAGAACAACGCAGAAGTACGTAACTACTGCCGAGTTGAAAAAGCGCACCGTGAAGGCGGTATCTGGCATGTAACGATCCTTGACGTAATGACAAACCAGCGTTTTGAACGTAAAGCGAAAGCTCTCGTAAACGCTGCAGGCCCTTGGGTTAAACAGTTCTTTGATGATGGATTAGAGCAGGCTTCGCCTCGTAATATTCGTCTGATCAAAGGCTCACACATTGTTGTGCCACGCATTCATGACGAACCACAAGCGTACATTCTGCAAAACAAAGACAATCGCATTGTGTTCATGATCCCTTACCTAGATAAGTTCTCGATCATCGGCACTACCGACCTTGAATACAAAGGCGACCCGCGTAACGTCGCAATTGATGATGTTGAAGTGGATTACTTGATTGATATCGTTAACCAGCACTTTGTTAAACAGCTTGGCCGTGAAGATGTGGTTTGGACATACAGTGGCGTAAGACCGCTTTGTGACGACGAATCGGATTCACCACAAGCGATCACTCGTGACTACACGCTGGAATTAGATGCAGAGCTTGATCAAGCACCACTGCTTTCGATCTTCGGTGGTAAGTTGACCACTTATCGTAAACTCGGCGAAGCGGCACTTAAGAAGTTAGAACCACACCTAACCAACATGGGTGCGCCTTGGACAGCCAACAACACGCTTCCAGGCGGTAACTTTAGCTGCAGCAGAGAGCAGCTTGCGAAGATGATCCACACTAAATACCCTTGGGCATCTGAAGCGCTATTGCTTCGCTACGTGACTCAATTTGGTACTTACACGTGGAAACTACTGGAAGGTGCGAATAGCGAAGCTGACCTTGGCAGCCAATTCTCAAGCGAAGCCCATGGCGTTTATCAAGTTGAAATCGATTACTTGATCAATGAAGAGATGGCGATGACTGACGAAGACATCTTGTGGCGCAGAACCAAGCTTGGCCTGTACATGAGTGAATCAGAGCAGCAAGCAGTGACTGATTACTTAAAAGAGAAACTACAAAGTAAGGTAGTGAGCTTTTCTCAAGTAGGCTAACCCCACCAGCCTAAAAATGGTTCAAGAACATACTTAACAACGAAGCTTAGCGTCCCCCGCGCTAAGCTTTTTTTATACCCTATTTACAAAACCATAGTGCTAATTGAGTTTACCTATATCTAAGGTTTCTTGTATCCAAACATTCTTATGCGTTCAGATAGGGACTGGAGTGCAGAAACAAAAAAACTCCCGAAGGAGTTTTTATTATCTCAATCTGCAATTCGCTAACTAACTATTTAATTTAGCTATTCAGCAAAATAACCCGCTAGCTAGGCAATTAAGCGAGCATGCAGTGAATCTTTAAGCTCAGAACGATCATGTTTTAGTTGGTGCATCGAGCCGTCATCAATGGGTGAATCTTTCAGCTCTAGTTTACGAATCTCTTTATCAAGGTTGTCGTATGTCTTCATATCTGCTGCAAAGCCATCGTCAGTTTTAGCAAGCTCAGCAATTTTGTCTTTCATTTCAGGAAATTCGTGAACAAGAGAGTGATTTTCACCTAGCATAGAAACCTCTTAAGTTGAGTAAAGTGATTGGTATTACACATTCATTATTTACCTTAGCAAGGGACTCAAATGACAAATGAGATCCAGTACACAGCCTAGAATTTAAACAATTCAAATTAACAAATTTACAACCTTCCACCACAAAGCTATGGTATTGGATTGAGGTTTTTCTCAATAACAAAATCTGCCACTGACGATATGCCATATCACCAAGTTGTTTTTTATAGCCTTTGAATAAAACAAAACCTCACTTGATCGTGAGGCCTTAGACTGGTCGTTGTTATAAACGATAGCTAACAAATTTTGCTACATAAATTGGGGTTAGCTACTACAACCACCCGAATGTACTCGATTCATATCATCACCAACCTGATCTGCTCCAGTTAGACTGGACACCGCATTAAGCGACATATTGTTTTTCAAAGTTAACTGGACTTAGATACCCAAGGGCACTGTGCCTTCTTGTTCGATTATAATCAACTTCGATATATTCAAAAAGTGCTTGGCGCATCTCTTCTCGCGTCATTATCGGCTCGTATTGAACGGCTTCTACTTTCATTGAGTGGAAAAAGCTTTCAACACAGGCGTTATCCCAGCAATTTCCCTTCCTACTCATACTTTGTTTTAGATTATGGGCTGAGATTAAGTCTCTGTAATCTTTTGAACAATATTGGCTACCTCTATCACTATGGATAATTACCCCTTCGGGCATGCCTCTACGGAACAATGCCATTGATAGCGCATCACAGACCAGAGTCGCGGTCATTCTGGTGCTCATTGACCAACCAACTACTTGCCGTGAGTACAAGTCGATAACAACCGCCAAATACATCCAACCTTCGCTTGTCGCTAGATAGGTAATATCTCCAGCCCATTTTTGGTTTGGTGCTGTCGCATTAAAATCTTGCTCTAGCAAGTTCGGGGCAACAGGAAGCCTATGCTTGCTGTCTGTCGTACATTTAAACTTACGGGCTGCCTTCGCGACTAAGCTCTGGCGCTTCATGCTCGTGGCAATGGTTTTTACATCGTGCTTATTACCATTTGCCTCAAGTTCTTTTTGAATACGCCTTGCACCGTCGCGTTCCTTTTTATCATCAAAGACTTCTCGAACTTTGCTGTCAAGCTGCTTTCGGTGCTCGTTGCGTTGAGTGACTTTATGGCGATTATCAATCCAATAATAAAACCCACTTCGAGAAACCCCAAACACCTTAGCCATACGGACAATCCTATATTGCATAAGGTGTTCGAGCATAAACTCATAGCAATCTACTTTAGATTTTTCGCGAAGTAGGTGGCGGCCTTTTTTACGATATCTAGCTCTTCAGCTTGCTCAGCCAATAACCGTTTGAGTTTGGCATTTTCAGTGGCGAGTTCCCTTTCTCTATCGCTGATTTTCGCATCTTTTTTGACGGCTTTACGCCATCCATAAATTTGAGATTCATACAACGATAGCTGTCGTGCCGCAGCAGCGACACCGACTTTCTCTGCCAACTTAAGTGCTTCGGATTTAAATTCAGGAGCATGTTTGATTCGTGTTTTCTTAGTTGTCATTGTTCACCTCGTTAGTGATTGTACTCACTTAACTCAGTGTCCAAAACTTCTGGTGCAGATCAACCTGTGATTCAGACCCCGTAGATTGGCATCCTGCCACGAATAATAGCGTTACAGATAAGATAAGCCATTTCATAATAATTCCTCTTTTAGTCATGACTAAAGCATAGTGCTTAAAAAGCGCGGATACCTCAGCTATTAACTAAAGCCTTACCTGTCGATAAAGCCTTGGTTAATGAATAAAGCATCGCTTCATTAATTAAAGACCTGCTTTTGTACAAAAAACTTTCACTCCTATGAATAAAAATTGCACAAGAGTGAAAAAGAGGACAGTTATCGAGCTAAGAATAAGAGCTATAAGCTAATCACTCGTCGCCAAGCGCACCGCCGCCTCTGCATGAATGGCTGTAGTATCAAACAAAGGAGCATCAGTATGTTGTTGCTGAATCAGTAAGGCGATTTCAGTACAGCCCAGAATAACGGCCTCTGCACCTTGTTGGCCTAGCTTCTCAATGATTTGACGATAGACAGCTCGAGATTCTTCTTTTACTTCACCTCGGCACAGCTCTTGGTAAATGATGTTGTGCACTTTCTGTCGGTCACTCTCATCTGGAATCACAACATCAATACCGAACTTGTTAGTCAGGCGTCCTTTATAGAAATCTTGTTCCATCGTAAAAGCAGTACCGAGCAATCCGACTTTCTTTACGCTCTGTTCAAGCAGCTTCTGCGCGGTGGTATCAGCGATATGTAATATAGGAATCGTGATCTTCTCTTCGATCTCAGGCACAACCTTATGCATGGTATTGGTACAGATCAGAATGAAGTCCGCGCCGCCTTTCTCAACAGATAATGCCGCGTCAGCTAAAATATCGGCCGTCTCAGCCCAACGGCCTTGGTGTTGTAACTTTTCAATCTCGTTGAAGTTCACGCTGTACATACAAACCTTTGCAGAGTTAAGCCCGCCCAGCGTCGCTTTAACACCTTCGTTAATGGATTTGTAATAGCTCATGGTCGATTCCCAACTCATACCACCAAGCAAACCGATCGTTTTCATTTTTTATTCCTTTAATTTCTGACTATCCCGATTAAAACGTCATGCGTTAAAAATTTATAGTACGTTCTTGCTGAAAATGAGACGAAGCCTTCGCTATTTAGCAAAAAAGCTCGAATGAACCATCCGAGCCTTTGTTGTTTTATCTGAATGTTTATGAGCGTTAATACACCTCACACCAATCGGATTTCATGTCGATTAACGTCCAATCATCTCTAGAGTTCGCTTCATCGAGTGCTTTATCTAGCTTGCCCACATGGGACTCACGATCATATTTCCACTCTCGCTCAGCATCAGTATGGTGAACAATCATCGCCATTGAGTTGGGTTGGCTGGTTGCCCATTGCATCATAGCTTGGTCACCGTCTGAGTTACCGACCGCTAGAATAGGTTTCTTACCGATAATATGCTGAATATTGGTGACCTTTCCGGCTTTGTCATCAATGGTCAAAATGGACGAATCTTTGGTAACGGTCGGATTGCCGTTGTTATAGCTGTAGTTGTATTTAAGTGCGCTACCGATGATCTGCTCTGACGGGATATTGTAAGCCTCAGGAGCCCACACTCTCATGAAGTCAACACCACCTCCCGACACAATGTAAGTTTTGAAGTCATTCTCTTGCAGGTAGGTCAGCATCTCTTTCATTGGCTGGTAAGTTAGGTCTGTGTACGCTTTATTGAAGCGCTCGTCTTTTTCTACCGCCAACCATTGCTTAACCTCTTGTTGGTAGTCTTCGACTGTCATACCAGAGTGTGTCGCCATGATGATTTTCAATAAACCTTCTTCGCCACTGCCCAGAACTCTCTCAATATCATCTTCGAGTACAAACTTAAACGGTGCTTCCGTTTTCCACTCAGGGTGCTCAGGCGCCATCTCTTTTACACGATCTAGTGCAAAGGCCAGCTGGAAGTAATAAGGCTTTTCTGACCAAAGCGTACCGTCGTTATCGAATACAGCGATGCGATCTTGGGCCGCAACGAACGTATCAGACTCTGCTTTGGTGGTTTGCCCAACAAAATCCACGATGGCGGATTTACTCTCGCTATCTTTCCAAGATGGCAACAAATTGGGGTCACAATCCTTAGCAAAAGATGAGAAAGAGAGGCTAGATAAAATCGCAACTGACAAAAGGTTTATTTTCTTCATAGCAACTACCATGTTATTGAATTATTTGTAGGGTTTAATTCAATTCATCCTAGTTGTTCTACTCTGATTTTCCACTTATGAACACTATAACCAATACTCATGTTGGTATTAGATTAGTGCCACAACAAGGACTGACCGAGAGTGCTATACGACGTATTTCTCGAGAATTAAGATTTTAAAAGAGACAAACAAAAAGCAGAACTTCAATTCCTCAAAGCTCTGCTTTAACAATCCATGACTGCTTACGCTCTGCGCTTTTTGAAAGCGTGCCAACCAGCGCTGAAAATTGTTTTTAACACCACACCGAGTGCGCTTAGTTTTGGGTCGGCGTTCTTGCCAGAGGCAATGCGCCACATCTGATGTTCATACCAAACCAGCCCGACCATCGCCACTTTGTCTAATGCGGGTTTACCTGTGGTTGGCACCGTTAGCGGCATGCCGTGGCTAGGGTTTTCAATTAACTTGTTAGGGAAATCAGGATCAACCGCCATTGTGCGCGCAATGCCAATAAAATCGGTCGCCGAGGTGTTTAATGCTTCATTCATTGCTTGCGCGGTTCGAAAACCTCCCGTGACCACCAGCGGTGTACTCACGAGTTTTCTCGCCTTCACCATGTAATCCATAAAATACGCTTCACGTTTTACTGTGCTGGACTTGATTGATTCAGCTTTGCTCTTTGAACCCATCATTGATGGACTTTCATAGGTGCCGCCAGAGATCTCAATCAGGTCGATACCGTTATCACTCAGTGTTTGCACAACCTGCATCGACTCTTCTTCAGTGAAGCCACCTTTCATGAAGTCAGCACTGTTGAGCTTAATTCCGACAGGGAAATCTTCACCGACCTCTTTTCGAATCGCACGATAAACCTCAAGCACAAAACGAAGTCTGTTTTCAAGTGATCCACCCCATTTGTCTTGGCGTTGATTGTGTCTAGAAGACAAAAACTGACTGACCAGATAACCATGAGCACCGTGAATCTGTACACCAGTAAAACCCGCTTGTTTTGCAAGCTTTGCACTCAGCGCGAATTTATCAATGATTGCGATTATTTCCTTCTCAGTCAGAGCTCGTGGCGTATTAAAGCCTTTTTCTAATCCGCGCTCTAAAGAGATAGCTGAAGGGGCAACCGGGCTATCACATAAGAATTTAGGAATTTGCTTACCTGGGTGATTCAGTTGCATCCATATCTGCGAACCATTCTGTGTTCCAGCCTTCGCCCACTCACGAAATACGCTTAAATCACTGTGCTCATCCAACACCACGTTTTTAGGTTCACCAAGCGCACCTCTATCGACCATCACGTTGCCCGTCATGGATAGGCCAATTCCTCCTTGAGCCCAACGCTGGTAAAGCGTGACTAAACCTTGCTTAGGGTTATGATGTTTATCACCTAGCTGTTCACTCATTGCCGATTTGAACAGGCGATTTTTGATCACTTGGCCATTAGGAAGAGAAAAAGGGTCGTTGAGGCAGATTGGATTCATGCGCGTGGTTACTTTCTTGGGTTTATATATTGCGTCCAGTATGCCCTATTTTATCTGACAGTTCTGAGCATTTAACGCCTATTTCGAAGCAATTTCTGCTCAACAATCAAAACCAGCAGCATAACAACCGACATGAATCAATTATCAACAGGAGCTCAAAAATCGGAGCTAGCACTACAACATTACGCTAATCAGAAAGGCTCTAACGCCCTTTACGCTCATAGTAATTGTCGTTATTGTGATTCTCTACACCATCATCACAAGGACTGTCTGAGAGTTATGAACAGCACGATTGAAACTATTCTGGGGCACCGCTCCATTCGTCAATATACCGATCAACCAATAGAGAAGGAGCACCTCGATTTAATTGTCCAGGCAGGTCTCGCTGCGTCATCATCAAGCTTACTGCAGGCTGTTTCTATTGTGAGAGTGACAGACAAAGAGAAGCGAAAGCTGCTAGCAGAATACGCAGGCAACCAAGCTTACATTGAAAGTGCGGCTGAGTTTTTAGTATTCTGCATCGACTATCAACGCCACGCTCAAATCAACCCTGAGGTGAAAACCGACTTTACTGAACTGACACTGATTGGCGCGGTCGATTCAGGCATCATGGCGCAAAACTGCATGCTGGCTGCTGAGTCTCTTGGCTTAGGTGGTGTGTACATCGGAGGCTTGCGCAACAGCGCTCAACAAGTCGATGAACTACTTGAGCTACCACTACACACTGCCGTGCTATTTGGGATGTGTTTAGGTCACCCGGTACAGCAACCTGAGATTAAGCCTCGCCTTCCTGCTCATGTGGTGATGCACGAGAACCAATACCAGCCGTTGAGCTTAGACGAAATTGCTCGCTACGATGATTCAATGCAATGCTACTACGCGAATCGCTCAAGTAATCAGAAGCAGAGCAGTTGGTCACAGCAGATCACTCAAAAGCTGTCTGGCGAATCTCGTCCGCATATCCTGCCTTACCTAAACAGCAAGGAGCTGACTAAGCGATAGAGCAAAAGCCGCTCTGAAGACAGAAAGAGATTCCGGTGAGCGAGCCCCGTTTTAGCAACACAAACAAAAATGTCAGCGTACGATACGCTGACATTTTATTAATCCGGAGGCCGCTAGCTTACAGATATTTCTCTATCGGAAGTAATTGTAGAAAGCCAGACTGCATTCTCTCCCACTTGCCAGTTTCAGGTTCGCTGTCCCAGCTTTGCTCACCGGAATACCAATACACATCACCGTCTTCCAGTTCCAAGCGCCAGCTATTATCTTCACTCATCGCTTGCTCAATAGTGTCCGCTAATGTTTCAGCAATACCTTTGTTCTTGATGATCAAAACCGATTCCGTATTGAGGTAGGTAGAACGTAAATTGAAGTTAAATGAGCCAATGCTCGCGATACTGCGGTCAAATACCACTGATTTAGCGTGCAGACCATAAGCTGTCTCAGGTGCACATTTAGACACGTCTTGAGTCGATGCTTCACACAGCTTGGAATCTGGTTTTAGCTCAAACAAATCGATGCCATGTTCTAACATGTCGTAGCGTCTGCCCGCGTAAGCAGAGTGATTGGTCACCAGATCATTAGAAGCCATTGAGTTAGTCAATGCTTTGGTCTCGACGCCGCTTTTGTTCAACACTTGCCACTCTTCTAATTGGCCGTCATCAAATACTAGGTAAGCCGATTCTAGCAAGATCTCTTTCTTCGATTCACTGGCTAGCTGACCTAACAGAACTGCGGTCGCTTTCGGTTGATCGGTATTATCTGAGTCAACTGGAACGGGTCGGTCATAAGCGAAACTCGCGTTAACCCAAGTCATCTCACCAAGTGCCTTTTTTAGCAGGCTGTCTGCCGCTTCACGATCTAATGGTAGCTCTGGGTAATTCAGATATTGCGGAGCGGCAATATTCTCAATTTTTGAGATATCGGGTTGTTCTTCATCGCCCAACATATCGACTGGATAAGACCATCGGCTGTTCCAGTATTCGATAAAGCTAGTTTGGATAGTGGTGACGACTGAGCCCATGACCAATACATCACGATCTCGGAAGTTAATCTCATCGGAAAGGTCAAAGTATTCATCACCAATATTGCGCCCACCAACCACAGACAAAGTGCCATCCACGGTAAACGATTTATTGTGCATGCGACGATTTAATCGAGAGAAATCGCCAAGGAAGCTTAGCCACTTACTGAAACCACGGCGTGTTGGCGTTGGGTTGAAGATACGAATCTCGACGTTAGGGTGCGCATCCAGTGCTGACAACAAACCTTCACGTTCGTTGAGGTTGATATCATCCAACATCACTCGAACCTTCACACCACGCTCGGCTGCTGCCAATAAACGGCTGGCTAGGTAACTGCCCGATTCGTCAGAGTTCCAGATGTAATATTGAATATCGATGGTGTGTTCTGCACTTTCAACCAACGCCAAACGCTGTGCCAATGCATCCCAACCAGACTCTTGTAAACGAACGGCGGTAGTCGCCTGCTCTGATGCTTCTGGTTGATATTCATCCGCTAAAACCGACAGAGTGCTTGGTCCATAAGAGGTATACGGTTCTACAGGATGGTCGATGCCTTCTGGCAATGAAGAACAGCCACCAAGAATAGCGACTAAAATTAAGGTTAAACTGATGCGTTGGAGCACAGGCATGTGTCTGACTTCCTTTTCACGGTGACATCTTAGAAACTGTCCCTACAGCTTTGCGACTCACAAGCTGTTCAGGTCTATTCATTGATTATTACTGCTAAAGCCTGAAATTTATAGGTAATTATCCACTATAAATGAAACATCAGTACTCCATCGAGAGCAGCACATAGCTAAACCGCGCCCTGAAACCCTCACCTTTGCTCTGAAATTACTGCGATCTCAACTGTTCGATAGCCAAACAATAAAGGCCTAAAGGCTTTCTTACCACCTCAACCGTAATCTCTGTTCTATCCGGGTTACAGTTCAATGCAAGCGCATAACCGTGCAAATAGTCCACTAGCAAGTGAAGGGCGTCTTCGGTTTGTTCTGATGTAAGGTTCAGCGGACTCAACACCGCTTCAAAGCGTTCACCAAACACCTCAACAGGCCCAAGCGATTTCATCGTTAGTAGAGTTTCTAGCAACCCACGGTAGTCATTCAATACCGACAAGTAACTCACACTAAGCTGATAAAGGTTCTCTTGCCACACTTGGTTTTGCTCAGGCTGTGCCACTTCACCTACTAATGAAACAGTGATCGACTCCAATAGATCATTTTTGTTTTTGAAGTAATGGTATATCGCCATCGCATCGACGCCGAGCTCTGTGGCTAACCCTCTGATACTCGGCACTTTACCACCTTCCCGCATCATGCACTTTGCCGTATCTAAGATCTTTTCGGCACTTAGTTGGCTTGATCCACTCTTTGGTCGACCTCGCTTTTGATCCTTGACAGTCATAACACCACCTCTTAAATTTATATTTCTACACTGTAGAATATTTTAATTTAATACAGCGTAAATGCCAAGTTTCTGTTCAATTTCGGAGTTAACAATGTCAAATATTGTCTTTATCGGTGCGAGTCTTGATGGTTACATTGCAGACAAAAATGGTGGTCTAGATTGGCTACAAGCCATCCCAAATCCAGAAGGTGATGACATGGGGTACAACGCCCATATCGATCGTATCGATGCTTTGGTAATGGGCCGAAACACAATGGATATGGTGCTGAGCTTCGGTATTGATTGGCCTTACACAAAACCTGTTTATGTATTGAGTAACACGTTGACGGAAGTACCTAAAGAGGTTGAAGGTAAAGTGTTCTTGATAAAGGGTGAGCTCACTCAGATCATCGAAGAGCTGAACGGTAAAGGCTTTAACAACCTGTATATTGATGGCGGTGTGACCATTCAAAACTTCCTGAAAGAAGACCTGATTGATGAACTGATCATCTCGACGATTCCCGTTGTTCTTGGTGGCGGATCTCCGCTATTTGGTAACTTAGTCTCTCCTCTCGACTTTACGCTCAAAAACGTCACGACTTACCTTGATGAGATCGTCACTACTCACTACTTACGTAAGTGTTAAATCTGTTGTTCGCATAAAGGTTATGTACCGATCAACACTGAATGACTGCATACATTAACAAACAACAAAAAGCCCGTTCATAATGTCTGAACGGGCTTTTTAATCAAACAAGAATATTCGCTAAGCTGGAGACTCGCTCAGTGTTGGCTCAGATACTGTTGTTTGTTGTTTCTGCCATTTATCCACGACCAGTGCAGCAATCATGTCACCTTCTACGTTTACCGCCGTACGGAATGTATCTAACGGGCGTTCAATTATGAGCAGAATCGCGATCGCTTCCAGTGGTATACCAGCAGCCAATAACACCAGCTGCATGCCAGACATAGACCCAGATGGCATGCCCGGAGCTCCCACAGAAGAGACCATCGCCATAATGAAGATCATCACCAAGCCAGAAGTAGTGAGATCCACACCAAACAGTTGAGCCAAGAAGATCGCAGCAACCCCTTCGAAGAGTGCCGTACCATCCATGTTCATCACTGCACCAAGTGGCAACACCATGCTACTCGTACTTTGCGATACACCGAGCTTTTCTTCTGCACTCTTCATCGCCAAAGGCAATGTAGCGGAGCTTGATGACGTTGCGAACGCCATCGCCATCGGTGCCGAGATACCTTTGAATAGTGTGCTGAGACGAATCCCAGTCATCACCTTCGCAATAGTCGGCAAGACAATCGCTCCGTGGATCAGAGTCAGCACAAACACGAGCAAAGCAAACAGTGCCAATTGCTCAAACAGTGACTCACCACCACGAACGGTAAAATCGAGGACAATGGCGAAAACCGCTAGTGGAGCTAAACGAATTATCCAACCAACAATGGTATTGATGCTCTTGTTCAAGCCATGAAGCACCTCAAAAATCGGGTGTTTTTCTGGCAATGAAGAAAGCAGAGCAATACCCAACATGAATGAGAACACAACAATCGCGAGCAAGTTACCATTGGTTAATGCCGCTACCGGGTTCACTAATGCCATGCTAAACAGCTTGCTGGCAATAGCAGCTCCTCCTGCCGCATCTTCGCTGATAAGCTGAACATCGTCTCCAATCGCAGCAACGCTGGTTAAAGGTTCCCAAGCAGGCAACAACAGTGAAGCCCCCAAGCCCAAAGAGATGGCTATCAGCGTCGTGAAGCTATAGAAAAGTACGGTATTTCGGCCAATTTGCTTCAATCGAGTTATCGAACCAATGCTTGTTATACCTTGCAATAGCGAGAATAAAACTACCAAGCCAACGACCATTTTTAGCAAGCCGATATAAGTAGTTTTGCCAAGCATTAAGAACTGATACCACCCCGTTTGGGTAATGCCAGAGGTTGAAGCAATAAGTTGTGCAAAAAGCCATGCAAGCAAAGCAGCTAACATTAACTGAAGAGGTAAAGAGTGGCGAAGTTTAGTCAACATAAGGACAATTCCAGTAACCCTGTAGGACAATTCAGATACCTTTATTAAAGGGAACAACCTTTAATAAAAATATTCCTTGGTAAAGTGTGCCTAGGAAAAAATAAAGTCCGTTAGAGATTCAATCTAACGGACTTTATGAAAACCAGATGAGGTTTAAGATTTAAGGCTATTTATCCATGTGTAGAACAGTACGGATAGACTCGCCTTTGTGCATTAGTTCGAATGCTTCGTTTACGTCTTCAAGACCCATAGTGTGAGTGATGAACTCTTGTAGTCCGAACTCACCCGCCATGTAACGGTTTACGATTTCTGGAAGCTCAGAGCGGCCTTTAACACCACCGAAAGCAGAACCACGCCATACACGACCTGTTACTAGTTGGAACGGACGAGTTGAGATCTCTTGGCCTGCACCTGCAACACCAATCACAACTGATTCACCCCAACCTTTGTGGCAACACTCAAGCGCTTGACGCATCACGTTTACGTTACCGATACATTCGAATGAGTAATCAACACCACCGTCTGTCATCTCAACGATAACGTCTTGGATTGGCTTGTCGTAGTTCATTGGGTTGATGCAATCAGTAGCGCCAAGTTGTTTTGCTAGCTCGAATTTGCTCTCGTTGATATCAACACCTATGATTTTGCTTGCACCCGCCATACGAGCACCGATGATTGCAGAAAGACCGATACCGCCTAGGCCGAATACAGCAACTGTGTCGCCTTTTTCAACTTTAGCTGTGTTCAGTACTGCACCCATACCTGTGGTTACGCCACAACCTAGAAGACAAACTTCCTCAAGAGGTGCTTCTTTGTTTACTTTCGCTAGTGAGATTTCTGGAAGTACTGTGTACTCAGAGAAAGTAGAACAACCCATGTAGTGGAAGATTGGCTCACCGTTGATAGAGAAACGGCTTGTGCCATCTGGCATTAGGCCTTTACCTTGAGTTTCGCGAACCGCTTGGCAAAGGTTAGTTTTACCAGACTTACAGAATTTACATTCGCCACACTCAGCTGTGTAAAGTGGGATCACGTGGTCGCCAACTTCAACGCTTGTTACGCCTTCGCCAACCATTTCAACGATACCGCCACCTTCGTGACCAAGGATAGAAGGGAAGATACCTTCTGGATCGTCACCTGAAAGAGTGAATGCGTCAGTGTGACAAACACCAGTAGCAACGATACGAACAAGTACTTCGCCAGCCTTTGGCAGTTCAACGTCAACGGTTTCACGCTTTAGCGGCTCACCCGCTTTCCAAGCAACCATAGCTTTAGATTGGATATGAGTTTGACCAGGTTTGATTTCGATAGTCATGTGATATTTCCTATATTAGTCAGTCAACGTTGAGCTTGTTTGTTATCGCTCTCTCGTTTTGTTGGGGCTAGTATAGGTAGGGATATTAATTTTGATAATCCCCTATTTTTGGAAATGATTATTACATATTGGTAATAATGAATCGAGAAAGCTAAGTCCCTCACGTACACATAGAGAATCGCTCTAATGTAGATGATGGAAGTATTCAGTAAACTTAGTCGTTATCGATCGATTTCAGCACTTTACATGGATTGCCCACTGCAACCACATTGGTTGGAATGTCTTTAGTCACCACACTTCCAGCGCCAATCACACTGTTCTTACCAATGTTCACGCCTGGGCATATGATTACGCCCGCACCAATCCAAGCATTGTCACCAATAGTAATTGGTGTACCGAACTCAACACCTTGTTCAACGCGTCCTTTAACGTCTAGCGGGTGTCCTGCTGTTAACACCTGAACATTTGGCGCGAACAACACATTGTCGCCAATCGTTACCTCTGCCACGTCTAAAAATACGCAGTTAAAGTTGGCATAGAAGTTCTTACCCAGCTTAATGTTTGAGCCATAGTCACAACGAAATGGCGGCTCTAAATAGGCACCTTCAGAATCAGGAATCAGCTTATCAATTGCCGTGCGCCACTCATTGGTATCTGGAATGCTGTTATTAAGTTTTTGCAATACCTTACGACACTCGATTCGCTCCGCGTACAGCTGCTCATCCCATGCTAAATAAGGCTCACCAGCTAACATTTTTTGTTTTTCTGTTTTCACGTTACTTACCTCTTTTCACACTACTTACCTAAAAATGGTCAATTCAACGACCAAAGAACGCAATATCGCATATCTAATAAAGCGGAGTAAGCAAGGCTTTAGCACGATTTCAGAGATGTATAGCCCATCACTTTTTGTAGGCCAAATATGAAATCGACTCTCTGTTAATTGAGCTTAAATACGCTGAGCAACTGAATCGCGCAGCACCAAACTGCCGGTAGTGTTGATGGCCTCAGCTTGTTCAGCATCACCAACAATTTTCAGGATCGCCTTTTGTATCATCTGCTCCAGCGGTACGCTGACAGAGGTTAAGCTTGGTGTGAGGAATTCACCCACTTTGCTGTTATCAAAGCCGACGATAGAGATGTCTTTGGGCAATGAATAACCCAGCTTTGTTAACGCCTTAATCGCGCCAATCGCCATGTCATCGTTTTCAGACAAGATCGCAGTGAAGCTTGCTTTGCTCTCCGCTAAAGCTCGCCCGGCACGGTAACCACTTTCCATCGTCCAATCGCCCTGAACGACTTTGGTTTCATCTAGTGCAACACCGTGCTTGGTTAGTACATCTTGATAGGCTTTAAAACGCTGTTCATCGGTCGATGAACTAGCTTTACCACGAATGACCGCAATATCTGTATGGCCCTGTTCAATAATGTGTTCAACCATCAAACAAGCACTTTGATAATGATCGGTGGTGATCGCGTGCTCAGGCTTCGAAGGCATTTCGCGGTTAAGCACCAGAATCGGAGTATCGGTGCTATCGATGATCTGCGCTATCTCGATTTCCGTTAAACATTGCGGATAGATGATGATGCCCGCGCATTTCATATCGAGTAGGAAGTTGATCGCTTTTCGCTCATCTTCAGCACTGTGTTTACCATCGGTGATCACCAATTGGTGATTCGACTTTTCACTGTATGAAGCCGCGTGGTACATCAAGGAAGAAAAGTAAGGGCCGTTGAACAACTCATTGGTGATAACAAAGCCGATGAAGTTGGTCTTCTTGGTCGCCAATTGCTGAGCTAACAAGTTTGGTCGATAGCCCGTTTCTTGAATCGCATCAAATACCTTTTTCACCACATCTGGGCGCACGATATTCTTGCCGTTTAAGACACGAGAAACGGTCGACTTAGATACGCCTGCGCGGTTCGCGACATCAAGCATTGTGACCATTTGCTTACCCTTCTATAAAAAATTAGCCGGCCTAAGCCAGCTAATTGTATTGCTTAGTGAAACGGCAACGCTCGCTGCCGTTTATTGCAGGCATTCTAAATAGAGGCACCGTTAGATGCAATCACGTCTTTGTACCACTCAAACGACTTCTTGCGTTTGCGATCCAAAGAGCCTGACTGGTCATTGTGCTTGTCTACGTAAATGAATCCGTAGCGCTTTTTCATCTCACCGGTGGTGAACGACACTAAGTCGATACAGCCCCAAGGGGTGTAACCCATCAAATCAACGCCATCAATCGCTACGGCTTTTTTCATTTCTTTGATGTGATCGCCAAGGTAAGCGATGCGATAGTCGTCATTAATGCTGCCATCTTCTTCAATGGTATCAACAGCGCCAAAACCGTTTTCAACGATGAACAATGGCACTTCATAACGCTCATAAAGAGACGCCAAACAGTAACGCAGGCCTGTTGGGTCAATCGGCCACCCCCAATCGCTCGACTTAATGAACGGGTTCTCTACCGAGTTTTCATGGCCGCCGTCCATTGCTTCTTCAGTCGATTGGTGAGAAGAGGAATCCAAGGTGTTTGACATGTAGTAGCTAAAACCAAGGTAGTCCGCTTTACCTTCTTTTAAGATCTGCTCATCTTCAGGCTGCATTTCAATATTGAAGCCTTTAATAGCCCAATCGCGTTTTGCGTAGCTTGGGTAGTGACCGCGAACCATCACATCCGAGAAGAAATAACGGTCACGCATCGCTTGCTGTGCCACCATGATATCTTCTGGCTTTGAAGAACGAGGGTAGAAAGGCACCATCGCACACATTGCGCCGATCTGAAGATCTGGGTTGATTTCGTGACCTTTCTTAACCACTAATGCACTCGCAACAAACTGGTGGTGAACCGCTTGGTACATCGCTTCCTGTGGCTTTTCACATTGTGGGAACTTCACGCCAGAGCATAACCAACCGAAGATATCTGCCGAGGTGTTCATCTGGTTGTTGATCTCGTTGAACGTCATCCAGTATTTCACTTTGTGCTGGTAACGCTCCATCACAGTGGTTGAGTACTTAACGAATAAATCGATCACTTTACGGTTCATCCAGCCACCGTATTCTTTGGCTAGATGGTAAGGCATTTCAAAGTGGCTCAGCGTCACGACTGGCTGGATATCGTATTTCAGAAGCTCATCAAACAGATCATCGTAAAACGCTAAGCCTGCTTCACACGGTTCTGCTTCATCGCCATTTGGGAAAATACGTGTCCACGCAATACTGGTGCGGAAACACTTAAAGCCCATCTCAGCAAATAACTTAATGTCTTCTTTGTAACGATGGTAGAAATCAACCGCCACTTGGTTTGGGTAGTTTTCGCCGTCGATCACACCATCGGTGATTCGACGCTGAACACCATGAGCACCTGCCGTTAATACGTCGACCACACTCACGCCTTTACCATTCGCATCCCAGCCGCCTTCTAACTGATGCGCCGCAACCGCGCCACCCCATAAAAAATCGTTTGGAAATTCGTTATTCATACCATCACTCGCTACAAGTTATTCGCTAGAAAATAGATAGGTTTAAGGTAACAAACTTAAAAGCCGCAACTCTGAAACCGATTTCAAGATACAATAAAGATACACACTGAAACCGGTTTCAACAAGAGTTTTTTTGATCTTTTTTTGATCACAAGATGGGGTTGAAAAAGCACTCTTAAGCGATGAATAACATTCAAAAACGCCAACACCTGATGCAAAAAAGCCAGCTCTACGTGGGTTGAGCTGGCTTTGCGTTGTTAAAGAAAAGAGTCGACCAGACTACGACAATGGCAACTGACGGATCATCTGCTGAACCTCATTACCATATTTTATGCGCTGTCTGGTCTCTTCGAGCGCGTACATTTGAGTCTTCTTCGCTGCAGGATTAACACTTCGACCTTCGGTTACCATGTTATCCGCTGATGACTTTTCCTGATCTAATCGCCCAGGTATCGTTTTCACCGTAGACCAGCCCAAACTGCCAATCGAACGTGCCGTCATTATGCCTTGATAGATAGTATAACCACGAGCTCCAACCTTTACTTGCCCAAGGAGGATCTTTGTGAAGCCGCCATGAATAGGAGGAGGTGTGTATGTCATGGTCTTACCTCCCTGAGTCATTCTTGTCGCAATCACCTGCCCTTCTGAGCTTCCTATTCGCATAGCCGGATTCGTTTTATTGGCCCATGCCACGTTGTACTCACTCGAAGGTCTGATTTTATTCATCAAGCGAGAACCAAGGCCTGGCTGTGTAACATCTTCCAGAGCACCGCCAGCTCTTACCCAACGTAAGTTCTGAACCGACTTATAAGCCGAATATCCGCCACTCACCACACCAATAATATCGAACGGAATCGTCGCTATATCGAGTTTGCGGGAAATGTCCCCATCATCAATCACACCAGAAGCAATTTGTAATGCACCGCTGGTCATTCCTGCAATGCCACCGATGATGCCAGCCGCCAGCATCAAGCTTGAGCCGCCGGTAGGCGCGGCCAAGGCAATGCCCACTAGCCCAGCAAGCACACCAAAAGCACCAAACAAGATCTTGCTGATATTCAGGTGGCCACTTGGATCGGTGAAGTTGATAGGATCATTGTGGCAATACACATAAGCGTTATGCACACCCTCATTAAAAGGCGCCAAACTGTCTGGTGCATTGAAACGCATCAGCTTAGGTTGGTAGACGCGATAGCCTTGACCTAAGTGATAACCTTGCAATACAGGGTCCAGCCACTCACCATTGAAGCCAATGTCTGAGTGAGAGATTGTCATCGACTGCGCCATCGCTAAACGAACTGAAGTTGGTAGCAAGGATATGCCACCAGCCACGGCCGCAGTTTGACCAATTTTAATCAGAAACTGACGGCGATTAAGTGGGGTAATAAATACCGAGTCTTTATTCTTCATTTGCATTCCCCGCTTGCTCGCGTTGTCCATATGGAGAGTAACGGTACATCGAGCCCGTTTTCCCTGAAGTATTAGAGGCAATGACCGAACCATTTTGATCGGTAGCTAACAGGTTTGTATCCGAGCCTGCCTCAGACCATATAGGGACCCCTTCGTGATAGACATACTGAGTAAGCTTGCCATTTTCCTCTATTGTTGAGAGGTCACCCCATAGATAACTAAAGTGGCGAGATTCCGAAGAAGACTGCTGAGCCGAGAGTCGGTCGTTGCTGTCATAGTGGTATAACCATTCGGTATTGTCGGCAAACACACGCTGTAGGCGGTCAAAGTTGTCATACTCGAGCACTCGACCATCCGCGTCTTGAGTCATGTTGCCATTCAAGTCGTACTCGATTGATACTTGGCTATCCAGTTGTGGATGAGAGTGAGCAATACTGGTCAACCGGCAAGGGTCATCCAACTCGTAAAAATAACGAGCGAAATCTTCAGATTCAGCCGTCAATGTACGCTGAGTCAACATGTTACCCAGCTCGTCATAGCTCCACTCAATTGAAGTCATTGGCTGTCCCCAATCACTCAAAGGCCCCGCGCCAAAAAATTCAACCTTAGTAAGCTGAGCAAGCTCATCATAGGTATAGCTTTCTGTCAGATTACCTAATGCCGCACACTCTTTGGTACGAGATTCGAGCAAGCCTAGCGCGTTATATTCTTGCGATTGTTCAAAGATATAATGGTCGTTCAAGGCAATAACACGGTTCACTTCACGGCTGTATTCATCCCACTCAAGCTCGGTGATTTGAGTTTGATTGCCAGACACCAAGGTTTCGACAATCACACGATCAAACTCGTCATATTCGTAATAAACCGTTGTCGAGTTTGCGCTCAGCTTCACCAATCGTCCGAGTTCATCATAACCATACTGTCGAGTATCCGTGTCGCCATCAACGGCAGCGATAACCCCACCATCCGAATAGCTGTAGTAACGAATCTGTCCTTCATTCACCTCTACTTCAGGCAACCCCTTCGACGAATAGGTGATGGTGCTTTGATTGCCTTCACTATCTTGACTCCCGGTTTGCAAGCCGGATATTGGGTCATGACTATAGTTAACAACCTGCCCATCAGACGACTTGGCACTCAATACACCCAACTGACTATCGCGAGTAAACTGACGCACTGGCGCTGACAAGCTAGTTTCAGTTTCAGGAATATTACTGCTGTCTGAGTAGGACCAACTCAACGCCGCTTGAGTACTCGCACCGCGTCGTAGTGATCGCTGACGTCCTAAGCCATCAATGTCGCGTTGCCCCACTGTTGTCCCGCCTATCTTCAGATCTACAACCTGTGACTGGTCGGTATGCTCAGCGTAGGTGATATTGTGATTGACACCGTTCGCTTGAGTCATGCGAATCACGCGATCAAAACGGTCGTAATGGTAGTGCTTAGATTGAGCAAGCGGGTTGGTTTCTTTGATCAGTCTCCCCCACGAATCATACTCATAATCCCAGCTATGAATCCCCTGCTCTTTTTTGTCTTCAAGACCCCAAGTATTCAGAGAGCTCACCGTCATGGTTAAGCCTTCAATGCCCTGAGTTTTCTTACGCGATGCAAGGTTGTTAAATTCCACGCGACGCTTTCCGTTCGCAAGCAGTGTCGATTTAACCTGCCCCCAGTCGTCATATTCATAGCTCTCGGTCAACACTACAGGTGCCGATCTGGAATTACGATCAGGGAGCACATCATAGGTACTCTTGCTTTGCAGCCTGCCAAACGCATCGTACATTTTTGTCCATACGACGGAGTTGCCAACCTTGGCTTCTAATTCTCGTCCTTGACCATCCCAGCTCTGCTCACACAAGTTACCTTTGCAGTCAGTTAACAGCAGAGTTTGTCGGCTCAAACCAGTATCAACAATATATTGGTACGAACGGGAAGCACTTCCTTCAATTCGCTCTTCTGTGGTTCTTCGAAGCGTGTCATAAGTAAATGAACAGCTGACACCGTCAGAGTCGACATGTCGCGCTAACTCACCAATATCAAGGTAGTGACCAACAACAAGGTTGGTTTTCGTATTATCATGACAAGTCAGTTCTTCGTGTTCTTCAAGAACATCATTATCCAATGCATACTGATAGCGCGAAGTAGCAGAATAGACACCATTAGGATGAAGGATGTCATTTTGCACCGAAGCCAGTCGACTAAATGAATAGGTATCACTAGGGTCAGTTTGATAGGCGTAATGAGTTTGGTAACGTTGCGTATCTTCTTCTAAGCTCAGAACCACGTCTCGCTGACCATTTAGCCCCTCTAGAGAAGCATATTGATATGCGATCACTCTTTGTTCTGAGCCATTGTCTAACGTGCGAGATTTGACGAAATTCACCATGCCAGTTGGTGATGCCGGACAGCCAATCTCACCATTTTTAGCATAGTATTCATAATGTTCCGTAATGCTATTCTCGTCGACAAATCTAAGCATGTTGCCGTATTCATCATAGTCCCAGAATCTATTTTGAGCTTGGCTATCCGCTCCAGAGAACCAAATTTGCTCCTCTTTGCTGATCAATGAGTACTGAGCCGGCTGAGCGGAAAACTCTTGATTATCAAGGGCGGGATAGTCCAACCTTTTCAAATGAACAAGGTTACCATCGACATGTCGAGCTTCTTCAACAAGCAGGTGGAACTGATTGTAGGTTTGAGCAGTAACAATAGAGCCATTTTCAATTTTTTGTACGCGATAACTGTACTCTCTGCCACGCTCCAGTAGATTATCAAGCCCCTCGCTCAACTCACCACCGGGCGATCCGTAGCCCATAAAATTACGACTGTCGGTACCAATGCTGTCATAGGTTGTCGTAATAACAGGAGAGTTAAGTGTCAACACATCATGAGACGTCACCGCAGGTAAGTAAGTCATCGAATTGATTCGAATACCGTCGGCTTTGTATCTCAGTATTTCCGTTAAACCACAAGGATGAACCACTTTCTCAATTAGCGTGTATGTACCAATGCTTAGATAACCAAAGCTATAGCTACCAGCGCGCTCAGGTAAGTCACACTTAACCAGCTTACTGTTATTTAGCGTAAGACCAAAAAAGGCCTCGTGGGTACTGCCAAGATTGGTAAAAATATTGACGCGACCTGCGCTCACATATTCAATCCACAGCAGCGCTGTTTGCTTGTTTGTTCTATCGTCCCAAATTTTTTCCAAGCGCTTATTTTCGCCAACATTGAGCCAAGAGAAATAGAGTGCATGACCATTACTTTGAATGATCTTAATGATGTCGCCATCTTTATCTAGAAGATCGGTACGGCCATTTTTATAGGTAATTTCGTAACCATTCGCGCTAGACGATACCGAAAAATCGAGCAACTTTTTGTAACGAATACTCATTTCTAGATTGGCATTTAATTCAGCGCGATAAGATTGCCCGTTGGCTAGATAGAGTTGTTTATTTTCAATATCGTATCTCGGAAGATTTAACTTCCAACCTTTACCAAAACCAAGGTTATCTGCTGAATAAGGTGAGAATTGAATGGAGATATCGAGGTTTGGTCCCTTGAGCCAGTTACCAATAAGAGAGCCAAGTAAGATTTGGTATGAGTAGCTTCTGGTCCTTTGGTCTACACCGCCCGAACAAAAACTATCAAAGTTAAAAGCATTTGAAGTCCAATTAGACATAAATTTCCCCTAAAGTGGATGAGTTAGCTCAAATGGTTGAGCTAACTCTGTTTTGTTCGAGTGTTATTGGCTAACTAGGGTCCAACGGGTGTAATCCCACTTCTGACCACCACCAGTAAATTCACTTTGAGGATAAATAAGCTTCAATGGTCCCTTGTTACCGTATTGGTCAAATACAGTAAATCGGTACTCCTTTTGCGAATCGTTGTTTGACGTTCCGTTGTTCGAATATAAGAGCTTGCTAAGAGTCACTGATCTTAGCTGTTGGTTAACACGCCACACTGCAGTTCGGCCTTCACCAGCAGCACTATTCCAGACATACTCGTCAGAGACTTTGCGCTCTGAACCTGGAACAAATATATAACCTTTCACAGAGCGATTATCGTCTGGGCAATCTGAGTAGCAGCCCAGCCATTCATCATTTAGGAACACTTTATCGCTATCTGACTCGTCAAAGTTATCCATAGCAACCTGAACCAGTTGAACGGACGTATCTTTCGGCGTCACATAAAAGTTACGCATCTCTGCTTTATCAAAATAGAACCCGTCGGCGTTAGCTTCTTCCCACACCAATTCGCCTTCCCCAAGCTCAGAAAAGTCAGCTGCGCTGTAAGACTTAGGCTGTACGCTTTGGTAGAACGCACTGCTTTCATTAGGAAATGCACAGCTGTCGTAGTAGTTGTTGTCATACTGGCTTCCGGCATCAAACTTAACCTTCATACACACTTCACGATATTGCGCGACTTCGTTGCTATAGACCCAAGCGGTTAGTTTAGTATCACTTGCTGAAACACGAGAGGTAGGAAGGGTCTTAGAGTAGCCATAACTGCTGCCCATTTGGTGCGAGTAGTCGTTTGGATTTAATGTATATCCCCAACAGCCTCTTCCGTAACTACAATCTTTGTCTTTCCCTAATTCTTGCCCGCTGTTCTTTAGGTAAAAAGAAACCGCTCCCTCCAAGTCACTCTTAGGCACGGTCACAGCTCTGCCGAAACTATCAGCAAAGGATACGGAAACACTGAGTTTTGATTGCATTCTCCCGTTGGCGTAAAAAGGCATCGGCACACCGTTACTTTCGTTATGATCAGCCGTTAAATCATCGTCTGTCACATGATAATCACTATTAATGGCAGCAACACTTACATTCGAAAAAACACACGCCGACATTGCCAATAACAATGACTTCTTCATCGATAACTTCATAAATTGACCCTCAACATTATTCGTTAAGAAATTAAATAAAAAGCACAGTTATCTTTAGATATGACACTTTTTTGATAATTAAATCGTCTAAGGTCTTTGCCTTATTAAATATTCACACCATCAAATTAAGTAAATGCCATTGACTCTTCCAATAACCATAACTTACACACCATCTAATTGATTAAACGGATAGCGCCAAGTTAATTAATCACTTCATCAATGTAAAATCAGCCAGCATTCATGACACCTACCACATAACAGAAAAAAATGAAAAACAATACCAAACATAAACAAACACTTAAATTGACAAATGCAACATCAAATCAAGATTATTCATTTATCAACCACGCTAATAATATAAATTTAATTATTTTTTTGTAAAAATAGCATATTTATTTGTCGTGACTCGCATCGTTACACTACCTTACTGTCAATACTATCACTGATTTTACATTGTTTTTATATTAACAAGAACTATTCGAGATAAATACCCTTATCAATAAAATGGGAATATTCATGATTCAGCTTATTCCCTCAGAATTTATCCAGCTCGTTAATTACGTCAAAATATGAAAGTTGCCGTGGAATTACGAACATGTTCATTTATTAACCGAGATTTTTATGTTTTCATCTGATTTCTATTAATATAAATAATGACAAGTTAATGAGTTCTATTAATGATTCCTCTCAATATTTTGAAAAGCTTGTTTGACCCGTCTACCAGTGTAGGCTTTAGACTTCATACTCAATTTACATCGAGGTATGTCATGTCTATAAATCGTTCCTTTGCAGTGCCTCAACCACTGCTGTCATTTTTTAATTCGCTATCCGACCCAGCCAAAGGAATTGCACTCGCGCTTATCTCGAACGCGCTGTCTATTTTAGTGGGTGTGATCGTGCGAGAGTTAAGCCAAACCATCGACATCTTCCAAATTCTACTGTTTCGTCAGCTTGTTTTTGTGACTCTGTTAATGCCTTCTATGGTCAGTAACATGGATGCGATGCTCAATCCTAAGATGGTGTCGATGCATGTGTGGCGCGTCACCGGGGCGTTCATCGCCCTCTACTTTAGCTTCTTAACCGTGAGTAACATTCCCTTTGCCGACGCGACCGCGTTAGGGTTTATGACGGTGTTGTTTGTGGCAGTCATTTCCCGCCTGTTCCTGCAAGAAAACGTAGGCTGGGCACGAATGGCAACCATATTGGTATGGGTTTACTGGGGTGATGTTGGTCGTGCAACCGACGTTAGAAAGTGAGTCTTTGTTCTATATCGGGACGGGGTTGGTTGCTGCGTTAGGTGCGGCGATAGCGGTTATCTGTGTGAGAAAAATGACTAATATAGAATCCAAGGTCGTGGTGTTGGCTTATCAAGCGATATTCGTTGGCGCAGTCGCTCTAGTTCCGGCAATTATTGAGTGGAAATGGCCAACAGGTTCTGAATTCCTGCTGTTGATATTGGTTGGTGTGATCTCGTCTATTGGTCAATGGTTTGGTGTGACGGCCTACAAATGGGGAGAAGCGAACGTAGTGTCGAATGTCGAATACTCACAAATGATCTACTCAATGGTTCTAGGCTATCTTTTGTTTGCTGAACTACCAAACTCACTCGCTTTGATCGGTGCGAGCTTGATTTTATTCAGTGCCATCCTACCGTTTATCATCAAAGTGAAGCGGAAACACTAACAGTCCATTGTTCAGGCTAACTGTTAACTGGTTACCTATTTATGCCCCAAACCGCATTTAGCAAGGGGCATTGATCATGCGTTTATTAATGGTGCTCAAAATACTGATCATGTTGTGATTTAGCAGACTGATCTTGAGTTCCCGGATAGAACTGGACGAGTGTCTGGTCGGCGAGCGTAAGATGAATCCAACCCTCTTTGACTTTCAGCCAATTAGTGCCGCTTGTCTCATAGACAATAGGAAAGCTGCCCCAACCTGATTCTGATACCTGCAACTCTTGAAAACGGTCAATTGGAGTGAGTTTATTGCTGTTGAAATCAGCATTAGAGTAAACCAGCAGAGGCTCGATAGCATCGGTTGGCTTAAACGTATAACAACTGATAGAGGCTGAAGTGCGATCAAACCATTGGTAAGGCTGCGCGCCAGTTAAATCATAAACGGTGCAGTCATTGAACTTAATGGCCCACTCTTGGTGAGCTTTAAAGCCGAGATAGCCTATTGGCTGTAATGGTTCAGGCTGAAAGTCAGTCTCTGGCTCATAGACCGGTTCTGAGGTAGTACATCCCATAAGCCCAAGACTAAAAAGGAAAGTCACAGTACGCTTCATCATTGTAATACCTCAGTTCCGTTAATAGATAAGTAACCCAATTAAGTCTCTATATTAAACGGTAAGTTCTAAGCGATTACCATCAGGATCGAGCACACAACTCTCATAATAGCCATCACCTGTTCTTCTTGGGCCGTCTAAGCGCTCATAACCGTTTTCAACCAAACGCTGAGTCAGTTCATCAACCGCTTGTTCCGAGCCTAATGAAATCGCCATATGAATGAAGCCTGTGAACTGGTCATAAATGTCATCTTTCGATTCAGGCACAGAATCCATTTCCATGATCTCTAAACGACTTCCAGTTTCGAAAGACAGGAAGTATGAAGAGAAACCTTTGGTTGGGTTGTGATATTTTGAGTTTGATGTTGCGCCGAAATAGTCTTCATAAAATCGTTTCAACACTTCGAGTTGTTTGGTCCAAATCGCGATATGTTCGATCTTCATTTTTATCACTTAATGTTTACGTATGACACTAGATTACTCGCCAAATAAGGAAGGATAAACAGAACAGAATTCATCAAAGATGTTCCTATTTAAGGATCGGCTGAATTATCAAAATAACAACAATTAGCTGCACAGTATTAACATCTAAGTTTGTGTAATACATAGCTTTGATCCATAGTCGGGTTTTTACACAATCCGAGATTTACACTGTGAGCTTTTTAAAACTGATCATGCTAGCTGCAATATGGGGAGGCTCGTTCCTTTTCATGAGAATTGCCGCGAATCCATTGGGCCCAACGGTGTTGATTGAAGCTCGAGTGCTGTGCGCTGCCGTCACTCTACTCTTGGTTTCTTTTTACCTGAAAAGGAAGCTTTCTTTTAATGCCCATGCGAAGCACTTTTTCATTCTTGGCTTGTTCAATACAGCGCTTCCTTTTTTGTTTTTCGCTTATGCCGCACAGACACTGAACGCCTCGACACTTGCTATCTTGAACTCAACCGCGCCAATATGGGCGGCAATCATTGGTGCGATATGGACAAAAACAACACTCGAGGCGAGAGTTCTACTAGGGCTTGGGATTGGAGTAACAGGAGTTGGCGTGTTAGTCGGCTGGGATGCGATGAATATTGGCCAAGAAGCTATACTTCCTATTTTTGCTGCGGTGATGGCGGCCTTTAGTTACGGAATAGCGTCAAACTATACCAAACAAGCACCTAAAGTTGAGGCATTCAATAATGCTCATGGCAGCATGTGGGCGGCTGTATTAATCGTATTACCATTTGTGTTCTTCATTCCGATGAGAGAAGCACCCAATCTCACCATTACCATGTCGGTCATCTTATTGGGTGCAGTATGTACCGGGTTAGCGTACCTACTTTATTTCAACCTCATCAATGAACTTGGTGCGCCTTCGGCTCTATCTGTCACCTTCTTGATTCCTGTTTTTGGCATCTTATGGGGCAACCTTTTCTTAGATGAAGCGATTGGTATCAACACAGTGGTTGGTTCAATTCTTGTTATCACTGGTACTATGTTAGTAACCGGAATGACGCCGTCTAAGATGATAGAGGGCGCCAAACAGAAACGAGCAGCAAGAGCGGCTCGTTAGTCGGCCATGTATTGTTGAATCCTGTTTCTCAACCACTGATGAGCAGGATTCAAATCGGTTCTCTTATGCCAAATCATATACTGCTTCATGGGCAAGACCTCGAAAGGCTGGTCGAGCACTTGCAGTTGGAATCGCTCCGCAAACTGATTAGCAAAATCACGAGACGTGCTACCAACACAGTCTGAACCAGAGACCAACACACACATCGTCATCAATGAATCACATTCGGAACTGACTTTTCGTTGCTGTATCGGGCTTTTTGTAAAGTAATCTGCGGTATAGAGGCGAGAGCGACGCATTCTGAAGGTGATGTGTTTCTCATGATAGTACTGCTCTTCCGTTACCGAACCATCAATCCTTGGGTGCCCTTTCTTGGCGATCAATACGAGCTCATCTTCGATCACTTGCTGGTTCATATAACCATTCACTTGTGGGTAGTGAATATCGATCGCCAAGTCGGCTTGTTGCATGCTCAAACTCTGCAGAAGATCTTCCTCATTGCTTGGCACCATATTGAATTCGATTGAGATATTTCCCAGCGTTTCATCTTGCTCGACAAGGGGCTGAAGCTTGGTTAAACCGATCTCATTCACTAGAAGTCTGAATACATGATGCTGCTGGTTATCGAATTGCTTTAAAGTACTGACTGCGCTGGTTATCCCCTCGAGTGCGGGTTCTACTCGGCTTGCCAGTTGCACCGCAGCGTTAGTCGGAATGATCCCTCGACCTTCACGAATAAACAGGTCAGTATCAAGCTGAGATTGGAGTCGCTTCAATGCACCACTCACTCCTGGCTGAGTCATACCCAGTGATTCCGATGCTAAGGTAATCGACTTTAATCGGTATACTTCCAAAAACACGCTCAGCAAATTCAGGTCTAACTTTTCAACATCACTCACAATCACTCTCCATGTCAGGTGTGGTCGCATCGAGCCTACGACGAGCTTTCGGCTTCAATATGTCACTATTAAGCATACAACACATAACAGTTCGTGATGTGTTAAATAAAGCTTACTTTATTTTTTGCTATATGTCTTATTCCTATAATCGCCTCAACGAAACAAAATTCTGAAATGAAGAGGCTATTATGAAAACTTCTCGCACATTCAAAAATGCATCACTGTTCCTAGCTATTTCTCTCGCATTCCCTGCGGTTGCAGCCAATCATGACCACGCACACTTCAGCGAAATTGGCGACCAAGGTGGCAAAAATGCAACCGAAATGACCACTAAAGCAAACAACGAGTTCGCAAAAACTCTTAACTTTGCTGATATTCGCGCTTTTGAGAATAACAACAAAGGCTTGATTGCTAGCTTTGACCAAGAGACTGGCGACATCATTCGCAATAGCTTTAACTTCATCGATCCAAGTGTTAATAACGCAGACCAAGCACCTGATTCGGTAAACCCTTCACTTTGGCGCCAAGCGGTATTAAACCAAGCGGCTGAAGGTTTATATGAAGTTGTTCCGGGTAAAGTATACCAAGTTCGTGGTGCGGATTTAGCGTCTATCTCTTTCATTCGTAGTGACAGTGGTTGGATTGCTTACGACGTTCTTCTTACCAAAGAAGCAGCAGCTAAAGCTCTTAAATTTTTCCAGAAAAACGTACCTGATGGCGGTGAACTGCCAGTCGTTGCAATGGTTTACTCTCACTCTCACGCTGACCACTTTGGTGGCGCGAGAGCAATCAAAGATGCATACCCAGATGTAAAAGTGTACGGTTCGAAAAACATCACTAAAGAAATCGTAGATGAGAACGTATTGGCGGGTAATGCAATGTCTCGTCGTACCGCTTATCAGTACGGTGCAACGTTGAACCGACACAAGCACGGTATTGTAGATGCGGCGCTGTCTAAAGGTCTATCAACAGGTAGCATTACTTACGTACTGCCAGACTACGAGCTAAACCATAACGAAGAGATTGAAACTCTGGTTATTGATGGCCTAGAAATGCAATTCATGGATGCATCTGGGACGGAAGCAGCCTCTGAGATGGTGACTTATATCCCGAGTATGAAAGCACTTTGGACTGGTGAGCTGACTTACCAAGGCATGCACAACCTGTACACACTGCGTGGTGCAAAAGTACGTGATGGCTTGAAGTGGTCGAAGAAGATCAACGAAATGTTGGTGACATGGGGCGAAGAAACTGAGGTGTTATTCGCCTCCCACTCAGCTCCAGTTTGGGGTGAAGAAGAGATTTCTGACTACTTAAAAATGCAACGTGATGCTTACGGTTTTACTCATAACCAAACGCTTCGCTTAGCGAATAACGGTGTGGTTCTGCAAGACATCGGTGATGCGATTTACGAAGTAATGCCAGACAGCATTCAGCAGACTTGGCACACAAACGGCTACCACGGTACTTACTCTCACAACGCTCGCGCTGTGTACAACATGTATCTTGGTTACTTCGATATGAACCCGGCGAACCTAAACCCATTACCAATCGAGCCAGAATCGGTGAAGTTTGTTGAGTACATGGGCGGCAGCGATGCTGTGATTGAAAAAGCGCAACAAGATTTCCAAGAAGGTGAATACCGCTTCGTTGCAACCGCATTGAATAAGGTGATTCAAGCAGAACCAGATAACAAAGTTGCACGTGGCCTATTGGCAGACACTTACGAGCAATTGGGTTATCAATCAGAAGGTGCAGGTTGGAGAAACATCTACCTAACGGGCGCTCAAGAGCTTCGCATTGGCACTCAGCCGGGCGCACCAAAAACGGCATCTCCGGACGTGTTAGCGAACATGACGATTGAAAACCTACTCGATTACTTAGCAGTAAAAGTGGATTCTCTAAAAGCACAAGAAACACCATTTACATTGAATATTCAGCTACCAGATGTGCAAGAGTTCTACTACGTTGAGATGTCTAACGGTAACCTGAATAACATTCAAGTAAGCGAGCTACAAGACGCTGAAACGACACTGATCATCAATAAGTCTGACGTGTCTGATATCGTGCTTAAGAAAACAAGCCTTGGAAAACTGTTAGAAGACGGACAAGCAGGCGTGAAAGGTGACAAATCATCTCTGAACAAACTGTTGTCTTCCCTGACTGAAGCTGACACCTCATTTGAGATTGTGCCGCGTCCAAACAAAGGTGAAGAAGTTGATGCAGAGCTATACCAAGATTCAGCGGTACACGCGCATTAAGCTCCAAAAAAATATCTATAAAATAACAACGTCAAACAAAGCCAATATAGGCTGAAAAAAGGCTAATAACGACCAAGCCTCAACTAAAAAATTTAGTTGAGGCTTTTTCTTGCAAGAGTATTTCCTCCAGCAGGCTTAAATCTTACCATTACAAACCACTCACAAAAGCTTTAGAGAAATCGCAGTATAATATCCAGCAATCCTACCCGACTCAGTATTGTCATAATTCTCATTTACAGCACATTACCTAACCGTTGTTCCTCCCATCATGTGAACTAGTATGAATTTTGCGCACCGAATCTTTGTTATAAAAGTTACACGGGAAATGTTTCAAAGGAAGAAAAATGCAAAAAACAATTCTGATCACAGGGGCCACGGATGGCATTGGTTTAGAGACCGCAAAAGCACTAACACAACAAGAGCACCATGTTCTGATTCATGGTCGCAACCCAGCTAAGGTTAGTAAAGTCTTGGCCGCTCTGTCTCGCCTGTCTAAGAGTGCAATCATAGAAAGCTATATCGCAGACCTATCGACGCTCTCTGATGTCGATAAACTCGCCACCCAAATCAAAAATAATCACAAGCGACTCGATATACTGATCAACAATGCTGGCGTATACAAGGTGTCGGACATCACCACCTCAGACAACCTTGATGTACGTTTTGTTGTGAACACCATTGCGCCTTATCTACTAACACAGAAGCTGCTCCCTCTTTTTGGTGCGACAGGTCGCATCGTCAACCTATCTTCAGCAGCCCAATCAACCGTAGATTTAGAAGCGCTTACCAGTCCGAACGCAGGCAAATTAGATGGCCCAGTTTACGCGCAAAGTAAGCTCGCGCTGACAATGTGGTCTATCGAATTGGCCAACACTCTATTAGATAATAGACCTGCGGTGATCCCGGTGAACCCTGCTTCTTTCCTTGGCAGCAAATTGGTCAAAGAGGCTTATGGCGTGGACGGGAATGATCTGGCAATTGGAGCCGATATCCTTTGTCGCGCGGCACTCAGTGACGAGTTTGCCAGCGCTTCCGGTCAATATTTTGATAATGATTCTGGGTTATTCAAAGATCCCCATGCCGATGCATTGAATCCCGCTAAAAACCGTAAATTAGTGGAAACGCTTGACCGGTTGCTAAAAGAGAAATTGTGCATGGCACCCAGTTGATTCTGGTAGACACATAGCATCACACATGCTTGATAAAGGCTTGGCTTAACTGCTGGAAGAGTGAGTCTACGTTGGGCAGAGGCGTCACATGCTCAGACAACGGAGTATGAACGTGCGGATCTACAACGGTCAGATTGTCGCAAATTTGATTATAAAAATTTACGGGTGCAACGATGTTCTCTAAGTCGACATCTAACAAGATACAGGCTTGTGAAAGTACTATTTGACCGCCCCCTCGTTTAAGTAAAACGCGCTGAGCAGTGCCCACTATTTTCTGTTTGTTGATATTGAGGTTGTAGTCGCCATCACAGTAAGAACCGGGAGTTGCATGCACATCCACATCGACACCTAGTTCTTTAAAAAACAGGGTTAAGACATTGCACAGATGTAGATACGCTTTTTGAATATTGTACGCTTCGTCACGAGGCCAATGATAAATGTGCGATAGGTTAATGATCCCCGGCAGTTGAGGAACGGGAGCACCACCTGTTTTACGCGAGGTGAGCTGCCAGCCTTGTGCCTCAAGTTGCTTTCTAGATTCTACCGTCACTGGCCACTTTTTACCTGCGGGCAAAACGAGTGTTGGCGTTTTTGCTTGCCATAGCATTAAGGCTTGTCCAATCTCTCCAGCCTGTATTTGCTGCAATAATTCAGCTTCTTTTTCAAACGCACGATCAACATCAATGTGCGGGTAACGTACGAGTTTATTCGTTAACTTCAATGCACTTTTCCTCAACAGATTGTGGTGACTTAGTATTTAACGTTCTGGGATGGTTGATGAGATAAACATATATCTTAAACCCAATGCAGCATAGCACCGATTACCTCTCCATCCTTTTTTCCTTTCGCTATTGAGATGTATTGATTTAGCTAAACCACTTCCACTTTGATGGCTTCAGTCTTACAAGGTTGTCTGATATGGTGGCGGCAGAACTTCAGCAATTGTTTAGATAGTATTGAATATGAAAACACTAACCATACTTGATGGCGGCATGGGCCGAGAACTCAAAGAAATTGGCGCGCCATTTTCTCAACCACTTTGGAGTGCTCAAGCGCTGATTGAAGCACCCGAATTTGTCAGCCAAGCGCATCAAAACTTTGTCGATGCTGGTGCTGAAATCCTGATCACTAATAGCTACGCGTGTGTGCCTTTTCATTTGGGTCAAGAGCTCTTTGAACAACGAGGCTTTGAACTAGCCGCACTTTCTGGCGAACTGGCTAAAGCAGTTGCTGACAATACTTCTCACACCGTGAAAGTAGCAGGCGCGATTCCACCGCCATTCGGCAGCTACCGACCAGACTTGTTCAAGGTAGAAGAAGCAGCGCCAATTATTCAAACCCTTTACGATGCACAAGATCCCAACATCGACCTTTGGATCGCGGAAACCATCTGCAGCCTGCAAGAATTCGAATCCATTCATGCGGTACTTAAGCAGTCAAATAAGCCATGTTACTACGCATTCAGTTTGGAAGACACCAAGGGCGATTCTGCCAGCATTCGTTCTGGTGAGAGCGTAACAGATGCGATCAAACTTGCCTGCCAATTAAACGCGACAGGCATTATGTTTAACTGCTCAGTGCCTGAAGTGATGGATCAAGCTATTATCGATGCTCAACAAGTGATCGACGAGTTAGGCAGTGATTTGGAGATTGGTGTCTACGCCAATAACTTTGCTCCTATCAGCAGTGAACATGAAGCCAATGACATGTTTCAGGAGATGCGAGAGCTGGATGGCCAAGGTTACTTAGCTTACGCAAAACGTTGGCACGCATTGGGTGCCAATATTGTCGGTGGTTGCTGTGGTATTGGGCCAAAACACATTCAAGCCTTAGCCGAGTGGAAACGCTCCATACAGAGCTGATACGGAGCTTCAACTAGAATAGAATTAAATAGAGAACAGGTTGAGAAATCTGTTCTCTATTTGTATGTGGCGTCTCTGAGTACACTGATACAAAACAACGATTTGGAGCAACTGATGAGCGGCACGCAACGCAAGATTAAATGGGGTATCGCAGGGCTAGGCAATATCGCCAATCGATTCGCAACCGCAGTCACAGAGCACTGTCTGCATGGTGAACTTTATGCCGTTGCCGCAAGAGATCACTCCCGCGCAGCCACGTTCGCCAATAAGTTTGGTTGCAACAAGGCTTATGGATCTTATGAAGTCATGGCGCAAGATCCAGATGTTGAAGCGGTGTACATCGCTACGGTTCACCCATACCACCAGCCACTCGCCGAACTGTTTCTAAAGAGTAAAAAACATGTATTGGTCGAGAAGCCGGCTTTTACCAACCTTAGTGATTGGCTGGAGATGAAAGCCCTCGCGAAACAAAATGGCGTGATGCTGTTAGAAGCGATGAAAACCGTGGTGTTTCCCGCGTATCGTGAGCTTCAATCATTCTTGGTCGATAACAACATTCAGATAGATTCAATCGAAGCCAGCTTTGGTAACCATCACGACTATAAGCCCGATTTGTTTATCTTCAATCCGGACTTGTCAGGCGGAGCAACGCTCGATGTTGGGGTCTATGGGCTTTGGTTCTTCTACGATCTGTGTCGAACGTTGGGGGTTAGTCCTTCAAAACCTCAGGTAGAGATGTCATGTCTGTATGAGGGGGCCAATGTTGATACCGATTCCTGCTTTCAGTTTTCTGGCGAGATCAACGCGACCATATCAGCTTCGACAGTGCACAACCTGCCCCGCTCAGCTCGATTAAATGGTCCAGATATCACCATCACGATTCAAGACAAATGGTGGAACCCAGCCTACATCGAGGTCGAATATCAGAATGAAACCTTCACCATCGAGCACCCAATTCAAGGCAATGGGTTCGAATATCAAATCGAACACTTCTCACAGCTGGTGCTAGAGGGAAAAACGTACTCTGATATCCTAAGCTCAAATGTAAGTGCTCAGGTACTGGATACCATGGAACAAGCACTCATTGACTCTGGCTATCCACATTTAACTCAACCTCATCGTTAGGAAAAGCAAATTGGGCAACCTTAAGCGCAAGCTTGAACTGTATGAAAAGATATTTCAGGCTTTTGGGCCTGGAGTATCGCATTGTCAAGTCAATCAACTGGCCACACTGCTGCACGTGAGTGAACGTCACGTTCAGACCTTACTCAAAGCGATGACAGCGCAAGGTTGGATTGAGTGGCAAGCTAGTTCAGGCCGCAGCAAGAAGGCACAACTCACGTGTCTGGTTGAACCCATTGAGGCGTGTTACCAATACGCACAAAGCCAAGCAGATTCAGGCAATATTGAGCAGGTGTTTAACACCTTAAGCTTCAATGGCCGAAACGCTGGCACTGAGCTGCAAGCCTTTCTGAGCAGCAACAATCATTCAACACAGAACGTAGCATTAATTCCCTTCCACCGAGAACTTGAAGCACTCCACCCTCAGCGTGTGCTAAGGCGTACTGAACGTTTCTTAGTGATGCAGATTTGCCAACGCCTCACTGCAATTCGACAAGAAAAGCTGAGCGGTGATTTAGCTTATCATTGGCAGCATAATGAAGATGCTACCGTTTGGCATTTCCAAGTTCGTAATGGCGCTCAATTCCATAACGGTCGATCGCTTGAAATCCAAGACATAGTGCGCTGTCTCTCCTCACTCTCTAGGAGCAAATTCTGGCGTCGTTGCTATCAACATATTGTTGACGTGTCGGCTGTCACTGGCGATGTGATCAAAATGACTCTGAGTGAGCCTGATTGGCATTTGCCTCGATTACTGGCTAGACCTGAGGCTTCGATATTTGAGCACACATCAGACGATAAGCTAATTGGCTCAGGCGCTTTCGCGTTGGAGATATTCTCAAGCAAGATGCTGAGGTTAAACCGCAATAATGCCTATTCACACAGCACACCGATTCTCAATCGAGTTGAGCTTTGGGTTTACCCTGACTGGTCGCAAACTAAGGCATGTGCGCAAAACCAAGTGTGCGTCAAAATGCCAGAGAAAACGGTCACGGTGAATGGAGCGAGCGATTCAGCTCTACAGAATTTCGGTTCAACCTTCTTCAAGGTTCAAAACCCGAAGTTGTCGAAAACCGCTCGTGAGTTCACCGTTGAAGACACCTCAGAATGCCAAGCGCTTTTCGAGCAATTATCAGTATCTGACGATCAAAAAACCAATATCGAATATGGACACTACACAGCGACCAAAGACATCGCGCTGTGCAGCATTATTGATGAAAACGATACCTTCTCCTCATGGTTAAGTTTCTTTACTCGTTTCCCTTTTGAAGACTTATCGCTAGCCGCAAAGATGCTAAATAGGATTGAGCAAGGGATAGCCTCAATTCGACGCGAGCCAAACCTCGACCTGGCAATGAATAAGCTGTTAGAACTTAGACATTGGCTCGATGAAACTGGGATTGTGGTTGAGCTCAAGCAAGAAGCGTTCAACTTAGAGGTTTCTGAAAAGATACACGGTGCGCAAGTGAATGGCTTCGGTTGGTGTGAGCTCGACAAGCTATGGATTAGCCATTTGTAAGCGAATTTCGTAGCTGAACTGTATTTCACAACCTAGCCCAACCAAGCTGCAACCAATCATAATGTTCAGTCACAGCGTAGGTCGAATAGGCTAAGGGTTAGCTCACTAGCGATAACTCAGATTCTTTATAGATACGGTTAGCCACTTTGAATGCCGCTGGAGATAAGAGTGTCTCTTTACATCGAGTCTTAAACTGCTCTGCTTCAATCGCCTGCTCTTCCAATAAGTATTTCAGCTCACTTAGGTAGTTAGCTTCAAACACAGCTTGACCAAGTGGTGTGCATTCGTATCGGCTCGACTCTTGGTAGCCAATTGCGGTCAACACAGATTCTGGCAGTTCCCAGAACTTAGCAATGGTGTAAGTCAGGCGAATAGAGTAACTGTTCATCAGGCGCTTCAATGCTAACGAGTTTGGCGGAACAGAGGGATCTACATGCTTGAAGGCTTCTACCATCATTTGGAAAATAATCATCTTGCCTAAGTTGCGAATCAACCCAACAAAGTACGCCGCAGCCTGATCTTCTTGGGATGAAGAGTCTTTCATCAACTCCTTAGAAAAAGACGCGGTTTGAACACTGTGATACCAAATTTTCTCACCGAAGTGACGCCAGTAAATATTGTTCCCCGGCGTGAAGTTCTTCATGTAGCTATTCACTACTCCTTCAACAAGCCCTTGAGAACCCATATTTAAGAATGCTGTTTTTAGGTCAGTAACCTGTTTTTCACCACGCTTATAAAAAGCACTGTTAGCCAGTTTAATCACATCGGCAGCCATACTCGGCTCGCGCTCAATCACTCTTAACAATGCATCGATATCAAACTCATCGCTCTGCAATTCAGCCATTAACGTGGTCACAGAGGCTGGCATCACTGGCAGTTCATTAAGCAAAGCTTTTGGAGAGCGAATCAAACGTTCTATCTGACAAGCGACAAAATCGCTAAATGGATCTGACTCCGTTCGAAGGCGAGACTCTCCAAACAAATAATCAAGGAATTCACCATCGTGCAGGCTAAGTGTCTTATCGACGATTAATGATGATGGCTGAGCGGACGACGGCGGAACAAAAATTGAAGACGGAACAGAATCAGTAGCAACGGTTTGTTGTTGCTCTTGTTGGACAGGCTCTGCAGAGGGTTTGTTTTTTGAATCAACAAAAGGTGAGAATAGTGCCTGCAATACCCTTTTAAACATCAATACGGCTCCTAGATGAATACAACATAGATAGGGATATATAACGGCGGTGATTATCGCACAGGCAACTCATAAACCATACAGTGATAAATGAATCATTAATTTTTCTGCTATATAGGATATGTTATTTAGCCGTTTGCTAGGCCAAGCCTCCGGTATTCGCCAGAAACAAAAAAGCGAGCAAGTAACACTTGCTCGCTCTTCCATCAATCTGAATCCTGAAGCTGACTAAATTAGCGCTCTGCTACTTCTAACACAATCTTGCCCATAAACCTCAGTCAAACAAGGCTCAATCAGAACACGTTCGCCAATACGCTCAGCCGATACTTCGTTACCAACGGTTACGAATCAATAAAATGAAAAATTCCGCACCCAATAGAGTGCGGAATTTATCGATATAGATGAGAGACTTACTGTTTAAGCTAGAGTCGACTACGTATCGTCACCAACACAGATAACGCACCACAAAGTACTAACACCACACCTAGATCTTGAATCAGTCCCGCCAAAGCGAGCCCTGAACCAATCAAGGTGTAATACATCAAACCAAACAGTGCGCCTGCGCTTCCTGCTTGAGATTGGTAACGCACTAACGCTCGGCTCAATACATTAGGAATCGCAATGCCAAACGCCATAACCACCAACATCATCGGAAGCAAGAACCAGATCGTGTGTTGTGAAAAATACACACCCACCGCACCTAATGTTTGAAGCCCTGCCGCTAAGCCAATCAAAGAGATAGATGATACTTGTCGTTTCAATAGCGCTTTGTTAATCAAGCTTCCCAACAAGGTTCCGAACCCAAGCACGACGCCACTATAACCAAACTGCTCGATGCTGAACCCAAGCAGCAAGAAGGTGAATGAACCCAGTTGGTAATACGAAAACAGCGCAATATTGAACGAGGCGACAAGCAGTGCCGACACCCAAATACCACCGTCTTTAATCATATGAATACTGAGCGATTTTAATCGTAGCGGCTGCTTAGATTGCTGCGTTTCAGGCAGCGACCATAAGCTATGTGTCAGCAGCGCTAACACCATAATAAACAAAGCAATAAACACATATTGATGCCCGCCTGCTTGGCTTAATTGACCACCAAGTAGCAACCCGATGATTGGGCTAATCGACAATCCCATCCCCATGTAACCAAATACCTTAGCTAGCTCAGTACCGCTAAAGGCATCTCGAAGCATGGTTTGAGTGACGACAGAGCCAACCGCAAGCCCGAAAGCGCCCATGGCTCTGGCTATCATCAACCAAACAAAGCTATTGGTTTGCATTGCGATCAGCGCAGAACAGGCGAATAACCCCAAGCCCAATAACATGGTGGGCCGGCGTCCCCATTTGTCTGCCAATATGCCCCATACCACAACACCGAGCGCAAACGCTGAGAAGTAAATCGATAGGGTTTGAGTAGCTTGTGTGTAGCTGACATCAAAGGATTTCGATATTGAATCCAGAGTCGGGCTATAGATGGTTTCTGCGATTTGGGGGAACATCAACAGCAGCACCATTTGCCATAAAGAAGGTTTTGTTTTCATCATTTTTCCAAGACCAGTGAACTTGACGCGAAGTCTAGAGGAAACTAATCTTGGCTCGTTAACAACATTAAAACCAAAAACAACAAAATTGGGACAAATGGCATTAATTAGTGAGACCATCGAGTTTGATGCAGACAGTATACCCGCGCCTGTAATTGGCATTGCCGCAGAGCTAGGCAAACATGACTCAGGCATACACCACCACGTCAAGGGGCAACTTCTGTATGCTCCGCAAGGCTGCATCACCTTGACCTTAGAGAACGCTCTTTGCATTTTACCGCCGACCAAAGCCGTGTGGATCCCGCCCTATACCAAGCACCGAGCGCAGATGACCAATGTGGTTGCCTATCGCTCACTGTATTTCGATAGCAGTGTTTGCACCTGCCCAGAGGCCATTGAGATTGTGGAAGTGAACGAGCTTTTGAAAGCGCTGATCAATAAGATGGCCTTTTGGGATTGGAACATTGCATCGGAGCACACAACCAACACCGCCAACCTATTCTGGGAAGAGTTTTACAGTGCCAATCAGCATTCGTTCATCTTGCCACTACCGACAGATCGCCGCTTTAAAAGCTTTTGCAAGCAAGTTCGAACCGCCTCTTTTCTTGCCCCTGCATTATCGACATTAGCGAATTCGGTTGGCGCAAGTACCAAGACGATTACTCGATTATTCAAAGCCGAAACAGGCATGACTTATCAAGAGTGGCGACAACAATGGCGCTTGTTTAAAGCGATTGAACTGCTCTCAGAAAACCGACAAGTCGGTGATGTGGCTCATCTGTTAGAGTTCTCATCCAACAGTGCGTTTATCGCTTTTTTCAAACAGCAAACCGGACAAACCCCGTTGGCGTTTACCAAGTTAGGGACGTGATCGTAGTAATCCAAACTCTGAGGTTGTACTTAGTTCAGATAAAAAAAACCAGAACATGAGTTCTGGTTTTTTAATACAGATTCAACTAGTCAATCAACACCAGCGAATCGAGAATCCCTTTTCCACTGTGGATCCCGCCTTCGTTTTCGCTGGCTGGCTTACTGCGGATTAAGTAGCCAGCATAACCGTCCAGCTCTGTTACTGGTTCTCCTTGATAGTAAGCGGTGAATAAACCTACTTCGCTGACTAAGTCTGTCACGAGCGTTTGTTGTGTATCGCGCACTGCGATGGTCGGTACGTCACGTTCATGAGGGTACAAGCGCTGCATCAGTGCCCACGCGTCGTACTCTTCTGGCTCAAGTTGGCTCAGCTGTTCACTGATATCGTCACCAAAGACGCAGTGGCCACCGCCCTCTCCTTGGTTTTTCAGCACCCATTCTTGCTTATCAGCTTGTGTATTAAACCATTCAATTTCTTCACTGCCGATGGGCTTCATGTCAGCTAATACACTCTTGACCAGTTCGGCTTCTTGTAACGTTAAACCCCAACGTGCGTATTCAGCTGCTGGCATCATGGTCAGCAACATTTGCATGGTTTTACTGGTCGCTAATTGCTGGTTGATGGTCGCGTTCATTGCGACATGGTGTTGCTCCATAAACAAGCGAGTCTGACTTAACGTATGGCAACAAACCGATTCGTTGAGTTCTGGAGCCCAGTAATCTGAATACTGATAGCCAGCTCTTAGGTACACCACATCGACAGCGCCCACATCTTTCAATAACAAGCGTTGATTATCGCCCGATGAAAGCTGGCAGCTCAATTGTTCAAAGGTACGACGAACCGTGCGAATGCCCTGTTTTTGCAGCTCAACTTCAAGCAAATGTTGGTCATATACGTTGTCTTCGTTCTTCTGCACCACCATCAAGAAAACCGGTTTATCTTGCTCGTTGAAGTCGGCTTTTACTTGCCTTGCAGCATTAGCGATACCATAAGCCAACTGGGTTAAACCTTGGTTTTCAGCCGGTGTTGCTGACGGGTCTTCCAACCAATTGTTATAAACGTTTGCCCATTGGTTTTGCATGAACGAGTGGAACTCTGTAGCGCGTTGACCAAACGGGGCCATCCCTGCCGCAATGCCATTAAACTCAATCACTTTTGCACCGTGTCGGCGATCGTCCATAAAATCAGTACGCATCAACAACAAAGGTTGTCGAGCTGGATTCAAGCGCTCATCGGCACTGCCATGAGCCTGTTGATGAAGCTCCATCAAGCGACCAAAAAACGGATCGGCTTTCGCCATATCGCTCAATGATGACTGTAAAAAGTCATGGTCTTCCGAAACATTGTTGATGAGCTTGGTGATAAGCGGTGTCACCCTCAACAGGTGTTCAAATACCTTACGCTCAATACTCATTGGAGCAAGGCTAAAAGGGCAATGTCTCGCGGTATTGTCAGACTGACGAAAAGCGACACCGTGCATAATGGCCCACTCACAAGCATCTTCAATGACTTGTTGCGGAATCGATGGCATTGGATTCATTTAGATATCTCATTCTTGGCGGGCATTTGGCACCCGTAGTAAGACGATGCTCATTCGAAAAAGACGAAATAAATTTTAAAAAAGTTATTTCGCCGTTTTGATCATCGTAGCTCGCAGTTTACAGCTGAGGTTCTTGGGTCTTATTGACGATTAGGTCGCGAAGCCATTTGTGACTTGGTTCAGAGTCAAAATAACGATGCCAAAGCAAAAACAAACCACCGGGAACCAACTCAATGGGAATCGGTTTCATCACCAGTTCGCCACTCTCAATATAGTCACAAACCGAGTTGTACGGATAACACATTAACAAATCGCTTTGCTTGCACAGCTTTACTGCGCTGGTGATGTCCGACACGTTGGCGGCTTTGTTAATTTGAAGCTGTTTGGCTTGCAAGATCTCCAGAAGCAACCAGTCGCCAACGCCACCAGTGACTAACTGAATATGACGGTATTTAAGGAAGGCTTGCAGGTTCCAATCTTCCTGAAGCACCGGGTGATCATTACGCATCAAACACACAGAGTAATCTTGCAGCAATTCGACATGGTTTAACTCAGCAGGGATATTTTGAATGTGAGTACTCGCTCTTTCATCGAGCTCAAAAATTCCAATCCCAAAATCGACCTCACGCTTTAGTAGGCGCTTAAAGGTTTCGCTACTCCAAGTAGTGCTGTTTACCGTAATGTTCGGCGCATCTGCCAACGCGTTAGGCATAAATTTAGGGTATATCGCGGTATAAGCGGTTTCAACAAGATCGATATTAAAAGTGCGCTCGCTGTCTTTCGGCTCAAAAATGTCCGGCACGGTTAGCTGTTCAACTTGCAAAAGGATCTGATGAATCTTAGGCGCTAAAGAAGTAGCTTTCGGGGTTGGAAACAGACCTTTAGATTCTCGCTCAAATAGCGGATCATCAAACAAAGCTCTCAGCTTAGTGAGCTGTTTACTTACCGCAGACTGGCTCAAAAAGAGTCGCTCTGCTGTTTTACTCACACTTCGCTCTTCAATAAGAACATGTAGGCAAAGCAGCAAATTCATGTCGCATTTAAGTAAGCTTTTAACATCTACCATGATATTCCCTAAATTCAGGTTAATGATGATTAATTGTCACTTTAAATCATATCATGGTCTTGGTAAATTTAGCGCATGTGAGTTAACACGCTCAAATAATAATAGAATTAAGGAATACTCATGGATTTTCTAGCACTACCAAAGATTGATTTACACTGCCACCTAGACGGAAGTGTTCGCCCAGATACGATTATTGACCTAGCAAAACAGTACAATATCGAACTACCTGAAGATCGCGACGCGGTTGTTCAATCTCTAACGGTGCCAGAAGATTGCAAAAACCTAGATGAGTATCTGGCTTGTTTCAGCCTGCCACTACAAGTAATGCAGACTGAAGAAGCGATTGAGCGTATCTCTTTCGAGCTTTACGAAGACGCTGCACTAGAAAACGTTAAGTACCTAGAAGTTCGTTTCGCACCAATCCTGCACGTAAACAAGGGCTTGTCTCTTGATACGATCATTGCAAGTGCAGTAAAAGGCATGAAGCGCGCAGAAGAGAAATACGACATCAAGGGCAACTACATTATGTCTGTGCTTCGTATGTTCCCTAAAGATTCTATCAAAGACGTGATCGACGCAGGCCAACCTTACCTAGGTAAAGGCGTGGTTGCGTTTGATATTGCGGGCGGTGAAAAGCCGGGCTTCTGCGCTGAATTCCCTGAGTACACGCAATACGCTCTTGAAAAAGGCTACCGCATTACAGTTCATGCTGGTGAACAATGGCACGGTCAAAACGTTTACGATGCAGTGACAATGCTTGACGCTGAGCGTATCGGCCACGGTGTTCACATCCAAGGTAACGAAGACGCATATAACATCGTTAAAGAGAAGCAGGTTGCGCTTGAAACTTGCCCAACAAGTAACGTTCAAACTAAATGTATTCACAAATTCAGCGACCACCCAATTGCTGAATTCAAGAAAGACGGCATCGTTGTGACCATCAACACAGACAACCGTACTGTGTCGAACACAACCATGACTAACGAAGTGAAGCGTGTGTGTGAAACATTCGGCCTAACAAAAGAAGACTACGTAGAAATCTACAAATACTCTGTAGAGAGCGCTTTCGCTTCAGATGAAGTGAAACAACACCTAATGGGTTTCGTTGAGCAAATCTAATTTAAGCAAGCTTGATTGCTAAGTAGAAAAACAGGAAGAGAAAGGCTGAGGCTTTTCTCTTTTTTTATGCCCGAAAATCGCTAATCTTACAGTATTCGTCATTTATACCAATCACAGTAAGTAAGTGATCATAAATAGCGCAGGAAAAAGGCTTAAGAACAAGGCAGAAATTTTCGATAAGTAGTTATTCTACAATCAAAATTTCTAACGCAGTTATTGAGCGTTTTAACCAGCTAGGATGACCAGTTATTTACTACGATTGGTATTAAACCGAGACTCTCGGAAAGTGGGCAAGCATGAGTAATACAAACGTTAAAACTGAACTAGAAAAGATGCTATCTGGGCAAGTATATGATGGTGCAGACCAAGAAATTGATACCATGCGTTCCAATGCCAGAAAGTCGCTAATGGCTTTCAACAGTCACCAAGACCCAGACCAGCAACACACATTGCAAGAGCAGCTATTTGGTAAGGTGGGTAGTAGCAGCTTAATCCAGCCCCCTTTTCATTGTGAGTTTGGCAAAACCATCGAGATTGGCGAAGATACCTTCATTAACATGAACGCAGTAATGCTAGATGGTGCGAACATCAAAATCGGCAACAATGTTTTAATTGGACCAAGTGCGCAATTCTATACGCCATCACACTCCCTTGATTATCGTAGCCGCCGTAAATGGGAAACCTTCTGTTTACCCATAACAATCGAAGATGATGTGTGGGTTGGTGGCAACTCAGTGATCAACCAAGGTGTAACGATTGGCGCTCGCTCGGTTATCGCAGCGAACTCAGTAGTCAACAATGATGTACCACCAGATTGCCTATACGGTGGTACGCCGGCAAAATTGATTAGATATTTGAATACTGAACAGCCAACTGACGACAGCAAGTAAACGCGAACTAAAAGTAAATGACAAAAGAGGTGATATTTTTAATTAAACATCACCTCTTTTTTGATTAGTTTACCGTGTCTCTTCTATCGAATGGGCTTCGTTCCATGGCTTTTTCATACTCACTTTTCGGGCCACTCAAATACGTAGTTTTGACGAATTTTTCCCAATCATAAAACAGCGATTCTATTGGCTGATCGGTAAGCTGTGAGGGGTCACCATTGCTCTTAATAAGATCAACAAACGCCCCTTCTCCCCATGAACGTTCAATAAACTCACCGACCGTATACCCAAGCTCATAAACCGCCGAGCTACTGTTCGGCTTATTGTATAAGTCCTGAACAAGCCCATCAAAGCGGCCTTTGATGGCGCTCCTGTTATTCATGTGGAACCAATAATCTTCAGATTTATAGATGGCTACGGCTTCCCACAACCAACGAGGGTTGTTCGCGAAATTGGGGTTGATTTGAAGTGTCAGTAAATGCACAAATTCATGCAATGCCGTTCGTTGGATTTCACCACCAAAATAAAGCAGCCTGATTTCATTACTTTTAGGCTCGATGTAGCCTGTAGAAAACGCATATCGCTGTCCAATGCTACGCTCTTGCTCATCTAAGTACGCCTTTTGGCTTTGCCATACTCTCACCGTTATGACCGGTATTGAGTCCAGGCCGAAGCTCTTCATCAAAGGCGCCTGTTTAAGTAATAGCTCGTTATAAATACTGGGAATTATCGCAGGTGAAGTTCCATCATAAAGGACAAACTTGAACTGTCCTTTATCTGATTCATAGCAACTATCACATGCTTGCTCACCGCGAATTTGAAGCACGAAAGCCACGACTAAAACCAGCACCGACATAGTCAAAAACAAGAATGTAACGATAGACTTAGGTGGGTATCTTTTCATTTTCTACATCCTCAAATTTAACTCATTCGCCAAGGTGTCAATCTATTAAATTAACGCCAAGCGCCTGCAAGCTGTTTTCACACTGAGCGGCATCGGTAAACTGAATACCAGCTATGCCTACAGCCTTTGCCCCTTCAACGTTATAGGGCATATCATCGATGAAGACGGTTTCTGAAGCTTCAAGCCCATTATTAGATAGCAGCGCTTGGTAGATTTCAGGTTGTGGCTTAAGCATGCCCAATTCAGCAGATACTGCCGCACCATCAAACAACGCCCAAAACTGATAGGTATTTTTTAAATATTCAACAATCTCGACCACATTGTCAGTAAGCGCGTACACATCATAGCCCGATCGCTTTACTCGCTCGATGAGTTCAACTGAACCGTGCAGTAAGATCTGCGTTTGCTTAACGTAATAGAACAGGCGATCGCACTCTAACGGGGACAAGTCGAGTTCTTGTTGATAACGAAGCTTGGCCTCACTTTCGGTCAAGAATCCTTTGTTCAAATCCAACCAAATCGTACTTTGAAAAATAGAACGAGCTCGAGACTCCAATTCTTCAGTATCACCAAAAGTAAGCCGGGCAATTTCCAGAGGTGCCCAACGCACAATGACATTGCCTACATCAAACACCACATTTTTGATTTCATTAGAACTCATACACACTCCCGTTATCACCATGTCATTGATGGAAAAGCGACACAAAGTGCCGCACATCAAGATTCATAGCGAACGTTTATAAATTAAAAGCCTTGGGTAGAATATACAATCAATAGAGTACAAAAAAGGCCATCATTACGACGGCCTTCTCAATATCAATAAACTAAGAAATAACTAACACAAATCGGCTTCTGAAGAGAATATGGTTGGTGCTTTAGAAGCGCTATACACCTATACCTTTATTGATCTTTTTCCATTGAAGTGGTGTTATTCCGTTCGCTCGCTTAAACGCTCTTTTAATTGTGAGGCATCTGCGTATCCCAAGTGAAGCGCAATATCTGAGATCGAATAGTCTTGAATAGTCATAACGCGCTTAGCGAACTTAAAAGACAGGGCCATCTAAAAGCACTCACCAACTTAAGACATGAAAACTTAGCCATGTAGCTCGCAACTCAGAAACCTCAAGCACTCGAAGTACGTCCTATTGGATGTGCTTTTTTCCTGCCTGCTTACAGGTGATCTTATTCTTCCTCCTATCAAGCCAAGAGAGAGCAAGGTGAGATACCAAGTAAATTAAAGATCGAGTAATAAATAGGACAAATATATAGGAAGTTTAAGAAATAACTATATAATATGATTACGCTTCAATAATTACACTCCCCATTTAACTAACCTCCTTACTCCTTATAACAATATTTTCACTGGTCACCTCCTCAATAAAATACCAGTCAATCACGAATACTTTGTGATATCAATCTAGACTAAATTCCCAAGTACAACTTATTGATACTGCCCACCCAACAAATTAATCTCTCGTAAGAAAATTTTTACTAAAAACCACCATTAACTTAATTTTACGCATCAAAACAATTATACTCCCCACATATTGATAATGAGTTAAACGTTAGTAACATTGAGTGAAACTTGTTCAATAAACAACAAGTAAAATTCTCAAATTTGCAAAACTCAACTCATAGTTAATATTGAAAATATTTGGAACCAAAATCACAAGAGTAGGATTCTCTTGAATTTATTATCAAGGATACTGACGAAAATAGAACAGGCATTGTTAGATGAATAATTCTGCAACGTATTTACTTGCTGCTTTACGAGAAAAAATCAAAGAGAAAGGGATTTGTTATTCCGATCTCTCTGCCGGGATGGGAATTCCTCTCTCAACCATTAAAAGACAACTACACAACACGTCTTTAGGGCTGGATAAAATACTCTCATACGCAACTCATTTAGATACTGACTTAGTAGAATTATCTATTCTAGGCAAACAGTTACAGCAAGAGAACGAACAGTTTATTACGGATATAAACAGTGAAATATTCCATCAATATCCGTACTTGTTTGATTTTCTGTATCTATTACGACGCAAGGAATGGTCACCTCAAGATATTGCCAATAAATACCAACTGAGCCATACGTCAGTCGCCATATATTTTCGCGCATTAGAAATGATGGATTATGTTGAATTGAAAGGTAATGACCAATACCGATTCAAAGATCAAGGCCGTTTTATTTTTGAAGAAGGATCTAAGCTTGATACGTTGTTTGCTAAGCGCTTTAGAGATGAAGTATTCAGCCATGACGTGCGCCCTCCGATCTGTATAGGACGCATTGCTATTACTGAAGAACAAGAAGAAAAGCTGGCTAACGAAGTGTACAACAAACTGATTGAATTTGATGTACAAAACAAGAATGGAGAAGGCAGTGAACGACTCAGAAATGTGTTAATGACCTACACTCCAGGCAATCAGATATTTCTTTCTGATACGATCCCAAATATTGACGGTGAATTATTAAAATCCATATCGATGGCAAACGAATAATGATTAACACGCACTAATAATAATTTATATTTTATTGATAAGGAATCTAGTCGTAATCCATCAAGGCACAATATTATTAAATAATTAATAACTTGTTATTTAAACAAGTTGAATAAAGAAAGAATAGACGCAAATAGCGCTCTTTTCTCATACCAATAAGTGAAATAAATAAGGTTGAATCTTCTTCACGAAACTCGGCAGGGCATGTCTCGACCTTTTTTCGCCTGATCAGATTCAAAAATCAATAAAGAAGGATATAACATGCAGTTTAAAACGTCTTTATGTGCGATTGCTGTCGGGGTTGCTCTAACACTAAGCGGGTGCAACAGTAGTGATAATAGCTCGAATGTGGATGCTCCACTTAAAGCAACCGAATTCCACAACACCATCGATCGTGCAGGTGTACCTGTGGCATTGCGTGATTTACACGGCGGCCACCTGCGCTACATTCCAATGTTCGATAACGGCTCATGGCATGGCCACACGTTAGACACCAAAGGTGGTGAAATCACACTAGGTGGTACAGCGCTATTGACCGAAGAATACGTATCATTCATGGCTGCACGTTTCGACCGTTTGACTCTGGCTGTCGACGGCCAGCCAATGCCGCTAGAATTGACAAACGCATACTCACAACCAGGTGCGTTGATTCAAACGTATACAGGCGAGAACGGTATCGAAGCCGAGCTAGAAATGCGTTTTGTGACTAATCGTACTTCTCTTGCAAAAACCACCATCAAAAACCCCAATAAGCTAGATATTCAAGGTGAATGGGATGGTGAGTTGATGCAAAACTATCGTGCGGATGATGGCACGGCATACAAGAATGAAGACAGCACAGTCCGTAGTGTTGAAGAAGCTTACCCAACTTACTCCCGTGAAATTACAGCGACAGACAGTGGTGTAGAAGTCTCTTTTGGCGCAGTTCGTGATTCATGGTCATTGTTGACATCTAGCGATTCAAAGTTCGAAGTGACGCGTTCTATCAAACCAGAAACTTCTACCATCAATGATGACAAGAAAGGTTTCGTGCAAACGGCCTCTCTAGGTGATGGCGAAGAGATCACGTTATACACGGCTTACACTCACGTTCAAAACACCAAAGAACAAGCGTCTGAGTTTGCAAAACTAGATAAAGTAATGGCCGATCCAAAAGGTTACATGCACGATTCAGCAATGCGTTGGGAAGAGTACCTAGAAAACGGTCTCACCAACGATGCGGCTTCAAAAGAGCATGAGTTCGTTGCAGTAAAAGCAATGGAAACATTGAACGCGAACTGGCGTGGAGCTGCGGGTGCGATTGACCACGACACGGTAACCCCTTCCGTTACGGCTCCTTACTTCTCAGGCAACATGACATGGCCGTGGGATACATGGAAGCAAGCTTACGCAATGTCACACTTCAACCCAGATGTAGCGATGGAAAACATTCGTACTGTATTCCAATACCAAGTGCAGTCTGATGATCCAGTGCGCCCTTGGGATGAAGGTTACCTGCTTGATGTTGTGACTTACAACCTGCCAGCAGAACGCTGGGAAGGCATGTCTACTGAATACAAAAAAGTGTTCCCTCAAGCGACAGATGGCTTGAACTGGAACGAGCGTAATACTAAGCCATCACTGGCAGCATGGGCGGTATGGGAAGTGTATACCGCACTGAAAGATGAGCATAACCGTCCAGAAGAAGCGCAAAAATGGCTAGAAGAAATGTATCCGAAGCTAGTGGCGTTCCACGATTGGTGGTTACGTGCTCGTGATACCAACAAGAACGGAATTCCGGAATATGGCGCAGCGAAAGATCCAATTCACACGGTTTTCGCAGGTGACGTGAATGACGGTTCTTGGGGATCAGATGCGTCTGTGGACGACATGAAATTCCAATATAAAGACGAGGCAAATGGCGATACGTGGCTCAAAGAAACGAGTATCGAGAAGTACAACGAATTGCTGACTTCTGGTGATTACACGGCGATGAGTATCCCTGCAAAAGTCGCAGCGGGTTGGGAGTCGGGTCGTGATAACGCGGGCGTGTTCGGCTTTATTGACACTATCGATAACCTACAAGGATTATCTGAACAACCGACACAAGAAAAAGCGGAAGAGATAGACCAAATGGGTCGCTACGCGCACGACACCAATGGCTTTGACAACACGTACAATATTGCGATGGGCGCAGACGGTTCAGTGGTGACCTACCTTGATAATTCGCTTGAGAACATGAACAAATTGGCTCAAGCGAAGAAAGATTGGGAAGTGAAGTTCAACGAGAACACTGACGATTCAAGCAACCTCTCAGGTTACTCATTGATGCAAGAGTCGGTAGACCAAGCATCTTACTGGTACTCAGATAACCTATACCTATCGCAAATCGCCGACGTACTGGGTAAAGCAGACAAAGCGGCCGAGTTTGCAGAAAAAGCAGCGGACACCAAAGAGTACATCAACCGTTGTATGTACGATGAGTCAACAGGCTTCTACTACGATATCGAAGTGGTACCAAATGGACTTCCTAACCAATGTGCAGGTCCGGTACTAGTGAAGCGAGGCATGGGCCCTGAAGGTTGGTCACCACTATTCAACAACGCCGCGACGCAAGAACACGCGGACAAAGTCGTGGAGAACATGCTGAATACCAGCAAGTTTAACTCACCTAAGATTCCGCTAGGTACGGCATCAATGGACAACCCGGCTTACGGCCCAGACATTTACTGGCGTGGTCGCGTGTGGCTAGATCAGTTCTACTTTGGTGTGCGCGGTATGGACAACTATGGCTACGGTGTAGAAGCGCGTCAAATGGTCGACAAGCTATTCCAAAATGCACAAGGCCTAACAGAATCTACCCCGATTCAGGAAAACTACAACCCAGAAACGGGCGAGGTTCAGGGCGCGAATAACTTCTCTTGGAGTGCAGCGCACCTTTACATGTTGTACAACGGTTTCGTGGGTAAATAGCAGCCACACTCATTAGATATTAGGCGTTGCGGATGACCCCCCTAGCATCTGCAACCGCTTAAACCTCTTCAAATCAGGTTAGATTCAAAAGTCACAGTAAATGCTGTGGCTTTTTTATTATTTGCTTGCATGTAACCTCGCCTTCACGCTTATCTAATCAAGAAAGAGAATAAAGTCACACCCCCCAGAAGTAACCCTCTAATTCGCCCTCCAAAACACCCTATTTCCCATCATCTAATTGGCCTTCTATGTTAGAATTACCGGCTAGCTCGGAATGCGCTGAGTATCTGATTTAGTTAACTATAATTTAATCACCATGAGTGCTTTTTTAAGTTTTTAGAATGAAAAAATATGAATTAGTTGTTCAAGATATTGTGAGCAAAATTTGCCAAAACAGTATCAGCCATAAGCTTCCTGCTGAAAGAGAACTATCTGAAATATATGGATTATCTCGTTTCACGATTCGCAAAGCACTAGCCAAGCTAGAGGCTATTGGCATGGTGAAATCTAAGGTGGGTTCTGGTTACTTCGTCAACACTTCTCTGATTGGTACACCACTGGTGTACAACTCCATTACTGAAAACAGTTTTGAAGAGATCTCTTATAAAAAGCTCCAGCTGAATAAAGCGCTACCCGATAACCACGAACAGCAGATTTTTTCTTTAGACAACAATGACTACATTTGGAAAATTAGACGGCTTCGATTGATTAACAACAAAGTAGTTCAAATAGAAGAAGCCAAGATCCCTGTTAACGTCTTCCCAGAAATGAATGCCGAGATCATTGAAAGCTCAATCCAGAAACATGCATTGGCGAAAGGCCTTCAGATCGATAGCTACTTAACAACGTATCAAGCGATCAATGTTTCTAAAGAAGATGCGGAGTTGCTCGGCTGCAAAAAAAATGCGGCAGTCATGAATATCACCAACCGAGGTTTCTTAGCATCGGGGGAACTGTTCATCGTCAGTGATATTATCGACATCAACTACCAATGCACCTACCACACGCCTTTTAACAGTGAGAGCATGAGCTTCCGAGATAAGAAGTAACCTTTAAATTCGATTTAATATGGTTAATTTTTATATATAAGTTAATTACGCTATAGATTAGCCACTAATACTATTTCACATCTAGTATCATTAATTTAGTGATACTAGAAATATAATTTTTGATAATACGTAATATCTGGTAAATATATTAAATAAGAAAATGGTCGCTTATAGCGACCATTTGATATTAAAAATACGAGTTAAGGGGTATGAATCGCGCCATCAGGAAGGCGACTTTGAGTCCACTCATGGGGGCGATACATAACAGGGAACTCTGCTGCAACTTCTCGGTCGATTTCAACACCAATACCTGCGATTTCAGAAGCGTATAAGTAGCCATTAATTGGCTCTGCAGCGTTCGGGAATACCTTGTTCGTATTCTCGTTGTACTCGACATGTTCTTGAATGGCGGCATTGTGTAAATGCACATTCAAATGCGTGTTTACCGCTGCGCCAATTGGCGTCATATCTGGTGGGCAATGCCATGCAATACGAACACCGAAGTTCTGACATAGATGGCCGAGTTTCAGAGCAGGAGTAATGCCACCAATCTGTGAAACATGACAACGAATGAAGTCAATGCGACGGTTAGCAATCAATGATTTCCACTCTTCAGGGTTATTAAATAACTCCCCTAAACCTAATGAAACTGAGCTTTGGCTACGAATATTATCCAACCATTCCGTTTGATTTGGCGGCAGAATATCTTCAATGAAGTAAGGCTTATATTGCTCGACTTCTTTGGCAAATTGTATCGCTTGGTTCGGGAATAGGCGCTCATGCACATCATGAAGAATATGGAATTGGTTACCATATTTCTCTCTCAGCGACTTAAACATCGTTAGAGTATTGTCCATGTACTGATCTTGGTCGTAATATGAGCCTTCAGTCGGGTTTTGAGTGGTATGCAAATCGGTTGGAACGCCGCCATAGAAACCAAGCTGACAACGAATGTGCTTGTAGCCTTTGTCTAGGAAAGATTCCACCAGCTCATAAATACCTTCCATTGTGTCGCTAGTCGCGTGTGTGTATACAGGAATAGCATCACGAGACTTACCACCAAATAACTGGTGTAACGGCATACCCGCCAATTTGGCTTTAATATCCCACAGTGCCATATCAACACCGGAAATTGCATTATTGATAACAGGGCCATTTCGCCAATAAGCGTTGACCATCATCATTTGCCATAAGTCTTCAATATTGTTGGCATTTTTACCAATAAGAATAGGTTTTAAATATTCATCGACCATTGTTTTTACAGCAAGCGGTCTTTGTTGGAATGTCGCACAACCAAACCCAGTCACTCCTTCATTCGTTTCAACTACCACAGTAATGAGATTGTGTCTGTCTGGTTTAGTAATAATACAATGGATATCAGATATAATAGTTTCTTTCACAATTAAATAACCTAAACTTAAGTCAACTCCTATTATCTAACCGCTTTAAAAATCACATTTCAAGCGCTAATTTTCGCCTAAAAATAATTGGTACGTTAAGTGTTTTTTTTTTGATAAACAAAACATACCAATTGGCCAAAAACGGTGAAAAATTAATTTTTCGGATTTTAAATGTGATTGAGATCTCTTTTTACTCCGTTGGATTTAAATTGGTTGTCGTTATGATTTCTCGAGTTAAATATATTCCAATAACAGGTGTAGTATACAAATGGTAGAAAAGAGTGATGCCGTTATTAATAACTCAAAGTCATCATCGAAGAAGAAAAATTTCAAAGAAAATATACAGTTATTAATCACTGCACTTGGTGGTGAAGACAATATCGTGAGTATCACGCACTGTATGACAAGGCTGAGATTCAAATTATCAGACGAGTCACTGGTAGACGAAGAAGCGATCAAGCAGATCGCAGATGTGAAAGGTGTGGTACTTCAACAAGGTCAAACTCAAGTCATCATCGGTGTTGAGGTAGAGAAATGGTTCAACGCGCTATCAAACACTCAACAAGCTGACGCTAATCCGGCTGATGAGCTAGAGAAAGGCAAGCTGTTCCAAGGCGTGATGCGCATTGTCGCGGGCATCTTTGGTCCAGTTGTACCCGCAATCGCTGGCGCTGGTATGTTGATGGGCCTGTTGTCTGGCCTTATTGCAACCAATGTTATCTCTGAAACCTCAGACACGGTTTACTTCTTCCGTTCTATCTCTGTTGCTGTGTTCTTCTTCTTACCTATGTTGGTTTCTTTCTCTGCAGCCAAGGTCTTTAAAGTAAATGAGTACATAGCTCTTGCTGTTTCGTTTGCAATGCTAGCACCCAAGCTAGTAGATAAAGCGGCGATGCTAAAAGATGCTGGCGCTGCACCTGAGCTGACGGTTCTTGGTGTGGTTCCTATTGAACTGCTCAACTACGGCGGTGCTATCGTACCAGCTATTCTCGCTATCTGGTTATTGTCTAAAGTGACTCCGTTAGTTGACCGTCTAGTACCTTCTTCTGCAAAACCAGTATTTACGCCACTGCTTGCCTTTACGGTGACTTCAACCATCACACTTTCATTTGTTGGCCCTGCTGGTATCTGGCTAAGTAATGGCGCGGGTTGGGTAATGAGTTCACTACTGGAGATCTCTCCGACTTTGACGGGCTTTGTGTTTGGTTTAACTCGTCCTATTACGATTGTGTTTGGTATTCACCACAGCATGACACCAATCAGCCTCAACAACTTTGCACTGTATGGTAAGGATCTACTTATGCCGATCATGTGTTTGGGTAACATGGCAATTGCTGGCGCGACAATGGCTATCTGGCATAAGCAACGTAAAACGGTACCTAAAGAGCAATCTTCAATTACGATGGGCTCAAGTGTTACCGCGATCTTAGGCATCACGGAGCCGGCTCTATTTGGTGTACTAACGAAATACACCAAAGCAATGATGACCGCGAGTTTGGCTGCAGGTGTGTTCGGTGCTATCTCGGTAACAATCGATACGCACTTAACAAGCTACATTCTTTCTTCTGTATTCAGCTTACCGGCTTACCTTGCAGGCGGTACGCAAAACTTCATTCAAGCACTAATGGGCGTGGTTGGTGTGTTCGCACTGTCTTATGTTCTAACGCTGTTGTTCGTGAAACTAGACAACAAGTAAGACCTCCTCTCAAGCTATTGGGAAAAGAATCAACGTGGCTACTTTCCTTGTAGCCACGTTCCATCATTTATATCTAGCAATACCAATCTTTCTGTAAGGGCACACTATGAGCCACATTGCGATTATCGGCGAGTGCATGATAGAACTGAACGGCGCTCCATTCGGTTCCATGCAACAGACCTATGGTGGGGATACGCTCAACGCCGCTGTTTATTTGAACCGAAGTGCCACCAGCTATTCCTGTTCGTCAGATGCACCTATGATTCGTACCAGTTATGTCACAGCGTTAGGCTCAGACGCTATCAGCCAAGAGATGCTTAACCGATGGCAAGATGAAGGGCTATCAACCGAGTTTGTGCTTATTGATGAACAGCGTTCACCCGGACTCTATCTCATTCAACTCGACGATGTTGGCGAGCGCACATTTCTGTATTGGCGTAATGACTCGGCTGCTCGCTACATGGTACAGCACCCAGATTTCGACAAAATAACCGCCCAACTTGAAGATGTCGATATGGTGTTTTTGAGTGGAATCTCTCTGGCGATCTTGCCTCATGGCGATCAGCTAAAGTTGCTCACTATCATCCAAGGTCTACGTGAACGTGGCGTGGCCATCGCCTTTGATAGTAACTACCGACCAAAGTTGTGGGACTCACAAGACGCAACCAAAGAAGCTTATCAGCTTGCCTATAAAGCGACAGATATCGCCTTGGTCACCTTCGACGATGAGCAACTTTTATGGCAAGACGCCCAGCCACAAGACACCATAAAAAGACTGCATGCACTCGGCGTCAAAACTGTTGTTGTAAAGCTTGGTGCTGAAGGCTGCTTGATCAGTGAAAGCCCCAAAGATGTGCCAATAAAAGTCACAACAACACCTGTCGAGACGGTGGTTGATAGCACCTCTGCAGGCGACTCTTTTAACGGTGGTTTCTTATCTTGTTACCTCGCTGGAGGTTCTGTTTCAGAAGCCTGCCAACAAGGTAATGCACTCGCGAGACTAGTGATTCAGCACCACGGTGCAATTATTCCAAAAGCCATCACCGACACTCTTTTAAACCCTATTAAGAAGTAAACCATGCCTACAATTAATGACCAATTAAAAGCACTTAAAGTTATCCCTGTTATCGCCATTGATAACGCAGAGGATATTATCCCTCTAGGCAAAGTATTGGCTGAGAATGGGTTGCCAGCGGCTGAGATTACGTTCCGTTCAGACGCCGCTGTTGAAGCGATTCGACTACTTCGCCAAGCACAGCCAGAGATGCTGATCGGCGCAGGAACTATCTTAAATGGCGAGCAAGCACTCGCTGCTAAAGAAGCGGGCGCGACCTTTGTGGTATCACCGGGCTTTAATCCGAACACAGTTAAAGCATGCCAAGAGATCGGCATCGATATCATTCCAGGTGTGAACAATCCAAGCACCGTTGAAGCAGCACTTGAGATGGGACTAACGACTCTCAAGTTTTTCCCTGCCGAAGCTTCAGTTGGAATCAGGATGGTTAAGTCACTCGTTGGTCCATACGGCGACATTAGACTCATGCCTACAGGCGGTATCACGCCATCAAACATCGATAACTACTTAGCGGTGCCTCAAGTATTAGCCTGCGGTGGTACATGGATGGTCGACAAGAAACTCGTTGAAAATGGAGAGTGGGATGAGATTGCCCGCTTAACACGCGAGATTGTCGAGCAAGTGAATCGCTAATCGATAACGATCTACAAAGCACAAATTCTCTTGATTCCATCGCAACAAAGCCACAGCACATGCTGTGGCTTTGCTTTTATCGGGTTGTATCAATATCGCTAACTGTCTTTCGTTGTTAACGGCCGCTTCCCATCACATGCCCCTTTCTCAAGGTCGTATAGAGGGCTAGCTCCATGACTGCTCCATCGGTGATCTTCTCTAGCTAATTTTCTATATTGAGTCGGCGTGACACCTATGTACGTTTGGAAGGTTTCATAGAATCGGCTACTCGAATTAAAGCCCACCGTGAGTGAGATATCGAGAATGGTTCTATCTGTATCACTCAGCAAAGCACGAGCGTGGTTGATGCGCATCGCAGTAATGTACTGCTTAATAGTCATCTGCATCGTTCGCTGAAATACGTTCATCGCGTAGTTGCTGTGTAACCCGATATGTTCAGCGATATCTTTAACGGTCAATGGCTGATTATGGTGAGTCGCAATATATTCCAACATCTGGCTGACATAGAATTGCGAGTGTTTCGATACCCCTTTCTTAGTCGACTTATCCTGTCGATTTACCAACAGTTGTTGCCAGCCATCAAGGCAGATTCGTTTAAGCATTAGGCCAATTTCATCCATAGCCAACTGTTGACGACTTTCGGACGAATGCTTTATCTCCTCTGCCCAACGTGAGATTTCAAACTCACTGATCAGCGAACAAGAATTCGATTGCAACACACTGCCGTGAGTGATCTGGTTGACTAAATCCCGACTGAGAGCCCACGACATAAAATGGTGAATCGGTATGTTGATGATTCCCATATTATGGCATTGGCCTGGATTCGTCAGTCGATGCGGTACCGATGCCCAAAACAAGCCAATCGACCCACTTTTGACCACAACCGGGCTACCGTTAATGATGTACTCCACATCATCGCCAAAGGGTATATTCACCTCAATTTGACCATGCCAATGATAACCAGGCATGGAATGAGGGGCTCTGAGTTCAATATCGATTTTCTCATAGGAAGAATAGAGAGACAGTGGGCTTACCGACACGGTCTCGGATGAATACTTATCTAAAGTGATAATTCTCACCGTATCTGGGGCTGATTGCGGCATATCTCGCTCCTTAGGAAATCGTATAGCTGAGTTTTAACAGTTCCTCGATAATAAAACTCTGAAGGCGATCATAGAGACGCAGTACCCCAATTCATAAGATCATCACGATGTGATTAGAGTCAGTATCTTAAGTGCAAAACTAGCCTCATTGCATATCCTCTCTCCTTAAAAGCCAACAAGTTATCCCATTTCCTAAGATTTCTATTTAGTGATTTAAAAATATTAGAAAACAGGAGAGCTATTCGATTATCTGAGACGAATCGACATGGGTTCTAGGTGTAATTTATCTGCATCAACAAAGAACTCAGAGAAATAAAGGATCCCACTATGCAAAGCCCTAAAATCACATTCATCGGTGCAGGCTCAACCATTTTTGTTAAGAACATTCTTGGCGACGTTTTCCACCGTTCAGCACTACAAAATGCTCATGTCGCATTGATGGATATTGATGAGAATCGATTAGAAGAGTCTCACCTTGTCGTCAGTAAGTTGATGGAATCATCCAGTGCGACTGGCTCTATCTCATGCCATTTAGATCAAAAAGAGGCACTACAAGGTGCAGATTTTGTTGTCATAGCCTTTCAAATCGGTGGCTACGAGCCATGTACCGTCACAGATTTCGAAGTGTGTAAGCGCCATGGTCTGGAACAAACCATCGCAGACACACTAGGCCCAGGCGGTATTATGCGTTCGCTACGCACAGTCCCGCATCTTTGGAGTGTCTGTGAAGATATGACTGAGGTTTGCCCGAACGCGACCATGCTTAACTACGTCAACCCAATGGCAATGAACACATGGGCAATGTACGAGAAGTATCCACACATTAAACAAGTCGGTTTGTGTCACTCAGTACAAGGTACCGCAGAAGAACTAGCACGCGACCTAGACTTAGATTACGCAGATCTTCGCTATACCTGCGCAGGCATTAACCACATGGCTTACTACCTAACCCTCGAGAAAAAAACAGAAAGCGGTGAGTACGTCGACATTTATCCAGACCTACTTGAAGCCTTTGAGAGTGGCCAAGCGCCTAAGCCGGGTATTTATCACAATGGTCGCTGCACCAACTTAGTCCGCTATGAGATGTTTAAGAAGCTTGGCTACTTCGTGACAGAGTCTTCTGAACATTTTTCTGAATACACCCCCTACTTTATCAAGCCAAATCGTCCAGATTTAATCGAACGTTATAAAGTGCCACTTGATGAATACCCTAAACGTTGTGTCGAACAAATTGCCGATTGGAAAAAAGACCTTCAAGAGTTCAAAACGGCCGATAAGATCACCGTTGAGGAATCTCACGAATACGCTAGCACCATCATGAATTCTATCTGGACGGGTACACCTAGCGTCATCTATGGCAACGTTAAAAACGAAGCCTTAATCGATAACCTGCCGCACGGTTGCTGTGTTGAAGTCGCCTGTTTAGTCGATGCCAATGGTGTGCAACCAATCAAAGCTGGCCGCCTACCAAATCACTTGGCCGCATTGATGCAAACTAACATCAACGTCCAAACTCTATTAACAGAAGCCATTCTCACTGAAAACCGCGACCGTATTTATCATGCTGCGATGCTTGACCCTCATACTGCCGCCGTACTTGGAATAGAAGAGATATACGCGCTGGTTGATGACTTGATTGAAGCCCATCAGGGTTGGTTACCAGAGTGGGTTAACAAGTAACTTCATACTAAAAAAACATACAACAACGTGAATATCAACGCCTTCTCACCGAGGAGGCGTAAGGAGTGGCAATGAGTATCTCTATGAATACCAAGCTAAGTTATGGCTTTGGCGCATTTGGTAAAGACTTCGCAATCACCATCGTCTACATGTACCTAATGTTTTACTACACGGATGTAGTCGGTATTTCTGCCGCTACAGTCGGCACCATTTTCCTCGTCGCACGCATCTGGGATGCCGTCAATGACCCTATTATGGGGTGGTTAGTCAACAATACCCGCACTCGATGGGGCAAGTTCAAACCTTGGATTTTAATTGGCACACTGGCTAACTCCGTGGTTCTTCTGATGGTGTTTAGTGCGCATTACATCGAAGGTCCTTGGTTAATCGCATACGCCGCTGTAACCTATATCTTGTGGGGCATGACTTACACACTAATGGATATCCCTTTTTGGTCACTGGTCCCAACACTCACCTTAGATAAGCGTGAACGTGAAGAGCTCGTCCCATACCCTCGCTTCTTTGCTAGCCTAGCTTGGATTGTAACTGCGGCTATCGCAATGCCTTTCGTGAACTACGTAGGTGGGGACGATAAAGGGTTCGGCTTCCAGATTTTTACACTCTTGTTGATCGCTTGTTTCTTGGTATCAACTTTCATTACTTTGCGTAATGTAAAAGAACGTTATTCAACCGCCAACCTAGACACAAATCAACCTGAAGAAAAGGTTTCACTGAAAAAGCTACTGTCACTTATCTACAAAAACGACCAACTGACTAGTGTTTTGTGTATGGCTTTGTCTTATAACCTCGCGACCAACATCATTACAGCGTTCGCGGTTTACTACTTCACTTATGTGGTGGGTAATGAAGAACTTTTCCCTTACTACATGGCTTATGCAGGTATTGCTAACCTCATCACACTGGTGCTGTTCCCTAAACTTGCCCAGATGTTTTCACGCCGAGTTCTGTGGGCATGTGCATCGTCTTTCCCTATTTTAGGCAGCGCAGTACTCATCTACGTTGGCATGTACGACAAACAGAGCATTCTGCTGATATCAACAGCAGGCGTTTTTCTACAAATTGGTACAGCGCTATTCTGGGTACTTAACGTCATCATGGTGGCAGACACGGTCGATTACGGTGAGTTTAAACTGGGTTCTCGTTGCGAAAGCATCGCTTACTCAGTGCAAACCTTGGTCGTAAAAGCAGGTTCGGCATTTGCCGCTTTCTTTATCGGTATCGCGCTCACCGCTGTTGATTATGTACCTAACGTAACGCAAAGCCCTGAAACCGTATTCGGCATGCAATGCATCATGGTTGGTCTACCAGCTTTCTTCTTTGCCATTGCGCTAATCATCTACTTCCGCTTTTACAAGCTGAACGGCGCATATCACCAAAAGATCCAAGACCACCTCACTGAAAAATATGACCACATTACAAACGAAGGCTCAGATAAAGGGGAAACCGCAAAACCGACAGAACCGGCACAAGTCGTATAGCATGAAATCACATCGAACAGTTTACATATACAATTAAAAGCGCAAACACAAACAACAAAGCCACAGCGTATGCTGTGGCTTTGTTGTTAGTTAATCGGCTCTAACCAACACCTTGATTAAGCAACCAATAACTCACTGGGTTATCAGGGCATTGATAAGGCCCACACTCAGCAAACGTAGCAATAGCATTGAGCGCAACCACAACGATTGCCAGTAAGCACGCAATACGCCCTAGATTGCTCATTTTGTATGGTTCTTGAGTTTCTATCTTATTCGTTAGTATCAAGATCACAGCAACCGCAAAGATAGTGGCCGTGAACAAAACAAAAGCCCACGTATAATAATGCATCCCGAGGATGGGGCTACCATAGCCAGGCGTACCGGGAATTACATGTAACGAGACCTGTCTTAGCGAGGTAGCAACACCATATAAAGCGCCAATTAGGACGATGCCATAGTGGCGAGATTGAGGCCCATAAACCACATTCAACATGAAGCCAAACGCCACCATCACAAAGCCAATACGTTGTAATAAGCATAACGGACAAGGCAACTCATTAAGAACAAACTGAAGAATAAAGCCGATCAACAAAACGGCTGTCATACCTAGCAAGCCAAGTGTATTCAAGAGAGTTAACTGATTTCGATTCATGCTAGCTCCTTACAGTAAGATCGATAATGGGTCGGTGGCATGGTGGTTAAACCAATACAAACCTAGGATCACTGAGCTAGCAAAAAAGCCATAAGCAGCGGTCTTCTTATCGAAAAAGGCGCATAGCATCGCCACTAGTAACAACAAAAACAGTAAAGACATCATAAGAGGTTTTTCCTTTCTATTTATCCTGTTCAGTCAGACTAAACGTCATAACGAATATCCACACCGATGCTCTTAATCATTCAAGTTCGGTAAATCGATGGATTACGAATTGAAGATCATCAACTTAATAGTTGTTAGTAAGATCCAAGCTGTCAAGTTTGGGGCCTCGTACTGAGTACTCACAAGTACGTTGAGGCAACTAATGAACAGATGATGCGCGTTAATGTTGATGGCAGATAAGGTTGGCGAATATGTGAATGAAGTTAGGCTTGGGGGAATATTAGGGGCTACTTTTACTGTACCCAAAAGCAAAAAACCTAGCGAAAGGTCGCTAGGTTTTAAATACAAAATGAGGTAATACAAGCTTACTTCAGCGGGTCATTGTCCGGCAGTGCCTTATGAAGCCATAGTGCTAAACGCTTCTTGATGTTCGCGCCATCAAGCTTATCGTCAGGTAACGGTGTGATCTGATTGACTTCAACAAGGAACAAGTACACCGCTTTAACCTTTATCGGTTGGGATGAATTTGGCAAATCAAAACCTTGTAGTTTTGCCATCTTAAAACCGACTTCAACTGCTTTTTTTACCAGCTTATCTTCATTAATGATCTTCGCGGTTTTCGACATATCATCTCCATCATCTTTATCGAACGAGTACTGAGTATATCAAACAGAAAAACTCACAAGATTACCTCGCTCTCAATTTGAGGAGTCGCTTTGATAAATAACATAAAACGAATAACAGGCTCTAGGCTGATTCAAATTTGGTTGGTATTTACGATATCAATGGCTATACGCAAACGAGCTCTTAATAAAAAACTCAGTAAATGAGATCTTAAGTCAAAAACTGAAAATCGAACAATATTTAACTTACCATCCTAAAGAATACGGAATACTATGATTATCATTTAGGTGATATACATTCTATAGAATACAAATAAACCTATGTTATTTAACCAGTTTTATAGTAAAACGACTTAGGTCATATTTACAGGTTCCTGTAACAGAATATTATTTACAAAACACTCATTAAGAAAATAGAATAAACCCACTAATATTATACTGGTGTTAAAAATGCGTTACCTATGGGCTTCATTCTGTCATAAAAACCCGATCATCGGACGAATCGTTCATATCCTTGTTATGTTGGTAGCGTTAGCTTCTATCGTCGTTCCATTGATATCAAAAGACGCAACAACCATCTTGGTTTCATTGGGTGTTGCTCTGGTCTGTTTTGTGTTGTTTGTGTTCTTTGCCCTGGCCGACAAAATGCGTTCAGGCATGCACTAATCAGCCAATCAGTTCTCTATTCACCAAGCGTTCTCTTTTTAAAAAATCATTATAAAATGCTGGTTACCAGATACGGAAAAGCCCAAAGTTATTAGCTTTGGGCTTTTTGATATCAGTAATCATTAACTCAGCAACGCGCTTAATATAAGTGTACAAATTCTTCGATTCGACTCTTACCGCGCAATAATAAAAAGTTCAAAAAGCGGGATGTTGAGGTCGTGATTATTTTGTCTGCTTCCACACCATGCTTTTCAAGTAATGCTTTTACGAGATCCAAATGAGCAATCTCTTCACAGAAATGCGCATCAGAACCTGTAGAAAAGTAAACGCCAACTCGCTTGCCGATCTCGACAATTTTTGAACATCGCACATCGCTTCCTTTTCGGCTCTTGCCTGTCAGTGACGTATTGTTCACTTCAATCGCAACATTGTGCTCCTTTGCGCACTGCAGAACCGCTTCCATATCAAACTGATAGTTTGGGTTCCCTAAGTGCCCCAACACATCAACTTTACCACTCTTAATAACATTCATTAATGCCTGTGTGTGTTCTTGCTTCGTCGAGGGCTTGAAAACTGGTTCATGTAAACTAGCAATCACCCAGTCTAAATGTTGGTAAGAAGAAGGAGGAAGATCCAACTCACCTGCAATGTTCAGCGTGTTAGCTTCCACACCGCGCAAGATACCGACACCATGAAGAAAGCGGGGCAAAATCCTTTGGTTGTTGAAAAACCAGTAGTGGGGGGCTCCCGGCATTTCAGGAGCATGATCCGTTGTACAAAGGAGTTTTAGCCCCTTATTTTTTGATGCTAGAGCATTCTCAATAATGGTGCTATAGGCATGGCCACTTGCCAATGTATGGGTATGGCTGTCGACAACAATCTCCATCATGACCTCCTAATTTGTTTAATTAATTTCAAACGAACCGTCTTGGTTCATATACAGAGTCAGATCAGCCTTAATCGAATGGTTTAAGACTTTAGCCACGTTCTTCGAATCCGACTTTTCGTAAAAATCTTGTGCCGCTTCCGGAGTTGAGCCGCCACGAATTTTTCGGTTAACAAGGCGCTCTTCTAGAAACTTGGGATCGGTATCGATAAAGATAGTGAAATCCGCCAACTCATGTAGCCCATTCCAGACAGGCTCATCTAGCAACAACCAATTGCCCTCAATCACCACGATCTCTTCATTGACGGCTATCGCATTATCTACTGGGTCATGAAGGTTGCGGTCATAATATGGCCACATTGGGTCTTTGATCTTAAGCTGTTTAAGTTTTTCAATCAGTGACGTTAAATTAAAGGTTTCGTAAGCCCCTTTAATGGTGCGAAGTTGAATTTTTTCATCTTCTCGAACGATATAGTTTGAATCCAATATTTCGTTAGGATAATGAAAGCCATCAAATGGCAAAACTTGAAGTGGCTGACAATTCGCTTCTGTCTGTGACAAATGCTCCCAAAACGCGGCTAACGTCGATTTGCCACTACCAGGAGGCGCAGCTAAGAAGATGACCGTTCGATCATTTTTCTGTTTGTAGAGCGAGGTGAATTTTTCAACCAGCGGTTTATGAATAAGCTCAATGTCGCGATCGGGAAAAACAGCTTCTGTTTCAAAGCCACTGACGTTTAATGACACTTGCATGCTAACAACCTTAATTTAGTATTTCTTTCTCAACAGTTTCTAACAAGCTTTCACAAGATAGTTTGAGAACCGTCTTGATGAGCGACTCGTAGCGAGCTTTAGAAAATGCATCGAATGACGAAAATTTCAATTGATTAATAGAGTCTAAATAGATGTTGTTTTCAGCTTTAGAGAATGTCGACTGATTACAAATAAAGTCGTAAATCATGTCATCATTAAATTGGATCGCGTTAGGTTGCTTGATAACAAACCCATGCATTTGTTCGAACAATCCAATATCGGCATAAGTTTCCAACGATATTTTTCCCATGGCGAACATCAATTTTGATACCACATCAATTTCCACTAAAGGGCCATCTTCTTTAAGAAGAGGCGTCACCGCATACTCTAGAACCAAGGGATCTTGTACAAACACCCTTGGAAGCAGTTGCTTTAACTTTGAGTTGATCAGTTTATGAGATACTTTAATGAAACAAGTCGCATTGGCGCACTCTTCTAGAGCATCTAATAATTCTTCTTGGACTGTAATATCTAACTTCCTCATGCATTGTGGTAGCAGGCAGGCTAGCTACCACAATATCAATTGTCGATTAAACCGTTAAATTCACATCGTAGAACTCAAGCAGAGCTTTTTCTGCCTGTTCATTCCATACGTAATTATTGGCTTTAACAATAGCGTCAAGTTCGTTAAAGAACGGAGCAACGTCCGCTAAGGTATGAAACTCATCTATCGCTGTTAGTGGCATATCTATATGAGGGTAAATCAATTTCTTGCCACCTGGAAGATCCAGCTGGTTCAAAATGGTATGTGGCGCGGCTTCAAGGCCACCGATGTGCGTTAACATGAACGATGGGTTGATCTTGCCTGCTTCTGACAGCTCTACTGACTCAATCAAATCACCTGTTGAACCACCAGAGGTACCAACGATATGCGTTGATTCGTAGTGAACGTTGTAGAAATTAAACGGTACTTTGAATTGCTTATCCGTAGGTCCAGCAAAGAAGTTTAAACAGCCATCATTACCAAGTAGCTCATCGGCTTGCTCTAGCACCTGTGCAACCGCAGCGTATACCATGACATCGTCATAGCCTTTATCTTTATTCAAACTTTTTAGGTAGGTAACCGGGTCATCAACTTTAGCGGTATTCACATAATGTAATTCAATACCATTTTCCGCGGCTTTTGATACTGGAATAAGGCTTTCAGCGCGCGCTAAACGTGCTTCATCAATGTCAGTCACTACAATCAAGCTTGGTTTCACGGGTCCGTTAATCGCATAATCAATCGCACCGATCCCCATAGGGCCAGCACACGCAAGTAAAGCAAGTGAGCCGCCTTCTTTAATACCCATTTGATGCTCATAAACATATTGCGTTGTATGGTAGCTCGCATGGAATGCACCAATAATGCAAGACATTGGCTCTGCTAACGATGCATTTGCGTAATATGGGCTTTTGTATGGAAGGACACAATCAAGGTCGATCGCCACTTTCGGGATAATTGAGTAAGTCGCATTCCCGCCAAAGGTTTCGTAGCTATAGCCTGCTGAGTAGCCAGTTGGTAGGCCCATTGCAGGTTGCAGTACAAATGGTTCGCCCGGCTTGAAGCGATCTTTTAGATTAGCGCCAACTTCAACAATCACACCCGCATATTCGTGGCCTGTCATCACTGGCACTTCAGAGATGTTGTCAGGAACTCGCTTATGATTACTACCTAGCAGTGCTGCTTTGTAAGTTGACAGGCAAATGCTATTAGAAATATTTTTTACTAGCAGTTCATCATCCGAAATCTTTGGTAGCTCAAAGGTTCTAAGTTGAACGTCTTTCTCACCACAAATTACCGCTGCAGTTGTTTGAACCATGATTTTATCTCCGAAAAGTGGGGCCAATAACTGACCCCAGAATATTAATTAAGCTTGCTGACCGATGGTGTCCATTAGGTTGTCTAATGCTGGGTCATGTAGGAAGTTCTTGATGGTCACCACAGGCAGGCCTGTTGCTTTGATTGCTCGACTCTCTAGACTCTCGTGGGTCACCACCACGTCCGCGTTACTCGGCACTTTTTCGATTGCGAAGTTCTTCACTTCAACGTTAAAGCCGGCTTTTTCGAGTTTGCGTTTGAACGTTGAGGCGCCCATGGCACTTGAGCCCATCCCTGCATCGCATGCAAAAGCTACAAATTTGATGTCTTTCGCTGCAGTTTTCACTGCTGAAGCAGGTGTTTTAGCCACTGAACCTTCTGCTTTCATGTCTTTCATGTCAGTCATCGATTGTTCGAACTCATCTTCAGTCTCTTCCTTCTTGCTCACTTTTAGGATTGCACTTGCCACTAGGAAAGACACAATCGTTGCTGTTGCTACACCGGCGATGGTCGCGAAGAAGCTACCTTTTGGTGTTAGAGCTAGGTAAGAGAAGATAGAGCCAGGACTTGGACCTGCAACCAGACCACCATCAAGTAGGTTGAACGTTGCGATGCCTGTCGCTGCACCTGCAATCATCGCTATAATCATGATTGGCTTCATTAGCACGTATGGGAAGTACAACTCATGGATACCACCGAAGAAGTGGATGATGATTGCACTTGGCGCTGATTTCTTACTTAGACCTTGACCAAACTTAGCGTAAGCCAGAAGCATACCTAAACCAGGGCCAGGGTTAGACGCCACCATAAAGAAGATAGATTTGCCCGTTTCCGCCGCTGTTTGCAGGCCTAGTGGGTAGTAGATACCTTGGTCGATAGCGTTGTTCAGGAATAGAACTTTTGCTGGCTCGTTAATAATTGCAAGTAACGGTAGGAAGCCAGTCGCAACCAGTGCTTCAATGCCCGATTTAACGAATAGGTTCGCTGCAGTCACTGCAGGGCCAACAATCGCGTAAGCAAATAGACACATCAACATGCCGAAGATACCTAGCGAGAAGTTGTTTACCACCATCTCGAAACCAGAAGGGATCTTGTCTTGTAAACGTTTATCGATTTGAACGATTACCCAGCCACTCAATGGGCCCATAATCATCGCACCTACAAACATTGGAATCTCGGCGCCAGCGATAACACCCATGGTACCGATAGCACCCGCTACCGCCCCACGCTTATCACCGACAATTTGACCACCGGTGTAACCGATAAGTAATGGCAGTAAGTAAGTTATCATTGGACCGACTAACTCGCCGAAATATTCGTTAGGCATCCAACCCGTTGGAATAAATAATGCGGTAATAAAGCCCCACGCAATGAAGGCTCCGATATTTGGCAAAACCATCGCGGTCAGATGACCACCGAAGGCTTGTATTCTGGCTCGTAAATTTGTAGACACGTTATATTCCTTATACAAGGTTATTATTAGTAACTTTTAATTATTTCAAGCACGTCTTGTTTCGATGAAGAAGCGGCCAGTTTGGCAATATTTTCCTCATCACAAAGCATTTCGCTTAATGCTTGAATCACTTCAATGTGAGTATCTGAATCTTGTGCTGCTAGGGTCAGTAATACATGCGCTGGTCCCATATCTGAACCGAAATCGACTGGGTTAGAAAACACATGGATACCAAGGCCTGTTTTTAAAACCCCAGCCTCAGGGCGAGCATGAGGCATTGCAATACCTGGACAAAGCACGTAATAAGGTCCATTATCATACGTTGACTGAATAATCGCATCCGCATACTTATCGGTTACATAACCTTTATCCTGCAAATAACGCGTCGTTTCTTTAACTGCATCTTCCCACTGATATTCTGAGTGGTTAATGACGTCAATTAAGTCATGGTCAATAAGGTCATAAAGCATAATAAATCCCAGTTATTCGTGTTCGTTGTTGTTGGGTTTATTATCAATGGAAGTATCGAATTAGAGAAATAACCAATAAAGTAGACGGGGATCACTAAAAATATCGAGTCAATCACCATTTAATGCTGAACATCACGATAATCACGTGTTATTTAGTTACAAATTTATAATTAACAACAAGTCAACTGCGTTAATTGGATGTAATCCACGAATTTGACATTATTTAAAAATCCATAAAATGTGACAATAATCCAATAAGGTATATTGACCATAAAGTAAACGTGATGATGGTTAGGTTTGTATCTAATGATAATTAAATGTAGCACGTCAAAATGAGTGACCAAGATCGCGTATGAAATCCAAGCACCATTCAACTGAAAGTTTACAACATAACAAACTGCTAACTCACTCATCCAGCCTCACAACATGCAAACGACCTGCATAAAAAAGTCAGACGAAACTCCAAATAAGGAAAAACCCAAAGTTATTAGCTTTGGGCTTTTCTTCTAGCGACTGTGGTTGGCTACAACCGAATGAAAAAATCAGTCAGGCATTACAACAATACCCATACTTTCAAGCAGCTGCTCTTGCTGCCAAGCGACGATTTTAATCCCCGATGTGTCGACCTTTCGAGGATCTAACCCTTCCAATTCAGCGTGGCATAAGTTTGCTCCCTGCATACTGAACTGCCCCCATACATCTTCCGAGAACACGCCTCGGCTAAGATCAGACTCTTTCAGTGACGCGCCACCAAGGTAGGTTCCTATCCAACGGTTCTCAAACAGCTCGCACTTCTCTAAACAAGCCTGTTCAAAATTGGCGTATGACAGGTTACAGCCCGTAATATACGCAGAGCAAAAATACATTCTATTGCTTACCTGATTGGCAAAATTTGTTCGAGTAAAGTTCGCGCCTTTCAGATCGCATTCGCGCAGTTCGATCCCATAGCAGTTTGCATTACTAAAGTTCGCCATCGCCAACTGGCAATTCTGGAAGCTTGCATCTCGTAAGTCGGCAACATCAAAGTGGCACCCCTCAATATCGCCTTGTTCAATAAACTTACAGTTAATAAACGTTGCGTCGCGTAAGTTCGAACGTCTGAAATCACAACGGATAAACGTGCAGGCTGTAAATGTAAGCTCTGATAAATCTTGCTGAGCAAAACTGTGGTGATGATAAGTGCTGTTATTAGTATCCATTTAGCCCCCTAAAGAAATTAAACTAAGACTATCATTACGATCTTAAGAAAACACCAAATTAAAAACCAACAAAAACAGCAACTTAAAACACCCAAAATTAGCCATTTTAAGGCACCAAACAACCTCTTTAAGGCTGTTATTTTCGTTTTATAGCATGCGCTTATCTTGAAAAAAGTTTTGTCGCTTAGAAGGGGGATATAAGATGAGACACAACGAGAAGATAATCATCATATGTCAGTATGAACTTGATGCAATACCCTATACAGATGCACTCGCTGATAATCGGTCTTTCTCAGGCCCAATTTGTATCGACAGGCCACAACTAAAAGGTGATTTGTACCAGTAAAATCTGAGAAGTAGGGAGGCCAAGATCAAAAATGGCCGCTTAATGCGACCATTTGATAATTATTTAAGTTGTTGTTCTAAAGAACAATTTAAATAAATGTTAGCTCTTGGCTACGTTTGCAATGCCTTCAAGCTGTAGAACTGGGGCTGCGTCGATGTCTTCTGCGTTCATCATTGATGATACGCGTTGCATCGAGGAAAGCAGTAGGCTCTGCTCCCACGGTTCTAGGTTTTGGAATTTTTTAACGAAGTTATCTTGCAGCGGCGGTGGCGCATTGTTTAGCAGCTCTTGGCCTTTTTCCGTCAAGTTCGCATGCACTTTACGACGGTCTGCAACACTACGGATACGTTGTACGTAACCATTCAACTCTAGGCGATCGATGATCGTCGTGGTTGTGGCTTGGCTTACATTGGTGTGATTCGACAATTCTTTGATCGTCACATTACCCATTTCTTGGATTGCTCTCATTAGAATTAATTGAGGGCCAGTCAAACCATACTCTTTACTCAGCTTTTTCGAGTGTAAATCGATAGCGCGAATAATTTGTCGAATAGCGACTAGGATTTCGTCATGTTTGTCCAAGATGCAGACCTTTGTACTAATATACTGTGAGTGGTTTTACAGTGTCGAAGCGAAGAACTCTCATGAAATCGGAGTCAGGACCGCTCAAATTACACTGTAAATTGATAAATTACGTCATTAATTTTTCCGCATTGTACTGATGTTCATACTATTCTCAATCTTTTCTATGCCTCTGAATTTGCGCAGGGCAACACTTTTGCTCAATGAGTCACGATTTTCGCTCTTATATCGGCTAACAAGGTAACAAAAAGCCAGAAGTCGTTAACAAATAAAAAAGCAGAGCAGTCAAATAGGTAGGGAGATTGTGATGGCCCCACTACCTATTAAATGTTTCGATATCTGACTATTTTAGTTCAAAAGACTAAGCAGCACTGTTTAGTTGAAAATTACCTGTCAGCGCGTTGTAGAACTCGCTGTTATCCAAGATCCCAACCAATTGATTGTCTTCAACCAGCAAAATCGGATGGTTACTTATCTGCTTGAGCTTAATCGCATCACGCATGCCAATTTCAGGGCTTGTGACCACGACACTCGACGCGCTGATCGCCGCTAAGTCATCTGACTCGCTCCACTCGACAAGCGCCAAAGTAGATTCACCTTTGACCGATAAAGCACCTTCACTCTGTTCAATCCAGAGGTTTTTAGAATCGCAGATCTTCCAGCTTTCATTCTCTTGCGTCAGCGAATCAAGAGGCTGCATCAAAGAACGACCTTTAAGCACATTCAATGGATTGGTGTGAGCAACGAAGTCCTTCACATATTCTGTTTTCGGCGTCAGAACGATCTCTTCAGGTTTACCGTGTTGAATCAGTTTGCCTGACTCCATGATCGCAATGTTGTTACCAATCTTCAGTGCTTCATCTAGGTCGTGACTCACGAACAGAATCGTTTTGTTTAGTTTGTTTTGCAACGTGATCAGTTCATCCTGCAGTTGAGCACGAATCAATGGGTCAAGCGCCGAGAACGGTTCATCCATCAATAGAATGTCAGTATCCATTGCAAACGCACGTGCCAAACCAACACGTTGCTGCATGCCGCCAGAAAGCTCATGCGGGAATTTGGTTTCCCATTCGGCTAGGCCGACCATTTCTAATTGTTCACGCGCCTTAGCACGACGAACATCTTTGGCGACACCCTGCATTTCAAGACCAAATGCCACGTTGTCTAATACGTTAAGCCATGGCATCAAAGCAAACTTTTGGAACACCATAGAAACGCGGTGAGTACGAAGGTGACGCAAGGTCGCTTCGTCGCATTGTTCACCTAAATCAACCAGCTTGTCTCCATCTTTGATCGCCAATGAGCCACGGCTGATCTCATTCAAGCCGTTAACTGCGCGAAGCAAAGATGATTTACCAGAACCAGACAAACCCATCAGTACACAAATCTCGCCTTCTTCCACCGTCAGCGACACATTATCTACGCCAACAACTTGGCCAGTCTCATCAATGATCTCTTGGCGAGTTTTACCTTGATCGAGTAGATCCAGCGCTTGATTGGCTTTGTTACCAAACACAACATCAAGGTTTTTGATGGTAATCGCGTCCATTGCCTTCTGTTCCTGAGAGATAGACATGATTAAGCTTCCTTCTGGTTTGGTGTTTTGCACAAGCGGTCAAGGATGATTGCGACTAAAACAATCGCTAATCCGGCTTCAAAACCTTGTGAGATATTCACTGTGTTCAATGCACGAACAACAGGTTTACCAAGTCCGTCAGCGCCAACAAGAGCGGCGATAACCACCATCGAAAGCGACAACATAATACATTGGGTGACACCGGCCATGATGCTTGGCAGAGCGGCAGGTAATTCAACTTTGAGCAGTAACTTCATGCGACTTGCACCAAAGGCTTTACCCGCTTCAATCAGCTCTTCAGGGACTTTCGTTACCCCTAAGTAGGTCAAACGAATCGGAGCAGCTATCGCGAAAATAATGGTCGAGATTAAGCCAGGCACGATGCCCAAGCCAAATAGAACCAGAGTTGGAATCAAATACACAAACGTCGGAACGGTCTGCATTAAATCGAGAATTGGGCGCAACATCGTATAGAGCCAAGGACGGTGAGCAGCCATGATGCCAACCGGTACGCCAATTAATACGGAAATCGTTGTCGCCGCAAAGACGAGAACAAAGGTTTCCAGCATTTCTTGCCAGTAGCCGAGGTTAAGAATAGTCAGCAGTGCCGCGACCACAAAGATCACCAGCGAGAGTTTACGGTGTAAGTACCATGCAATCGCAGCGGTAATCACGATTGGCAGAGCAGGCGGCATCCACTTAAATACATCGACTAAAAACATAATGACGGTTTCTAGAAAAATCGAAATAGCGTCAAAGAATCCTGCTGCATTGATTGTTAGCCAATCAACACCCGCTTCCATCCATTGTCCGACAGGGATTTTGTTTTCCGTAATAAAATTCACAATATTGCCTTTTATTATGGGCGGGCTACTTCAAACCAATCGATAAATTGGTAAGCCCACCTTTATTATTTATGTAGCTGTTGAGATAGGTAGAACTAAGCTTTAACTTGTTTTAGGTATTCAGTAACCGCTTGAGTCGCTGATTCACCTTTATGCGTTTTTACGTTGTCTAACCAAGCTTCAACTTGTTGAGGGTTATTGTTCAACCATTGTCGAGCCGCTTTTTCTGGCTTCACTTTTTGGTTCAGAATCTCTTCCATCAACTGGTTTTCCATCTCTAGAGTGAATTCTAGGTTTTGTAGAAGTTGACCGACGTTTGCACACTCAGACAGGTAGTTTGAACGAACGTTGGTGTAAACATTCGCGCCACCGTAGTTAGGGCCGAAGAAGTCGTCACCGCCTGAAAGATATTCCATTTCAACATTGCTGTTCATCGGGTGCGGAGCCCAACCAAGGTAAACAATCCATTGGCTACGGCGTGCTGCGCGTGATACTTGCGACACCATGCCGGCTTCGCTTGATTCAACTAGGCTGAAATCTTTTAGACCGAATGCGTCAGAGTCGATCATCGATTGGATTAGACGGTTACCATCGTTACCAGGCTCGATGCCGTAGATGCGGTCTTTAAATTTGTCGGCATGTTTTGCTAGGTCTGCGAAACTTTTAACACCGGCGTCGTACACGTACTTAGGTACAGCTAGCGTGTATTTCGCCCCTTCAAGGTTGGCGCGAACAGTTTCAACGGTGCCCGCTTCACGGTATTTAGCAATATCGCCTTCCATGGTTGGCATCCAGTTCCCTAGGAATACATCAATGTCGCCGTTTGCCATTGAAGAGTAAGTCACCGGTACTGAAAGTAGGTCGGTTTTGGTTTTGTAACCAAGGCCTTTTAATAGTTCAGAAGTAACGGCGGTTGTTGCGGTAATGTCAGTCCAGCCTACATCAGCGAAGCGAACGTTTTCACATTGCTGTGGTTCTACTGAAGCGTTAGCACCAAATGCAAATGAGCTGATGGCTAGTGCTGTTAACGTTTTTGTCGTCACGTTCTGAATATTTAGAGTCGTCATAATGGTTCCTTTTTATCTTTCCTTTTGCTGCTCGATATCAACGCCGATAGAGAGCAGTTCTTCTGACTTTTGACTTTTGACTTTTGACTAATTAGTTTTGTTATTTTTTGCTTGTTACTTGTTGTTTTTATTCTTTACTACTTTTGCTATTTTTTACCCAATAACAGACGCTTACGCTTCTCGTACTGGCTTATTGATTCTTTGTGTCTCTTCCCATTCCGGTGCTATCCATACCGGAACGTTTTGCTCTTTTAGAACGGGCTTGCCCAGAATCAAATCCGAGGCACGCTCAGCCACCATGATGGTGGGCGCGTTCAAGTTTCCGTTTGGAATAGTTGGGAATACAGACGAATCAACAACACGCAGATTATCAATGCCGCGAACACGACACTCTTCATCAAGCACCGCCATTGGGTCGTTATCAGCGCCCATTTTGCAGCCACAAGAAGGGTGATAAGCACTTTCAACATTCTGCTTAACCCATTCATCGATTGCTTCATCGGAGGTAATGCTTAGACCCGGCTGAATCTCTTCACCACGGTAAACATCCATCGCAGGTTGCGACAAAATCTCACGGGTTAAGCGAATACAATCGCGCCAATCTTGGCGGTCTTGTTCGGTTGAGATGTAGTTGAAAATGATCTCTGGCTTGGCATGCGGATCAGCAGAGGTGATCGCAACCGTACCGCGACTCTCTGGCTTGTTAGGTCCAACGTGTACTTGGAAGCCGTGGCCATCAAAGGCCGCTTGGCCGTCATAACGCATCGCAGCTGGTAGGAAGTGATATTGAATATTTGGCCACTTCAATCCTTTACGAGAGCGAATGAACGCGCACGATTCAAAGTGGTTAGTGGCACCAAGGCCCTTACGAGTCAGAATCCACTCGGCACCAATCATGCCCTTGCTTACCAAGCCAAGCTTGCTGTTGAGCGTGATGGGTTCGTTACAGTGATATTGGAAGTACACTTCTAAGTGATCTTGAAGGTTTTCACCGACGCCACTGAGTTCGTGTTTCAGCTCAACACCCGCCTTTTCAAGCACGGCTTTCGGGCCGATACCAGAAAGCTGAAGCAGTTGAACAGAACCAATAGAACCCGCAGAAGAGATCACCTCTTTGTTCGCTACCGCAACTTGGGTATTGCCTGACTTTTCAAACTCAACACCAACCGCTTTCAAGCCCGATTGACCATTTGAGTCTTGTGCTTCAAGTAAGAAACGACGCGCCACGATGCCCTTCTTCAAGGTTAGGTTTGAACGCTTCAATGCACGGCGTAGATAAGCGTTAGAGGTAGAGGCTCTAACACCCTTGTCTACCGTCATATGCATAGTGCCGAATCCTTCTTGCTGGTAGCCGTTGTAATCGTTTGTTTCTGGGTAACCGGCATCTTTACCTGCATCGATGAACGCTTGGTAAAGCGGGTTGAGCTCCATATCGTTACCGTTACAAGTGCCGACAGGGCCATTGTCACCACGGTATTCATCACCGCCTTTGTTCCATGATTCAGCACGGCGGAAGTAAGGTAAGCATGCTTGGTAGTTCCAACCCGCTGCGCCCTCTTCTTCCCATTGGTCAAAATCACACGCGTGGCCACGAACATAAACCATCCCGTTGATCGATGAGCTGCCGCCTAACACTTTGCCACGTGGGCAGTGCAGTTCACGTCCATCAAGACCCGGTTCTTTCTCTGTTTCAAATTGCCAAGCGTACTTTTCAGTATTCATTGGGTAAGAAAGCGCGGTTGGCATCTGGATAAAAATGCTCTTATCCGTGCCACCAGCTTCCAGTAATAAAACGCTATGTTCACCGCTTTCCGTTAGCCTATCCGCTAACACACAGCCGGCCGAACCCGCGCCGACGATAATATAATCGTAGCGTTGTTCCATGTTTTGATTTCCCTGAGATGAGTCAGTAGGGCTAGCTCTGTTAAGCTAACCCATAAAATTGAGTGTTACGCTTTAGGCATAAGGGCTGGCGTAGTCGCCAAGTTCAATAAGAATGCTCTTAGTCTGCGTATAATGAAGTAGGGTTTCTGGTCCATTTTCACGGCCAATCCCCGAAAGCTTGTAACCACCAACAGGCATTTCTGCCGGTGAGTCGCCCCACGTGTTCACCCAACAAATACCTGCCTGCATTTGATGAATAACACGGTGCGCACGAGAAAGGTTTTGCGTGAACACACCAGCCGCAAGGCCGTATTTGGTGTCGTTGGCGCGGCGAATCACATCGTCTTCATCCGTAAACTTCAACACTGACATTACAGGACCGAAGATCTCTTGTTGAACATTAGGCATGTTGTCTTCGCAATCCACAAACACCGTTGGAATAACAAAGTTGCCGTTTTCGAGACCGTTGTCTGTCACTTGATAGCCGCCCGTCAACAGGGTTGCACCCGACTGCTTAGCTAGCTCAATTGCTTCAAGGACTTTTGACAGGTGTTCTTTAGAAATCAACGCGCCGATCTGAGTCTCCATGTCCATTGGGTTACCAATGATCAGCTTCTCAGTGCGTGTTTTAAGTTGATCGATGAATGCGTTGTAGATGTTTTCGTGTACATAAACACGAGTACCGTTGGTGCACACTTCGCCTTGGGTGTAGAAGTTAGCAACCATCGAAGCGGAAACCGCATCATCCAATTTCGCATCATCAAACACGATCATTGGTGACTTGCCGCCAAGTTCCATGGTGACTGATTTCAGCGTCTTAGCGCTATCTGCCATTACCGCTTTACCGGTACCGGTTTCGCCCGTGAACGACACTTTCGCGACGTCTGGGTGCGCCGTTAGCATTTGACCAACACGGTAATCGCCCTGAACCACGTTAAACACGCCATCAGGAAGACCAGCTTCAGTAAAGATTTCTGCAAGCTTGAGCGCCGTTAGCGGCGTTTCTTCTGAAGGTTTGAAAATCATCGCGTTACCCGCGGCCAATGCCGGAGCTGATTTCCACATCGCGATTTGAATTGGGTAGTTCCATGCGCCAATGCCAGCACAGATGCCCAGCGGTTCACGGCGTGTGTAGAAAAATTGAGATTCGCTCAGCGGCTGTTGGTCGCCTTGTAGCGTGGGAGCCAAGCCAGCAAAGTATTCAATAACATCAGCGCCAGACGCCACATCCACTTCAATTGCTTCTTGCAGCGGCTTGCCCGTATCAACAACCTCAAGGTTTGCAAGGTCATCATTTCGAGCTCTAAGTATTTCCACAGCCTTCAAAAGAATACGGCTGCGTTCCACAGCGGTCATTGCTGACCATACCGCAAATCCGCGCTTCGCAGATTCAATAGCGCTGTCGACATCCGCGGAAGATGCTTGGCCTAACGTCGCGATAGGTTCACCGTTTGCAGGGTTAATGCTATCAAAGGTTTCACCAGAGGTTGCTTTAACCGCTGCGCCATCGATGTATAACGAGTTCATTTCCATTTGAGATTCTGACTTAATTATTGTTATTAGACTCTACTGGTCTATATGTGAGTATTAGGTGTAAATAGTGGTCGTTCTAGCTCTTGCTCTAGGTCTAGCTCAAGGTCTAACGCTACCACTGCGATCTATTTGCTGTGACACGAGTAGAACGTAAGTTGTTTATCTAGATAATCATTGATGATAGCTCGCGCCTTTTGAGCATCGATACCATCTGGGTTTAGTGTGCCTCTCAGCCACAAACCATCAATCAGAGACGCAACCCCGTGAGCAACGAGATCCGCTTGTTCATGATTCAAAATACCTTTCAACTCAAGACGTAAGTGTGAAATCAAACGTTTTTCATTCACACGCTGCAGTCTTTTCAGCTGCTCGTCATGCATTGAATATGACCAAAATGCCAACCACGCCTTCGCGACCTTATTTTCTGCTTGGTAACCTTCGAAGTTACCATCGATGATTGCGTTAATTCTCTGTTGGTGAGCATCAACAGGAAGCGCTTTTAGTGAAGTCGTGATGGTGTTGGAGAGTTGGCGAAGGATTTCACGCATGGTCTCTTCGAGCAGGCCGTGCTTACCACCAAAATAGTGATTAATGATGCCGGTAGAGACTCCCGCTTCTTTGCTGATCAACGCAATACTCGCGGCATGCAAACCGACTCGATCAATCACCGTCATGGTCGCTTGAACAAGCTGTGGTTTACGTATGTCAGGCATCCCAACCTTCGGCATTTCTTAGTCCTTTTATTTTTTATTGAACGTTCAGTTAAATATAAAATGACAGAAATTTAGTTAGGGTTCAAATTATTATTTAAAACAAACTCGTAACAATACAGCATTCAAAAGCACAAAAATCATTATAAAACAATAAATTAAATATCATTTAGAGCACTAACGAAAAGAATTAAAGATTTGAGGTGTGATAGTTAATGGTCAAATGTTTTTACTCAATAAGAACAAAACTTAACCACTTATCTTCTGAGCCGAAATGGGTGATATGCAAAGAATAGGCATCGTTATTTGTGGTTAAGAAGGGAGAAGCGATGGCGTAATTGATCGAGAGCAAGAATGAAAATCAGATACGACGAGAGCACCTTTATCAAGTTAGGTGCTCTCATTTTTTTATCACCAATATCGAGGTAATAAAGCGTGGTTAGTTCAACTAAAAAGCTAAGTGGTAACTATTGCTCGACTGATCCAGTGAAATCACCCAACTTTGCTCTTTCTCACTGCTGCTCATCGGCACCCAACGAGCGTAAATTTGCTCCCAGTTCCCATTCACTTCTAATTCCACAACATCGATTTGAGTTGGATACACCGTGGTGATTCTCGATAAAGGGTCAGCGACAACATCACCGTTACTCATCACAAATGCCGACTCGGAATACAAGTGCAGCGCTCCCGAAGTCGTTCCCGTGTAATCCATCGACAAGCTGATCTTCTCCCCAATATCAAATGAGAAACCGACAGGCGCCACGATATCAGACGTACTGATCGCTGCTGGCTGGATTACTAACGCAGGCAATTGAGCGGGCGTCGGTGTTGGTGTCGCAGCTGGAGTCTGCGCAGGTGATGCACTGGTGTTACCACCGCCACCTCCTCCACCGCCACAAGCACTTATTATGAGTGAGAAGGATGTCATGGTAATTAATTTGCTTATCTTATTCATGGTGCTCTCCTACTCATCCGTCGCTGATATAACTTTGTTCGTGGTCGATGCTTTGTACCATTCACCATCGGTCTCACCGCTGCTGGTTACCCATGTAGGGAATGACGTATACGCATCACTGATATCAACCAGTTCTACAGGGTGATCCCATTCGTCTCGAATGTTGATGACCCACGGCATATTATTACTGGTTTTGAACGACTCAGAGCCTGAAGAGCTGTCATCATGACTATTGAACAAGGCGTTATTCATATCACTGGTACCTGTAAACTCTTTTAAGTGAGTTTGCCACGTCATACCCGGAGGGGTCGCGACGAAGTCACCGTGATAAGTACCATCAGCCCCAAAGATAAATGAGTCATAAGGTGGGTACCCTATGTCATCACGTGATACTGCTGTAGTAAATTCCACGTACAGTTGGTAGTTAAGCACGTCAGCGTTTTGTACCCCAGAACATGCACTTTGGGTTCGGTAGAAAACACAGCTTTCCGATAGTTCACCAAGATTCTCTAGGTCTACTCTCAAATCCTCAGAGACCATCAATATCGTTTCACTATCACCTGCTTGCAAAATCGTATGACCGACGGCAACACCGTTACGAGTTAATGTTGTCGACGCTACGTTAGCAGGTAAAACGTTAGGTAGCTTCACAGCATAACCATTTGAGTAGCCCGCTCCCATTGCTTGAAGGGTGTAATCTACGGTCAAGTTCTTGAGTTCTCGTTGACCATTAAGCTGCTCTGTCACTTTGTAGCGCCACACCACGTCATTGAAGTCGTAGTCACCTTTCAATGGCCAATTATCTTCGAATGCGATCGTTGCGTAGCTGTTCGAGCTCGGGTAAACCGTTGTTACGGTCACATCTTCATTATTCTCTTGAACAAGCACTTCATATTTGGAATCTGTCGTGCCATCTTCATTAACCCCATCAACGGCGGTAAATGGCGTCACTTCGACCGTGAAAATCAGATCATTAAAGTCGTTGTCTCCAGTTGGACGATAAATATCCTCAAAGCCAAGTACCAAAAACTCATTCTCTGTATCTAGAAAGGCAACATTGTGTCTTCTATTTTCAGCTGACGCCTCAGGGTTAAGTGATGGATAGCTGTAGAAAGGTGTGCCCCAGCCACCAAGCCACGGGATGTTGTTATAAGATCCTTCCCAGCCCCAACCATTCGAGATGATAAAAAAGGCTAATGTTTGACCTGCCGTAAGTTGGACACTGAGATCAATAGAGTCCCCTTCTTGCATTTCCCCAACATCAGCAACCGACGTATTAGGAAACACCACGACATGTGCGTTGATATCTTCTTTAGTTGCTGGAGGGTTATCAGTATCAAAAACGAAGTAGCCAAGGGTGTTGCGGTAACCCGCCCCTTCGTTCAGGAAAGTGATTGTGGCTGTGGCGTACTCTGCACCGTCCAACTCATCATCAATATCAATACTCGAATAACGCTCAGATGCAATAAAGGCACTGTTCACGGTAGTGCCTTCTGGCAACATCGAATAGACGTTAGTTAAAACATCTTGAGGAAGTGACCCCGCGATCGAATAAGTATTGTTGGGTTTACCTTTTGCAGAATAGTTAGAAGCATCCGAGCCTGATTCAAATGTAAGGTCTGCGGTTGTCAACGCCATCGCGACACATGGCACCAAGCAACTCGGCAATATGACTGAATTCCAATTTCTCATTCTGTTCCCTCTTTCACTAGCCTTAAACGTGTATAGAGGAATGGAGCAAGTATAGTGCCGAAAAATAAAACTATATTTAACAGAAGGTTATGATTATCTAGTTGAAAATTCTCATTTTGAGAATAAAGTTGAATGTAAAAACCGCTATTCAAATAGCGGTCTTAATTTGGGATGAATAGAAGGGTTAACAAAGTAACTAACTGTGGTTTATTCGCCGATAATCGGCATAGACTGCCAGGCTCTTTGGTGCAACATTTCACAACCAGATTCGGTAATAACGATGTTCTCCTCGTGTACCATCATACGGTTTTTCGCAAATGCCATGCCCGGCTCAAGTGTTAACACCATACCCGGTTTTAAGATCACATCACCGTTAGGCACATGTGATGGCCACTCTGTAAGCTGCATACCTAAACCATGCCCCATACGACCCACATCGTTGCCGAGTGCGCCGTTCTTTTCGAGTACCGACCACATAGCTTGCCACACGTCTCCAGTGGTGCGTCCCGGTTCAGCAATCGCGAGCCCCGCTTCTGTCGATTGATAAACGGCATCGTAAGCCGCAATGGTGTCAGGTGCTGCGTGACCAAAGGCATAATTACGGTCAAAGTCGCTAAAGTAGCCATCAAAGTTAGCCCCCGTATCGATGATCAACACGTCACCTTCACTGAGTACACGGTCGGTTGGTCCCATAATAATGTTGTCATACCCACCTTGGCCGGACGCGGAAATAAGATAAGGACACGCATCGGCACCCAAACGTAACATCTCTAAATGCATCGCTTTACACGCCTGTCGTTCTGTCATGCCTATCGCTAAATGGTGACGAAGATATTCAAAGCCCGCCGCCGTCACTTGACAAGCAAAGCGTACTTTATCGATCTCAGCTTGAGACTTAACACTACGTAAGTCTCGAATCATCAGTGACACATCAACCACGTTGTGTTGGCTCAGCTTCTGCTGTAACAACGCATAGTTGGTAGCAGGCATACGCAGATGTGTTTCAGGGCCAATCATCGAACCGATTCTACGAGAACTCTTGGAGACCTCAGATAGCGTAGAAGCTAACAAAGAGATACCGTCATCTTCAGGCCTTGGTGACGGCCAACTGCGCACGTCGTCAATCCATGTTTCTTCAAAGCCAGCGACACCGATCTCTGGCACTACCGCTATGGGCTTACCAACCGCAGGCACGACCAAAAACCAAGGTCGAGTTGGGCTTTCCCAAAACTGCGATTTAAAGCCACTGAAATAACGGAATTCAGGCTCGGTTGTGAAAAACGCAGCATCGATGTTTTGTGCGCGAAGGCGTTGTTGTAACTCGACAGTGCGTTGCTCGAGTTCTGCTGACTCAAACCCTCTCTGCGGAGGTGTTAACGGCAATATACTCATATCTCTATCCTTGAATGAAGAAAGGTAACCCTAGAATTAATTGAATAAAACATCTCTTGGTAGCAGGGCGATACTTGGAAAGAAAATCAGCAAAGCAGACATCAATATCAAAATAAGGAAAAACGGTAATGCCCCACGGATCACTTCCATGTAAGGTCGCTCGAAAATCGCTATGGCTGTAAAGATGTCACAACCAAATGGAGGTGTTGCCGACCCAATGGCCATTTGTAGCGTTACCATCACACCGACCAAGATTGGATCGATACCTGCGGCATTGACAATCGGCATGAAAATCGGCGTCAAGATCAGCAAGACCACTAACGAATCCACAAACATACAGCCGACAAAGAAAGTCAGTGCGATGACAAACAGAATGTATTCAGGTGAGGCGTCTTCTAGATTAAGAGGAGCTAGCAATTCCTGAGGAATTTGTTCAAACGAGATATACCAAGAGAACGCCTGACCGACACCCACCAGCACAAACACAACCGCGGTAATCAAGCCGGTATTTAGCGCTGCATCACAGATGTCTTTTACGCCAAGTTTGCGATAAAAAATGCACTCAACGATGATTGCATACAACACGGCAAATGAGGCTGCTTCGGTAGGAGTGACCACACCAGAATAAATACCACCGATGATCAAAGCGGGGAAACCAAGAGGAAGAATCGCTTTCTTTATCGCTTCAATACGTTCTGCGGTGTTGGCTTTTTCAACCAAAGAGATGGTGTCACTGTGTTTCACGCTGTAGGCATAGCTGTATAACGAGAACAGGCTAGCGAGCACTAAGCCCGGACCAATACCAGCAATAAACAACTCCCCTACACTGGCGTTGGCTAAGGTGCCGTAAAGAATTAAGCCGATACTCGGCGGAATAAGAAACGCGATGTCACTGGCATTGATGATCAGCGCCATCACAAAGCTGTCTTTGTAGCCTGCTTGCAACAACTTCGGACGCATGATCTGGCCAACCGACACCACGGTCGCTTGGGTCGAACCGGAAACAGAACCAAATAAGGTACAGCTGATACACGTAGTAATCGGCAAACCGCCACGCAGATGTCCTACAAAAGCTTGAATCAGACCCAGTAGGTTATACGCCGTGTGACCACGCGTCATAATATCCGCAGCCAAGATGAACATCGGCACCGCAATCAGAGCGTTCGGCGAGATACCCGTAACCATCTGCTGAATCAGCACTCCCGGCTCAACCTGAGAGAAATGAATCAAACCAATCAACGCCCCAACCGCTAATGGCACAATCATAGGGAAGCTCAAAAACAGCAAAATCACCATCACAGAGACAAGAGTAAATGTGATGACATAAATATCTAATTCGCCGGCAATAATGTCCGAGAAAAACTGTGCAACATCGCTCATTCGAACTCACCTACTTTTGTATTTCTATTTTCAATCACGTCAAATGACACGTAAATCTCTTTATGCAGTAAGTTCATCAAGAAACTCATGCTGTATTGCAATCCCGCGATAAAAAATCCGATCGGAATGATCGCGTACACCCAATACACAGGGAACTGTAAGGCTGGACTTAACCGGTTGATATCTTTCAGCTCTTTAACGTAAAAGAACGCATGGTAGGTGAGATAAAACATCAGCATTGCTGTTAATAACGCAATGATGGTTGTGAGAATTTTCTGAGCTTTCGTGCTCAATGAATCGTAGACCGCTGTCATACGAATATTTCGACCTTGGCGCACCGCATAAGCGAAGCCGACGAAGGTAACAGAGACAATCAGAAACTGATTGAGCTCTTCCGAAAAAAATAGGCTTTTATTGAAGGCGTAACGACCAATCGCATTGGCCGTAGAGTTGATCATCATCGCGAGAATGGCAGTCATGATCAAAAAGCGCTCTAGCTTTTCTGTCGCGACACTTATTTTATGTAGCAGTTCTTTCATAACAGGCAGTGCTCCATACTTCGTTCAGTGACACGAGTCCATTGCCACTATTTGGAGAAGGTTGGGATAAGCTATCCGCTGACACATATCAACGGATAACTATCATCCTTACTAACGCTTTCTATTGCGTTGCTGAAGCAGCCTTCACTTCACCTAGGATCTCTTCGAGAATGGTTTTCGCACCCTCACGAGCTTCGCTTTTCTGACCCGCCGGGTAAGCATTCGCCACTACGTCGTAGTATGTCGTGTGCAGCTTCTGGCTTAGCGTTTTAAAGCGCTCACGCTCTTCATCCGTCAACACAACCACTTGCATGTTTGGACGCTCTTTCAAGATCTTGTCCATGTTCTCTTTGTTGATGCGGATCTGATAGTCGTAAGCCGCTTGATCTGCCGCTTTGATTGCTTTGTCGACCATTGCTTGCTTCTCTTCAGACAAAGCGTTGTACCACTTACTGTTGGTCGAAACGGTACTCACATAAGGTTGCTGACCTGGGAACATTAAGTAGTCTTGAACCTCATGCCACTTTGCGTTGTAGATGAAGTAGATAGGGTTAACCATGCTATCAATGGTCTTTAGTTGCAGTGAACCGTACACTTCACCCCAAGAAAGAGGGGTAGGTGTTGCACCAAACGCTTTGTAGGTTTCAACAGGAATGGTTGAAGTGAAAGTACGGATTTTCTGGTTCGCAAAATCTTCAGGAGTACGGATAGGTTTATTACCGCCCCAAACCATTTCGCCTTCGGACATCATCGACAATAGCTTGAGGTTTACACTCTCAAACTTCGGTGCCAATTTGTTGTAGATGGTTGGGCTTTCCGTTAACACCTTATGGGTGATTTCTTCATTGGTACCCAGTACATAAGGTAAGCTCACTGCCTGAACTTCAGGAACATAAGATCCTAAGTGACCCGCTCCTACAGATACGAATTGAATCGTGCCTTTAGCAGCCAATTCTACGATGTCGTTTTCTGTCCCTAGTTGACCGTAGTAATAGATGCGGACACGGATGTCGCCATCAGATTCCTTCTTAATCACTTCCGCAAATTTTTGCGCATAGATGTTTTGAACGTCTGTTTTGTCCTCTTCTGAAGCAAACTTCCATGTTTCGGCATGAACGCCAAAAACCATGCTCAAACTTAGCAGTGCTACGCCTAATCGTTTCATCCTGTCTTTCCTTTTATTATCCTAATTACACGTTGATGACCTTGGTCACTTCACGCGCTTCAGTTTTGGCAGTGTCGACAATAAACTCCGTTTAAAGTCTGCCATCTTGCAGTGCCAAATGCGTCACTGCTGAATCCGTGTCTCTACTTATCGCTTCTAATTGAGTTGTTACTTCTAATTGAGCTGCTTTTAATTCATTGTTTCTAAATAAGTGTTTCTAAATTGATCTTGTTAAACGGTCGTTCACCAACTGAACCCAGTAACTCGCACCGAGCTTTAAGATGCCGTCATTAAAGTCATATTCAGGGTTGTGCAATGCGCAGCCACCGACCGATTCTGTACCATTACCCAACAGCACATAACAGCCCGGTTTAACACGAAGCATGCTTGAGAAATCTTCCGAAATAGTCAGCGGGTCGCAGGCGTCATTAACGTTCTCTACGCCAAGCACTTTCTGCGCGGCGGCAACCGAGTATTGGGTTTGTTGCTCACTATTGATGGTTGGGTAGAAGGTATTGATGAACTCGAAATCGTAAGTAGCGCCCGCAGCCTGACAAATGCCAGCCACAATCCTCTCCATACTTTGTTTGATTCGATCGAGAGAAGACTCAGTGAAGCAGCGGCAGTCACCTTTAATGGTTACTTGGGTCGGGATAACGTTAACCGTGCCATCGGTAATAAACTCGGTCGCAGAGACTACAGCCGTGTCGTGGATCGCACTAAGGTTGCGAGATACTATGGTTTGCAGACCAAGAATGACTTGCGAACCGACGACTAAAGGATCAACACCTTGATGCGGCAGAGCAGCATGCCCACCCACACCATTGATGGTGATCTCAAAGCTACTTTCACTGGCCATTAATGATCCGGGGCGAACCATCAACTTACCTTCCGCTAAACCGGGGAAGTTATGAACTCCATACACTTCATCAATCGAGAATCGCTCAAATAAGCCATCATCAATCATCGCTTGCGCGCCACAACCGTGCTCTTCATCGGGTTGAAAAATGAAATACACAGTGCCATCGAAGGTTGGGTTCCCTGCCAATAGGTTTTCTGCCAAATAGCTTGCAGCGCCGAGCAGCATTGCGGAGTGTCCATCGTGCCCACAAGCGTGCATTTTTCCATCGTGTTGTGAGCAGTGTGCGAAGTTATTTTGTTCGTGAATATGTAGCGCATCCATATCAGCTCTCAGACCAATGCTCGCTTCACTCGATCCTGAACGAAGTATCCCAACTAATCCTGTTTTACCGATGTTACGCACCACTTCGATACCAAAGCTATGTAACTTATCGGCGATGAAATCGGAGGTCAGATTCACGTCAAAGCCACACTCAGGGAAACGGTGTAAATGTTGACGCCACTCCGTCATGCTTTGAATAAGCTGCGAAGACAGTTGGTCTGGTTTGATCGAGAAAGTAGAAGGCATAGTAGTAGTCCCAAAGTGTCATTCTTTGTATTAACGTAAAATGTAGAGTTAGCTTGACTGCTGAATGTAAACACGAAACGAGCAGCTTTAATCGAAGGTTGTTACAACGACTGCGACCTTCGGTGATTATCTGAGGTTGGCTCAAGATGGTGCTCTAGCAGTGCACCGAAACCTTTTATGGGTATGGGGTAGTTCATCAACTGAAGCGAATGCCAAGCCAATACCTGATTGCTGCTAACAACGGGCTTATCTAATTCCACTTCAATGGATTCAATCACCGATGCTGCACGCAGTGCCGTGCAAGAGATAAAAAGAAGATCCGCTTCAGGATCGCAAACTTGTAGTGCGGCACTTTTAATGTCCATTGGGTCAATGAACGTCATCGCGGTGTCATCTTCAAAGCCAAAGCCAGCAATGCTCAATACCTCAATGCCTTGCGATTCAAAAAATGCTGCGACGTCTTGATTCACGGCTTCGGTATAAGGCGTTAATACCGAGATACGCTTCGACTTAAAGCAGTCGAAAGCCGCTAAGGCCGCAGTCACCGGATTCGTTACTGCTGCATTTGGGCAAGATTGATGAATAAGCTGGGTAATTCGTTCGCTGCCAATCGCTACGGTGCCGGAAGTACAAGCGTAAATCACCACATCCAATTCGGTACCCGGAAGGATGGTATCAGCGCAAGCAGCGATTCCTGGCTCCATCTTTCGCAGGTTCTCTATCGTCAAAGGATTATAGTTTCGAACTCGGCTGGTGAACGACTGTACATCGTCTGGAAACAACGTGTTTAAATCACGCTCAATATTGAAATCTGTCGCTAACGCAATCACACCGACGCGTCCTGCTGGTGCCAATTTTTCTAATTCAAACTGTAAAGTAGCGGTTGCAGATTTCATACTTTCCGACTCCTTGAGCTGCCAATATCAACACTTAACAAATGTTAACAACATGTATCATATAAACTTCAAACTCTGTGATTTTGAACTTTACATTTCGTTCACAAGGTTAATAATGCACCGACAACTTTAAGGATTATCATTAAACGAATACCTTATTGTGCGGGAATTCCGCATTTTTATTGCGTTATAGTGATTTTTTGTTCTCAATCCTCTGTGATTAATTGTTGGAGCCAAATACCTTTAACTCGATCACACACTGGCAAAAAAGAAACAAATAATTTACAAATTGACACTGGGAAGTATGGGTATGACACAACAGCCTGCATTGGTGGTCGACAGTTTCGACAAGAAGATCCTCAACATCGTACAAGACTCAAATAGAGCAACATCAGACAAGATTGCAGAGAAGGTCGGGCTCTCTCCTGCTGCCGTTCAGCGCCGTTTAAAACGCATGAGAGCACAAGGGGTAATTCAGTCTGATGTCTCGGTGATTAACCCAAAAGCGGTCGGTCACGGAATGACGTTTATCGTTCAGGTAACACTTGAACGTGAACGTGTGGATTTGATGCATAACTTCAAAAAAGAGATGAGTTCGAACCGTTCTGTGCAGCAATGCTATTACGTCACAGGCAGCTCTGATTTTATCTTAATCGTCACGGCTGCAGATATGGAGGGGTACGATAATTTTACTCGTGAGGCCTTCTTCGATAATGCCAATATCAAAAGCTTTCAAACCAATGTGGTGATGGATAACGTCAAGGTCGGGCTGACTATTCCGATTGATGAGCAGCGCGATTAGAAAGCAAGACGTGTCATGAGATGAAGTCAAAAAGAGAGAAAAAAAGACGGTATGAAGAAACCTTACATACCGCCAACTTTGGGGCTTACTTTATTATTCGTTGTTCGCGATTAGCTATTAATTGCTAACTGCTAACTATGAGCTTTTCGTTATTAGATTTTGTTGTCGATGATTTGTTGGTAGAGATCCGGGTCAGTTGCCCCTTCAGTACCAATGACTAGCACTCGGCTGTCTTGAGTTAAATCCAGTTTTTCAGCGAAATTCGGCTCTTGCTTAGCGATGATCGCTGCGGCAAACCCTGGAACGGCAGATTCGCCCCCTTCTATCGCCGCTTCCGTCTGCTCGCCACTTGCCAACATGCGCATCGCTTGTGGGATCGCCTCTTCACTCAGCGTCATGAAATCATCGGCGCCATTTTGGAGAATCGTCCATGCCAAGCTCGAAACCTCACCACAGGCAAGCCCAGCCATCAGTGTCTCTAGATCGCCGGTAACTACAACGGGCTTGCCCGCTTGAGCACTCTTCTGCAAACAGTTGGCCTGCTCAGGTTCTACGATTACAAAACGTGGACGCTCAGCGCCCCACAAATCCCAGAAGTAACCACAGACGGCTGATGCCAAACCACCTACACCGCCTTGTACGAAGACATGTGTTGGGATTTCACCATCCAATTGCTCGACAATTTCAGCCAACATCACTGTGTAGCCAAGTGCCACATCCTTCGGGATTTCCATGTAACCTTCATAAGAGGTGTCCGACACAATCACGCGGTTTTTCGCTTTGGCTTCAGAATCAGCCAAACGAACCGATTCATCGTAATTACCTGTAATGCGAACTACTTCTGCACCGAACGCTTCCATCGCTTGTTTGCGCCCTTCAGACACATCGCGGTGAATATAAATCACACAACCACAACCAAACATCTGAGCGCCCCATGCCACTGAACGGCCATGGTTTCCGTCAGTTGCACAACTCACAACGATCTCAGCAACTTCTGATTTCCATTCACCGTTGAGCAGCTCACTGATGGTCGGATTCTTCCCATAGCGATTAGCGATTTCAATCTGAAGCTGACGAGCCACCGCATAAGCGCCGCCCAGAGCTTTAAAACTCTTTAAGCTAAAACGCTGCGATTCATCTTTATACCAAAACTTGTTTACGCCGATCTCAGCAGAGATAGCATTCAGTTCATGCAAAGGAGTCACAGAGTAACCTGGCCATTGAGAAATATCTTTAATAGCCTGTTGAGAGTTCGCGACACTTAAAATGTCACGCTGCTCACTTGAGTATTCCAATTCACGGCGTGCTTGGGGATTAGCGTAGTGTGTCAGAGTGCCTGCCAGTAACTGCATAAATGATCGTCCTTATTAGTCATTCACATGCTCCTTACATCGTTAGATTATAGAAACCTATTGGCCAGTAAGGTTGCGGATAATAAATACTATCGTCAAAAAAGTGCTGTGATTGTGCTTTCTAAAAACCAAATCTGCAGAAATTAGTTGTTACTTAGCGAATAAATGCGGTTTTTACTCACATCCATGTTTTCTCGTTGAATTCATGAGCATTACAAGCGGTACCGCCTTCAATTCCAGAACAAAAAAGGCTGGTGATGACAAAGCACAACCAACCTTTCAACATACACACCTAATTTTTAATGCGAGTCAAAGCTACTCAATACGTGTAATGAAGCCGTATTTATCTGAGTCGGCCTTTGTCACCCAGTGTTCACCAGAAGCCGGAGCAGAATCTAAAGTGAAGATATAAAAATCGATTCCTTTGTCTCCCATCACCTTTTTGAAATAGGTCGCTTGTTGGCGATGACTTTCGTTGGTGTATGGGAATTCTTTAGCCGTTTTATCACCCTCAGCCCAACTGTGCACACCCACCTGTTTATTCAGCTCAATAGCTTTGGTGGTATCAGCGCGTTGCAAAACTCGTGGATTACCTGCAGCAAACAGGTCCGTGCCGCCAGAGAACACCGAACCCGTAGGCGTTACGATCGTCGTCATCTTGTTATTGTGGATCATGCGACCGGTGTACATATTGATATCGTCGTCGGCACTTCCACCAATATGGTTGGTAAACTTCAACGTCATCTCACTGCCTTGATACAATTTCACGATATCAAAAAGCTGAGAATAAGTTGATGCGCCTAGAGTGGAAGTAATACGATCAACAGCCCCAGTCTCGTTGAGCACATCGCGGTAAAAGGCATTGAAAGCAAATGAAGTGGTGATGGTGACCTTATTACCATTTTTGGTGTTACTCAGAATCGTCGAACCCAAGCTCGTCACGTATTGCGACAACTCATTTTGGTACTCAAGCTCAACTGCTTTTGCACTGTTCGCTGTTGTTTGGATTAACGTGGTCTCATTAGAAACAGAGCGGAGCGGGGCGCCGCAATCAAACACGTCCAAACCCTTGCTCTCTGTGTAGATACCGCAGCTATCAAACCCTGCATCAGGAAAATACAGATCAACACTTTGACCTAAACGGCTCGCAAGCCTTACTACTTTTTGCTTATCACTAATATCTTCAGCAAATTGAATTTGGTCATACTGGACACCGTCATAGGTCAGTTTCATTGACTCTTGAAGCTCTTCTCGTTCTTGATACAACTTGCCTAATTTCACTGACGAAAATACGTAATCCGCCTTAGGTTTCACTTGTGCTTTAGTCGCCGCGTTACCTGCCGATTTACCCGAGTTGGAGCTTGAATTACACCCAGCTAAAATAATCAAGGGCAGTGCCAGTAACGTTTTTCTATAGTTATTCATGCGTCATTCCCAAAATGTTTGATTGGAAAATTCTATTATTTAGCGCTTAATTTATCTGTCTTGAGAATGTATGAGAATGTCGAACCTATTTGAACAATGTTTTTTATTTTCCTATAAATGCCAATTCATCATTGAACTAACTTATAAAGTGTTTAATCATTCGCATTAGGTATTTTACGTAAGGCCTGTAAATTGGGTGTACCACAATTACTAGCTACTCAAAAAGACTCCCTCACGTAATCTCGATAAATGAAACGCACGATAAGGCTGATAATGGAATGACAAAACCTAAAATGATCATCGTAGAAGACGATTTGAAACTTCAGCGAATGCTAAAGGATTACTTTGTTACGCAGGACTTTGAAGTCTCCACACTAGATGATGGCAGTGACGCCGTGCAAACCATTCTTGCCGCACAGCCTGATATCGTACTGCTGGATTTGATGCTTCCTGTAACTGATGGACTTACAATCTGCCGACAGACGCGTACGCACTATAAAGGTAAAATCTTGATGCTCACCGCTAGCGATGATGATTTCGACCACGTTGCTGGTTTAGAGACAGGGGCTGATGACTATGTCACTAAGCCAATCAAACCAAGAGTTCTGCTGGCAAGGGTTCGTTCGCTGTTACGCCGCCAAGACACCAGTACCGCTTCAGTCGATGACTCAGACACCCTTCAGTTTGATCAACTCGTTCTGAAAAACACTTATAAGAAGTGTGAGCTTTCAGGTGCGGTTTTATCACTCACTGACAGCGAGTTTGACCTACTTTGGCTATTGGCGAGTAACCCTGACACACCGCTATCGCGTGACTACTTGACGCAAACATTGCGCGGTATTGAGTATGATGGCATTGATCGAACTATTGATAACAAGGTTGTACGTCTAAGGAAGATTTTGGGCGACGACCACACACCAGCAGAGAAAATTCAGACCATTCGCGGTAAGGGCTACTTGTTTGTTTCAACCGCCTGGCATTAACTTCGCTCACTACGAGCGTAATGAAAGAGAACGATTATGCGACGTATCTTTTTGGAGTCCTTAATAGGGCTGTTAGTTTGCTTCATGAGCGGTATTGTCGCTTACGAAATCTGTGTCTATCAGCTCAATACTGACTACGAATATGTTCTGCAAGATTATGAAGCCACAGCCCACCAGCAACTCATAGAGAACATCGCAAAAAATCAGGGGCTTGAAGCGGCTCAACAAGCCATGAACCAGTTTGTCGAAACCACTCGAAATAAACTGATTACGTTCAATCCAAAAGATGAAATACCAAGCCCTGTTTCAGAGTTCTTCTCGACCAACCCAAATACCTTTATCTTCCACGATGATGAGCGTGATCTTTGGTTTCGCTTAGCAAGCAGTGACAATACCTATCATTACCTACCCAACAGTGAAGCGTTCGTTAGGCAAAAAATAGAATTGGAAGATGACCTCATTTGGTTGTTCTTTTTAGCAAGCTTTATCCTGTATGGCGTATGCCACCTATTTATCATCTTCCGCCGAGTTAAGAAGCTTGAATCGGCGACGCTAGCCTTTGCTGAAGGGGATCTCTCCTCGCGAGCCGAGACCTCAAGCGGCATTGCAATCGGCTCACTCAATAAGTCTTTCAACCTAATGGCCGACCGCATTCACCGGTTAATTGAGAGCAATCGTTCACTCACCAATGCGGTCGCTCATGAACTGCGCACGCCGATATTCCGGATCCAATGGCAAGCTGAAATGCTTAAAGACACACCGCTCAACGAATCTCAGCAAGAGACTGTAGAAAGCATTGTGGAAGATACGGAAGAGATGGAGAAGATGGTCGACGAGCTATTGTGTTACGCCAAGCTGGATAGCTGCGACCTCGAAAATTTGCAGCAGCCTGTCGAGATAAATGACTTTCTTGGCCACGCAATGACGCGTTGGAACAAAGATACAGAGCTCAACATCAACCTATCACTGCCAGAGCAACCATACGAGATTCTTGCGGATGAGATACTGCTGAACCGCGCCCTAGATAACCTCGTACGCAACGCCATGAAATTCGCACGATCTCAAGTGTTAATTGAAGCCAGCACGCATCAAGAACAACTGAAAATTGCAGTACATGATGATGGTGATGGTGTGACTCAAGAACATCAGGCTCGTTTGTTTGAACCGTTTTACGTAGGCGATAAAGCACGTAACAAAGCCAAGAGTGGCCATGGTTTAGGATTGTCTATCGTCGAGAAGATCTGCGCTCAACACAACGCAACCGTGGAGGTAGGTCAAAGCCAAACCTTAAAGGGTGCGGTATTCACCATAACCATTCAGCTATGTAATGGTTCGACTGACAAACCCATACAGTAACTACGAAACACCTCTGGAATAATGTTCAACATCGGTCGGGAGATACTGTCTCCCATGAACCTATTGAATCTAAACTCCAATCATTCTTAAGGTGTGTTCATGAAAAAGTTATTAGTTATTTTGGGTATTGTCTCTCTTGCAGGTTGTTCAGGTATTAGCCACAACGATGAAGTTTACACAGCGCACGCTGAGAGCTTTAACATTGTCGGTTTCCAAGTTCCAGGTAATACTCAAGACCGCGCAATGGAATTAGTGCCTGAAGGTGCAACTGTTGATACGATTCGCTCAACAAACTCTGATACGAGCTCTGTTCTGGGTATCATCAACCGTATTATCGGTATCGACTACGTTCAAGTTGGCGGTAAAAAGCAGTAATTAGCTTTAGTTACAAACCATAGTTAAGTGTCTTCGTTACGTACCTTTAATCAGTAGCCTGTACAAACTCAGTTAATCTAAGCCAGTGACCCGTCGCTGGCTTTTTTCATCCAGCAGATTTTGTGCTCTGTGCCAAAGAAGTGCCCAATCCCCCTTCCCTCTTGTAACTAACAATTCGAAAAATAAGCCTAAAAATCTTCAAATTCTTATCAAAACTGCCCTTAAAATCGCTTAACAGCCTTCAGGTTAAAATGACACTTTCAAATCGTTGATCCTTCTATCAGCTCGGAACACCTTAACTGAGGCACAGATCAATTTACTTAAGAATCTTAATTTCCAATAGAAATTAACACTTAATAAAAGTGTCATAATTTTATAAATAAAACATATAGGTGCGTTCAAAAATAAACAGAAACGATAACTATCTGTAAATACGAAAAATATAAGTTTCATGAATAAAAGAGATCATTGCCATGCTACTAATTAATCGGATCGAATGATGTAAATTCGTTGTGATAATTTTGTTAAGTTTTCATGGATTTTACATGGAAAGAGAAAATAACAATGAAAATGAAAAAACGTTTAGTTGCCGTTGCTATAGCGAGTGCGATGTCTTTATCAGTACATGCAAGTGAATCAGTTAGCATCGATCAACCGATCAACTTTACTAGCTTTTCTGGGTTGAACACTCAGTTAGGCGTCAGTAACGCCTCTAGCTTTAAGATGGTAAAGGAAGTTAACCTCAAAAAGCGTGGCATCTACAAAGTTAAGATCCAACAGAACATCTGGGGAACGCCAGTATGGGGACATTACCTAAATGCCACCCAAAGTGTACAAGGTGGCGCACTTAAGTCTGTTCAAGGCAACTACCTTAAAACGACGACCCTAGAGCGATCGTTTGTTAAACCATCGATCAACAGCTCTCAAGCCGTTGAGCTTGCGAGTAAAGATCTCAAGGTTCAGGGCTTAACAAGCAAATCTTTAGATAACGTCCAGCATGAACTGTTTATTTATCAAGGTTCAGGAAAACAAGGACATGACAAAACACGCCTAGTCTACGTTGTCTCTTATCTTGTCGAAGGCAGCGAACAGCCAACTCGACCATTCACCATGCTAGACGCACACACCGGCGAAGTTATCGACCGTTGGGAAGGTATTGCTCACGCACAGATCGGTACAGGCCCTGGTGGTAACGAGAAAACAGGCATGTACGAGTACGGTACCGACTACCACTACCTTGATGTGGTAGAAAACGGCACAGAGTGTGTGATGGAATCGGAAAATGTCGTTACCGTTGACCTAAATGGCGCGACAGACGGCGACACCACTTATAGCTACGAATGTCCTCGTAACGAACATAAAGAAGTGAACGGAGCCTTCTCTCCACTCAACGATGCGCACTACTTCGGTAACATCGTGTTCGATATGTATAAGAACTGGTTCGACACAGCGCCGCTCTCTTTCAAACTCATGATGCGTGTTCACTACGGTAACAACTACGAGAACGCATTCTGGGATGGCAAGGCAATGACATTCGGAGATGGTGAAAGCTTCTTCTACCCACTTGTAAGTCTAGATGTGTCAGCGCACGAAGTGAGCCACGGTTTCACTGAGCAAAACTCAGGTTTGGTTTACGCAAACCAATCCGGTGGTATGAACGAAGCTTTCTCTGATATGGCAGGTGAAGCGGCAGAATACTACATGAAAGGTACCAACGACTGGATGGTCGGCCGTAATATATTTAAAGGCGACGGGGCTCTGCGTTACATGGACGATCCATCACGCGATGGTTCTTCAATCAATAATGCATCCGAGTACTACGATGGCTTGAATGTTCACTACAGCTCTGGTGTGTTTAACAAAGCCTTCTACCATCTTGCAACCACGCAAGGTTGGGATACCAAAAAAGCATTCGAGCTTTTCGTGTTATCTAACCAAATTTACTGGTCGGAAAATAGTGACTTCTGGCAGGGTGCTTGTGGCGTGAAAAACTCAGCAAACGACCTTGGCTACAATGCCGATGACGTTGTTTCTGCGTTCGGTCTGGTGGGTGTTACCCCATGTGCAGAGCCACCACTGCCGCCAGAACCGGAATATCAACGCCTTGAAAACGGTGTTGAAGCTGCGGTTGCTGGTGAAACCGGCTCAAAAACTTACTTCGATATCGAAGTACCAGAAGGCCAAGACAAGCTAACGATTGATCTTGCTGTCTCTACTGGTGATCCGGATATGTATGTCGGTCTAGATTATGCGCCAAGCTCTCAAGAGAATATCTGTAAGAGTGAAAGCGTAACCGATGAAGTATGTGTAATTGAAAACCCAACAGCTGGTCGCTACACGGTGAACATTCTGGGTTACTCAGATTACGCAGGTGCAAACCTGAAAGCATCGTACGAATCAGGCAATGCTAACGTACCGCCAGTTTCTTCTTTCGAACACACGGTCGTAGGCAAAGAAGTAGAGCTGCGTAGCACAAGTTCGGACAGCGATGGCCAGATCGTTTCTTACCAATGGAACTTAGGCGATGGCAACACGCAAACCGGTGAAGTGACTCGTTATACCTACGCTGAAGCTGGCGACTACGTGGTGACTCTAACCGTGACTGACGATGCAGGCGTTGCAACATCGACAAGCAAGTCGATCACGATTGAAGGTGACTCAGCAGAAGGCTTCCCGCTAAAACTGAAGTTTGGTAACAAAAACCCGAACGGTAAGGCTCGCGTTAAGCTGGCATGGGATTACGACACCAATGACTACTTCGTGATTAAGCGTAATGGCAAGAATGTTGGTGCTACAGACTTCAACTCATACGTCGACAAGTTCCGTCACAACGGCACAGTGGATGTGGAGTACCAAGTGTGTACCTCAAGCGATATCTGTTCAGAAACCAAGCACTACCGTTTCATTAAAACACAATAATCGATAGCAAATTCAGGGCTCCGAAAGGGGCCCTTTTCGCGGTTATCTGTTCAGAAAATGAAACATCTACACAAAAACATCCACGTATTACACAAAAATCACCTCCATCAACATAACAATACTCACCATAAAAAGGACGACAAATGGCTATTCAAAAAAGCATGCTAGCTTTGGCTGTACTCGGAGGCTCTTTAGCCTTAATCAACAGTACTTCGGCTTACGCATCCCTAGGCATCACACCACCAGCGAACGAGGAAGTCTGGATTACCACCGATGCTGACGCACAGCATATAATGACTCAACATGGCGCAACGGTTTATCCAAGCGTGACTGGGAACAAGCACTCCATCGTCGCTAAAATCAACCAGAAAGAGCTGGCGAAACTATCCAGCCACATGCATGAAGAAACTCACCGTTGTGGTGGCTACATGGTGCACGAAGACAAAGCAAGTGCACTCAAAGCCGCAGCGATGCCACTGACAATGAATACCTTCGAAAAACCGGTGATCAGCCATCAAGACACAGTGAACGATCTGCTATCTCAGGTCGAGCCGAACAACATGGTCACGACCATCGAAGACCTAACCAACTTCACCAACCGTTTTTATACTACTTCTACTGGTGTCGCTGCTTCAGATTGGCTTTTAGAGCGTTGGGAAACAGAAATTAAGGATGTGCCGTATGCGTCTGCACGCCAGATCACGCATGCCGAATACCCACAGAAATCCGTTGAAGTGACACTGCTTGGCGCTAAATATCCTGAAGAGATCGTCGTGGTTGGTGGACACCTTGATTCGACCGTTGGATCTTGGACAAGCGAAGGCACCATCTCACCGGGAGCCGATGATGATGCGTCTGGTATTGCAACGGTAACAGAGTCGCTTCGCCTGATGATCGCCAGTGGTATTCAACCAGACAAAACCATTAAGTTCTATGGTTATGCTGCAGAAGAAGTTGGGCTACGTGGCTCACAAGATGTCGCCAATGCATTAAGAGACGAACAAGCAAACGTTGTATCGGTACTGCAATTAGACATGACCAACTACAACGGTTCAGCGCACGATATTACCTTCATCACCGACTACACCGACAGCAACCTAACGGCTTACCTGAGCGAGTTGATTGATACCTACACGAGCGACATCAGTTACAGTTTCGACCGTTGTGGCTATGCCTGTTCCGATCACGCATCATGGCACAACGTTGGCTACCCAGCAGCTATGCCGTTCGAGAGCATGTTCAACGATTACAACCCTAGCATCCACACGCAGCATGATACGATTGAGAACTCAGATCCAACTGCAACCCATGCCTCGAAGTTCGCTAAATTGGCGATTGCTTATCTCGTTGAAACTAGTCTGGATTCACCTGTTGCAGGTCCAACAGAACTTCAATATGACGTCCCTGTTGAAGGACTATCCGCAGGTTACGGTGAAGAGCAATTTTTTACCCTAACAACGGAAAACGCAGGGCAATTAACCGTAACCATGACAGGCCCTCGCAGTGGCGATGCCGACTTATACGTCAAATATAACGGTGTGGTATCAAAAGCAAACTTTGACTGCCGTCCATATCAGAACAGCAGCAATGAACAATGTGTATTGAACAAACCTGCGGGTGAATTCAGCATCATGGTGCGCGGCTATCGCAACTTCAGCGATGTATCTATCGTCGCTAACTTTATCCCTGATCTTCTCTAGGGCTGACTAGCTAAACTCAAGAATGACATGGCTCACTGCCAAAATAACAAAAAAAACGCAGCTGAACTGGCTGCGTTTTTTGTTAGGGAGACTGAGGAACTTGAGAGCCAATACTATTTTACGAAAATGAGTTAATTTAAGTGTAAATAGAGAGATTCTTTTCACCTAATAATGACCACAAATATATTACGCCTATTTCAATCAGTGAAAACCACTCCCACATATTAACTTAAATAAAAGCTAAAATAGAAAAACCTTAATTAGATACTTCTTTATTAACTCTATTCTCTCCTCTCTATTATGGGAATCAACAACTCAGACCAGTAAGAAAATTTAAATAAAATTAAACAAACTTTCATTTTATGATTTATTTAAAGTAAACAAATGCCATAACCTTATTTTAATTAAGGGCAATAATCAACAAGCAACCCCATACACACCAAGGCATAAGCAATAAAATCAGCAAGTAAGACCAGTTTAATTCTGGGATATTGGTTCAATAAAAACAAGCACTCGATACACCAAATAAATAAGTAATCAATGCATTTAATAAATATTGCATATATTAATTAGATGTATATTATTCACAAATAAACCAAGCTTATACGTGAATTTTATAAGTGTTATATTATTTAAAGTTCGGACATTCGCCTGAATTATAAGAAATCTTAAAAATAATCAACACTGCTTATATTGGAACAAGTTATGAGTGCTAAACTAAAAATATTGCTTTCTATTATGGGGCTAACAGTCATGTTAATCATGACGACAAGCTTTTTAAGCTGGAAGAATTTCGAGACTTCGTCGACCGTAAGTTATAAAAAACAGTTGGGATATAAATCTCAACTTATCGCAGATACTATCGGACAGAAAATTAATCGCTACTTTGATATTTTGAAAGTAGTGAGCAATGAGCTGTCTTTCGATGAGCGTGGTCAAGTCGACACATCACGAGCAATCACAACGCTCCATAGTGCCATGAGCTCAACCAAAGTTACTAACATCTACTTTTCTCTAGCGGATGGCACTTCCTACTCGTCAAAAACCAATGGCATCATTGAAAACTTTAATGCCAAAACCAAACAACGCGAATGGTTTTTGAAAGCAATGAGTGGCGAGGACAAAATCATTACTCGTCCTTACTTGGCGTCAACCGGTGACCAAGTAATGTCTCTAGCAACGCCTATCTACAAACAAGGCAAGATTGTCGGCGTTGCTGCTCTAAACATCCTGGTTGAAGACCTGACCAGATTCACCGAGCAACTCACCACAAATAATAAAATCTTCGTCACTCGTGAAGATGGCTTTATCTTAGCCGCACAAAACCCGTCTTTAATAGGGAAAAGTATCTTCAACGAGATCCCAGCTTTTGCGAACAGAGACACCACGCGAGAAGAGAGCTTCGAGTACGTTTATAAGAATACGGAGTTCTTGGCAGCAGGCGCTAAAATCAACGATCTTGGTTGGAGTGTATGGGCGTGGGATAAAGAGACCAATGTTAATCAGGACTCAAAAGATAACCTAACTGAAACTCTGATCACCTCTTTGACGCTACTGCTTATTTGCGCGGGTTGCGTGTACTACGTTGTTGAAGTTTTGGTTTACCGCCCACTCGGTGGAGAGCCAAGTGAAATAGAAGCGACCGTAGCTAAAGTGGCCTCTGGTGACTTTACCGCAATCAAACAACAACAGGGCAAAGCGATTGGTATCAATGCTGCAGTTAACGATATGGTCAATGAGCTGAGCACCACAATTGAGACCATCCGTAACTCATCGAACGACCTGTTTACCTTTGCAGAAGGCATAACCAACGCAGCCGACAGCGTGAATGCCAGTTCTGCCTCGCAAATGGAACAGCTAGAGCAAACTTCGACGGCAATGAACGAAATGTCGGTCGCTGTAGATGAAGTCGCACAAAACGCTCATCGAGCTTCAGAAGCGGCGATGCAAGCAGCGCAAGAAGCACAGTCCGGCAATCAAACGTTTGATACTGTAAATCACAGTATTGTGAGCCTCTCTCAAGGGATTCAAGAAGTTTCCGACGTCATCAACACCGTAGGTGAGAAAACCTCAAGTATTGGCACCGTATTGGACGTGATCAAAGACATTGCAGACCAAACCAACCTGCTTGCCCTTAACGCTGCCATTGAAGCTGCACGAGCTGGTGAGCAAGGCCGTGGTTTCGCGGTTGTTGCTGACGAGGTTCGTAACCTAGCCAACCGCACTCAACAGAGCACCAATGAGATTCAAGAGGTGATTACTTCATTGCAGCATGAAGCCAATAGCTCTATGGATATGATGCAGATGAACCGAGAAGCATCAAATGTCACCATGGAGAATGCGAAACGAGCACAGGCTTCACTCAATGAAATCTCGAGCTCTATCACCGTCATTGAAGACATGAATACACAGATAGCCACAGCGACTGAAGAGCAAACCCTTGTCGCAGGCGAAATCAATCAGAGTATCGTTGACGTCAATGACAAAGCCCGCGAGACACACAACTTGTCGGCATCAAACCAAGAGAAAGCTTCGGAACTTATTGCACTGTCTGAAAAGCTCACGCAAGCAGTCAGTACCTTTAAGCTAAACCGTTAACCTCAACAGCATTTAATAGAAACTGATTAGGGGGAGGCAATTCCCCTAATCACAACGCCAAGGCGAAAACCTCATTTCACTGCCCGGGTGATTTGAGTAAACGATTTCTCGAAGTACCCCTACACACAACCTCTAGCTGTCTCTTTTCCATCTCGGCAAGGAGAGGCTTTTTGCTTTCTAAATTAAGCATATAACTTCACTAACAATAAGGATAAACCTATGAAGTTAAAAAAAATAGCACTTATTACTGCTATGATTTCATCCAACGTTAATGCCTTTCAGGTCTGTAACATCGGCGACGAATATAACGTCTTGGACAGCGAAAGCTTTCATCAGATCCGACAGAAAAACTATGATGCCTTCGGTGAAGGTATTACGCCTGAAAACCTTTTTCCATCGGCACCAGAGCACATTGTCGACTTAAAACCCTCTCTCTCTGAAGCCAGTGATGTTTTCCCTGAAACTGCTACCTTGCTAGAAACAGGACCCGCCTCAGCTGTTACGCTAGCACCTGAAGAAGCGGCAAGACTGATGGACACATTAGGCCGCTCAACGACGGGGCTAGCGCAAGGCGCATTAGAAGCTCTGGGACCGATTGGCGACGCGGTTGCCGTTGGACTTTGGGCAAATGAGGTCGCAACTAGCTTCCAAGATGAATCACGTACCTCTTACGATCGATTTGCCACTGTAATGGGACTCGTCGATTGGTTTGGCGTTTTAAAGCTGCCCGCGAGAGAGATCGACCGCCAAATTTTGAGTAGTCGCTGGGATAGAATTGCAGCAGGTAACCATTACAGTTATCACGTTCATGAGGATCTCGTCACCCAGCAAGATTTAAGAGACAAAATTTATTGGGCAGAACTCGCCTCAGATCAGCAAGCGATGTTGAACGCCGTTGCACGAGGCTTTGCCACCGATCTTGCCCTCAAATACCAACAACATTATCAAGAAGTGGTAAAGGCTCAGACCATTATGGCGGAAGAGCTGATCACCGCGGTCGACCACGAGCTCCGCAAGGCCATCTTTAGCCAACTGGCTCTCGACCATAAAGACTCTCGTCTGTTTGCATCAGACATTGCCGCTAGCTGTAACGAGGAAACTCGTGTACTGGCAGACCTTTATCCTGATCATGATATTGAAGAGAGTAATTCCCTGCCACCAGCACTACCTTCAAAACGCCAAGCGAACCGCGCATTGGCCAAACTTCAGCACTGTCAGCAGAACCTGCTAGATCAAGCAATTGCCAAACTGAATGAGTTACGAACAGGTCAAATTGAAGGGCTTGATCAAGCTGCAGTTCAACAGCTATATGCTCGCACACTTGCAGCCAAAACCCAGATCATTGAAACGGCAGATAACCATATCAATCTGCTGATGAGTAAGCTGCAAAGAGATATGTTCACACAAGGTGATATCGCCATAGAGCGACTATTCCGTTCAGGCTCGGTCGACACCATGCATAATTTCTTCAAAGGACAAGCAGAGCGCAGCGCCATTGACGAGATGACACGCAGCATTTTAGGACGCCCAGCAACAACACAAGAAATACGCAACAAAGAGATCGTCCTTCAAAGTGGTTACGAAAAATGCGTTCGTATTGGCATTCTAGGAGGCGATCCAAACTTTAGAGGTTGTGTTGAGTACGCTTGGGTGCCGGCAGAAACTCGCCCATTTATTTCATCTGAAGATAACGTGATTGCTCAGATCTCCTCGCCAAGCAAAGAAGCAGTAAAACGCGTGCTTTTCGATTCACTTAGTAGCCTAATTGATCATGGCTGGAATGCCGAAGCTGAGGAGCGTTGGTTGGAACAACAGCTGTTGGACTTTTCTGCGCAGCAACGTCTAAAACAGCAAGCCGAATTCGACAAACAACAGGTTTATCACTGGTTACTGGACTCAAGCGCAATGCTTGAAGGTGAATGTGGTGGCGGTAGCGCATGTGCTGGGTGGAGCTTGTCTTACCTTCAAAAAGAGAACCTTTCACGACAAGCGTCGCTGCATTACATCAACAATTGGCACGCAAACTACTCCGGCAAAGGCGCCTATGTGCACTCGAAGCGCTATCAAAAGCTTGGTGGCTTGATTACCGCTGCGCTAGAGAGCGAGTGGCAAGCTAAGAGAGCTGTCGAATTTTATAGCTTCACTTATCCAGGTAGCATTGATCTTCAAAAAAATGCACCACTAATTTATTCCGCACTGAAGTCATCCTCACTGGATCTTGCTCATCTGGAAGGCAACACGCTGCAACTCGCGAAAGGGATCGTAAAAACTCGTCTTGCTGAAGCGATGAGTGTCTCCGACAGCAACGGTGTTGAGTGGCTACATTCACAAGTGGGCCAATTCCAGCGCTATACATCGATCATCCATTCTCAGCATATCTCTACTGGGCACTACGCCTCTGGGGAAGGTGAAGTCACCGCTCTGTTTTCAGAGATGCTGCCAGCTCACCTTATGCGCTACCTGATTTCAGACATCATCCCTGATAGCTACGATGCGCGCATTGAGCGCTCTATCGATGCCATCTTTAACCCAACGTCTGAACTCAATCAAAAGCTCGATAAGTTAAGCAATACAAACGAAAACTTTACCGATAAACCGGGCCGTAGCTGCATGATTTACTACCCATACCTTAAGAGCGCACTGCTTGATGTTGCGGCTGATGATGACCTGTATTGGATTTCGCCTATCTCAGAATGGTACGACGCCGTCACTCGCCAACAGCTCAATATGTTTGGGGCTCTGAAGTATGCCGTCATCAATCAGAACACTTTCGGCATTCCATGTGATTTAAGCCCTAACAGCTACCAATACTAATAAAGGGCGGACACTATGAATACTCGTTTTTTATTACTGCTCTGTTGTCTGAGTTTTACGGCCTTCTCTCAACCGTTTGATTCGCTCAAACAGCCAAACCGTTCAGAGGAAGAATTAACCCAGCTGGCAGAAGACTTCAAAGACTGGTCAAAGGCTTCCAATGGTTGGCGCTACTCCTTCATAACTGCCAATGAAAAGGAAGCTGTGGAAGACTTTTCAATTTCCGGCTATCAGACCGCTAATGACTACCTAAGAGCAACTGACACCTCAACATGGGGTGTCGCGGGGGCGGATGCGAGGCAGTACATTCGCACGGTTAAATCGGCTCTCAACAAGCTGCCAAAATACAAAGGGACCGCCTATCGAGGGACTTGGGTAAAACTATCTCTGCTTAACAAGCTCGAAGAGGGGGACGTGTTGGTCGAGCCAGCATTTACTTCAACCTCTACTCTCCCAGAAGTTGCTAAGCGCTTTTCGGTAGTGCATCCCAACTCCCCACAAAGGCTCAAGCGAGTGCTGTTTGAAGTAAAGATCAATCAAGGGGGTCACACCATTGCAGGGCTTTCGGAATACAGCAAAGAAGCAGAGGTTCTGTTTGCGCCAAATGCACACTTTCGAATCACCCAGATAGAGCGAACCTCTACCCATACCTACATCGGCGTGGAAACGGTGAAGGCATCTGCCGTCAAAAATACTCAGAAATATAACCTCAACTCAGGCGAAGAAGTAGAAGCGTCATTTTGGCACTCTCTCGTTTGTACATAAGCTAAGGATCAAGCAATGAAAAGATTTATTTGGGTGCTTTGTCTCTCTTTAATGACAAGTTTTTCGGCACAAAGTGAGGAGTTTCCTGAGTTTAAAGGGCGTTCACTCTCCTATCAGGCGCAACAACAAATTGCGGATGACTTGATGGATTGGGCAACGACACACCATGTAAAAGCTGAAAAAAAGATGATCAGTGAAGAGTACTCTGCCATCAAGAATTACGGCCGAGTTGACCATGATGTGGTGAATGAATACATGAGAGCGGGAGAGCCTGAAGGCTACTTATCCGAAATGTTTGGTCGTACATTGAAATCACGCGTATTCCACATGCGAAATGTCATGAATAAACTTCCTAACTACAAAGGTACGGTTTACCGTGGCTCATCCATCAAGAACTCACTACTCGATAAACTCAACGTGGGTGATATTCTGCATGAGAAAGCATTTTTGTCGACATCGACTCTACCAAGTGTCGCCAAGAACTTTTCTTCAGCCGGTGTTTATGAAGGTGCTTCTGCTGCTCAATTCAAAATTGAACTCAAGTCGGCAGGTCGCGCCATTAACGCGTATACGTTCAAACCAGATGAAGCAGAAATACTCGCGAAGCCAAACACCTACTTTCGAGTAGAAGCAATTGAGCGAGTCTCACCGAACAAAAACTACATCAAGATGCGTGAAGTAAAGAACCCTGCTCGATACCTAAAAGCGGAGCCTGATATCCACATCTATGACAGTTACAGCGGTGAAGAAGTAGCACTTCGAAGTCGTAGCTCACTCTATTGCCTGTAGTGTATCGTGCACACGATTTTGTAGGCGGCTGATAAAAAAGACCATCATCAAGATGGTCTTTTTTATTACTGAGGCTAGGGCTATTTAACTGGCTGTTTTACGCATTATCTTGCCACAAATGTATTCGCCAATAGGCATCGCTGAGGTCGCCGCTGGCGATGGTGCATTGCACACATGCAAGCTTCTTGGGCTCTCCGCAAACAGGAAGTCATAAACCAAGGTACCATCTTTGAGTACCGCTTGAGCACGAATACCTGCAGGGTATGGCTTGAAGTCAGACACAGTGATACTTGGGCAGTACTTATTAACCAACTTTAGATATCCCGGCTTCCACCACGAGTTTTTAAACTCAACCAAACCGGTTTTTAGGTGCTTAGCCGTCACCTTCCAAAAACCAGTAAAGCTCAGCATCTGCAAGGTATCCTTAACGCTAAAATTAAGCTTACCGTAACCTTCTCGCTTCCACCCTTGAACCGCGTTAGGTCCTACCGTTACCGAGCCATCAATCATGCGTGTTAAATGGACGCCTAGGAAAGGCAGTTCAGGGTCAGGGATCGGATAGATAAGGTGGTTCACCACTTGGTTATGTTTAGGATCAAGCTGATAGTATTCACCGCGATAAGGCACGATTTGGAAGTCGGTTTCAATGCCAAGCATGCTGGTCATTCTATCCGCCATCAAACCAGAACAAGTGATCAAAAATCGACTATTGAGTTGTAGAGTCTGACCATCTACTTTGCATGTTAACTGCACCTCATCCTCTTGCTCATCCGCCATAATCACTTCAGTGCCGAGGCTGAGCTTGCCACCCGCTTCAACAAACTCTTGAGCCATTACTTCGGTGACTTTTTTGTAATCGACGATGCTAGTGGTTTTGACATAAATCGCGCCCAAGCCCGTGATGTTAGGCTCGGCAAGTTTGAGCTGCGCTTGGTCCAAGAGGTCGACATCAATGTCGTTATCGTGGCAACGCTGATAGAGCGCGTTCATGCGCTTCACTTCCTGCTCATTAGTCGCGACCAACAACTTACCGCAGTTTTCAACGGGAATATCGTGTTGGCTACAAAAGGCGATGGTGCGCTCGACGCCACGCTTACAGAAATCCGCCTTTAAACTGCCTGGAGCGTAGTAAACGCCTGCGTGAATCACACCACTGTTGTGGCCAGTTTGGTGCTGCGCAAAGCCGCGCTCCTTCTCGACTAAAAGGATACTTTTATCAGGGTGAGCTTGTTGTAATTGCCATGCGGTCGATACGCCAACAATGCCACCACCAACGATAATATAGTCGTATATTGAGTTCATAATATTCCTACACTCAGTCCTTTTAGTTATAGGGAAGCCGCGACAGCGTTAGACCCGGTTTGAGGCAATTTTGACTCCTCACGTTCTTGTTCCTTTTTCACTTGATTAGAATCGTATTTGCGGCCGCTGTAGACAAAAATGCCAACAAACAGCGCCACACATACCAAGCGGATCACGATCGACACATCAGGCCAAACCAAAGCGCCCCCCAATGCAATCAATACAACACGAAGAACGAGATTGATTTCACTTTCTAGGTAACCCTCAATCGCTGCGATAAACGCGTACGTACCGATAATAGCAAAGCCACCGGTAACCAAAACCGAGGTCACATCCCAACTTACCAAGTTGGTGTAAGCGATAAGCAGTGGCACCAAATACAAACCTTTGGCGATCTTCCATGCCATTAAGCCCGTTCTCATTGGCGGCGTTTTAGCAATCGTCGCTGCCGCAAAGGCGGTTAAACAAACCGGTGGCGTCACGTTACTATCTTGCGATAACCAGAATATAATCAGGTGTGCAGAGAGCAGAGCAAGGCTGATCGCTTCCAAGCCTAAGCTTTGTTCAAGCAGCGTTTCCACAAAATCAGCGGGCACTAACGCAATCAGTTCTTTTGCGGTTTCCAAAGCCATAGGTGCATTAAGCAGTTCCAGCTTTTCTGGCGCTGCCAACATGAAGATCGCTTTCGCCTGTTCAGGTAACTGACCCGAAACCAACAGGTCAAGTAATTGGCTTTCAGCAATCAACTTGTACAAAGCGGGAGCAGATAGAGTACCCAACACGATATAAGCCGCAGTTACGGGCAGGCCCATACCGAGAATCAAAGATGCCAGCGCGATCAAGGCAATCATCACCAACAAGTCACCATTAGCCCAACTATTGATCATCAACGAGAAGGTGTTACCAATACCAGTCGTGCTGATCACGTTGATAACGAGGCCAATACCTACCAACAACACCGCCGTAGTCGCCATGTTTTTCGCGCCTTGAGAAAGCGCTTCGATGATCGCCTTTGGTCCCATTTTATGATTTTTGGAGAACCACGAAGCAACAACTACCGAGATGATTGAGATACCCGCAGCGTACGTCGGCGTAAAGCCCTTCACTAACAGAGTCACTAACACTGCTAACGGGATCAGGTTGTGCCAACCTGACAGTAATACCTTCAACAGCGGTTCACAGCCAGAAGTGACCTTTTGGACACCACTACGCTTTGCTTCAATACGCACGAAAAAGGCCACCGACAAAAAGTAGATAAGCGCAGGAACGAAGGAAACCGCAATGATATCGACATAAGGGATCTGCGTGTAAGACGCCATGATAAACGCACCTGCGCCCATCACAGGTGGCATCAACTGCCCGCCCGTCGATGCAGCTGCTTCCACACCCGCGGCAAAGCGCGAAGGGAAACCCGCTTTTTGCATCAAGGGAATACTGATTACGCCAGTAGAAACCGTATTTGCCACACTCGAACCGGACACTGAGCCCATCAAGCCAGAACCAATCACCGCAATAAAGCCAGGGCCACCAATCACTTTGCCCGCGGCGGCGCGAGACACATCAATAATGTAATCACCAACGCCCGATCGCACTAAGAATGCGCCAAATAGGATAAACATGAACACGAAGGTCCAGCTGATTCTTGAGATAGAACCGAACATCCCTTCTGATGAGTAAAAGCTTCGGTAAAGCAGTGTTTCAAGGCTCAAGCCCGGAAAATGGAAGATGCCGCTGGTCCATTGTCCCCACAGTACTACGTAGCTCAAACACACTAAGATAAGCACCGGAATAAACCAGCCCATGGTGCGTCGAATCAGCTCAATAACGATGGTAATGGCCAAGATAGAAAAGAACCAATCACTGGCGATAAACTTCACGCCTCGCTCATACAAAGCATCTTCTGCAAAGGGGATGTAGATAAGACAAGCCAGAGCTGCCAAAGCGATTCCGATATCGACCGCCAGAGCGATCTTGCTCTTTTTCAGCGAGATATGGGCGGGATACCAAAGTGCACAAATGATCGCAAAGCCAGCAAAGTGGGTCGCCGAGATCCAAAGCTCTGGTAAAGTAGATAAGGTGTTAAACCAAATGTGTAATAGGGAGAGGATTACTCCCATTGTCGTTATCGCTTTGCCCACCCACGGAAAATCCGTTCGGGTCGGCAGTTCAAATTTTTTCAGTTCCTGCTGCAGCGAATCGCTCATAGAAAACTCCTGCTCTCCACAGCCAAACGCGCAGAGAAAATCCATAAAGTGAGGTGGTGCACGAACGCGTTCTCTAGCGAACGAGCACCAAGCAATTAAGTCACGAAGGGTCAGTGGACAACCAATAACTTGTCGGGAACTAGCTAGTTGACGATCAACTCAGAAGGGATATCGATACCCATTTCTTTATAGTAACGAGCCGCGCCCGGGTGAAGCGGAACAGGAAGGCCTGCAATCCCTTTATCGAGTGCCATTGCTTTGGTTGCTTTGTGGATACCTTGTAGGAAAGGTAGGTTTTCATAGATAGCCTTGGTTAGCTGGTACACGTCTTCTTCAGAGATGTCTTCACGAACCGCTAGGAAGTTAGGTTGAGCGATGGTGGTGATTGGCTTATCTACACCCGGGTAAGTATTTGCAGGGATTTCATATTTTGTCCAAATATTGTAATCACCGTTCGCTTGTTTAATTTGAGTATCGGTAAACGACAGGATTTGAATGTCTTCACCCAAGGCTGCAAACGCTTGGGTCACCGCGCCAACAGGTACGCCTGCAGGCGTGTTCATGCCATCAATCGTGCCATTCTGTAGTGCGCTCGCACTGCCGCCGTACCCCATAAAGGCAAGTTTAAATTGTTCTGGGTCTACGGACAGGCCTTGCATGATCTGACGTCCCGAGTTCTCGGTACCTGAGTTTTTCTTACCAATAGAGAATTTCTTACCGTTCAGGTTCTCTAAGTCGCTCACAGTGCCTGTTTTGGCTAAGTCAGAGCGCACAATGAAGTGTTCTACGTTTTGCCATAACATGGACACCGAACGAAGCTGTGTTTGTTGACCTGATTTCTCATATGGACCTAGCCCTTGCCACGCCCACGCGCCATACAAACCTTGTAAAATGGCAAACTGTGCTTCGTTCTCATTCAGCAGTTTTACGTTTTCACCCGATCCCGCAGAGCTGATCGCGGCCAAAGAGAAGTGCTGCTTGGGTGCAAGCTTAACTTTACTCAATGTTGCCAAAGCGACGCCCACTGGATAGTAAGTCCCCCCCGTTGAGGCCGTCGCTAAAATGTAGCTGCGATCCTCTTGAGCTGAGGCATTGCTGATAAGGCCGATAGAGGCCATTGCGATTGCTAAAGTTTTAACTAGCTTGTTGTATTTCATTATTACTCTCCATGTAGAGTTATTCACGTTATATTTTTGTTAACAACGATTGCTAGATAGCAAGCACAATGCCAAAATTTAAGCTATTGATTTAATTAAGTTTAAATAAAAAGCTCAATAACAGTAGGCGGATTATTGCTTATTCAGTGCAGATAGCATGAGCCATTTTTTGCTCATTAAAAACAGGTAGTAACATCTATATAAAGTTAGCCACATCACACTTTACGTGAGAAATGTGACCAACAGTTATAAAATCACAAATACAGTGTGAGCCATTTATTGCTCATTAATTTTCAATAAACACTACAGTCTTGTTGCTCACTAAGATTCGACATAGTCGCTTCGATTCAGCGCATAGCGCACCATTTTTTGGTTCAGTGTTCGGCGAGGTAGATCCAAATCTTGCATCACATCATTAATACGCCCTTGATAACGCACTAACGCATCGTGAATCACCTTGCGTTCAAAGCTCTGCACCTGCACCGCCAACGGAATTCCCGCTGTGGCAGACTCCGTTACCGAGTTGGGACGACACGCCAAGATATCCCCAACTGTTAGGCTCTCATCTAACGCAAAACGAATCGCGACATTGCGCAGCTCACGCACATTACCCGGCCACGCATAAGACAATAAAGCGTAACGATCAGCCTCACTGGCTATTCGTGTTTCGGGATTTGCTTCTTGGGTGAAGTGTTCAAACAAAAGTAAGGCATCTTCTTCGCGATCACTGAGTGGAGGTAAGTGCAGCTGTGCGACGTTCAAACGATAGAAAAGATCTTGGCGAAAATCAGGGTGATTGAGTAGATCGCTTTTCGAAGCAGACACCACTCGCAGGTCAACGTTTTGTTGCTGATTACCACCGACACGTTCAACAACATTGTCTTGTAGAGTTCGTAGAACCTTAACCTGCATCGACAATGGCATGCTCTCTATTTCATCAAGGAACACCGTGCCTTTGTCGGCAAATTCAAGCTTGCCAATACGTCGCTTGGCCGCACCAGTAAATGCTCCGGCTTCGTGTCCAAACAGCTCGCTTTCAAAGAGGTTTTCTGGAATCGCGCCACAGTTTAGCGGCACAAACGGATGAGGTTTTCGCTGGCTAAACTCATGCAGACAAGAGGCGACCAGCTCTTTACCGCAGCCGGTTTCACCATAAATGATCACATTGGTATCAATCGAGGCGACTTTTTGTATTTGCTCTCGTAATTCACACATCACTTTACTGCGGCCAATCAGAACCTGTTCAATACCCTTCAGGTTATCCAGATAGTTCTGACGACTGTTTCTGTCTTGGCCACTTTGATGTTTGTCGACCGCTTCAGATACCGTTTGAGAGAGGCGCTCTGGGTCGAATGGCTTTTCAATGAAATCATACGCCCCTTGTTGTAACGCTTTCACGGCCATATCGACATCACCGTGACCAGTGATCAAGATGACAGGTACCTCAGGTACTAACTGCTTAAATCGCGCAAGCAACTCAACGCCGTCTATATCAGGTAAACGAACGTCGGTGATGATGGTTTGGAAATCACCCTGCTCTACCGCGTTTAACGCATCTTGCCCAACCTCAAATGCGGTGACATCGAAGCCCGCTAATTGTAACCATTGGCTGGTTGCTTGACGCACAATTGCATCATCTTCAATCAAAGCTATACGCTGCATGGTTTGGTTCCGCCACTTACCTCTGAATAATGTCGCCTACGGTATGTAAAAAATCCGCAGACGAAAAGGAGCTAGCTCCCACTTTGAATAACACTCCTTTAACAGTTTTATAATGTTTGCTAGCTTCAACTTGTCTCACTCTCCATTCGCTTAAAAAGCAAACAGAAAACCTTCTCAAGTCACTAGTTTTAAAAGGATTTGATCAGCAATGATGAATAACAATCGATATTGGTTATTCCTATGTGCCTGTTTATTAATTGGTTTGGTTCAGGTAACCACCAAAAGTGGTATAAGCCAATGGAAGCTCGAACAAGCCCAACGCTATGCAGAACAGCGCTTCCTCGGATACATTGCCGAAGCCAGACGTACCCTGAAACGCTTCTATTATCTGCCCTACCTAGTGACGAACGATGAAACCAGTGTACGTTTCATTGATGGTGAAGCCCGCCTTGAAAAACGCATTAAGAAACAGCTGATTCAACTGGATAAAGCGGCCAACACCAAGGGCTGGTATCTGCTTTCTGGCGAAGGTGATTTGTTGGTATCGAGTGTAGAAAGAAGCAAGCTGAGCAAAAAGAACGCCAGTACGATTGTGTCGAAAATCCACCAGCAAGGTGGGGCGATTTCAGTAGTAACCAAAAACAAAGGCGTAACCCCAGATTACTTTATTGCTGCTCCGGTGTATCGAGCCGCTGATGTGGTAGGCATTGTTGCGGTGCAAATTGACTTATCGCTGCTGACTGATCAATGGTTTGCTGATGGCGAAGCAGTCCTGTTCCAGAACCCTCGCGATCAGTTCTTTCTCTCAAGTGATAACCGATTGAGTGCTGACTGGTTTAACGACACCTTCAACTCTCAGCCTACTGCCACCAAACGCGAGTTGTACGACCAAACCCACATTCGCGTTTGGCGACTGCAAGGTAAGGATTACCTAATTCAGTCCATCAAATTAGATGACCTCAATTGGCGTTTAACCTATCTCACCCCATTAACTAGCCTCAATCAAACCACTAACTGGATAAGTTGGAGCGTGGCGGTGGGCTGTCTTTTCATCATGCTATTGCTGGTCATTCTCTACCAAAGACGCCAGAAAAAACTCAGCAACCTACGAATCCAAAAGCTGATTGAAGAATCTGAAAAACGATTGTCTGGAATGATCAACAAGACACACGTTGGACTTGTGCTGATCGATAAACACGGCCACATCCACGACATTAATCTGATGGCCAAAAACTACTTCTGCCTATCTGATTCGATGATCAACAACATCAAAGCATGGCAACTTTTTGAGGCCAGTAACCCGAATTCAACCACTTTGCAGTTGTTGAAGAACTTAGAGCAACATCAGGAGCTGGCCGAGATCACTAGTGTTGAAACCATGGCAAGACGCAGCGATGGCAGCTACTTCCCGGTGTTGTTCTCTATTAGCCCCTTTCCTTGGCATGCCACAACCTATTACCTGTGTACTGTGATTGATATCAGTAAACGTAAAAAAGCGGAGATCGCGGTTCAGGAAGCCAATAAAACACTTCAATTGAGGGTAGAAGAGCGAACGCAAGACCTCAAAGATGCACAACAAGAGTTGGTTGAATCAAGCAAACTTGCCGCATTAGGGCGTATGTCGAGTGCGATCACTCATGAGCTTAATCAACCGCTTACCGGTCTAAAAACTCTGCTTTCGAGTAACCAGTTACTGATGGAAAGAGGCGAGACTAAGATGTTGAAAGCGAACATGGACTTGGTCATGAGCCTAATCGACAGAATGGCTAACATGACCAGCCAATTGAAGTCGTTCGCCTTTCAAAGACTTGAAAAGCCCTACCCAGTTTCACTGACTGACGCATTGCAAGAAATCCTACGTATTCATCAAGCCGAATTGGAAAACGTCGATATTCGCGTGCGTGTAGCTTCCAATATTTCGATGGTAATGGGAGAAGAGGCGCGGCTTCGTCAAGTGCTTGGCAACCTACTTAGAAATGCCGTCGATGCCACGAAAAATCAGAAACCAGCAACCATTGTTATCAGCGCTCATACCGAGCAGCAGCGAGTTATCATCAAGGTTCAAGACAATGGCTGTGGCGTATCCGAAGACCAACTAGAAACCATTTTCGAACCCTTCCACACCAACAAAAAAATGGGCGAAGGGCTCGGGCTCGGACTCGCCATCACCGCTAACAATGTGCGCGATATGCAAGGCTATCTAATTGCTAAGAACAACCCTGAACAAGGAATGACGTTCACGCTAACGCTTAAGAGTGCCGACAGTGAGTCGTCGCTTACATGATGTTTTGTTCCTGATACTCTATTGGAATTCTGGAACAAAAAACCGCCCCTAGAGGGCGGTTTGAAGAAGTTTATTAGCGTGTGACTTATTCTATCTCGCTTACTTGCTCAGGTGCTTAAGCAGTGACTCCGTTGGACGAACTATCGCAATGATCGATTCATCGTAGATTTTCGCTGAATCAGACAGTATCGCTTGGTAGGCTTTCGCGTCTGATGCTCGAACTTTTTCGCCCGCTTTTTCCTTAGCAATCAAGGTTAACCCCAAGTCTGCGACTTCCACCGTTTTCTCTGCGACAATCACAGTCTCTACCGAAGACACATTACCTGCGAAGACAGTTTTAGCAGCGAGTGCAGCCGCTTTTGCTTGATGATAATGCTCTGCAAGTTGCTCAAGCGCTTGTTGATTACCCGTCGCGACTTCGTTAACCAAATCTTGCATCTCATACACCGCGTAGCTTTCTACTGGCAGCGCATCCACGAAGCGGTTTAGGCGTTCGTATTGGCTGTACAAGGTGCCCTTAGGTTCGGTGGAATTCCACTTCTCCCAGTTGCGAGCATAATACTGTGCTGGCTCGGTGTATTTTGCTAGCACGCGCAGGTCGTGAATATCTTGGCCTTTCGCAATGCGCTTCAATAACATGTCAGCATCGGCGTGGTGACGTAACCCAACCGACACTTCCGACCATGTATCCATCGCTTTCATGCGCTTGTACATGCTGCGCTCATCTGTCAGTTCAGCATCCGACCAGAAACGCTCTGCAATTGCATAGCTGCGTGGCCATAGATAGTTTTCTACCGTGAGGCTATCTTTGTTTTCTAGCCACATGGTGATCTCACCACCTAAAATCAGCTCTTTTTCCTTGTCGGTTAGCTCCGCAGGGTAGCCACCGTTTGGCTCAGGGATCACGCTGCCTTCTACATCGCTGCTCGCAATCACTTCACCTGTGGTTGGCCAACGCACGTTACCAATTAACTGATAACTGCCTTCCGCAAACCCATTTGGATTGAGGTTAAGGTTGAACTCGGTGTAAGACATGAAGTTATCGAAGTGGCCAACAAAGGTTTTGCCCGGCACATAATCAAGAATGTAGATCTCTTCACGAGACTTACCGTTGTAATCACTGAACGCGCGGAAAGTACCGTCTTTCGCTTCAATGATGGTCAGTGTTCCCTTACGTGGGCTGCCTTTAGAGCGAGGCTTTTGCCATTGGTAAGTCACGAACTTCTCGCCGCTGTGCAGCTTATCGTCAACCGTGATGCCGCTTGGCATTGGATCATTACGATAGTGGTAGCTAGTCGGTTGAGGTTGGTCTAGGTAGTAACCGGTAGACAGAATACCTGGGTAACCCTCTTTCGCCGCACGACCAATGCTGTCGTGCCCTTGCCAGCTTTGAATCACGATAGAGGTTGGCAGATCTTTATGCCAAATCTCATCCCAACCCGTCATCTTCTTGCCGCGCTCTTCCAGCATCTTTTCAACTTTTACGTTGAGGTAAGACTGTAAGCCGCGCTCACCATCAATATTGTTCTCTTCAATGAACTCTTGGTGCTTTTCGCTGTTTTTCCACTGCGCATAGTTCGGCTCATCTCCACCAATGTGGAAGTACTCATCTGGGAATAGTTCTGTCACTTCGTCGAACACGTCACCCAGCATTTCATAGAGCTCTGGGTTAAGTGGATCCATCAATGGCTCAAATACGCCCCAGCCACGTTCTTGTTCGTAGCTTTGACCTTCACCACCTGACATCAAGCGTGGGTAAGCGTGCGCCACAGCAGAAGAGTGGCCCGGCAAGGAGACTTCAGGAATCACACGAATACCAAGGTTACGAGCATACTCAACTAGGTAACGAACTTGGTCTTTGGTGTAGTAATTACCATCAGCAGTTTCAGACCACAGACGCGGCCATGATTCGGTTTGAATGCGAATGCCTTGGTCGTCCCAGAAGTGCCAATGGAACACATTCATCTTCGCCGACGCCATCGCATCTAACTGACGAATCAGCACATCGAATTCAATAAAGTGACGCGACGTATCGTAAGAGACACCACGCCAGCGGAAGCGAGGCTCATCGACAATTGTGACGGCAGGAATATGGTAGCCAGTCGCTGTGGTTTCAACGAGCTGTAAAAGGGTTTCGATGCCGTGAATTGTGCCGTATGGGCTTGGAGAGCTCAGCGTGATTTGTTCACCCTGAGTGGTAATTTTGTAGGACTCTACAGAGTCGATATTTTGTATTTCAGACTTTGGTGCTGCGTCGATATCTATGATCAGGTTTGCTTCGTCTTCGCTATCAACCTGCCAGTTTAAAATCGGTACGCCAGTTTGGCGCTCTAGGCGATCGATAAAGCGTTTCGCAGTGTATTCAACGCGATCAGAGTTAAAGCCTTTGATGTAAACCTTGAAGTTACCGTCGACCGTAACTTGCCCGGCTTGCAGCTCGACTGTCTGTGGATACGGCATTAAATTTAGATCGGTATTCGGAGCCATTGCTAACGCCATTGGAGACACTACTGAACCTGAAATCAATAGAGACAATATAGTTTTTTTCATTATTAGTTTTCCTATATAACTTTCATTGTATTTTATTTATCAGAGCCTATTCACAAAAATAACTAGGCTATGTTGTTTTAGAATGAGAAATTAACACCAACTCGGAAGCGCCAATCCGTTTTATCATTTTCAGATTGCACCGTATCCGCATCAACCACTTCAGCGTATGGCCTCACTGTTGGTTTCCATTTGTAAACTGCTTTGACGGTATGCTCGCGGGCATTTAGATCGCCGGTTGCAAGCTCTGTCGTATGATGCGTAATCTGGTCGAAATACGTAAAGGCATACGAAATCATGTATTTGTCTGTATTGTATCCCGTCCAAATATCATAACGGTTTCGCTTTGCTGTCTCTTCATTGCCATAGTCATTCACTAAAGCTTCGGTCGAAAAGTCATAACGATAACGGCCATGTACAAAGAGCCCATTGTCAAAGTTGTAGTTGAGCTTTAGATAAGGCATCAAGAAGGTATTTGAGCCTTGAAAATTCATCACTACGCCAGGGTTCAGCATAAAATTGTCATTGATGGCATAGGTGTAATAATGGGTAAACTCAGTATTAATCACCTTCGTTTCGTCATACGCTCCCGCTGCATGTCGAACATTCGTCAGTGTTTCTAAACCATACCCATTATCAAAATGGTGACCAACAATAAAACGACTTCGATACTGATCTGTCGTACTTCGATACTCTGCCCTTAAATCGACATAACCCCCGGCAGTTGAGGTCATTGGTAATAATGCTAGTAGTGTTAAAGAAAGTAATTTTTTCATAGTTCACCGATATTATGATTATAAAAACCCACCGCACATTGATATATGCAGAAAGGTGTAAATTCGGAGACTACCTTTTTATTTCTTATTAATTATTTTGATTGTATGAAGTGTATTTATAGCTACTGCTCATATTCAGTAGCTATTATTTATTTTAATAAATTCTAAATTTAGCTATTTCACCAATTCAACGGCTTCACGAACCAACACTGCAATCTCGTCCCACTGTTCGTTCTCGATCATTTTTGGCGATACCATCCAAGTGCCACCACAACACACCACACGATCGATCGCTAGGTAATCATTGACGTTGTGTTTGCCGATACCGCCCGTTGGCATTAGCGACACATCAACGTAAGGCGCGAGCAAAGATTTCACCATATTGATGCCACCAGACGCTTCAGCAGGGAAGAACTTCAAGAAGTTAAGACCAAGCTCAAGCGCTTGCTCTACTTGGCTTGGGTTGTTTACGCCAGGAACGATTGGCATACCGATCTCTTGGCAACGTTTTACTGTGTTTGGATTCAAGCCCGGTGCTACGATGAATTCGCTGCCCGCCTCTTTCGCAAGGTCGATCTGCGCTGGCGTTAATACTGTACCAGCACCGATACACATCTCTGGGTAGGCATCACGCATCGCACGAATCGAATCCGCTGCTGCTTCGGTACGGAACGTCACTTCTGCTACTGGCAGGCCGTTTTCTACTAACACTTTTGCTAGTGGAATCGCATGTTCCACCTTGTTGATTTGGATAACAGGGATAACTTTGAACTGCTTAAGTGTGTTGATCATTTCTTGAGACATAATAAATTCGCTTTGTTTTTCTATTTTTTAATTAAGTGATTCATAGCGCTTACCGGGATGATCGCGCCTGAGTATTGAATAACGGTAGAAGCCAATTGGTGACCCAGTTCAGCTGCATCATTGGTGCTCTCACCTGTAAGACGCGCCGCCAGATAACCCGCAGCGAAGGAGTCACCCGCTGCGCAGGTGTCGACCACGTTAGAAACACGAGTCGCGGATACATAACTCTCAAAAACATCGCCTTGTTCAACTTGAACAATCTTGCATGGCTCACAGCCACGCTTGATGACGATCTCTTGGCACCCCAAACGGAGGCAGCGTTGTTGAACGCTCTCTGAGTTCCCCCAGACAAGTAGATCGTCGTCTTCGGTAATCAAGGCGATGTCCACCAGCGGCAGTAGCTTGGCATACCAATGTCGAGCTTGCTCGATGCTCCAAAGTTGCGGGCGATAGTTGTTATCAAAAATCACCTTTCCGCCTTGGTTTGAGAACACGCTAATGGCTTTGAATAGGCGCTCACGAGAGGCGTCATCCAAAACCGCGATACTGATCCCGCTGATGTAAACCGCATCGACTTGCTTCTCTGTCAGAGCGATTTCAAGCTTATTCAAGTCATTAGCATGGAAGTAAGATTTTACTGCCGCATCGTTGCGCCAGTAGTGAAAGTGTCGCTCGCCTGTCTCGTCGGTTTCGACCATGTAGAGTCCAGGAAGCTTGTTCACAATGCGTTCTACGAAATTGGTTTGAATACCTTCTAACTGCCAGCTATCAATCATATCTTGAGACAGCTCATCACTGCCAAGCCCTGTCGCGTAATGCACAGAGATGTTTTGATGTTGAGTTAAGCGAGAAAGGTAAAGTGCGGTATTAAGTGTGTCACCGCCAAACTTTTTGGTTAATGGAGAGCCGCTGATTTCGACCATACATTCGCCAAAGAAAGCAATATTGAAATGAGAAGATGCAGGCATAGCCGCTCCTAAAATAGAGATAAATGGGGAAGAAGGCTCTGCCGCTAAGCAGAGCCTGAGCTAACTAAATCACTCCACTGTTTGTCGTACTAACTTTGCTGTACTAACTCGCCGCGGAGCGTTGAGTTAGCTTGTTTGATTTGCTGGACGTTGAGGTGCCGCTTCTTCTTCAAGTACGCCAGACTCAGACATTTCCATCTCCATCAGAGCACGCTCGTCATCAAGAATCGCTTTTGCCATTTCAGGTGTTACTTGGTTAGCCGGAGTACATAGGCTCACTGCCACACCTGCAGCTAGAGCAAACAGACATGAAGGAATCACTGGGTTGCCCCAGAAGGCTGTGTAGTCAGCGTTTAGCATTACTACGAATGAAGCGACAGAAGCACCCGCTAGCGTTGCAAGCGCACCTTGCCAGTTGTAGCGTTTCCAGAATTTACCCAACATACCGCACACAAACATGCCCGACATTACCGTTGAAATCATCTTAGTGATGTAGCCAATGATGTCGTTTGAGGTCAGTGCAAACAGTAGTGCGAAGCCAATCACCACAACTAAAGCTAGACGAGAGTAGTTCAGCATTGATTCTTTGTTTGGTACGCGGCCTGTGAACATCACGTACACGTCACGCAGTAGGATAGATACACCGGCAATCGCATCTGAGCTTGCGCTCGACATCGTTGCAGATAGGCCAGCGATAAGAACAATCATACCTACGCCAACTGGAAGAACCGTTGCAGCTACGTAAGGAAACGAGTAGTTCGGGTTGTCCAATGATGGGTCGATTGCGTGAGCAGCCATACCAATGATTGCTGGAATAATTGAGAAGAAAAGGTACAACACACCAGAAGCGACGAATGAGCGACGGATAGTTGAAACATCTTTACCAGAATAGATGCGTTGGCGGAATGAAGGCGTTGCCAGTACACCCACACCGATAACCACAGCCAGAGAAACAGCAGGCAGAATGCCCAGTTTATCGATTGCTAAAAAGCTTGTAGCAGCAGGGTCCATCGCAGCGTAAAGGTTGTCCATGCCACCAATGTGATCAACAGACATTACCGCCATTAGGATGAAGCCAGCAAAAAGGATGATTGCTTGAATCGTATCGGTCCATACAACCGCTGTGTAGCCACCGATAACAACATAGATAGTGAATGCCGCTGCAATAATGATTTTCGCAAGGTTAAGGTCGATGTCTGCAATCCACGCTAGGTACATGCCACCACCTAGAATGTGCGCACCTAACCAACCGATTGACGCGATAAAGATAAGTAAGCCAACCACGTTTTTCACGATTCGGTTAGCGCCTACGTAGTAAGCCAGCTCTTCACTCATGGTCATGAAGTTCAGTTTACGAACCGGAGCAAACCAAAGGGCTAGCAATAGGATGCCTATAGCGCCACCAATGCCGTACAGAGCACCTGCCCAGCCATTTGCGTAGCCGAAGCCAACCGCGCCCATACTTGAACCCGTGCCGACCATAGTCGCAACAGTTGTACCAAGTACTAAAAACAGTGGCAGGCCACGGCCGCCTAATAAGAAATCTTCGCCAGATTTTTGATTACGCGAGACAAACCAGCCTAACCAAATTAAAAAACATACGTACACGCCGAAGCCTGTAAGAAAAAGTGTGCTGTTCATTTGACACCTCTCAGTGAAATATTGAGTTCATTCTTGAACTTTATTTATGATTCATTCATTTTTATATTTCATATAATTACTTTATTGATTCTATCTATTTTAATTAAAGTAATTTTTATAAATGTAGGGTGAGAGTATTAAAGGATAATAACAGGGAAGACTAACCCCTAATACTCTCTAAGTAGGTAATTGTGATTAGGTTATTACTAAACGCGATCAGCGCGGTAGCAAGTCACATCTACTTCAACCTTCACGTCTACAACTAGGTCGCAAACCATGCAGATACGAGCCGGTGGGTTAGCACCAAAGAACTCTTTGAATACCTTATTAAAAGATTGGAAGTAACGAGAATCCGTTAGCACAACCTTTACGTGCATTACGTCTTCTAGGGCGTAGCCCGCTTCAGTCATGATATCGACACAGTTTTGGATCGCTAGGCGAGACTGGTCTACAATGCCACCCTCTACCACTTCACCATCTGTCATCGGTGTCTGGCCAGAAACGTATAGGAAACCACCCGCTTCAGTTGCGCGTGCAAATGGTAAATGTTGTCCGCCTGTACCTGTACCGCCTTCAACACCGTAACGTTTAATAGTCATTTTTTAACTCCACTTCTTTATAGATAATATTGGTTCTTTTCCAATATATTTAAATTAATTCGTCGTTTTATTACTACTGTATATTTAATGAAACAATTAAATTCTAATTACGGTAAATAAAAACGCCTGAACGATTATTTTTTACTTTTCCTTTTTGGTAAGTTAACTCACCATTTACAAATACACTTTCTATTCCCTCAGCAACTGAAATAGGATTTTCAAATGTTGCTGTGTCTTTAATACTCTTTGGATCAAATAAAACTAAATCAGCAAATGCGTCTTGGCGAATCTCACCTCTTCCCGCGAGGTTGTAGCGCTTCGCAGACATTCCGGTCATTTTGTGAATCGCTTCTGGCAGCGCGAACAGTTTTTCATCTCGGCAGTAGTGACCCAACACTTTCGGGAAGGTGCCCCACAACCTTGGGTGTGGATGCGGGTCATTTGGTAAACCATCAGAACCAACCATGGTCAGCTTGTATTTCAATACGCGCTTTACGTCATTCTCATCCATGCAGTGGTAAACCGCACCGGCTGGTTGAAGTGCTTTCGCCGCATCCATCAGTGGTAGATTCATTTCATCAGCAATTTGCTTCAGCGTTTTTCCTGCATGTTCTGGCTTTGCTTCAGACCAAGTGATGAAGATATCGAAATCGTCCGTCACCTGTTTCAGATCTAATGTCGAAGAGCTCGCTGAATATGGGTAGCAGTCACAAGACACATCTTGGTGCTCAGAAACCTTGTCCATCAAATCAAGCACTTCAACGGTTCTTCCCCAGTTGCCCGCCCCAGCACATTTAAGGTGAGAGATAACAACAGGCACTTTCGCGTATTGCCCAGTCTCAAACGCTTCTTCCATCGCGCTTAAGATCTCTTCAAATTCGGTACGCATATGCGTGGTATAGATGCCGCCATGGTTAGACAGCACTTTGGCTAACTGCATCACTTCGTTGGCATTCGCTTGTTTCGCACTTGCGTAAGCCAAACCTGAACTCAAACCCAACGCACCCTGATCCATCGCTAAATCAAGGTTGGTTTGCATTGCTGCAATTTCTTCTTCGCTTGCGGTGCGCTGTAGATCGTCCATCACTTGGTTACGCAGTGTGGTGTGGCCAACTAACGCTGCTACGTTCACCGCTGGTTGCGCTTGCTCTACCGCTTGTGCATACGCCGCAAAAGTTGGGTATTTGAAATCAGCCTGCGCGCCTAATAGATTCATTGGGTCAGGTGGATCGTCCGCCAAAACCGTTGGCGATGCGCTGATGCCACAGTTGCCAACAATCACGGTCGTCACACCTTGGCTGATCTTTGGTAGGCAGTCTGGGTAACGAATTACATTGGTATCGTCATGTGTGTGTACATCGATGAATCCAGGAGCCAATGCTAAGCCTGCTCCCTCAACCAACTGGCTACAATCTTCATGATCGATTTTGCCAATTTCAGCGATTTTTCCATCTCGGATTGCTACATCGGCACAAAACGATTGTTCGCCGGTGCCATCAAACACCTCTACATTTTTAATTATCGTATCGAACAACATTTCTCACTCTCTCAATCCACTCTGTTGATGGATCTATATTAGAAATCCAGCCGATTATTTTCAGTGACAAAACACACATAATATTTTAATTTGTGTGATAGTTTCTATCACAAAATACATTACAGATATATTTAAACATTAAATAACAATCACTTAAATCATGTTAGGAATCAGCAATGAAACATAACCCGGCGCAAAAAGATGTTATAAAGTATCAAAAAGATAGTTTCATCTTGACTGAAAAAGGCCAAAAAGGGAGAGCAGTATCACAATCTGAGAACGGTGTTTATCGACTGGTTGATGAAGACATTTCGCTTCCGGTAGCAATTATCAAACAATCAGCGTTGACCAATAACCTGAATTGGATGCAATCATTCGCCGATCATCATCAGGTTAAATTGTCGCCACACGGAAAAACATCGATGACACCTGACTTCTTCCGTCAACAGTTAGAAAATGGCGCTTGGGGAATTACCGTTGCGACACCTGCACAAGCAGAAATTGCAGCAATGGCAGGTGCAAAAAGAATCATCATGGCTAACCAATTGGTAGGTAAAACCAACATGGCGATCATCGAACAGCTTATTAGTGAGTTCGACGTTGATTTCTATTGTTGTGTGGATTCGTCAGTAAACGTGCAGCAACTCAACCAATATTTCTCCAACAAAAAGCAGACGCTAAAAGTTCTAATCGAGTTTGGTGTTCCGGGTGGCCGTTGTGGTTGTCGTTCACCTCAAGAAGTTCTAAAACTGGCGCAAATTATCCAAGATACGCCTGCGCTTTCGCTAGCGGGTATTGAGGTATACGAGGGTGTGATTCATGGCGACAATGCCGAGCAAGACATTCGTACCTTCTTAAACCAAGCGCTCACTTCGGTCGAAAGCCTCGCATCAGATGGCTTAATTACCGGTCAACCTATAATTACGGGCGCAGGCTCGGCTTGGTATGACGTGGTGGCAGAATGCTTGGCAAACCTCACAAATTACTTAGCGATTATCCGCCCAGGTTGTTATGCCATTCACGATACTGGGATCTACCTAGATGCCCAAAGCAAGGTATTGCAACGTGCGCAAGTAAACCAAGGTTACGCGTGTGAATTGGGTGGTGATTTAGAGTCGGCACTTGAAGTGTGGGCATATGTTATCTCTCGCCCAGAGCCGACCAAGTTAGTGATTGGATTAGGTAAGCGTGATGTTGCCTTCGATGCCGGTTTACCAATTGCAGAGCGCGGCTATCGTAACGGCGAAGCTATCTCAGTAAAAGGGCTCACTGCTACCGCGGTAATGGATCAGCATACCTTTGTTGAAACAGACGGTTCTTCTGAGATTGAAGTCGGTGACATGATTGCGTTTTCTACCTCACACCCGTGCTTGACGTTCGATAAGTGGCGTTACATTGCTATCAGCGATGACGACTATCAGGTAACAAACTGGGTAGAGACCTGCTTCTAGCTCGATTTTTCAATAAGCTAGAATCAGCGAAACATTCAGATATACTTACGGGGCTAAGGCTGAGTTTTATATAGGTTAGTGCTAAATGGCTTAATGCCAAATAGCCTAGTTCTAAATAGCTTGGTTCTTACGAGCTAGGTTCTTAAAAACTAAGCCATAACGGTTAGCCCCATCAACAAAGGATCAAGATTCTTGAGTTTAGAAGTAGATATCATTTCACAGATAACAGAGCGTTTTCCCGCTCTTCGTGATGCCGAGAAAAAAGTCGCCAAGCTGATCATGGACGACATTGATTTTGCTGCCAATGCCAGTATCACAGAGCTTGCTGAAGGTGCTCAAGTCAGTGAAGCCACGATAACCCGTTTTGCTAAGGCGATCGGCTGTAACAACGTACGTGATATGAAAATCAAGCTTGCTCAAACCTTAACGGTGGGCCAGCGCTTTATTCTCGAACCGGTAAACCAAACGGGCTATCAAGGTATCTACGAATCGATCAAGCAGAGCCTAGACATCAACCGCACTCTATTCAAGGAGCAAGACGTTGAAACCGCGGTGAGCTGGCTGCACAACGCCAGACAAATTATTGCTATCGGCATGGGTGGCGGCTCAACCATCGCCTCTCAAGAGCTGCAACACCGCCTGTTCCGCTTGGGCTACCCAGTGGTGTCGTACAACGATGGTTTAATGTCACGCATGGTTGCTGCCACGGCAGATGCCAACGATGTGATGGTGATGATTTCCGCGACCGGTTTCACGCCTGTGATCACCGAAACCGCAGAGCTAGCTAAGCAGTATGGGCTTAAGATCATCGCGATTACCCCACAAGACACACCACTGGCAAAGATTGCAGATATCTTGCTACCTATCAAACACATGGAAACCGACTTCATCTACAAACCATCGGCATCTCGCTACGCAATGTTAGCCTTAGTGGATGTGCTTTCTATGGGTATGGCGGTCAATCACAAGAACCGCTCGCGCGATAAACTGCGCCGCTTGAAGGTTGCACTCGATTCCTACCGAGGCGGCGGCGACCGACAACCTCTCGGTGACTAACGAATCAAGGACAGAATGAGCTTAAATGCTGGTGCGCGGCAATCTTTCACCAATTCGTATAAGCTCATTTCCAATCCTGTGATTTGGACACCAGCGTCCCGCAATCGGCTGATGGCCAATTTCTTATTCAGTGCGGTTCGTGAACTAATGCAATCATCAACTACTTGAACCTTGTACCCGAGATCCAATAAACCCAATGCGGTTTGATAAACACAAATATGAGCCTCGATACCACACACTAACCAAGTATCCACGTCCTTGGCTTGCACCGCCTCAACAAATTTAGGTTCGTCACACGCGTTGAACGTGAATTTAGGTATCGGCTTAGCATCACTCAACAGGTCATTCAGTTCATCGACTGTAGCACCTAGCTTCTCGGGATTCTGTTCCAAACTAATAATTGGCAGATCCAAAGCCTGCGCTCCTTGAATTAACTTCCCACAGTTAGAAATCAGCGAATCGCTGTCATCGACGAGGCGTGCGAGCTTGCCTTGTATGTCCACAACCACCAAGCCTGCGTTTTGTCTCATTAACATGTTTATTCCTTATTTTGGGGAACCTTATCCACTACGCAATCTGATGTGTATTTTTTCTACTATGTAACGATTCAACTTACAAAGCCATACAGTAATAGGTACAAGACTACGGAATAATGCTCACCAACGGTCGCAAAACAAAAATTATTGATACTGGCATGACATTAAAGAGTGAGTAACGAAGATGAACAAGATAACAAAATCAGCATTAGCACTAGGTTTAATCAGCGCAGTTTCTCTTCCTGCTTTAGCAGCAGGTACTGACGGCGGTGCGTACATTGGTGGCGGCCTTGGCGTATACCAAGATTCTGATACAGATGGTCAAGGTGACTTAGATTCAGATGGCATGGGCTACAACCTATACGGCGGCTACCAATTCAACCGTATCGTAGGTGTTGAACTTGGCTACAACGATTACGCAGACTACAAAAAGGGGACGGCAAAACTGTCTCCGACGTCTGTTTCTTTGTCAGCAAATCTTGGTTACACATTCGACAACACAATCCGCCCATTCGTATTGGCTGGTTTAAGCTCTGTTGACCTAAACGCAAACAAGAGCGCTGGCTACGATGATGATAGCGGTACAGGTTTCCACTTTGGTGTTGGTGTTGAATACACGCCAATCGAACATCTAACACTACGTCTAATTTCACAAGCAGACGCAGTGAGTGTTGAAAACGACTACGGCTTTAAGAAAGAAGACAAAACACTAGCATTCAGCAGCATTAGCTTCGGTGGTTCATACAACTTCTAATGTGATTGAACCACATAGAATAAGCTGAACATACTAATTCACTTTGCTGTTCCACCTTGTCATGAAGGTCACTCAGTAAAGTGAATTTTTGTATCTACACACCTATCGCGTCATTTCACTTTAGTCGGTTTATCGCCGCCTATCTGAGCTTTATGCGTTGATATTAGAGCTTTCTTGGTAGCCAGACTAAAATAAAGGGATAAGAGACGCAGGAAAATAAGACCTATGAATCTACCAAGCTTAAACATCTCGATAAACAAGCTGCCTTTTGTGTTGGCCGTGTATTACCTGCTTGTCATCAACCTACCTCTCACCCAAGAACTGTTTAGTATTGTTCAAGCATCGAAGTCTGAAAGCATTGCGTTTCTTATCTCCATTCCTATCTTCTTCCTTGCTGCCTTTAATTTCATCTTCCAAGTATTCAACTGGCCTATCTTCTCTAAGCCGTTTTTCATCTTATTGCTGATCACCTCAACCTTAGTCAGCTACAGTATGTTCAATTACGGCATATTCGTCGACTACGGCATGATAGAGAATGTGTTTGAGACCAATAGCGGTGAAGCAACCAGTTATATCAGTGGTCACTCGATATTATGGCTACTAACGATGGGCGCTATTCCATCACTCATCCTGTTGTTTACCAAACTTGAAAAAGAGTCTTGGAAAGATTTCTTTGTCTGGAAATCGATTGGCTTACTTTCTTCTTTGATCGTCATTGCGATTATTGCCGGGCTTTTCTACAAAGATTACGTATCGTTTGGCCGCAATAACTCGCACATCAAAAAGATGATCATTCCGACCGAGTATGTGGCATCAACGGTGAAATACATCAATAACACCTACATCAAACAGCCCATCCCCTATCAAGAATTGGGATTAGATGCGAAGCAAACACCGCAAGCCAAAGCGTCAACCAAACCGACCTTACTGGTGTTTGTGCTTGGTGAAACCGCGCGCGTGTATAACTACCAATATCATGGCTATGAGAGAGAAACTAACGCTCACACCCAGCCTTACAACCCGATATTTTTCTCTGATGTTCAGTCGTGCGGAACAGCCACTGCGGTTTCTGTGCCGTGTATGTTCTCGAACATGAATCGCAGCAACTACGACCGCGACAAGGCTTACAATCAAGATAACGTGGTCGATATCATGAACCGCGCGGGCATTCACTCTATCTGGCGAGAACATGATGGTGGAGACAAGGCGGTTGCACACCGAATCAAAGAGATGACCCTCGTCGCCAAAGACAGCGACCCGTTGTGTAATAACGATGTGTGCTACGACACAGCGATGTTAGAAAACTTCGAGCAAGATACTCAAGATCTTAAGAAAAATAGCATCATTTTCTATCATATTTCTGGTTCTCATGGCCCTACATACTTTGAACGCTATCCAGAAGAACATAAGAAATTCACGCCTGATTGCGCTCGCGCCGATATTGAAAACTGTACCAAAGAGGAAGTGGTTAACACCTACGACAACACCATCCTGTACACGGATTTCTTTCTCTCACAGGCGATTCAGAAACTGGAGAAACTGACCGACAAGTACAATGTCGCGCTGATGTATATCTCGGATCACGGAGAGTCTTTAGGGGAGAATGGCGTGTACCTTCATGGCATGCCCTACTCACTGGCACCAAAAGAACAAACCCACGTACCGATGATCCTATGGATGTCTGATGGTTTTGCTGCGCAGAAAGGGATAAGCGAGACCTGCTTAAGAAAGGCGGGGAAAGAGCAGAGCTTTTCTCACGATAACCTGTTCGACTCCTTGCTTGGCCTGATGGACGTGCAAACCAACGAATACCGAGCGAGCCAAGACATCTTCGCACCGTGTCGGTAGTGCTTTTGCTTATGTAAACCATCGGAAAGCTCGAGTTGCCTGAACAAACTGAAAAAAAGAATAGAAATACGTACCTATTTTCTATCATTGCGGGTATTTTCCTCCCTGCTGGGTTTTTCACCGGTTTACTGGGTGTCAATATTGCAGGGATACCCGGAACAAATAACCCAATAGCAATCCCACCATTTTACGTTGGGCTACTCGTGGCCGTAGAGCCAGAGGTCGTTATTTTGAAAAATGAGGTTTATTTAATGATTGAGTTTTTGCAATCCAATATGTGGCTTAAACAAGTAAGTTTAGGTTTACTTCTTATCACTGTGTATTGGGTGATAAAACGCTTGGGGAAAAACTGGATAGAAACATTAGCGGAGAACAAGCGTGTCGAGTTGAAGCGAAAGCAGTTCGTGATTAAGTGTTTCAATATCGTTCTGTTTCTACTCTTCATCGCTGTGTTTACGATTGTTCTTAACTTGGGCTTTGGTGATATTTCGCTATTCTTGTCATCCATATTTGCGGTGCTGGGTGTCGCTTTATTCGCGCAATGGTCGATTCTAAGTAACCTAACAGCCAGCGTACTAATATTTTTCGTATTCCCTTATCGCATTGGTGACAGAGTTAGGGTCGCAGAGAAAGACGAAGACATCAGCGGTGTGATCATCGATATCACCATGTTCCACGTTATTCTTCGACACAGTTCGGGCAACATCATCACCTACCCTAATAACCTGATCCTACAAAAAGGCGTGATAAAAGTTTTGTTTGAACCTGAAGCAAAAAGTGAAGCAAGTGATTCTGAGCTAATCAAAACTAAAAATTCAAAATCATAAGATCTACTGGTGCCTTAGATATCGGCAAGTCAAATAGACAGGCACAGCGAACTGACACGCAAGGTGCTGGGGGTGCTTGGTTCAACGCCGATTGCAGAGCTTGGCAACAAACTGTTTTGCTCACAACGAACCTTAGAGAGAAGCTTTAACAAGGTGACTGGCCTCACGCTAAAACAGTGCCAATCGATGAACAAACTCGAAGCTATGTTGGAATACTTGTATAAGAGAAATTTGGATGACATCGACTGGATGGACGTCGCCTTTCAATTTGGGTTTAGTGACCAACCGCACCTAATTCGTTACCTCAAGAAAACCATTGGCCTAACACCCAATACTTATGCCCAACAAGGGGGATTAACTATAGACGTTTATGGCGGGGTCAGGTCAGAATAACGAACTGCCACTACGACACTCTCTGTCTATTGTGTCCCATTCACAGCAAGTTTTGTTGAGTTTAGAATTGCGACTCCATATACTGAAAACACCATCAGTCGGAGGGCAATAATGAATAATAAAAACAAACACATAGTTTTAATTCATGGTCTGTATATGCCTGCGTTGATCATGCAATATCTAGATAGAAATTTCAAAAAACGCGGCTTCACTACCCACAAGTTTGCCTACAACTCGCTGCGTTTCCCTTCTGCGGCTAAACGCCTTAACCGCTTCGTGAATGCACGCTTTGATGAACACGATGAGGTTTATTTCTTTGGTCACTCGCTCGGTGGCTTGCTGATCCGCCACTACTTTAAGTTTTACCAGCCCGACTTTGCCGACACCTGCATCATTACCGCGGGAACTCCACACAACGGCGCAACTATCGCGAAAACGCTGTCAAATCATGGCCTCGGATTTATATTTGGTTCGAGCAAGATGATCTTAAGCGATGGCTTGGGTGATTATGATATTGACGTGCCGATTGGTGTGATTAAAGGTACTTATGATGCGGGTGTCGGTCGCATTGTATTGGGCAGAAACCCTGGTGATGGCACTGTGACACTTGAAGACGCTAACCTGCGAGGCGCAACAGACACCTGCGCACTCAAGCTCAATCACACTGCACTGGTGTATTCTAAGGAAGTAGTCTCACTCTCAACTCAATTCATCGAACACAGGGCTTTCAAGAGCGCCTCATAGCTTTTGTAAGTTAGCTCTTGTATCTAGCTTTGGTTTTTTTCTGTCTTCTTACTTCTGATAGACCAATTCAAAGATAAGCTAATACAAAAATACCACTCTTCAATGAGAGTGGTATTCGAAGATTGATTACTAGAAATGAGTGCTTGTTACAGACGATTTACTCGCGTTGGTAAGAACACCTCACCCAACATGCATCGCACCGAACCACCACCAATGTCTTCGATCGTTTTCACGTTAAATGGTAGTAGCTTACCGTGTGTCGAAAGTTGTGCGAGTTGAGCTGGGGAGAAAGCGTCGTAAGCCGATTGAGACATCGCGATCACTTTGTCGCCATTCACGGTTTCAAGCTGGAGGATGTTGCCGCAGAAACGGTTCATCTGATCGATTGAAATAGAGATAACCTGCTTATCTTTAGCAAGCGACTTCACCACAAAACGGCGCTCAAACTCTGGGATCACTTCATCACAGATCACGCAGAAATTATCACCAATCGCCATCATCACATTGGTGTGGTAGATCGGCTGACCAGACGGCAGTGCTGTTTGGAATGACACCACGCGAGAATAACCAATGCGCTTCGCGTAATCTTCTAATACTTCGCGGTCACAACGTTGAGAAAGCGCCGCGTAGATGGTCTTATTGATATGATCGATCACCATCACGCCAGTGCTCTCAAGGTATGAACCTTGTGTGATATAAGACTCTAGAGACTCACTGTGGTTAACTATACGACCAGACGCTTCTAAAGCTTCAATAAGGGCATTTGGCTTAACTTCATTCTGACGGTTTTCACACGCCATAGGAAAAGTGAATAAGCTTCCATCACTACAGGTACTGAACCAGTTGTTTGGGAAAACAGCATCCGGAGTTTCAACTCCCAATTCTGGGTAATCAAACTCTACAACTTGCACACCTTCTTTACGCAACGAAGCGACCATCGCCTTAAATTCGGCCATAGTTTCTAATTTGACCTCAGCTTCGGTCAGATTCACTCTGTGCTGAAACTCATTATCTTGTGCCGTTTCTTCATTAAATTTAAATTCTTTTGGCGGCACCATAACAACGCAATTGGCGTTTTGAACATTAGTAATGTGAAGTGATTTTTTGTGTAGGTTTAACATCTCAACCGTCCCTATCTTTTATTTACCTCAGAATTGTAAACAACTTGTTACGACAAGATTCACTGAAAAGAATAATGATTTGAATATTTATCCCAGATAATTCCTGCAAAACTCAGTTTATTCGGTAATTTTTACTGCAAGATAACAGCACATCAGAAAGAACCAACAGTTTGCATATGAGATTCAGGTTTTGCTGAATAAATATCCAAGCTTCCTTCTCTAGCTTGCGGCGGGTTTAGGTTACAATTTAATCCATTTAGCGTTAGGATTATCACCGTTGCATAACAATCAATTACGTTTGAAATAAGCTTAACTTTTCCTGTCCGATTCAATCTAAAATACGCGTCATGAAAGACACGCTTTGGACCTTTCCTACGACATCGCTTAAACAACGTATTAGTATTAACGAACTCGTGAGCCAAGCTTTCAACCAAACGCTTAAACTAAAATCCATCGAATGGTTTAATGCTTATAAGAACGAATTGGCGCTTATATAATTTCAAATCAAGACTGCTAAATTTCTAATCGAACCTATAAAAACAAAGCTACACAGACGATGCAGTTGCTAATAGATGCATTCGTTTATAAAGGGAAATCTATGTACAAAAAATTTGAAGGCTTTACTGAAGCCTTTCCAAAGGGAGAGCCGATACAACCTCCTACTGGAATACTGGCATTTTGCCGCCATTACACTCGAGGTTTTGAAAAGCCGTTGATCTTGCTCGGCTTGATGAGCATGACCATCGCGATCATCGAAGTCGCGCTGTTCGGTTACATGGGACAACTGGTTGACTGGCTATCAACAAGCAACCCAGACACCTTCTTAGCAGACAACCAATCCACTCTGATGGGGCTTGGTATCCTGTTACTGGTCGTGATACCAATCTTGATCAGTGTTTATTCGTTATTGCTTCACCAAACTTTGCTGGGCAACTATCCAATGTCGATCCGTTGGTTAGCGCACCGCTACCTTTTGAAGCAAAGCTTATCGTTTTATCAAGATGACTTTGCAGGGCGTGTTGCCACTAAAGTGATGCAAACATCGCTCGCGGTACGTGAAACCGTGACCAAAATGGTTGATGTGTTTGTTTACGTGACGGTTTACTTCACGGCAATGCTATTCATGCTTGCCGAATCGGATTGGCGCTTGATGGCTCCAATGTTGGTTTGGCTGTTCGTTTACATCGGTATCCAGCTGCACTTCGTACCAAAGCTGAAAGATGTGTCATCAGAACAAGCCGATGCGCGTTCGTTAATGACAGGTCGTATTGTCGATAGCTACACCAACATCGCGACGGTGAAATTGTTCTCACACAGTAAAAGAGAGACCGAATACGCAGAAGAAGGCATGGAAGGCTTCCTTGATACTGTGCACCGTCAAATGCGCTTGGTAACTGGCTTCAACATCTGTGTAGAGTTCGCTAACTATCTATTAGTGTTCAGCATTGCGGGTATCTCTATCTACTTATGGCTAGATAGTGCAATCACCGTGGGTGCAATTGCGATTGCAGTCAGCTTAGCTCTGCGTATTAACGGCATGTCGAAATGGATCATGTGGGAAATCGGTGGTCTGTTCGAAAACCTAGGTACTGTGATTGATGGCATCAAAACCCTGTCTAAACCTATCGCTATCGAAGACAAAAAAGATGCGAAGCCTTTGGACGTTCCACAAGGTGGTATTAACTTCGACAACGTCAGCTTTAACTACGGCGAGAACAAGGGCGTGATCAACAATCTGAACCTCAACATTAAGCCAGGTGAAAAAGTGGGCTTAGTGGGCCGTTCAGGTGCAGGTAAGTCGACCCTAGTTAACTTATTACTGCGTTTCCACGATGTAGAAAGTGGTCGCATCCTGATTGATGACCAAGAAATCTCTAGCGTTACTCAAGACTCACTGCGCAGTAACATAGGTATGGTGACTCAAGATACCTCACTGCTGCACCGTTCGATCAAAGACAACATTCTTTACGGTCGACCTGAAGCATCAGATGAAGAAGTTTACGCAGCCACTAAACAGGCGCACGCACATGAGTTTATCGAAACCCTAACCGACCCATTTGGCAACATTGGATACGATGCTCAAGTCGGTGAAAGAGGCGTTAAGCTTTCTGGTGGACAGCGTCAACGTGTCGCTATCTCGCGTGTTCTTTTGAAAAATGCGCCACTATTAGTTCTGGATGAAGCAACGTCTGCACTCGATTCTGAGGTGGAAGCGGCGATCCAAGAGAGCTTGATTGAGTTGATGGAAGGCAAGACAGTAATCGCGATTGCACACCGTCTGTCGACCATTGCAGCAATGGACCGTTTGATCGTACTTGACCAAGGTAATATCGTTGAAGAAGGCACGCACCAAGAGCTGATTACACAAAATGGCATCTATGCTCAATTGTGGAATCACCAAACTGGTGGCTTCATTGCGGATGATCTTGAACAGGCTACGAGCGCTTAATTTTTGTGCTATTTTAAAAGTGCGGCGTGATTCACAACAATTTGTTAATTAGTGGTAAATTACACGTGGCAGAATGCTATGTCGTAATTATATAATGACATTAACACCAAAGACGCCTCGCTTGCGCGTTCTGGAATAAGGCTAGACTTCGGGGGGAGGCTAGCCTTTCTTATGCCACTAGATCAGCAACCTTTCCCCACCTGTTACGTAAACTTCATCGATCCTTTTGTTTTTTTCTTGGCGTTTTTTTCTTAAAATGCGCGCAGTATTATTTCTAGAGATCAACCATGAACAAAAGTGTCTTAACTAACGTTATCGCGTTAGCACTGCTTGCTGGCGGCTATGCGACAGCAAACCAATACTTGCTTTACGCAGGCCTATTCGCATTTTCAGGTGCCATAACCAACTGGCTTGCGATTCACATGTTGTTCGAGAAAGTACCCGGCCTATACGGTTCTGGCGTTATTCCGGCGCGCTTTGAAGAGTTCAAGGCAGCCATCAAACAACTGATGATGGAGCAGTTCTTTACTGAAAGTAACATCGACCGCTTCTTAAGCAGCGAGATCACAGGAAAATCGCTTAATCTAGAGCCTGTGATTCAGAAGATCGACTTTAATCCTGCATTCGACTCACTGGTGCATGTTATTGAGAACTCACAGTTTGGCGGTATGTTGGCAATGGTTGGTGGCACAGAGGCACTACAGCCGATGAAAGCGCCATTTGTTGAGAAAATGCAAGAGTCAGTGATTGAAATCAGCAAGAGTGACTCTGTAAAAAATGCCATCAAAGACGAACTAGAATCGCCTGCGATGATGGATGAAATCAAAGAGAACATTGAGGCGATCATCGATCAGCGCTTGAATGAACTGACACCGAAGCTTGTAAAAGAGATGGTTCAAACCATGATCAAGAAGCACCTTGGCTGGCTCGTGGTTTGGGGTGGTGTATTCGGTGGTGTGATTGGCTTAATCTCTGCAGCAATTACGCTGTAAGTAAGCCAGACAAGTTTATCGGATTACTCTTTCTCTAACGTCCCACAAAAATGGAAGCTTATTGGCTTCCATTTTTTATATCTAAACAAACACGCTTGAAGTAAAGCCGGTGCCCTACTTTAAGGTTGCCAACAATTCAGGGTTAACACCAAAGCCCTTTTTATGCTCTTCAATCACGACTTCACTGCGTGTCTGAATCACACCTGGCAAGGTACCTAACTTTGTTGCCATAAACGCTTGGTACGCCTTCATGTCTTTCACTCGAACCTTGATCATGGTATCGAAGTCTCCCGACAATGAATAACACTCTTCCACCTCGGGCATCATTTCAACCGCTTGGGCAAACTTATCAAAAATAGAAAAGCTAGTCTGATCGAGACGAATATGGATAAAGACTTGGACATCGAGTCCCAGCTTTTCTGAACAAAGCTCAGCATGATAGCCCGTGATATATCCCTCTTTCTCCAATCGCTTGAGCCTGTCAGAGCAAGGTGACGTCGTGAGGTTAACCTGCTTTGCAAGTTCAACAACAGGCAAACGCCCCTTCATATGCAGAATTCGTAGTATCTCTTTATCGATACGATCAAGTTGATGCTGAGACATAACATTCCTTAAACATTCTAAATTCCGCTCAGTATATTCCATACCTAGAGCAATCGAAGAAAACCTCGCTCACACATTTAAAAAACTAAATGCACGCATGGCATTCACGTCAAATATAAATAAATACAAATAGATAATGGAGCTTATAAATCAAACTCTGATTATTAACAAATTATTATAGAAATGACCCGATTAACAAATAAGTTGAGCCGGAAACGAAAGAAAGGATATAGGCCAGAGTGAATAATAGAATTATCAAAGAGAAAGGATGACTCTATTATGAAAACGCAAGAACTCGCATATAAACCTTACGGTATTGGTTCATGGACATACGTAACGGTATCAAAAGATGTTGCTCAAGCACTAGCAAATGAGTACTCAAACTATGGTTGGGATGTGAAGATTGATGGCAATGCCATTGAAACTGAACTTGCACTCAAAGCAGCCTAGAAACGCAAAAACCTCCCAACACGGAGGTTTTTTGAATCAAGTTAGTAAGCACTTACTATGGGTTAGGCTAAACCAACTTGGGGAACAGTACTTCCGGTTTCGCAGCGGCAATTGCACGTGCGGCAGAAGTGCTGAGTTTCCATATCGTAGTACAGGTTTCCACTAAATAGCTTTGACGTCCATTGCATCATACGGCCATAGGCTGTCTCGGGCTCTGTTTCACAACGTTTCATTATAGACTTATGTAGTGTTGTTTTTTTACATCCTTTGCAATAGAGATCAGGCATACCTTTGTCCTATAGGTCTTTAGTGGTTACTGACAATTGACACATCATGTCCAATTCGGTTCCACAATTCACCGAGCTAATGACAAAAGTGAGCGCTAAGTTCAAAAAACAGCCACTTTTCTATTTTGTTTTTTGACATTAAACGCGATCAACAAGATTGATCTTTCATTTCTCGCTCAAGATCCTACGCTTTCGATTTACATTGTAAACCCCAATTTCAACATCAGAAAACCTCGAATAGACTTAATTTGAAATAGGACAAAGGTCGTACTCACATAAAAAAATAGAGCCACCAAAGTGACCCTATTTATTACTCTAAGTTTTACAATGTAAATTCGGCTGTTTTTTAACCGATAGTCATTGGGATTAGTCTAGCTCAACGAGGTTCTTCTCGAACTCAGCGTGTTGCTTCTTAACTTCGTCTTCTGGCTCGCCAGTGATTAGGCTCACGATAACGATAGAGATAGTCGATAGGATGATTCCCGGTACGATTTCGTAAACATCGAACCAACCGCCCGTGAACTGTTTCCAAAGTACAATCGTAACACCACCAACCACGATACCCGCTAGAGCGCCGTTACGGTTCATACGAGACCAGTACAGGCTCAATACGATAGCTGGACCAAACGCAGCACCAAAACCAGCCCATGCGTAAGATACAAGGCCTAGTACTGAACTGTCTGGCGTCATCGCTAGAACAAGTGCAATGAGAGAGATTAGGATAACCGCGAAACGGCCTACACGAACAATCTCTTCTGACGTTGCGTCTTTCTTCAGAACTTGCTTGTACAGATCTTCTGCCATTGCAGATGAAGAAACAAGAAGTTGTGAATCCGCAGTACTCATGATTGCCGCTAGGATTGCAGCAAGTAGGATACCTGCGATTACCGGGTGGAACATCGCGTTAACAAGAAGCATGAAGATCTTCTCGCCATCGTCTAGCTTAGGTGCGCCAGAGTTAGTCACGTAAATTAGACCAACAAGACCCACTAGCATTGCACCAACCATAGACAATGCAGTCCAGATAACCGCAATGCGGCGTGCTGTCACAAGATCTTTGTTTGAACGAGTTGCTTTGAAACGAGCCAAGATGTGTGGTTGACCGAAGTAACCTAAACCCCATGCCGCTAGCGAGATGATCGCAATAGCAGAAAGCGGCTCACCCTTCGCATCATTCCATAACGTTAGAAGCTCTGGGTTGATGTTGTGCAGGTCGCTAGACAGCTGACCTAGGCCACCGTTCATTGCCGCGATTGGTACAATCAATAGCGCAGCAGACATTAGCAAGCCTTGAACTAAGTCAGTCCAAGATACCGCAAGGAAGCCACCAAATAGGGTGTACGAAACCACACATACCGTACCGATAATTACCGCAGTTGTGTAATCTAGGCCGAATACCGTTTCAAACAATTTACCACCTGCTACCAAGCCTGAACTTGTGTAGAAAAGGAAGAATAAAAGGATAAAGAAAGCAGAAATTGTTTGGATCAGCTTAGAATTATCATTGAAACGACGAGATAGGAACTCAGGCAGCGTCAGTGATTCAGTCGTAATGCTGTAAGTACGTAGACGTTTTGCACTGATTAACCAGTTTGCCCAAGTACCAACAAGTAGACCACCAGCAAGCCAAAATGCTTCAAAGCCAGCAGCGTAAGCGTAACCAGGCAGGCCAAGTAGCAACCAACCACTCATGTCTGATGCACCAGCAGAAAGTGCAGCAGGCCATGGGCCTAACGAACGACCACCTAGGAAGTAGTCAGTTGAGTTAGATGTACGTTTGTAAGCAATAACACCGATCGCTAGCATCATAATTAGATACGCAATGAACGTCGTCGTTATTGCAAAACTGTTTTCTATCATTTGATAGTCCTCATTTTGTAGAAAGCCTTCCATGCCTAATTCAATGCAAGGCACTCACCGGAAAGGCAAGCAAGTGCATTGAGTTAGGTATTCAGGCTCCAAAGCACTATCAGTTAAATCCAAAGAGGGTGAAAACCAAAGTTGGAAAGAACCAAAAGTGCTTAGAGCCAATTTTACTGAAGGTTAGTGAGCTTCGCTTCCAAGTTCGAGCAAGGTCGCGTTACCGCCCACGGCTGTTATATTTATAGTTCGCGTACGCTCGGTAATGAAGCGCAGCGATAGGTGTGGATCATTGGCAACATTCATTGTCGCCAGATCCGTTTCAGCTACTAAACCGACGATTGCACCGTCACGCTTAGCAAGCTGTAAATTGATAGCTTGTGCCGTTTGCGAGTTACCTACGTAACCCACGCTACGTACATCGCAAGACAACAACTGTTGAGCAGCGTCATACGAGGCAACTTGCACCAAGTTAGTTGGCAAATTCGACGACTTAGCTGCGTCTGCAACTAAGGTATTGAACTGCACATCATCACTGCACAATTGAACGCTGTTACCTGCCAATAGCGCAGCAGTAATCAAAGCCATTGCAGTTTGCAGCGCTGGCACTTTCTCTTGGCAATCATCAACAATCACCAAAGCCACACCGCGACCAGCGGCATACAACTCATTGGTTTCGCCCGTAGGACCTGCCATTAGGTGATGTTCAGAAAGCAGCGCAGACGCTTGCTCTAGATGATAAGTCGCCACCGTCGCCAAAGGCGCAGATTGGCTTTCGATCTCTGATTTCAGCGCAAGTACCTGAGCACTCTTGTAATCAAAGTCTGTAAGATTCCATTGTTCCCACGCTAGCAAAGCATCAGAAAAACCTGTCACTTGATGAACCATGATAATGCTCCTTATGCCTTGTCTTGTGATTGAGAGAAATGAACATCAGTAAAGCGGTATAGGTAGTGAGGACCACCCGCTTTAGGGCCAGTACCTGATAAGCCTTGACCACCAAATGGTTGAACACCAACAACGGCGCCCACTTGGTCACGGTTGATGTAGCAGTTACCCACACGAACGTGTTTTTCGATCCAACGGTAAGTTGTCTCGTTACGGCTGTGGATACCCATAGTTAAGCCAAAGCCCGTTTGGTTGATTTGGTCTACCACTTGCGCTAGCTCACTCGCTTTGAAGCGAACAATGTGTAGCACTGGGCCAAACTGTTCTTCTTTCAAGCAGCTGATGTCATCAATTTCAAAAGCACTTGGTGGAACAAAGTCACCATGTTCACAATCCGTACCTAGAGAAAGTTGAGCCACCTTCTTCTGGGTATTGGTCATGTTTTCTAAGTGCGCCATTAGCTTCTGTTTCGCGTTTTGGTCGATAACAGGGCCAACATCGGTTTTATGAAGGTGTGGAATGCCAACACTCAGCTCGTCCATTGCTCCGTGAATCAATCCAACCACGCGGTCTGCAATGTCTTCTTGGATGTAAAGCACACGTAGTGCAGAACAACGCTGACCTGCTGAAGCGAATGCTGAACGAATCACATCACGAACTACCTGTTCAGGCAGTGCAGTACTGTCGACGATCATCGCGTTCTGACCGCCTGTTTCCGCAATAAACGGAACTGGCTTAGCGTTACGAGTGGCTAATGACACATTGATACGCTGTGCCGTTGGCGTAGAACCAGTAAAGGCAACGCCCGCAATCGCATCATGGCTTGTTAGTGCACTGCCGATCTCAGCACCGCGACCTGGTAGTAACTGAATCGTGCCAGCAGGGAAGCCCGCTTCATTCATCAGTTCAACCGCGCGAGCTGCAATCAAGCTTGTTTGCTCGGCAGGCTTCGCCACAACCGTGTTACCCGCCACTAGTGCTGCAGTAATTTGGCCAAGGAAGATAGCTAGAGGGAAGTTCCAAGGGCTGATACAGACGAACACACCACGACCTTGTCGAGAAGCGATTCGTGTTTGGCCATCAAAACCTTTTAGTTCGAAACCTTGTAGGTTGTCCGCTTGTTTTGCGTAGTAACGACAGAAGTCGACTGCTTCACGTACTTCATCAACGCTGTCGTGAATCGTCTTACCCGCTTCTTGATGACAAATCGCCACCAGCTCAGCGAGGTTGTCTTCCATCAGGTCAGCCAACTTATCAAGCGCAGCCGCTTTGGTTTCAACCGAAGTTGTGTTCCAATCAGCGAATGCTGCGTCTGCGCCAGTGATCGCTGCGGAAACATGATCAAGGTTAGCGAAAGCCACCTGACCCACATTAATACGACGATCATAAGGTGCCGTCACTTGCTCAACGTTCTGATCAGCCTTGATCATGCTTTCGGCAAGAGATTCACCGTTGATCACAGGGCCCGCAGTCCATTGATTGTTTAAGAAGCCTTTTACTTGCTCTTCAAACTGATGCGCTTCGCTTTCAATATCAATGTTCACACCGTAAGAGTTCTTACGCTCAGGGAAAACCGCTGGAGGCAGAGGAATCTTAGTGTTGTGCAATGTATCGAACGCCAGAAGCATATCGACAGGATGTTGAGTCAGCTCTGCCACTGGGCAACGCGCATCAACTAGACGGTGGACAAACGAGCTGTTTGCACCGTTTTCTAGCAAGCGACGTACTAGGTATGGCAGTAGATCTTTATGGCTGCCAACCGGTGCGTAGATACGTACCGACTGTTGGTAAGCTTCCATCGCATGGTTGTACAGAGAATCACCCATGCCGTGTAAGCGTTGGAATTCAAAGTCTTTATGGTCGGTCATTACGGCAATAGCAGAAACCGTATGAGCATTGTGGCTCGCAAACTGCGGGAAGATATTACCACGAACGCTTGGGCTCAATAGGTAACGCGCACATGCAAGGTAAGCTACGTCTGTCGCTTCTTTACGTGTGTAAACTGGGTAATCAGTAAAGCCAGCTTGTTGCGACCATTTGATTTCGCTGTCCCAGTAAGCACCTTTAACTAAGCGAAGCGGGATCAAATCACCCTGCTCTTTCGCTAGGCGGTTTAGCCAAACCAGAACCGGAAGTGCACGCTTTGAGTAAGCTTGAATAACCAGACCAAATTTACCCCAACCTTTCACAAGGTCAGTACGGTACAGTTTTTCGAATAGTTTAAGAGATAGCTCTAGGCGATCCGCTTCTTCAGCATCAATCGTAATTGCAACATCAAGCTCGACAGCGCGGCGCAGTAGTTGCTCTAGTGTGTCGCACAGTTCATTTAGAACACGGTCTTCATTCGCCACTTCATAACGTGGGTGAAGTGCAGAAAGCTTGATAGAAACAGACGGTGCTGGGCTAGACTTTGAAGAGACATATGTGTCTCGACCTACGGCTTCGATCGCCATTAGGTAATCTTTGAAGTATTTGTTTGCGTCTGCAGTGGTCAGTGCTGCTTCACCTAGCATGTCGTATGAGTAGGTAAAACCTTTATCACGCATAGACTTACCGTTCTTTTGCGCTTCAGCAATGCTGCGACCAAGAACGAATTGGTGACCCATCACCTTCATTGCTTGGTGCATCGCTTTACGAATCACAGGCTCAGAAAGCTTGTTCACTAAACGGTTAACCGCTTGACCTGCACTCTGCTCTTTAGATGAAAGTCCAACCACCTTGCCCGTTAACATTAGGCCCCAAGTGGATGCGTTCACAAACACCGAATCAGAATTCTTAAGGTGAGACTTCCAGTCCGCAACGCTCAGTTTGTCGCGAATCAGTGCATCAGCTGTTGCTGAATCAGGAATACGCATCAAGGCTTCCGCCAGACACATCAGCAAGATGCCCTCTTGAGTATCTAAGCTGTATTCAAGCAGCAGTGCATCGATCATCTGGATAGAAGTCTTATCCGCACGGATAGCCTCGATCAATGATGTCGTTTTCTCTGTGATTTGCTGCTTTTCAGACTCAGAAGGGGTAGCTAGTGGCAGAAGTTGCTCTAGCCATTGGGTTTCATCCACCATATATAATGGTGAGATAAGCGACCATAGATCAGCAAGCGGCTGCTCGTTGAATTCTGGCTTTAACACATCAGTAGCTGTAAACATGCGTTTTCCTTAATCTCACACCCGGAATTAGCCCGGGGATCTCTACAATGGCTGCAGTGTATTTAGAGTATATAAGGATTACTTGTCAAAAACTCCGAGTTTTTTGCTAAAAACTCGCTTTATTAACAAAACAAACACAACGTCACATATGAAACTTTAAAATAATATGCCGTTTTGTTTCACTATTTAACAGAAATTTTCTTTTTGTATTGGGATGGTGACATGCCTTGAAGGCGTGAAAAGGTGTGAGTAAAGGAAGATTGACCGGAGAAACCGGCCAATTCTGCAACCTGACCAAGACTCAGATTACCTTGTTCGATCAAGCGGCGAGAGCGGTCGATACGCTTACCTAATACATACTGGTGAGGAGTAATGCCCATTTGCTCTTTGAATAGCATGTGGAATTGGCTTTCGCCCAAAAACACGCTACCTGCAAGCTGCGCGACTGAGATCTTATTCGCGAGGTGTTGCTCGATGTAACGATCCAGAGCTTCAAGGTCGAAACGCGAATCTTTGATTGAGGTTTCAAACGCCGAGATGTGTCTTTGCATCAATGCGATCACCGTATCATTACAGGCACGGCTTAATAGCAGATCATCAGGGCTTGCCTGCATCTCTTGTACCAACATATGGATAAGTTTTTGAATTTGCGCGTCTAATTGGAAGTAGACATTTGATGACTCTAGCTGGTTAATCTTCTCTAGCATCAGAGGGTCGTCGTCACTCGGCACAGGCATGTTAAGTACCAGAATATCCGACTGACCGACCACACCACCGAAAGCATGATCAGAGCTTGCTGTCACCACACATCCTTGCCCTGGACCGACAAGATTACCCTTACCGCTGACTTCAAATTCCGCCTGACCTTTTAGACCAATCACCACCTGAGAATAATGGTGATCATGACAATCCATATGCGAAGGCAAGGTAATGATCTCTGCGGGACGAGGGCCAGTAAGGCCTAGCGGAGACAAATCTAGGTTTGGAAAGGGTAAAGGTTTTGGCATGACAGCAAAGTACTCAGGTCAACATAGTAAGAATAATACTCTGAAATCTGCACAAGATGAATTTGTAAATGATCATGAGAGTCATTTCCTGACCTCAAACAAAAGATCATCACCGCGATCGTCTTGATCATGCCTCCGGAAAGATGATCAAGAGTGTATAAACTACGGCCATTGTAAAACCAATCGTTCCGGCAAGTTTAGGGGCTTCACAAGCATTCAAGCACGAAAAACCATGTCATCAATAAATGCTTCACCGCTCTAACATAATGAATAAATTTTCTTATATAGCTCAAATAATTGGCTATAAACCTGTAAAAAGTGTATCCGAAGTACCGAAACTTGGCTTTTGAGTAGATTGGATAGCAATAAAACGGTATAAAGACGGGTACTGTGTTAATTGCTAATAACTAGTGACTCACAACTAGGAAGTAGACACTTTATTAACGAGCCAATTTCAATCTACAAGTTGCAGGGACCTATGACTAACTTTCGAATTTCAGCGCTTTTACTTGCGCTATCCCCTCTTTGGGTATCTGCATCGGTATCAGCTGAAGAACTGAATCAAGTCGATCCCGTTTCAGCTATCGATGCAAAGCTAACAGAGAAAAACTCAGATATTGAGCGTATTTCAGCAACCAAAGTATCGGCGACTGAAAACCTAAAACAACTTCAAAACAAGAACAGCAAGTTGTTACGCGAAGGTGAAGAACTTAAGGCAAAACGCAACAGAGCCAAGTCTGTACTCGACAAACAGTACAGTCGCTTGCTTGAAGATCCAGAAACGGATTTGGTCTCTTTCCAGAAAAGTTACCAAGACGCTTGGGCTGCGGTTAAAGAGAATCAATCGGCTCAGCTCGATAACGAACAAGCGATGAACGAGAGCGAAATTCACCTTTCTCAAATCAAGCAAAAGCAAGCTCGCCTGAATAATGAGCTAGCAAACTTGAGAGAGTCAAAAGTTGAAGCTCGTGTAAAACGTATCGCGACAGAATTGCGTGAAAGTGCGGTTCTTGAAACCAGTTACACCACCACATGTTCATCAACAATGACACTGGGTGAGTGTACTGCACAGGGTAAACACCTGACCAATCAGAAAGCCGTGCAAACGTTCAAGAGCCAATTACTTGAGCAGCTCACAGAAAGCACACTAGCGAAGCAAAACTTGCAAGGTGTTCAACTGAACATCCATGTTCAAGACAGCCAAGCAATCAAGAGTGGTTTCTCTGGTAACAACTCTTACTTCATGCAGATGCAAGCTCAGCTTCAAGCAAAACCTGAAGCAGTTGCAGCATGTAACCTATTGAATGTTTCGACTCGCTACTGCTTAACAGGCAGTGACGCTGCGGTCGTTAAGAAGAGTGACAAACAGTGGGCTAACGTGACGGTACGTTCTGATCAGTACAACGACTCAGTAACCATCAACGGCATTAAGTACGGCAGCACGCCTCTTGAGGTTGCGCTACCAAGCGGTCGTCACCAAGTAACCATTTCAAAACAAGGTTACGAGTCTTACAACCGCACAGTTACCATCAACGGCAGCGACACTATTTGGGTTAAGCTTCTTCCTAGCAAAGAAAGCTAAACACCCTTTCTACATAGAGCTAAGCCGATATAAACGCTTAGCTCTATATCAGATAGCCGTGCCTATTTCACAAAGCTGAATGAACACTCGCCATTTTGTTGATAGTTATAAACTGTATGATCGTTATAACCTTGTATAGTCGTTATAAACAGTAGCTGCAGACGAAATGGCGTTCTCGTTTAGAATATTCGATTAACCTAAATTACGATTGAAGTAGCCCATCATGCGCCAAGGTCTTCCTACTCTACTATTTGCACTTGCTCCCTGCCTAATGACTCCTGCTGTTTTCGCAGAAGCAACAACACCAGCGATCGCACCTTCTGTCACCGATATTGAAAGCTCACTATTCGAAAAGCATACCGACTTAACGGCTGTTGAGAAGAAACTGGCTGACAAACAAAATGAAGTCGACAATCAAGCGCAACAAACGGCACGTCTAACCAAGTTATCAGCTCAAGCTGAGCAAACACTCGCAAAAGCGAAAGCCAGCCTAGAGCAAGACTATACGCGCATGATTGATGAGCCCGATTTCGACATCTCGCCAGCTCAAAGCCTATTCCAAGACGCGTGGAAAACAGTAAAAGAAGGCAAGCTTGCGATTTCAGACTCTGAGCAGAAGCAACAAGGCTTGGTGATGGAACTTGAGGCTATTCAAGTCGAGAAAGCGACGGCAGAAGCTTCAATCGCAACCCTAAATCAAGACAAGCTAAGAGCAAGAGCAGAACGACTAAGAAACGAGATCACTCAGACGGAAGAGCAAACCGTGAGCTTTACTAACCGTTGCAGTAGCGATATGACACTGGCGCAATGTTCAGACCAAACGGTGACCTTGGCACTGCAAAAAGCGGTAAAACAGTTCCAACATAGTCTGGTAGATAACGCGACTGAATCGAACACAGTGAAAGAGCACCTTGCGTCTGCTTCGCTGAATATTCACGTTCTGCAACACAAAGTGAAATCCTCTGGCTTCTCTGAAGATAACCGTTACCGAGCGGTGATTGCGGCGAACCTAGAAACACGCCCAGATAAGAACACACCTTGTCGTCTGCTTGGTATTCAATCATCAAACTGTTTCACGCAAAGCGAGCAACAAGCCAACGACCAGCAAAAAGAAGTCGCTTGGGTTAACTTGGTGGTGCGTTCCAATCAATACAACGACAATGTTTCTATCAACGGCGTGAACTATGGCAGCACACCGGTTGAAGTGATGTTGCCAACAGGCCAGCACATGGTCACGATCGAAAAAGAAGGCTACCTTTCTTTCCATCAAGAGCTGAAGATAGCCCGCGATCACAACCTAAGAGCCGTACTACAAGCCAAACAGAATTCATTGAATGTCGGCACTAAGTTTGCCGACCCTATGGGTAACGACATTCAGAGCCCTGAAATGATTGTGGTTGGATCTGGTCGCTACCTGCTGGGTGAAAACAATGCCAAGCAAGTGACCATCAAACAGCCATTTGCATTAGCCGCAACTCCGACTCGTGTTCAAGATTTTAAAGCATTCGTTGAAAGCACAGGCTACCAGACAGACGCAGAACTGATGAACACCTGCGATACGTTCGTCAATGCAGAGATCACAACCGTTTCAGACAATGACTGGCAGAACCCAGGCTTTAAGCAAGCAGATAACTCGCCGGTCGTTTGTGTTAGCCAAAATGATGCCAAAGCTTATACTCGTTGGTTATCTAAAAACACAGGCTTTACTTACCGTTTGCCAACGCCACAAGAGTGGGAAGCTGCAGCAAGAGCAGGCCAAGACACCAACTTCTGGTGGGGCAACGAATTCCGCTCTGGCAAAGCCAATACAGGCTGGGCGGGTACACCTTGGTCAAACGTTAGCACATCTCCAGTTAAGTCATTCCTGCCAACGCCAACAGGCTTCTACGACATGGTGGGTAACGTATGGGAATGGACAACCACTCAGAAAGGCTTAGCGAAAGGTGGCGCGTGGAGCTTCTCTCCTGAAGAAGCGAAAGTGTATAACGAACTGTACGTACCACCTTCAACCGCAGCTAACTATCTAGGATTCCGAGTAGTACGAGATCTATAGGCTCCCAATCACAGGAGCAAAATCTTAAATATTTACTCTAGGTTCTCAATTATCACATTGAACAGCATTTATAGGGGAATTCCCCCCTTATGCATAAGCACTCCTAGGAGTAGATTCGTCGATAGAGTAGTAAGTCACTCTGGGTATCAAATTGATGCCTCAGTTTAATTTACCTGACCCTCGTAAATTAAACTGAAAATCTTCTACATGTCGACAAGGCATATCTTGTCTTTGGCCAGCCCCTCTTCAGGCTGGCTTTTTTTTGCCTGTTTATTACCCTTTATGCCCATCGATTCTCCGAGATTGACACAGTTAGTCAGCAGTCCGTTCAACTGATATTCACCCTTTACTTCTCGTGTAGAGTTCAAACTCAAATGGCCATTGCAGCACTATAAGAAACTGATATCATTGTGATACCTCTGATTGCGAGATAAAACATTGCCAGATCCACTCAACTCCATACATCGTTCTTTATTCGAGCAACTTCCAGGCTGCTGGGGCTGCAAAGATACTGACTCGGTCTTCGTGTACGCCAACCTTGCTTACAACCAATTGATCGGCTTAAAACAGGGCGAGACTTGTACTGGCTTGACTGACTTCGACATGCCCAGTCAAACCACTGAGTGCGCGCAAGATTTCAGAGCTCAAGACAAACATGTGATGGATACACGCAGTACCCTTAAGATCCTCGATATTCACCCCTATCCAGACGGACGCTGGCACGCCCATATCTTTACTAAAACCCCTTGGCTTGATGATGACGACAACGTCCAAGGCACCATCTTCTATGGCCAAGAGCTTACCGATACCGCGATCTTAGAGGTCGGTCATTGGGTTTGTCAGGCAACAGGAACAAAAGGCAACCAGGAATCGCTTGCGGGGTCAGAGCCGCGCGTGTCTAAACTGCAAAAGCGGCTGACTTCGAGAGAATCAGAAGTGCTGGTTTTTACTGCTTTTCGGCAAGAAACCACAGTACATCGCGTCGACGTTAAACATTTCAATCAAAACGGTCGAAGGTCATGTCGCTAGATTGAAACAGAAGTTTGATGCACGTAGTAAAAGCCAGTTAATAGAGTATGCATTGGACTCAGGATTAGGCTCAGTGATCCCAGAAACTCTGCTTAAAAAACAGATCTCCGTTGTTCTGCACAGTGACTGATTTACTGTTCCACTGAAAATGCAGACAAAAAAATGCCGTTGATTTGATAAGTCTCATCAACGGCATTTTTTGATCGGTTAACAGCTAAGCGATCAAGCAGCCTAAGGCGCTAGGCGATCAATATCCCAGCTGTTGTCTTGGCGAGAGAACAAGAAACGGTCGTGCAAGCGGTGTTCACCACCTTGCCAGAACTCAATGCTATCGACACGAACTCGGAAGCCACCCCAGAAAGAAGGCACTGGGATCTGTCCTTTAGCAAACTTCTGTTTAAGTTCTAGATACTTACCTTCTAAAATCCCACGAGCTGAGATGCGGCTACTCTGCTTACTTGCAATCGCGGCCAATTGACTCTCTTTTGGACGTGACGAGAAGTACTTCATATTTTCCATAGCCGTCAGCTTTTCAGCCGTGCCCGTAATATGAACCTGTCGCTCAAGTGGATGCCAAGGGAAGTGCAAACTGATTTTGCTGTTGTGCTCAAGCTGGTGCGCTTTACGGCTACCCAAGTTGGTGTAAAAAACGAACCCGTCTTTATCAACATTCTTCAGCAGAACAATTCGTTGGAATGGCTGACCATTTTCATCAACCGTAGCAACTGTCATGGCAGTAGGGTCCGTCAACTTCGCTTCAATGGCTTGCTCTAGCCATAGATTGAATTGCTCAATCGGGTCTGCGGCCAAGTCTTTACGTCTCAATCCACCCTTAGCGTATTCGCGACGAATATCTGTCAGTTCCATTTGGTTGCTCCTTTCAATTTTTTTGTGATTTTGCGCTGTAATCCTTTGAAACACAAGTCTCAGCCATGGTTTTGTTTCACAGAAGCTGTTCGGTGTTAACAAGATCTCGGTACTCTATCCACCATATTGATAATCTTTATACAAACCGATGACAAGCAGAGATCCAAGTGACCAAAATACTGCCTAACCTAATGACTCCTTTTGTTTTATTCTCGTTGTTACTGGGAGCAGCAGGGCTGACCGCAACCCACTTTATGGCAGTACAGTTCCAAGAAAAAATCGTCACTCAGCAACTCAATGAAGCGGCCAATAAAGCCAACCTACAAATTGATTCTGAATTGGACAAATTCAAACAGATCCCGAACTTACTCAGTCATGACCCGCGCTTGCTTTCTTATTTTGACTCATCACCGCAAACAGACAAGATTTCCGCTGCTCAGCTCAATCAATTGCTGTTTGAATGGTCAAATCAAAGCCAGGCCGACACTATAGATATCCATGACCCAAGTGGTACTGTGGTCGCTTCCAGTAATTATCAAAAGCCTCGCACCTTTGTGGGTGAGAACTTCTCGTTTCGCCCCTACTTTGCTTCTGCCATTCAAGGTAACAACACACACTACGTCGCACTGGGTGCCCGCTCGAATGTACGCGGTTACTTTCTATCTTCACCGCTGTATGTTGAGAATGACATTGTTGGTGTTATCACCGTAAAAGTGAGCTTAGAGAACCTCGAAAACATCCTAACCAGCGACGAATTTGAGATTGTGGTACTCGACTCTAACCAAGTGGTATTTCTATCAAGCCAAACTCCGTGGCTTTACCATTCATTGTTGCCACTAACGCAGCAACAACAAACGGATATCTCACTTCAACGCCAATACGGTCAAAGCGAAATTTCGATCATCGAAGTATTTCGCTCTTCAAGCTCTCAACCAGAAGCTAACGCTAATCGATCTAACAACCTTCAATCCAACCAAATCCAAAAAGAGCTCACGGCCAACCAGTTATTCAAGCTTGGTACTTTTAATCTTTACCCAGCAGCCGTCAGTAACAATCAGTACCAAGTGGTCGCACTAAAAGAGACCCGGGCTGAGCTTATAAAAGTACTGCAGATCGATGTCATCTTCGTCGTGATTTACAGCTTGGTGATGCTTATTGCTTGGTCATGGCGCCAAACCTACGTAGCGAAAGTGGCGTTGACCCGACTCAACCAAAACTTAGAGCAAACCGTTGATAAACGGACTCACTACTTGAAGCAATCCAATCAACAGCTGCAACAAACCATCTTTCAATACCAAGAGTCGCAATCGAAGTTGAAGCAGACAGAACAAGAGCTAACCCAAACCGCCAAATTAGCCGTTCTGGGTGAGCTGTCAGCCAGCATTAATCATGAAATCAACCAACCACTTGCAGCACTCAGAACCTACAGCGAGAACAGCTTAAAACTGCTTGAAATGGAACGAACCGATTTGGTGAAAAGTAATCTTGAGAAAATGATTGGCCTAAACAACACCATTACCGACATCATCGCGCGACTCAAAGTCTTTACTCGCAAGGTCACCAAACAAGAGCATCATGTAGCCAACCTGCATCAAGCGGTCAACAATGCCACCAGTATTCTCAGCGCACTGATGATCAAGCAAGGCATCACGCTCAGGTTAAGCACGGTACCAGATGACATTAATATCGCGATTCATCCGACCGAGCTCGAACAAGTGCTGGTGAATCTGATTCACAACGCGACTCAAGCTCTTCAGCAGCAAGCCATAGATCAACAAACCTTGCTCCAACAAACAACAGTTCAACAAACAGCAGCCCAACAGGCTATTCCACAGATAGGCGTTGAATGGCAACTGCATGAAGACATGTGTCAGGTGATCATTTGGGATAACGGAATTGGTATGTCTGCCGACAAGCTTGAACAACTTTTTGACCCGTTTTTCACCACTAAGCCTGAAGGTTTAGGGCTTGGACTCTCTATATCTAAACGGATTATTGAAGCGTATCACGGCTCGATCAGTGCAGCCCAGTTGGAGCCGTCAGGCATGGTATTCTCGCTTAATATCCCGTTATACAAAGTTAACAACTGACGCAGAATTGGTATTGTTAACGAGAAAACGAATTTCACATTATTGCTAATCTCACATACAGCTAAGGACTCGGCTTTGCACTCTATGCCCAAACTCTATTTTGTCGACGATGAACCCGCTATCCGAGACTCCGTAGAACAAGCCATGCTGATTGAAGGCATCGATATCGTCTGCTTTCCTAATGCTATTGAGGCTCTAAAGAAGATAAATACCACGCAAGCCGGGATTGTCATTACCGATATTCACATGCCGGTGATGGATGGCATTCAATTAACGCAAAAATTACTGAGCCAAAATCCTCATTTTCAGGTCATTGTACTTACCGGGCATGGTGACGTGCAAACCGCGGTATCTGCGATGAAAGCCGGGGCTTATGATTTTCTGGAAAAGCCGTTTGTGGTCGATGCCCTCCTCACAGCAGTAAGAAAAGCCGCAGATAAGCTCGCACTGGTTGAAGAAAACAACCTATTGCGTAAAGAGTTGGCGATGCAAAATCAGGTGGGCCCAAAACTGATTGGTCAATCGCCATCAATGCAGGCATTACGCCGAGAACTGATCACCTTAGACACCAAAACCAACCCACTTCTATTGTTTGTTGGTGATTTAGGGACGGGGAAAAGGGTCACAGCACAATACACTCATGATTTACACAGTCATCAAACTGCGGAACTTTGCCCTGTTGCTGCGTTTAATTTGCCACGCAGTGACGAAGCGACATTTCATCAGTTTGTTTTGCAACTGTTCTTGAAGCATCAAGGTGGAACGATCTATATCCATGAGACAGAAGCATTAACTCAGGATCAATGGCTGTGGTTAGCGAATCTAAAACCCACTCTACTTCGTGAAAACTCATGCAAGACCAATGCAACTTGTATCATTATCGCAACCAAAATAGTTCCTACTACAATTACAGGTGAACTGCGCCAATTTAATTTACTACCCTTGGCGCAAAGAACGGAAGATATTGGGTCTTTGTTCAAACACTTTGCTCGCGGTGCAGCAAGTCGCTATCAGTTGCCGCCGCCCGTTATTACAGAAAAAGAGATTCAACGACTCATTGCAACGCATTGGGTAGAGAACATTCGCCAGCTTCGCCAGCATGCCGAACTCAGAGTCTTGACTCAAATTAAGCAGCCGTCGCTCGACAGCGATACTAATGAGCAAAATGACGATAACGAACTCGACGTCAGCATTGAAGAACAACAACAGTCGTTAAACCAACGTACCGATAGCTTTGAACAAATTATCTTGATTGAGGCACTACATCGCCATCAAGGTCGTTTAAAAGAAGTACAACAAGAGCTGCAGGTGTCGCGAAAAACGCTGTATGACAAACTAAGAAAGCATCAGCTCGATAAAACCGATTTCAAGAACCGATAAGTCTTAAAAAATATATAAATTCAAAGATTTAAAGGAACAAAATCTTAACATTTATAAGAAGTAAGAATACACTCAATAGGCTTGCACTTTTACTTAGCGAACAAGGACTGTTATGAGTCAGAAAAATTTCAGCAAATTGAACGAGACCGAGCTTGAGTATGTCGACGATAAAACAGCGGCACTACTCCTCAATACGCCCACCAGTGCGCGTATTATGTTGTGGGTGATCGTTCTGTTTTTTATTGCTGCTATTGGGTGGTCTGCTTGGGCAGAGATCGACAAAGTTACCGTTGGCCAAGGCAAAGTGATCCCTTCCTCTCAAATCCAAGTGGTGCAAAACCTTGAAGGTGGCTTAGTTAAAGAGATCTTAGTTAAAGAAGGTCAACGTGTTCAGAAAGGTCAGCAGCTACTGTTGATCGATGACACTCGATTCCGTTCGGACTTCCGCGAACGTGAACAACAAGTGGCGAACTTAACCGCCAACGTGTTGATGCTATCCGCTTCATTAACCAGTGTCGTCATTAACGAAGAGTTCTCTGTTGAAGAGTGGAAAAAAAGCGTGTTGCTTGATTACGGTAAACTCGCCTTTCCACCAAAATTCTACGAGCTTCAGCCTAAACTGGTTAATCGCCAAAAAGCCGAATATCGTCAAGATCTGAATAACCTAAAAAACCAACTTTCTGTTTTTGATCAACAAGTTGAACAGAAACAGCAAGACCTAGTTGAGATTAAGGCGCGGGTTCGCAACCTAAAACAGAGTTACCAGTTTGCTCGCCAAGAACTGGATATCACCAAACCCCTCGCCGATGAAGGGGTGGTACCACGAATTGAATTACTTAAACTGCAAAGACAAGTGAACGACACTCGCCGAGAAATGACCTCAAGCGAGCTAAAAATCCCTCTGCTACGCTCAGCAATCAAAGAATCCATGCTCAGCCGTATTGATGCTGCCCTGAACTTCCGCTCCGAACAACAAGAAAAGCTCAATCAAGCGCAAGATAAGCTCTCTGCAATGACCGAATCGGCTGTTGGCCTTGAAGACCGAGTAAACCGTACTGTGGTGGTTTCTCCTGTAACTGGCACCGTTAAAACATTGGGCATTAATACTGTCGGTGGTGTTATCCAACCGGGTATGGACATCGTTGAGATTGTACCGACAGAAGACTCTCTCTTGGTTGAAGCGAAAATCGCCCCACAAGATATCGCTTTCCTACGCCCAGAATTGACTGCCATCGTTAAGTTCAGTGCCTATGACTTCACTAAATACGGCGGTCTAGAAGGCGTACTAGAGCACATCAGTGCCGATACCACTCAAGATGAAGAAGGCAACAGCTTCTACATCGTGCGTGTGCGCACCGAAAAACACAATTTTGGACAGAACGAAGAGTTGCCAATCATTCCGGGCATGACTGCCTCAGTCGATATCATCACAGGCAAAAGAACCGTGCTTGAGTACATGTTGAAGCCACTATTAAGTGCTCAAAACAATGCACTAAAAGAGTAAGGACGTTGGATGTTTGATAACGCCTTTCAGTACGCAGTAAATAGACAAGAGCAGAGGCTATGAAGTCTCGGATTTCGCTATTGCTGCTAGTTCTTACCTCTTTTACCTCTGTGGCGCTCAACAAGAGCGACCAAAGGTGGATAGATGCGGTGACCAAAACCTACGGCGATAGAGCCGGAAAGCGAGTAGCAACGTGGCGTTCAAACATGACGTCATACGACAGATTAAATGAAAAAGAGAAGCTCAGGTCAGTGAACCAATTCTTCAACCAGATGTACTTTGTCGATGACAACTTACTGTGGGGAAAAAACGACTATTGGGCAACACCACTGGAGTTTTTAGGCAGCAATGCTGGTGACTGTGAAGATTTCACTATCGCAAAATACTTCTCTTTGCTTGAACTGGGCGTCCCAGATAAGAAATTGCGATTAGTGTACGTAAAAGCACTGGAGTTAAACCAATTCCATATGGTGTTGGCGTACTACTCAACACCGAGTGCAGAGCCACTAATTTTGGACAACTTAAACCCTGAAATTAAACGCGGTTCCAAACGCCCAGATCTACGACCGATTTACAGTTTCAACGGTAAAAATCTTTGGCTGATAAAATCGGCAGCGGGCAGCGGTAAATTAGCAGGGAAATCTTCAAGATTGAGCTTATGGAACGACTTACGTTCTCGTGAGCGCTCTCTAAAATTAAACAAACCCATTATCAATTACGATGAGTAGGTACAATGACTTTATATAAACAGCTTGTGGTCGGGATGGTTGCAGTGTTCATACTGCTGATGACGTCAGTTTTTATGATCGAATTCAATACCACCCGTGGATACTTAGAGGAGCAGCAACGCTCTGAGGTAAGTAATACCATTAATACTGTTGGACTGGCTCTCGCCCCTTACCTAGAAGAAAAAGACAAGGTGGCAGTGGAGTCTGTAATCAACGCCCTGTTTGATGGCAGTTCTTATTCCGTCGTTCGATTGATCTTTCTCGACAGCGGTGATGACATTCTCCGCTCATACCCTGTAAAGCCAACTGGCGTACCGGAGTGGTTTACCAACCTAAACCTGTTCGAGCCTGTTCATGACCGCCGCGTGATCACCAGTGGCTGGATGCAACTGGCAGAAGTAGAGATCGTAAGTCATCCAGGCCCTGCCTACGATCAACTTTGGCAAGCATTCATCCGCTTATTAAGCATCTTTGGCACGATCTTCTTGCTCGGTTTAGTGTCTATATCTTGGATCCTTAAACGCGCTTTACGCCCGCTCTCGTTGATCATTACTAAGATGGATCAGATCGCCAAGAACCAGTTTGGCGAACCTCTAGCTCGTCCAAAGACAAAAGATCTAACCTTGGTTGTCGACGGTATCAACCACATGTCGACTCAAGTTGAACTGGCATTTAAAAACCAAGCGAAAGAAGCTCAAAAGCTGCGTGAAAGAGCGTATATCGACCCTGTATCTCAGTTAGGTAACCGTGCTTACTACATGTCTCAGTTAACCCAGTGGTTAGAAGAGTCTAGCTTAGGTGGTTTAGCGGTACTAAAAGCCGAATTTATTAGTGAAGAGTACGACGAAAAAGGCTACCAAGAGGGTGATGCCTTGGTTCATCAACTGGCTGAACAGCTACAGGCTTCAATTTCATCACCAGATATCACCATCGCCCGTATTTCTAGTGACGAGTTTGGTTTCATTATGCCGAACATTGACGAAAGCGAACTTAAACTTGTCGCGGGCAGCATCGTAAATTGCATTCAAAACCTAGGTTCAGACCCTACAGGTACGGCGAATCCACACATCGCATTAGGTGTGACATACAGCAACACCCGAAAAAACAGTACCGAAATCATGTCGTTGGTTGATAACGCACTCTCAAGTGCCAAGGCGAACCGAGAGCTTGCTTACGGTTACGTAACCGCAGACGATCACGGCGCTGTGATGGGTAAACAACAATGGCGTATGTTGGTTGAAGAAGCGATCATCAACGACCTCATTACCTTCCGTCTTCAGGCTGCAAATAATGCCTTTGGTAAAACGTATCACCAAGAAGTATTCTCTGCGATTGAAAAAGATGGCGTGCGTTACGGTGCTAACCAGTACTTGTACGCACTAGAACAGCTTGAAATGAGCCACATTCTCGACCAATACGTTATCGAGAAGATGATTGAAAAACTGAATGCGAAAGAAGTAACAAGCCCTGTTGCTATCAATATTTCGCCAAGCAGTATTTCTCAACCAAGCTTCATCCGCTGGATCGGTAAGACGCTTGAACAAAATACTTCAATCGCTCACCTGTTGCACTTTGAGATTCCAGAAAACTGCTTCATCAACGTTCCGCACTACACGGCACTATTGTGTAACACCATTCGCAATGCTGAAGCGGTGTTTGGTGTCGATAACTACGGACGTAACTTCCAATCTCTGGATTACATCAACGAATACCGTCCAAGCTATGTGAAGCTAGATTACCTGTTCACACATAACCTGGATGACGAAAAACAAAAGTTCACCTTAACGTCGATCTCTAGAACCGCTCACAACCTAGGCGTCACCACCATCGCGTCTCGAATAGAAACTCAGACTCAGCTAGATATCTTGTCTGATAACTACGTAGAAGTGTTCCAAGGCTTCATTGTTGATAAATAGTTGTAAGGGTTATATCACATGCAAGATCCACTATTGAACTCACTGATCTACGTTAGCCGATATTACGGGTTAGCTAACTCGCCTGAAGCGTTGATCAATGGGCTACCATTATCAGACGGAAAGCTAACCCCTTTCCTATTCCCTCGTTCTGCAGAGCGAGCAGGATTGGTGGCGAAAGAAAACCGTTCCGACTTGGAAAAGATACCTCACCTGATTCTGCCTGCGGTTTTACTACTTAAACAAGGTGAGGCGTGCGTTCTCAACAGCATTGATTTAGAAAAGCAAGAAGCGGAAATCATTACAGCGGAAAGCGGAATGGTGCCAATCATCATTCCTGTCGAAGAACTGAAAGAACAATTCATCGGCCGCTACTTCTTGGTAAAGAAACAGTTTCGCTATGATGAACGTTCACCAGAGGTTCTAAAAACACGTAAAGGGCATTGGTTTTGGAGTACCATTTGGGAATCAAAAAACATCTACCGAGATGTGTTGATAGCCTCCATTCTGATCAATATCTTCGCGATAGCCGCGCCAATGTTCACACGCTTGGTGTATGACAAAGTCGTTCCCAACCTTGCCTTTGAAACTTTGTGGGTGCTAGCGAGTGGTATCTTTGTCGTGTTCCTATTCGATTTGCTGCTCAAATTGATGCGAAGCTACTTCATTGACGTTGCCGGTAAGAAATCCGACATCCTCATTTCTTCCAAGCTGTTTAGTAAGGTATTAGGGATTCGTATGGAAGCAAAGCCTGCTTCTGTCGGTGCTTTTGCCAAAAACTTGCAAGAGTTCGAATCAATCCGTGAGTTCTTTACCTCAGCAACCATCGGCTCGTTAATCGACTTACCATTCGCGCTGATGTTCTTGGCGTTGATTTGGTTAATGGCCGGAAACCTTGTATTTGTTCCTGTTGTCGGCGTGGTTATTCTGATCATCTATGCACTGTTAATCCAAGGTCCACTGCGTCGTACTATTGAAGAGGGCTCTCGTCTTGCTTCTCAGAAGTACGCGAACTTGATTGAAAGTTTGGCTGGGTTAGAGACGGTTAAGCTCTTCAGCGCGCAGAGTCAGTTCCAATTCCGTTGGGAAGAAGCGGTTGCGCACATGGCAAATTGGAATATCAAAAGCCGACGCATCACAGACAGCATCCAAAACACCGCCGGCTTTGTTCAGCAAAGTACTAACGTAGGTATGATCATTTTTGGTGTGTATCTCATTGCTGAAGGTGAACTGACTATGGGTGGCTTGATTGCTGCGACCATGCTGAGTGGCCGTGCGATTGGTCCTCTTGTTCAACTGTCTTTGCTTTCTACACGTTATAACCAAGCGAAATCGTCGATGACTCTGATTGAGCAAGTCATGTCGATGCCTGATGAACAAGAAGAAGGCAAACGCTACATTCATCGTCCGATTATCCAAGGTCATATCGCGTTAGACAAAGTGACGTTCCACTACCCTGACTCGCCAGTCGCTTCTATCAGAGACTTAACACTGCATATTAAACCTGGTGAAAAGGTGGCGATCATTGGCCGAATTGGTTCAGGTAAAACGACTCTAGAGCGCCTGATTATGGGCCTGTATAAGCCCACAGAAGGCCATGTTCGCATTGATGACACCGACATGGAGCAACTACATCATGTCGACGTACGACGCAATATAGGCTGTGTACCGCAAGACAGTAACCTATTCTATGGCTCAGTAAGAGACAACATTACCTTAGGTCGTCCATTGGTCGATGACCGTGATGTAATGGATGCTGCGAACCGTGCAGGTGTTACCGCTTTTACTCAGCAAGATCCAGCAGGCTTAGAACGCCAAGTGGGCGAAGGCGGTGGTTTGCTGTCTGGTGGTCAACGTCAGTCAATTGCCATTGCTAGAGCCTTCCTAGGCCGTCCTCCAGTGCTATTGATGGACGAACCGACCAGTGCGATGGATAACCGTTCAGAAATGCACATCAAGCACCAGCTTAACCAATTGCTACCAAGCGAGACGTTAATTCTGATTACACACAAAACATCGATGTTGGACATTGTCGACAGAGTGATCGTAATGGAGAAAGGCTGCATTATTGCTGACGGGCCAAAAGCGCAAGTTCTGTCAGACTTGAAGCAAGGTAAGGTAAGAGCTGCAAGTTAAAGCGCTCATGTGACTTAAAGAATCTAACTAAATCAATATCAGTGACAAGCAAAGGGGGGAGCATCAGCTCCCCCCCTTTTTTTTATTCGAATATATAGAAAACGGTTCGAACCGATCTAGTCAGAATCATTCAGACTGAGAGTCTTTCAATCACAATGAGATATCTTCTTGTTCCATCTTAAATGAACATTGAATCTCGTATTGATTGAACGAGAATACACTGCCACCATGCGTTCGCTTAGTAGTGACCGTCTCATCACCAAACTGGATCGTCACTCGGGTATACACTTTTTCATGAGCCTCTATGGTGCATTCGGCAAGGTTGGTTTCAAATTCCGCTTCGAGGGTATCCAACTGCGACTTAGTATTTTCAATGGCGAGGTTGTTCTTCTCACGTTGCTGCTCAATTTCTAGGGCTTGCTCTTCGCTTCTCTCAGCTTTCGGGCGCTTCTTAAATTCTAACTCTTGGCGGATCACACCCATGGTTTGCTCTTGAGTGTGTTTATAAGTTTCCTTCAGCTCGGCTATCTTTTGTCGGTAGCCATCGTAGCGTGCAAAACCATGTACCTTGGTTGCGGTGTCTCCCTCAACACCTAAGAACACACATTCTATCTTTCCACCGACTTTAGCTTCGCCACCACTGAGCGTGCCATGCTTTTTCAAACTGTCCATCACGATAAGATTGTTACCACAGCGAATGTCATTACTCATACTGTGCACACCAAGTCGAAGGTCACCGGCGGTTTGTAGCTCGGCATTCTGTGCGTAGCTTGCAGTAATGGAACCTTTACTGAATACCTTACAACTTTTTGGCTCACCCTCTTTGGTGGTGTGGCCGATAATACCTTTCGCGACTTTGATATCTCCCTGAGCTTGAACTTCGGCTGATTCAATAAAACCACCCACCGTGACACTTCCGGTCGCCTTGACGATCATCCCTGGCTCGATGTTGCCAGAGACAAAGACATTGCCTTTGAATTTAACGTGCCCAGTTGAGACATCGACGTTGCTGACACATAAGGCGTCATCCACTTCGATGGTTCGATCTTTAATGATGGGCAATCCAGGGTGTGAGGCGAGTAGTAGATTGGGATCTTCAGGGGAGATGTAGGTACCTTTTCCAGGCTTGATTAAACTGTCTTGTCCAGGAAGCGGTGGGATAACTCGACCTTGGACGGTAAAGCCTGCAATGCCTTTGGTTGCGGGGGTACGTTTCATTAAGTGATCATTTTGACCAACGGTAATGGTTTGTCCCAAATCTCGCATATCGATCTTGCCTTCGTCTTTATTGCGAGGCTTCAAAACTTGGCGAGTAATATCTTCAACCAAAGCGGCAAATTTTGCGTCTTTACCCTTTACGGGTTGTGTCCCCTTGGCGACTGGCTGAGTAAACTTTTCGCCCGGCTTAAGCTTGTTACTCATCATTAATGCTTTTCTGAGCGCTAACTTATTAATTCCTTTTGTTATGTGGGCTTGAGCTAAACAATGAATAATGTCGCTACCACGCAGCGCATGTCCATTATATGGCCCCGTTACCACAAGACTTGCGAGCATCTCATCATCAGATAATTCGACCGTAACATTGGCATTTCGAACTTCTGCAATCAAGATTCCTTCATAAGCTTCCCCCTTACCTTCTTTAGCAAGAGTGACAAAACGCAAAACCTCTTCTTCGAAAATAAAATAGTTTGATGCGTTCAAAGCTTCCAAGGTTGCTGGCAGCGTCTTATTATCAAAGCTTGCGTCGACCACAAACCCAGTTGGCAGACACGCCATCACTTGTTGCTTATCTTCCGACAATGTAACGATGTTATCCCACATTCGAATTGAGTATCCCTAATGACTCAGTTGTTATTCAGTCTATATAATTCGTTCTGCGCTTAGAATCACATTATTAGAATAATCAGCGTCACATCACTTACTTTCGATTCTGCAAACATGACTCATAAATAAGACTGACACATTTTATGATCGGCTTCACCTTTACAAATACATTAGTGAATTTTCCAAGATATTTCGTGCGATTGAATGTTGATACGAGGTTGGGCCAAATAGTAAAGACCAGTAGGTATAAAAGATTAGAGGCTGTAATGGAGAGATAAAACAGAAAGGCTAAAACCGGAAATCCGGGTAAAACCTGATTTCGTTATTGTGTTCCAGTTTACAGTGTAAATCCAAGATTCTAATTTACACTGTAAATCTAATTCGTAGCGGTAAGTTTATTAAAATGATGACCTGTCTATTTACACTGTAAATTTGCTAACAAAACACCGACATCTTTGCGAAACTGACTCTCTGCTTGTTTACGACCAACAAGATTAAACTGCTCGACACAAATCTCCCACTCTTTCTGTTGAACGACCTTTGCGATAAGTAAGTCAGAAACACTGGCTTCTCGATCGTTACTGAGCAGAATCAAATTCAATACGCTGAAGCTAATCGTATCATAACTATTGCCACCGTTTACGTGATTTCTAACTAATTGAGTTTCAAACTCACTCACGGTTTGTACACTCTTTGGCAGCAGTGCGCGCACCATATCCGTTTCAAGTAAAACTAAAGAACCAGAAACAAGAAAACAGTAGCTACGCTCGAAGTGATTTTGAACTTGGTTAATCCAGCTTTGAGAGCTTGAGTTAAGTGCCTTAACCATCAAAACAGAATGACACCCACTTGCCTGATCTCGCTGGTGGCCAATATGAACAGGCACAAATTCACTATCACGCCAGAAAGAAATCAAATCACTGGTCGCACCGAAGCTTGTCGCCAGGTAATCTGCTTGGCTGATTTGCTGTGATAGCAGCTTCAGCATCCAACGCCCAATTCCCGAACCTTGATGGTGAGTTGAAACTGCGATGCGCATAACTCGAAGGCAACGACTAGTCGCAGCCTGAGTACAACCAAGTTGGTTTGCGAGTAAAACAGGAGCCAGGTGACCTTGAGGCCTGCGCTTTCCAAGTTGAACCTGAGTGGTCAACTCTTTATCTAAACCGCCCTCCTCCGTCACCAACATACAACCAAGACATTCATCTTTCTGCCAAGCAGCATATAAATGGATAGCTGGATTATTTAAGAACTGCATTAAGTCGTTCGGCGACGTCTGATAATGCGCATCAACGAGAAGAGAAAAACATTGCTGTAGCTGCTCAGGATTAGCCAAGCATTCTGCTTTTGACAACTCGACCAAGTTTAACTGGTTGCTTTCTTCAGCAGAAAAGCTATCTAACTCATGAACTGCGGAGTCACTTAGCGATACGTCGTTACCAAGCAGGAAGCAATCAAACAACCAAGCTTCTAGTGGATCGTTGTTATTCCAACGAATCGGTTGTTCGAGCTTAAAGCCTTTCCACCCCGGACGATACTCAGAAAGCCAAGATTCGAACTTAATACCAAACCCTCGTCCACTACCCTCGTAACCGTGTACCGTGGTTGAAAAAACCATACGGTGATAGATATCGACCATGGATTTAAGCATTGGGATTGGAATTGCAGCCGCTTCGTCAACCAATAACAGATCGCAATCAGGCTTAGATTTAAGTAATTCATCTGGTGGGACAAACCTTAAACTTCCACCTTGATAACCAATGTGAGTCGCGTTAATTGCTTCACACGTATCGAGTCCCTGTAACGCATGAGAAAATACCGGCTCAATCGCTTTCACAGACGGAGCGGTAACAATAATATTTAAGCCCTGTCGCTCTGCCAAAAGCTCCGCAGCTGCAATACCCAAAGTTGAGCTTTTACCTCGCCCTCGGTCTGCAGTTAAAATAAGTGGGCGTTTTCGATGTCCTGTGACGACTTTCTTAACTAACTCGACGGCCATTTTTTGCTGTTCGAATTTGTCCAAACCATTTTTAACGCTTTGCTTCTTAGGAAGAGCGTTAGTCGCTTGAGTAACCCCCTCTGCTTCATTGTGCTGTGAAACAGAGATCAGTTTGTCGAAATGGAGTTTTAACCAACGTTGACCAAAGCTCTCGCTATCTTCAGAGCCATCAATTTTTGGCGGCAACACCAACAACAGTCCACCACCGACTAACGAACCGAGCGCGGCACTAAAACCATTCGCATCAAACTGTTCTCTAAAATCACAAACAAGAACTTGGCACTCACGACCAAGCAGTTGTTGGCCTTTTTTTACTGGAACATGAATTACACCTTCAAATGGCGTACCGCCAATCTGGAAGATGCTCGGAGTGCATGAGTCTTGAAGGAAGGTAAAAACAGCAGAGTTTTGCCAATCAAAATCACCTTCAAAGACCACACCGTAACGGTGATCGTTATGTTGAGCAATATTAGAAAGTGTATGCAGAAAAGAGTTGGTTGGGTTTGTCATAGTTAGCGTCCAGATTCATCTAAACACAGTTTATCACAGCCAAATAAAAAGCCGCATAAAGCGGCTTTAGAGTAGGAATGAAAAGTCGTCGACTTAGTCGAGCTTCGATTGTACGAAAGCAAGGATCTCTTCCATTGTCGCATCATCAACTTTCTTAAGGTTCAACGCTAAGTTTGAACCTTTGCGGCTGTATGAAGCACGGCCTTTAATGAGCTCAACTTTTGGAGAGGCTTTCTTTGCTGGCGCGGGTGCCAATTCAAGAATCCAACCTTCCAAAGTTTCTGTCACGTCTTTGGTTAGACGAGTTACGCCTTGAGCTTCACTACGCTGCCAAACAAAACCTTCAGAAGCATCACACTTAGTCAGCAATGTTTGCTGTTGTTCACTCGTCAATCCACCAAACTGCTTGTGCAGTTTAACAATAGTTGGACGACCAAGGTCGCTCACATTTGGGTAAGCTTGTAGCAATTCAAGTGGTAAAGCGGCCGCTTTCAATGCACCACTCACCAAAGCTTCACTACACTGGAACATTTTCGCCAGTGCTTTTTGGTCTTCAGCTTCGCCTTTATCCAGCTTCGCTTGCATCTCTTTACCCTTCTCGTAAAGAGAAAGCGGTTTATGAGCGTTTGCAACATCAGATAAGAACTTAGCGTGTTCGCCGTTAATGTTTTCAGCAACATAGATTAAGAACTCTTTGTCGGCCAAAATACATGACATACGACGACGGCTACCATCAAGAACTTCAATCTTACCGTCTTTGTTCTTACGACCAACCGCTGGGTATTGCTGACCACGTTCTTTTAATGTAGTAAGAACATCAGAAAGCGCGTGCTCGTTTAAGAAAGATTGCTCACGAGCATTCTCTTCAAAAACAACCGTTCGAGTTGCGACATCGGCTGCCGGAATACGAACCAATTCAAATGAAACCAACTCTTCGCCCGCAACTGAAAGTTCAATCACTTGAGCCTGTTCTTTGGCAGCAGTTTGCGCTTCTTGAGGCGTTGCTACGCGACGTTTGTTTGCTTTACCAAATAGCTTTGCATTTAAGTCAGATGTTTTAATTGCCATTGTTGTTATCCCTGATTAAGTGAAGGCCAGTTGCTATGTAATACGCGCTCTAATTCTAGAGCACTTTTTTGTACTGCGTCTTGAGCAACAGCTAGAGTTTTCTTACCGCCCTCAAAGTCGCTCACCGTTAGATCGAAAACCGTGCTGTAAGTGTCGGCACAGGTCTCAAAAGCACGGCTTCTTGGAATGGTTGCCATCATGACTTGGTCATTCAGCAGGTAGTTCATTTCTGTCAAAACTGACACCTGTTTCTTGTTGTCGTCTTCAAACATGGTAGGCATTAGACGAACAAATTCTAGCCCTTTCCAATCATCCGGGAACATTTCGTAAACCGTTGGTAAGTGCTGGAAGAAGTTAACCGTTGAAGCCCAGTCCAAACGCTTCGCTGCACATGGAATCAGAAGTGCGTTCGACGCGTACATTGCGTTCCACACTAGAGGGTCAACGTGCGGGCCGGTATCAATCATAATCACATCAAAATCATCGGCAATTTTATCGATAAGCTTCTCTTTCAACAGAAGAACAATATCAAGAGATTGATCTTGTGAAAGGCTTTGCCACGCTTCAGCGTTAAACATCGCATCTTCTGGGAATGCAGAAATTGTCTTCAGGTTTGGATACTGAGTTGGCAATAGTACGTTCTTACGAAGAAATTCTAGGTCTACGTCTTGGCCTTCAGGCACGTTATCCAACATGATATCGACGGCAGAATAGATACTGTCGTGCTCTGCCCCACTAATTTGTGGATTTAGGAACAGACGCAAAGAGCCCTGTGGATCCAAGTCAATTAGACAGATACGGTAGCGCTTATCTAAATTCAAAGATAAACAAGCAGCTAAGTGAACCGCTGTCATTGATTTACCCGTACCACCCTTCTGGTTTTGTACGTTGATAATCCATGGCTTATTGTCAGCGTGCTGCTTACGTTGGTGGAACTTTGGCACTTCTGCCGCGTCCATCAACATGTGAGCTTCTGTCAATGAAATCGAGTAATGATTGGCGTTGTTCTTTGTAAACTGATGGCCATCAGCTTCAAGCTTAGTGATCGCTTCATCGAGTTTGCGACGCGTTAAACCAGAACGAGTCTCCATCATAGCTTTAGACATTGGAGGGAAATGTTCATCACTTCGCTCTTCCAAAATAATCTCAATTCGGTCAGCCTGAACTTGTTGAGTTTGTTCGGCTAGCTGATAGAGCTTATCAATCGTTTGTTCTCTTTTCATTGCCAGTTTCCGTAATGATTAACTAAGTACAAATTGTACAGCGATTAACAACAAACACAACAAAAACATGAACATACATTTATGAGTGAAATCACATAAAATAGACTGTATTTTTACAGTTTGATGAAACAGCGGCTAAGACAAACACAAAAAATGACCATTTTTATCATGTATAACCATGCTATTTCTGACATACATTTAAAGTGTTACAGCATCACTTATTTACAATGTAAATGGAATTTCAGCAAAAAATCTTCGGAACGATTGAAATACAATCATAGATTACGGTTGGTGTGATTTGCATTCTAATTTATAGATTTTCGAGCCAATAAAAATTTAAAAACGCAGAATGGACAAAAGATTCAAAATAGAAGAGAAGCTTGAATGCCAGAAAACAAGATAAGATTAGAGCGTAACCGGAAGAATGATCATGGAATACGTAACGCGTAAGATAATTAATAACGCCAAATTATGAAGCATGATCAAGGCACAAACTTAGCGATATTGATCCAAGTAACTGCACATTAGAAATGATCAACTTCCGGAAAAATGATCAAGTAAATATCGTTCCGGAAGCATATAATTTAGGAGCTAAGTTACGGACAAATGCTTTTGCAATGGGGATTCAACGCCTATAAGGGCTCAACCATTGAAAATTCAATCTACACAGACCAAGAATACACAAACATGACAATTTCATGATCATGCTTCCTAGTTAATACGCACCTGTGCTCAATCCATCAAAGCAATTCATTATCAGCGAATACAGACTAAATTTTGTGCTCAATAGGGTGGGAACGATAAAAAAGTACACTCTCTTGATCATTGTTCCGCTAGATTGGGCGTCAGAAGTGTCCACGGAGACAAGTTAAAAGCGAGTTAGAAACCTATGCTGAATTCCGATCTGTGGATAAGCTGTATAAGTATAATGATCATGCTTTCGAACCAATAATGATCATGCTTACAATGACTTAATGATCATCGTTCTGATGTTCTGTGATCATGCTTTCTTAAGTATAATGATCATAGTTTCGAGTCCTTTATGATCATGCTTTCCAAGCTGATTTATTTTAACACTTTAAATTCAGCAACTTAAAAGCAAACTTACGTCCAGATCATTAGATCACTTAATCATTTAAGATCATATTAATCAAAAAGATCAGTTATTTAAAAGCCAATAAATTCTCTTTATTTATGATCATTCTTTCTTTATCATTCAGGAACTATAGTGAAATTACGGTTAGTGTGATACGGATCAAAAATGAAACCAGAAGAGAAATTGTTAATTAAGGCACGAAGCCACAAAGATGGTCATTTATTTGAGGTATCTGAAACAGCCGTTGAATGGATAGAACAATATCAACACTTCAAAGGTGTCACTAAAAGCATAGTTGAGCTTCTTAACCTAATTTCACTTCGTGGATTTAGCAGCAAAGATGGATACGTTTCAACGACCGAGATTATTGAATCAACCGATGGTCAAGTTACCCGCGCAGCTTTGCAACAAAGATTGAGAGCGGCGGTAAATATAGGTCTTTTCAAGCAAATCCCTGTTCGCTTTGAAGAAGGCCTAGCAGGAAAAACCATGCTGCATCGTTTTGTTAACCCTAACCAATTAATATCGGTATTGGGTGCCACCAGCTTGGTGACAGAAAGTGTCAAACAAAATGAAAAGCAGAAGCGTTCTAAAGCCCTAGCTCAAACTAAAGTAAACAAACGCCTGCTGAATGAACACGGACTCAATACTCCCCCAACAATGAAAGATGAAGCAGACCAGTTCATTGTGTCTCCTACAAACTGGGCGGGGATTATTGATCAAGCGTTAGCGCCACCACGAACGCGTAAGAGTTACCAAAAATCAATGGTTTCGATCTCCGGCACTCGAGCTGTGATCGAGACACGATCTTCTAAAAATATCATGACAGTTGATGATCTGATGACGCTGTTCGCGTTATTCACGCTTACCGTTCAATATCATGATCATCATCAAGATGATTACCATCTAGACGCTAAACACACACCGAACAAAACACCACTCTACATCACTGACATTTTGTCTTTACGTGGTAAGAAAGATAGTGGCCCGGCACGTGATTCGATCCGCGACAGTATTGATCGTATCGAATTTACGGATTTCCAACTGCATGAGCTTACAGGCCGCTGGCTTAGTGAGAACATGCCAGAAGGCTTTAAGAGTGATCGTTTCCGATTCTTAGCGAGAACCATTACCGCATCCGAAGAAGCGCCTACAGAGGGCTCTGACGGCGAAATTCGCATTAAACCGAACCTATACATACTAGTTTGGGAACCTTCGTTCTACGAAGAGCTGCTAACGCGTGACTATTTCTTCCTATTTCCGCCAGAAATCCTGAAGCAACATACCTTGGTTTTCCAAATGTATTCGTACTTCAGAAGCCGTATGGCACGTCGCCATTCTGATTGCATGTTGCTGAGCGAACTGAATCAGAAATTAGCCCGTAACATCGATTGGCGTCGGTTCTCGATGGATCTGATCCGTGAGCTTAGAAAGTTGGGCGAAGTAGGGGATCATGAAGATACCTTTCTGGTTAACCTTTGGGGTTATCATTTGACGATCACCGCGTTGTTCGAAAAAGGCAAAACGACGGATTATCAAGTAGATATCAAATGTAATGTGGAAGAAGTATTACGATATTCAAGAGCGCGCACTACCAACGCAGGTAAGCGTAATATGGCGCCAACGCTTCCGAACCCACTTCGTAACGAGATGGTGTCTAAGCAGAAACTGGAAGAGCTATCTGAGATTATCGATGGTGAGTTTGAGCCAATTCAGCGTAAAGCACCGTCGCCAAGAGGCAAATTGGGACGTCGAGTTAAGCAACGTAAACACTCTGTTGAGATCAACGCTGACGAGATCATGATTACTCTCTCTAAATATACCTCTGCAGAGGCTCTAGAACGCAGTATAACGGCTTTATCCGCTATGACAGGGCACTCACATGCCTCAATCAAAGAAGAGTGCTCAGAGCTCATTGAGAAGCTTGATTGGTTGAGAGTAGGGGAGGACGTTATCCCATACGAAACACTGAGTCGTTTGATTGAGCTGTACAACGATCGTGATAGCACCAGCAATCGACACTTGTCCATTGAACGTTTGATCTCTGGTTTAGCTGTGCGTCGTAAAGTGTGTAAACAGGTTCACGAAGGTCACCTTGACGAAAACGTGTTCCTTGCGCTCGATGAAATGGCGATTGGCCACTAGTCATTATCCTGTAGCGATAAGCCTGTATTTAGCGCTGATGAATGGATAGTTTTGAACACATTAGGTGCTGATTAAAATCGCACCTAACGCTGACAAAGTGATGACAAAGTAACGCATCCAGTTGATTAATATTTATCCCGAATAGACAACCTTTGTCCTTTCTTATGATTAATAGATTGGCTCATATTTTGTTACATCATACTGAATAGATTTTTGCGAGTTCCTAAGGGACTCGCTTTTTTTTGCCTGAAATTCAGCTAACTATTAAAATTCAATAGCTTACAGAATTAATCGCTGAAGCATGATCAAGGCTAGATCATGCTTTCTACGGATCTAACTTTGATGAGGTCCTGATTTGATGTTTGATCGAGAAGGGCTTGATCAGTGGAGGTGGCGTTGAAGACTACCTTGATCATCGTTTCGGGGATGGGCTGCCATAAAGCGTACATGCGATTCGATCAATCTCTCTGATTCTGCTTTCCAACGTGGTTCTTGCTGTTGGTTCGTAAATTCCAAAGCCAATACACACAAATGTTGTAACCGCTGTGTGCACCACTCTTGTAAGTCCGGTTCTGATTTTGAATCACAGGATACGGCTTGGAGCTTGCTATAGGCAAACATCAGGTATTGGTAGGCCTTTTCTTGATGAGTTGAGTTGCTGGCTTCCTGCGAAGCCAACTCCGGATTCAGTGAGTCCGCGTGGTGGCGATAGAAATTAAAGATTCTCAGGCATCCGTCTAGCCAACATGCGATGCCTTTGCTTTGCTCATCCGTGATCAAGGGCCCCCAGAGAGCATCTGGAGGCGTTAAGATCAAAGGTTCTAACCGGTCCACTTGATCATGCTTTCGGTCTTTGTACCAATCTCCGATCCGATCTAACCAAGTGTCTAGTTCATTCATGCAACGTTATCCCACTGTTTTACAAAGTGATTATCAGCAACTTGTTTGATTTTATGCTGTATTTCACTGCTCTGTTCTCGAATACGATCAGCGTCTATTGAATAGTTTGGCTCATTTTTGACGAGTTCGCCAAACGGCAGATCAGGATCAGGAACGGCAGAGATCAACAGTTTAGTGTATGGGTGTTGAGGATTAGTAAGGATCGACTGGGTTGAGCCCCATTCGACGATCTGCCCTTTGTACATCACCGCCGTCTCTTCTGCGATGTAATGTGCCGTGGCAAGATCGTGGGTTATGTACAAAAAACCTATCCCTAACTCTTTCTTCATTTTCTGCATTAGATTGAGCACGCCAAGTCGAATCGAAACATCCAGCATCGAGGTTGGTTCATCAGCAAGAATAACTTCAGCGCCAACCGCAAGCGCTCTAGCTAGGTTAACCCGCTGTCTTTGGCCGCCACTGAGCTCGTGAGGGTATTTGGCGAGAGTTTCTATGGGTAACTCCACCAGCGTTAATAACTCTTTGAGGCGCTCTGTGAGAGCTTGTTTAGTGGCTACCTGTTTATGGATCTTAAGTGGGCGCGTTAAATGGTGCTCAATGGTGTGAGTTGGATTGAGTGAACCAAAGGGGTCTTGAAAAACCATTTGTACACGGCTGCGATAATCTAAGATATCTTTACGGCTTTTGAGCGTAGAGATGTCTCTGCCTTTGAACAGTATCTCTCCCTCGGTCGCAGGGTAAACCTTGGTCATCAATCGTGCACAGGTGCTTTTCCCGCAGCCAGATTCGCCAACCAGTGCCAGTGTTTTGCCTGCATGTAAGTCAAAACTCACACCATGCAATGCTCTAAAGATCTCTTCTTTGCCAAATCCCCCACCAACAGTGAATTCTTTGACGAGGTTTTTTACTTGAAAAATAGGTTGTGACATAGAGCTCTCCTAGCAAGCTGTCGCGTGAGCATGTTCGTGAATATTAGGGAAAGAACTCCATAGCTTTTGGGTGTAGGAGTGCTGCGGGTTGTTGCGAATCTCGTAGGCTTGATTGACTTCAACGATTTGACCATGGCGCATGATGGCAATGCGGTCACACAGTTGGCTCATTAATGCTAAGTCATGAGTGATAAAGAGGATTGAGAAGCCAAACTCCTCTCTGAGTTGGTGTATCTGCTGCAGAATCTCACGCTGTACGACCACATCCAAAGCCGTGGTCGGCTCATCCATGATGATCAGTTTGGGATTGAGCGCGAGAGCAATCGCAATCACTAATCGTTGACGCATACCGCCACTAAATTGATGAGGGTATTCCGTGAGTCGGTTGCGCGGAATATTGACTAGGTCGAGTAACTTCTCTGCGCGATCTTTGGCTTGTTCGTAGGTCATGCCTTTGTGGTGACGCAGCACATCAGCAAACTGCTCTTCGATGGTTAATACTGGGTTGAGTGAATTCATGGCGCTTTGGAACACCATGGCGATCTCACTCCAACGTAAAGTATTCAAATGGCTGTCCGATAAGCTCAGCAGATCTTGCCCACCAAACAGTATCTGACCCTCAGAGATGAAAGCCGGCGGCTTATGCAGACGGTTAATGGCAAATGCGATGGTGCTTTTGCCACAACCGGATTCTCCGGCTAAGCCGAAAATCTCGCCTTGGCCTATGCTAAAGCTTACGGACTTAACTGCATTGAAATCACCGTCATCGGTGATGTAGTCGACACATAGATTCTTCACTTCGAGAAGTGGTTTATCTGAATTTCCCACAGACATGATAAATACTCAGTTATGATATTGATAACCATTATCATTAGCATGTGTTGGATTTAGTGGAAGCAACGAGCACGAAAAGGATGAAGTGCCTCGAAATTTATCTTGGGTTATTTCACGAATTTTCAGCAGAAAAGAAGCATTGAAAGAGGGGGAAATGAGAGTTGGATCAAACCACATTTATTATGGGGAATCTTTTAAATGTAATTGCAGAAAATGGCTTTGGCAAAGTTTAAATGAGGCATTTATTAATTAGCTTTATGAAGCGTCGTAATCATCACACTTCAGTACAGAATTTCTTAACAAGCGAAAAAGCATTTGCTACAGATTACCTGTCCATTACATGGTGCTTTTCGGAGGAAAACATGTCCATTAATTCTATCAACCATGATGAAATGACAAATATTGCAAACAAGTGGGATGCTGAAGAAGAAGTAGCTTTCAAACCAGAAAAGAAAATGAAGTCTGCTGAAGCTCGTCGTCGTATCGAGGCTCTAAGAGAAATTAGAGAAAGCGGTTTGAGTCTGGAAGAAGCGAGGGAGTTAGGTCTTATTCACTAATAATCCCCATTGCATTTAGAAGGGTGGTACCATGCCACCCTTTGATTTATAAGTGTTTCTTTCATAAATCTTATCTAGATTAAATCAATATCTTAGTTATTGACCTCACTGTTCCGCTAAGCTGCTCCCTTTTGACATTACGCTTTTCAGATGAAAAGCACACACATGACATACTCTTGAACTTAGTTGTTTGACAGTAATATGCAACGCCACTAATTTTAAAGTTAAAGCAAAAATATGCGATGTCGTTGGTAGGGAGAAGGCTATGTCGAACTCTGTGGCTCAAGCTGAAGAAGTGTTGTTTTATGAACCAGAAGATCCGAACGGATACCTGTCAAATTTCGCCGCTTGCCCGATCAAGGTGGATGGGCAAGTGTGGGCAACCAGTGAGCACTATTATCAGGCGATGAAGTTTTCTTCACCATCGCTGAGAAACATGATTCTTGAAGCCTGCACACCTGCTGAAGCATTCTCATTAAGCCGACAATACGAAGAGCAGGTTCGAGAGGACTGGTACGATATTCGTGTTGAGGTGATGCGATTCATCGTGACCGAGAAATTCACACAAAACCCGCAGTTTGCTTTGTTTTTAACGAGCACGGGTGATTCGGTGATCAAAGAACACTCTCATAAAGACCACTTTTGGGGGGACGGGGGAGACGGAACCGGTGCAAATCACTTAGGAAAAATCTTGATGGCAGTGCGCCAACAACTTCGTTGATCACATCACATTAAGTACACATTAAAAAGGCCGCTCTAGTTAGCTTGTACGCTAAAAACAGAGCGGCCTTTTGTATTTCTGTAGTTCCGGTATCCGAAGTCGCTAGAGGGCGCTAACGAGCCATAGAGTGACGCTAGAACTATAAGTAACTTTGGACGATGTCATCAAGCTGTCCATCGTCTTTCATTTGGTCTAAACGTTGGTTAATAAAAGTCTCGAGCTTAGGATCCATCTCAGGGTCAAACGCTAAATGGATGGGGTAGCTATTGATTACTGAACCAAACTCTTGCATCTGGTAGTCGTCGATACTGAGCTTCTGCTCGTTTAAGTTGTATTTGATTCGTGATTCCATTTCTACAAATACGGTATCACCAGGTGCACGGTTAATAACGCGGAATGCAGCCGTATAATCTTTTACTCGGATCTCATTGAGCTTACCTTGTTGTATGTAAGGCTCTAAGTTTGGATATTCAAATCCCACCAGCAATACCACTGCTTTACCATCTAAATCGTCAATCGTATTGAACTCGAACGGCTTTTTACCGCTGCTGAGTAATACGTGTTTTACATTGTAAATCGGGTCTTTAGACAGGTTAACTGATTGGATATTTCCCCAACTAGGGCTGCCATAGGTTACCCAGTTTGGATTCTCTCTAGCATCGAGCTTATCGATCATTCGATTAAATGGGTAGGTGTGGTAGTTGATCTCATACTGGCTGTCATCAAACACGGCTTCAACGATATCCGAAACCATTCCTCTGTGAGATGACCCGTCAGTTTCGATCTGAAAAGGTTGCGCTTGGCTGGCAATAATGTAGTAGTGAAGAGGTTCGCTTGCAAAAGTATAACTGCTTGAAAACAAACTGACTATGGATGCAACGATAAGATGTTTTTTCATAACCTTCCCTAGTTATTTGATGAATGACTACTACTATACTAGTTGAGTAATTGTAGTTTACTAAGATAACAACATTGGTAATTTTTATATGGTGAAAAAAGGAAAACGCTATATTGGACTCTCTCGACAGTTGATCGGGGCCATCATTGCCATCAGTACCTTATTCACAGTTATAGTGACAGGTCTGGGGCTGTATGTGGAGTACCAAAATCGAGTTTCTTTTATCAGTTCTCAGATCGAGCAGGTTAAAGCTGGCTACCTTTCTGGTTTAACGTCAAGCCTATGGGTTGAAGATCGTGCTCAGTTGTTTGTGCAAGCAGAGGGCATCTCACGCCTCCCTTCGGTTAGTTATCTCCTCATTGAAAACCCTGATGAAAAAATCTTAGAGCTTGGCAGCCCTACTGCTGGGCAATCGTATTCTCAGTCATGGGAAATGGTGTATCAGATGGGGGGAAAAGACTTCCCACTTGCCACCCTCACGGTGCAATCCGATTTAAGTATGATCCTCAATGACTTCGAAGAGCGAGTGCTGTTGCTACTCGCTTTTGAAGCCGTGAAAATCTTTTTGTTGTCATTGGTTTCTTTGGCCATTGTTTATCGCTTGGTAGTCAAACGCTTAATGACCATGTCTTCTCAGATAAACGAGCAGCAAGTTGAAGACAATAAACCACGTTTTTTAACGCCAACCGACTCTACTTATAAAGATGAAATATCGACGTTGGAAAACAGCTACAACCAATCAATTGAACGCATTCGTCAACAGTATCAAGAGTTGATTAAAGCCAAAGAGACGGCTGAAGTTGCTAACCGTAACAAGAGTGAATTTTTGGCTAACATGAGCCACGAAATCCGCACTCCAATGAATGGAATTATCGGACTTTCGTCTCTGCTTTCAGAAATGGATATGCCGAAAGAGCAAAAAGAGTACGTCAACATGCTTAATACCTCTTCGTTGACTCTTCTCGACCTTATCAACGACATTTTGGATTATTCGAAAATTGAAGCAGGTCGTTTAGAACTTCAGCAAGAACCGATGAAAATGATGGGCATTGCTGCTGATGTAGAGTCGACCTTCAGAGTCAAAGCCGAACAGAAAGGGCTCAGATTCCAACTGGCGATTGATCCTAAGATCCCAACCATGGTGATTGGCGATCGAACCCAGTTAAGACAAGTCCTGAATAACCTAGTCGGCAACGCAATCAAATTTACTGAGCATGGTCATGTCACGCTCTCACTTCGCTTGGAAGAAGTCATCGAACCAGAACAAAAGCTCAGAGTGAAATTTGAGGTGACCGACAGTGGTATCGGTATCGCAGAAGACAAGCAACAATCGGTGTTTGATAAGTTTCAACAAGCAGATGGCAGCACTACGCGTATTTACGGAGGCACCGGGCTTGGTCTAACGATATGCGATAAGATCGTAACCCTAATGGGCAGTAAGCTTGAGCTAACCAGTGTCGAAGGTAAGGGAAGTACATTCTACTTTACTGCTGACTTTGACCCGTGTTTGGACGTCGACGAGAGCAACATTGATTTTAATAAAGTCTCTGTACTACTGGTTGATGATAGCCAGCTGAACATGCGTATTACCTCTACACAGCTTCAGTCATTTGGCGTGACCTCCAAGTGCTGTGAAACCGCTACTCAAGCGTTAGATCTGGTTTCAGAGTCTGTTGCGAAGTCGTCACCTTATGATCTGGTGTTGATTGATAAAGTCATGCCTTCCATCGATGGGTTCCAGCTAGCAAGAAGGTTAATGGAGCGATTTGGTAAAGATTGTCCTAAATTGGTAATGATCTCTGCCGACCCAAGAAAACAAGATGAAGTACGCGCTAAGCAAGTGGGGTTTGTTGCCTACATTGCTCGTCCTTATCAAGATAACCAACTTAAATGGACCGTCAGTGAGGTACTCGCAAGATCGGCGGATACTTCAACCTTCACCTATCCAAACCGAGGTGAAGTCGCGTTTAAGGATAATGAGCCTGCACCAACAACTAAACCAGCGGTGGTGGCGAAAGAGAGCGTCAAGGCTGAAGAGTCTAAGCCTGAAACCGCGTTATTTAGCGGAAAAGTGTTGGTGGTCGAAGACTCAAGAGTGAACCAACAAGTCGCCAAAATGATGCTCAAGAAGTTGGGTTTTGAAGTTGACATCGCAGACAACGGTAAAGTTGGAGTCGAGAAATTCAAATACAATGAGTATGTGATGATTTTTATGGATTGTCAGATGCCGGTTCTTGATGGCTTCGAAGCGACTAAACAGATTCGAGCGCTGGAGGAGGGGACTTCTAAACATATTCCTATCGTTGCGCTCACTGCCAACGTTGTACAGCGAGACAAGCACTTGTGCTTCGATGTGGGGATGGATGAGTTTTTACCTAAGCCTGTTAATCAAGGCAAGCTGAGAGAGATTGCCGCGAGTTTTATGTCGGATAAAAGCGATCTCGCGGGCGAAAGTGAGCAGAAGATTGTTTAGGTTCAACTAGCTGATGTCTCGCTAAAGCATACTCAATCAAATAAAACTCCGACTGAATCCGTCGGAGTTTTTTTAGCTAATTAGTACTTGGTTAGCTAACACATATCGAGTTAATCAAAACATTTAGATAGCCAATGCACCGCTTATCAATACAGATTGAATTCATAAGTTGTTGTACTTAAGACGTAAGCAAGGAGGAACGGTTGTCATATGGGTGAAATGCAACTGCCACGAAAATACGCTTAATTTGTCACAATTTCGTAATAGCATACTGCCAACTTGAACTCCTGTTTAACCTTAACGAAATTCAACCTGTGAGAGCCTAAGATGTTCAAACCTTTGTATGTATTTGATATGGATGAAACGCTGATCAATGCCGATGCAGCGATGCTATGGAATGAATTCTTGGTTGAAAAGGGCATTGCCACAGCCCCCAACTTTATCGAAGAAGATAAGCGCTTAATGGGCCTGTATTCAGAAGGTAAGCTGAACATGGAAGATTACCTAAGATTTTCCATGCAGCCACTAGCCGACATGCCAACAGAGCAAGTCACCGCATTGGTTGAAGAGTGTGTCGAACAGCATATTTTGCCTAAGCAATTCAAGCAGTCGAAACCTTTGATTGAACAGCTAGAAAATGACGACATCGATATGCTGATCATTTCTGCCAGCGTAACTTTCTTAGTGGAAGCCGTGGGCCGTAAGATGGGTATCGAAAACGCACTTGGTATCGATTTGATTGAAAAACAAGGCCGTTTTACGTCTCAAATATCAGGTGTACCAAGTTACCGAGAAGGTAAAGTCACCCGTTTAAAAGAGTGGTTAGACAACCAAGAAACCAACTACTCAGACATTCACTTTTATACGGATTCAATCAACGACTTACCTTTGTGTGAACACGCTGATTTTGCTTATTTGGTGAACCCATGCCCGCGTTTAAAAGCGTTAGCCGATCAACCGAATTGGTCGATTCTCGACTGGGATTAACGCGATTCTTATATTCGAATTAGCTTCGTTCTAGAACTCATCAAGCCGCTGACACAGCGGCTTTTTTGCATCATCAGTCTAATGTTCGATTTATTACCTCAGCTGACAAAAGTACGTATGTAACAATTCAATAACATCCATTCCTCAGTTGTAAATCAAACCACCACCTTTCAATCCCTTGATAGCACTCACTTTCCTGCCTTAGCTGTCTGTGTGTAACAAATATTTTACAAATTGACAGGGTTTCATCGAAATTGCCCATTTTCCTCCACCCATTCCATTATCTCGGCTTGTGGGCCAAATTTAATTAAGGACAAAAAACAATCATTTCATAAAAAACGTAACACAAAACCAATAGGTACAAGGAGAAAGTTCATGGTGGATACATACAACCCGCTTGGCACGGATGGATTCGAGTTTGTTGAATACACGGCCGTTGACCACAAGGGAATTGAGCAACTTAAAGCGCTGTTTGTGTCACTTGGTTTTGCTGAGATCGCTAAGCACCGTTCAAAAGAGGCTTGGCTGTATCGACAAGGTGACATCAACTTTATCGTCAATGAACAGCCACACAGCCAAGCTGAAGCGTTTGCTAAGGTACATGGGCCATCTGTCTGCGGCATGGCTTTTCGTGTGAATGAAGCAACGACGGCCATGGAGCAAGCGTTCAAGGGCGGTGGTGAAGAGTACAAAACAGAAATAGGGCCGATGGAGCTGAGCATTCCTGCCATTTACGGTATCGGTGAAAGTTTGCTTTATTTCGTAGACCGTTACGGCAAGCAGAGCATCTATGATGTTGATTTCCGATTCTATGATGATGCGGAAGAGCGTATGGCGAAAGCTGATGTAGGCCTTTACGAGATCGATCACCTCACGCACAACGTGAAACAAGGCAACATGGACCTGTGGTCTGGTTTTTATGAGCGTATCGGCAACTTCCGTGAGATTAGATACTTCGATATTGAGGGTAAGCTAACAGGCCTTGTGAGCCGCGCCATGACCTCACCATGTGGCAAAATCCGTATCCCTATCAATGAGTCTTCAGACGATAAATCACAAATTGAAGAGTTTATTCGCGAATACAACGGTGAAGGCATTCAACACATCGCACTTGCTACAGATGACATCTACAAAACAGTGAAAACCCTGCGTGATCGCGGCATGGACTTTATGCCAACCCCAGACACCTACTATGAGAAAGTTGACGATCGTGTGAAAGGCCACGGTGAAGACACCGACCTGCTTCGCGACCTGCGCGTTCTGATTGATGGCGCGCCGACCAAAGACGGCATCTTGCTGCAAATTTTCACGCAGACAGTAATCGGGCCTGTGTTCTTTGAAATCATCCAGCGTAAAGGCAACGAAGGCTTTGGCGAAGGCAACTTCAAGGCGCTGTTTGAATCGATTGAAGAGGACCAGATTCGTCGAGGAGTATTAGACGATGCATAAATGGATCTCATTTCCTCATCGGGAGGGGGTATGCTCGAAACAAGCGCATGCCGACTTCCCTGAAGAGGCAATCTATGAGCGAGAGGCGGGCCGAAGTGGTTTCTTTGGCCCTGCCGCTCACTTTCATCACCAACATGCGCCAACAGGTTGGTCGGAGTGGGAGGGCGATTTACGTCCTCGCGCTTTTGATTTTACGCTGGTGGAGAAAGCTAGCCAGATAACCCCTTGGGCGGTGCCTCATCTTTTGCACAACGCAGACTGCAAAATCCGCGTATGGCGCATGGATGAGAAGATGGATTTCTTGGTGCGTAACTCTGACGGTGATGAGCTGCTGTTCATTCATCAAGGCAGCGCCGATCTCTATTGTGACTATGGTCATCTAGAGGTGAGTGAAGGGGATTACGTGATGATCCCGCGCTCAACCAACTGGCGCTTGGAGCCAAGCGAGCCGATGTTCATCTTGATGATTGAGAACACCGACGCGGCTTACTCGTTGCCAGAGAAAGGCATGGTCGGCAATCACGCGGTATTTGATCCGGCGGTTCTTGAAACCCCGTCGATCAACGATCAATTCCGCGCTCAATATTCAGAAAACCAAACCCAAGTTCAGGTGAAGCGCCACGACAAAGTCAGTGTGATCACTTATCCGTTCAATCCATTGGATGCAATTGGCTGGCATGGTGATTTGGCCGTGGTGAAGGTGAATTGGCGCGATATCAGACCGCTGATGTCACATCGCTACCACTTGCCACCGTCTGCACACACTACCTTTGTTGGCGCAGGCTTTGTGGTGTGCACCTTTGTACCACGCCCGATTGAGAGCGATCCAGGTGCGCTGAAAGTACCGTTCTACCACAACAATGATGACTACGACGAAGTGCTGTTCTATCACGCTGGTGACTTCTTCAGTCGCGACAATATTGAAGCGGGCATGGTGACCTTCCATCCAGCTGGCTTCACGCATGGGCCTCACCCTAAAGCCTTTAAGGCAGGTCAGGCGCATAAGAAAAAGTTCACCGATGAAGTCGCGGTGATGATCGATACTCGCCATGCACTGCAGTTCTCTGACGAACTTGATAGCGTTGAGAACAAAGAATATGTCTACAGTTGGCAAGAGAAGTAAGGGGCAACAAGGATGAAATTAGCAACCAAGAAAAATGGCACTCGCGATGGCCTATTGATGGTCGTGAGTAAAGATCTCAAACAGTGCGTGCCAGCGACGGAGATTTTCCACGCAATGCATCTTGCACCCACCATGCAGGTAGCCTTGGATAACTGGGACAGCGTTGCTCCTCAGTTAGAAGAGTTATACACCTCGCTCAATAACGGGCATGTGACGGGAAGTGAAGTGTTTGCCACTCAGTATTGTGAATCACCATTGCCACGCGCTTATCAATGGGCTGATGGCAGCGCTTATGTAAACCACGTTGAACTGGTGCGTAAGGCTCGTGGTGCTGAAATGCCAGAAAGCTTCTGGGTCGATCCATTAATGTATCAAGGCGGCTCAGATGCCTTTATTGGTCCACGTGACAATATTGAATTTGCTAGCGACGGGTGGGGTATCGATTTTGAGGGCGAAGTCGCGATTGTGACCGGTGACGTGCCAATGGGTGCAAGTGCTAAACAGGCGCACGAGTCGATTCGATTACTGATGTTGGTGAACGATGTGTCGCTGCGCGGCTTGATTCCGGCTGAGCTCGCGAAAGGCTTTGGTTTCTTCCAGTCTAAACCGTCTTCGGCGTTCTCTCCGGTTGCGGTAACACCTGATGAGCTTGGCGAGCAATGGAAAGGCAGCAAGGTACATCTACCGTTGATATCGACCTACAACGACCAGCCTTTTGGTTGTCCGAATGCGGGCGTCGATATGACTTTCAACTTTGCTGAACTAGTAGTCCATGCTGCGAAAACTCGCCCACTATCGGCCGGTGCAATCATTGGCTCGGGCACGGTTTCTAATAAGCAAGGCACTGACCACGGCACCTCAATTGCCGAAGGCGGTGTGGGTTATTCATGTATTGCCGAAGTGCGAATGATTGAGACGATTCGTGATGGTAAGCCTTCGACTCAATTCATGTCGTTTGGCGATTCGATCAAGCTTGAGATGTTCGATGCAGCGGGTGACTCCATTTTTGGTGCGATTGACCAAAAAGTGAGCCAGTATCGAGCGCTATAATCCACGTAATAGGATTTCTGTATGAGTGAGAGCATCGTGAACAAGAACATTATACTTTACGGTTACTGGCGCTCGTCCGCAGCCTATCGAGTGCGTATTGGATTAAACCTGAAGCAACTCAACTACGAGTCTAAATCGGTGCACTTGGTGCGTAATGGCGGTGAGCAGCATGCCCCACAATATCGTGAGCTCAACGCCAGCCAATTAGTGCCCGTGCTGGTGGATGGTGAAGTTCAACTCAATCAGTCACTGGCTATTCTTCAATATCTCGATGAACACTATTTGTGTGAGAGCAGCCCTGACTCCTCGCTCATTCCAGAGCAAACACCATTGCGCTATCAAGCACTGGCGATGGCTCAGGACATTGCGATGGAAATTCACCCTCTGAATAATCTACGTGTGTTGCAGTATTTGGAGCGAGAGTTGTCGTGCGAGCAAGAGGCAAAAATGGACTGGCTTCACTATTGGATGAGCCAAGGTTTCTGTGCTCTAGAAGAGAAGTTGGCAAAGCACAGAAAAGCACACGGTGACTCGGTGTATAGCCTCACGGATTCACCATGCATTGTCGATATCTGCTTGGTGCCGCAGGTGTATAACGCGCTGCGCTTTGGCGTTGATATGTCGCCGTATCCGTTGATTAACTCGATTGTTGAGGCGTGTAATCAGTTGCCCGCTTTTATTGAGGCGATGCCAGAGAATCAAGCGGATGCGAATGAGTCCATGTAGATTCATTGATGTAAACGCAAATACTCTTCCCTTGCGCTACCAAACCGTTTCTTGAAAGAAGCTGTTTCCAAAAATAAAAATATTAAATTCAGTGAGTGAGTGAGTGAGTGAATATTTATCCCATTTGGCACTAATATGGCCTTAATAAAAAAGCCTCGTTATTAAATAAGAGGCTTTAACCCAAGGTTTTATATTAGTTGTGATTATCATTCGATAATGCTAATAATAAATAACACCTTCGCCTTTCGTAATTAGAGTACCAGCTTCATTGGTAATTATTTTATCTAAATCAAATAGTGAACCAATCGCCGCATTACCCAATCCAGCTTCAACGAATTTACAAACGGCATCAATTTTTGGCCCCATAGAACCAGCAGGGAATGAAAATTCTGCTAAACCAGCAGGCGTTGCTTGCTTCATTTCTGCTTGGTCTTCTTTACCATAGTTACGGAAAATCGAACCATCTGTTAAGATAATAAATAAGTCAGCATGGATTTTTTCAGCCAGTAATTCAGCCGTAAGATCTTTGTCAATTACGCACTCTACGCCAGTACTCTTACCTTGCTCGATACTCACGGGAACACCGCCGCCACCACAAGCGATAACAAGATTTTCTGTATCTAGAAGAGTTTCAATTTGCTGAATTTCAACAATGTTTTTGGGCAGAGGAGAAGGCACAACGCGACGGTAGTACTCGCCATCAGCTTTAAATTGCATTGTGCTCTGAGCCATTAACTCTTTAGCTCGTTGCTCTGTATATACAGGGCCAACAAATTTAGTCGGGTTAGCAAACGCAGGGTCTTTTTTGCATACTTCAGTTTGCGTGACTAGCGTCGCTACGTCTAATTCAGGATCAATGTTTCTTAGCTCTTGTTGTAACATGTAGCCCACCATGCCACAGGTTTGAGAGCCTAGTACATCCATTGGGTACGAGGTCGTCTCTGGTGAATATTCGCTATAAGCTGCGTTTTGTTCCATCAACAAACCTACTTGTGGGCCATTACCATGAACGATAACAATCTCATGCTCGCGAGCGATCGCGGCAATACTCGCCGCGGATTTGATTATATTTTCACGTTGGTTCTCAGCCGTTAATGCTTGGCCTCTTGCTAAAAGAGCGTTACCGCCTAAAGCTAATACTATGCGCATGATAATGTCTCCGATCATTTTATAATGATTTTATTTTACGTAGGAATTAACCGCTTGTTATTTCTAGTTGGGTTCAAGCTTATTAATAACAATGACTAGGTTGTTAATTACTCTTAAGTAATTAACATGCCGAGATAGTATGGGAAAATAATCGTTCTAAATGTGATAGCTATCAAATTATCATTTGACTAGAAATGGAGCTGTGGAAACGGCAATTATTTAAATTCGATTAAATATCCATAAGCTTGGATACAATCTAGCGGTGGAGTCTTTTTTGGTATAAATGATTCGTCTTTAGTGAATATTATCTCAGGCTATAAAATGACTATTTTTCTATTTTTGTTTTAAATATGATGAGCAGATCGCATTAAGAACTTTAGAAAAGGCACGAGGCCATACTGAGGTGAGGATTCACGAGCTTAGTAGTTTAGAATCGGTTTTTATCGGCCAACCAAGGGCTGCTTAAAGTGTTTAGTGTTTAATGCTTCTCCCGTTACTTGCTTCATTCAGTCATCGGTTTTCAATCGGCTGCCTTTACTCCAGATGTTGTCTGATAGCTAAATGCTCCATATATCTTGCACACAACCGTTTGTCGGTAAAAGCCGTTTTACGGGGCACTAATCGAAAAGGGAGAGCTTTTGAACCAGGAAATGCCAAGGGTTAAAAATCATATTGTGACAATTTTGGACAAAAGTTTGTCAGCGACTTTACTAAATTAGCAATTAATGTGTGATCACCAAGCGATTCTGTCGTACCTTAATTACCAAGCGACTTTGTCATTACAATAACTACCGAGGGAAAATGTCGGGACTGATTTAGCTTACTTTTTAAAGTAATCAAATGAGCTTTAAAGGGTGCTAAGGATGTTCTATATGGATTCAAAATCACAGTTTACTGTCGATATCATTAGTAAAGTCATTGATGGCAAAATTACTATCAATAGTGCCACGCAATTACTGCAAAAATCACGAAGAACCGTTGAACGTTACTTGAGTCGCTATCGCAAGGAAGGCATTCGGTTCGTGGTTCATGGTAACACTGGTCGTGCTCCCATCAATAAAATCCCTGAGTCACTCAAGAAGGAGGTTCAAGCCCTCATTCAAACCAAGTACTACGACTTTAATCTTCAACATCTCTCGGAGCTTTTGAGCAAAAATGAAGGACTGTCGATTAAGCGTGAAACGTTGCGTTCTTGGGCTCATGACATTCACCATGTGAAGCGTTCTAAACGCCGTAGAAGTCGAGTAAGGAAGTATCGAGAGCGTATGCCGTTGCCTGGGCTTATGCTGCAAATGGATGGCAGCCCTCATCGCTGGTTTGGTGATGAGAAGTCTTGCTTGATTGCCATCATTGATGACGCTACTAGTGATATTCATGCGCAGTTCTTCCCTTCAGAGACCACCGAAGGCTGTATGAAGGTGATGCGAGCTTATATTGAAAAGCGAGGCATATTCAAAACTCTCTACGTGGATCGAGCAGGTATCTTTGGTGGGCCGAAACGCAGCAACTTCTCGCAAATGCAGCGAGCTTGTGATGAACTCGGTATCGAAATTATCTTCGCCAACTCACCTCAAGGGAAGGGACGAATCGAACGAGCCTTCGACACCTTCCAAGACCGCCTTGTCCCCGAACTGCGCCTCAATAACATCGCTGACATGGAGAGCGCAAACCGATACTTGCAAGAGGAGTTTATCCCCAAATACTGGGTGAATAATGTGATGGTTCAGGCGACTAAATCGAGCTCTGCGTTCAAGTCGTTGCCACCTGACCTAGACCTTAACAGCATCTGCGTACAGAAAGAATATCGAACGATACGACGTGACCACACGTTTAGCTTTGATAGCAAAATGTACGTTATCGACTCGCCAGTACGTTACTCCATAGAGAACCAAAAAGTAGAAATACGATGTCAGTTCGATGGTACCTTCTCTGCTTACTTCGGTCATCGACGGTTAGACATCACTGAGTTAGTAGAGCCACGTAAATGCAACGAATACGGCAAAGAGGTACAACGTAAAATAGAGGCTCTGGAGTTGGTTGCAGAGCTTGGTAGTGTCTCTAAAGCCGCTCGTATCTTAGGTTGCTCACGCCAAACCTTATATACCTATCAGCAAATAATGGAAGAGGAAGGGCCACTTGGCCTCAAACGGATTAATAAGCCACTGAAGCGCAGTAAAAACGCAATCCCAGAGAGCACCGAAGATAGGATTATCGAGTTGACGTTGCTCAACCCGCATAATACGTCGATACAAGTGATGAAACTACTCAAACAAGAAAACATTACCGTGAGTATCAGCACCATCCAGACTATATGGAAAAGAGAAAAGCTCAATACACGAGAGATGAGAATCAAGCAATCCCAATCAATGAGTATCGATGTGTGAGGCAGTTGAACGATATGAATACTAGAATATAAAGGCATGACAGAATCGGTTGGTACTTATCCCGTCATGTTCCCTCAGTAATGACAAAATTAGCAATTAATGAATAACTGCAAGTATGGCAAACGGCTTAAATTCAGGGAGGTTCAGTATTGTTGATGTAGGTTAGATCGCACAATTTACTTATATAGAGGCATCGGGCTGATTAAGCGCTGGCTTCGCAGCTTGTTATGCTTCTAACTCACTTAGTTTGATGTACTTTGTTTCTAGAGGTAAATCTAACAAACCTAAACGCAAAAACTCTGGCTTCACATCCACTTCTGGCAACTCGTTCAATGAAAACCACCTAAACTCAAGATCGACGCCAGACTCAATACCACGAAAAGGCTCGTTCAATGGAAATCTATGAGGTTCGCTTAGTTGAACAAAAAAATAGTTAGCGATTTCATGATACTTTTTATTTGCATGTTCAAAGAAACTTTCAACGTGCCAAAGGTGCTTCTTAACAGACGACTCTACCCCTAACTCTTCTAGTAGCTCTCGATTCAATGTAGCATCTGAGTTTTCGAAAAACTCAACTCTACCACCGGGAAGCGCCCAAAAAGAATCTCCGACAACTCTATGTAATAACACATGATTATCATGAATAATAACGGCAGCACTTCGAAAGTTAAATCGAGCATCACCTTGATCAAATCTCAACATTTCTACTCCTTACAGCATAAAGCCTTCTATATGACTCTGCGTCACATTTTACGCCCAATAATGCAGCCTTTCAGCTATCACTTCAATTTATAATCAATAAGTTAGTGACCACATTGAGAGGTTAGACTGCTAAGTGAAGCATAATTTCTAGATGTACTGAATTCAGATAACTTTCACAATGAACAGCATTAGAAGAATAGATAACTTTTAGAAGGGCAAACCCCATAAAAAAGGATATGAATGAGTATCAACTCTAGGCGATAATCGGGCACTTTCCAGCTAAAAAGTGCCGCGGGTCAGAATTCGGCCTGCGAAGTTTTTGGACAAAAGCTTGTCAGCGACATTACTAAATTAGAATTTAACTGATTAATTGAAGTATGGAAAAGTAACGCCTGCATAACACGTTTGCTGCCATGCAAATTAAGCTCAAACTTACCACTTAATACGGTAAACACAAAGAAACCTAGAATGCCGAATGTAGCAAATCGTGTTGATGCATTTGTTATATCGAGAATGCTAACTTACTATTTTCTTTGACATATTGTAGCCAGAAATAGCAAAACCAACTTCTTGATACAGTTTTAACGCTCTTTGATTTTGGTACGCAACTCGTAATTTAATTTGCTCAATACCAATCGATTTCAATTGTGATTCAAGGGCAGCAATTGCCAATTTCCCATAACCATTATTGCGGCAGTTTGGAAAAATGAAGAAATCATAAATAAAGGTCGATTTATCATTTCCGTTAATCGAGTGCCACAGATAGCCAACCAACTCTGAACCTGATTCAATACATAATAATTCATGGTCATTAGCTTCCAAACCATTAGGAAAACTACGAAGAAGATCCTGATTAGCCAATTCGAGCGCCCTATCCATTGAGTGACCATAGTTTTCAGCTATTTCACGGCTGTAATCATCAATGAAATAATCACAATACGCAGGGTATTCATTTGAGGTCATTGGTCTGAGCTGAATCATGTCTAATCCTATAAAATGATGAACTTAAAAAAACGATATAACGCCTGCCAGCACAGGCAAAAAATTGTTTGCTAAAATGTTGAGGAACGAAAACAGCAAACTGTTTTTTGTCCTTGTTTATTAGCTTATTAGGTAACTTTACCACCATTTCGCAAAACTACATAGATGCTCGATATGTTGATGCAAAATATCAGCGACGAAGTCACGTTTAAACTCAAGATACCCTGAACCAATTTCACTGTGAATGCGGTGTACAGCTAATTCAATTTGTTCATTTGTGAATATAAGAACAATTTCTCGATCAATATCATAAAATTCTGCTTTAGTTTGAGTGCCTGACTTCAAGAGGTTTAATTGATTTATGAATTCGTCAAAAACAGCACATTCAAACCATATCTCGGAAGCTGTATATTCAAACTTTCCTCGAGGTAGTTCGAGTTTTATATCAACTTGGCAACCTAAGGATGGTAAGTTGCCTTCACTTTCCATGATTTTTATTCCCAACTAAAATGGATTTGGGAATTCAATATCGTAACTCATGTTTAGTTACCTAACATTTTATTCGTGCGCATGCGCGTTTATGTCGTTAGACCAGTGAAAACGCGCAAAACTTTTCTTCACATTTGTTTTGATATTTGGAAGTTCTAAATATTACTGTGCAAATATACAAAAATTGAGTTTGGTGATAACGATTTTAGATCACACTAACTATTCTGCACCAAACTCGTTTCTGTCGGATAGACGGCACCTGTTGCCAGGTGCCACCCTCCTCAGAACCGTACGTGCAACTTTCACTGCATACGACTCAAGCCTCCTCAAAGGCACCGTTAAGTACCCAGTAATTAGAACGTTATAGCATTAGAGCGATACCAACAATTGGTCACGGCACTAACCCTTCGTTTTAATTACCTTTGCGATACGCACTTGAAGCTTTAATACTTCCCCAATGGTCACTCAGTAATTGATAGACCAAGGTTCATTGTCAGAAGACGCACTAATTTCATTTGAAATCATCATTTGCTTTTCTTCTTTAACTTGGATTCAAGTACGAAGTGCGACACCTCTGAACATAAAAACAGTGAGATGCGATAATCATGAAGTTTGCTCCCGCCAAGAAGTAAAAAACATGAGATACACGCACCTCACTGAGAACGAAAGGTATATGATTTCTGCACTCAGAAAGCAAGGAATTAGTACCGCTATAATAGCTAAACAACTGGGTCGTCACAAAGCTACTATCTATCGAGAAATTGAACGCAATTCCCGATACAACAGACACTTTAAAAGGTACTCCTATCAGGCGTGGAGAGCCCAACAAATGGCTCGCAACCGGCTGAGTCGCTCGCGCAGAAATAAGCGCTACAGCGAAATCGACTTCAGGTTACCTGAAGCCTTGCTACGACTTGATTGGAGTCCTGACCAAATCGTCGGATACCTGAGGGTAAAAGGCTATCCAACAATGAGCCACGAGCTCATTTATCAGTACGTTTGGAACGACAAAACTCTCGGTGGAACACTATGGAAGCACCTACGCCAATCCACTAAGAAAAGGCGGAAAAGGTATAACTCAAAAGACAGCCGTGGACGGCTAGCTGCAAAGCGTCATATTACCGAAAGACCAGCAAATGCTGAGCATAGAAAAGAGCCTGGTCATTGGGAAATTGATACCGTCGTTGGCCGCGGAACCAAGCACTGTATCGTGACTTTAGTCGACAGAATGACAGGCTACACTTTTATTGGGCAAATGGACGACAGAACAAGCGAGTCGCTCAACGTAAGAATGAGCAAAATCATGACCCGCTCTGACTTACCTTTCAAGACGATAACTGCGGATAACGGCACTGAGTTTCATGGTTATGCACAACTAGAAAAACATCATAACTGTCTGTTTTACTTTGCAAATCCATACCACTCATGGGAGCGAGGGACTAATGAAAACACCAATGGCTTGATACGACAATACTTACCAAAACGAACTTCTATGTCACACGTGACACAGAAGCTCTGCATTGAAATTGCACATAAATTAAATACGCGCCCACGCAAAAGGCTTGGGTATAGAACACCAACGGAGTATATTCATGCGCATCTGTAAAAAGTGTCGCACTTCAAACTTGATACTAAGTAATAAAGTTCTTCAAACTCTTTCGCAACGGGAGACCAGTTAGAAGTCAGCTCGCTTTCGCGCCAGATACAAACCTGTATCCGCTTCGTTACAAAGCGGCATTCCCTTTTTCTAACCTCCTTTACCTGCATACCTATCGGCAATCTTCACAGACTGCTTTCCCATAGGGAGATATACAGGCTTACCCTGTTCCGTATGTCGCGTAAAATGTCAACTTAGATGCCCACAATGGTGCGGAGAGTACAATGACCACGAAAGAGCATTGTCCAATCTCTTTCCGACTCTCGTTGCCTTTTGGCTACAGCGTATTAACCACTTCCGCTGCTTCATAATATAACGCGCCTTAAATGGATTCACATTACATTCATCATATTGACTCCCTAGCACTCACCCGAGCTGTGGTTTTCAGGAGGAACATCCTCTCACGATTTTGTTCCCACTCAGCCTCATAGCCAAGTTTCGTTACATTGTCAGATCCGCTGCTTTATTCAGGACCCTTGGGTCATCTGGTGATACAGATGGTAATTAGATGGTACGCCCCACACCCAACCACCTAGACTTAGATCCGTCTACTAAAGGAGTTTCATCATGGCTACCACAACAACTATCGGTATTGATCTAGGCAAATCCTCATTTCATGCAATTGGACATGATTTATCTGGCAAAGAAACATTTCGTAAGAAGTTAAGTAGAACAAAACTACTCCAAATGTTATCTGTGCATGAACCAGTGAACGTAGCAATGGAGTCTTGTGGCGGTTCTCATTGGTTAGCAAGGAAGTGTAAATCTTATGGCCATACAGTTAAGTTGATTCCTGCGCAATATGTTAAACCTTATGTGAAGACCAATAAGAATGATTTTATAGATGCCGATGCGATTGCTGAAGCATCGACGAGACCTTCAATGAGGTTCACTTCTCCTAAACCTGAAGAAGCACAAGTAGCTTCGATGGTTCGGAAAGTTAGGTCTTCGTTTATGAAAGAAAGAACAGCCTGTATGAACAGGATTGGGGCAATGCTTTTGGAGTTTGGACTAAGTTTACCTCGTGGTCATAGCCACCTTAAAAAACTATTTGCATGGATAGAACTTCAAAATGAGGTTTTACCAAACTCTTTGGTTTGTGAACTTAAAACTCAGGTTGAATATTATCAATACCTTAGCGAAAAGATTGAGCTTCAAGAGAAAAAGCTACGACTAATTAATAAAGAGAATATCCGTTATCACCTATTACAAACTATCCCTGGCGTAGGACCTTTGACAGCGGCATGCTGTGTAGCTAATGTTGCTAACCCAAAGGACTTTTCTAATGGACGGAACTTTGCAGCATGGATTGGCTTAGTTCCTCATCAACATTCTACCGGTGGTAAAAGTCGGATGTTAGGTATATCAAAACGCGGCAATAGTGATCTACGTGAGCTTTTTATCCATGCTGCTCGCTCAATATTAAAGAAAACAGAAACCGCTGAAAAGCATTTTGGGGAGTGGGTAGTAAATCTAAAACGCAACAAACCATTTAATGTGGTTGTTGTTGCTTTAGCTAATAAGCTCGCAAGAATAGCGTGGTCTGTTATGGTCACAAATAAAGAATTCTCACTAAAAATTTAAACCAGATTTGCAATGATAGTAAATGATGACAAAACGGTTAGACCACCAGATTGAAACCTGTTGAGTGAACAAGCAAATTAAAATGCTTTGATGGTTATGAGGACAATCTGGCGCGGATCTCATCGTAGAGCGAAGTTGTGTAGTGACTTCATGAAGACTCTGAATACATTGGCGCAAATCAGCTCGTTATTATTTACTTGCAAATGCGGGGCGTACCATACATTCACTCTTTCGTGGTGAACAACGCTTCATACGACTTCAGGTCGCACGGACAATTCTGAGTTACCGATTTTGCTAATTTAGATGAGCGAGGATAACTTTCAGTACTGCTAAACGCAGAACGACACCACTTGATGAGGTGCCGTCCGTGAACGGAAATGGACAGAAGTTTGCACAATATTACCCTAGAACCACTAAATTAAATGCTATTAAATTGCATATGTTCTTGTATCTAACACTCTCGTAAAGTAGTAGTTTTATCGGTACTCAGAAATCAGCATTGCTCTTGTTCCTTCTTGTAAAGCCTCAAACAAATGCGGCAAATCTCCAGGGTAAGAAATATAATCACCTTCATTAAGCTCATAACTTTCTGAAACCAACCCAAGTCGAGCCTTTCCTGTAGTAATAACAACGTGCTCGATTACGCCTTGATTGTGTGGTTCCGAGTAATGGGGTTCTCCAGGTTCAACTTCAATCCAGTATATATCTCGACTTACGTTAGGCGGACATGCTGCAAGCAAAGTAGCGTGGTAATTGTTACGCTTTGAAGCAACTGTTACTCCTTCTCCATGGCGAATGACTTTCGTTTCCTGTTTCGGTGATTCCAGCAAGCGTGATACTGGGATACCTAATACGATACAAATAGACCATAGCGTTTCTATGCTTGGGTTCCCAACTCCGTTTTCCAGTTGAGATAACGTCGATTTTGCAATTTTTGCCTGCCTGGCAACCTCAGCAATACTTAGCCCTGAGCGTCTTCTTTCCGAATTTAACGTAGCTGCAATTTGTGCAATAGGTGGTTCATTTCTATTCATAGGACAGGTTAGTTATAAAATATTTCGTTCATTATATCAAACGATAGTTTTGTTTGACAGCCCACGCTTATGTGTTCAATATAAAAAACACTCGTTCATTAAAATGATTTTACATTTATCGTAATTCATGAAATGAAAGCGGACATCAAATATTAAGAGGAAATTAAATTGGAATACATGGTTTCTATAGCGCTATTTGCTATTTCTGCTTCAGTTACTCCTGGCCCCAATAACATTATGGTTATGACATCAGGACTAAACTTTGGCGTGCGAAAGAGCCTGCCTCTACTGACAGGCATTTGTGTCGGATTTACTGTTATGCTACTGGTTGTCGGATTGGGGTTCGGCCACCTTTTTACACGGTTTCCACAACTGAGTTTAATCATAAAGATTGTTGGGACAGCCTATTTGCTTTACTTGGCCTGGCTTATAGCCAGAAGTGGCTCAGTAGATAGTAGCGCTCAAAAAGCCAAGCCACTGGGTTTTCTAAAAGGAGCAATCTTTCAATGGGTTAATGCCAAAGCATGGGTAGTTGCTATTGGTGCGATTTCTTCATTCACAACGATAGGAGAACAATACACAACCCAAAGCCTGACCATTGCTACAACCTTTTTCCTCGTTTCGTTTCCATGCGTAGGGATATGGCTACTGTTTGGTTCTTTCCTACAACAAACACTGAAATACAGTAACTATCTACTTTGGTTTAACATGTCTATGTCTTTTTTGTTATTGTTATCGGTCTTTCCAGTGATTGCAGACATTAGGCAGCAGTTAATAGCTAGTTGGCAATGAATAGTTATTCAGGTTCAGTCTTAAACGAGTTAACTTACAAGATGGAAAGAAATGGGAGATTCCTTTCATCACTCCGCTAGTAGCAACCATGAGCAAAAGTACTGTGATTTCAGTGGCACGATTTGCCACTGAGTCATTACGTTAACACCGAATGGGGCACAGGCTTTTCAGAAGAAAAGCCTGTTTCATCACCTGTCAGCAGTCTGTTTTCTCAGACAACCTCAGAGCGTCTTCTAGTTCAACGCCAAGGTATCGAATTGTATTATCTAGCTTCGAATGTCCATGTAAAATCTGTACGGCCCTGATGTTTTTCGTTCTGGCATATATTAACGTGGCTTTGGTGCGGCGCATGGAATGAGTGCCGTAATAGTCAGCATTCAGTCCCAGTTTTACAGCCCAGTTCCTGATAATTGAACGATAGAATGAGTAGCTGATAGGTTGCCCAAAGCGTCGGCTACTCGGGAATAGAAAGCTGCTTGCCTCTAGGGATGCTGCAAAAATCCATCGGCTAATACTTTGCTATGTTCTCGGAGTAATCTCATAATGGACATCGGTGCCAGTTTTTTGCTGGATGCACTGAACCCTTTCATAGATAACCCCTTGCGAAGAAACATCGTAAACGTGTAGCTTTAGTAAGTCACTCGCTCTTAATTTGCTATCTATAGCTAGGTTCAGTAATGCGAGCTGCATCAGATCATTTTCAATCTCCAGCCTAGTTCTGATCCGCCAGATCTCTTCAAGCTTAAATGGCCTTTTGATGCCACTGCATTTTCCAGAAGATAACTTTCTCATGATGACCTCCTCTCAATGTTTTGGTCAACATGAAGTTTGGCCGTCAAATTTAGTAGGGTTTAGGAAGCTCTTAAATGTCGGTGGACAGAAACTGAAAGGCTGAACTCTGTGATATCAACTTAATTAATGTAAAGTTTGTGAAATTGTATGCAACTCCCATTGAATTTATTTCCTTGTAATTGTGACAGTACGCTGACACAATGTAAGTCTGTTGTCATTTTTGAGGTGTAATTTATGAAGGAATCTATTTATCTAGCTGTATATGACGGTATCTCTGATTGGGAGTACGGGTATGTCTTGGCTCATATCAACTCTCAAGAGTTTCAAGCTTTCCCTGACAGGTTTGTAATAAAGACGGTTGGGCGAAATAAAGAATCGATTAGAACTAAAGGTGGATTAACTGTCGTGCCAGATTTATCTCTCGATAAGCTAAATCCCTCTGATGGTAAAATGCTTATTCTTTGTGGTTCAGATAATGCTGCTTCAGGCGGCATCGATGATTTTGTCGATGCAGCCAAGCGTTTTATCGACAATGGTATTTGTGTTGCAGCTATCTGTGGTGCAACCGCTGCTTTAGCGAGAAAAGGTATATTAGATAATGTTCCGCATACTAGTAATGCAAAAGAATTTCTGGAAATGACAGGATATGCAGGTAGCCAGAACTATATCCAAGAACCCGTTGTATCGACAGACTATTTGATCACCGCAGGGGGTATTGAACCTATTGCTTTTGCGGCAGAGATATTCAGGAAGTTGGAGATCTATTCTGAAACTACGCTAGATTCTTGGTTGAAATTATTCGAACAGCGGGACATAACTGGTTTTTACGAGTTAATGGAGAATTCCTTCAATGAGTGACCCAAGACATGACCTCAGTACTTTAGCCCTAACTGTTTTTTCTTTAAATGGTCAGTTTTTATCAATAGCCGAGAATATTGCTTCTCGGGCAGATCTCACTGCAACTCGCTGGCAAGTGTTGGGGGCTCTTGTTAATGATCCTCTTACACAAGCTGAAGTCGCACGTCAAATGGGGATCACACGTCAAAGCGTTCAGAGAACCAGCAAACAGCTTATCGATGAAGGTATGTTAGAAACATTAGAAAATCCATCTCATCAAAAGGCTATGTTACTTCAGTTAACGCCAAAAGGTCATAATGCTCTGTCAAAAATAAGACCATTTCATAAAGCATATGCAGAGCAACTAATTGATACGGTTGGGGAAGAAAAAGTAGCTGAAATGGTTAAAGCCATAACTGAACTATCAACCGCAATGAAAAGCCTTTAATCTATATGAGTGATACAGAGCGCCAATCATGAGAAAATGTAATCTGATTTCAGTGGCACGATTCACCAACGAATAATCACTCTAACGCAGAATGGGGCAAAAGTGAGTCAGCCGTGATTGACTGACTCAAGGGAAGCTCTCTTAGCTATTTGATCGGAATATAGATTTCGGTTTTTAAATTCTCAGGTTTAGTTCGTCTTGGGTCTCGATTCAGGTACACCTCAAAGCATGGTTGATCTCGCAGTTCAAACCCACTCTCTGGTAGCCATTTCAAGAGTAAATAGCTATAAGCTTCAGAGAGTTTCTCGTAAGTACCTTTGTGTAAGGCCTTGGCATATTTGCCACCCAAGATTGTCTTGCGCTCGATACCTTCAGGTAATTCCATCTCAGTAACGATCGTTGCACATGCATCGTAGCGTATATTATCTACAAGGGTTATATTCGGGTCGTCATGGCTTATTCCTATCGTTATTGTCTCGGGTTGAATTAAGCGATTAGAATAAACAAACGGCATCAGTTGACCCCATGCGGTTGCAGCAGCATCATTGTATTTGCCACTACCTCTGGAATACAGGACTTCCGTAGACTTGCGATCGACAACGTTTATATTCATCTTTATGTCCTCAAAACTAGTGAGTTGTTGCCCTTTTAAGGCAGGAACTGTTTTTTGATGACGAATATACGATGGTGTACAAGAGAACTGCTTTCGCATCGCCTTATTAAAAGAAGCTTGGTTTTCATAGCCACAAGAAAAAGCAATCTCAGTCATGCTCTCATCTCCATAAGCAATACTTCGTGCCGCCCTCTCTAAAAGCAGGCGCTTACGCATCGCATATACACCCTCGCCATAATAGGCTCGGAACAAGTGATGAAAATGGTATTTTGAGAAGTGAAATTTTGATAATAGCTCTTCTATTACCATCGGTTGATCAAGGTGAGATTCTAAATACCTCACTACCTTCTCCAACCTCACATAGTTGTTCTGCATTACTTATACATCCATCCTATTTCGACATAGGTAGTGTCCTATACCGCGAGACTAAGTGATTTTCCATTATTGCTAATTTGTCTGAAAGTTTAGATTCAAGACCGTTTTCAAACCTGACATCAATCTAAAAAATACAAGCAACATAAGAAAAAGTAACTAAAGAACATTGCCAATTTGGCTACTGAATAAAACACTACGGGGCCGAAATGAGTTCGAGCAGTCTGTTGGAACGGCTTAAAGCTAGAGTTAAAAAGTGACAGACATATCCTGACTACTCTACCTAAAAACATCGAATACTAAGATCAAAAAAACCTCCACAGCGTCACTTCATTATCCGTGGAGGGGCGCTTCTCACTCACGCTCTTCTAGGTCTTAACACTAAAGCGAAACTACACGCTTTATCTCTTCCAAAACCTCGGCGTTAGCGATAGCCCCGAGGTTTTCTACATCCTTGCCATTCACGACCTGCTTCACCGCCAGTTCTACCAGTTTTCCTGAGCGTGTTTTTGGCACGTCACTGATCGCAAAAACCTGGCTCGGCACATGCCTTGGCGAGCAAGATGATTTGAGCTTGTGCTTAATGGCGGCCAATAGCGTTTCATTTAGAGCTACACCTTGCTGCAGTTGAACGAACAACCAAATTTGCTCATTGCGGTCGACATCTTTACCGACGGCGATGGAATCTATGATGCCCTCAATGGTGTTCACTTGTTGGTAGATCTCAGCAGTACCAATACGCACACCACCAGGGTTGAGTGTGGTGTCGCCTCGCCCATAGAACAGATAGCCGCCATGCAGACTCTGCGCGACCTCGTCACCGTGATGCCACACATTATCGAACCTGTCCCAATAAGTGCTGTGATAGCGCTCTCCGGTGTCATTCCAGAAGCCAACTGGGAAATTGGGGAGGGAATTGGTACACACCAGTTCACCACGTTCGTGCTCGACTTTATGGCCCGTTGAATTGAATACCTTGATGTCGACGCCAAGCCCTGCCTGTTGGCACTCACCGCGATACACTGGCGAGATAGGGTTACCCAACACAAAACAGCCACAAATATCCGTGCCGCCAGAAATGGATGCTAAATGCAGGTCTTGTTTGATGTGTTTGTAAACGTAATCAAATTGCTCTGGGTAAAGCACAGAACCTGTTGAGCACAGTGTTCTTAAATGAGGCAGAGAGTGGTTTTCTAATGGCGAGAGCTCTGCCTTCTCGATCGCTTCTAGATACTTAGCTGAGGTGCCAAATGTCGATACGTCAGCTCGCTGCGCCAAATCCCATAGAACATTGGGTTGCGGGTAAACCGGACTACCATCAAAGATCACTAAACAAGCGCCGCTGGCAAGCGCAGAGACGTGCCAGTTCCACATCATCCAACCACAAGTGGTGTAGTAGAACACGCGGTCGTTTGGCTTAACATCGCAATGAAGCTGATGCTCTTTTAGGTGGTTGATGGTGGTGCCACCAACCGAGTGAACAATACACTTTGGCTTGCCTGTTGTGCCGGAAGAGTAGAGTACAAACAATGGTTCATTGAAGCTGACACGCACAAATCGTACAAGTTGTGGCTGATAATGATTGATCATGTTGTGCCAGCTTCGAATCGACACATCATTTTCAAAGTCATTCCTTCCCAAGTAACCGATCTGACACACCTGTTTTAGCTCGGTTAAGTGCTCGATGATTTCACGGTTCTTGTCCGTCATATCGAACGTTTTGCCATTGAAGGTATAGCCATCACAGGTGAACAGCACCTTGGGTTTCACTTGGCCAAATCGTTCAATCACACTCTCGACACCAAAATCAGGCGAGGTCGATGTCCAAATCGCGCCCAAGCTGGTGGTTGCCAGCATCGCTATTACGGTTTGTGGCAGATAGGGCGTATACGCGGCAACCACATCACCTTGCTTCACTCCGCTATCGACAAGCCATTGCTGAACGCTAGAGACCGCTTCACACAGGGTTTTCCATGTATAACTCTGTTGTTCGCCACGTTCATTCTCAAACCAAATCGCAAGCTCATGAGGCATGGTGTGTGCCAAACGCAGCAAGTTCTCAGCGTAGTTTACTTGTGCATTCGGAAACCAAATTGCATCACGATTCGATTTAGGCTGCTGCCAGCGGATCTCACCTTGCGTTTTGATGTCATCCCCTTGCGAGCCAACCACGCCACAAAACTGCCACACGTTTTGCCAAAACGACTCCGGCTGATCCACCGACCATTGATGGAGATCTGCGTAGCTTTGTATGTCTCTATCTCGGTTTAAGTCAGACAGATTAAGGTTGTTGATAAATCGGGTTAAGTTGGCATCGGCGATACGCTGCTCGCTTGGCTGCCAAATTGGCTTATTGCTTTCGTGCATTCCTTTACCTTTAACAAAAAGTTAACGATTTCAGTCTGGTATTTAGGTTTTACAAAGTCAAAAGATCAGCAAAATAAGGGGGGGGGCGGAATTGTGTAAATAAAATGTTACACGATCGCCTGTTTCGAAAAGTCGTGTAAATTGGCGGATATAAGGAGTGGAGATAGGCTTAAAGTGAGACATTCGAAAGGAGGTGTGTAATGACTCAATATCATTCTAAGCCCGTGAGCCAAGAGGGATGGGTTGAGTGGAGCCTCGAAGAAGATGCCATTTGGCACGACTTGGTGAAAAGGCAACTGGACGTCATTAGTGACCGCGCTTGTGATGCCTATTTGCACGGTTTGACCCTGCTGGATCTGCCATTAGACAGAGTTCCCCAGCTTCCAGAGATAAACAAAGTGCTAAAGGAAACAACAGGTTGGCAGGTTCAGCCTGTGCCTGCGTTAATCGATTTCGACCGTTTCTTTGATTTGCTCGCGAATAAGAAATTCCCCGTCGCGACATTTTTGAGAACGCGAGACGAGTTCGATTACTTACAAGAACCTGATTTCTTTCATGAAATTTTTGGTCACTGTGCCATGCTCACTAATGCTGATTTCGCAGCATTCACTGAGCATTATGGAAAACTAGGCCAAGCCGCGACATCCAAACAGCGCGCTTACCTTGCCCGTTTGTATTGGTTTACGGTCGAGTTCGGTTTAGTAAAAGAAGGCCAACAATTGAAAATCTATGGCGGTGGCATTCTTTCGTCTCCGGCGGAAACCATGTATGCGTTGGGAGGGGATTTGGCCGTTCGCGAGCGGTTCGATCTGCAAACGGTTTTAAGAACGCCTTATCGCATCGACATCATGCAGCCGAAATATTACGTGATCGACGAGCTATCTGAGCTCTTCAAAATCAGTCAGGAAAACCTATTACAGCAAGCTGATCTCGCGATTGATGCGGGGTTACTACCACCACTTTTTGAACCCAAGGAACCCACACATGTTGAATGAACAAAAATGCGAAGCCTGCAGTATCGACGCGATTGCCTTAAGTAAAGATGAGCAACAATCTTTACTATTGGAGTTGTCAGATTGGCAGATCATGGAAAGAGACGGCATCCCACAGCTTGAGAAGGTGTTTAAGTTTAAGAATTACAAGCAAGCATGGGCATTCAGCAACAAAGTGTCAGAGTTGGCAGAAGAAGAGTTCCACCATCCTTCGATCTTATTGGAGTGGGGCAAAGTCACCGTCACTTGGTGGAGCCACTCAATTAAAGGCCTACATAAAAATGATTTCATCTGCGCCTCACGCTGCGATGTATTCGCGGTGAGTGAGTAGTTTCATAGATTAGAAATCACTCTTTCGCCTTTGTGATGTGATTAACTCATTATTCGGCTCATTAGGTGAGTCGAATAAGCAATACTTTCGCATCATGGGGCGTCACTTCTCTCAAACTAGCTTGACCTGCATCAGCGACTTGCTTGGTTTCGGGTCTCATAAACCCTTTCTGTTACTCATAGTATTGGTTTTATGAGGCTGCTCTATGATATATTTCTCGGCCAAGTGTATTACAGACGAAGGCTAGCAATGTCTATCAACCTTTCACTCCTTCCACCCAGCGAGAAAAATAGAATCGAACTGGATAAGCAAGCATCGTTTCTTGTATGGAAACTGAAGCAAGCGAAATGTGGCCCTGAAGCCATTGTTGAAGAAGCAATGAAGCTAGGTGACCCAGATGAAAAGGTGTGGTTTGAACAGTCTGTAGAAAAATACAAACGGGTAATGGGTGTCGCATAAACGCAGACAAACCTTGCCCAGCAGTGCTGTAGAATTGAAATGACACAGTAATTTGCTAGAATTTGCACCGTTAATTGAATCAGAGAGAAGATCCCGATGGGAAGAAGTTTTGAAGTGCGCAAGGCCTCAATGGCGAAAACTGCAGGCGCAAAAATTAAAGTTTATTCTAAATACGGTAAAGAGATTTACGTACTGGCTAAGAACGGCAGCTCTGACCCAGACATGAACCTACCTCTTAAGCACCTGATTGCTAAAGCGAAGAAAGACCAAGTACCAGCTCACGTTATCGACAAAGCGATCGATAAAGCGAACGGCGGCGGCGGTGAAGACTTCCAACCAGCTCGTTACGAAGGTTTTGGCCCAGGTGGCACAAGCGTGATCGTTGACTGTCTAACTGACAACGGCAACCGTACTTTCCAAGACGTTCGCCAATGTTTCGTTAAGACTGGCGCGAAAATCGGTGTTGAAGGTACTGTTTCTCACATGTTCGCTCACCAAGCTGTATTCCAGTTCAAAGGCGAAGATGACGAGATCATCCTAGAAACGCTAATGATGGAAGACGTAGACGTGACTGACGTTGAGCTAGAAGACGGTGTTATCACTGTATTCGCTCCAACGACTGAGTTCTTCAAAACGAAGACAGCACTAAACACTGCGTTCCCAGAGCTAACTCTAGACGTTGAGGAAATCACTTTTGTTCCTCAAACGACTACGCCAGTAGCTGAAGAAGATTCTGAGAAGTTCCAGAAGTTCTTAGACATGCTTGACGACTGTGATGATGTTCAGCAGGTTTACCACAACGCTGAGCTGTAATCTTTACAGTAACAACAGTTATTAAAAAACCGAGCCTAGTGCTCGGTTTTTTTATGGGCGTAATTCAGGCGTTTATCCATGAACAGCGTTTTTTGAACGCATCTCTTTGGTCGCAGCCTCTTAATGATATTGTCTAGAACATAGCTCCTGAACATTAACCCTTGATCATCGTTCCGTGATCTCAGGTTCGCAAAGCGTTCTCGGGCGACAAATCCATGCAGAGAGTTTTCTGATCAAAGGGAGCACGGTGAGGTTGAGCACGATGGCACACGGCCAAGCAATGAAAAAGCTTTGCATCCAGATTGGCGGCCATTCGTGGCTGAACCCCATTTTGTAGCCAGAAATTAACCCAGACATGATGGTCGCCATGGTCAGGGAGGATAAAATCGCGGTTACCCAAAATTGTTTGTTGTTCATATTATGTTTCTCCCGTGATTTTCTGTTGTTGATGAGATAAGGTTACTCCTATCCATTAATGAGAAAAATAGGCACATATAGAAGTATGAATTCCATATTTGGAAACATTGATGATCTGTTCTTATTCTGTGCAGTGGTTGAAGAGGGCTCTTTGCTATCAGCCTCGAAACGGCTGCAACTGCCTGTGTCGACTATGTCACGTCGGTTAACCGCATTGGAAGATCGCCTTAATATCCGACTTTTGGAAAAGAAAGGTCGTGAGCTGGTGGCCACTAAAGACGGCGAGGCGGCCTTTGCTGCACTGAGCAGTGGCATGGAGTCTATCCATCAAGGCTTTAATAGCTTGTTGGAAGAGCGTGATGCTATCCAAGGCAAGATTAAGCTCGCAGTGCCTCATAACTTCTACAGTGGCTTTCTACGCTCGACGGTAGAGCAATTTCTCACTCAATATTCAAAGGTTCAACTCGACCTAACCCTGAGCCAGCAGCAGCTTATTCCACAGACCGATCGTGACTTACTGATCACGTTTAAGATCTCGGATATGGAAGGCATGATTGCTCGACCACTTTTCAAAGCCAAACACGGATTTTATGCAAGCCCAGAATACTTAGATTCGCGAGCAACAATAGAAAAGCCTGACGACTTAGAGCTTCAAGATTGGATTAACGTTGATGATGTGTTTGATATGCCGCTCTACAAATCCGACCGCTTAGAGCAGATGATCACGATTAAACCTAAGTTCATCGTTAACGACATTCATGCGGTGGCAGCAGCGGCGCAAAAAGGCTTAGGGCTTGCATCATTGCCTTTTCGTCATGTATCCCGAGAGATGAATTTGATTCAAGTGCTTCCCGAATATCATCGGGGTGATCGCCAAGCGTATTTAGTGTACAAAGAAAGAAAATATCAGCCAAAGGCTTTGACCTTGCTTATTGATGCATTGATTGAGAGTGTTCGATCTTTTCATAGCGATGACTTGGTCAAATAAAAGGAGAAAGAAATGAAAGTAAGTTTTATCGGGCTAGGCGTTATGGGCTTCCCAATGGCAGGTCACCTAGTCAAAGCTGGTTTCGAAGTAACGGTATTTAACCGCACTCACAGCAAAGCGCTAGACTGGGCTGATAAACACCAAGGTAAAGCGGCAGAATCTGTGGCTGAGTGTGTCGCAGAAGCCGACGTGGTATTGGTTTGTGTGGGTAACGATGACGACGTGCGCAGCATGACAACCAGCGAAACAGGCGCACTGGCTGCAATGAAGCCAAACGCGATTCTTGTCGACCACACAACAACGTCTGCAATCCTGTCTGAAGAGCTTGAAGTGGCTGCGAAGCAATCACGTGTTCGCTTTATGGATGCACCAGTATCTGGTGGCCAAGCAGGCGCAGAAAACGGCGTGCTAACTATCATGTGTGGTGGTGAGCAAGAGCTATTCAACGACCTTCAACCTGTATTCGAAGCTTACGGTAAATCGTCAGTTCTGATGGGTAAAGTCGGCCAAGGCCAACGCGCAAAAATGGTTAACCAGATCTGCATCGCGGGTGTATTGAACGGCTTATCTGAAGGCTTGGTACTTGCTGAAAAATCAGGTTTGGATATCCCAACTCTGGTTGATTGCCTTAAAAACGGCGCAGCAGGTTCATGGCAGATGGAAAACCGTGCTACCACAATGGCGCAAGACAAGTTCGATTTCGGCTTCGCAATTGATTGGATGATCAAAGATTTAGGTTTCTGCCTAGATGAAGCAGAACGTCAAGGCATCCAACTTCCGTTGACTGAAAAGACTAACAACGCTTACAAGGCATTGTCTGCTGAAGGACAAGGCCGCATGGATACATCAGTATTGATGAAAGCTGTCGTTGAAGAGACTAAAAAGTAGAAGAGACGAAGAAGTAGAAAGATCGAAGTAATTGAAGCTTCGTTTAGATAACTAAAAATAGCCGCTGATTAGCGGCTATTTTTGTTTGGTTTGTATAGAAGTACAGGCGAAGCGTTGGTTTTGAAACTCACAATTGGCCAGTGGTTTACACTCATCCTAATCAAATGTCATCGTTCCATCGTTTTCACCTATTGAATCTATCGTTATTTCCCATTAAACAAATGTAAACATTGAAGTTATATTCTTGGTGGGCAGAAAAGAGCTTTTGAATATCCATTTACCACTCGATTGGTTTAATGGTTAGCACGCATTGGAGAGCAACCATGCAGATGTCAAAAAGCTTTTTATTAATTACAGTTGGCTTAGCTAGCACATCTCTACAGGCTCAAACCCTGACAAGAGACAACGGTGCACCAGTAGGTGATAACCAAAACTCCATAACAGTAGGTGAGAATGGCAGTGTATTACTGCAAGACGTCCATCTGATCCAAAAATTGCAGCGTTTTGCCAGAGAACGTATTCCTGAGCGTGTTGTTCATGCTCGTGGTACGGGCGCACATGGTGAATTCGTCGCTTCTGGTAATTTTAGTGATTTAACGGTTTCCGACCCTTTTACTAATAAAGGTAAGGTGACTCCTGTTTTCGTTCGTTTTTCGACCGTTATTCACTCTAAAGGATCACCCGAAACACTTCGCGACCCGCGTGGTTTCGCCACCAAATTTTATACTGAACAGGGTAACTGGGATCTGGTAGGGAATAATCTGCCTGTGTTCTTTATTCGTGATTCGATTAAGTTTCCGGATATGGTGCACTCTCTAAAACCGTCTCCAGTCACCAACGTTCAGGATCCAAACCGATTCTTTGACTTCTTTAGCAGTGAGCCGGGTGCGACCAACATGCTGACTTGGGTGTACAGCAATTTAGGTACGCCAGCGAGTTATCGGACCATGGATGGCTTCGGGGTTCATGCATATAAGTGGATCAATAAGCAAGGCGATGTGAACTATGTGAAGTTCCAATGGAAGAGCCAGCAAGGCATCAAAAGCCTTCGCCCTGATCAAGTCACTGAGATGCAAGGTAAAGATTTTAACCATCTTACCAATGACCTTTACGCCGAAATTGGCCGACGTAATTACCCTAAGTGGGATCTTTACGTGAAGGTCTTGTCTCCGGAGGCGTTGAGCAAGCTTGACTACAACGGGCTGGATGCAACCAAAGTATGGCTGAATGTGAAAGATCAAAACGTCGGAACTATGACGTTGAACCGTCTACCTGAAAACTTCTTTCTAGACACTGAACAGTCGGCATTTTCGCCTTCGAATCTAATTCCTGGTATCGAGCCGTCTGAAGACCGTTTACTGCAAGGCCGTTTGTTTGCGTACGCCGATACACAGCTTTACCGCTTAGGAGCAAACTTATTCCAACTGCCCGTTAACCGACCGTTAGTGCCGGTGAGCAACCATAACCAAAATGGGTTGAGCAACAATGCATCGCTAACTAATGGTGCCGTGAACTATGAGCCAAGCCGAAAAATAGAGTTAGCAGAAGATGTTCAATTCAAAGCCGTAGAAACCAAGCTTGTTGGTACGGTGCAACAAAAAGCGATCAGCAATCCACGAAATTTCTATCAAGCGGGTGTGCAGTACCGCAGCATGAATGAACAAGACAAAAATGATTTGATTGCTAACCTCGCTGGTGACTTGAATAAGGTGACGGATAAAGGCATCAAAACGACGATGGTGAGCTACTTCTATCGTGCAGACAAACAATATGGAACGCGTTTGGCTAAAGCCACTGGCACCAGTATGTCACGAGTGGAAAAACTCTCACAAGCGAACAATTAAGCAATAATCTAAGACGTAAAGTTTTGGCCTGCGGGAGATTTATCTGCTCTTTTCTGCCCGAAAATCAGGGCTCCTGTAGGCCATTCTCTAATCAAGTTAGTTAGGGGGAATAAATGAAAATCGTATTTTTATTCAGCTCCGTTTTTTTCTCTTTGATCTTCTCGCTCAGCTTATTGGCTGCTGACGACAAACTGGAAGAGGAATACCAATCTCTGGTTGGGTTGTTCTTTGATTCCGCTCGTATTGGTAACAATGACGTGATCGATGCATTTGTTTCTCAAGGCTTCCCCGTTGATCAACGCAATAACCAAAGTTACACCGCACTCATGGTCGCTGCTTATCAAGGAAACAGAGAAACCGTGGGGCTTTTACTCGATTCTGGTGCCAATGCATGCCTGCAAGACAAGCGTGGAAACACCGCTTTGATGGGGGCATTGATTAAACGCGAAATTAGTATTGCGAAAGACTTGTACCAAGCGGAGTGTTCCCCAGAATTGCGTAATAAAGCAGGACTTAATTTGAAAGAATTTGCCGAAATCTATGGTCAATCCAATGTGCTGAAATCCCTTTCGCACTAAATGAAGTGTGCTAATAACAATAAAAAGGACGTAATAATATGAACAAAACAACATGGCTTGCTGCACTCGCCCTTATCTCTTCTCCTGTTTTTGCTGAAATAGTGAATGTTGAAATGATTGATCTTGACTCGGGTCAGTCAACCGGAACTGTAATGATAAGCTCAAGTGAATACGGATCTGTTTTTACGCCGGTATTGAAAGGTTTACCTGCTGGTACACATGGCTTCCATGTACACGCCAATGGTTCATGCGAAAGCCTCACCAAAGATGGCAAAATCATACTCGGTGGGGCTGCGGGCGGACATTATGACCCAGAGAAAACGGGTAAGCATGGTTTCCCTTGGACGGATGATAATCACCTTGGCGATTTACCGTCGCTTTACGTTAATACTCATGGCATAGCCGACCAACCAGTAATGGCGCCAAGAGTGACATTAGATGACGTGAAAGGCAGAGCGTTGATGATCCATGCTGGCGGTGATAACCATTCTGACCATCCGGCTAAACTTGGCGGCGGTGGTGCACGCATTGTATGTGGCGTGATTAAGTAGTCTCTTCTTTAAGAGTCATAAAAAGCGCTCCGACTTATTTGGGGCGCTTTTTGTGTTCGGGTATTACACCTATACATCTAACGCAGAACTGATATCAATCGATTAGGCTTTAAAGCATTAACTTGTTAGTCATACGTAGAGCTAGAGCGAACAGGTACACTGTGGATGTTTAGTTCGCTATGGTACAGAAGTATATCAACACTTTATGGAGAATCAACAAATGAAGACTAGTTCAATTACAGGGAATACCCATGAGCTCACATATTTGGTAAGCGAGTAAATATTTTTCCATGTCTGGTCTCAAATTTTATCAAAGATGATGTCCTTTGAATATTAATGGTGTTGTTTGATGAACGATAAAATTATTTAATTAAAAATCTACTGTAGAACAGCGTTGGCTGTGATAGCCTAAATAGTTATAATTCATTATGCATTTTTTGAGGTCTTTGTGAGATTTACCCTATTAATATTCTCGTTTTTATTCTTTACAGGCTGTGCAAATAAGTATATTCCTCCACAAGGTTCTAACACTGCCACCATTAATATATCAGCAAAATCAGACTCAATTGAATTGGCCCCAAATATAATCATGCATGTGGTATATTCATTTGATGACCTAAATTGTTCTGAACCTAAAGAGATTGAGAGTGATACTTTTTCTGAGCTAAATATTGATATCAATGACATTAAAATCTCTGTAGGAAAACCATTCGTATTTGGGGTTAAATATAGCGAGTCCCGTGGTTCTCGGTTCATGACTTGTAGCTCTCTCAACTCATTTATTCCTGTCCAAGGTAAAACTTATCAAGCGGAATTCGAGTATTATAATAAGATAAACTCATGCGATGTTACTGTTACTGAATTATCCCCGAATGGGAATAAGGTAGTTGATATTCAGGAGGCAGAACGAACTTGCTTCATTGACTTATCTCGAGACGAGAAGTTCAAGAACGGAGTTGCTGTGTTAAATAAGGCGGAGAAACTGCCTTATGAACAAATTTTTAAGAGTTTAGATACGCCTTAAAATTAAGATCTTAGTAGTAATCAGGAGTAGTACAATATCATTGAACGTTCTGCTATGACATTTACAATGTTAAACTACGGCTTTACTTCATTGTCCCCTAGACATAACTAAGTACATCTATAGGCTTGCTTCTGACAAGAGCAATTAAATCGGCGAATTCATCGCCGATTATCAAAATAGAAAATAATGTGATTAATTTTTATGAGTTATGATGTACGTTTCGGTAAATAACGAGGTTGAAAACCAATCTGAAGTCTATATATTCATAGGTGTGTTCTTCGGCAGTTAACAAAGGTAATGACATTCGCCCTGACATCTCTGGCTAAAGTTCTTACCATATATACCACCACTCACACCCTCTCCAAGCCATTCACTCCTTATAATTACCATTCGTCGCATTGATAAAACGGCATAACAAATTCTAGTTAACCTTTCAACGTCAACATTTGAAAGGGATTAGAAATCATGACTACTTCACACTCATTTAATTCAAGCTCTACCACCTCTCAGTTTAAGCGTTCATTACTGATTGCACTTGTTTCATTCGCACCCACTTTGGCGCAGGCGAACCCGAGTTCAGACGTGCTCGACATCTATAATCAAGCCGCGCAAGGTAATCAAGATTTGGTTGAAGTGGCTTATGAACGCCTTAATGACACGTTGCAACAAGATGGCGCGACACCACTGACTTTGGTGTACCTAGGCAGCACAGAAACCTTAATGGGGCGTGATGCGTTCTTACCTTGGAACAAGATGAAGTATGTCGAAAAGGGCTTATCGACCATTGATAAATCACTGGCTCTGCTTAAAGACGAAGACCAACCCATTCATGAACAACCTCGTGTTCAAGGGTTGCCAGATTCTTACCTGACTCGCGCCATGGCCGCGGTGACTTACACCTCTCTTCCAGACATGTTTAACCACTTTGACCGCGGTTATGACTTGTTCCTGTCGCTGCTCGCGGAAGGTGATTTTCAACAACAACATTTCGCTGCGACATCTTGGATTTATCGTTATGCAATTGAGGCATCGATTCGTGCTGAAGACTTCAAGCAAGCACAGGTGTGGCTTGAAAAAATGGAAAGTACTGATACCGGAAACATCGAGACCATGACGGCCAAAGCCCTACTTGCGAAAGCTAAATAAAGGGCAAGGAAGCTAAATAGTTGGCTAGTAATCAGAGGAAAACGGGATGATTGAATTTAAAGGAATCGGCAAGTCGTATCTTACGGGTGGACAAAGTGTAGACGCACTCAAGGGAGTCGATGGCCAAATAAAACGCGGTGAAATGGTGGCGTTATGTGGCCCATCGGGTTCAGGGAAAAGCACACTGTTGAACATCCTTGGTTTGTTGGATATGGACTATCGAGGTGAGATAAACATTGATGGCAAAGCGTATCCAACAGAGCAAATTTCCGCTGCGCGCTTTCGTCGTCAGTCGTTGGGTTTTGTGTTTCAGCGCTTCAATCTTGTTCCGGTGATGACAGCGCTTGAGAACGTCGCTTATCCATTGATGTTGAACCAATGCACGAAACAAGAACAGCAGACCAGAGCGCAAGAGATGTTAGAGCGTGTTGGGCTAGGAGATTACGTTCATCACCGTCCAGACAACCTTTCAGGCGGTCAGCAACAACGTGTTGCGATAGCCAGAGCGTTAATCCATAACCCAAGTCTAGTGATTGCTGATGAGCCGACCGCCAGCTTAGACAGCCACACAGCCAACCTTGTGATCGACATTATGAAAGAGCTCGGTCATGAGATGGGCACCACCTTCATTGTCGCAACGCACGACCCGAGAATGGCGCAGCGTTGTGATCGAGTGATTGAACTTATCGATGGACAACTGGCACCACAAGCCAAAGCAACGGAGGCGATCTCATGGGCAAGTTAACGCAAAGAATGAGCACGTTTTTACTTCCAACTTCGGTGCGTTTGGCGTGGCTTAATTTATTAAGAAACGGTCGACGCAGCCTGCTTTCGGTATTGATCATCGCGATTGCGGTATTTGCGCTGACCAGTGCGGGCGGCTATGGGCTTTACACCTATGAATCTCTGCGTGAATCGACAGCGCGAGATACTGGTCATCTTACTTTGAGCACGCCGGGATATTTTGAACAAGACGAAGACATGCCGCTGAGCAATGGTCTGGACAACGTTCAAGCGCTAACCAAGAGCATTATTGGCGATAGTGACGTGCGTGGTGTGCAGCCGCGAGTCTATTTCAGCGGTTTGGTGTCTAACGGAAGTAAGTCGACCATCTTTATGGGAACGGGTGTTAATGAGCGTGAGTTCGACATGAAAGGTCCATTCCTTGATGTGCGCAGTGGGCAAACCCTGTCGGATGTGAAATCCCCAAGATACGACAACCAAGAGCCACAAGTGATGCTGGGAACTGACCTTGCTCGTAACCTCAAAGTTGCGGTTGGCGATTGGGTAACGCTGCTCGCCACCACCAGTGACGGTGCTTTGAATGCTTTTGATTTTAAGGTGCAAGGCATCTACTCGACTGGGGTTCCTGAGCTAGACAAACGTCAGCTGTATGTACACATCACTACCGCACAAGAGCTTTTGGCCTCAGACAAAGTCAGCACCCTATCGGTGTTCCTATTTGAAACAAGTAAGACCTCGACCGTTCAACAGCGTATCCAAACTGCTTTAGATCGAAATAGCGCTAGCCAAAACGATCAAGGCACAGAGATCGAGATCACCCCATGGCAAGATCGCGCGTTTTTCTACACCAAGGTTAAAGATCTTTACGACCGGATCTTCGGCATCATGGGCGCAGTGATGGCGTTGGTGGTGTTTGTGTCGCTGTTTAATACTATGACCATGTCGGTGACGGAACGCACTCGTGAAATTGGAACCTTGTCGGCACTCGGCAGTTACCCTTCTGAAATTGTGGCAGGCTTCTTAAAAGAGGCGGGATTGCTGGCACTGATTGGCAGCGCGATCGGCGCGTTAGTGAGTGGTTTAGTGTCGCTGTTATTACTGGTGGTTGATATACAAATGCCACCACCTCCGGGTCGAACCGAAGGTTACCCACTCAACATTTACTTCTCATTGGAATTGGTTGGTTACGCCACTTTAGGTGTGCTGACGATATGTTTGCTAGCTGCTTATTTCTCTGCTTGCAAAGGCGTGAATAAGCCAATCACGGAGGCACTGGTTTATGTCTAGATTAACTCGTTCATTCAATACCTTGGGTTTGGCTTTCGCGTTGGGCTCTGTTTTGGCTTCGCTTCTAGCATCGGCGCCAAGCTGGGCGGTTGATTCACAACAAGTCACTGAGATGATTGCTAAGGCAGACAGCTACCGTTTGAACAGCGCACAAGCGTCTAAGGTAGTGTCTTTGGTGGCGTTATATCAAGACGAGCAACTGGACAAAACCCGTGAATACAACGTCTATACAAGACCAAATCGAGAGTCTTTAGTGGTGTTCAAGTCGGCGGTCGAGGCTGGTCAAAAGATGCTGATGATTGAGGATAACTATTGGTTGTTGATGCCGAAATCTCGTCGCCCAATTCGTATCACACCGATGCAAAAACTGCTTGGTGAAGCTTCGGTCGGAGATATATCGACGCTCACTTGGAGCGAAGATTACCAAGGTGAGTGGGTTGCTGAGCAACAGGTTGAGATGCCGACTGGCGAGACACTCGATACCCATCACTTAAAGCTCGCGGCGAAAACCAAGGGTGCGAGTTATCAGTCGATTGATCTGTGGTTAACAGCAGACCGAGCGTTTCCAGTTAAAGCGGATCTGTATCTGCGTTCAGGAAAACTGGCGAAACAAGCGTGGTTTACTGAAGGCGTGCGAGATGGATTACCAACAGTAGTGTCGATGACCTTGCTCGATAAGATTCAGCCGAGTAAGAAAACTGTGATTGAGTACCGCGAAGTGATTGAACAAAGCTTGGAAGACAAATACTACAACCCTGCTTATTTATCGCGTAACAGCGTGTCTGGGCTGTAGGTGGACGTCATGAAAGCTTCCGATCGGCGGTTCCACATCAAGTCTTCAATCGCTACTTTGCTTGCCTTGTCTTGTGTGAGTAACACGATTCAAGCGGACGACCTGAGCTTGGCGTGGGACTGGCAACTCAGTGCAGAAGCCGTTGAATCGAGAGAGTCGCCATTCAGCCCTTTAGCGTCTGATAATCGTCAGTCTTTAAATGGCTTGCTGGATCTAGAGGTTGGATATAACAATTGGCTTGGCCTGTTTGCAGTAAAAGCCAACGATATTTTGAGCAACAATCCTCAAGGGCAAGAGGCGAGCTTTGAATCGGAATTCATCGTGCGCGAGTTGTTTTGGCAAGGTGGTGTTGAGGTGTCTAATTCAGCGTTCGGTGACCACTACCTCGATGTGACGCTCGGCAAGGTTCGCCTAGATTGGGGCGTGGGCTATGGCTACCGACCGCTAGACATCATCAAACCTTATCGCCAAAACCCAGTAGGCATTGTCGCAGAGGAGGGCGCGGGTGTGGCATCGGCGTCACTGTTCGATATGACGGGCGAGTGGACACTGCTTTACAGCGATTCATCATGGACTTCTCAAGACGTGAATGAGTTCGAAAAGCAGAACCAACAACAAGGCGTTGGCTTACGTCGTTACAATCTGATTGGCGACCACGAATATCAATGGGTCGCTTATTATGATGACGTGCGCCACGGCTTGCTTGGAGCGAGCTTGGTTTCGGTATTAAACCTCGCTTGGGAGTTTCATGGTTCGATGGTTTATCAGCGACAAAGCCTTGGCTACAGCCAGCCTGATTCCATGCTTAAACCTGTGTATCTCGAAGAGCAGGGCGAGGCCTATCAAGCGTTAGCCGGATTAACATGGGCGAATGATACTGGCCACAATGTGGTCTTGGAATACTGGTTTGATAGCCGCGCTTGGAGCAATTCTGAATGGCAAAGTGCCATAGAAAGTGCCGAGTCTCTGTCGGTTAATCCTATGACTGCATCACTGTCTGGTTCTTACGCTCAAGGTTATCAACACGCCAATTTGGTTCAACACAACATCATGTTTCACTGGTCTTTGGATTCGACACATGGCTGGCTCGAAGATATCACGCCGACATTCGACGTCATGTTGTCTCCTCAAGACGGCGGCTTTATTGCTACCCAATGGCTCAACTATCAGGCTTTAGATAATGGCAATTCATCGTTGGATTTGGAACTTGCTGCACGCTTTCTAGGCGGTAAAAGTGATTCTGCTTACGCCAACTTACCTGATAGTCATATGATTATTTTAAATATCAAAGGACGATTTTAATGAACATTTCTTCAAACAGTCAGTTTCCATGGATTAAAAGCTTCACGCTGACCACTCTGTTTTGTTTCGTCATTGCCATCACCACTCAAACGATTTGGGGTGGAGACCTTGTGGTCAATCTCGCGATAAGCTTTGGTTTTGGTTACAGCGCGGTGGGATCCTCTTTTATCTTGGTTGAGGTGTTTAAGAGGAAATCAAAGGTGTTTGATGTGGGTATCTCAATGGTGATCGCGATGACCTTTGGTACCTTGAACGCGCACTATTGGTTGAACGGATATTTCGGGACAAATATCTCGGACCTTAAATCTGTAGTGCTATTGGGCGTGATCTTTTGTTCAGTTTGTTATTACTATTTCTATACCCGAGAGCAGCAGTTACGTGCCGATAATGAGTTAGAGGTGGCCAAGCGTCGTCAGGCCGATCAAGAAAAGGTGGTGGTGCTGAGTCAGCTTAAGCAACTGCAAAGCCAAATTGAACCGCACTTCTTGTTCAACACACTTGCGACCATCAATGTGTTGATTGAGAGTGATAGCGAGAAAGCTAAGTTGATGCTCGAAAAACTCACCGACTTGTTGCGTGTGACTTTGAAAAACAGCCGCACCGAGCAATCGACCATCGCACAAGAGGTCGACTTGTTAGACGCTTATCTTAATATCCAAAAGATACGCTTAGGTGAGCGCTTAACGTTCTCGATTGAAACACACGAGATTAGCGATTTGCAGGTGATTCCACCGTTCTTGATTCAACCTTTGGTCGAGAACGCACTCACGCACGGCATCGAACCCAAAGCGGCGGGTGGCCAAGTGAATATCTGCATTACTCAACAAGCACAACAGCTAAAAATTGAAGTGTCAGACAGTGGCGCGGGGTTGAAAACGCCTTCTGCGAATACGGGGCATGGCGTTGGGTTAAGCAATATCCGTCAAAGAATTGAAACCCTGTATGGTGATAAGGCGAGCCTAACGATCACCGAGCAAGCTGAAGGCGGTGTGGTATCGATCATCTTGTTGCCACTGACTGACGTAGCCGCCTAGAATTACAGACCAAAAAGCACAGAACAGTGACGAAAAACAGACGATTTACAGTGTGAATTTAAAGGATTAACCATGAACAACCCAGCAGTACAGCCGAGCGTAACGGCGATTATCGCAGACGATGAAGCACTGTTAAGACATCACCTAGATAAGAGCTTGGCTGAGGTTTGGCCGGAACTCGAGATCGTCAGTAAGGCACAAAACGGTTTGGAGGCGATGCAAAGTATTCAGCAGCTTAAGCCCGACGTGGCGTTTCTCGATATTCGTATGCCTGAGCTGGATGGAATCTCACTCGCCAAACAACTCAACAAGCTAGATTCTCCGCCATTGATTGTGTTCATTACGGCTTATGACGAATACGCAGTTAAAGCCTTTGAACACAATGCGATGGATTACCTGCTCAAGCCCATCAACGAAGAGCGTCTACTCGCTACCTGTCAGAAGGTTCAAGCACGTCTGTCGAACAACCAAACGCAATTAGGTATTACGCCTGAACAGCCTGATATTGTTGCGTTAATGAGTCAGCTTCAGCAATTATCTCAAACAACATCACAGCAAGCTCAACCGCCTTATCTATCGCAGCAAAAGCACCTCACATGGCTCAAAGCCAGTGTTGGGGAAGACATTCACCTAATCGCCGTCGATGATGTGGCTTATTTCAAAGCAGAAGACAAGTACGTCTCGATATTCAAAAAAGGCCAAGGCAGTTCTCTAGAAGAGTTCATTCTTCGCGTATCACTAAAAGAGCTGATCGCCCAACTCAATCCTGATGAGTTTTGGCAGATCCATCGCTCGGTGGTGGTTAAAGTGTCGGCCATTGATAAGGTGAAGAAAGGGCTCTCAGGTCAGATGTCGGCTTATGTGTCAGGAGAGAAGTTACCGATCAGCCGCGCCTCGCAAGCGCTATTTAAAGGTATGTAGCGAACAAGCTTAAAGGTATGTAGAGAACGAGTTTAAAGGGATGCATTAGGCGCTTATTAAACGCCACTTTTAATGAACACAGCCGATCTTACAAAGTGTATGATGATTTATAAAATGAAGATCTAGATCACAAAGGTATTCATCGGGTTAAATATTAAATAATAATCATTAACTCAATCTGTATATTGTCGATGAATGACATTAAGAGGTTGTTATGAAAACATATTATTTAGCGGCGGCAGTATGCCTCACCTTAGTTGGCTGTAGTTCAACATCAAATATCACCGAAACCTTAATCCTGCCGGATCCGGCATGGACATCAGGCCAGCTGGAAAATGGCCTTACCTACCATGTTTATCCAGATCATGAAGAATCCGTATCTGTTCGTTTAGTCGTGCACGCGGGCTCAATTCAAGAGACTCCTCAACAAGAAGGCTATGCGCACTTCTTGGAACACATGGCATTCAATGGCAGTAAAAATTTCTCTGAAAATGATGTGATTCGCTTATTTGAAGATGCAGGCGCTAGCTTTGGCGCTGATATTAATGCTTACACCTCTTATGAAGAGACGGTATACCAGTTAGATTTGCCAGATAACCTCCAATTAGAGCAAGCCTTGACGTGGATGCGTGACATTGGTGACGGTTTGGATCTATCAAGTTCAGAAGTTGAAAAAGAGAAAGGCGTGGTTCTTGGCGAGTTTCGTATGGCTCGCCTCGATGATAAGTCATTCGGAGAGAAATTCTTTGACCACTTCATTGAAGGCAGTCCGTATCAATCGCAAGATGCATTAGGCACTAAATCGTCGATTGTGAATGCTACTCCTCAAGGCATTACCAACTTTTATCAGACTTGGTATCAACCTCAAATAGTTGAACTGGTCGTTTCTGGTGATGTGGATATCAAAACCGTGATTCCACTCATTGAAGAGAAGTTTTCGAACTGGGAGCGTGGCGACACGCCGAGACCAGAAAAACAGAAAGTGACCTCGTTCAATGAAGATGATTATGTTGAGTACGCAGGAAGAGAAGCGCCAAGCATCACTCTGACGTTTAACCGAGGTTTAAATCGAGTTGAAGATCATGCTCAGCAGCATCAACGCTGGTTGGATGAAACCGCTCAACAATTGATTCGACAACGATTAGAAGCAGTATTCAATGATGCAGCGCTGCCGACTCAATGGATAGCGTCTGATAACTATCAGATGGGTGCTCTGAATTATTCATCAATAAGTGTTGGGTTTCCGGCTGGCGGTCGTGAAGTGATCCAACAAGATCTGCTTTCTACATTGGCATCTCTGCGTGATTTTGGCGTTTCGGAAACGGATATTGTTGGCGAACAGCACTACTATCAAGACTTACTCGATAACATCGAGCACGACTGGGATAAAATGGACAGCGTTGAACACGCGAACTACAAAGCGAGAGCGTTAGTCACTGATCGAATTGTCCAATCACAGAAAGACTACCAAGTCAGTTTGGAAGCCTTCATTGCTAACTTGAGCCTTGAAGTGATTAACGACAACATCAAAAACCTACTTTCTGATGATTACTTCCTTGTTATTGGTATGGATGACTCCGAAGACAGAACAGCGATCATCAACTCTCTAGATAGTTTAAAAGCCACGTATAGCGAGGAGGGAATTCCACCGCTTACTATTGGAACAGCAAGTGCCTTTGCTGTACCTAGTTCGCAAGGCGAGGTTGTGCTTGCTGAACAAATGTCCGTAGACCCATACATCCAAAAGTGGACGTTAAGCAATGGTATCGACATGTGGTACTTGCGTGATTATCTTGCTGGCGACGATGTTGGTGTGATGTACATGAGCCTCGGTGGAAAAGCCGCGTTGGATCCAAGCTTATACCCCGCCGTTGAAGTTGCGTTACCTACCTTCGCTCGAAGTGGTGTTGGTGAATTTACGGGGTCTGAGCTTTTAGCGTATTTTGATCGTGAAGATATTCGAGCCGATTCCTTTATTGGCAATACCCGCCATGGTATTGAATTTAATAGTAATAAAGATGGGCTTAAAGATACGTTTGCTGCGCTGTATACCTTCATCACTGCGCCTAAAATTGTTCCCGAGCAATTAGAGGCAGTGAAGCAGGAGTTTGTACAGGGTCAAGAATCTTTCTTGAGCAGCCCTGTTGGCCAGTTTGAACGAGCGGTAAATCACAATATTTATCGTCAGGAAAGTGGTCATCATCTTGTTGATAAAGAGCGTGTTGAAGCGGTTTCTGTAGAAGATCTTAGTCATCTTCATCAGCAATTGTTTGGTCAATTGAGACATAACCAATTGGTGATTGTGGGTGATATCGACCCAAGTGAATTAAAGCCTTTGGTTAAGCAATACTTGGCTTCGATTCCATTAGAAAAAGCCGAGGTTCCTGACTTTAAGGTGGCTTACAAGCAGCCAACTGAATCACGCATTGATTTGGCGATCAACAATGTGAATAGCGCAGAGTACGTCCTAAGAGTTATCTCTGAGCCTAGTGTTGAAGTTAAAATGTCGGCAAAAGATGTTTTCATGGAAGACTTGCTGCAACGTTTGCTGGCGGCTCGTTTAGATACTTATATTCGTGAAGAGTTGAGCTTAGATTACTCGCCATATACGTATTCAGCATCCGCAGATAGTGAGCTGAGTGGTGAGTGGGTTATCGGGGCGATGGTAGCGCCGGAGAACGTTGATCAAGTCGAAGCGGCGATCGATAAGGTGATTACTGACCTTCTGCAAGGTGTCTCTGAAGAGGAAATGCGAGCGGTCGTGAAACAGTTCGAAGCTGATTTCGCGCCTCTAGAGAAGAGCTCTATCGACCAAGCGTGGTATGTGTCTCGTTATCTGCTCCATGGCTACGGTATCGAAGCTTTGTCTCAAGTAGAACGAGTGGCGAGATCGATCTCTGTAGAAGATATGAATGCGCTAGTGCAAAGGATCTTTGGTGAAAATAGCCGTAAGGTTAAGAACATCATGCGTCCTAAAGCTTAAAGCCAACAGAAAGAGACAACTGAAAGCCAAGCGAGCACCGCTTGGCTTTCTTGTTTCTCCACCATTCATAACACCTATCCATCACCTGTTGTGAAGCCGTTTTAGATCTATGTAAATCTAAATTGCGAGGGTGCTTAATCGGTTGCATCGAATCATTTTCTAAAAAAATGTTTTAAATCAAGACAGCGTTTCATTTGTATTGTAGATTGACGATCTACGAGAATGTTGTTTGGATATTAGATTGCTTAAACTGGGTACCCGATTAGTCTTAATGTTGTTTTTACTGAGCTTTGGCTTAGTGAATTCTAACGGCTATTCGTTTCCTTCTAAGCCATTCCAAATTCATTCGGCCCAAGAGCAATCTTCGCAGACTAATCTTTGTAAACAGGCAACTGCGGATAATCCGTCGGCCTATTTAGAGTGCGATAAGGTTCAGTTTGGCACCACGTCATTAGATGACAGTTCCAACTATCACGACACTGAATCGAGCCTTCAAGCGACAGCCTTTCGACGTATGCTCAGCAATGAGCAAGAAAGCGTGGCCGACCTTGAGCCTGCGTATCATCTACTGATCGACTTCTCTCCCCCTTCAATACTGGCTTCTCTGCTCTTCAACACGCCGTTGTTGGATTCCAAGCAGCACTGGACCAGCATTGTGAGTTCTCCGTCCTCCCGGCTTTCTGGGTGGAAAGAGGGCAACATTCAATACTCGCATTTCCGAGAACTTCTTAGCTAATCGTTTGACCCTAAATTGGTCGGATCGATGATCGCCTCGTGCCCGTTGAACTCGCCAGTTAACCAAAACAAACATAGCGACATCAGCTTTAGCATCACTATCTTTCAATCAGCTTGTTCTGGTTGTGATTAGCCATCGCTCGTGTTCGCAAAATATTAGCCATACCAATCGTAGTAAATAACTGGTCATCCTAGCTGGTTAAAACGCTCGATCACTGCTTTTTTCTGGTGCTATTTTTGAGCACGTATTTACGGTGATTGGTAGAAATAAGAGATCTTGACTGTGAAAAAACGCATTCCAAGAAAACAAATTAACCACTACTCAAAGTGGAAATACGTGGTACTTATCGCCACTATCATCATCATGGTTCTGAGTGCTTTACCTTCTTGGTATGGCGAGAATGCATCGGTACAAATTAACAATCGTTCTGAACAGAGTATCGACGCGAGTCAAATTACCCAATACCTTGCAAGCGAAGGCATCCAAGCCAAATCTGCATTTCAAAAAGACAACCGTTTGGTTGTGATATTGGAAGATGCAGAACAACAAGCGAAGGCTAAAGAGGTGCTGAATGAGCGCCTATTGGACAACGCGACTGTTGCGCTAGCTATGGAGCCTGCAGCACCAAAATGGCTGACTGACATGGGCTTCGCGCCGATTCAGTTAGGCCTTGATTTACGTGGTGGTGTGCAGTTCCTGTTAGAAGTGGACATGGAACCGGTTTACCACGCACAAGCGCAATCTGTGGTCGACGAGATCACCAGCCAAGTGCGTTATGCACGCGGTAAAGTGGTGAACAATCAAGTTGAATTTAACTTCCGTACTGATGCAGATTTCGAGAAAGCACAAAAACTGATTCGTGAAGAGTTCCCACAATGGCAGCGTGACCGTTCAGATAAATCGCTAACGTTAACTCAGTCTGAAGAAGAGCAAAGAACGCTACGTAACCTAACGGTTCAGCAAAACCTGCAAATCATGCGCAGCCGTATTGAAGAGCTCGGCATCACTGAGGCATCGATTCAACGCCAAGGTGAAAGCCGTATCCGTATCGAACTTCCGGGTGTGCAAGACCCTGCAGCCGCGAAAGACGTGATTGGTGCTACGGCTTCGCTTGCGTTCTACTCTGTGTACGACAACGCAACGCGCAATACTCAAACTCTGAAAGATTCAGATGGTAATCGTGTCGTGGTTGCTCGCAAAGCGGTATTAAGCGGTGAACACATTATCGATGCACGCAGTGGCATTGGTGAGATGGGCAGTGCAGAAGTAAACATCACGTTGGATTCTTCTGGTGGTAAGAAAATGTCTGAGTTTTCTCGCCATAACATCGGTAAGCCAATGGCGACCGTTTACAGCGAATACAGCCGTGACAGAGCGGGTAACAGCGAAAAAACCAGTGAAGTGATCAGTGTGGCGAACATCCAATCTCAACTGGGTAGCCGCTTCAGAATCACAGGTGCAGGCAGCATGGCAGAAGCACAAGAGCTTGCTCTACTGCTACGTGCAGGTTCATTAACAGCGCCTGTTACCATCATTGAAGAGCGTACTATTGGCCCATCTCTGGGTGCTGAAAACGTAACGAATGGTTTTGCTGCTTTAGCGCTTGGCCTTGGTCTTACTCTCACGTTTATGGCGCTATGGTATCGCCGCCTTGGTTGGGTTGCGAACGCTGCATTGGTCGTCAACATGACCACACTATTCGGTTTGATTGCGATGCTCCCGGGTGCGGTATTAACTCTGCCGGGTATTGCGGGCTTGGTACTGACCGTCGGTATGGCGGTAGACACTAACGTGCTTATCTTCGAGCGTATTCGAGACAAAATGAAAGAAGGGCGCAGCTTTGCTAGCTCTATCGATCGTGGTTTCGATAGCGCCTTCTCTTCAATTTTCGATGCTAACGTCACCACCATGATCGTTGCTGTGGCTCTGTACACCATTGGTAATGGACCGATTCAGGGCTTCGCTCTGACACTGGGCTTAGGTCTTCTAACCAGTATGTTTACGGGCATTTTTGCTTCACGAGCGATCATCAACTTGGTTTGGGGGCGTGACCAGCGCCACGATGTAAGGATTTAAGCATGAGTACTTCAAAAATGACTATTTCAGACCGCTATTTTTCAAATAGTAATATGACTCGCCTTCGTAAGGTGATGTCTGTGATTTCCATTGTGCTGTTCATGAGCTCTGTGATGCTGGTGGCAGTGAAAGGTTTTAACTGGGGCTTGGACTTTACCGGCGGTGTGGTTGCCGAGGTTCAGCTCTCTGATCAAGTAACCAAAGATGTGCTAAAAACAAAACTTGATACGGCTTTCCAACAAGACGTTCAAGTGGTTGGTATGGCAGAACAGGATCGCTGGACAATCCGTTACAGCCAACTGACAGACGCTCCACAGCCAAACTTAGTGGATGCTTTGTCTTCTGTGAGTGACCAAGTAAAAGTGCTCAACAGCAGCGTGGTTGGCCCTCAAGTGGGTCAAGATATGGTTGACCAAGGTGGCTTGGCGGTATTGGTGTGTTTCCTAATGATCATGCTGTACCTGAGTGTTCGTTTTGAATGGCGTTTAGCACTCGGCGCCCTTGCAGCGATCATCTATGACGTGACGCTTATCTTGGGTCTGTTCGCTTTTACTCAGTTCGAGTTCAATCTGACTGTGTTAGCGGCTGTGTTGGCGATTTTGGGTTACTCATTGAATGACTCGATCATCATTGCTGACCGTGTTCGTGAAATGCTGCGTGGCAATCCAAATGGTGACACTGATAACCTGCTTAATGAATCGGTTAAAGCGACCTTCTCACGCACTATGGTGACTTCAGGAACAACGCTAATCACCGTATCTGCGCTTTGGCTACTTGGTGGTGCGGCACTGCAAGGTTTCGCGATTGCACTGGTTGTAGGTATTGTCAGCGGTACGTGGTCTTCAGTGTCTGTCGGTATCACACTGCCTAAGCTACTTGGCCTACAGCCTTGTCACTACCAAGTGAAAGCGCCAGTAGAAGTTGAGGGCGAGTACCCTTAGTTGAGCCAAGTTGGCTTACTCACGCTATTAATCTAAACCAACAATGACAGCCCCTGAACTCACTCAGTTCCGGGGCTTTATCTTCAAATTAGTAATGATTTTAATGTATCATCGCTATGATTAAATATCATAGCTAGTAGCTATTGCTATGATTTTTGCGTCATGGCAACATTCACGAAATGAAACGATTCAAAGCGTCAGTTGCGTATGCTGCAACACATAGCAATTTATTAAATGTGCCTTGGTAACCAGTCACTCATAGACATAGTTATATTCAAAATTCACACATATTAATAAATTGAGGCATTTATGACTCTTTCAGTATTTACGTCGCTATTCATAGTGACGCTATTAGGTACTATGACACCAGGTCAATCCGTTATCATGGTTTCCCGCAATACATTAGCTAGTGGTCGACTACATGGAGTAGTTACAGCTTGCTCTCATGCTATAGGGGTTGGGATATATGCAGTACTTTCACTCGCTGGGTTGGCAATTGCTCTTAAAAACTCCCCTATATTTTTCAATACCATTGCATATTCCGGGGCTGCGTATTTAGCGTACTTGGGCTGTTGTTCATTGCGTTCTAAAGGTGGATTGTCTGACAAGATAGCGGCAGGAAAAAAGAGTACATTATTTGAGTCAGCTCGTGACGGGTTTCTTATCTCTCTCCTAAATCCCAAGATTATTATTTTTTTCCTAGCACTGTTTAGCCAGTTCGTAGTGTATGTAGACAACTTCACCGATCGATTGATCATTGTTTCTGTTCCAGTAATCCTAGATGCCATATGGTACTCATTGGTTGCTTGTTTCCTATCGAGACCAAGTACGATGATAAGACTACGCAAATATGCGGTGACTATAGATCGATTATCAGGGGTAGTTCTTGTTGGGCTAGCTATAAAAGTACTAACTGTCTAACGGTGGCTGAAATGAACAAATTTGAAAAGTCGTGCTTTTATATTGGAATAATTTTATTTCTGATTGGTGCTGGCATAAGTATGTGTAAGTGGTAAGCAATAAGTAAGAGAAAGGTTTCTTTCGTTTTTTAGTCGCCACCTTTGCGAGAAGGTGGCTATTTTTTCAATTTTAGCTAATTCTATGTTGGGCTTTATTTTTTATAAGAGTCAAACAGTTACAGAAAAGAGAGCCTATTTCAAAAAACGATGGATTGAACAGGCAAGCCCTTATGATATGAAGTATGTTTAGATGACGTTCGTAGAAATGAGGCAAGGGAATGGAATATCGACATCAATGTCATGTAGGCGACCATGGTGATGCACTGAAGCATCCAGTATTGAGTGCACTGGTTCAGTCATTAATGCAGCAGTATTCACGCCTCAATGTTATCGACACCCACTCTGGTACAGGGTGTTATGACCTCACCACCGCACCCAGTAATCATGCTGGTGAGTTTGCTGAAGGGGTCGGGTACTTGTGGCGAAACAAGGCTTATCTTCCTCCGGCATTTGCTTCATTTATGTCGGTTCTGGAATACTACAATCCGAATCAACATATCTCCATTTATCCGGGTTCTGCAGCCATCACCTATCAACAAGGCCGCAGCCAAGATAGCTTCTACTTTTCAGACATTCAGCAAGACGAAGCTGACCTATTACAAACCAACATTGAGAAGCTACAACGCGATCTCGATGTCTCAAGTAAGCTCACCATTACCGCTGGCGATGGGCTCAAAGCGCTGCCTGATGATGTAGCTAAACACGATAATCATCACTTAATTGTTATCGACCCGCCCTATGAAACCGATTCTGAATACCTTGAAGTAATTGATGCCTTAGTTAAGGCGTATCAGCAGTCTGATAAGGTATCGGCCCTGATTTGGTATCCGCTTTACACGGATGATAAGAGTTCACTGATTCTGAACCACTGCGTGACAGCGGTGAAAGATGGCTTGCTACCAAGTCCGATTAAGTCGGAGCTTCGTCTTCGAGATCCCAAGGGTGATGATCGCCTGATCGGCAGTGGTTTGCTGTTGTTCAACCCACCACAAGGCATTGCGGGAACGGTCGCAGATACGCTCGATTATTTACACAGCCAACTCGCGACTAATGGTGAAGGCTATTGGCAAATGAGAAGCTTATAGATCTGATTTTTATGGGTTTTATGATGATTTCCTAGACGTCACTCACTAAATCACTGTTATCTATGTGGTTTAAATTGACCAAACGCTAACTTTTATCGATTGATTAATTGCAGTGAATCATTTAAAAATAGAATATCAATGCGCACAAGTGCATAATGGCTCATAAGTTAAATAATTAAACTAGATTGTGGTTTACCCCCTAAACTGCATTAGGCTCGCACTAGTCATGCGAGCCTTTCTTTTGCCTGAAGGAAAACTCAAGGCATCACTATTACTTCAAGATTCACTATAAAGCTGGATAATCGATATAGCCTTTTTCGTTGCCTCCAAACAGAGTCGCTCCATCGAGATCTGATAGTTCGCTGCCATTTTGTAGGCGTGAAACGAGATCTGGGTTTGCCACGAATGGGCGACCAAATGCAACGAGATCGGCGTAGCCTTTACTTAGTACGTCTTCGGCGCGTTGTGGTGTGTAGCTGCCAGCGACGATGATGGTATTAGAGAACAAGGCTCTTAGCTCGACACGGAAGCTTTCAGGGATAACCGGTGCATCATCCCAGTCGGCTTCTGATAGGTGCAAATAAGCGATATTACGAGTCTGCAGTTCCTTTGACGCTTCTAAAATCGTTGGCACGATGTCTGGGCAGTTCATATCTTTGAAGGTGATGAAAGGCGCCAAACGTACGCCCACTTTATCCGCGCCAATCGCATCAATGACTGCATCAACTACTTCAATTAAAAAGCGAAGTCGGTTCTCGCGACTGCCACCGTAGTTGTCGGTTCGCTTGTTCGAGTTCGTTCTTAAAAATTGATCGATCAGGTAGCCATTGCCGCCGTGGATCTCGACACCATTAAAGCCTGCTTCGATGGCTTTCTTTGCTGCGTTCGCAAAATCTTGAACGACACGGTCGATATCGGCTTGGGTCATTTCTCTTGGTTGGATGCAATCTACCATGTTGCCGTTTCCATTCTCATCAGAAATCCAAACCTGAGTTTCTACCGGAGCCAGTGCCGAAGGCGCGATTGGTAGTTCACCTTTTTGGAAGGTTGGATGAGACACGCGCCCCACATGCCATAGTTGGCAGAATATCGCTGCGCCTTGTTCTTTAGCGGCAGAGGTGACACCTTGCCAGCCTTTCACTTGTTCGCTTGTGTAAACGCCGGGTGTGAATGAGTACCCTTGAGAGTCATCTGAGATTTGTGTCGCTTCAGTGATGATGAGCCCTGCACTTGCTCGTTGTTGGTAGTAAGTTGCCATCATTTCATTTGGCACGTTTCCAGGTTGGCTTGTGCGAGCGCGAGTCATGGGCGCCATAACCACACGGTTTTGTAGTTCTAGCTCTTTGAGTTCTGCTGTTTCGAATAATTTGCTCATGGTATTTACCTTGTGTCGGTCATGTGTTGATTGATTTAGCGTGCGGTGGTCACTATTTCGATTCCGCAGGGCTGAAGATAGAGTCGTTTTGTGGCTTTTCAGCTCGGTTGGCTTTTGCAATAAGCAACAAACCAATCACAGGGACAACAACGGCTGCGAATGGAATCATTCCTGCGCCTAGTTGGCTGTCGAGTACCATGCCACCAAGGAATCCACCAAAGGCATTGGCCAAGTTAAACGCTGAGATATTCGCAGTTGCAGCTAACTCTTGCCCTTCGCCACCGTGGTTCATTACTCGAAGCTGCATAGCAGGAACGTTCGCAAATGATGCAATACCAAAGACAAATGCAGCGGCAACGAATAGGATTTTGTTGTCTACAACAAGGCCAACCACTACCAATGAAACGATCATCGCGATAGCCCAAAACATCGATGCTTTGCCTAAATCTTTGTCAGAAGAGCGTCCGCCTAATGTGTTACCTATGATTAAGCCGACACCAACAATCACTAAGATCCAAGTGACTGATTCTTGACCGTAACCCGTGATGTGCATGGCGATAGGCGCAAGGTAGCCGTAAAGCGTCATGAAGCCAGACCAAGCAAAAGCGGTGATCGCCAAGCTGATGAGAAGCATTGGATTTCTGAACGCTAACAGCTGAGTTTTGATGTCTTTCGCTTCACTGTGGCCGGTCGATTTGATTGACGTCAGGATAGAAATCATCGCAATCGTGCCAAGTGCTGCCACGGTAAAGAAAGTGGTGTGCCAGCCGAATTGCAAGCTAACCCAAGTACCAGCTGGAACGCCAAGAACGTTAGCGAGCGTTAAGCCTGCGAACATTTGGCCAACGGCACGACCTGCCATTTTTTCAGACACTAAGTTGGTCGCAACAACCGCACCGATGCCATAGAAAGGGCCTTGCACTAAGCCTGCGATAACACGGCTCGCCAGTAGTAATGGGTAGCTTGGCGCTAAGGCGGATAAGACGTTACCGATGATAAACAGTGCCATTAAGCCAATCAGCACCATCTTCTTATTAAAGCGCGCCAGGTAGATGGTTAAGATTGGCCCGCCGATAACGATAGCTAGTGCATAAGCACTGATTAGATAGCCCGCTTGGCCTTCTGTAATCGAAAGGGAGGTCGCAATTTGTGGAAGAATGCCTGCGATAACAAACTCAGCGGTGCCAATCGCAAACGCCGCGAGTGTCAGTATCCAAACTTGGAATGGAATCTTTTCTTTATGGATAGTTTCTTGGTGGACGGTTTCTTGTTTCATGATGAGTTACCTATCTAAATTCTTGTTTGTTAGGACGTTGAGATAAACGCTCTAACGATGTTCTTTGTGTCTTTGTGTCTTTGTGTCTTTGTGCTGGGGGTTTAGCCGAGTAGAGCACCGCCATCGATGTCGATGATTGACCCCGTTACGTATGGGTTGTTAATCGCGAATAGATAACCCATTGCGATATCTCCAGCCTCTCCGACTTTGCCTGTTGGTAGGTTGTTTTTGGCGTTGTCGTACATGGTTGAACGAGCTGAATCGTCCATGTTTTTGTAAGCTTCAGTCATAGTAAGGCCGGGGCTGACGGCGTTGACTCGAATCGGTGATAGCTCTTTGGCAAGCACCTTAGTTACGCTCTCTAGCGCGGCATTAATCGCGGTTTTTAAGTAAGTACCAGCTACCACTTTGCGTGACAGCATGCCCGTGGTTAGTGTGATTGAGCCGTTTGGAGTCATGTAACGTGCGGCGTGCTTGGCTACGTTTAAGCTTCCCCAAAACTTGGTATCAAATGCTGCTTTTGCGTCTGCGATAGCAACGTCTGTCACTTTTCCTGCGGGAGCGTATGAACCCGCGGTTATCACTAAGTGATCAAATGCACCGATCGATTCGAAGTATTCACAAACCGATTTCTCATTGCTGATATCAACGCCGGTGTGTCGGCTGGCAATGTGTACTGTGTTGTCTTCGTTTCTCAATTGCATTGCTAATGCTTTGCCGATACCTGATGTTCCACCAATGATGACGAATGTGTGCTTTTCTTGGTTTGTAAGTTCGTTGTTCATGTTCTGAATTCCTGCGTGTTCTGCTGATGGTTGTCATTATATTTATTCGAATAAATTTGATAATTGGTTAAAATATAAAATCATTATTCGGATTAACTGAATAGTAGGAGAGGTGAATGGACAAGTTTTCAGATATGACGATGTTCGTAAGCATTGTTAAGCATCACGGGTTAGCTGCGGCGGGGCGAAAGTTAGGGCTTTCTCCTGCGACCATGACAGCAAGGCTTCAGGCGTTGGAAGAGCGTTATGGTGTGAAACTGCTGAACCGAAGCACGCGACATGTGTCTTTAACTGACTCCGGCGAGCTGTATCACAAGGCGTGTCTGGAGATATTGGATAGTGTCAGCGAGGCTGAAAACCTAATTCAAAATGGCGTCAAAGAGGTTAAAGGCCCACTAAAGATTGCAGCACCTAAAGACATCGGCAAGCAGTACATCCTTCCTATTCTGTCGGAATTTTGTCAGCAGTATCCAGACGTTATTCCCTATCTGTATTTGAACGATAACCTATCGAATATCGCCGAATCAGGCATGGACATCGTGATCCGCTACGGCGAATTGGTTGATAGTAGCTTGATCTCTAGACGCTTATCACCAAGCCGACGCGTGCTGTGCGCTTCACCAGAATATCTCGCCAAACACGGCACGCCGATCAAGCCACAAGATTTGGTTGAACATGACTGTTTGGCTATGCTGCGCAGTAATGAAGAACTTAAAACATGGCACTTTCAAGATCATGATATGAAGAAGGCTGTGACGGTTGTGCCGAAGCGATTTTCAGACGATGGCGAAGTGATTCGATACTGGGCATTGCAAGGAGAAGGAATTGCGTTGAAGTCGGTACTCGATGTGCAAGATGACATCAATAACCAGCGCCTTGTGACTCTGCTTAATGGCTATATGAAGAACTTCAATACCTCGACCTCTGTATCAAGCGCAGACTTGAATGTGGTGTACATCAGCAAGAAATATCAGCCGAAACGTATCCGACTCTTCTTAGATTATCTTCTTGAGAACTTTAGTGGTTTGGTCGAGAGATCAGACAAAGAGTAGACGCTTACCTACGTATGACGGATCTCTCGAACTCAGCGCCCGCTTACGGACAGAGATCATCGATCTGGTTATGATATCTGCAACATAAGGACGTGATTGGAGAGAGAAATGAAAGTCGTCGGTAATACGGTTATCCAACCTTTTCACAAAGCCACCTGCCACTGTGGTGCAGTTGAACTAGAGCTCAGCCTACCTAACGGAATAGAAAAGCCGCGTCGATGTGATTGTTCTATCTGTCGTCGTAGAGGTGCGATCGTTGGCTCTGTTGCGCTTGATGGCATCAAGATCCTTAAAGGTGCAGAACATCTTAAGCTTTATCAATTCAATACCCACACCGCGAAGCATTACTTCTGCTCAAACTGCGGTATCTATACCCATCATCAGCGCCGTTCTAGCCCGAATGAATATGGTTTTAATATCGGTTGTTTGGAAGGGGTGAACCCTTTTGATATTGGAGATGTGGTGACCAACGACGGTGTCAATCACCCAGCTGATCGTTAATTTATTGAGCATTAAAAAGGGAAAGGATTATGTCTGAATATGGATCAGTCATTCGTTGGCAAAAAGCAGAAAATGAAGCCTTTAGCGACAATCAATATAGCCGGGGGCATACATGGGAGTTTGATGGTGGCGTTATTGTACCTGCGTCGTCATCGCCTCATGTTGTGCCACTGCCACTCTCTGTTGAAGAGAATGTTGATCCAGAAGAAGCGTTTATTGCAGCACTGTCTAGCTGCCATATGCTGACTTTTTTGGGCATTGCTGCTAAACAAAAGTACGTAATTGAGTCTTACGTTGATGATGCGATAGGTGTACTTGAGGAAGATGAATCAGGCCGATCATCGGTAACTAAGGTGACTCTGCGACCTGACATTGTGTTCTCAGGCACTAAGGTGCCAACCGCCAAACAACTCGACAAACTGCATCATTTTGCGCACAAAAACTGTTTTATCGCGAACTCGGTCAAGACAGAAATTGTGATAAGAACTGAGATCGTGCCAGAAATCATAGGGTAATCTTTCGTTACGCTTTGTTGTATAAGCTAGGGTGAACAATTATTTGCTGCGGTTGGTATAATACTAAGCCCAAGTGTCGAGTCTCTTATATAGGTTATGTTTAGCGTCCCTTTAAATAGTTTTGTACACCGTGTGAGTGATAAAGGCCAAGTCATGGCTAATGCAGCTGAATGTGGATGTCAGTTGAAACGAGTTCGCCGTTCGCGTAATTGGCTGTTGGTCGCTCAAGAGCATCAACTCATTGAATTTAAAACGATGTTAACCCACGAAAAAGATGGTTGGATCGTCATTGCGATAGACAAAGTATTGCCTAAACCTGTGGTGTGTTTGGCTTCGCTGCTAGCGGCAACACCCTCGATGACGGTCGCTCAGCTGGTGATGGAGTCTGGATGTTCAATGGCAGAAGCAAGACGTGCCATTGATGAACACGAAGGACTCTAGGCGTATTCGAATAGTGTGAAAAGAGAATCGCAAGCAGCAAAAAGCCCGTAACGATATTGCGCTGGAAAACGTAATATCGTTACGGGCTTTATCATCTGTGCTGCTAAGCTATGCGGCTTATAAAGCGTGACTCGATTAAGAGTTAGCCACTTTTACACGAATCGTGTTTTTGCCAAGCTTAGTCATGTTCAGCTTGTTTAGTGCCGCTTTCGCTTCTTCGTGCTCTGGCATTTCAACAAAAGCAAAGCCTTTTGAGTCGCCAGTTTCTTGGTCTAAAACTAGGCTGCACTCTTTTACTGAACCGAACTCAGAAAATAGCACACGGATGTCTTGCTCAGAAGTAGAGCGCGATAGGTTACGAACTAGAAGTTTCATAATAAACCTTGAATATGAATTTACGCTGGGCATTGTCGCACATTTTTGTGCTCACCCTGACATAATAATTTAAGATCACGCTTGCTTGGTTTTACTACGCAGAGCCAGCGCTTTTGAGTAATCAAACGTGATTATTCGTCGTCGAACTGTTTGATCGTGAACGCGTCTTCGATTCGGTTAAGCTCTTCTTGTTCTTTTACTCGCTTCTCTTCTTGAAGAGTCGCTCTCGTTTCGTTGAAACGTTTTTTCTCTGACTTAGTCAGGAATTTTACAGCTTTTTTGTTGGTCAGTGCGTAAGCAACTACGTCTTCACCTTTTTCTCTGCGGTCGTTTACGCGTTGTGAGAAACGTTCATTGTCGCGAGCTTTACGCTCCGCTGAGGTCAACTTGCTCATGCTTTAAAGCCTTTTCAATTATTCATGGTAGGGAATCTACGCTTAGCGAAACAAACAGGAACTACTGAGTATGAGTCTAGCCCATTTGTGTGCTGGTGGCGCATCTTAGCACAGAGGCTTGAGCTTGCAGGTATGCAATTCGCGGGAACAAACAAAACAGCCCACAATTTTCATTGTGGGCTGCGTGCAGCAGTGGCGAAGGTCAGAATCAGAAATGACAATTAAATCAAATCTTCTCTATGTATAAGATGACCTCTCCGACTTTAAAGCCGAACTTGGACATCTCAGTTTTGTTGAACAAGCGTTTGTCGTCCATCAAGAACATCCAGTCATCTAACACGACTTCATAAGTGCTGCCGTCGACTTCTATTTCTAAGTCGTATTTCCAATATAGAGCAGAACCTTGAGTCTCCCCATAAGCGGTTCCAACGACATCGTTGGCAGTCCCAGAATAGGTGTTTTCGCCAGTTTTTATCAGGTTCCAAACGCGGGTTGATCGCTCGCCATCAGCAAAAGAGAACCACTCTTTTATCTCTCCATTGTCTCCGTCCCAAGTTGCTATAAGTTTGGCATCGAAGCGGCGCAGTAGGTTACCAGAACGGTCGAGAACAATGCCGTAAGCCATTAGCTCACCATCAAAAAAGGTTTCAAGCTTGAGCTCTGGCGTAGTGTCGACATGGTCCTCTAAACTTGCAGAACCACAACCTGCCAGCCAAGTGAGTGAAAAAAGTGCCAGAGCTAATTTTATTATTGTTGTTTTTGGATTCATTTGTTTAAACCTAAAAGTTGTTTGCGTAGGCCGGGTTCGGATGTGTTCTCAGATAACCAAATCGCCAGAAATGCTTCGCCAAATTGTTTGTCTTGGATTACTCCGATAGGTTGCTCATCAAAGTAGAAGCGGCTGACATTATCTTCAGCGACACGTATGGTGAGAGTGCTTCCTGCTTCTACGTTCGGCCACATCGCGTATAACGGCTTCAACCAACGCTGAATACTGTTATTTGAGTAACCAAGCTTGTTCCATTGATCTTCGGTTGCATCGACTAAGTCTTTGCTGTCGATAGCGCGGTAATACTCGAGTTTCAGTGCGCGTTCTGAGTTGGTTGGTGTGGCATAAAATTCAGCAGAGTAGAGTGTCCAAAATAGGTAACTCATTTCGCCTTGGCCACGTTTATTTAAGTCATCGACCGCAGAGGCTTTAGTGTTTCCGGAAAATAACAGCGCAGCAAAAATTAACGAGAGAGTGATAAAGCTTAGAAGTGTGTTTTTTGCTTGCTGATGAGCGCGAACAATATCGCTCTCAGGTTTGAACGTTTGTGTCGGTTTGCGTGGATAAGCCATAAGTCACCTCGATATTGCCATTTTAGGTTGTACTAAGTTGGAGTAGGCGGCCACCAGTAAGGGCAACAAAATCCCCCAACTTATTGCAAGGGCAGCAACTACCGATGCATCTGGCCAAGTAGTCAGGAGGGCGCCTGCTTTGATGCCTCCCCAATAACTACTAGTACCTGCTACGAACCCTATGACAAACAAGATCACTTTTGAGCATTTTAAAAGCCAATTTAGGCTGTGGTTAAAACTGATTAAGAACATGATCCATAGGCAAACAAGCCACACTGGAAACCACGATTGATTAGCAATTGCAGAGTCGACGGCAAACACGCCGAAGTGAAAGAAGAGGCTATCAAGTAATAGCCCTAATGGTAATAAGATGAGTATCTTAAGATCGCTACTGCGAGTCGGTGATAGGAGGAAATGAACCACTACAATCAGTGGTGTGACGAACGGGGCTTGCGCGGTAAAGAAGGCACTGCAAACCCAGGTCGCTTGAAACAGTACGAGATTAATAATCCAAAACCGTTTCATCTTTTGCTCCAAAGTAACGAGGTTTTCTTGCGACTAAATGGTGAGTACTGATCACTCGCTCTTTGAATGCACCTTCACAGTAACAGAAGTAGAAGATCCATAAGCGCTTAAACTCTTCTGAATAGCCGAGAGACTCTAGTTCTTCCCAACTATTTTCAAAGGCGATGTTCCAGTCGTTAAGCGTTCGAGCATAGTGCAGACCAATGTCGTCGATTTCTTGAACCACAAGATCTGTACTAGTCGCAAGGTGTTGGGTCATCACTGAAACCGAAGGTAAACAGCCGCCGGGGAATATGTACTTCTGAATAAAGTCAACGCCCTTACGGTATTTATCGTAACGGCTGTCAGCAATCGTAATTGCTTGAATCAGCATCTTGCCTGAGGGCTTAAGTAGCGACGAACATTTTTCAAAGAAGGTTTGTAGATATTCATGGCCGACCGCTTCTATCATCTCGATAGAGACCAACTTGTCATACTCTCCTGTAAGGTTGCGATAATCCTCTTTAAGCAGGGTGATTTTGTCGGTTAAACCAAGTGCTTTGACTCTCTGTTCTGCAAGTGCGTGTTGGGCATCTGAGATTGTGGTGGTAGTGACATGACAACCGTAGTGTTGCGCCATGAAGATGGCTAAGCCACCCCAGCCAGTGCCTATCTCAACCACGCTATCCTTCTCAGACAACTCTAATCGCTCACAAATGGTTTTCATTTTGTTCTGTTGAGCTTTGGATAGGGTTTGTGCATCTTCGCTGTAGATAGCGGCAGAGTACTGCATCGAGCTATCTAAGAAGCGCTCATACAGCTCGTTGCCAATATCGTAGTGGGCGAGAATGTTGCGCTTGGAGCCTTGTTCGGTGTTGGCATTCTTACGACGCAGCAAGAGGTTTTTGATGCGAGAAATCCACTGTGTCTTGTCATCAAGTTCATCCAATTGGGCTTGGTTACGAGCCATGATTTGAATCACACGCGTCAGATTTGGACTGGTCCATTTGCCATCGATATAGGCTTCAGATGCCCCAATGCTGCCGTTGATAACGACATCTCTAAAAAAGGTCGCATCATGAATCACGATTCGACCTTTCAGTTCGGCTTCTCGATCACCAAATACTGAATGCTGGTCGCGCTCAATGATCTCAAGCGTCGCGAATTGTAGGCTTTCTAAAACCTTGAAAATTAAAGCTCGATATTTACAGTTGCTTGAAACAGCAACGGCTTTAGCTTGTTGTTCAATATTGTTGTTTTGTTTGGCAAGCTGTTCCATGTAAACCTCGCTGATAACTCATTCTAATATTTTGTGCCAACTAAGCTGAGTTTTGCTCCTTGATTGGAGCGAACCTAAGCTAGAATTGATTTCTGTTTTAAGCGCTTAAGATGTTGAGTCTGGATGCGCCACAAACGGTACTTTTTTCAGGAATAATTTGAGAGCCTGATAATAAATTCCCATCACGACTTTTATGGTCATAGCCGGAATCTTGAATACCGTTCGTCTAATGTTTGTCTTGGTTACTGACTGTTTGGTCAGGGCCAGTGTCGCATCGAAAAGCTTGTTGTCTCGGCGGCTTTCGATGTGAACTAACGTGCGTTTCGCTGGTGGCTTAATCTTCCAAAAATAAGTCATGTTCAAATCCATGAACGGCGAAACGTGAAACTCTTTTTTTACCTTCAACTCTTGGTGCATGTCGATCAGATAGTAGTGTCTTTCTCGCCAAGGCGTGTTACTCACTTCTGCCAACATGTATTTACAATCTCCAGTTTCGTCATAGCAGAAGAAACAGTTGATTGGGCTGAAATAGATGCCTAAACAACGGCACTGAGCCAGCATCGTCACACGGTTTGAATCAGACCAAACCCCACCAAGTTGTTGCACTTTGGAAGCTATACGTTGCTTAAGTGATTTTGGTTCATACGTAGTGACATTTTCTTTTTTTTCAGCGAGATAATCCGATTCTACAAAGCGAATCGGGTTATACCATCGAGTGCCGAACAGCGCACTGCGCGATGTGGTTTGGGGCAGTTCGTCAAGATCGAGCCCCATCATATACAGCTGATAGCTGAACTCATGTGTGATGTTGCCAAAGCGACGATGTCTGACGTTACCCCAATAGATACCGCTAAGTTCTTCACTTTTTTCGGATGCGATCCCCATCTCGGGTGTCAAGGTTTGGCTGCTCATTGCGCTGAACTCGTACTCAAATCCAAACCGAAGCGTTTGGTCACATCGAGTGCACTGTGGACACCGTCTTCATGGAACCCGTTATACCAATAAGCACCAGCAAAGTGAGTCTGGTTTTTGCCACAAATCTGCTCTCGTTTGTGCTGAGCTTCGACCGTGTTCGAATTAAGTACCGGGTGATGATAAACAAAGCTGCGAATGATTTTCTCTGGGTTGATGCTTTCGCTTTGATTCAAGGTGACACAGAAGGTGTCTTGGCTTTCGATGCCTTGCAGGATGTTCATGTTGTAAGTCACACAGGCTGGTCGTTTACTGTCGCCATCTAACATGTAGTTCCAACTTGCCCAAGCCAGCTTTCTGTCTGGTAATAAGCGTGTATCGGTGTGCAGAACCACTTCATTGCGGCTGTAAGGGATCTCGCCCAGTACCTGTTGCTCTTGTTCTGTCGCATCACCAAGCAGACGTAAGGCTTGGTCTGAGTGACAGGCAAAGATTACTTCGTCGAAGTTTTGCGTGCTGCCATCTTCAAATTCAACAGTGACGCCCGGTTCTTGGCGAGTGACTTGTTTAATCGATGTATTCAGTGCAACAGGCTTACTCAAGCGTGAAAGGATAATTTCAACGTAAGAGCGTGAACCTTTTGGAATCACATACCACTGAGGGCGGTTCGCGATATCGAGCAATCCGTGGTTGTAGAAAAACTGAATAAAGAATTTCAGCTCAAACTCTTCCATTTCCTCTAAGCTTGTCGACCAAATAGCCGCGCCCATCGGCAGAATGTAGTGCTGACTGAAAAAATCTGAAAATTGATTATCGCGTAGGAAACTGCCAAGGGTAACGTCTGGTGTGAATTCATTACTTTCAAACTGAGCCTTACACAGTTTGTTGAACTTGAGAATGTCAGACACTAAAGACCAGAACTGAGGTTTGAAGATGTTACTCCTTTGTGCGAATAACGAGTTAATGCTATGGCCGTTGTACTCAAACTTAGTAGTGGTGTTGTGGACGCTGAAGCTCATCTCTGTAGGTTGCCTTTCGACACCGAGTTGTTCCAGGAGCTGATTGAAATTCGGGTAGGTTCGATCGTTGAATACGATGAAACCTGTATCTATCGAAAACGCCGAGCCTTGATGTTCAATATCAACGGTCGCGGTGTGACCCCCAACATAATCGTTCTTTTCGAATACCGTTACGTCGTGGTGCTTATCTAATATGTGCGCGCAAGTGAGTCCAGAGATGCCTGAACCAATAATGGCGATTTTCTTCATTGTTATACCATCCTTGAAGCGAGTTTTTGCCAAACTGGAGTTGGAAGCATTCTTAGTAGCTTCATCAACATGATGAATCGTCTTGGGAAATCGATTTCACTCTTTCCTTGAGCGATACCATTTACGATTCTTTGAGTTGCGGCCTCACTACTAATAATCATAGGCATAGCGAACGTATTTCGCTCGGTTAATGGCGTTTCAACAAAGCCAGGGTGCACAATTGAGACATGAATGTTGTGCGTTGCCAGATCAACCGAAAGTGTTCTGCCTAAGTAGGTGAGGGCTGCCTTTGAAGCGCCATAAGCCTCGGCTCTAGGTAAAGGTAAAAAGCTGGCGCTGGAGCTGACTATAACCAAACGGCCGCCGGGCTTGATGTTTTTTAACCAGGCTTTAAGGGCGTAGCCAATTGAAATTAGGTTTATGTTGATGACGCGCTCGAAAAGTTCGGCATCAAAATTCAATGGGTCGTCGATGTATTCACAATCACCCGCATTTAGAATCAGCAGATCGAGCGGCTTGTCTTGGTCGAGTTCTGGGAAGTTGTGGTAATCGGTCAGATCGAAACAGAGCGGTGAAATGGATGAATGTGCGATGTCTGTATCGTGAGAATCAACTAAGGCCTGCAGTTTGTCTGGGTTGCGGCCACAAGCAATCACCTGATGCCCTTGCTGAGCGTAATCTTTAGCGAGGGATTGGCCGATACCTGAGGTCGCGCCTGTAATCATAATACGCATTATCGGCTCGCTCTCTTTTTGATGGATTTAATCGCGCAACCCAGTACTGGAATGTGTTCATACAACATAGAACCGACGTCGAGGTAGTCTCTGTGGTAAATCACCTGACCGTCGAACATCTTGAGGTGGCTGTGTCCTTGTACTTCGATCGGCTTTTGCCCATTTAGTTGCTTGTGAGCAAATTGCATCGTCCAGTAAACCGAAGCTTCATCGTTCACTTCGAAAGTGTGTTCAATGTGGAAGTAACAGCTCGTCACTTGGGTGTAGAGGTTCTCGAAGTAGTGAGTAAGCGCAGAAATACCGCTGACATGGTGCAGCGGATCTTGGAATTCAATATCAGGGTGATAAACCGTCTTCAGCACGTCGAAATTGTCTGTTCCGAGTTCTCGATACATGTTGAGAAAGTTATCAAGCCATAGAGAGTTATCCATAATATTCACTCTAATTATTTGAAGAAGGCTAAGGCTCTCAATCGTGCTTGTTTGTGCTCAACGATGGGTTGCCAGTATTCGCTGTCTATCCCGTTTTTAGCGATAAAGTCATGTGGAAAATGTACATGCTTATCAGGGATGTTTTGCAGCTCTGGTATGTACTTACGAATAAAAATTCCTTTTGGATCAAACTTTTCACTCTGGGTGATTGGATTGAAAATTCGAAAGTAAGGTTGAGCATCGCAGCCAGTACTTGAAGCCCACTGCCAGCCACCGTTGTTGGCGCTAAAGTCACCGTCGATAAGGTGCGACATAAAGAAACGCTCGCCCCAGCGCCAGTCAATAAGCAGGTGCTTGGTTAGGAAGCTTGCCACCACCATTCTTAGCCTGTTGTGCATCCAGCCCGTTTCAACCAGTTGACGCATGGCTGCATCAACCAATGGATATCCGGTTTTTCCTTCGCACCATGCTTTGAAGCTAGGGTGATCTTGATACCAGTCTAATCCATTGTATTTTTGCTGAAAGTTCGCTCCTTTAACCAGTTTAGGATGGTGGAACATCAAATGCTTATAAAAATCACGCCAAATCAATTCATTAAGCCAAGAAAAGGCCGGCAGCTGAGTATCAAACAACAAATCGGGTTGTTGCTGAATCAATTGAATCGCTAACCAACGTGGGCTCACGGCGCCTATTGCTAAATAAGGCGATAGCCCTGATGTTCCTTTAACTGAGGGAATGTCTCTCAGGCGCGCGTAGTCGTTGACTTTATTGCCTAAGAAATTGGGGATCACGCTGCCCAATACATCTTGGCTTAATGGCCAGCGGCTTGAATCAACACGCGGAAAGTCAAAATCATAGTCAGCGGAGATTCTTGAAGCTTTTAAGTCGTCAGGAAGTTGTGATTGTGGACGCTGTGTTTGTTGAAGCTTAGCGGGCACGATAGGAGCCGGGCTACAGATGATACCTTTCACCTGAACTTCTTTTAACCAAGCGTTCTTAAATGGCGTAAAGACTTTGAACATCTCGCCTTGTTTGTTAAGAACGCTACCTAATGGCAGCATAACGTCACAAGAGCTGATCTGAAGGTTTACCCCATTTGATATCAGTTGCTGGTCACGGGTTTGTTCATCTACCTCAGGTTCTGAATTTGCGTATACGCACTTAGCATCAAGTTGTTCGTATAATTCGATGAGCTGTCGGGCTTGGTCATCAAAATCGCTGGCTTTGAGATGCAGCAATGAAATCCCAAACTCAGCGAGTTGGGATTCGAGCTGTTTTAGGTGACGATAAATGAAATCGGCTTTGATGGGGGCAAGGTGGTGTTGCTGCCATTGCTGTGGTGTTGAAATAAAAACGGCGATAGACACGCCGTTTTCAACTGCCGCGACGAGCGCTGGGTTATCGTGAATCCGCAGGTCTCGTCGTATCCATAGAATGTTGCTCAATATCCGTATCTCAGTTTGAGTTCTTGTGGGTGAGGGTTTAGGTAAACCTGTGACTCTAAGTACTCGTTTGGGTACTCCATTAGGTAGTGGTTGATCAGTGTCAACGGCACTAGTAACGGAATTACGCCCTCTCTGAATGATGCGATCTGGTTGGTCAGCTCTTGTTTGTGAGCGCTACTCAGTTGTTTTTTAAAGTAACCCTGCAAATGATGCAGCGTATTGGCGTGGCTGCCTCGATTCGCGTGATGAGATAACGCCTTCATCAAGCCCTCGATATATTGAGCCGCCAATTCGTCGATGTCTAACTCATTACTCGCTAACAGTTTGCCTAAACTTTTGTATCCCTCAACGTGGTGACACATGACTAAATACTTGTGGGCGCTGTGGAACTGAATCAGCTTGTGTTTGGTCACACCTTCATCCACAAGGTCGAGCCATTTTTGGTAAGTGAATACTCGAGTCATGAAGTTCTCGCGCAAAATAGGGTCGTTAAGTCGCCCGTTTTCTTCAACAGGAAGTAACGGGTTAGCGTCCATGATCTGCTTAGTAAACATGCCAATACCAGTCGACTCAGAACCACGACCGTGGTGGTGGTACACTTTCACTCGCTCCATACCGCAAGTTGGGCTCTTTTGGCAAACAATGAATCCAGCAATGTGCTGATTGTTCTTCGAGTAGTTTTGACCGAACTCGATTAACTCATTGGTCACATCACCAGAACCGTCTGGACGGGAGACGTGAATGATATCGTCTAACATCCGAGTCTGGCGAATAGTTGGGCGAGGCGTTGGCAGACCAACGCCCATCTCTGGACAAACGGGTTCCAGCTCAACGTAGTCTGCTAGGTCGTCTGTGCAGAAGCGAGAACGTTTATGGCCAGTATCGAACCGAACTTTATGACCGGCGACACATGCACTAATGCCTATTTTTATTTTCTTATCCATTGGTCAATTCCTTACGCTCATTGCTCATTATTGTTTTTATATTATGTGGCTTGTTGCTTATTCCAGTTTACTTTAGTCCGGTTGTTACCTTTCCACCTAGCCAACGCTGTGCATCTTGTGATCTACCCGGTAAATCCTTCTTAACTAGTAAATGTATTTACCTAGTGGGTTGAACAGTTGGCTGACACCTTTAGTGAAGTACAAGGCATCACTTGAAACGGTCAAGCACACACAACCCTCTTTGGTCGCAGGTTGATGAGTGTGACTGCCATCTAGCCAGATGAAGTCGCCTTTGTTGTAGACGCCCATTTCGTCTTCGAAACTGCCTTCTAAAAGAAGTGTAATTTCGAAACCTTTGTGGGTGTGGCAAGGCACTTGTCCGTTTTTATCGATATGCAGCAAACTTGTGTGATGTGCTTCGTCATCGAAATCGAGTCTTGCGCGTGAAATTTTGCCTAGGTTCATCCAATCTTTTCTCGCCACCGAGTTCAGAGCGCGAGGAATAGTGAATGTGGTATCTGCAACGGTAACTTGCTCTACCTTTGGCTCAACTTCCACTGACTGAGATAAATCAGCAGTAATCTGCTCAATTGCATCAAAGTCGAAATCCATGTCGTCCATTGAAAAGCCGCCTGACTCTTCGTTCGTGAACGCAGGTTCTTTATCAAAGGCATTGTTCGCCGCCTCAGCGGTAAGCTGCTTAACCTGCTGTTGGCAATGTTCACACAGTTCTACGTGACTAGAAACAATCAATGAAACAGAGTCTGCAAGCGTGCCATCGACAAAATCTTTCAAAATTTCAGCATTTGGGTGATGTTTAATCATGGCTTTGTTCCCCCATGTGAACCTTAAGTTTGGCTAAAGCGAGTCTTAGACGTGATTTCACGGTTCCAAGTGGGACGCCAAGTTGCTGTGCAAGCTGTTCTTGAGAGAGCTCTTGAAAGTAAACACCTTTCACAATGGTTTTCTGAGCCAGAGGCAGCTTCTCTATTTGTGTCATTACGTGTCGACTCATCAAATGATCGCCAAACGGTAATTCATCACTTTGAGATTCCGCAACCATCGCGTCAATAGGCCAGATGTCGTCTGCGATTGTCTGTTCCGCTTTGGCTTTTACTTTGCGTAACATATCAAACGCAGCATTTCGCATGACGGTGTAGACCCAAGTCGTCGCAGCGCCCTTATCTTCATTGTAAAGGTGGGCTTTCTTCCAAACGTTAGTCATGGTGTCTTGAACCAGCTCGTTCGCAGCAGCTTCACCGCCTAACTTGCTGATTCCGAAACGCTTTATCTTGGGAGCAAAGAACTTGAACAAACAGGTAAATGCCTGCTTGTCTCGGACTGTACCAACTAAGATCAACCAGCTTGAAAGCTCTGTTGGAACCTTGGATTCGGTCGTTGTTTTTTTGTCTGGGATAATGACATGCTCCTTGCCTTTCCCTGAACTTCTACTTTCGACTTGCATAGTAAATAACCATCATGCGAATTTGAGTGGCACTACGTGAAAGTTGAAGGCCGGGATCACTTTAATTTAAATTATTTTCCACTATACAAAATTATAGTGAAGAAAAGTGCTTATTGCCCCGTAATGATTTGATTCAAAAAAGGAACTAAAGAAGGAAAGCTAGCGGGCTCGGTGAACTCTGTTTTCTTTTCCAAAGGGATAGGCATCATTTCGAGTAGTCGCGCGCAAATCCATTGCGGGCTTTCGAAATCAGGAGTGGGGTAAAGGGTTCTTATCGAATCGTGGTCGCGAAACAGCTGAACCAAAAACGCTGTAAACACGTTAGGCACGTCGTAATCGTGAACCGGCCAATGGGGCAGTGGTCTGAATTTGCTTTTGATCAAGCCAGCAGTGTCTCTGTGAGAGGAGTGAAGCTGCACTAGCTGCTGGCCTTCCACATCGATTTCCAATATCTGATCATCAGCCATATTAAAGTCTACGATGGATACTTTTGTTCCCCAAGAGCTAAGGCGATCAGCGTTTACGTTGTCTTGAGTAGCAATGATAAAGCCATCGCCCTGCGCTGCGTGTGCGACCATCGCAAGGTATTTGGGCTCGAAAATGCGTAGCCTTTGACGACCTCTTGGTAACAGGAAGATGGGGAGCGGAAACACAGCGACTTCTAGCGAAGACTCTGCGGGTGTTTCTGGTTCGGCGTCTGTCCGTGTGGCCTTACTAGGTGAATTCGGCACATAGTACTCCTTAATTCAAATGTGATTTCAGAAGATATACGCCGGGATAGCGGTGTTCGATCAATTCGCTTCGACTTATGTTTGCAAAGGGATAAGTATTTTGTTGCACCTGTTCATAAATTCATTGTTTTTACCTTTTCTCACACGTGTCATTAGGTAGTATATGTACAAATAGTAAGCGAATGGGTGGTCGCTAGACGATGCTTCTATCTAACGTTCCTCTATACCTAACATCACATCAAAGGAATGGTCATGATTGTTATTTATGGTATCAAAGAGTGCTTAAATCCAATTAAGTTGCAACTATCAAACGTGTTGCAGCAGTGTTTAAACAGTGAAATGGGTTTACCTGATGACAAGCGCGCACATCGGTTTGTGCCATTGGAACGGGATGACTTCTTTTACCCGGAAGGAAGAACAGAAGCCTATACCGTCATTGAAATCAATATGATGGAAGGTCGAGCGGTGAACACCAAGAAACGCCTAATCAAGAAGATATTTTCTGAAATAGAAAAGCAGTTGGCTATCTCTCCGATTGATATTGAAATCACCATCAAAGAACAGCCATCGCACTGCTGGGGATTTCGAGGTATGACAGGCGATGAAGCTCAAGATCTTAAATATAAAGTGAAGGTCTAGGGCTTAAACTCTTAACTCTTAACACATAAGACTTAAGCCAACCTATCGAGTGGCGGCTTTGGAGTTTGATGCCAAAGCCGTTTTATCTCGTTCTTGACACACCTTTAAGTATCGTCACTCTCTTTTAAATACTGATGCCAATTTTCATTGATCACATCAAAATGCTCCACACAGAACTCTTTCCGATCTTTCAAATAGTCATTTTCCACTTCATCGAGCAAGTTCTTATAGGCATCAGGGTCGCTGCCATACACCAAGCATAAAGTAGAGAAGTAACGCTGCAGCTCGAAACTGTGCTCGTCGATGTATTCCCCTAAGTCGTAATATTCTGGGCGGTCTTCTGATTCGAAAGCGAACATGTCTGCTGCGCTGATCGCGGCATCGGCGCCATGTTCCACATAGTTAAGTAATAGGATGGTCGCTAGGTTGTCGACCGCATCTTCCTCTTTGCCCAAGATGGCAATCTTTTGGTCTTCAATATAAGCATGCCCTGCTTCGTGCAGCAGAGTGTGCAGTAAGGTATCGATAGCGCCAGTTTGCGCAGATTTCCCATACTCTTTTTCGTATTGGTTCTTCTCAAAGTAGTTAAGTGATTCAGCGTAAAAGCGGTAAGGGATCAGCACTTGATGGGTTTGTGGGTCGTAGAGCGGCCCGTCTTCTCCGCCATATTGAATGGTTAATGGCTTCTCAAACATGAAGAGTTGGTTTGATAGGTCGACCACTGTGTCATTAACGCCACTGATTTGAATCTCGCGTTTGAGTTGCTCTTCTTCGGCATTTTTCGGCGCAGAGTACTCGACGATTAGGTTATTTTGGGGTGTTTGTTCACTAGATGCATAAGTTGCGGCAAACATTGAAATCAGGGCTAGGCTGTAGGTCAATGTTCTTTTCAATAATGTCATCGGTTATCCTTGTGATTACGTTGCGAATCAGAGTCGTTGCAGGGGTGGATACCCCAAGCTGTGTACCCTGAGTTAGTTACTGCGTTAGAGTATAAGTTTAGACGGAATTTTGATGTATCGAGGACTGCAATTTTTGAGGTAGACGCTATCCTATCAATGAATAATCCGCTCAGAGGCTCGCCACAAAGAATAGGTAGCCTGAATGAACGGTATCGATGTGATTCGTTTCTGTTGGTAATTAACAGATAAATTTCGGTTCAAGTGAACCCTTGTGCTATACTCCGCGCCCCAATCCGAATTGGCTTGTTAAATCTTAGGAAATTATTATGAGTGTTAAAAACGAACTTCAACAAATTAACAACCGTCTAGACAAGTGTCGCCACAAGTTAGATGCTGCTAAAACTCGTAATGATCGTCCTGTTGTTCGTCAATTCGAGGAAGAGATTAAGAAGCTAACTAAGAAAATTGCCCAGCTTAAACACAAAGAAAGCTACGATGTGAACCAAGAGCGTAAGTCTTTGGTTGATATGCCATTTAGCCGTGAGATTACAAAAGCTGAGCAAGCGGATATGGGTAAACTTAAAAAGTCTGTTAAAGGACTCGTAATTGTTCACCCAATGACGAAGATCGGTAAAGAACTTCGCATTGAGGTTATGACTGGTTACGCACCGAAAAAATTCTAATTACCAGCGATGGTAATGAAAGAGGAGCTAGTAATAGCTCCTTTTTGCTTTTTTAGGTCTTAAAAAAGCAGAGTCAGCGGCAAAATTACTCACGCCGCTTTTAACTTTTTGGAGGTGATTGTTGTCACAAATCCTTTTATCTCCTATAAAAGTTAACGAGCTACTAACATGGCACTAAGTGTTCGCAGTAATGTGTTCGCTTCTCGAATCTACAATTTCTCTCCAGTTTGCATAAATATAGGTAGAGCAGCACAGATAATTACAGATAAAACTAGACTCATTAAGGAAGATGAGAACGTAAAAAAATAGAGGTTATATGAATCAATTAATTTCAATTGGACCACTAGAATCCTTCCTAATCGCGATTAGTGTTTTGTTTCTAGGTCATTTCGTCAATGCAAAGCTTCCTGTTCTCAAAAAGTACAACATTCCAGAGCCCATTGTCGGCGGCTTGATTGTCGCTTTTGCTATTACAGCCCTGCACTTTAACGGCCTTGATCTAGAGTTTTCTTTGCCCTTGCAGAACACCTTTATGTTGATGTTCTTTGCGACTGTAGGTCTTGCTGCTAATTACACACAGTTAATGAAAGGCGGTGCGAAGGTATTCTTGTTCTTGGGCGTCGCTTCGGTATACATCATCATCCAAAATGGTGTGGGTGTGACGTTAGCTACCGCGCTTGGTCTTGAGCCGCTAATGGGCTTGATTGCAGGTTCTATTACGCTGTCTGGTGGTCACGGTACAGGTGCAGCTTGGTCGCAAACCTTTGCTGATACTTATGGCATTGCCAACACGCTAGAAATCGCGATGGCTTCGGCAACCTTTGGTTTGATCGTTGGCGGTATCATCGGTAGCCCGGTGGCACAAAAGCTGATCGACAAAAACAACCTTGAATCAGAGTACGGCACAGGTACACAAACGCACGAGCGTTTCCCTGAGCTGGTGACGTATAACGAGTATGAAGAAGACAAAGTGACAGCCAAGAAGGTGATTGAAGTATTGTTCATTCTCCTTATCTGTATCACATGTGCGCAATACCTAGAGCAATGGGTGGCGACTTTTGAAATTTCTTGGTTGACGATTCCTGACTTTGTTTACGCTCTGTTTATCGGTGTGTTCATCACTAACGTGTTTGAAGTGACTAAGCTGCATAAAACCGACAGCGAAACCGTTGATATTCTGGGTACTGTGTCACTGTCTCTATTCTTAGCGATGGCGTTAATGAGCCTGAAACTGTGGAACATCTTCGACCTTGCGATCCCGTTCTTGGTGATCTTGAGTGTTCAAGCCGTGGTACTTGGTCTGTTCTCTTACTTTGTGACGTTTAAAGTAATGGGTTCAAACTACGACGCAGCGGTTATGTCGGGTGGTCACTGTGGTTTCGGCCTAGGTGCAACACCTACAGCGGTAATGAATATGGGCTCTTTGGTGAACCGATTCGGTCCATCACCACAGGCGTTTATGGTGGTGCCAATCGTCGGCGCATTCTTCATTGATATCGTTAACTTGATTATCCTGCAAGGTTACATCTCGTTTATCGGTTAATGTGAACACCTCGCTTAACGCATAAAAAAGCCAGTCTATTGACTGGCTTTTTTCGTTTTGTAGGATACTGCTTATGTTATTGAGTTTGAGCTATTGGGCTTATGTCATTGAGATTAAGTGGGTGCGCTTGTCTGCAGCTCTTTGAGTAGTGGGAATGCAGCTTTGGTATGCTCTCCAGTGACGATAAACCCAACCAATTGATTATCTGCATTGAAGCCTTTTGCGATAATGCCTTTCGGGTCAAAGCGGGTCTCCCAGCTTTGAGCTGTGTGCAGATCTCGGCCTGCAAGCTGAATCGGGTAGCTTGGGGTCTTCACCTTTGTAATGATATGAGGTAACTTGAGTTTGATGTCAGCTTCCTCGGGCATGCCATCACTCGTAATGAGCTGCTTTGCCAACACATTAGCAGACAAGATCGCGGGCTGGAGATAAGCCATGATACGCCCTTCAATTTCGGCGCAATCACCAATCGCATACACATTGTTAGCACTGGTTGTCATGGTTTGGTCGACAACGATCCCCTTGTTGACGGTGACTCCGGCTTGTGTCGCCAATGTCGTGTTCGGTTTCAGCCCTGCTGCTGCAATCACCGCATCGGTTCGTATTAATCGAGAAGAGGTGGTTTGTAACCTTATGTCCTCTTTGAGGTAAGTCGCTCGACAAACGGCAGAGTCTGTTTCAACGGTCACCCCTGATTGTCTTAACATTTGCTCCAACTCTAGAGAAACGAAAGGTGGCACCAAGCTGCTCAATAGATAGCTCGCGGGTTCGATGATCGTGACATCTTTGCCCGCAGTTTGAAGATCGAATGCGAGCTCGACCCCAATCAAGCCTCCCCCAATCACAGTGATGCGTTGGGCGTCATCGATCTGAGCTTTGTGTTTCTCGAACTCTTCCAAGCTATTTAACGTAATGGTCTCGCTGCGTTTAAGCCCTTCTGCTGGTGGAATAAATGGTGTTGCTCCTGTTGCTCCTGTTGCTAATACCAACTTCGAATAGTGAATGGTGTCATCGCCGACATGAACACATTGTTGCTCAATATCGATTTCTCTGACCTGTGCTTTGGTCTTGATAACCAAGTTGTACTGCTCAGCCAACTGTTGAGCGTTATGTATTAAGAGTGTCTCTGGCGTTTGCGCCTGACTAAACGCATGCGAAAGATTTGGCTTACTGTACTCAACCCCCCGAATCTGCCGTGATCATGGTGATCGCGATATCTTGGTCGAGCTTACGTACCATCTTGATAGTTTGTAGGGCAGCGAAACCGCCACCCACAATCACAATATTCGACATGTTACTTCTCCACAAATACTTCTTTGCCTAAATGGCATTCTGGGCAAAGGAAATCATCCGGCACTTGTGCCCATGGTGTTCCCGGTTCAACGCCTTGGTAGGGTTCACCCAATTGTGGGTCGTACACCCATTCACACACAGTACAGCGCCAGCAAGTGCAATCTGCGCTATGTACAGGCTTATCTTGCGCTTTTTCTGGCTTCTGCTCTGCCGTGTCTTTTAGCTCTGTTGGGGGGCTTGTTGGTGCTGATTCAATACGTTGAACGTTGCGCTCAACTTGCTTAGGCTCACTAACCTCGTTCGCATCGGTGCGCCAAACCTCGGCCAGTGTCATCCCGTAATCAATACATTGGCGAAGTGCGTCGGTATCCGGTTTCCAGTGAATATGCTGAGGTGCGCTCACTTCGAAGTTGGCTTCACGTAAGCGAGCATCGATGCGTTTTACTGCGCCGCCAGTCCAACCTGAAGAACCAAATGCTGCGGCTCTTTTTTCTGCAAAGCGCAGGCCGTGTATTTCTTCAAGTAGCGCGGCGATTTGCGGCATCATCACGTTGTTCATGGTCGATGAGCCAACAAGCACACCCTTTGAACGGAAGATATTGGCAAGGATGTCATTCTTGTCGTGCTTAGAAATATTGAAGACCTTGATTGCTGTTTCTGGGCTTCCTTTACGGATACCCTTTGCGATCGCGTCAGCCATCATGCGGGTGTTGTTGGACATGGTGTCGTAGACAATCGTGATGCGATCTTCTTTGTAGGCTTTCGACCACTCGTAATATTGCTCAACGATTTGAGTCGCATTATCGCGCCAAATACAGCCGTGAGAAGTAGCAATGACATCGATCGGTACGCCTAAGCTCAGCACTTCTTCAATCTTTGCTTTAACCAGCGGCGCAAACGGCGTCAGGATGTTCGAGAAGTAACGCAGACATTGTTCATGCAGTTCGACTTGGTCTAGCTGGTCATTGAATAGGTTTTCGTCGCAGTAGTGTTGGCCGAAAGCGTCGTTACTAAACAGGATTTCATCACCGGTTAAGTAAGTCGCCATTGAGTCTGGCCAGTGCAGCATTTTCATCTCAACGAAGATAAGTTGCTTGCCGTTACCGACATCAAGAGTGTCACCAGTTTTGACGGTTCTGAAGTTCCAGTCTGGTTGGTGGTGGTGACCAACAATGGAGTTTACACCCGCTTCAGTACAATAAACCGGCGTGTTCGGGATTTTAGCAAGCAGCGCAGAGAGCGCGCCTGAGTGGTCTTCTTCAGCGTGCTGACAAATGATGTAGTCGATCTCGTTGATATCGATTTCCATCTCTAGGTTTGCAAGGAATTGCTCAGTAAAGCGATGATCGACAGTATCGACAAGCACTGTCTTCTCTTCACGGATCAGGTACGAGTTATAACTCGTACCTTTGTTCATGTGGTATTCCTTACCGTGGAAGTGCTCGGTTTCCCAATCGTGGACGCCGACCCAGTGCACATTTGATTTAACGTGAATAGTCATAATGATAGTACCTTATTGAAATATCTAAGGCTCTCATTGCACTAGTTGTGCCATGTTTCTAAATTATTGTTTTGGCTGTTTTTTTTGATTTTTGAGCTCTTATTTGTGTCTTTATGACTTTTTAGTTTTTGTAATCATATTGATTTTAACGTGTCTTTATGACTTGCTGGTGGGTAGTGGCTTGGATAAATAACAGATATAAAAAAGGCCAGATGAGAGTCTGGCCAAATAAAGCAGTGCGATTTGTTTGTTTCAGCTATTACAGCGTTGTGCCTATTATAGCGCGGTAACTGTTATAGCGTGGTAACGACTTCATCAAGAGCTAGACGCGCTTTTGGTTTACCGTGGTTGTAGTCTTCGCCGTCTTTGTGGTAGCCGATAGCCAGTGCAACATCAACAACGTGGCCTTCTAGTTCGTCAGAAAACTCTTCGCCGATCATAGCTGCGTCTACACCTTCCATCGGTGTTGAAGCGATGCCAAGACGAGCTAGCGTGTGCAGTATGTTACCTAGTGCGATGTACACTTGAGACTTAGTCCAGCTTCCGTTGAAACCAGTCTCGTCTGTGTTCATTTCTGCAAATGCGTAAGCACCTAAGAATTGCTCGTACATTTCAGCTGGTAGGTGACCAGAGCTTACTTCTGTATCTGCACGCTTCGCGAATTTCTCTTTAGTGTACTTAGGATCGTGAGCAAACAGGATCGTGTGTGACGCTTCTTTCGCATGTGGTTGGTTAAACTGGAACATGTTTTCGAAAGTATTGTGGAAGCGTTGTTTTGCTGCGTCACTCTCAATGATGATGAATTTCCAAGGCTGAGAGTTGATAGAAGAAGCTGACAAGCGAAGTGCTTCTTTGATTACTTCCATGTCTTCCGCAGAGATGCGTTTTTCTGCATCGTATTTTTTAGCTGTGTAACGAGTGTTTAGATCAGTAATGATTGGATGAGTCATGTTGAATCCTAATATCTATCAATAATAAATGTTGTAGGGTTTTATGTTCAGTCACGTCAACAATAAACGGATAACCAATTTAAACGAATCTCAATAGATTGAACGTCTAAATAGTTATCGAACATGCCCCAATAAATCGAGTATCTGCGGTAGCTCAAGTCGATGGGTGTAAGATAATAGAAGAATGACTCGGGAAAAATAGCGAACATATCAAATCACTATGGATAATAATGTCCACAATGATTCGATAAGTGTGATCTTAATTGCGGTGGAATCTCAAGATTCAGTAGCTTAGTACGCCTTGATACCATATTGGCGCAATAATGGCGGAAGTACGCTGTCTAGGTTGGGGATATCTTCTGGCGTGATTTCGATTAAACCAAAACCATGCTCTTCATAGATTTTTCTCGTAGCTTCACGTTTATCTTCGGCGATTGGCGCAGAATCGGTTCCCCAGAACTGGATGTACACTTTGCCACTTGGTAGATAAAAATCGCTGATCACTTCTTTTGATATTGGCAGCGGACGCTCGTACGCATGAACCACTCCTGCCATATAAAGCCAGTTATCGATGATCAGCTCTCCCTTTGAACGTACATAATGCCCATCCAAGCTTCGGTGCTTCGCCTCAAATTTCTGACGAAAACTGGAGAATGACACATCGGTCGAGTGGCTTTCAGCATCATGCCCCAGGAATTCAACGACAGACTGCTTTAAACGTTTATTGCGAACCAGTGAGTCGTGCCATACCACGAATAAATTTTGAGTCGCTTTATCTTCTCTTTGTTCACCACCGGCTTTTAAGCCTGTAGAGGTGACATGCCAACCGTCTTCTTCTTTCTTTATCCACCCAAGTTCATTGAGCAATAAGTTGATCTTCTTGGCGCTGAGATCAAAGGCGTGACCTAATTGCGTCGCGGTTAATGTTTTGCCAGAGAATGACTCTAAGTCGATAAGCAGTTTCTCTGGCCACACAATAAAGACACCAAATTTTTTGTGTTCTACATACTCCCCCCCAAAGCTTTCTCCTCGCTCGGTCAGCACCCAGCGGTCTTCTGAACGTACGATATAGCCAGCCGTTTTTAGGTCACTAAATAGAGTTTTAGCTTCTATGCCTTTTTGTTTAGCGAGTGCCGATGTGGAGATCTTGTCTGACATAGTCTTCTCTTAAGTCGTCATTTGACTACTGGATAATGTGGGGTCGGAATTACACAGGAACTGATTACTAGAATAACACATCTACTTTACGCAATTCCGCTTCCTCATTGTTCATGTATTTTGAGCTTTTGGGGGAAGGGTTCTCTAAAAAAGCATCAAGAAAGTCCTTTATTACATTCTGTAATTAAATTACATGATGATGGGTTTAATTCATCTGAGTGCATAGAAAACACACTTGGAATGGCGTTCCTTCATACATGGTTTATAGTTTTTAAGATGCACCTTTCATTAAGTGTGATCTTGATCTCTAATTATTTTTGACTGTAGAGTTAATTAGTGTGATCTATATCTCTCATGAATTAGAATTATTCTCATTAATTTTACTTTGTAATTTAGATTCATGACATTTTTGTGATCTAAAGCGTTGCTGTTAACCCCAAAGTGTTTTTTATGCGTGATGTTTGTCACGAAAGTTGGGCTAGGGTGCATTTTGGAAATGTTGTGATACATTTTAATCAACTTTTGAGCACACACTTTCGGTCATTTGACCAACCAATACACTACGGGGTTCTACCTATGTTATCACCAGAAGCGAAGATCAAGGTTCAAAACTTTGGTCGTTTCTTATCCAATATGGTAATGCCAAACATCGGCGCATTTATTGCGTGGGGTTTCATTACTGCACTATTTATCCCAACAGGTTGGTGGCCTAACGAAACGTTAGCATCAATGGTTGGTCCTATGATTACATACCTACTGCCACTATTGATTGGTTACACCGGTGGTAAAATGGTTGGTGGTGACCGCGGTGCGGTAGTCGGCGCTATCACAACAATGGGTGTTATCGTTGGTACTGATATCCCAATGTTCATGGGTGCAATGATTGTAGGTCCACTAGGTGGTATCGCAATCAAGAAATTCGATGAAGCTGTTCACGGCAAAGTGAAGAGTGGTTTCGAAATGCTAGTGAACAACTTCTCCGCTGGTATCATCGGCATGATCTGCGCGATCATCGCGTTCATCGTGATTGGCCCTGCAGTTAAAGTTCTATCTTCTGGGTTAGCGGCTGGCGTTAACGTAATGGTTGAAGCGGGTGCACTACCTCTAGCATCTATCTTTGTTGAACCGGCGAAAATCCTATTCCTAAATAACGCAATCAATCACGGTATCTTCTCTCCACTAGGTATTCAGCAATCTGAAGAGATCGGCCGTTCAATCTTCTTCCTAATCGAAGCGAACCCAGGTCCAGGTCTAGGTCTACTACTTGCTTACATGGTGTTTGGTAAAGGTAGCGCAAAGCAATCTGCTGCTGGTGCATCTATCATCCACTTCTTAGGTGGTATCCACGAAATTTACTTCCCTTACGTTCTAATGAACCCACGTCTAATCCTTGCGGTAATCGCAGGTGGTATGGCTGGTGTATTCACTAACGTAGTGTTCGACTCTGGTCTTATCTCTCCAGCATCACCAGGTTCTATCTTTGCAATCTTACTGATGACGCCAAAAGGCTCTTACATTGGTGTTGTTCTTTCTGTTATCGCTGCAACAGCAGTATCTTTCGTAGTCGCTTCAATTCTACTTAAGACTTCAGCTCAAGATGACGAAGAAGATTCTCTAGAAAAAGCTTCTGCACAAATGAAAGGCATGAAAGCGTCTTCAAAAGGTGCAGCATCAGAAGCAAACGTAAACCTAGCGGATGTAAAAGCAGTTTATGTAGCGTGTGATGCGGGTATGGGTTCAAGTGCTATGGGTGCGGGTCTACTACGTAAGAAAGTAGCAACGGTTGGTCTAGATATTGAAGTAACCAACTACGCCATCAACAACCTACCGGCTGATTCGCAAATTGTTATTACGCATAAAGACCTAACAGACCGTGCTCGCAAAACCATTCCTGGTGCAATGCACATGTCTCTTAACAACTTCTTAGACGGCGCAGTATACGACAACCTAGTAGCAGAACTGGTTGAAGCACAAAGTGGTGAAGCGAAGGTAGAAGCTCCGGTTCCTGCAGCGGCTCCAGCACAAGACGGCAGCAAGCTTGCACTTACTAACGATAGCATTTTCCTTGGCCTTAAAGCGACTCAAAAAGAAGACGTAATCAAGTTTGCTGGCGACCAATTAGTAAAACTTGGCAATGTATCTCCAGAGTACGTAGATGGCATGTTTGCTCGTGAAGAGCTTGTATCTACTTACCTTGGCGAGTCTATCGCAGTACCACACGGCACAATCGAAGCTAAGCAATACGTACAAAAAACCGGCATCGTATTCTGTCAGTACCCTGAAGGTATTCAGTGGGGCGAAGATGAAGACGATATCGCGAAGATGGTTATCGGTATTGCCGCACAAGGCGATGAGCACAACATGGTGCTGATGGCTATCACCAATTCACTTGATGATGAAGACGCTGTGGAATGCCTACAGAACACAACAAACCCTGCTGATGTTCTACGTATTCTCAACGGAAACTAAAAAGCTCTAGTCAAGCTCCTTAAGTGAAGGAGGCCGGTATCCCCCTACTGGCCTCATTTTCGGTCTAAATCTGTCTTAACAAGATTCAGTCTGAATAGCTTACTGCTTAATGCTTAGGGCACATCGTCAAGGCATGTTGTTGAGCAGTTAGCTATCTAGATTCAAATATTTATAAGGTCAAAATTATGAAAGCGTTACATTTTGGTGCAGGTAATATCGGTCGTGGCTTCATCGGTAAACTTCTTTCTGACGCTGGTATGAAGGTTACTTTTGCTGACGTAAATGAAACGGTTGTTAATGCGTTAATTGAACGCCAAGAATACCCAGTGAAGATTGTTGGTGAAGAGTGTGTTGTTGAAATCGTTAAGAACGTGACGGCAGTAAACTCAGCAACAAGCGCTGTGGTAGATAGCCTTGCTGAGTCTGACATTGTGACCACTGCGGTTGGTCCAACGGTTCTTAAAATTATCTCTAAGTCTATTGCTCAAGGCATTGAAAAGCGTGCAGCGGCAAACAACACCGCGCCAATGAACATCATCGCAGCAGAGAACATGGTTCGTGGTACTAGCCAGCTTAAAGCTGCGGTTTTAGAGCACCTTTCTGACGAAATGAAAGCGTTCACTGAAGCGCATATTGGCTTTGTTGATTCAGCGGTTGACCGTATCGTACCACCAGCAGAAGCAGGCGAAACAGACCCACTAGCAGTAACAGTTGAAACGTTCAGCGAGTGGATCGTAGACCAAACACAATTCAAAGGTGATATTCCAAACATCCCTGGTATGGAATGCACTGATAACCTAATGGCTTTCGTTGAGCGTAAACTGTTCACATTAAATACAGGCCACCTAGTAACAGCATACCTGGGTGTACTTGCTGGTCACGAGACAATTAAAGATGCTATTGAAGACCAATCGATCTACTCTGAAGTAAAAGCAACAATGGAAGAGAGTGGTGAAGTTCTGATCAAGCGTTACGGCTTTGATCGAGATGCACATGCCGCTTACATTTTGAAAATTCTTGGCCGTTTTGCAAACCCATTCCTGCGTGATGAAGTAGACCGCGTGGGCCGTCAGCCTATTCGTAAACTGAGCCCACAAGACCGCTTAGTTAAGCCATTGAACGGTACATTAGAGTACGATCTTCCGAACGCTCACTTAGTAAAAGCGATTGCTGCAGCATTCCTTTACAAGAATGAAGACGACCCACAAGCGGTTGAACTTCAAGCAATGTTCGCAGAAAAAGGTTTTGCTGAGACATTAGCGCATTATTCTGAGCTGAATATCGATTCAGAAGTTGTTAAACTAGCGGAACAAGCTTATCTAGCATTGAAATGATAAATCATCAAAGTGCCACCCCGGTGGCACTTTCTTATTGCCGAGCCGTTATGCCAATACAAACTAGCCATGAAACTGAATTACTTGAAGCCCTATCAGAAGCTGAGAGTGCTGGCGCCTGCCTAATGGCTGCTTACGATGCATTGGATGACACGGTAGATGCCGTATTAAAGAATATCTTTAAGAAAGATGACACTGCAATTAAGTTCGTTGTAGAACCTCTTCTTAACAGCGGTGGCCCGTTAGGCGAGATTATGATTCGCGCTAAGCTGCTATTAGGGCTTGGTGTCATCAGTAAAGAGCTTTATGACGATTTAGAGGTTTTCGTTACCTTGAAAGAGTGGGCGAAAATACAGGGTGACGACACCAGTTTCACAGAAGTCGACATTATATTTGAGCTTAATAAGGTACACGCGATTCAGCGTATTATGCCAATCGAATATGATGTGGAGATGGTGGAGACCATGTCTGGTCCAATGCTTGAAATGTTTTTGGGGCGACATAATCAAAAAGTGAAGTCGACGATCGTTTTAGCTATCACTGACATTATCACTACCTTGTGCCGAGATAACGCGCTGAGTTCTTAGCTTTAGTTTATAGTCTTGCTTATCTTGTTTTGCATCCTACATATCTTGTAGCTGTTCGTTCGTTTCAATCCAAAATTTAAAATGATGGCGGTTTCTCTAGTTTGAGAAATCGCTTTTTTGTATTCACTCCAGCCCTCCTATTTCTTCCGAGCTAAGCATGACACAAATTGACGATTCTTATGTCGATTACAATCTGCACGTTTTGTTTTAATCGTTGGATAGTCTTGTACCTTGACTGCGAAATTCAGGTACAAAAAAAGCCACATAATGTGGCTTTTTGTCTCAACAAAACCTGAGATTATAGGTCTTGGATGTTTGCAGCTTCTAGCTCTTGGAAGTAGCGTAGAGTCTTAACTTTTAGCTCTTGTTGAGCAGGCTCATCAGCAACGATGATAGCTTTACGGTGCATCTGTAGAGCTGTAACAGTCCACATGTGGTTTACAGAACCTTCGATAGCCATTTGAAGTGCTTGAGCTTTGTTGTGGCCTAGAGAAAGGATCATTACTTCTTCTGAATCTAGAAGAGTAGCAACACCGATAGTTAGTGCGTATTTAGGAACTTGGTTGATGTCGCCATCGAAGAAACGAGAGTTCGCGATACGAGTGTCTTCAGTTAACGTTTTGATACGAGTGCGTGAAGATAGAGAAGAACCTGGTTCGTTGAATGCGATGTGACCGTCGATGCCTACGCCGCCCATGAACAGGTTGATTTTGCCGTATGAACGGATTTTCTCTTCGTATGCTGCACAGTGAGCATCGATGTCTTCAGCTTGACCGTCTAGCAGGTTGATGTTTTCTGCTTGGATATCAACGTGGTTGAAGAAGTTCTCGTGCATGAATGTGCGGTAAGACTCTGGGTGGTTAGGGTCGATACCAACGTACTCATCCATGTTGAATGTTACAACGTGCTTGAAGCTAACTTCGCCAGCTTTGTAAAGTTCAATTAGCTCAGCATAAGTAGTTAGAGGTGTGCTACCAGTAGGAAGACCTAGTACAAATGGACGCTCAGCAGTTGGAGCGAATTTGTTGATCGAATCTGCGATATGACGAGCAGCCCATTTACCTACTTTTGCTTTGTTGCTTAATGGAATAAGTCTCATTGATTTTGCCCCTAGAAATAAAATTTTATAGTGTTCTGAAACATTAATTCGCATTATAAAATAAGTTATCAGGTTCCGCTATTGTTTTAGGTCAATTTTTTGCCTTTTTCGTTGTATCTGTGACTAGAACTCTCAAAATTGCACAATAATTGTATGGATATTTGGTGGCGTTAAACAAGATTAATACGCTTGTCATATACAGGAATGTTGATTTGATTCAGTGCCTGAAAGGGTCTGTGCGTTTCTGCAGATTTATAAGCTTTGGCGTATTAAAGAGCTGCTGCGTACTCACTGGCTTTGAGAGTATAGTTGAGGCGTGAAAAATAATGATGGCAATGTGCCACTATCGTGATAAAAGGAAGTTGTTGAGCGAGGTTCGAAGAATTTAGTCGGGTTAGACACACTTAGGGTGACTAGAATAGATGTTGATTCACGCTATCGCTATGAATTATCTATAAATATTGGTAAATCCGAACAGGTTAGCTAAACTTACCAACTAAGAAGAAAAAGCGAGCTTGAAGTGTAAACATTGAAGGAAAAAAAAGCCCAAAGTGATGAGGTATCACCTTGAGCGATTTTACTAATCTTCTAACACTAACTCACTTTCGTATTCTTCCCTAGGCACTTCGCCGCGTTTGCAGCCGTTTAGGGTATGAAAGCGACGGCGTCCACGAGCTAGTTGAATGTACTTCAACCAAACACGCTCTAACTTGGACTTTGCCTTATGAGGGTGAGACAACACTTTAATGAAGTGTTTTTCTTCTGCATTGATTGGTGCTAGTTCACCAGTTTCAAGTGCAAGCATAGTGTCACCAAACAAGGTTAGGATTTCCTCTTCTGACAGAGTAAAATCACCCGACTTAGCGAACCCTCGTGGGAATTTAATGGTGTCATAAAAACGTTTTTTTCCGTGACGGAATTCGGTCTCAGACATATCAGCCTCAGTAATGTGGTTAGATAGAAATTAGTGTTTATTGCTCACGCGAAAATATTGTTAAAAGGCTAAAATAGGAAACAAAACGTTTTTGCCTTTACGATAAACAATCCTAGATCGGCTAGTTAGCAGATTTATTACAGAGATGTATTTGATGGATGTGAAAGTATTTAGAACCTTTCTTGAGGTTGCAAGGGTGCGCCATTTTGGGCGTGCAGCTGAAAACTTGTATTTAACGCAAGCGGCGGTGAGTGCGCGAATCAAGCAGCTTGAAGGCTATTTTGATACTCAACTCTTCATTCGTGACCGCAATAACATCAAACTCACATCTTCCGGTGAACGTTTGATTGGTTATGCTGAAGTGATGGTTTCCACCTTACAACAAGCGAAATTTGAGCTGTCGTTAGAGAGTGGTAAAGCCTTGCAGTTAACGCTGGGCGGCACGCCGAATATTTGGGATGCGTATCTGCAAAACTGTTTAAGTGTTGTGACCGACTCTTTTGGTGGTTATGGCTTTATGGCAGAGGTGATGGGGCGCGAGCAACTGAACCGTAATTTGTTAGAACGAACCTTAGATATGGCTTTCGCGTTCGATCAGATCAAAGCGGAAGAGCTGAACTGTAAAAAAGTCGCTGATTTGGTTTTGGTGTTGGTATCAACGCAGCAAGATGACCTGGAATCTGTATTCCAACATAAGTATGTGTATGTGGATTGGGGAACGCGTTTTGGTTCTGAACACGCAGAACGTCACCCTAAAGTGCCAGCGCCGTATCTTCGTACCTCTACGGCTCGTATCGCCCTTGATTTCATTTTAGAGAAAGGTGGTAGTGCATATCTTCCGGTATCTCTAGTTGAACCTTTTATCGATTCGGGTCAGCTGCACAAGGTGAAAGGGGTGGAAGACTGGTATCGCCCAATTTATCTGAGTTACCGCAAGAGCAGCACCTCGGTGGATGCGATCATGCAGGTTGAGAAATTGGTTAATGAGATTGACCCATCGACCGCTTACACGCTGCAACAAGCCGCTGAACAAGCTCCTGAGTAACGGCATTTGCTATAACCAATATGCTTTGTTGTTTAGGTTAAATAAAAAATGGCTCCTAATTAGTTAGGAGCCATTTTTGTTTTAAACCAGAGATGTACTTCTTTTCGGAACTAGAGATCGTTTCTCATTCCAATAAAATCGTTTAAGCCTGGTATATCTAGCCCTATTTTAAGGCTCTATAGTGTTAACACACTTATAGGTTCATTAGATTCTCAATAGACTCTTCGAGAGAGTGTGACATGTACGAATGGATTGTGTGGCCATCCGTTGCGTCAATCTCAATCTTAGAAATCCCGTTATCTGCTTTGTTTTCAAGAAAGCAAAGAGATTGCTCGACTGATTGACTGGTGAGAACCTGTTGGTTTGATAAAACAATACGACATGTGTGTAGAACCATAGCCTTTTCCTTTTTATATTCGATAGGTCTCTGCATCTTGGCGTGCTAAGTACCGATCGTTGACGTTGTGAGAAGAATTTCTTCTCAAGATTAAATTTAGTCGAATTGAATAAAAAGAAAACCCTTTTTTGTGATTTATCTAACCTTCAGTTCCGAAAGTGGCTAGCGACTATGGTGGTTCACGGTAAACTTTTAGTTATCGGATCGAAAGCGATGGCAAATGGGAAGAGTACAGCATGTCGAAAAATATCAATCACAACAGCACCTTAACGAACGAGCAGTGTCATCTGGCTCGATATGCGCGAGATGCTCGCTTTGATGGAATGTTTTTCACAGCGGTGAAAACGACAGGGATATTTTGTCGCCCGATTTGCCCAGCAACGCCACCTAAAGAGGAAAACGTCGAATACTTTTCCCATCAAGCTCAGGCGCTAAAGGCTGGGTATCGCCCTTGTTTACGTTGTCGACCAGACAGCGCACCTTTTTCTCCAGCTTGGAAGGGCGTCGAAACCACTTTCTTACGTGCGATGCAGTTGATTGATAATGGCGCGCTGAATTCAGGATCTATCGTCGATCTTGCGACCCGTTTAGGCATTTCCGATCGTTACTTACGAACCTTATTCGACAATTACATCGGTGTGTCACCCAAGCAATATAGCCTTTATAGCCAGTTGATGTTTGCTAAGCAGTTGCTGCATACCAGTAGCATGAGCATTACCGATGTAGGTTTTGCGAGTGGCTTTAATAGCACACGTCGTTTCAATGATGCCTTTCAAAAAGAACTGCAGCTTTCGCCAAGTCAAATTCGGCGGGCAAAGCTAAGTGATAGTGTGAGTAATCATATTCAGCTTGGTTTTCACGGTCCTTTGGATTGGAAGCACCTGTTAGCTTTCTATCGACGAAGAATGATTGAAGGCTTAGAAGAGGTAGGTGAGGACTATTACCAGCGAACGGTAAATGTGAACGGGTCGAAGGGCTGGTTCCAGGCGACTCTGGCTAAAGATAACCGCTTGGATATTGAATTTGAGTTGGACGATATAAGCCATTTAAGAAGCTTGATTGCGAATATTCGACGTATGTTCGATCTTGATGTCGATATTGCAAAGGTCGAGGCCTTCTTTGAGACTATCGATCCTAACTTGGTGGCCAAGAGTGGTATCCGTATTCCTGGCGTATGGAATCCTTGGGAAGCAGGAGTGAGAGCGATCCTCGGGCAGCAAGTCTCGGTAACCGCAGCGATTGGCCAGCTCAACTTATTGGTTAAAGAGCTTTCTGATGCATCCGAGAAAGCGTATTTCCCAACGCCTAAGCAAATAGCGGAGGCCGATGTTAGCTTTTTAAGAATGCCGGGAAGCCGCAAAGAGACCCTAAAGCGTTTTGCCGAATACATGGTCGACAATGAAACTGAGCATCCTTCTAAATGGATTGAGCTAAAAGGCATTGGGCCTTGGACAATTCAATACGCGCTGCTTCGCGGGTTAAGCGAGCCTAACCACTTGTTGGTTGGTGATTTGGTAGTGAAGAAGTTTATTGAGCATCGACCTGCCATTAATACAGAGAGTGTTTCACCTTGGGGGAGCTACGCCACGTTCCATTGCTGGAATCAGTCTTAATAGAAGCAACCCGCGAACATGAGCAATCCACAAACATTTTCAGTACCACGCTAGGAGATATTATGGCTAACCGTTTTACATATTATGAGAGCCCATTGGGAACCGTAACTTTACAGGCGAACAATGAGGGCTTGCTCGGCCTTTGGTTTGAAACGCATACCACTAAGCCTGAACAGTTAGGCGTTCAAGATGATAGCTTTCCAATCTTTGTAGTGGCGATCGAGCAGCTTAATCGCTATTTCTCAGGCGAAGCTATCCAATTTTCTGTGCCGATCGCAGCCAAAGGCACTCCATTTCAGCAGTCGGTTTGGCAGGCGCTGACTACCATTCCTTATGGAGAGACTTGGAGCTATGCACAACTGGCTGATGCGATAGGTAATCCGAAAGCCGTTCGTGCTGTTGGCTTAGCGAATGGCAAAAATCCGGTTTCTGTGATTGTGCCGTGTCACCGTGTGATTGGCAAAAATGGCAAGCTGACGGGTTATGCGGGTGGTTTAGAACGCAAGCAGCGCTTATTGGTGATAGAGGGCAGAGAGCAAGACTAGTAAGCGATTTGGCAACGAGCCTGTCGTGATGCTGGCTGAGGCTTACGTAGCACTCAAGGACAAAGGCTAATAGTTCTTAAAATGTGACTTTGCATTAAAATCAACGCTTTCTGGAAAATATCTATTTGGTTGCATATTCTTTGACTATGTTCTCTAGGCAAGGATGCCCAAATGAATAGATTTCCCTTATTAATATCTGGCTGCAGCTGCGCATTATTGCTGACAGGTTGCTTAACTGATACCAGCCGACCTTTCGAGGTCCCACATCTTGTTATGTTTAAAGGCGTGTACGAGAACGCTGACAATGACAGCTATTTGTATTTCGAGTCGGGACAAGTGATTTATCAAACAACGGATAATTCCGTGACTCGAACCTATCGTGTTGAAGGTGATTTGCTCAACATTAAGTTGAATTCAGCGAATAGCCGAGAAGATTCTGGATTGGTGATGCGAATACAACATGAAGGCGCGGTGCTAACCTGTAATCAGTGCCCAGCGATGCAGTTAAGCAACGTCTGGACACGTGTTGAACAACCTTTGAAAGGATCATCGAATTAGAAAAGCCCGCCATTTAGCCATAAGTGAGCAGCGATACTGACGGCATAGCCAATCATGATCACTGGCATCCATTTCAAGTGGCCAAAGAAGGTGTATTTGCCATGCGCTGCCCCCATTAATGCTACTCCAGCTGCACTACCAATAGATAATAAGCTACCACCAACCCCAGCGGTTAAGGTGATCAGTAGCCAGTTGCCCATCGACATTTGTGGCTCCATGGATAACACGGCAAACATTACCGGAATGTTGTCAACAATCGCAGATAGAATCCCGACCATAATGTTGGCCCAAATTGGATCCCATTGGCTATACATCACACCAGACGCGAGTTCCAAGTAACCAAGCAAGCTTAAGCCACCGACACACATCACCACGCCGTAGAAGAACAGCAAGGTGTCCCATTCGGCATGCGACACTCTTCGAAATACATCAAAGGGCACGACTGAACCGAGTCGTTTCAATGCTCCCTCATCATTATTGGCAATCGCCACTGCCTTTTTCTTCGCTAGTGAATTCGGTAAGGTCTTACGCAAGAAATACCCAAAGAACTGTAGATACGCCAGTCCCATCATCATGCCCATCACTGGTGGGAAGTGGAGCACGGCATGGAAAGCAACCGCAGTCGCGATGGTCATGATGAACAAGAACACGATGCGTCTAGCACCGCGTTTTAATTCAACGTGTTGATGAACCGTATCGGGTTGGGTTGTTGGTACAAAGTAAGACATGATCAATGCGGGGACGAGGTAATTCATTACCGAAGGAATAAATAAGGGAATGAACTCACTGAAACTCACATAGCCAGCCTGCCATACCATTAGCGTTGTGATATCACCGAAGGGACTGAACGCGCCGCCAGCATTGGCGGCGATCACGATATTCACACAGGCTAGGTTAACGAATTTAGGGTTAGAACCTGCGACCTTAAGAACTACTGCACACATCAATAGAGCTGTCGTGAGGTTGTCGGCGATAGGTGAGATAAAGAAGGCCAGAATACCGGTTAACCAGAACAGAGAGCGGAAATTAAAGCCTTTGCCCACCATCCACGCTTGCAGTGCATCAAACAGTCTTCTCTCTTCCATGGCGCTGATGTAGGTCATGGCGACGAGTAGGAAAAGTAACAGCTCGGCGTATTCGAGTAAGTTGTGTTCGAGCGCTTGCTTAGCGACTTCAACAAGGTTGTGTTCTTGGTAGGTAAAACCAATGATTATCCAGATCAGCCCAGCCGCAAGTAACACCGGCTTGGATTTTCGGAGTTTTAGGTACTCTTCCATCATCACCACGATGTAGGCGACAACGAAAATGGTCAGTGATAGGTAGCCAGCAAATGAGCTGGTGAGCTTGAGTGGTTCTCCCAACTGAGAAGTGGCAGCACCTGCTACCGTAGAAAAGAGTAACAAAGAGAGAACAGCAGAACACTGGATACCTAACATGGATTACGCTCCGAAGTTAATAAGTTATTAACAAGGGTAAAAGCGTAGACCTAAATAACCATGTTCAGTGTGATAGATATCTTAATAATTCAATAGATTATAGTGAAAGCAATAGACTGTGATGTGAACGAAATGCGGTCTTAAATGCTCAAACTACTGTCTTGCATCCTAAAGACTAAAGACTAAAGACTAAAGACTAAAGACTAAAGAAAAAGCCCTACCGGACTCAGTGCCGATAGAGCTTATTCGAAATTGCCAATACTATGCAGCATCGAGATCAAACGTCAGTGTTTGTTCTGCAGCACATACTTCAACAGGCCAGCCATAGGATTGGTATTCAAGCGCAAGTTTGTCCGCTACTACGCGAGATACCGTTGCAGTGATCCACATGCCTTTGCCCATTACTTGATATTTAAGCGTTCTCATTTCCATAGTCATCACCGTTCTCCTTTTATATTGGCAGCGCGAAGTCTATAGCACCTCTGAGGGCTGAAATTTCGAATCAAGCTCAAATGCTTTATAAAATGGCTCACTGTTTGAGCCTGGCTCAAAACTCAATCAACTAAGGGTAAATGGTTGTATTTTGGAAGCGAAGTCACCATTTAAGTGTCTGTATTATAATTGAATTAAAATTTAACAGAAAAGCAATGTAAGAGATCTCTTACAACATTACCAGAGATTGCACTAGGTGAAAAATTTTCACTAGAAGCCAGATTTTGTGGCGATTGTGTGCGTTTTTAGTTGCGCTGTTGAAGCAAGATTTGTTTAGTTTTGTATGTGAAATATTCTAATTTATTTAGCGTATGGTCCTGCTTTTAAATCCAAATCACAGTTTTATATGTTGCTGTGTTTCTTTTATTCAAACCGATACGCTATTTGATTTTGGTCATTAACCTTTCGCTCATTAGTTTGCACTATCTATACGTGTTCTGTTCCACATAAACGAGATGTATAGAGGTCCTTATGACTAATCCAACCAAAACCGATCGTAAAGTCACGATCGGCAGCTATATCGCACTCGCTTTCGCGATTGTGTTCTTTTCAGGCTTAATGCAGTCCAATGAATGGTATGGAGTGTTCGATTTTACAACGCTCAACGGCTCCTTCGGTAAGGTCGCTTACGATGTGAGTGAAACGGCCGATGGTATTCAAGCAGCAACGACGTCACTGCGTGGTAAAGGCGGTAGTGGTGCTCGTGACGGTTTCATTTTTGCTTTGACACTTATTCCGACCGTGATGTTTGCACTAGGTATGATCAACGTACTTGAGCATTACGGAGCATTGGATGCAGCTCGTAAACTGCTGACACCTCTGCTTCGCCCTCTGATGGGTATTCCGGGTAACTCAGGCTTGGCACTGATCGCTTCTTTGCAAAGTACCGATGCGGGTGCAGCGATGACACGTCAACTGAAAGACGAAGGGCACCTAACCAAGCGCGAAACCGATGTATTCACTATGTTCCAATTCACGGCGGGTGCGGCGATCGTTAACTTCTTCTCGTCGGGTGCGGTGTTGTTCACTCTAACCGCGATGGATGGCTCTTTAGCGGTGACATCGTCAATTGGTTTGGCTGTAGCTGTGATGTTTATCTTTAAGTTTGTCGGTGCGAACCTGTTTCGTATCTACCTGAATATTACTGAAGGCAAAGAAGACAAACCAAAATCAGACAAAGAACAAAAACTGGAAGAGGAAGTAGCATAATGAGCGAAGTTAAAGCAAAGAAACCAATGGTTACTGATATTTTCGTTGAAGGTGCTAAGAAAGGCTGGGTTATTGCGACTACTTCTACAGTACCGAATGTTCTGATGGCGTTTGTGATCATCAAGGCATTGCAGATTACGGGCGCGTTGGATCTGATGGGCAGCGTATTTGCTCCAATCATGGCGGTATTTGGTTTACCTGGCGAAGCGGCAGCGGTATTGATCGGTGCGTGGATGTCGATGGGTGGCGCAGTGGGCGTGGTTATTACGCTGTTTGACCAAGGCATTTTGAACGGCAATCATATCGCTATTTTGGCGCCAGCTATCTACTTGATGGGTTCTCAAGTGCAATACATGGGTCGTATCATGGGACCAATTGGTACTGAAGGTCGCTACATCCCGGTGATGATCGCGATTTCGGTATTGAATGCCTTTGGTGCAATGTTCCTGATGAACATTATTTTGTAACGTAACTTTTAACGGCTAGCTACTAATCGCTTTTCGGCGTTGTAAAAAAGGAAACCCCGTTTGACTTTCACCAAACGGGGTCTATTCTTTTCGTAGCCATCCTGCTACTGCGCGTTACTTATCTTTCAATAGGTAACTAGTGCTCCCTGCATCGTTCCTTGACGTGGCTAAATCCTTTAACCTATCCAATTCATCGCCTTCCTAGCGGTGTCCTTGCAAACTCATCATCCTGATAAGCGACTCTATCCTAGAGCATAACTTCCTTGCTGATAACTCATCCTAAGCCATCAAATCTTCATCCTGAAGATACCTAATCCGTTAGGCTTTTTCCTGTTCCTGCCAACTTCCTGTCGACATGTGTATTAAACACTGCAGAGGCTTTACTCACAATCCACCTCAAGCAGATAATCTGCAGGTTTATCCAAAGAAAACTGTGCGGACTCATACAAAACAAGGGCTTGGGTTTGTAATCTAGGATTTTTCTGCGAAGCTTGATTGTAATCTCTTACGTTTTTTGTGAGAGATCTCTTACACGTGCGCGGGCGTGAATGCTCATTATTTTATGAATACAGATACTATGAGGTAGCCCGCCGAATAAACTAACCAGTAGGAAATGATAATGGTTACAGCGTTATATGCTGCGTTGCTCACTTTGGTTATGCTATGGCTTTCCATTGAAGTGATTAAGCAAAGAAGAAAGAATCAAGTGGCACACGCAGATGGTGGTATTGAATCGTTACAAGTGGCTCGTTCCGCTCAAAGTAATGCTATGGATTATATTCCGATTACAGTGATACTGATGGCGTTGCTAGAGTTCAACGGTGCTAATGTGTGGCTGATCCATGTTATTGGTATTGCTTTTGTTATTGGGCGTATTGTTCATGGAAAAAGTATTCTTGCTCGCAGTCTAAAGGGAAGAAAGCAAGGCATGTATTTGACCTTTGCCAGCATGGTATCTTTAGTTGTCCTAAACTTAGCTTACTTACCTTTTGATAAAATGTTCTAGGAAGCATTATGGCGTTGCGCCTTCCACCTGCTTGGGCGATTGTCCTCGCAGGCTTGATACTCAACATCATGGCGATTGTCATGTCGAGCTTGGTGCTCGATAAAATTGAAGCTGAGAAAGCGGAATATAACGATCGAAAATTCGGCAATGTGTACTCAATACAGCTTGCTTGGAATACGATCGAAACCCTAGAGCGCAAGCGCGAAGCGATTCTGATTCACCTTGATAAACCAGAAACGGTGCAGCCTACCACTGTTCTTGATGAAGCACTGCGCGGGCAACTTAGGCGTTGGGTGAGTAGCGAAGTGCCAAATATCTCTTTGGCTAACTTGCCGAAACTGATGATGCTGATAAACAGTGCTCAAGAATCGCAACGAACTCGAATTGATGACTACTATTTGGATAACCTGACCTTAGTTGAATTAATCCAAAGGCTTGATGAGAAAATGGCTTTCTATAAGAATATTGCCCTGTTTCTTCAGGTGTTTGGTTTGGCGCTTATCTTAGCTCGTGACCTCGCTAGAAGACCTTAGTCTTTACCTTTATTTCCTCTATTTACTTGTCTACTTTTACCGTTAGCGAGACTCACTTGGCAGGTTAGGATGCTGTTGGCCTTGGTACTTTGGTAACTGTTCTTTCAGTCCCTTAAACGTGCTCAGTGCACTGCCTATCGATAACTTGTTCATCAACCAATTCGGTAAGATGCCACCTGCGTTCGCATAAGCGGTGTAGGTGATGTAGGTATTGCCATTAGTCAGCGGTTGCAGTGTCCAAAGTGCGTCCACATCATAGATTCGAATGTACCCCGACTCTTTCGCCAAATAGTTCGACGCATCCTTTATCGACAAGACAAATTGCCCATCCTCGATACTGTATTTTGAGTAAGTCACCATGTCTCTATCTCTGGCAGGCCAAGGTGCTTTGAATTGGGTATAGACGATGTTTTCATCTTCAGATATCTGCATCAACACACGGCTTTGCGACACATTATCTATCCAGTTTGGCACGTTCTCGCTGTCTTCAAGCAACAACAAAAAACCGGAGTAAGTGGTGGGCGTTTGCATTTGCGCTCGTATTTCGACCAAGCCTTCACGGTGTGGCCTTTTATCAATCATGATGCCATCTTCACTTTTGACGAACTGCCATGGGTTGGCATAACTCAGTGTCGATAGGGCGCAGAGGCCGAGTACCAAAATCCTAGGTAATGTCATTATTCTTCCATAAAAAGAAAAGCTTATCTGCTAGGAGTATAGAATAAAATGGGCTTGGTAGGTGTTACCTATCGCTTTGGGTTCACCTCTTTTGGAAAAATCACAATGAAAACGGAAGCGTTCGGCCGCTTCCGTTTTATTCTTGGGTAATGGATAAGTGCTGTAGGCGAGAACTTAGAACTTAGAACCTAGAGCTTATAGGCTTCTACGGTTTTGATGGTTGTCCAGTTGCTGTTAGCGTCTTGGATGAACTCTTGTGTGTTCTCCAGCCAGCGTTTTTGAACCGATTTGTCTAAGTTCAGATACAACTTCCCATCTTCCACCTTCCAAGCGAGAGGGTCGGTTTCAAACTTCTTACCCATCGCTACCCCAAACGCGCAGTAACCGCCATATTGAGGGGCATAGGCTTCTGGATTGGCTCGAAATTCATCTCTGTTTTCACTGCTCGCAAAGTTATAGATCGCATTCTTGTAGGTCGCTGTGAACTCTGATGTGCCTTTTACTGGGCCTTCATTGGCAAAGTAAGCGACAGGGTCATAACCTTTAATCGCGAGATCATTGCTGTCGACACTCATATCAAGGTCTGCTGCCATTAACGAAAAGCTGGTGCCTAGTAACGCGGCCAATAGAGTGATTTTTTGACTGGTCGATTTCATGTGTGACATATCAAGTTCCTTGTCAGTGTTGGTTATCTTGTTTGAAATAATTTAGCCCACTCGTCCGGTCTATAGAGGGACAAAAGAACTAAAAACTAAGCGAATCGTTCGGAGGATGCATGGATCTGCTTTCACAATTAATGGAACACTTCTCGATACGCACTGGCGTTTTCTATTCAGGAAACCTGTGTGGAGTATCGTCATTTAACGCGCAACAAGGTAAAGAGGGGCATCTTCATGTATTGAGCGCAGGGGAGTTGAGCTTGTCTAGTGCTCACACGGAACACCGGCATTTGTCGCAGCCTTGCATTGTTTATCTGCCGAATAGCACACCACATGCGATTGAAGGTGTGGGAGACGGTGCGGAGGTCGTGTGTGCGAACGTGGAGTATCGTTCAGGACAGATGAATCCTTTATTGTCGGCTCTGCCTGACGTAATAGTGATTCCGTTTGAGGATGCGCCTAACTTAATGCCAGTGATTGAGGTGTTATCTAATGAATCGAGCCAAGAATCGTCGGGGCAGCAGTACTTAATGGATAAGTTGAGTGATGCCTTGATGGCTTTGATTTTCCGTCATCTCATTGAACAACAGAAAATTGATAGCGGCGTTTTCTCGGCTCTTGCTCACCCGCGATTGGCTTCGGTGGTCACGGCTATTCATCGATTACCTGCTCGTCATTATTCGATCGCCGAAATGGCGTCACTGGCCGCGATGTCTCGCACTCAGTTTATTGAAGCGTTTAAGCGAGAAGTGGGTGAAACGCCGGGAGACTATGTGCAAAAGTGGCGAGTCTCTGTGGCTCAATCTTTGTTATTGCAAAATAAGCCGATCAATTGGGTTGCTGATGAAGTGGGTTACAATAGCTACTCAGGATTCTCACGTGCTTTTCAACATGTTGCCGGAGTGTCGCCGCGTCTTTGGCTGAAGCAAAATGTGTCGTGAAACGCCGGGCAACCCAACGCGTTTTATGGCTATTCGCATGAGACTGGCCTATGTTTTAGCGGAAATTGAGCGTAGTTTGTCCATTTCTCGAATGACGGTGTAAAAAGGTGGACTTTATAAGCTCGTTGTAACATCCTGCCCGTCCTATTTTATCAGACATCAATGAGACGAAGTGCCTGCTGAACATTACTCAGCCTCCCGTATCTCATTAAAGCACTAAGGAGTTCCACTTGAACCTATTTGTAAGAGACCTTACCGTTATCGATTCTTCATACATCTGTGAACACAGAGGGGTCGTAGGAGATAGTTGGATTTTAGATGTCACCATGTCTGGTGAACTTAATGAAATGAGCATGGTGCTGGATTTTAGCAAGGTCAAAAAGCAGATCAAACAGCTTGTCGATGAGCACGTTGATCACCGCTTACTGTTGCCAATGAAAAACGCTGCAATCGTACATCAAGCAAGCAAATCTGGTTACTCTAAGGTGGATGTACTGCGTGGTGACAAGAGCCTACACCTGCACTGCCCTGATGAAGCATACTGCTTGATTGATGCTAAAGCGATCACCATCGAGAGTGTGACCGCACACGTTTACAATATTCTTCGCGATAACCTACCAAGTAACGTCACAGGGTTAGAGATCACCCTTCGTCATGAGAACATTAATGGCGCGTTTTACCACTATACCCATGGTTTAAAAAAGCACGATGGTAATTGTCAGCGTATTGCGCATGGCCACCGTTCTCCAGTCGAAATTGTGGTTGATGGTCAGCGTGACGAACAACGCGAGCAGGCGTTTGCTCAGCGCTGGGAAGACATCTATTTAGGCTCTAAAGAAGACCAAGTTTCAGTTTCATCACTTAACCTGAGTGAACACGCAAAAAGTGTTGATGACGAAAGTCACTATGGCTTCCGCTACACAGCGCCACAAGGTGAATTTGAGTTAGCGATTGCTAAGAGTGAAACAGAGATCTTGCCAACGGATACCACGGTAGAATTACTTGCGGGCTATATTGCGGACCAAGTTGAACCGAGCCTAGCAGAGAACCAATCACTACAAATTGTGGCTTATGAAGGGGTAGGTAAAGGCGCGATGGCGTTCCGATAACACCTCACGAGAGAGAATCTCAGTTCTAATATGATGAAAGAAAGGCAAGATATTCAGTTATCTTGCCTTTCTTTTTTGTTGCTCTTTAAAACTGATTTAGCGAAGTAGCACGCGTCGCAGTGGTGTTTTCTCGATCCCAGCAACCAACCCGAAGCTCAACAATACGGTACCAAAAAATACGGTCACGTCTTTTGCTAACTCAGTAATCCCCAATACTCCGCAGACATTGAACAGCACGATAATGATCAGCAAATGACAAACGTAGATGCCTAACATACGATTCGAGATCGCGCGAACCCACGCATAGTCGCCGATGTTTGGATTAGCCAAAAGCCACATAAACACGCCCATTCCCCATAGTGCCGTACCAAACAAGAAATCATTCATGTTGAATCCGACGTCGAACGTGGTTAGCCATGCCCCCTCAGCAAAGTGAATCAACATGCCTAACACTAATAACACCAACGCTTTGGCTGACGACACCTTCCATTGATTCTGACGAATGAGGAAGCCTAAGGTCACCATTAACGTGCTAAAGAACGGGCCGTTACGAGTAAAGAAAGGTGCGCTCAGGTCGGTTAAGTTCGCGTAGCTGCCCGCTAAAACACCATAGACGTAAAGCAGAATAGCCGTTGGTAATAGTAGTTTGTCGAGTTTCATTTCGACCATTAGAGCGATGATCAAAACGGCACACACAAGTGCAGGAATAAACCACAAGTGCACCAACCCACCCTCTAAGAAAGAGTTGAGCGGGGTGTTCATTAAGAAACCCCAATAGCCTTGGCGCTCACCTAGGTATCCAAACTCTTCTACCTTCGCGAGGTTGAATGGCATGACTAGGCAAATGATGCTCCATGCCAACCATACCTTAAGCAGTGGTTTAGAGTAATTAATGACGGTTTGCCATGGGGAGGCAGTCATCTTGGGCTGAATAAGATAACCGGAAATTAGGAAAAACAGAGGTACCGCAAAACGAGCGGTTTGGTTAAGCACATAGCCAATCCAAGGCACTTCATCGATTTGCCAATAAGTAAGTGCCATTTGGCCATGTAAGCCAATGATCGCCAAGATAGCAATCACTCGACCCAACTCAATACTGGCGATGCGTTGTGAAGGCGTATGTTGAACGGAAGACATATCAGATCTCTAAGAAAATTTTCGTAGAATCTAACAGCCTTTTTATTGAACCAGTTAGCGCTAAATCAAGGGTTGCGACCTTTGTTTTAAGGCTTATCTTGATTCTTTGAAGCCTGTCGCAGCTATATTAAATCCATTGCGGTAAGTGCAAAAATGCCAAGCGTGCAAGTGATAAGTGAAACGACGGTGGTGAGCGCGATAATATTGGCAGCCAATGTTGAATTCCCGCCCATCGCACGTGCCATAACATAGCTCGCAGCAGCGGTCGGTGCGGCGCTCATCAAGAAGATAAGGCCAAGATCTAATCCTCTAAAACCAAAGAACAGGGCAGCAAGCGTGATCAGTAGCGGAGCTAAAACCAGTTTGTATCCGGTAGAGAACCAAGTTGGGCCCTTATCTTTTTTTAGTGAGCGTATATCAAGCGACCCTCCCGTGCACAAAAGGGCTAACGGTAACGTCATGTTTGCGAAATATTGCCCTGCATCAGTCACCATTTTCGGTACTGGGATCGATAGTAAGTAGAACAAGACACCTGAGGCGATCGAGATAATCAAAGGGTTTTTGATGAGTGTTTTAACGATTACTTGAATGGCTTTGTCACCCGACTCCTGGCCCTTTGGAGTGAGCGCGATAACGGCCTGAATATTATAGAGAACCGTCAAGGAGGCGACATAAAGTGCTGCGAGTGCGACACCATCGTTGCCGTATATATTGGCGACGTAAGCAAGCCCGATAATAGCAGTGTTGGCACGAAATCCACCTTGCACTATCACACCTTGGTCTTGAGGCTTTTTAAAGGTAATTTTAGTGCTGACAGTGGTGAACACGAAGAAGGCAAGGTTGGCTAATAAGCCAAAGATGACGAGCTTTCCACTGGCGGCAAAATCGTGGTTAGATTGAACAATGCTGAGGAATAACATCGCGGGTAGAGTGACTTGAAACACCACCTTGGATGCGACATCAATGAAATTGTCATTGATTAAGCCAATTCGCTTGAGCATCACACCAAGAAACAGCATTAAACAGATAGGGCCCGTTACTGACGCCGAAAACGCAAACTGTTCCCAAAGTGTGTTCATTCTTTTTCCTTTGTTAGTCGATTTCAATTTCCTTGAATACTGTCGCATTTTTCCACAATTATTAGACAAGAGAAATTAATTCCCAGTGGTTAGGCAAAAAACTTTGAAAAAAAGAACGAACGTGCTAAAAATAAACCATCAGATTTATCATTGGTGAATAATGAGCAAAGGAAAGATAACCAAAGAGTATATTTTGAGTCATGCATTCGCGCTTGCGAGTGAGAACGGGCTTGAGAGTTTAACGATTGGTGAATTAGCCAAGCAGTGTGGCATGTCTAAGAGTGGCTTGTTTGCACACTTCAACTCTAAAGAAAACCTGCAACTCTCTGTACTCGAGTATTCCAACGCCATATTCACTGAAAGAGTCATCATTCCCGCAAGAGAGTTGGGCGATGGTGATATTGAAGCGAAATTGAAACAGCTGCTCGACAATTGGCTGGGCTGGAACCATTCATTCCAAGGCAGTTGCATGTTTATTGATGCATGGAAAGATGCGGGCAGTGAAACGTCTGTGATTCAGAAAGCACTGCAGAAAACCATTTCAGTGTGGATTGACTACTTGACGATTCAGGTAGCAAAAGCGGTGGAGAGCAAGCAGTTTAGAGCCGAACTAGACCAAAAACAGGCAACCTTCGAGTTGTACGGTCTCTACTTGAGTGCGAATTTGTTCTATTCGTTGCGAGGCCAACAAGCGAGTCACACCCATTTTTGGAGTGGTGTAGAGCGCTTAATTGCCAGCTGGAAAGCGGTTTAACGAGTAAGCCGTTTAGTTCGTAAACCACTTAGCTCGCAAAACACTTAGTTCGCAAAACATAGAGTTAGAAAAGCATGTGAGCTTTGCTGATGTAAGGTCTAACAATTTTAAGAGAAGTGGCGGCAAGCAGTCATAAAAAGCGCTATCGCCATTTTTTATATTAATAAATAGCACGGTCGTTCGATTTTTCGGGCCGAGCTCGATCCGCCAATGATGATGGCGATACAAGGAACGGTCATGAGTGACAAAATCTATTTTAATACATCGAACAAATTCAGCTTCAAGCGCAGCTTGATTGGTGCAACAACTAACCTGCATTACATTCTCGCGCCGAGCCATGCGAAGAAAACTGCGCGAAAACTGTTGCTCACGCCAATGCGAACTGAGCAGAAAAACGCTGATCCGAAAGGGCTGATTAAGAGCGAAATCAAAGGCCGTGATGGTGTGCTAAAAACGTACTCTCTGGGTACAGGTCCAGTTTGGGTGCTGACTCATGGTTGGTCTGGTACGGCGAGTCAGTTCTTTCCTCTTATGGAACATATCGCAGCCAAAGGCTTTACGGCTCTGGCTTACGATCACCCGGCTCATGGTGGTAGTGATGGTGTTCATGGTCATATCCCTGCGTTTGTGAATGGCTTGGAAGCGATTCTAGATTCGGTTGGCGAAGTGGCAGGCTTAGTAGGTCACAGCATGGGTACCGCTTCTGCGTTGGAATGTAAGCACGTTAAATTGGAAAACAAGCCATTATTGCTGATTGCACCTGTACTGGATTATCTAGAAAACCTATTTGGCAGCGTTGCGCGTTCAGGTTACTCAATGAAACTGTTTGAGGCGGTAGTTGGAGAAGTAGAAGAGCAGTTTAACTACCCAATTCAGTCGGTGGATCCCTATGGAAAGCTAGCGCTTCGTGAGTCTCAAACGATCATCGTACATGATGAGCAAGATAAGTTTACTAAGTTTGATGTGTCTCAGCGTGCTGCTAATGAAATGGGTCGCGTTACCTTGATTTCGACTCAAGGACAGGGCCACGGGCGAGTAATGAAGTGCCCACAAGTGTTCGAGAGCTTTGATAACTTAATTGGCTAAGCACAACGAGCGCAAGTCAGTAGGACGCCAGTAAAGAGATCGTAAGCTCAAAGCTAAGAAAACAAACACTAAAAAGGCCAACCAGATATTCTCTGGTTGGCCTTTGCTTTTAGTTGCTTAGTTAGCTTTAACTAATCTTGTCCTTAGTTAGCACAGCTTGCTGGGCCGATCTCTTTCCACACACCCCATTGGCCTGTCGTTGTTGGATCTTCACCTGTTGTCCACCATTTCGCTTCCCAAACCTTACCGCCTTGAGTCACTTGGTCGCCACCAGTGTAGACCGCACTTGAATCCCAAGCGTTAGTACACGTGCCACCGCCTGTGGTTTTCTTGAGGACTTTCACTGATGCAGCCGCAACTGATGTATCGGTACCATCACTCACTGTCACTGAGAAGTTCAGTACCGTATCTTGCGTGTATTCAGCCGCGACAAAGCTTACCGAAGCGCCTTGTACTGTTGCGTTGATACCTGCTGGTACATCCCACGTGAAGGTTAATGTGTCTTGATCCGCATCGCTAGACGCTGACGCATCAACCACAACAACGTCACCCGCATTGACTTCAGCCGGAGCCGTAACCACTGCAACTGGCGCTGTGTTTACTGGGCCTGTGTCTTTAGGGGTTACCGTTACAACAACTGTGTCTGTTGACGTTGCGCCTTCGTTGTCTGTTACGGTTAGGCTGAATGTTAGAGCTTCTTGTTGTGCGACTTCAACAACATCGAAGCTTGCAACAGCTGCATTGGCATTAGCCAGTGTTACGGCAGTTCCGCTTACTTGTGACCAAGCGTAGCTCGCAATTGTACCGTCGCTGTCTTTTGAAGCGCTGCCGTCTAGAGAAACAGAAGCTGGGCCTTCAACGGATTGGTCGGCACCTGCAGCTGCCGTAGGTTTGCGGTTGACAGGATCGGTTGTACCGCCCGCAAGACCTTCATGCATTGCATTCAGGATGTCGCCGTTGTCTGCATCAATTTCCCAAGAGAATAGACCCGCAAGGCCAAGGCTACGAACGTACGCGCCTTTTGCTTTTACCGAGCGGTCATCATCAAATGTGATTAGCTGACCTGAGGTGCGATTCCAAACGTAAGGCGCTTCTGCCATTTCGTCGTAGCCGTATTCGAAGCCATTGATCCCTTGGTTGTTCGCACCAAGCATGTTCGCCTTAATGCCTTTGTAGTCGATAACGCCATCTTCCCAGACACCTTGTGCAGAGCTGCCTTTCAGTTTGCCGTTACCAACCCCTGTCATAGGGTCACTAGGATCTGAAAGTGATGATGGCAATACGCCTTCCCAACCACGACCGTACATCGCTGTACCAACAACAAGCTTGTTGGCTGGAACACCTTGCTCAAGAAGCAGTTGGATGCCGTTGTCTGTGGTGTAAGCAGGGCCAGTGTACGGTTCACCATTTTCATCAAGTCCTGTGCCATCACATTGGCCAGGGCGCATGAAGTTACCGCAGTTTAGTGCTGTTTGGTGACCTAACACGTTGTTCCAGCCGCCGTAGAAGTCGTAAGTCATTGCGAAGATGTAATCCATGTATTGGATAGCATCGCCGTAGTTCACGTCTTCAATCTTATCGTGACCAACACCGATCGCAGATGTTAGCTCGTAAGTACGACCGTTTTCCGCTTCTAGCTCATCCAGCATCACGCGAAGTTCTGCCATCAATGCAATGTAAGCTGGGCCGTCATTTACAGGATCACCAAGGTCTGGTGCAGCACCGCCGCCACCAGGGAATTCCCAATCGATATCGACACCGTCGTAGAATTTCCATGTGTTGAGGAATTTCTTAACAGACGCGACGAAGGTGTCTCGGTTGGCTTTGGTTGTGAAATCAAAGAACGGGTCAGATAGCGTCCAGCCACCAATCGATGGGATGATCTTCAAATCAGGATTACGCTGTTTGAGCGCCATCATCATTGCGTAGTTACCCTTGATCGGTGAGCTGTATTCGTGACCCGCTTGAGGGAAGCTCTTCTGGAAAGCCGCCCAAGGGTCATGGATCACCACTTCGTAATCGTTAACACCCTGACAAGCCGTCATGAGTGCGTTGTAGCTGTTACCGCCTACTGATTTCACTGATTCGTTTGGACCACAAATTGGGATGAAGCCATAAAGGATATGGGTCAAGTTGTCAGCGGGAAGGTTATCAACGGTGTAATCACGACCGTAAATACCCCACTCCACAAAGTAAGTACCGACTACCGTGTTTGGATCTGTGTTGTATGACTTGTTGTTCGGATCCACATTCATCGCAAGTGGCGCCAAGTGTGAGCCATCGGTATCAGCGATCGTGATTTGAGCAGGTGCGCTCTTGCTACATCCTGTTTCATCACATGCTTCGATTTCCATCGCAAATAAGCCGCCTTGGCCGTATTCGAAAGAAGCTGTGGTTTGGCTGCCAGTGATTGGGCCGGTGGCCACTTTAACGCCATCAAAGTAAATGTTGTACGTGTTTCCTGACGTTCCGCTCCATTGGTTGAACTTGACGTCGACCTTTGCTTTATCGTGATATTTCACCATCTGGTTGTAGCCAGAGGTGGTTTCCATCGCGAGTTCAATTTTGGAAAATTGCAGGTTGTTGGAACCGTACATGTCGATGCTAGGTGCTGTTGGAGCAGCTAATGCTGTACCAGATAGCGCTAGAGCAATGCTCGCAGCACAGGTATTTATACGAATCATACTTTTTCTCTCATTCCTTGAAGGTTACGAGAACCAAATGGCCCCATAAAACGGCTCCAGTCAGTTTTGAAGGAGCTTCCCAGTCAGTATTCGAGAGAGTTTTAATTTTATAACTGAAAATAAATCCGTTTTCGATGGACAACTAAAAAATTGTATCTTGTTACAATTCTGTTGCTTAATGAGTGAGATGCTGAGTCCATGTTTTATAAAATAAAACATCCTTCAGTAGGAAAATCTCACAAGTGAAAATTCACGACATGAAGTTATGAAAAGGTGCGACAAACTATAAGAAAATACTGTGAATTGAAGCAGAATCACAAAGTGAAGTGTGTTGAGCGAGCGAGGCCAATCGACGAGTAGGCTAATGCTTCTGGAAGCAAGGAGAAGAGGAGGTTTATCTTTTGAATTGCTCAGCTAGGGAAGCACGTCGTTGTTGCATGACACTATGGGTATCACCAATTGCAGTATCTTCGTAGCCTTCTTTAACAAATTGCTGAGACGGTACGCTTGGCTCTAGTCGCTTCAAGCGAGGTGAATCATAGGTGCCGCTGATGGTGTAAACGGTGGTTCCAGATCCTGTGTTGATCGTGACAATCTTACCGTCAAAATCGAATGAGGTAGTGATAAGACGATGATTCATCATCACACCTTTGTCTGAAAGTGTCAGGATATCGGTGTTGTAAGGTGGCGCCGCAATCTCTATCCATGTGCCATAGACGTTGCTTGGGCTGACCGATTGCTGGTGGGCTTGGTAAGCAAAATAGCCGGCGGTGAGGGCAACCATAAAGCCAGCTAATAGGAAGCCGTAGAGTAACGAGTTGGCAAATAGATCTCTGCTTTTAGTCGGCTTTTTTGCCATTATCTCTTCATTTTTCGACTGATATTGTTTTAGATTCTATTAACTAAAACCTTAGTTTGCAAAAATTGTTCTAAGAGTTAGAAGCAGGATCGAATGTTCTAATAAATTTGGTTGCGTTAGTGGTTTTTAGCCTTGCTCCTCAGTATTTACGTTATCAATGAAAGCGAATTCCAGAAATGCTTAAGCTATGCGTATTTATTTCTTGTAGGAAAGTCTCGAATTGGTTAAAACAATTATCACCTAAATTTACGCATAGGCTTACTCGGTGAGCTCAATAATTGCAATTTGAAGATAACAAGGAAGTACAATGATTAAAGAAAACACATACTTTGAAGGTGGCGTTAAGTCGTTAGCGTTTAACCAGTCTGGTGCTGATGTGAGTGTTGGTGTAATGGCGGCTGGTGAGTACACTTTTGGTACTGCGGCTCCAGAAAAGATGACCGTTGTTAAAGGTGCTTTGATTGTAAAGCGTGTTGGCGATGATGATTGGACGACATACCAATCTGGTGAGTCTTTTGATGTTGCGGGTGATTCATCATTCGACCTACAGGTAAAAGAAGCGACGGCTTACTTGTGTGAGTACCTATAAGAAGCCTGAAATTAGCTTCTGCTCCATAAGAAAAAACCACGCTCTAAGAGCGTGGTTAAATAAGTGATAGTAACCGGCAGTGGATAGTGTCACTTGTTTTTGTAGTCATCAAATGGATGACCAAATCGTTGTTCGTTGCAAAATCTCTTCAATCTTCAATCTTCAAAGCTCATAGCCAAGACATCAGTAAGTCTCAAACACACCGTTGTTGTAGTCTTGAATTGTCTGTTCAATCTCTTCCATCGAGTTCATGACAAACGGACCATAGTGAACAACAGGTTCATTAATTGGTTCACCGGAAAAAATCAGTACCCCTGAATCTTCCAAGCTACCCAAAGACAGCAAGTCAGCTTTGGCAAGCAGGGCAAGTTGACCTTGGTTGATCACTTTGTCGCCGATCTTAATACTGCCTCGGTACACGTAAGTCATGGCATTGTGATTAACATTAGTCCCTAACGTGACTTTTTGCCCAGAATGAGAGCGCCAATCCGCAACGCTTAACGGCACACCTGTTTTCTGTAATGGACCTTGCGATCGTAAAGCCTCTGAACCATCGTCTGTTTGGTTGTGCAGTTCAAACCCTCCGGCAATCACTCTCAACAAACCACTTTGTTCACTTTGATGTTCCGCGATGCTTTCATTTTGGAAGTCGTGATATTGCGCTGGCTGCATTTTGTGTGTCGCAGGTTGGTTTATCCAAATCTGAAAACCATGCAGCGCGCCTTCTTCCATCATTGGCATTTCGCTGTGAATAACACCACGGCCTGCGGCCATCCACTGTGCGCCACCGCTGCGTAGCTCTCCAACATTCCCCATATGGTCTTTGTGTTGGAAGTGACCTTGGAGCATGTAAGTGAGCGTTTCTATCCCACGGTGAGGGTGTGGAGGAAAGCCGCCAACATAGTCTTTGCTTTCATCCGATTTAAGTTCATCAATCATCAAAAATGGAGAGAAGCGCGTGTTATTAAAACCCGTGAGTCGTTGGATTTTGACACCATCACCGTCTGAGGTGGCATGGGCTGCAATCACATGATCTACTGCTCTTACATTCGTCATTTTGAAACCCTCATATACTTGAATAGCTGTAGTTTATGTAATTTGATTGAAAAAGAAGATGGCACAGCGTTGAGTGACTTATTCGAAAATCTTGAACAGGTAACAATATGAAATTATGTCTATACTTGAATAGAGAGTAGACCGCCAAGGAGGCCGCTATGGCAGTTCAGCAAAAACATGGCGAAAGGCATGGTCGGATGGGTTTTGATAACGACTTTACAACGGAGCAAAGTCAGCGTTTTACAGAAGTTGCAAACAGCGCGGTTAAACGCCGCGTCAAAAAACGTGAGATTGAAGCACCGTTTATTCAGTCGGCTAAGCAAGCTGCTTTTAAAACAGTGGTGAGGCGACCTAAAGGTAATAACCCAAACCGAACACGGCAAGTCATATGGATTATTATGATCGGGTTAGTGAGCCTTTGGCTTATGTACCTTGCAGGTTAGCAGCGCCGCTAAGTTATAGGGCTGGCTAGCGTTGACGGGTTTTTAATAGCGTAACATTGTTCCCTTCGACCTTTGCTTCAAGACAATCTTCAAGTTCAGAAGAATCTGACCCTGAGCAGGTTAGATTCGTCGGTAGTTCTTCTATCAAGGTTGATACTGGGTTGTCGTGATAATAAGCGTATCGGTTTTTTCCTGAATGCTTGGCGACATACATCGCTTTATCAGCACATCTCGTCAGCTCATGTAATTCTTGGGCGTCTTGTGGGTATAAAGCAACCCCAACACTTAGCGTCAATTCCTTGATTCTCTCGTTTGTCTGGCAACCACTTTCGAACAGCCCGCAAATCCTATCTAAAATACCGTCTAGATCTTTACGAGAGGGTACATCGTAGAGCATCAAAACAAACTCGTCTCCAGCAAAACGCGCAATCGAATAATCGTATTCATGGCTTTTTCTGTCTCGGGTTCGAATATTGTTGCTCAAGCGATTGGCAAAATGCTGCAAGACACTGTCCCCAACGTCGTGCCCGTAGCTGTCGTTAATGTCTTTAAAGTCATCAATATCCAAAAAGACCAGTGCGGTAAGTGATCGCTCACTATCCACCGTAATTAATTTTTCTGTCGCCCAGCGTTCAAAGCTCCAACGGTTAGCTAAGCCGGTAAGTTGGTCTCTGTAGGCCAGATCTTCGATGCCTTCTTTATACAGACGTTGGATATAACTGACGGCTTTGGTGTAGTAATAGGCGGATGTGTGGCACACCAAGCTCATGGTAAATAAACTAAGAATAAATCGATGGGTACTGTTAAAGGGTAAAGAAAAGTTGTTTGGCATGGCGGTAATCAAGGTGCTGATAAACAAGCAAAATGAGGTGCTGAAGATAATACCAATTCTGAAATCATTAATGAAAATGACCGCTGCTAGAATTGGGTAGAGCCAAAGTATTCGGTCGGGGATGGCGTGACTGTACAAGAATAGGATGACGCCCTGTACAAGAAGAACACTACTCAGTATCAATTCGGAATAATCAGAGTTGGCTACTTTTCTCACATAGAATGCATTGGAGATGGCAATAATCGCGAAGCACAGCTCGAAAATTGAAAGGGTATAGTGTTGGCCTTGGAAGTAAGCCCAAGTATAGAAAATGAACAACGCAGCGGCAGTCAGTGAAAAGGAGTGGACAATTTTTTGTTTACGGGTGGATCGTATGTCCGCCATTTCTTCTAGGTGTCTGCCGACCAGCCTTTTCATGTGATTTGTGCCAAAGATTTTGATAATGGTGTTAATAGTAGATTAAATAATGAGCTATGCGGAGGTTTAGATAGCTATTTAGTGTGATTGTACTCAAGGTTTCATATTAAAAAATAATCGACCGGTAATTAATCGTGATGTGTATCACTGACGGTGCAGACCCATTCGAAAATGAGACTATCAAGGTTCGAGTTATAAGAAGCGGCTTGGCGATTATCTACTTGCTTTCCAGAGAGTTACTCAACATAGTTTGTTGGTAAACAAAACTTAGAGAGGCTCATAATGTTAATTACCTTTAGTTGCAAGGCCCATGCTAGCGTCACGATGTTTGGGGAAGTCGGTCTTCAGTTCATCAAGATGCTTGGGCATAGCGGTACCGTCCCAGGTGCCATTGATGCTTCAGAAGTTTCTCAAGCTCTGGATAATTTACGTGCTTCGATCGCCTCTGAGCAGAGCAAGCAGGTAGAGCAAGAAAATACTGATGACGACAATGAAGAAGAGGTTGTTGAAGCGCCTGTTAATCTCGGTAGCCGAGCATTCCCACTGGTGGAACTATTAAAATCAGCCATCAAAGATGAGTGCGAAGTGATGTGGGAAGACGGCAGCGGTAAACGACTGTAGTACGATTCGTAAAAAGCCTATTGGCTCTATTTTAATAGGCATGAATGTTGAGTCAGTATCGGTCACACCTTGGGGGTTGATGGTGATGAATCGATACTGGCGCTTTGTTTGTTGCGCAGTGTTTGGCTTGCTTCTGTTTGTTTAAAAGGTTCATCAGCCTTGAGATGAGTTACTTTTGTTATCGTAATATCAATCCATAACAGATCGTAAACAAAGTGATGCTGTTCACGCTTTCTTGACTCCCAATTCTGAACTAAGAATTTTTCCTAGTTATTCTAAGACCCTCTCTCATGCGGTCGATTTTTAGACTCCTTATTATTTCACGGTCAACTAACAAAGATTGCATGGCCGCAATTATGCCGTGCAGACCTCACAAAAAATAAGAGAGTTCACAATGTTAAAGTTCCTAGATCAGGTTCGAAAACCGACACTGGATCTTCCGGTCGAAACCAGAAGAAAAATGTGGTTTAAACCATTCCTGCAATCTTACCTAGTGGTGTTCATTGGTTATCTAACCATGTATTTGATCCGTAAGAACTTCAATGTCGCACAAAACGACATGATTTCTACTTATGGGTTATCGATGACGGATCTAGGTCTTATCGGTCTGGGTTTCTCTATCACTTACGGTATCGGTAAAACCGTCGTTTCCTACTACGCCGATGGTAAAAACACTAAGCAGTTCCTGCCATTTATGCTTGTCCTTTCTGGTATTGCCATGTTGGGCTTCAGCTTCAGTATGGGTGGCGGCAGTGCTAGCTTATTCATGATGGTTGCCTTCTATGCATTGAGTGGCTTCTTCCAAAGTACAGGTGGACCTTCAAGTTACTCAACCATCACTAAATGGACGCCTCGTAACAAGCGTGGTTCTTATTTAGGCCTTTGGAACATGTCACATAACGTGGGTGGTGCAGGTGCTGCTGGTGTTGCTCTGTTTGGTGCAAACTACCTATTTGATGGCAACGTGATTGGTATGTTCGTGTTTCCATCGATCATTGCGATTGTGGTTGGTTTTATTGGTATGCGCTTTGGTAATGACTCTCCAGAAGCATACGGCTTAGGTACGGTTGAAGAGTTGTTTGATGAAGAAGTCAGCGAAGAAGATACCGCTGCTGAAGAAAATCAAATGACTAAGAAAGAGATCTTTGTTGAATACATCCTTAAAAACAAAGTGATTTGGTTGCTCTGTTTCGCGAATATCTTCTTATACATTGTTCGTATCGGTATCGATCAATGGTCTACCGTTTATGCGTATCAAGAGCTAGGTCTATCAAAAGAAACCGCGATTTCAGGTTTCACGCTGTTTGAAGTTGGGGCACTAGTCGGCACGCTAATGTGGGGTTATTTATCTGATCTTGCGAATGGACGCCGTGCTCTAGTTGCTTGTGTATCGCTTGGGTTGATTATCGTTTCTCTAGAGTTCTACCAGCATGCAACAAGTGAGTTCATGTACCTAGCATCCCTGTTTGTGCTTGGCTTCCTAGTGTTTGGCCCTCAGTTGCTGATTGGTGTTGCTGCGGTAGGTTTCGTGCCTAAGAAAGCAATCAGTGTTGCGGATGGTGTGAAAGGCACATTTGCTTACTTGATTGGTGACAGCTTTGCAAAACTTGGCTTAGGTATGATTGCGGACGGAACACCTATTTTCGGCTTAACAGGTTGGAAAGGAACGTTCGCTGCACTAGATACCTCAGCGGCTATTTGTATCGTATTGCTCTTGTTCGTTGCCGTTGCAGAAGAGAAGAAGATTCGCCACGCTAAGAAAATGCACTTAGCGGCTCAAAACGCCTAGCTTGTCTCGCGGACTTGTTTTCGCAAGCACAGTTTCGGGTAGATAGTCTCACGTACTTTATTGCTTTATTGCTTTAAAGCACGTGAGATCATACCAATCGTTAGTTCGATTCAGTATCATCTCTATCAATAAACTTAATTTTATATAGCTCCTGTTGGGGCTATTTTTCTTTCTTACTCTTAATTTTGGTTAATATCATGATTAATGTTGCGCTTGTTGATGACCACGTCATTGTTCGATCTGGCTTTGCTCAATTACTCAGTCTTGAAGCTGATATTACGGTCGTGGGTGAATTCAACTCTGCGGCAGAAGCTCGTCTCGGACTGCCAAGCTGTCACCCTGATGTCGTGATCTTGGATATCTCGATGCAAGACGAAAGTGGTTTGAGCTTATTGGAAGAGATTCCATCAGGCATTGCCAGCATCATGTTGAGCGTTCACGATTCTCCGGCGATGGTTGAGAAGTCATTAGAGTTAGGAGCCAAAGGTTATCTCAGCAAGCGCTGCAGCCCCGATGAGCTAATCCAAGCCGTACACACGAGCGCAAATGGTGGCTGTTATCTCACACCCGATATCGCTATCAAGCTTGCGACACCCATGAAGAATAAAGCCTCTTTAAATCAACTTACCCGCAGAGAGAGTGAAGTGTGTCAGTTATTGGCAACAGGGCTCGATGTAAAATCTATCGCCGTTGAGCTAGCTAAATTGTTCACACAAGACCAGTACTAATGCGTTCCTATCTAGCCACCTCCCTATGTGGGGTTTTTATGGCTGGTTGTGCATGGTTCTGTTTGTGGGTTATTGCCTTCTATTTCATTAATGACCCTGAGTTAGCCATTCTGCTTTTCCCATTTTCACTTCGACTGGGAATGACGCTGCACACTCGCACTCATTATTGGCCTGCTATCTATATTGCAGAGTGGGGGCTTGCTATCGCTTTAGCTTTACTGCTTGATGAGCCTCAATGGCTGACGATACTCATCGCCAGTGGATTGAGTATTCCTGCCACTCTAATTGCCAAGCGTTATTATTATGGTGACCAGAATCGTCACTTGTTAGTGATGGCGAGCTTAATCATGGTTACAGCATTCATTAATGTTGCAGTGGTGGGTTCTCATGTTCCGGCTGTTTACATGGTGTGGTTGGTGAGTATCACTGGCGGATTGATGTTGGTGCCGATGTGTTATCTGGTCTGGAACTACCTATTCCAAAACAAGTGGGCGCCACTGAGCTCTTACTTAATCAACAATGTCGTTGAGTTCAAAATCCGCCACATCGCTTTGTACAGCGTCTTGTTGGTCACCAGTATTTTGATACAAACCAGTTTGCCTGATGAACTAAGACGCTTCGCCCCATTCTGTATGGCGATCCCTATCATCTTGCTCGCGGTTCGTTACGGGTGGCAAGGTGCTTTACTGGCGACCCTGTTAAATAGTGTCGCGTTGATTGCTGCTCACAGTGGAACATCTAAACTCGAAATTACCGATTTACTCTTGTCTCTGTCTGCTCAAACCATCACCGGTATTTTGCTTGGACTTGCGGTTCAAAAACAAAAAGATCTCAATGCGAAACTACGAAGTGAGCTCTCCAGAAATCAAAACCTTTCACGCCAGTTAGTGACAGCTGAAGAATCGGTTCGTCGTGATATTGCGCGTGAGCTGCATGATGAAATCGGCCAAAACATCACGGCAATTCGTACTCAGGCAAGCATTATTAAACGCGTCGATGCCGCTGAGATGAGCGTTCGCTGTGCGGGGACGATTGAGTCATTGTCTTTGAATGTTTATGACACCACCAAACGTCTACTTACAAAACTAAGACCTAAGATGTTGGACGACCTCGATCTAAAAGATTCTGTTGAACAGCTAATTCGAGAGATGGAGTTTTCGGATCACGGCGTTGATATCCAGTTAGATTGGCAAGGTGATTACTCGTGTTTGAGTGACACGCTCAAGGTCACTATCTTCAGGCTGTGCCAAGAATCCTTAAACAATGCCCATAAATACGCGAGTGCGAGCGAGATTAAAATTGAACTGATTTTAGATGATCAGGCTTATCTTCAGATATCAGATAATGGCGTTGGTTTTACAGCGCAAGATCTTCTCAAAGGAATGGGTGTTCGTGGTATGCAAGAGCGTGTTCAGGCGCTCGGCGGCAAGATGACAATTAACGCGAATGGCTCATCTTCGGGTACCAATATCAGCGTTACATTACCTAAAGTGTGAGAACGAATATGTTTGGATTTCTGCGCTCAACAACGTCAAATACTCATGCTCTAACTGATGATGAAGTCAATCAGAGTTATCGCTACTGGCGCCTTCACATTATGATAGGAATGTATGTCGGCTATGCAGGTTTTTACTTCACCCGTAAAACCTTTAATTATGCCGCGCCAGCGATGATTACTGACCTTGGCTTGGACAAAGGCGATATTGGCTTAATTGGCACGCTCTTTTATCTTTCTTATGGCTTATCGAAATTTATATCAGGCACGATATCGGATCGTTCAAACCCACGTTACTTTATGGGACTTGGCTTAATCGCGACTGGTCTGATAAACATCGCGTTTGGCTTTTCGAGTTCGTTAGCGGCTTTCATCTCGCTGTGGGTGCTTAATGCATGGTTCCAAGGTTGGGGCTGGCCATCGTGTTCTAAGTTATTGACGACTTGGTATTCTCGCTCCGAAAGAGGTTTTCGTTGGGCAATCTGGAATACAGCACACAACGTTGGTGGGGCGCTAATTCCTATTCTTGTTGGTTATCTGACGCTGCAATTCAGCTGGCGAGCAGGGTTTATCTGGCCGGGTGTGATTGGTGTTTTTATCGGTCTTATCGTTTGCTGGCGCTTACGTGACAAGCCCACCACCATGGGACTTCCGACTGTAGGGAAGTGGCGTCATGACCATTTAGAGTTGGCGCAAGAGAGCCATGGACAAGGGTTAAGCTATCGAGAAATCCTGAAAACTTACGTATTCAGCAACAAGTACATTTGGTTGCTCGCTTTTAGCTATGTGCTGGTTTACATCGTAAGAACCGCGGTTAATGATTGGGGTAACTTATACCTAACCGAAGAACACCATTACAGTTTGATCAATGCCAACGCTGCCTTATCTCTGTTCGAGATTGGCGGTTTCGTTGGTTCACTTGTTGCTGGGTGGGGATCTGACAGGTTGTTTGGTGGCAACCGTGGCCCGATGAATATTTTGTTTGCGATTGGCATATTTCTTTCAGTCTCTGCATTGTGGTTGATGCCTTTGACCAACTTTGTGTTTCAAGCTGCTGGGTTGTTTTGTGTAGGCTTTTTTGTTTTTGGACCTCAAATGCTTATTGGTATGGCGGCGGCCGAATGCTCACATAAAGACTCTGCCGGTGCGGCGACAGGCTTCGTTGGCTTGTTTGCTTACATGGGTGCAGCTCTCTCTGGTTACCCATTAGCGCTCGTTCTAGAAACTTATGGCTGGAGTGGATTCTTCATTACCATCTCTACTTGTGCGGCGGTCATCGGGTTACTGTTACTGCCTTTTCTACAAGCTCAATCACCTCAGAAAAGTGCTGAGGCTCGTTCTGGCTTTTAAGGACCCTTCTCGATAACAAGATAGTCACTAGTGTTTGCATTGTAGAAGCTTGTATCACTGCTGTAACCAGTGTGATACAAGCCGCTATCTTATTTTCGGCGCTTTCTATGCGTGATATTCAAATGTGACTCTTTTCACGCTTTTCATCGTTCTCACCTGTTTCTAAGAAATTTTCCTATTGCGTCTAAGACCTCATCTCATGTGGGTTCTAGCTGCTCTCTGTAGTCTTTCTAATTATTTACGTTATTAGAAATCAGCTCTCTGAATTGTGTTCAAAGGGCTCACTACGGAAAACGCCATGTCACTCAGCCACTTCTCAGAACACTCATTTTTCCCAATGGAAAACACCATCCAGAATTATGCATGGGGGAGCATCTCTTCGATACGTGAACTGTTTGGTTTTAAGAATGAGTCACAAGAGCCACAAGCGGAAGTTTGGATGGGAGCGCATCCGAAAGGTTGCTCAATGGTCAAGCTGGACCAACATTTGGTGCCTCTCTCTGAGCTGATTAACAAGAATAAACCGGCCTATTTATCAAACGATATTGCGCAGGAGTTTGGTGAACTGCCGTTCTTGTTTAAGATCTTAGCGGCAGAAAAAGCGCTATCGGTTCAGGTCCATCCGAATAAGCGCCAAGCTGAAATTGGCTTTGCAAGAGAGGAACAGGCAAGCATTCCTTTGACTGCAGGGCACCGCAATTACCAAGACTCGAACCACAAACCTGAATTGGTCTATGCGATCACTGAATATCAAGCGATGAATGGCTTTCGAGAGTTCGATGAAATATTAGGTTTGTTCAAAAAGTTAGATTCGAGCGAGCTGGCTGGTTTGGTCGATGAGTTTGGTAACAATCTTGATTCTCTAGGTTTAGAAACGTTTTTCCGTGACCTTTTAACTCTAGATGACCAACATAAACACCGAGCATTAGAGCAACTTCTGACTTATGCAGTCGCTCACCAAGATCAATCTGAGTTTGCTTTGGTTGTTGAGCTTAGCCATCAGTACCCGAACGACATCGGTCTGTTTTGTGCTCTGTTGCTGAACTTGATCACATTGAAGCCGGGTGAAGCGATGTATTTGAATGCGAACACTCCGCATGCTTACATTAAGGGAACCGGGCTCGAGATCATGGCAAATTCAGACAACGTGCTAAGAGCCGGTTTAACGCCAAAACACATTGATGTCCCTGAATTGGTCGCCTGCACAGAGTTTACGCCAATTCCGTTTAAACACTTGTTATTGGCGCCCTCCAAGCTGGGTCAATGTGATAGCTATGATATCCCGGTCAGTGACTTTAATTTCAATATCTTTCATAGCCCCAAGCAAGAAGAAGTCATCACAAGTGGCGCTGAAATCTTAATGGCAATAGATGATGATTTAACGCTAGTGAGCCAAAGAGGTGAGCACTTAACCCTTACGAAAGGGCAATCGGTATTTATCCCAGCCTATATTGGTCATTATGAATTGAGCAGTAAAGGACGAGTGGCTAGGGCGTTTAATTAGGGGAAGTGATGAGCTTGAAATGCTATCAAGTTTTGGGAATGGAGATATTGGCTTAAAGAACTAATACGAAAAAAAACAAGCCAATAAGATATTGGCTTGTTCATGTTGCCTATCGATTACTTAATAGTCGGTAAGCTTGTCGCTTCCATATTAATCGACATACCCCAAGAGGACTCCTCTCGAATGGATTTAATTGATCCTCGGTTTGTAAGCCAAGTTATTTGAGTGTCACGAGGTCCGTCATTTTCGAATTGTGTCTCACTTGTTACTTTACATGCAGCAAAGGTACCCGCAGGCACAGTAACTTCTTCTTTACCTAGGTAGGTTTCTTGGTAGTTGAAAGTGGGCAGAAAGTAAGGTTGTCCGTTGATAATATCGTTTAGTGAGGTCTCTACAGAAACGGTTCTTAATCCAGGGTACTCAGTTACGAACTCTTCACCGCTGATCTCGTCAAACCAATAATCAAACTGAGAGGCAAGTGGTGCGTTAGTTGACGTTCCAAAGTCTACCGTTTGATTGATGATTTTCTGGTTGTCAGTAATCGTCAGTGGTAATAATGCTTTAGCCGACCCCCAACCTAGTGAGTCATCAGAATTAAAGCCCTCTTGACCTAGATAGTGATCTTCAGAGCTATATGAATACTCATACCCCATTAAAGTACCTTCCGGATCTTTGATATCGATACGCGTTTTTTCTAAGCTACCTGCTAAGTCCGAAATCCAACTTGGTAGCCCGGTGACCAACGGAACGTCATTCAGCCAAGAGAAAGTATTCCCAAGATAGATAAACTCATAAGTTAGGTTCTGTGTTACTGGCTCAGGATCCCATATCGGTGTGCGCTGTACATCGTAAACCGTGACGTCATTAGCCGTCGCAATGAACCCAGCATCCGGCAATGAATCAAGACAAGCCTGTAGGTTAAGAGGGTGCAGAGGCTGTGGTGTTAATGCGTTATCCAAAATGAACTGTTTAGTCGCTTCATCAAAGATATAGGCCTCACTATCAATCTCTTCGGTCTCTTTGTAGGTAATTCGTACAAACCCGTCGACAACAGATAGGTAAGCAGAGTTATCTTGTCTTTGATAGTTTGACCATGTGGTTTGCGAGTGGATGGATTCAGGAATTGTTACTTGACGTAATACCTCGCCATTCACTGATTGATCTTCCCACGAACCGAGTTCTGATAATCTGGAGAATGTAGAGTCTAGCTCCCAGGCTCTCGAATAATAAACCACGGTACCGTCGGGCAGAAGCTGTGCAAATATTTCAGCACCCTCTATTCCTGCCATTGGAATTAGATCTGCATGGTTGTTATATGCCGTGTCATGACGATCCGATTCATCTTCAGCGATGGTCGATGCTAAAGTCGCAAGCCACGTATCGCTGCCATTCTTGAAGGCGCTAATTCCGTTACACGAGTTATTAAGTGCTTGGTAGCGGTCTGAATCGTGTTCCGCACACCAATCACCCTTGTAAAAGGTATAAATGTTGTCGTTGATGTCTTCTACAGATAATTTGTATGCCGTTGTGTTGTCAGGGAATTTTAATCCTGCAGGCATAATTAGAGACCAAACGTTCTCACCATCGGTTTGGTCCATGATTGAGCGAACATTAAGACCACTGATATCCAACTGCTTAGCGCTAGCAATTTCATTAAAAATTGAGCTGTTCGACTCGAGAATGACACTACCATCTTTATTTGGCTTGATGCTAGTTAAGGTGTCATTACTTGTTTCCCAACCGCTTTGACCCAAAACCATGTCATTAGCGTCAGGAGTGCTTTTAACTTCAACAAACTGTTCTGCAAAGTAGTCATAGATGTAGCTGATTTCGCTGACTGAATTATCGGAATCTGCTTTTAGTGTCCCATAAGCGACCACTAAGTCTGTATTTTCCTCATTCGCACCGCCAAACCAATTGATGCCATCCGTTTTAATGAGCTTCGCAAGGTCGGCTTTCTTAGAGCCTTTATTTGCCTCGTTTTCTTTAATTTTATCTTCAAGATTAGAGTCATCAATGGCGATGTGATCGCGATTAATGCTGCCAGCAATGTCGCTCGGGTTGAAGTTCTCTCCCGCTGCTTCAATATTTTTGACGACTTCATCTAGGACTCGAGTCACTTCTTCATTGATCAACGCCGTGAGCGCTTCTACAGAAATACCAGCACCCGCTGCAGTTTCTGATAGGGCGTCAGTATTCTCTGCCATGACCGATGCGGTGACTTGAGCAACGCGGTGTAGGTTCTCAAAAGCTGCTTTTTGTGAGTCTGCTAGCTTGTCGTTATTTTTGGCCTCAATGTAATCTTGAGTTAAGTCGAGCGTTGTACCTAACTTCTCTTGAATAGTTGCTTTGGCCTCATCTAATGATGCGCCACTTTCAATTTCATTTTGTATAAGTGTGGTTAACGGGCTAATAAACTCTGATTGTGGCGGAGCCGTTAAGCGGTAACTTTTGTTCAACACAACACCAGGGTTATCAGTGTCGATGGTTTGTCCTGCTACAACTTCAATCAACAGAGTGCTCTGTTTTAGTTGCTCTTGAGTTAAGTTCTCAATGGTAAATTCACCATTGTCGCCGGTTACTGCATTTGGCTCATCCTTATCACACACCTTATTGCTGTTTAGATCCAAGCATGCATTAGCACCTACCAGATAGCCATCAGCGGCCTTTGCTGTTAAAGACGCTGAAGTTGCTGTTGAACCGCCAGTATCAGTTGTAGAGCTATCCGAACTATCGCTACCACAACCTGCTATCCCTAGGGCTATTGCCACTGCTAACAGTGAACGTTGACCATTCATGTTAGTTCTCCTATTAAGTTATTGATAAAAATTTACTACTCTGGAATCAATTGGGAGAATGTCATTGATAAATATGACTATTTATAAATTGAATGCCATTGGTGAGAAATGTATCAAAACGGAATGTAGTGGAAATAGCGGGTGTATTTATTCTAGAGACATATCTAATTGGTGGAGTTATATATGCGAGTGATATCTATGGTGAATGTTTGGTATTTGTAATTGATGTTATTGTCAATTGATCTTTTGGGTAAGTGGTTGTTATTTATAGATTCATGTATGATTTATAGGTGCTGATTGTCTGTATAAAACCCAGAGGTTACCATAAGTTGACTAATCAGTTTAAACTGAAACAATAAGTCGTATTTATAGAAGTGTGTTGATCTAAAGGAAATTTGATGAGCTCTTATTCTCACGTTCGCAGTTACGCCAGTTTGTTCAGTGCCTTATCGTTGGCGGTTGCGTCAGCTCCGAGTGTCGCTGATATATCAACAACGCCCGTCATTGGTGGCGTGTTTAGCTCCAGTGAAGTGTTGAAAAATCAGGTGCTTTCAAGCCTAAGTTATTCTGCCAAACTCACTCGTGATGCGGCTCTTTTCACCATTGGTGGCGTTACATTAGATGCGTATATTCTCGCACTTCCATTAGATGCTAAAACCAAAGCTCGAGTCATCGCTCAGTTATCCAACCCGACGTACTCAATTCCTTTGGGTTATTTTCTCTATAGTTATTACGACCGCTATTCAGGCTTGGGCAGTGAAGATGTGTTCAAATCTTACTTGTCGACGGTTTATGATAAGCAGACACTAAAGGGCTTTGAACATAGCCTCTATCATGTTGGAGATAAGCCAACCTCAGAGCATCACGAGCCAGATACCTCGACTGAAGCGACGGGACATCATGAAGGTATTCGCATCGATGAACAGTTCATTGCCAATATGGTGGTTATCTATGATGCGTTATTCGAAATTGGTGTTTGGCAGGATATGGACACGCTCCCTGCGAATTACACATACTTAACCAATAGCTCTGCAGATCTAGCGATCATCGCTCAGATTCAACCGATCATCGTTGATTTGATCGGTAAAGCGGCATTGGGAATGGATGACGGCGACATGAAGTCTGCAATGTTGGCGATTGCAGAAGATGGTAAACCAGAAAACGCTGATAAGCCGAACAATAAAGCACAAGCTCTTACCATCACGCTTATTGATTTTGTGCGCTTAAACTTGCTGAAAGCCTACCGACAGTTTGTGTTTAAAGAAGAACGTGCAGAAGCGCTTGATGATTGGATGCAGCAAGCGTTCAGTGACCAGCCTGATGCGCTCATTCAATTCTTAGAATCCCAACAGCACAAACGTTTTGCGGTTCAAGTGACCGTCGATGGTTTACAGCAAGGATTGATTGAGGGGTTGGTTGATGAAGATTCACCTTTCATTTCGGTTGCTTATCAGAATCATAAAAACCGAGCGCAATATAAACCTCAGCTAGAAGAAGTGATTGAACCTGAACATCAACAGCAGGTGAGGTTCATGGAAGTTCTGTCTGAACAAACCTACCGTGATCCGAATTATCTTCCGTTCTTCAAAAATCTCTATCAAGAGCATCGAGACAATATTAGCCGAGTTGGTATCTCTTCAACTCCAACAATCAGCGTACGCAATCTACCGATCATTAAAACGGGCGCGAAAGTATCGGGGCAAGGTGGCACTGGCATTCCTAATTTCCACTTTGTCGACCGAGAGATCGACCGAGCGTATTACTTCTTTGGTAATGATGCCCTGCAGTTGGATGTGTTGATGGAAAACAACAAGGTGCAGACCATGTTTGATCGCCTTGATTACCTTAAAACGCTGAACTGCAACGCTCAATATGATTGGAATGCTCACACCACTTACGACGGGCTAGTAAACCTAGGTTTGGGTGAGTCACTGCGTGATTATGGTGAGAAACGCTGCGTTAAAGAGCTTCAAGAACGTTCAGAAGTCGAAGTGGTTTTGCAAGAAAAGCGTCAAGCTTTGATTGAAGATATTGAAGCGTATCAGTCTATATCTGGCTTTGATTTTTTTACTAAGTTTTCAAAGAGAGCTCAGGTTAAACAGTCGATCACTCAGTTTGCCGAGTTAGATGGAAAAGGAATGCCAGACTACACCTTGGTGTATAACCCATGGCCGGATCACTTCGCACACTTCACGGGTCCTTTTAGTGACGAAATTCTGATGCCGACGGGAGAGCTCAATCGACTGGACTATTGGATTCGCCAGATTGAAGCGACCTACCGCAGTGCCGGCGTTTACGATAAAACGCTATGGGGCATGGCAGGGGATCATGGTTTAACGCCGGTGTTCTACGCGCTCAACCCCGAAAAGCAGGTATTTGAAGGCTTACAAGCAGAGCTAGCGTATCCAATTGTGGTTAAGAAGATATCTTCAGACGAGGGGGAAGGGCCTAAAATTACCAATGCACTAAGCTACCCAAGTTCAAAGGCGTTGGATGTTGTGGTTGCTTCTACTGCTGGTGGTAATTTCATGATGGACTTCTTTAATTCGGCTCACGGGTGGCAGGTTCAGCCGGTTTACCAAGAACTCACGCAGTGGTCTCCGATTGCAGCGCCAGATGGTCAGAATATAGACATCATTAATCAGATAGCGCAGCGCTTGCCTGAAAGTCTTGATTATATGGTCGTAAGAGAAAGTACATGTGATCAACAACGCTGCGCTGTTCGTGTGATTGGCAATCGTGATTTAAAACGGGTCGATGAATTGATCACACGTGAAGGTGACAAGCTTTTTTATGAGTCATTGGAAGACAACCGAGCGCCGATTTTGCTTAATACCCAAAGGCTCAATCCATATCTTGCATCGCCAAGCGAAGTTGATTTTGCGCGGTATTCTCAATTGGTAGAGAAGTGTATTAACCGAGCGATTAAGGCGGATGTGACAACATGGTGTAGCAGTGCAGAATGGACCGTATTAACGCAACCAACACCTCGACCAGATTCAGTTAATCAACTGGCTAATATCTACCTTGAAGATAGGGCTGGTACGGTTAACTTGTTCCCTAAAGCCGGCATTGGTTACAACACCAAGGTGCCGGGGCGTCATGCAGGTGAGGATTACTTAGAGAAAGATGCCTTCATCGGATTCTGGGGAGCGCCAATTGGCGATAACTCTCAGCAACTGAAAATCGAAGCTAACGGGTCTTTGGCTCCAACGCTGTTTGAGTATTTGACCGGAGAACCTGTGGTCGAAGGTGAGAACGGTTGGGGTTTTCCGTCGTTGCTGAATAATTTGGATGTGTCAGTTGATCGCTAGGACTTCGCTTTCTACCTAACTGGCTGTTTATAAATGGTTAGTTAGGGTGAGAGTCATCCCTACAAAATTCTCATCGCTGTCATCAACAATTTGGTAGCCAAGTGACTGATAAAAACTAATGGCGCGAGTGTTACTTCTAAAGCTCGACAGAGTGACTTGCTCACGTCGCTCTCCCGTGGCTCTTTTATGTATGAGGCACATGACTTGTTTACCTAGCGAATGACCTTGGTATTGAGGGGAAATGATCAGCAGATGAATATGGTATGCGTTGTCATAAGGCTTAAAACACACAAGTCCAACCCTTTGTTTTCCTAGGTATACCCAATGAAACCAAGAGGGACGGTAATCGTTTAAAAGTCGTTGGCGTTGGAAGTCGTCATCCCAGCCGAAAACGTCATCTACGTGTATGAATATGCCTTGTTTCACACACGCAAACAGTTCCTCGAATTCAGAACTGGAAACGAGTTGGAGTTGTATATTCTCTTCTTTTCTTGCCACTTTACTTCCTTTTTAAACGCCTTTGAATAAGCAAACAGTAACATAATTGAAAAGGTAGGCTGCACTTTTAGTGTGGGTTGTTTTGATGCAAAAAAGCCACGCGTAGTGCGTGGCTTCGATACTTAATATCCAGAATGTTCTATGCGTTAGTCGTTGTCTTCTGCTTCGATTTCACTCGCGATGTACTGGTTGTTAACCTTGTAAGCTTCAGCCTCAATACGTTGACCATGTAAAGTATGGAAACTTAGACCATCTTCATAGCGAGTATTTTGGTTAACGTAGACGGTTTGACTACCTGCAGTTGTCTGAATAACAAAGCTCAATGTTTTGTCATCTGTGCTCTGAACTTCGCCTTCAAAATCAACGTCATTATCATTCCAATCTTGCGAATCATCGTTGTGTTCAAATTCGATTTCGGTAGCAACATTTTCGCCGTTGGCTTTTTTCGTTGTTACTTCGACTTCTGTACCTACGCTCAAGCTTGATTGGTTACCATCTTCGTAACGAGTGCTGTCATTGACAACAAAGCGCCCTTTGTAGCTTAAATCAAATGATGATTTGTCGTTAGCTACCCAAGTAATAATGCCTTCGATTTCCGTGTCATTGCTTACTTCGCTAAAGTCTTCGACTTCCACTTCTTCTGCTTTCAATATAGAGCCAACCATTGAGCCTGTCACTTCAACCCAAAGACCATTCGACAACCCTGTGTTGCTATCGTCGTTATCGATGTGAGCATTGGAATAGTCAACGCTGAGGTTTGCACCGAGTTTGAAATTCGATTCATTTAAATCACTGATTAGCCCTTCAACTTCAACCGATTCAGTTAAGTTAGAGTGCTCAAACTTAACAACAGAAAGTACTTTGTAACCTGCATTCGCTGTCGGTAAAGAAGAGACCATAACCCAATCGCCATTTTCAATTTCACGTGACAGATCTGTAAAGGTCAATGCGATGCCATTGACTTTAAATGTGCCATTATTATGGTTGGCGTCTGAAATAAGACCAACGATGGTCGGTTCAAGACCAACTTGAGCTCCGTTAGTGTGAGCTGAAGCGCTACGAGCATTAGACGAAATGGAAACCATCATGTTCTTTTCTAGGTCTGCAATTGCCACATCTTCGCCTGCATAGTTCGCACTGTCTACTTGATAGCTATAACCATTCACAACGATGGTGTTGCCAGAAACAGAGTCAATGGTACCTTGAATTGCTGATGGAGCTTGCGTGTTGTTATCGTTGCTTCCATTGCTATTGCTGTCACTACCGCCACAGCCAGTTAGAATTAAACCGACAACCGAAATCAGCGCTAACTTTTTCATCTATATACTCTTTATTTAGTTTATTGAGGGTGTATCTTATAAACTCAAACGTGAAGCACTCGTGAAGAAAGGTGAAATAAATCGATGAAAGTTTTGATCGTTGATGACAGCCACAATGTTGCAGAAACCATTGCCGATTACTTAGAGTTGGAAGGGATGGTGATTGATTGTGCTTATCATGGTGAAGCGGCATTGAAGTTAGCGTCTGAGAATTATTATGACGTGATTATTATGGACATCATGATGCCTAAATTGGACGGCATTTCTGCTGTTAGAAAGTTAAGAGAAGAGGTGCAGTGCCCTACGCCAATTCTATTTTTAACCGCTAAAGATAGGTTGGATGACAAAATCGCTGCCTTTCAAGCGGGCGGAGATGATTACTTGGTTAAGCCTTTCGCTATGCAAGAGCTCAGTTTAAGGCTGAACGCATTGGCAAGCCGAGGACCACGTCAAGGTATTGGAAAGCAGAGTTTTGCCGATATTACTCTCAACTCGCAGACCGACGAGGTATACCGAGAAGGTAGGCTTATTAAGTTGAGTCGAATCCAGTTAAAAATACTAAAAGTCCTTATGCGCCATGCGCCAGCAATTGTTTCAAGAATTGAAGTGATTGATTCCGTTTGGGGTGATGAATCGCCAAGCAGTGATGCGCTTCGAAGCCATATTTATGGCCTGCGCAACGCGCTCGATAAAGGGTTTGAACATTCACGATTAGAGACTATTCATGGACAAGGTTACCGACTCAAAGCATAGCGGCTTAAGCCACGCCGATTACCCAAGCATCTACCGAAAAATCCGTCGTAGCTTTGGCTTGATGACCTTGGTCATGTTCAGTCTTTTCTGGACAGTTATTTACGTTGCTGAAAACCAGATGGAAGTGATCAGCCTTCACCATTGGCTAGACACTGAAGCTAATCGTTATACGTCTGAATATCAGCTGTTTGGCGAAGATGCCTTGTTGCCGAATGAAAATGAGTTTTCAACCTATTGGAGTGAAAGTGAACTGCCCAATTGGTTAGCTCGATACAAAGAGCCCGGTTTCTATGAACATCTGTTAGGTACGGAAGATAAACACTTTTATGTCTTTGAGCACCCATCAGGCAAAGGGCTGATGTATATCTTGTTTCAAGATGACGCCGACGACTACCTCGACGAGTATGAATGGAGCCTCCACAACTACACCCTCATACTGGGTGGCTTAACGTCCATCTTCATGGTTCTGTATGGGATCTATGTCGTACGCTCGCTGTCGAGGCCACTCAATCAGATAGAAAAGAAAATAGGGCAAATGCACCCTGAACAGCCAAGTTTCGAAGTCGAGACATCTTACGCAGAAACACGACATATTGAGCAAACACTTTTAGATTCAAAGAATCACATTTCAGGATTCTTTCAGCGGGAAGAGGAGTTCAATCGGTTTGCCTCTCATGAACTTCGAACCCCTATTATGGTGATCTCAGGATCTGCTGATCTGCTAACTAAAGTACCCAACCAACCTCCTGTTGCGTTAAAAGCAATTAATCGCCTGCAAGAAGCGAGTGAACAGATGCGAGTGCTGACTGAAATGTTTTTGCTGCTTGGTAAAGAGAGTATCGATGAGCACTATTTCGGTCACTATGACCTGGAAGTCGAAGTTCAGAATCAGCTGCTTGAAATGGCGCCTTTGTTTGCCAAGCAGGATGCGAGTTATAACCTAGACGTAAAAGGGACTGTCACTGTGTATGCGCCAGAGAGCTTTATTACTATTGTATTAAATAACTTAATTAAAAATGCGTTTAGCTACAGTGTTGGCGATGTTGGAATTGTGGTGGCAGGTTCTCAATTAGTGATCACTAACCGTCATGATGGCAATGAGACTTACAATGCTGGCTATGGTTGTGGCCTAGTGATTGTGCAACGAATTTGTGAGCGAATGGGTTGGAGTTTTGAAACTCAAGATGATGGGCTTCGATTCAGTACTTACTTGGATTTCTCAGCGGATAAGCAAGCAGGGTAACCGGTAGTTTCATTATAAAAGAAACCTATGAGAAGGTGAGTAGTGTGGCCAAGTCAGCCACACTAGCATAATTAGTTGTTGAACGAAGCCGCTACGCGGCAGAGTAAAACGAGTGCAAACCATACTCTTGTAACACCATCACCCTGATGGTCGTTCACAGGAGTAACCCCATGAAACCCGATGACTTAAAACGCTACAACACCCTTTATGAACAACACCTTACCAACCTAAAGCTGCAAGGTAAACGACCTGCGACGATCGATGCCTATTCCCGTGCAGTTCGTCGGATCACCGCTCATTTCGATCGCGTACCCGATACGTTAACCACTGCCGACCTCAAACAGTTCTTCGCGTCTCTTATTCAAACCCACTCGTGGAGCACCATAAAACTCGATCGTAATGGCTTGCAGTTTTTCTATCGCTACACGCTCGATAAACAGTGGGAATGGCTCAATATCGTCAAGCCGCCACAAGTAAAACGACTGCCCGACATACTGACACCGCAACAAGTCAGCTCACTGATTAGCCACACTCGACAGACACGTTATCAGGTGTTTTTTCTTACTCTGTACAGCATGGGGTTGCGCCTTGGTGAAGGACTGAACCTAACGGTTCATGATATCGACAGCCAAACAATGCGCGTTCACATACGGGAAGGAAAAGGCGGAAAAGACCGAATGGTGCCGCTTCCGCTGCGAACGCTTAAAGCTCTTCGCGTACATTGGCTTACCCATAAGCACCCTTACTACTTATTTCCTGGCCTTGGTACCTGTCGCGACACCCTCATGGATCGTGGCGGTATTCAAAAAACCATGAAACTTGTGCTCAAAGAGTGCGGGATCCAAAAACACGCCAGCCCCCACTCACTTAGACATTGCTTCGCGACGCACTTACTTGAGCAAGGGTTAGACCTGCGTTCACTGCAAACGCTACTGGGTCATGCAAGCCTCAACACCACTGCCCGTTACACTCGAATGACTACGCTAAAACAACGCGATGCTGCGATGGCCATCAACCATTTAACTGATGCTCTAGACTTAACGTGGAGCATTACATGAGTACCTTTATTGAACTGCTTCGTCAACATCACTCTGCGCTTAAACGTCACTATTATGCGCAGATGAATGGCGATATGCATCGAGCCATTGGGGCGATGCTCCGTTGTAAAACAGAGCAACAAGGTCGCTCACAATGGTTCTGCAGTCACTGTCATCACGATGACCGATTACCGCTTTCTTGTGGTCATCGTCATTGCCCTCAATGCCAACAACGCACCACTTCTGACTGGCTTCAACGTCAGCAGCAAAAGCGGTTACCTGTTCACTATTTCATGGTGACTTTCACTTTACCGTATCAATTAAGAGCCTTAGCGAGGCATCAACCTAAAGCGATATATAACGGTATGTTTAAGGTGGCATCGGGGGTATTAAAGGATTTTGCCAACCGACAACGGCAAGGTGAACTTGGTTTTACCGCCGTGTTGCATACTCACAGTCGACAACGAAACTTGCACCCACATCTGCACATTATCGTGGCGGCAGGCCAATACGACGCGTCGAGGCAAACGTGGCACAAAGGCAACAAGCATTACCTTTTCAACGCGTTTGCTTTGGCCAAAGTATGGCGAGCAAGAATGCTGGATGCCATTAATCAGCATCCTATGCTGTGGCTTCCCAATGGTATACCCAAGGAATGGGTGGTCGATTGCAGACAAGTGGGGTACGGTCAGGCTGCGCTCAATTATTTGTCTCGCTACCTCTATCGCGGTGTTCTGCCTGATGAAGACATCATCCATATCACCGATGACACGGTCACCTTCCGCTATAAAAACAGTCAGACTAAAACATGGCAAACGCGCACCTTACCCACCCTCAAGTTCTTGTTGCTCATTTTGCAACACGTGCTGCCCAAAGGGTTACAGCGAGTAAGAGACTACGGTTTTTTGCGCGGTCAAGCACACGCCTTAAGAACCCGCATTCAACTGCTGCTGTTGAACCTCCTCTATAGGATGCCGCCACTCACCGCACCGATAAGGAGCAAAGCGATAAGAACCTGCCCTTGCTGTCAGCATCAGATGGCGTGCGTTGGAGTAAGCCGACCCATGTAGCCGAAAGGCATTGATAATAAGGAGAATGGCATTGACGAAATCAGAGGAGATGTGACGACGAAAGAAACGAAAAATAGCTAACTGGTTGATAAGATTGCTATCGCAACCTTATCTTGACCTCACTCGCCTTGAGAAAAGCCTCAAAGCGGTGCGCCCTTCAAGTTCAATCGTACAATTCACTTAATAAAGTGGCTTCGGGCTTGTTCAACACTCGGGATTTAGTGTTGGCTGCGCAACACCTTAATCCTTATTTGTTATACGATCTTAAGTGCGTGGTGGCGCGTGAGCTGTTTGTGTAGCGAGTCTTTTAGCGCCATGCGTTCAACTTTGAGATTGTGCATGCTGTCGTCATCGATAGGGCTGCCAGAGATTTCTAGCTGACGGATGTCGTAGTCGAGTTGGTGGTATTTCTGCATGTCTGCTTTGAATTTTTCGTCGTCGTGGTTGAGCTGAACAATGTCTAATTTAAGATCTGGGAAATCTAAGATAAAGGCATGGTTTTCATTGAGCATTGGCACTTCCTCTCTAGTCGGATTATTAACAGTATAGAAGCAATTTATCGAAAGAAATGTGGTTCAAAACACAAAGCCGTAAAGCGATCAAAAAAGGGCTCAAACTCGAGGAATCATCTTCGAACTTGCGCCCTTTTGTATGTATATAGCTAACTATTTATCGTTACATGTTTAGAACTATGTGTGTTGAGAGCAGAAAGCTTACTTCGCTTTCTTACCAGAGCGTTGCTGCTCTTTGTGTGCTAGCTTTTCTTTCTTACGTTGATCGATAAGGTGAGCGGCTTCGCCACCTACGTGGGTTTCGCCACGAGCATTCGACAGTTGAACTTGCTTTTCACGTTCGCGGAAACGGGCTTTCTGCTCGTCGCTGTGCTTATCAATACACTTAGGGCAGCTTACGCCTTTCTCGAAGTGTTCAGAGGCTTTGTCTTCGTCAGTGATTGGCAGACGACACGCGTTACACACATCGTAACCGCTCTTCTCTAGCTGGTGGTTAACTGCAACACGACCATCAAATACGTAGCAGTCGCCTTCCCACATGCTCTCTTCTTCTGGTACTTCTTCTAGGTACTTAAGAATGCCGCCTTCAAGGTGGTAAACCTCATCAAAGCCTTGCTCTTTCATGTAGGCCGTTGATTTTTCGCAACGAATACCGCCAGTACAGAACATCGCGACTTTTTTGTGTTTCTTAGGATCGAGATTTTCTTCAACGTATTGAGGGAATTCACGGAAGGTTTCTGTGTTTGGGTTTACAGCATTTTTGAATGTACCGATATCGACTTCGTAGTCGTTACGAGTATCAACCAGAATCACATCAGGATCAGAAATCAAAGCGTTCCATTCGTTTGGTTTCACGTAAGTGCCGACAACGTGGCGTGGGTCTATACCCTCAACGCCCATGGTTACGATCTCTTTCTTAAGCTTAACCTTGGTACGGTTGAATGGTTGTTCTTCGTTGAACGACTCTTTGTAAACAACATCAGCCAAACGAGAATCTTGTTTGAACCATTGAAGAAGAGCGTCGATAGATTCGCGCTTACCTGCAACGGTGCCGTTGATACCTTCACTCGCAAGTAGCAAAGTACCGCGGATTTGGTTGGCTTCTAACACGTCAGTGAGTGGCTGGCGAATTTCTTGGTAATCATCAAGTGCTACGAATTTATACAGAGCACATACAACATATTGAGACATGGTTTTTCCTTTCTGCGAGCTGGAACGTAAATCCAGAGCGTTGCCTTTTATGATACATACTGAGTTTGATTTACTCAGGTTTGCCCATATTGGCTTATTAAAATCCGCCGCAGTATAACCAAGCCAAGGAAGGACAAAAACCAACCAAAAGTAGGGCTATTTATCATTGTTATTAGTATGGTTTTAGGTGTGTGGAAATGGTAGTTATCTGATAAGCAGTTTTAGCTCGGATAAGTAGTGATATCTTGTTGTTTATTGAATATTTGGCTACGAACTTATGTTGTATCTCATTTCAATGAGCTGGTGTTCCCCGACGATTTCTACTTCACGAATGAACTCAAAGCCAAACTTTTCATAGTAATTCTTTAGGTATTGATGGGCGTGGATTTCAATTACTTTAGCACCATGTTCAGAGGCATGTTTTAGAAGTGCCATGACAATTTCAGATGCGATACCAGATCCTCGATAAGGCTGTAGAACAGCAACACGCGCCATAGTTGAGTGTCCTGATTCATCAATGTGCAAGCGTGCAGTAGCGACTAAATTATCTTCATCGGTGATGAGTGCATGATGTGAGACAGGATCGAGCCCATCAAGATCCAATATGTGCGGTATGCCTTGTTCAACAACGAAGACTTGATGACGAATGGATTGTGCTTTCATTATCAATTCAGGGTTGTTACCAATCACCACTTCCATTTATTGCTCCATGCTGTCTAACTAATGCTTTGAAAACACTCTATTTGAGGGGCTGTTCGTTTGTGACTTGCCTTTAAACTAAGGCTTTTGAATAGCTACTTGCCTCTATATCAATGATCTCTACGGTCAGCGAAGCATTGGATAGTGGAAGAGTCAGTAATTGATCCAAAATGGACCTGGAGAGCATCGTTTTAATGCTTTCGTTACGCCCAGACAAAATACGCACAGAGACATGCACGAAGTCTTCTTTTACTTCACCAGTTTGGTAATGCTGGTAGGCAAGGCTGCGTACTTTGATGTCTTCTCCTGTTGGTGAGAACAACTGAGATTCCATCGCGCCGAGAAACACTTTCTGATTGATTTGCTGACCATCAATAGTGGATGAGTGTTCGATAATACAATGAGGCAAAGTGAAGTCCTTTCTGTGTTTTATAGCGACCTAAAATTAAGGCCAATGTGACTCTCTTGTTGAGAATGACATTGGCCCTTAATGCTAATTCGTTGCGGCTTTCTCGGCAATAAGCCGATCAGGCTATCACCAAAGCGGTCAGTATCGTCAGCGATTACGCTTGGTTAAGTACTTCCGCTAAGCGTTTCACCGCTTCTGTTAATTCTTCTGGGTTGGCGTTAGTGAAGTTTAGGCGCAGTGCGGCTTTTGCTTCATCGGCCTTTGGATAGAATACTGGGCTTGGTACTACCGCGACGCCATTCGATAGCAAAGTCTTAGCTAATTCGAAGGTATCGCACTCTGGGATCTCAACCCAAATGAACATCCCGCCATCTACGGCTTTTAACACACAATCTGCAGGCAGTTGTTTTTCTAGTTCTGAGAACAGCACCTCATAACGAGACTTGTACAGTGTGCGAATGTTTTCCATATGTACGTTGAAGTCTTCATGTTTTAGAAGACCAACAAGCAGCGCTTGCATGGGCACACTTGAGTGTAAATCTGCCCCTTGCTTCACTTTGATCAGTGGCTCAAGGTAGCTGCGTTTGCCGGTTACTGCGCCAATGCGTAAACCTGGCGATGCAATCTTAGAGAATGAACGAAGAACGATAGAGTTGTCAGGGCAGAACGAAGAAACCATTGGCAGTTCAGTGCCGGTAAAGCGCAGCTCGCGGTATGGCGCATCTTCAATGAATGCAACGTTGTATTTAATACACAGTTCAGCCACTTTTTGACGAGTTTCCGTTGCCCAGCACACACCGGTTGGGTTGTGGAAATCAGGCACGGCATAGAACATTTTTGGCGCTTGCTGTGCAAAGCACGTTTCCAGCTCATCCAGATTCGGGCCAAATTCAGTTTGAGACACGGTAGCGATGTTTGCTTGAACTAGGCCAAACACCTGCATCGCACCTAGGTAGCTTGGCGCTTCCATCACAACTACATCACCCGGGTCAACATACGCACGCGCAATCAAATCCAAACCTTGCTGAGAACCTGTACAGATCATTGCCGTGTGAGATTCTGGCAATTGGTAGCTTTGTGTTAGGTGATCAAGCAACGGGCCATAACCGGCGGTCGAACCGTATTGGAAAACTTCAGGCATGTTCGCTAGGTTTTCTAGCGTAGGCTTCATTAAATCGATAGGGAATGTTTTCGCATCGGGTAAACCACCGGCCAACGAAATAACATTAGGATCGCTTGCGGCTGCGAGGATCTCTCGAATGTATGAAGATTGAATCTGTTGTAATGACTGTGCGATTTCCATGTGTTGTGTCTCGTCGTTTATCGTTTTTATTCTATCGCTTGATATTACACGGCAATTGTAAAAACTGGCGTGTCCGTTTATGCTCTTAAACATGTCCATTTATGCTATTTAAACGATGTCACGACAACACATATCCCGAATCAATGATGTTTTGTTCCATATTCACCAAGACATTAGTCAGCCTTTGTCGGCAAAAGCGCTCTCCGAGATTGCGGCTTATTCAGAACAACACTTCCACCGCACCTTTAAAAGCGTGGTTGGGGAGTCGCTACATCAGTACATTCGACGCACTCGAATGGAGTATGCAGCCAATCAATTGATGTTCGATACCACGTCGTCAGTGGTAGAGATTGCCAGTAAATGTGGCTTTAGTTCGGTGTCTTCATTTGGCCGAGCATTCAAAGCGACCTTTAACATGTCACCGGGAGAATGGCGTAAACACGACTTACAGATAGCAGAAAAACCCTATTTGAAAGATCCCGAAGTAGCGGCGGGTTATTTGAACGTGGCGCAGCGAGTGTTACCTGAACCGAAGATCGTTGAAACACCGGAGCGCATGGCGGCTTATGTTCGACACACGGGCTATAACCGTTCCATTCGCAACGCGTGGCTGATATTGAAAGCGTGGGCGAACTCAGAACAGCGCGACTTTTCGAGCCAATTTGGTTTGCATCACTCAAACCCTGCTTGGGTTGAAATGGATCAGTGTCGCTATGTGGCGTGTATCGCGATTGATGAGCCGATTAAGTATCGCAGTGTCGTGAACCAGATGGTGATTCCGGGTGGTTTACATGCGGTATTTCGACTGAATGGCCGCTATGGTGAGCTGCTACCACAGATCAGTATGGTATTAGAAAAATGGTTACCTACATCAGGTTTTAAGCAGCGTTCAACACCAGCCTATGTGCATTATCATCAGAATCATTTCTTAAATAGTGATGAAGTGTTCGAACTCGATTTCTATCTTCCGGTAAGTTTTTATTAATCCACCCATTTTGAGGAGTAAACATGTATCTCGTTTTGTATTGCCACAACATTGGTATGACTGATTTTTCTTTCTTTGAGACGGAAGATTTCGACAAAGAAGAGGGTTATATTGTGCGAGGAAAATGGCCGAACGAAAAAGCGTTTCGTGATTACTTGATCAAGGAATTTGGTGATATGAGCGAGTTTCAAGTGATTGACTTGATCTGCAGAGGTCAAGAGGCTGAGCACTATTCTGCGCAAGAGTTAGCGACATTCATTGGTGCGTAACCATTGCGATGAGTATGGTCTCGTTTAAACAAAGTGTATTGTAACATATTGAAAATCAGTAATATTGCTTATCACTAAACTCAGCTTGATTCGGACTGGTAGTCATTATTCAGAGAAAGTACATGCGGCTTTGAGTCTTCCATCGCCTTTTTTAAGAAAAGGGCATTCTTATTTAAAGTTCTGAATAGTATGGTTTTTCGGAGTGAGCCAGCTTTTAATATGCTTAAAATTGAACGCTCACTGTTTCACTATACATTGAGGAAAAATAGTAATGAAGAAAACAACCATTTTGGCCGCACTGATACAACTGATGTTGGCCTCTACCAGTCACGCTCAAGAACTCAATAACGAAATGAACAATTCGTTAAGTTTTTGCCCAGAAAACGACATATATTGTCAAATCATCATGAGGGAGCTTTAACCAAAACCACAAAAGGTTGCCAACGAGGCAACCTTTTTCGTTATGGATAAGCAAAGCATCTCGAGTTTGAGATGGAAATTTTAGCTGCGGTGATCCAACAAGTTGCAAGTTAAAAAGCCCCGAAGGGCTTTGGTATTACTCAATTCGGATCTAATATATTTTCATCAAATGCATCGAAGTGCTCTCTTAAAACCTCACAGTCCTGTTCATCTCCGATTAAAAAGACTTGGTCATTATCTTGACTAATATTTACTAACTTAAAATACCTAAAATCATAACTTCCATCGTCATAATCATATGTGTTCACTAGATAAATATTGGACTCAGCTTGATGGTTAGTACTTTCGTCAATCCATATCTCTAGCTCTTTTGACAATATTGCACATTTTTTGACTGATGGTAAGGGCATTTCGTCGGACAAATGTATGACAGGAAGACCATTGCTATTTCCAAATAAGTCAACGAACAAAGCACTATTTGATACTGAACCGACTCTTGCCATCATGCATAATTCATTATCCAACTCATTCAATCTACATATTAAATCCTTAATAACCATTGTCTTTCTTAATCTCCGATTTTATTTAAGTCTGCATCATAAGTACCTAAGCGTGTCTTTTTGCTGCCTAAATCCTTAACAGATTTTGCCATTTTCCAAACACCACCATTATGTGCCCCGCTACCATCGCCACTACCTACATCTCGAGACATATAAAGCTTTTTCTTTTTATTATAAAAAACTGTTTCATTGTGAGTTTTAAATTTTGTTTTCTCAAAACCAAGCTTATTAGCAGCTTCCGTAGCTTCTTTTGTTGTTTTGTAGAAGACTTCACCAGGCTTGGCTAGTCTGTTGGCAACACCGGACACACTCGAGCTGGATGTCAGCAGGTCTGCTGCGTCGTCACTATGGCGTAATGTGGCCTGTGCGATCTTACCGCCACGAATTGCCACTTTCGCTGCAGGTCCAAGGAAAATCGCCGCCGCAATTAGCCCACGTTCCCCCCGCGATATCTCATTATGACTAAAAATCGTGGTGCCCATCGTACTTTCGTACGCTGCTTTAAGATTACTGACAACCGGAATGAAATCCATGGTCAGTTCTAAAGCTTCGACGATATCACCGTCGAATAGGTTACCGCCTAACTCATTACTGGTGTAATCAATATAGGAACGGATAAACCCTGAAGCCGCATTTGTTGCAAAATCACCACCATAGATTTCAGTGGTAATAATACCACCTGCTACAGCCGCAACAAAGCTCTGAAGGGTGGTGCTGAAATCCGACATGTGCTGACCAATTTGGCTATTAGCAGCGGTGGTTAATATGTTGGCTAATAAAGCATCAGAAAAGTCTCGGCCGTAAATCAGGTTATCGGCACCCGCATACGCAGCACTTTTTAACCCAATGTTAGCGACACTTTGCAGCAGAGTGTCGTTACCCAGTAAGTCAACCATAACTTGACTTTCCATTATGATATGGGCGCTACCGTAAGCAATACCGCCACCCACAGCCCCCATTAATATCGACTTTTCGATACCTTTTAGGCTTCCTTTGTTGGCTATGAGGTGAGTAGCTCCACCAGTAGTTGCCCCTGCGGCCATCGCTGCGAGAATTCCTTCTCCAATTAACCCATTGAAATAAGCGAGTGCCGCTGGCCCAACAACCCAGGCTGCCGCTAGCATGGCCAGCACCATTTCAGGGTTCTCTTTGATCATCATGCCAACGATTTTGACACCATGACGAACATCTGATTCCCAGCGCCCTACTTCATGGCGTATTCGTCTTTCAAAACGTTTACTTTCGTGACGTATTTGACTTTCTATCCGTTTTGCTTCGTTCCGGACTCGACTTTCAACGCGCTTTACTTCATTACGAACGTTGCTTTCCGCTCGTTTGGCTTCATTTCGTATTTGGCTTTCTACTCTTTTCGCTTCTTTTCTAATTCGGCTTTCGGCACGTTTGGCTTCATTTCGAACTTTACTCTCTACGCGCTTTGCTTCATTCCTTATTTTGCTTTCCGCTCGTTTGACGACTTTTTTGACTTTATTTCTAATTTTTTTCCACTTCTTTTTTAGGCTCCAATAACCACTAGGGTCTAAGATATTCAGCGGGTCATTTTGCTTAAAACTGTAGCGGTTGTAATTAGGAACAAACTCTTGCCCTTTTACAAATGGGTCGGCTTGAATGAACCTAGCAAGGTATGGGTCATAGACTCTTCCTTTCATATGGATAAGGTCAAAGCCTGCCACGCCCACATGTCCGAACATTGAACTGTAGGCAGTTGACACGGCAAAAGCGTCATCCATTTCAGGTAATAATATGTTGTGCGTGGCACCAAACGGGTCTGTAAAGGTTTGAGAGGTGATATCACCTTCAGAACCTGTGACCATAATTCGTTGGCCTAAGCGATCAGTATGAGAGTAGGCCGTGCCGCACAGTGACTCGTTGCAACTTACCGAAAAACCATTGCCACCAAAACTTTCTTGTGCGCTAGATTCCCCATCTTTTTGGGTATAACTGTACGCCCCCGTTGATAGCGTTTTTGTTGTCGCCCACTCCAATGTTGCAATGTCAAAGCGCTTGTCTGTGCGGACTATTTGTTGCCCATCGGGGCCATAAGTAAAGCGCGTTTCATCACGTTCGACAATGTTGTTGTCTTGCGAATCATAGCGAGCTACATGCACCAAGCGGTTGCTTTGATATTCGAACTCTCGGACACCATCGGATAGTAAGTTACCGTTTAAGTCATAACTAAAATCGCGATTTTCACCGTTTTCTTCTTCAAGGCGCGTTAACTTGAACGGATCGTCTGATTCGTAGTAATATTGGCCAACCCCCTTTTTGTAAGTAATGTTGCCATATTGGTCGTATTCGTACTCTGCGACAGCTGAAATATAGTTACCTGCATCAATATTTTGGCATACGCCATTGATACAAAATTGCTTTATTTCATGTGAAGCTAAACGTCCATTATCGTCATACCCATATTCATCCTCAAATGAAGTCTCGCTGCGATTTTTATAGTAAAAATGACGGAGCCTGCGAGTCAACCTATCGTCGAGATCATATTGATAATCGAATTGATAAACCAATAAACCATTTCGTGCCGCAGATTGCTGCGTGACTTGGCCTGATATACGGTCATATTGGTAAAACTCCTCTATGCCGTTACCAAATCTTACGTGAGTCGGTCTTTGTTGTGCATCTTCTGACAAGATCTCTTTGTATACTCGGCCTGTTTCAGCGTTACTCCATTTATACGCCGCGCCATTCTTAAAGGCGGTTTCGATAGCAAAACTGTTACCCAATCGAGATGATGTGGACTCTTTGATGACCTGACCATTAAGATCGTAATCGTAGTAAGTGCTTTGTGTTTTCCCATCCTCTAGTGTTATATCACGCTGTTTCAGCCAACCGTTAGGCCATTGATAGGTGTTGTCTTCTCGGTATTGAACAGGGTGGCCGACACATTCATCTTGGTTGCCCGCCACTTGAATGACTTGGCTTGGTTCAGCTAATGGTAGTTCTGTTGGATATTGATAACAGATGGTTGAATTGGCGGTGTTCAATCGAGTGATACGATTCAATTGATCGTAACTGAACACAGAACGATCCCCATTGGCGTCTTGCTGCCATTCCAATTGCTTGTTGACGTTGTAATGGTACTGCCAATGTCCACGCGTTGGATCGATAGTATCGGTTCTAAGACCACGTTCGTCATACTTGTGTATGATTCTGGTGGCTGAGTTTCCGTTCAGTTCAGACGACGTTATTTTACCATCGGTGTTATAAGTGAAGGTGACTTCGTTGCCTAAGTGGTCCTCTACTCGGTATAAAAGGCCTGTGATGTCGTAGTAGCGACGTACTGCATTGCCCCATTGATCATAAGTTTCGGTCAGATTCTTTGAAATGTCTGAACGCTTTTTGAGCTGCCCATTAACCTCGTGCTCGATATTTTGTCTATCAAGATCCCCAGTAACAGTGTGTATGACAGCGGTTTCACCTTCAAAATGAGGAAGAGTGATTAGGTTCGCGTTGTCATTATCTCTAGTTTCACCTGTGATAATGAATCGATCATTCAACCCTTTTCTAACATTGAATTCACCACGAGTGGTGGTACAAGTCACTGATTCCGGCAATGAGTAATAGGTGACAAACGTGGTATCAGTAGGACAAACGCCTACCCATTCCTGAAGTCGCGCTGGTACTTCATTAATTGGGTAATACTGGGATTTTTTGGTAATACCTCGTACGGTTTTACTCGTAATACGATGTTGATCATCATATTGGGTTTCATCGTAAATGATGCCATTAATGAGTGATTTTTCTAGACGCCCCTCGCTTGTTGTTTGGTACTGGTAATCAATACAATGGTTGTTTTCACAGCGCTGAATTACATCGTCGCCTTGATAAACAATTTTTTCATCGAGTACACGCTTTCCGTTAACCGTTCGGCGTCTCGAGATAACTCGGTCTTGGCTATCTTGTATTACGTGATCCCGTGTTTCGTAGCGCCCCTGACGTGTCAGCTGCTCAATGAGCTTGTCATTGTCATACTCATATTCGAACTCTTTGACCAGTAGATCACTGACGCCATTTTCGTAGGCTGGGCTAACAATAGATCGTTTTTCAATTTTCCCTACTAGGTAGTCATTCGCATACTGGTATTGAACTTCCTCTTCTATTTGTTGGCCTTCGCCGTTATTTGTTACCGTTAAACGCTTTTCTAAACGATCTTTGTCGTCATAGTCGTTTTCTGTTGTTACCTCTTGACTGAGAGAGCCATCTTCAGCGTAAACGGATTCAACAACTCTTGATTTTTGAGCATGGCCTGAGGAGGTTAAATGCCATTCTGTGGCTGTGTTGGAGAGACGATACTCGACGTTATCTAACATACCAAAACGGGTAATGTTATTAGCCAAGCCTGCGTATGCACCGTGAGTAAGATAACTGGTTACTGTGCGGACACGAGCTAATGGATCAAAAGTACTTTCTTCTCGAACAGAAGTTGGTTGTCCCTTGCTATTTAATGAGTAGGTGTAATTTGATTTTTGGGATTGAGTGTTATTGCGTGGCAAGTTATCACTGTTGATAATCGCGAGTACTCCTCCCATTTTCTTATAATGATGTTTGACGGTTTGTGTACTGTCTCTCCAGCCACTCAAATACGGGAAGGCGTCTAGGTTAGCATCACGCCCATAATCAAGCGTGATAATAGGGGCGCACGTTGGCTCCAACTCGTCTTTTCGGCGTTCACACTGACCAATCGCTGATAAGTATTCTGCTTGGTACGGTGCTTTTTTCCAGCCAGAACCATTAGGGTTTTTGACCCCAGAATTATGATCAATCCAAGTCTGAGTATTAAAGAAATAAGAAACAAGTCTATCGCTGTGATCAACGTCCACTTGCGTTAAGCTGCCTTTTTTGGTCACCGAGACGGAAGCGCTAGCTTCTAAAGCTTTAATTCCCTCGATCTGATGGGTGTTTTTGACAAAAGAAAGACGTGCCGATTTATTCTCATATGGTACTGATAGAGACAAACCAGCTTGACCTTGGTCGGTAACATATGACTCTAGATTAATCGCCTGGTCAGATTGGGAAAATGATGAGTATGGATAAGAGAAGTACCCTCTAATAAGACCAGTTGTGACGGCACGATAAGACTGAGAAACCCTAGGTGAGGTTTTATAGTTATTTATATTAAATTTATAAGCCCCCATCGCTAAAGATATTGACTGGGCAGTTTTATCGTAACTATAACTGTTACTAGGAAGCTTATTACTGCGACTCCATTTCACGAAATCACTGTAACGTGTCTTATTTTTATTGGTAAAGAGTTCACTTTTCCAATGTTTATTTTCTTTCCATACTCGCAAGTATCGAGTACGGGATTGTACTGAAGACCCAGGCCCAATTGGGACAGGGACTGCCACTTCGCCATGAATCATAACAAAGGGGCGATCGGTCGATTCTATAACCTTGGCATAGAACTGATAATTGTCTTTGCTTACATCTTTTAGATAGACATCAAGCGTGGCTGAACGAGCATATGATGTTACTGCAAGGAGTAAACATATAATTATTTTTATTATTCTCATAGGAGATATTAATTAATACGAGAGTATTATTTCCTTTATGACTATTCGAAATAGCTGATTAAAGTTGAAATTATTAGACTGGAGGAGCCTAAAACTAGGTAGACTAAAATGGCGTAACTTTTATTACGCACAGTGTTGGCCTACTTAATGCCTAACTAAAAATCGATTGATATTGGCTTCACATTGTTTAGTTTGTTGTGGGTCATAACGTATTAACACTTTTTTTTGTGATGAAAAGGCAGCCATCAGAGCACTTGCTTTGACATTGTAGTTTTTGTCAGTAATTAAAATGCCAAATCGAGATCCGTTGTCGCAGCTAGAAACATTTTCATCTTTATAGTCAATTATCACAATTAAACCGCTGTCGTGAGGATAGAGGTGTTTAATATGAACCCAAGGGGAGCTCTTCCAAGTAGTCGCGGAGTGTGCCGCCATTGACGTTATTAATGCCAACCCAGCTGAAATCATTGTTTTTTTCATTTCCTTTCCTTTAATAATATTATTTTCTGGGCTCCAGAATGGATAAAGAGAATTCTTAAGAACTTGTTATTGTTGCTTCATGATTACCATAAAAAAACGGGCGGTATGCTACATGATGCAATGGTAAATGTCAGTTAAATTTTATAGAATGTCATCAAAAAGAAAAAAGTTTACAAAATTACGGTTAAAAAGTAGTATTGCGCCACCTAAATTGGCACGTATGGTTCTAATCTTTTAGAAGCGATTTAACGTTAGGTGAATTTTTAATTGACTTTATTGTCATTTTTGTTGACTGGTGTGGAGAATTTTCATAGTGATTTTTCAGCTCGGTCGCTAATTAAGAGGTGATCTGTGAGTAGGTCTATCGTTTTATTTTTTATTTGTCTGATATCTTTGTCAGCTAGTGCAAATTCAAATTTTGGAACCAAAAATATTACAAAAATCATAGCTCATGATTCCGGGAATATCTTTGTCTATTTTTCAGGGGAAACAACTCATAGCGAAAACTGTGACTCTAAATCTACTTATGTGTTACCTAAAGAAAATATTTTCTTCAAAGAGATGTATTCAGGTTTGTTAGCCTCAATGCACTCTGGAGCAAAAGTCAGTGGGTGGGTGAATGGCTGTTATAACGTTTGGGGAAACACTAAAACTAAAATAACAAGATTAGACTTTATTCCACGCTCTTAAGAGGGAGGCTTTATATTGAAAGTAGTATTGTTTTTTTTAGTGTTCTTTTTCTCACCGTATGGTTTTTCTGATTGCAACGGCGTTCATTGTACTAATGTAAAAGTAACCCGCTTGGTTGTTACTGATTCTGGCATTTCTGTCGGTACATCTGGAGAAGAAAATAAATTGAATTGTGATTCTGGAAAATATAACTATTTGAAACTTGATTCGAATAGTAGAAACTACAACTCAATCTATAGTCTAATTTTGAGTGCTCACACTATAGAACACCCAATCTGGATTCGTGTTTCTGATGAGCCTACATGTAAGATTTCCTATGTTGTGTCAGACAAATGAAACAATATTATAAATCTGTATTCGACTGTTCAAAGTAGGTTCTAATGAACGTTTTATTATTGGAACTACCATTCTATACGATGTAGTCATTTACAATGATTTTTATCCCCTTCTTGTCGATAGGAGGTAATACTGTTGTTTGGTTTGAATTTTAATCAATGGTAGCGATACAGAAGTTTGGCTTTCTTTGCTATCCGTACTAATTATAATTGTGGGTTTTAAAATAAAAATGAAAAAAAAAGCTATATTGTTTCTTTTGTCACTAAGTTCATTTTCTCAGGCGGCTACTACTGGACCAAGAACAATTCATGCAGTAGGTTGTCATTTACACGACAACACATGCTATGTTTCGGTTGATAAGGTAGTTGGAAGCAATGAATGTTCATCGACGTCGATACGCTGGAAGTCAAATGACGTTAATGGTAAAGAAACCTTAAGCCTATTGATGGCAGCTTCGGTTGCACAGAAAAAAGTTACATTTAATCTTGATGGTAATTGTATGGGGGTATTTCCTAAATTTAATTATATAGTAGTACATCCCAGTAATTAGATTTTTATTTTTTAACATATTAATAATTCAATGTGAAATGTATCGCCCAGCGACTATTTAATCTAATTGGTTATTGAATTTTAATAATTGGTGATATTTATCTTCCTATATTTTTTAGAACACCTTTATTGAAATCGAGGTCATATAAATGTTGGGTGGACAGGTTTCTTTTGCACAATATAAACGATTTATAATCGTCGGTGATTAGGAAGAGATTAAATATGTTATGGTTTGTGAAAACAAATGTGAATTTAGGGGGAGGAAAGTGGTGAAAATCACAATGATATTATTTTTTTTCATTATGTCATTGAGTGTGAATGCGGCTGAAAATTATCAGAGTGGAAGTATTTCAAATCTTACTGCAACAACCGCGGGTATAATGATTATGTTAGATACAGGACTACCAACCAAGTGTAATGGAAGCCCATATGGATGGATGCTAATCAAGCAAGAGTATACAGCTTTAACTTCTGTAGTTCTGGCTGGTTGGATTGCAGGGAAAAAGTCTGGAACGGTATATATATCAGGTCGCGAAAATGGAGATGGAGTGTGTCTTGTAAATCAGTGGGATCCTGAGAATTAGTATATCTATGAAACAATACCTAAGAGGACAATTAAAATGATTTATAGGATTTTAAGTTGAAAAAATATTTACTTTTAATATTAATAACGATCAACCCAACTGGAGCTTTTGCTACCGGTGCTAACCAAACAATAACTCAAATATATTATTGTGGAGAGGATTTCGCACTTCAAATGAGCGGGGGGGATTGGTATCTAGTACAAAGAAAAGTTGTAGGTGATAAAAAGTTTGATCATTTTCTTTCTATGTCCATGTTTATGATGGCTTCAAACAAGCAAACAGCTAACATTTTTCCTGGTGAACCGTTAGATAATTGGTGTGGTAACAAGGGATTTAAGCCAATTGATAAACTAAGTATGAAAAACTAAATATTTCGGTTGGAGATAAAAGTTAAAAAGAGGCTATGCTAGGCTAGCCTCTTTGGTGTTATTGCATTTTGAACATAATTATTGCGCCACTTCGTCCACCAAGTACAAGATTGACTGATACGGAATGCCACTGTGATGTGACAAACCGATCTCACAGGTTCGGCTGTTGCTGAATCCACGAGTACAGTTGCTCGGCACTTGTTCTTTGAGTGGGTGTACCGCCGCTTCATTCAGCTCTGGAGTGGTAAAACCTTTATCACCCGCCCAACCACAACATTGAATATGCTCAGGAACGATGACCTCTTCGGTACAGGCTTTAGCAAGGCTCAACATCGCGCCTTCTAAGCCCATTCGACGAGAACTACACGTCACATGCAGCATCACGGTTTCTTGCAGTGGCTCAAGTGTCAGGTGCTCAAGCAAGTATTGGTTCACAAACCCTGTCGGCTCTAATACCTCTAACGGTTTGGTGAACTGTTCAATACTACGTTTAGCACATGGGCTGGTATCCATTAAGACTGGGTATTCACCCTGACGACTAGCTTGCCATAACACTTCTTCGAGTTGTTGCGCTTTAGATTGGGCTAAATCGGTCATCCCTTTGCTGTCGTAAGGCATACCACAACATTGGTCGTCTAGCTTCTTCGGAATAATAACCTCAAATCCGGCTTTGTTAAGCAAAGACATGGTCACTTCAGTTAGGGGACGTTGGTCGCCCGCATCACTCTGTTGTCCCATGGTGCGACTCGCACACGAAGGCAGGTAAACCACCTTCTTATGGTTGCTTGAGTTTTCTTCCGTCACTGGTGATGAGACTAGCGAGTGGCTATTGGATTGCGGCATCTCCGGCATCCAAACAGGTGTCGCGCCTTTAGTCATTGAGCGCAGGCCGTTGGTTAGCTTGCCGACGGTATTTGCGCCTAATACTTTACTCGCCACTTGGTTGGTTTTGAGGCCAGCCTTAGTTAGTTTAGTGGTGGTCGAGAAATGATCCGCTGTCCACTTAGCGATTGGCGTAAATTTCTCGTACTTGGCAATACGAAGCTTCTTAATCAAATCACCGGTGTTGATTCCGACTGGGCAACGCTCAGCACACAGGCCTGTCGCCGCGCAGGTATCAATGCCTTGGTATTCGAAGGTTTTCTCTAGTTCGCTTGCTTCTATTTCTTCACCTGCAGCACGACGACGTTGTAACTCGCGGTACAGAACAATGCGTTGGCGTGGCGATAGGGTTAAGGTACGAGACGGACAAACAGGCTCACAGAAGCCACACTCAATACAGCGGTCGACAAGGTCGTCGGCAGCAGGCATTGGCTTCAAATTCGTGATGTGTGAACTTGGATTGTCGTTAATAATAACGCCGGGGTTGAGCAACCTTTCTGGATCAAACAGCGCTTTGATCTGTTGCATCAAGGCGTAGCCATCTTTGCCCCATTCCAACTCCACATAAGGCGCCATGTTACGACCAGTACCATGCTCTGCTTTCAGAGAACCTTGGTATTTCACCGCAACTAGTTCGGCAACATCGTCCATGAAACCGCCGTAGCGATCGATTTCTGTTTGGCTGTCAAAACCTTGAGTAAACACAAAGTGCAGGTTACCTTCGAGGGCATGGCCGAAAATAATCGCTTCGCTGTAATCGTATTTGTCGAACAGCTCTTGCAGCTCTCGAATACCATTAGCAAGGTTTTCGACAGGGAAAGCCACGTCTTCAATGATAACGGTCGTACCGACTTCACGCACTGCGCCAACCGCTGGGAACATACCTTTGCGAATGCCCCACAGAGTCGCGACTGTCTTTGGATCGGAAGTGAAAGGCACTGATTCAACAATCGTATATTCCGATAACGCATCCAAAATTGATTTACATTGTAAATCTAAGTCCTGCTGGGAGCTGGCGTGTGACTCAACTAAAATCGCCGCTGCTTCTAAATCTAAGCTCGGCATAAACGCAGGCATACCCGGTTTATCCGCGACTGAACACAGTGCTCTGCCATCCATCAATTCCACCGCAGCAACTGGTGTTTTGGATAGTGTCGTCACGGCTTTACTTGCTTGCTCGATATCGGCAAACACTAGCAGCGCCGAAGCTTTGTTCGGATGTTCGATCACCGTGTTGTAGGTAATCTCAGCGATGAAGCCGAGCGTGCCTTCTGAGCCAATCATCAGGTGTTTGATGATCTCAATTGGGTCGTGGTAATCGACCAAAGCATTGAGCGCGTAGCCGGTGGTGTTTTTTAGGCGGTACTTGTGGCGGATTCTGTCGGCCAGTTCTTGGTTTGACGCTGTCTGTTGATGTAATTCGACAATGCCTTCAAACAGCGCTTTGTGTGATTGCTTGAACGCCTCAACACTGGCGTTATCAGCAGTATCAAGCAGGGTGCCATCACTCAGTACGACTTTCATGCTCTCAACGGTGCGATAAGAGTTTTGCGCAGTACCACAGCACATGCCACTGGCGTTATTCGCTGCAATACCACCGATTTTACAAGTATTGATAGAGGCTGGATCTGGGCCGATTTTACGTTGGAAAGGGGCAAGGTATTTGTTGGCATCAGCACCAATCACACCCGGTTGAAGGATGATCTGATTGCCGTTGTCGACAATTTCATGGCCACGCCAGTCGTCGGTCAGTGTGATGAGTACCGAGTCTGAAACCGCTTGTCCTGAAAGGCTAGTGCCTGCGGCGCGAAAGGTAAAATGAATACCGAGTTCGCGACAGCTTTGAATGGTGAATATCACTTCGTCTAAGTTCTTGAGCCTTAGAACCATTTTCGGCACCAAGCGATAAAAACTCGCATCGGTGCCGTAAGCCAATCGCTTTGCCTCTTGCGTGACAATGCGTTCCGTTTCTATTTTTTGAGCCAGTATCGCCTCAAGCTGCTGATAAGCTTTAACGTCAATTACTCGCTCATGGGATGTGTTTGTCTCCATCTTTGCTTCCTTGTGCTTCTTATTTGGCACTGATCAGGGCGTGTTGATCTTTCGTGGTTAAATTTTGTTCGAGTCAAAAGCGTTTTAATCGCGGCGAGGGGGAAGTAGCCTAGTCACTCTAAGCAAATCCCTCTCAACAAAGAGTAAAACGCTTTTAGCTGAACCCTTCGGGCAGCGTTTGCTGGCCATTTCTACTACGTTATCGGCTTCTCATGTAGGCTAGCTACACATCGACGCCTCTGCCTTGTATAAATACCCAGCAACTCGCTGCAAAAATCAGCTCGAAAGATCAACACGCCCTAGCTTTTTATTTTATTTTCCAGTGCTTAAACGGTGTCACAACGGCAGTGGAATTGCTGTGACACCGATTGAACTTCAGTCTAAGTAGACCAAAGCATGAGTCCGAATTCGAACCTAAATCGTTGAGGCTTAATCTAGCCCCACCAAAGATTCACGAGTTAAGTCTTTGATTGTCTTTGCGCCTGTTAATGTCATCGCAACACGCATCTCTTTGTCGTACAGGTCGAGTAGGTTTTCAACACCTGCTTGTCCTTGTGCAGCTAATGCGTAAACGAAAGAACGGCCAAGCAAAGTGCAATCTGCGCCCAGTGCCATCATTCGAACCACATCCAAGCCAGTACGAATGCCAGAGTCGACCAGAATCTTAGTGTCGCCTTTTACTGCGTCTGCAATTGCGGGTAGTGCTTTAGCACTTGATAACACACCATCAAGCTGGCGGCCGCCGTGGTTTGAAACCACAATGCCGTCTGCGCCAAATCTCACGGCGTCTTTCGCATCTTCTTCATCAAGAATGCCTTTGATGACCATCGGGCCGTCCCAGAAATCACGGATCCACTCTAGGTCTTTCCAAGAAATTGATGGGTCGAAGTTATCACCTAACCAACCGATGTAGTCTTCCAGTTTGGTAGGAGAACCACGATAAGTTGAGATGTTTCCTAAGTCGTGTGGTTTACCCAGCAAACCAACATCCACCGCCCAACTAGGATGACGCATAGATTGGAATACACGACGAACAGCGGCGTTTGGACCACTCATTCCGGAATGCATGTCACGGTAGCGCGCGCCGGGTACCGGCATATCAACCGTGAAGACTAAGGTGGTCACGCCCGCTGCTTTTGCACGTTCAAGAACGTTCTTCATGAAGCCGCGATCTTTTAGCACGTAAAGTTGGAACCACATTGGGCGTTCAATTTTAGGTGCGACTTCTTCAATCGGGCATACCGATACGGTCGACATGGTAAAAGGGATGCCTTTATTGTCTGCGGCTTTAGCAGCTTGTACTTCGCCACGTCGTGCGTACATGCCTGTTAGACCAACGGGTGCTAAGGCAATCGGCATCGCTAGTTTTTCGCCAAACAGCTCAGTTTCCAAATTCAGATCTGACATGTCATTGAGGACACGCTGCTTGAGCGCGATCTCTGCAAGATCGGCTGTGTTGCGGCGTAGGGTATGTTCACCGTAAGAACCGCCGTCAATGTAGTGGAAAAGAAACGGTGGTAATTTCGCTTTTGCTGCGGCGCGGTAATCAGTCGATGCGGATATGATCATAATTTCAGTCCTAAATTCTTGGGATGTTGCCCTTCTATGAGAGCTTGGCTTGGGCTGCTTTAATTCTTGAAAAAGTAAGCGTTGGTTGTTTCTTAAACAGTGAAACAGTGAAACAGATAAGCAATAAAATGGCGTTAATACCCGAGGGTGTTGATGTGTTTTAGTATCCATTCCGAAACTCATCAACTGTCTTATTAGACGGTGTTGCAGTCGGGGAATTGAGTATTAACGCCAAGTGCTTTTGTAACGACTTATGGTTTACATAAGTGCGTCTGTCATTTTGAAGCCGTAGATAACCACTAGGCCGATGATTCCTGTCATCACCAAGTAGTAGAACGTTGGGATGATTGTCTTACGTAGGGTTGCGCCTTCGCGTCCTAGTAAGCCCACGGTTGCTGAAGCGGCTACCACGTTGTGAATCGCAATCATGTTACCTGCTGCTGCACCAACGGCTTGAAGAGCAACAACCACCGCACTAGAGATAGTCAGAGTTTGCGCTACTTCGAATTGGAACTGGCTGAACATCATGTTTGAAACCGTGTTCGAACCTGCAATGAAGGCACCTAGCGCACCCACCGTGGCACTCAATGCTGGGAATGCGCCGCCAACGAGGTCTGCTGCAAAGTTTGCCGTCGTTACTGGCATACTTGCCAAATCTGCACCGTTTACACCAGAGTTAATGAAGATACGTACCATTGGGATGGTGAACACCAACACAAAGCCTGCACCAATCAGTGTCTTGCTCGACTCACCAAAGGCTTTAGCCAGTGGAGCTGCGCTGCGAGATTGCATCAGAACCGCAACCAGCGCGACGAAGACTAAGATGCCGCCCGGTAGGTACAGAGGTTGAATCGCTGTGCTGACGCCTGTCTCACCAAGGATGTTGCTGAATGAAAGGCTAACGCTCTTGAGTAGGCCTTTGAACTCAGGACTCACACGGCTAGCAACCAGAGTTACAGCTAGCAGCACGTAAGGTGCCCATGCCATCGCCATGCTCATCTTCTTATGATTGTGGTTGTTGTCGTCAAGGTCGATTTTCAGCGAACCTAGCCATTCTGCTGGCCACTTGTCTTCGCTTTCAAAATCCCATTTTGATTTAGGAACTAGGAAGCCACGTTTTGCCGCCGTAACCACAATCGCTAAGCCAACTAGACCACCAATCAGTGATGGGAATTCAGCACCTAGGAAGACACCCGTTAGTGCGTAAGGAATAGTGAAAGCCGCACCTGCGAACAGTGCGAACGGTAGGATATCTAAACCTTCAGTCCAGCTTTTGTTCTTACCGAAGAAACGAGTCAGCATCATTGCCATCAGCACAGGCATCATTACACCGACAGAAGCGTGAATCAGCGCGACACTTGACGTGATTTGTTGTAGGTAAGCATCCCAAGTAGAGCCGTGAGCAATCAAGCTTTCACCGATGTTGTGTGTATCCAAGCCTTTGTTCACACCTACGATAATTGGAGTGCCAACCGCGCCGAATGATACTGGCGTAGATTGGATCATCATGCCCATCAATACCGCAGCAAGCGCAGGGAAGCCGATAGCAACCAGTAGCGGTGCGGCAATAGCTGCAGGTGTGCCGAAGCCAGATGCGCCCTCAATGAATGAACCAAAACACCAAGCAATGATGATTGCCTGAACGCGACGGTCAGCGGATATGTCCGTGAAGCCGTTGCGGATAGTGGTGATAGCTCCGGTGTGTTTCAAAGTGTTTAATAAGAAGATAGCGCCGAACACAATCCAGAGAACCGACACGGTTATGCCGAAACCTTGGAATACAGAAGCCAACACGCGAGTGCTAGACATATCCCAAGCAAATAGGGCAATAGCAACGGTTAGTGCAAATGCCACTGGCATCGCTTTTTTCGCTGGCCAGTTCAGGCCAACCAATAGAATCGCTGCAACAACTATTGGCGAAAAGGCCAATAAAGCTAGTAGAGTTTCACTCATGGGTACTTCCTCGTACTGTTTTCAAACGTTCATGTTTGAAGTAAAGATCACGTTATGGTTTGTCGTCATTTGAATCGCTTTGGCCTCTAAACGGGAACCTTGTTTGGGCGACTCTTGTAATTGGAATGACTGTTTTTGTAATTGTTTTGTTAATTTGGCGTGAATTTACCCCTTTATTTTTTATTGATATAGGGAAATAATGAAAATAATTAATTCCAAAATTGGCATAATCAAATGCGAGCAGACGATTTGATCCTGTTTTCACAGGTAGTTGAACTGGGTAGTTTTAGTAAGGTGGCAGAACAAAATAACCTTACAAATTCGGTAGTTAGTAAGAGAATTGCACGCCTAGAGGAAGAAATTGGCGTGCAATTATTATATCGAACTACGCGTAAATTGACCCTGACCGAGGCAGGTAAGGCAATGTTACATAGCGCCAAAAATGTGAAGCAGGCGGCGCAAGAGGCTATGGACGCAGTTTCAGGCTTTGGTGAAAATGTCAGTGGTCATATCAAAATGTCAGTGCCTACTATCTCCGGAGATTTGATACTCGCAGACGCTGTTGCCGAGTTTTGTAATATGCACCCAGGTTTAACGGTCGATATGTCTCTGAACAATCGCTTTGTCGACTTGGTAGAGGATGGTCTCGACTTGGTGATTAGAACTGGATACCTGGAAGATTCCAGCCTAATTGCTCGTCATATATTGGATTCACAATGGGTGGTGTGTGCATCGCCATCTTATATTGCTAAAAACGGCAAGCCAATGCTGCCTAAAGACTTGGTGCAGCACAATTGCTTGCAATACGCCTATCAAACAACAGGCGCTAGCGAGTGGCAGTTTCTGCACAGTAAAGATGGCTGTACCGACAACGATAAATACATTGTGCGTGTCTCAGGCTCTTTCTCGACTGACAACGCGACGGCATTAAGAAAAGCGGCGCTGGGTGGACATGGCGTTGCTTACGTGCCGCGCTGTCTGGTTTATCACGATATTCGCAACGGTCAGCTGGTGGATATTTTCCCTGATTTGGTCGGGAAAAAGTTGGGCATTTATGCGGTGTACCCTTTTACTCGCCAGCCACCAAACAAAATTAAGCTACTGATCGAACACATCAGAGCGCGTTACCTGACGATTTCACATTATTTTTAATGTTATGAGTTTTCGCCATGTTTTGATGAGTCGAGTCATAGCGTTACAGCATATAAAAGAAGGATCATGATAACTGCGGGGGATGCCGCAGAGTAAAGCTGTCGATCTCACTGCTAATATCTATGCATTTACTCTATTCAATATGGGAATAGAGTCCCTAGATTCACTTTAGCGAATACTTGATTTTAGATAACTGGGTATTTGACTAAGACCAAAAAACCTCAAAATCTGCCTTAGATTTTGAGGTTTTTCATATATATGAAAACCAATCAAAACTGCATCATGTTTCCCTCACTTTTACACTCTGTTTTCCGTGATAGACCCCGCCATTATTGATGAAATGAAAGCGATTTCAAGCTGCTGTTTTACGCATTATTCAATCTAACTCACTGATATTTAATTAATACTTTTGGCTGTGAACTTTCTAAAAGTTTCATGGGTTTTAAGCTGATTTATCAGTGTGAACAGCGACTAACTTTTCAACGCTTTCATTGCTTAATATTTCCCTGTTCGATGAAAACTCAAAAAAATAATAGGGAATTACAATGCAAAAATTTAAGCTTTTGCCAATAACAGTCGCAGTGGCGGCTTCGCTTGCTTCACTCTCTTCTTTCGCTGCAGAGACGGATCTTGCTGCTTTGGAACAACGAATCCAAGAGTTGGAGTCTCAGGTTGGAGATATCAAGTACACTGATGACCAACAACAAGCGGTTCTAACTTCAGACACGAATGTACCAGACGGTATCGTCTTCTCTGGTTATGCTCGTTACGGCGCTCACTATAAAAGCGGTGATGAGCGTTATGTAGACATCGGTACAACAGGTCGCTCAGTTGGTCGTTTAGGTAATGAAGCCAATGGTGGTGAAGTTCAGTTAGCTAAACTTTTCCAAGCTGACAATGGCGCTATCTGGGACGTCGTATTCATGGCTGACCACTGGGAAGCAGACGCGTGGGCTGAAGACGGCGGTCTAAGCATGAAAAAAATGTACGCTGGTGTAACCAACGTCTTTGAAAGCCAGCCAGAACTTTACATGTGGGCTGGTCGCGACTTCCATCAACGTCCGCAACAAGGTTTGAACGATTACTTCTGGATGACACATGATGGTCAAGGTGCTGGTTTTAACAACTTAGACTTCGGTGGCGCCAAGCTAGACATGGGCTTTGTTGGTCAAGTGAAAGGTGGCCTAGTAAATGACAATGGTCGATACGCAGTGACCGCGAAGCTACACAGTATTGATGCTGGCATAGGTAATCTGGATTTTTACGCGAACTACGGTTTTGCATCGAGCGAAGCGGATACGTCTACGACGACTGAGTATGTATACGATCCAGTAACAGATTCAATGCAGCCTGTCGTGACTGCAGGTCAAAAAGTCAGTGATGAAACGGCATACTTAGTAGGTGCAACATTGGGCTTGGGTGAGTCTAACAAATTGGTTGTTAAGTACGGTGACGGTGCAGACTCATCTGTATTTGAACTGAAAGGTGATTACCAAACTTTGTACGCAAGTGTTGAAGGTAGCTACGCAGCGACAGACAACTTCATCATTGATTACTTAGTGTCGTACAAAGACAATTCTGGCTCAGATCTAGACCGTGAGAACACAGAATACGCGGGTATCGTTCGTCCACAGTACCAATGGGATGATGTTCACTCTACATGGTTAGAAGCTGGCTACGGCATGGTTGATTACGATGACGATGGTGAAGAGAACGCGTGGAAAGTAACGCTGTCTCAAAACGTTTCTCTAGGTGGTTTACCTTGGAGCCGTCCAATGCTTCGCTTCTACACAACGGTGGGTGATGTAGAAACGAAAGGTAACACAGTGAAGACAACGAATGTTGATACATTGTCGTTCGGCGCAATGTTTGAAGCCTGGTGGTAATCACCGATATAGAAAGCGCAGCTCTTTGAATTCGGCATATTTTCAAGGAGCGATACTTTCGAATATCCAAGCTTGTTAAGGGCATACGTTGAAATACCTATGCTTTTAACGAGCAAGTAATACTGTCCATTTTAGCCCTAAAGGCAGATTGATTAGGGCATGTTATATAACTCCATTCTTGGGCACATTCTTTGTGCCCTTTTTTTCGCCACTAAATCAAGGATTCACCATGAGACTTTCTTCCATCGTGTCTCGAGTTTATTTAGGTTTCTCTGTACTGAGCGTGATTATGCATGGTTAAGCATCAGTAGCAATAAAGACATAACGACTCGAATCGAAAACATCACCCAATCGCGCTGATAGAAAAACTGAGTTTAGACGTGCTTGTTTGATCTGAAGAACAAGTAACCGATAGGCGTCCTGATAGTATTAACAATAATCCCATGAAACAGTTTCATGGCGTAAAGGTAATCTGTAAGCGCTTTCATGATTTCCAGAACTGACCTTTTTACCTCCAAGTTTAGTGTGATGTTACTCACGCCTACTGAGACTTAATTCCTTAATAATCGTTTTGTAAGCGGTTACAAGCTAATGAAGTATCGAGGTTCGAGTGGCGACAATTAAACACGTATCAGAACATGCAGGTGTGTCTCAAGCGACAGTGTCTAGAGTGATCAACGGCACCAGTAGAGTGAGTCATGACAAGAAATTAAAGGTTGAAAAAGCGATCAAGGAGTTGGGTTATCGCCCGAATTCTATCGCTCAAGCCTTAGCTTCAAGTCGTACCGGTAGTGTTGGCGTTGTTGTTCCAGAACTTGGTGGCTCTTTCTATTCAGGCATCTTGCATAGCATAGAAGAAAACCTACGCCGCTTTGGTTACCACGCTGTTGTTGCGGCGGGCTCGAACACCGAACAAGGGCAGCGCGAGTCGGTGGAGTTTCTGTTGGGGCGTCGTGTTGATGCTTTGATTCTTCATACTCAACTGCTCAGTGATGACTATTTAATTGAATTGGAAGAACAGGGGACTCCTGTGGTTTTAATTAACCGCTTCATCCCAGAAATGGCGATGAGTTGCATTGATATTGATAACGAAGTCGGGGGGCTACTCGCTACTCAATACCTTTTGCAAAAGGGACATACAGATATCGCGTGTATTACCGGGCCTTTAGATAAAGCAGACGCTAGGGGGCGTTTACAGGGGTATCGAAAGGCCTTGGAAGAAGCGGGTGTGCCTTACGATGAAGCTTTAGTCTCGGAAGCGGGCTTTACTGAAGAGACTGGCATCAGTGCTATGAAGAAGCTAATCAACCGTAAGTGTAAGTTTACGGCGGTGTTTGCTTCTAATGATCACATGGCATTTGGCGCCTTCGAAGTTCTGCATCAAGAGGGATTGTCTGTTCCGAAAGATGTTTCTCTTGTTGGCTTCGATAACACTATCTTCGCGCGCTATCTGACCCCTAGTTTGACCACCATTAATTTCCCTATTGAAGAGATGAGCATTGAAGCAGTGCAGCTCACTCTGCAAAAGCTAAAAAAAATCAAACATGACGTGAACTTTAAATTGCTGCCGACGTTGGTCACTAGAAACTCGGTATCGGATTTACTCGTTACCCTATAAAAACATTAAGGATAGAACATGAAATTTAAGACCTTAGCGCTCTCATGCGCGGTTGCTTTAGGATTAGGTACAACGGCTGTTAATGCGGCTGACAAAGAGATTCGTTTCGATGGCTTCCCTGATTTCGATAGCAGCCTGAAGGTATTACTGCCTGATTTCGAAAAGAAAACAGGGATTAAAGTTGATTACCTTATGAACAACCACGGTGACCACCACACAAAACTAACCACTAACCTAGCAACTGGCTCAGGTGCGGGTGACGTGATTGTTGTGGACGTAGAGAAAATCGGCCCATTCGTTGGTTCTGGCGGCCTAGTTAACCTGTCTGAAAACTATGGTGCAGATAAATACGAAGAACGATTCGCTCCATACGCATGGGCGCAAGGCAAAGGCGCTGACGGCGACATGTACGGCATCCCTGTCGATCTTGGTCCAGGTGTTATGTACTACCGCACCGACGTGTTTGAAAAAGCAGGCATCAATGTAGAAGACGCAATCAAAGATTGGGATTCATACATCGCTGCGGGTGAAAAACTGAAAGAGCAAAACGTACAACTTATCGCTTCAGCAGCCGACGTGGCACAAGCGATCATCTTCACAACAGTTCCTGAAGGTGAAGGTCTTTACTTCGATAAAGATGGCAACCCAGTGGTGACATCTGAGCGTTTTGTTCACGCTTTTGAAGTGGCAAAAGAGATTCGCGACAAAGGCTTAGATGGCCGCATTCTGGCTTGGTCTAACGAATGGTACGAAGGCTTCCGCAACGGCACATTTGCAACTCAACTTTCTGGCGCTTGGCTACTTGGTCACCTAAACAACTGGATTGCACCTGAAACCAAAGGTAAGTGGGCAGTAGAGAACCTTCCTGATGGCATCTACGGCAGCTGGGGTGGTTCATTCCTATCTATCCCAACTCAGTCAGACAACCCAGATGAAGCTTGGGCACTTATTGAATACATGACGACTGACCGTGAAGTTCAACTTAAGCACTTCGAAACGATTGCGGCTTTCCCTGCGAACGTAACGACGTATGACGATGAGTTGTTCCAAGAAGAGATGGAGTTCCTAGGTGGGCAGAAAGCGCGCCTTCTATTTGCTGAAGTGGCACAAAACATCAAACCAGTATCTCCAGCTCAAGGCGACCACGTAGCACGTTCTATAATTTTAGAGAACGCATTGATGGAAGTGCTTGATGAAGGTAAGGACATCGAGACTGCATTGAAAGAGGCAGAGCGCCTAATCAAGCGTCGTACGCGTAATCTTTAATTTGTTTTTATTTTGAGTAAGTGAGGAAGCGTGGATAACGCGCTTCCTTTTTTAAGAGGTCGTTACTATGAATCATACAGCGAGCACAACGATAGAACCTGCGGACAAAAGCCTTTTTTCTCGTCTGAATTTGAAAGCGCTTACACCGTATGGATTCCTTCTGCCGTTTCTGATCATTTTTTCTGTATTTGGGATCTTCCCGCTGTTGTTCTCTGTTTACCTGTCGTTCCACGAATGGAACCCAGTACAGGGCATGGACGCAATGCAGTTCGTTGGTTTTGAGAACTATCACATTGCATTGACTGACCCGTGGTTATGGCGTTCATTAAAGAACACATTGTGGCTAGCAATCACATCGGGTGTGGCTCAGCACTTAGTCGCAATTCCAGTGGCTTACATGTTGGTTTCAATGGGTGACCGTATGCGTCACTGGTTAACATCGGCGTATTTTCTACCGTTCATCACATCAACGGTCGCAGCGTCACTGATTTTCTTCAACATGTATTCTCCTAACTCAGGAATCATTAACCAAACGCTAATGGCACTGGCCGATAGCACGCTGTTTGGTTGGGCATTTGCTTGGGTTAACGATTTCCAACCAATCCGCTGGTTAGACGATGCCACTATGGTGAAGCCGTCTATCGCGATCATGGTTTTCTGGAAATACACCGGTTTTAACATCGTCCTTTACACCACAGGTTTAATGACGATTCCTAAAGATATTTTAGAAGCTGCTCGTATGGATGGTGCCAACGCCTTTCGCCGCTTCTGGAATATTTCACTACCAATGATTCGTCCATTTATCTTCTTTGCTATCACGATGACCATCATCGGTAACCTGCAAATGTTTGAAGAACCGTTCGTTCTAACGCGTGGTACAGGTGGTACGGGTCAATCAGGTCTAACTATCTCTATGTACCTCTACAAAGTGGGTTGGGAATGGTTAGAAATGGGCACAGCGTCAGCGATTTCATGGCTCCTGTTTGCACTCATCGCAACGTGTACCTTGGTTCAATTTTTATTCTTCGGTAAGAAAGGCTTAGGGGAACATTAAGATGTCGACATCAATTAAGACAAATACCTCACCACTAAGTGGCCTAATGCCAAGTGAACGCACCATGTACATCATGACTAAGATCTTGATGGTTATGCTCGGCATATTACTGATTGTTTCCGCAATCATTACGGTGTTCCCGTTTGTGTGGTCAGCACTGCTTTCAACACGTGACCGTTCGGAGATCTTCGGTTCAGGCATCAGCTTTGCGATTGGCGATAGCCTAATGGTGAACTACGCAAAACTGCTGGAAATCATGCCGTTTTGGAAAGCGATGTTTAACTCGATTTACGTGGCTTTCTTAGGCACCACCATCTCACTGCTGTTCTGTAGCATGGGTGGCTACGCGTTTGCTGTGTTTAAGTTCCGCGGTAAGAACGTGTTGTTCGGTATGCTGGTTGGCTCAATGGCGATTCCGCCTGTGCTTAGCTTGATCCCTTACTTCATGATCGTGAAATTCTTAGGCTTGCTAGATAACCACATGGCTGTATGGCTACCGTTCACAACCACGCCATTTGGTATCTTCTTGATGCGTCAGCACGTGATTGCATCGATTCCTAAAGAGCTATTAGAAGCGGCGAAACTAGATGGCGCAGGCGAGTTCAGAACGTACTGGAGCGTGGTACTGCCACTAATGAAGCCAGCACTTGCAACATTGGCTATCGTGCAGTTCGTCTTCTTCTGGAACATGTTTATGCAACCTCTTGTGGTGCTAAATAACCCAGACAATTATGTGATTACACAGGCGCTACGAAGCGTTCAAGGTATTCCGAATACGCCATGGGGTGCGGTAATGCTAGGCACCACAATTTCAATTTTACCACTCGTAATTACATACCTGTTCGCATCGAAACAGATGATCAGTGGTTTAACGTCCGGCGCAGTTAAAGGTTAGGTTTAAGGGTTATAACAATGAATAAATTTCAACTTCCAAGTGATTCAAAGTTACGCAGTAAGGAATTTGTATTCGGTGTCGCGACATCTTCATACCAAATTGAAGGCGGCGTTGAAGAGGGCGGTCGTACACCGTCTATCTGGGACACGTTTTGTAAGACGCCAGGTAAGGTAGATAACGGCGACAATGGTGATGTGGCATGTGATCACTACCACCTATGGAAGCAAGACATCGAGATGATTCAAGGCTTAGGCGTTGATGCTTACCGCCTATCAATTGCATGGCCACGTATTCTGCCGCAAGACGGTGAGGTGAATCAGCAAGGCCTAGAGTTTTATGAGCAGATCATCGATGAGTGTCATGCTCGTGGCATGAAGGTGTATGTGACTTTGTATCACTGGGATCTGCCACAATACCTTGAAGACAAAGGCGGTTGGCTAAACCGTGAAACGTCTTACAAATTTGCGGAATACGCAGAAGTCGTGAGTAACTACTTTGGCGACAAGATTGATGTTTACACAACATTGAACGAACCGTTTGTGTCTGCATTCCTTGGTTACCGTTGGGGCGAACACGCGCCAGGCATCAAGGGTGAGAAAGAGGGCTACTTAGCATCTCACCACCTAATGTTGGCACACGGTTTGGCGATGCCGATTCTTCGTAAGAATGCGCCTCATGCTAAGCATGGCGTGGTATTTAACGCGACTCCGGCTTACCCATTAACACCACAAGATCAAGGCGCCGCAGACTACTGCGAAGCGGAGAACTACCACTGGTTTATCGACCCAGTATTGAAGGGTGAATATCCGCAGTTAGTGGTTGAGCGTCAAGCGATGAACATGCCAATGATCCTTGAAGGTGATTTAGACATCATCAGCGCACCAGTCGACTACATTGGTATCAACTACTACACACGCAATGTCGCTCGCTTTAACGAGAATGGTGACATTGAATCAGTCAAGCAAACCGATGCTGAACACACTTACATCGGTTGGGAGATCAACCCACAAGGCCTAACTGATTTATTGGTAAGACTGGATGTTCGCTACGAAAATATGCCGCCTATCTACATTACGGAGAACGGTGCTGCAGGTAACGACGAGCGCGTTAATGGACAAGTGATGGATGAGCAACGTGTTCGCTACTTCCAAGGTCATATCGAAGCGGTTCACAACGCAGTTGAAGCCGGTGTGAAAGTGGATGGTTACTTCGCTTGGAGTCTGATGGATAACTTTGAGTGGGCATTCGGTTACTGCCAGCGTTTTGGCATTGTCCATGTTGATTACACCACCCAAGAAAGAACACTGAAACAGAGCGCAATTGCGTATCGAAATATGCTTCTAGAGCGCGCTGAGGAGAACAGATAATGGCTAAAGTAGAATTTAAGAACATCAAAAAATCATTCGGTGATGTTGAAGTCGTCAAAGAGTTTGATTTTACGGTTGAAGACGGCGAGTTCGTGGTTTTCCTTGGCCCATCTGGCTGTGGTAAATCGACCACGTTACGTATGCTTGCCGGACTTGAAAGCATCAGCTCTGGTGACATCGTGGTTGGTGGCAAAGTGATGAACAAAGTCGATGCTAAAGACCGTGACTTAGCGATGGTATTCCAAAGCTACGCGCTGTACCCACATATGACGGTTTACGAGAACATCGCCTTCGCACTAAAACTGAAAGGCATGCCGAAAGCGGAAATCGACGTAGAGGTACTAAAAGCCGCGAAAATGCTAGAGCTTGACCCACTACTGAATCGTAAACCAAAAGAGCTTTCTGGTGGTCAACGTCAGCGTGTGGCAATGGGCCGTGCGATGGTTCGTACGCCGAAAGTGTTCTTGTTTGATGAGCCGCTATCTAACCTAGATGCAAAACTTCGTGGCGTGATGCGTGAAGAGATCAAACACCTACACCGCGAGCTTAAAACTACCACGATCTACGTAACTCACGATCAAATCGAAGCGATGACATTGGCGGATCGCATCGTGATCCTGAAAGACGGTTATGTTGCTCAAGTAGGTACGCCAACCGAGGTGTTCCAGCGCCCAGCTAACAAGTTTGTCGCACAATTCATTGGTAACCCGTCAATGAACATGTTGGAAGCAAAGCTGATTGAAAAAGAAGGCGAGTACTTCGTTGAACTTGGCGATGTTCATATCCCACTGCCAGAGCGCTTTAAGTCTCTAGCATCTAAAAACCTAGCGCTTCATTTTGGTGTTCGTCCAACAGACATCCACCTACGTGCTGAGCAAGTCGACCACGACCGTGTGCTGCCATTCCCTGTGAAAATAAAAGACAAGGAACTGCTGGGTGCGAGCATTCTTCTGAAAACAGAAATCGGCGGTCAACCGCTGATGGTTGAGACCCAAGCCGCTGAAGTGGACGTGAAAGAGCTGACACTTTACTTGGATTTGGATGCTTTCCACCTGTTCGATGCACTTAGTGAAAACTCGCTAGCGAGCTAGTCAATTACGAGCTAGCCAACCAATTTAAATCAGCCATTGAGCTGATACCAACTAACTTACGACAAATTGTTTTGGCTCCTCCTGATTTGGGAGGGGCTAGGGATAGTGATGATGAAATTCGGATATTTTGACGATAAAAACAAAGAATACGTAGCAACGACACCGTGTACACCGATTAAATGGTGTAACTATGTGGGCACATTAGATTTCGGTGGCATTGTCGATAGCAACGGCGGTGTGCTGTTGTGTAAGGGCGACCCGGCACTGAACCGTATCACCAAGTACATTGCACAACTGCCAAACTCAGATTTCAAAGGTTCGACCATGTACCTCAAGGTGCGTGACGAAGCGGGTAATGTAGAGGTGTTCTCACCCTTCTACACTCCGACTCTGAAGCCGCTAGATAAGTTTGAAAACCATACAGGCCTGTCTTACACCACCATCATTGCAGAAGCGTTTGGTGTGCGTTGTGAAGCAACGTTCTTCGTACCAAAAGCAGACCAAGTATTGCTGCAAGACATCAAAGTCACCAACATTTCAGACAAAGCGCTGCACGTTGATGTGGTACCGGTGTATGAATTCACGCACTTCGATGCGCTTAAGCAGCTATTGAATGCGGATTGGGTTCCACAAACCATGACACTGAAAGCACACCAGCAAGAATCGGGTCATACCGTGCTTGAGCAGTATGCCTTCATGAAGCGCGACTACGCGGTGAACTTGATGACTGCTGATCGTCCTGTGACATCATTTGATGGTGACCGCCAATCATTCCTAGGTCAGTTTGGCTACGGAACTTGGGCTGCACCGCAAGCGTTAGAAAACGATGAGCTTGGCAACACTGAGTGTTTGCGTGGCGATAACATTGGTGCACTTAACCTACGTCTGGGTTGGTTATCTCCAGAGCAGACAGAGCGTACGGTTGTACAAATTGCACAAGAAGAGGGCCTAGAATCTGCATTGCCTCTATTGGCCAAATACCGTGACCATCAAGTGGTCGATTCGGCGTTCGCTGAACTGGTTGAACACTGGGATAGTTACCTACAAGCGGTTCAGGTTGAAACGCCAGACCCGGCAATGAACTCGATGCTTAACGTACACAACCCACGTCAATGCCACACAACCAAAAACTGGTCTCGTTACCTGTCTCTGTATCAGCTTGGCTATGGCGCTCGTGGTATTGGTTTCCGTGACTCTTCGCAAGACACATTGGGTGTGATTACTCATATGCCAGAAGAGGCGCGCGAGTTTATCGAGCGTCTGTTGTCTGTTCAGAACACCAACGGTTCTGCGATGCATCAGTTCTTCCCATCAACGATGGAAGCGAACGCGGGTGACTCGCGTGAAGAAGAAGATCGCCCGGATTACTACGGTGATGATCACCTGTGGATCATCTACGCGGTGACGCAATATGTGAAAGAAACGGGCAATGCAGACTTCTTGAATAAAGAGATCCCGTTCTATCAAAAAGACAAAGCGGGCAACCCAATCGAAACGGGAACAGTTTGGAACCACCTGTGCCGCGCGATTGAATTTACCTACACCAATACTGGTGAGCACGGTCTACCGCTGCTAGGTTTTGCTGACTGGAACGACACGGTGAACCTGCCAACCGGTGCTGAGTCGATGATGGTCGCCAACATGTACGGCAAAGCCCTGCTCGATATGCTGGACCTTTGTGAGCTGCGTGGCGAAGCGCAACTGACGGCTAAGTTTAAAGATCAGTACCAACAGATGCAGAGTACGGTGAATGAGTGCGGTTGGGATGGCGAGTGGTTTGTGCGTTACTTTGATGAGCAAGGTTTGCCAATCGGTTCTCATAAAAATGAGCAAGGGCAGATCTACACTAACGGTCAAAGCTGGCCTGTAATTTCTGGTTTCGCGACTCAAGAACGTGCAACGCAAGCGCTAGATTCGGTTTACAACAAACTGAACACCACCAATGGCATCAAACTTTCAACACCGGGTTACAACGGCTTTAATCCACAGCTAGGTGGCGTATCAACATACCCACCGGGTGCGAAAGAGAACGGCGGTATCTTCCTGCATTCAAACCCATGGGTGATGATCGCAGAAGCGAAAATGGGCAACGGCGAGCGTGCTTATGAGTACTACCGTCAAATTAATCCGGCTTCGAAGAACGACGATATTGATACCTTCGAGTCAGAGCCATACTGCTACCCACAAAACATCTTGGGTGACGAACATAAACAGTTCGGCTTAGGTCGTAATGCATGGCTGTCTGGTACTTCATCTTGGACATACGTTGCAGGTACGCAGTGGATTCTGGGTGTTCGTCCTGAAGTGGATGGTTTGCTGGTGGACCCTTGTATTCCGGCTGAGTGGCCTGAATTCAAAGTCCGTCGTCAGTTCCGTGGCGCAACATATATCATCCATGTCTCGAACCCGAACAATGTGTGTAAAGGTGTGGTTGAAATGAAGGTCAATGGTGACCTGATTTCAGGCAACAAAGCACCGGTATTTACATCGGGTGAGCACATGGTAGAAGTGGTATTAGGCTAACAAAGAGAAGGGCGCTTTATGCGCCCTTTATTGCTTTTTGGTTTCTCTTTAGTGTTGTTTTATTTTGGTTGATAGCTGGCCTGGCATTGCCAATTGAAGGTTTGAGACTGGTTCGGGCTAAGCGTCAGTAAGCCAATTTGGTTATTGAATGCATCTGCAGGGCAAGTCATTGGCTCTATTGCAATGCTTTGCTCGCTAGCCGGCGTGTACAGCTGAACGAATGGGTAGCTTGCATCTTGTTGATAGTGAATCGCAGCTGATGAATCTGAGCGCGTCAAAGTCAGTTGGTTGGTTGTCTTCGAATCAAATTCAAAGCAGTGATTTAGGCTTTGATTCGTCAGGGAGTCACCTAAAGACAAACGGTCAAAAACCTGTTTTTCACCATTAGGTAGGTCGTTCACGTGTATGACTTCGGAGCACTGCGACATGGACAGCGCACATTGTGTCAGATCCGTACCCAGTGAAAAGTAAGGGTGCCAAGCATCACCGAATGGGAAGGCAGAATCACCAAGATTAGAAGCGGTTGTTGAGCAAGAGAGCTTGCCTGTTATGTCGATAGTGAAGGTGACTTCAAGGTTAAAAGCAAATGGGAAAGCAGGGTGCAAAGAAGACGTTTGATACTGCATTGTCACACTGGCTAACTCTTCGTTGGCTACGCTGTTTGTGATTGAAAAAGGTTGGTTATAGAGCAGGCCATGTACGGCGTGATCAGACCAAGGAAAGTTGGCCGGGAGTTGATGGTTTTGGTTATCGAAACTGTAACGACCTAAGTTTAAACGGTTTGGAAAAGGGAATAATTTAGCACTGCGGGAAAAGAACGGATGTTGGTTGATCAGTTCATCATAATTCTGATAACCACAAATAAAAGAGAACGGACTGTTATTTACGATATATTTATTAATAATAGCACCAAATTCATTGATTATTTGAAGTTCTATACCATGTTGGTGGTTTATTAATGTGACAGAGTCAATACTTCCAAATTTTTCATTTATAATTTTAAACATGTTGATGTCTCCATTTTTGAAAGATATTAACAAGAAGAAAAAAATATTCAATGGCGGTTTTAAAATGAATAATAAAATTCCATATACAAGCTATTCAGGAAATTCAAAACACCTTTGCAAAAAAGGTGATGCAGTTGAATTTATTCAACCTTGGTACACGCCAATTTCTACCACACCAGAAAATACCGGCATGGCAGTGGGTGGTATTGGTAATACATTTACACTGACGCCAAATGGCAACACGCCAAACTTTAGCTTTATCCCTGGTATATTTGTTGATTGTTCAGAGCAAGTTGTTAATTTTAATGATTTTTATGCTTCAGTGATGGATGTGCCAACCATCGACACGCTGCAAGTCATTGATGAGCAAGATCTGGGCGTTCACCTGAACTTTTACCCTGCTTTGTTCGATGGTAAGAAGATTGATAATACAGACATGTCGAATGCGATTAACCACATTCGTTCGGCATTAAAAAATGGTGGCTTCTACCAAGAGAATAAAGCTAACTTTACAAAATGGAACATTGAGTTTTCAAATAAGACTCTATTATTGATTGACTCAGATTCATCTTCAATTATTTGTCAATTATATGTAGCCTTAGATTTCTTTAATGGTTTATTAATAAATGATACAGTTAAGTTATTATCACTTACTGCTGGTGATAATAATGATATGGATAGTCTCAATGGCAGTGATATAGATAGTGTCAACGGTAAGGATATCGAATATCAAGCTTTGTATCCATTAGCTGAATATAAATATAACAGTTTTGATGACATTAAAATAAAACGTAAAGTGGTTTCTCCAATCGTTAAAAACGACAAACGCCTGTGCTCTTTACCGATGCACTGGAATCACTTCGAATTAACCAATCATTCGGCGCAAACACGCGTGGTTACGCTTGCTCAGCCGCTACAAAACTTGATTGGCTCAACTTATCGCAAAGGTCGCGATGGCATTCAAGATTCGGCGTGTACCTTGTCTCAAAATCCAATCGCCCAGCAGCATCAAGCGGTTAGCGTAAACGGCGAAAGCCACGGTTTTACGGGTGTCCAGCTCACTAGTCAGTCCCCTTATCAAAGTGATATTGAAGGTGAAGTGGTGTTTGGTGTTCAAGCGAATAACCACCTGACCGAATCTGGCAAGATATCGGTGTCAGTGAAGCCAACACTTTATACCTCTAAGGCAGCGGAGCAGACAGAGTTCGCACTGAGAACAGGCCGCACAAACGCTGAATTCCAAACAGGTATCTACACTGGGCGTGAAGCTCTGAGTGCATTGGTTGTGGTTCAGGTTGAGTTGGAGCCGGGGGAGTCTGTTGATCTGCGTTTTACACAGGTGATGGCACACAGCAAAATCATGCTAAATGGTTGGCATTCAGAGAAGGCCTACACACAATTCTACCCGCAAGCGAAACCTGCTCTGCCGATGTTAGAAGAGGTATTGCCAGAGCTAGAAGCGATTGAGCAACGAATTGTCGAACAACAAACGGCTTTCCTAGATCAAGCTCAAAGCAAGATTTCGCAGCATGATTCTGCACTGCGTTATGCGACGATGGCGATGAACTCATTGTCGTTCTTGGCAGAATCAACGGTATGGGATAAAGAAGACAAATTCCTGGTGAAGGAGTGTGTTGATTATCCGTTCTTTAACTCTCTGGATGTGTATTTCTACGGCTCATTTTCGCTTCTTTATTTATTGCCGGAGCTTGATGGCTGCGTGATGAAAGAGTTTTCGAAAGCCATTTTGGCCGAAGACTTTACTCAGCGCCGATACTGGGAATATGAAGCAACACCGAATGCTGAATTGATCGATGAGAAGTACCAAGGCGTGCGTGCTATTCGAGGTGCGGTTATTCATGACTTGGGTAGCCCGTTCGACATCCAGCCTGACGCGTACAGCTGGCACAACGTGAAAGAGTGGAAGGACTTAGCACCGAAATACATTCTGATGGTGTACCGTCACTATCAAAACACGCAAGATATTTCTGTAGTTAAAGAGTGCTGGCAGGCTGTGACTGAGAGCATCGATTTCTTATCGAACTTGGTCGCTGAGGGCGATGATTTACCGCTAACCCGAGGCACAGACGATACCTTTGATAACCTGGCTTCTCATGGTATTTCAATTTACTGCGCGAGCCTTTGGGTTGCTGGCCTTCAAGCCGCGAGTGAACTTGCACAATTGATGGGCGAAAACGATCTGGGTTCGGATTACCTAACACGTTCGAAAAAGGCATTAGCAACAGTTGAGCAAAGCTTGTGGGATGAGAAAGAAGGCTACTACCATTTCTTCGTGACGCCAGTTCAAGCCAAGCATCTAACGGGCGAAGGCTACCAAAGCCTGGAAACCTTAGGCCTGACTTTGACGGGTGATACGATTGCTGACAAGAATACGCTCAATGCCTATCTCAATGAGACCGATACCTCCATTAACATCAATAAGGTATCTCAAAGAGTCTCTAAGAAACGCTTACTGAGTGAGACCGCGCCTCAAGCCTTTACTCAAGAATATCTAGAACTAGTACCAGATTCAGACAACAGCTTTGGTGATGCACTGCTTGCAGACAGCTATCTCAAGCTGATTGGTTTGGAGGGCATTTTCCCGCAAGAGCGTATTCAACGCGCATTGGACTATGTTTATAAACATAACTTTGAGATCAACAGCCCTAAGCTGGGTGTGGCGAATATGACATTGGCAGATGGTTCACCACATGAGGCTTTTCAGGCACAAGATGTTTGGATTGGTGTGCAATTTAGTGTCGCAACAGCGTTGAGTTTAGCGGGCAAATCGCAGCAAGCAGAAACATTGATGGACACCGTGTATACCGCGCTGTATGACTATTCAAAAATTCCATTTGCCGCGCCAGAAGGGTTCAATTGCTCAGTCTCATTTGATGAGAAAGATCTTTCAGAGTCTTTTAAATTGTCACAAAATGATGCGAAAAAGTGGCTTACTGCACTTAAATTGCAAAAGTGTGTGCTGTCTGACGGTCGAGTTAGTCCTGACCTGACTAAAGACAGTGATAAATTTGTTAGTATGTTGCAAGGCGAAATTTCAGCGGAACAAGCCATGATTCTTCACAAATGGCTACTGAGCACCGGGTTGAAATACACCGCAGGTCGTTATTTCAGACCGGGGATGATCTTCGCCTACATGTATTAACTTAATGATACGAGTTTCAACGAAAGCTGTGGTATGCAGGTTGAAATAGGTGGGGAGCTTTCGGGCTCCCCAAATGTCACTGGATTAGGGTATCGAGATGCGCACTAAAACTAAAAAAACAACCGTATACGATGTAGCGAGACTCGCTGGTGTTTCCCCAAGCACGGTTTCTCGTTTTCTTAATCGAACCACTTATGTGTCGGATGATAAAAGCCAGAACATCGAGCAAGCAATCAAAGACACGGGCTACAAACCCAATTTTCAAATGCAAGAGAACATCAATCGCCGTTCATTGACAATCGGTGTATTGGTGCAACACCCTGACAGCCCTTACACCAGTCGTATTCTCAACGACATGGAGAAAACTTTGATTGCTCAAGGTTACTCTTTGGTGATTGCGACAGGACATTGGCAGAAAAAACTGGAATTACATGCACTGGAGTATCTGGCGAAAAGTAATGTTGATGGCATGATCATTGTGACCGGAAGCGTGAGTAAAGAAGATATCGCCAAATATGCACAAGACATCCCGGTCGTGGCGGTGGGGTACGACATTATTGATGACAACATCCGCACGCTCAACATTGATAATGTGCTGGGCGGCTACATGGCGACCCTGCACTTACTGCAACAAGGGCATGTGAATATCGCTCATATTAAAGGGCTTTCAAGTCAACCTGATGCGGGGAACCGCTTTGAAGGCTACAAGAAAGCGCTGCAAGAGGCGGGTATAAAAGTGATGCCAAAACTCGTCAAACAGGGTGACTTCAGTAGTGAATCTGGTTATGAGAAAACCGTTGAATTAATAGAGTCAAAGGTTCATTTTTCGGCTCTGTTCGCAGCCAATGACCAAACCGCTTACGGGGCGATTAAGGCGCTACACGATCACGGTTATAAAGTTCCAGAAGACGTGTCGGTGATTGGATTTGATGACTTGCCGACGTCTAAGTATTTCACGCCAGCCCTGACGACGCTGAGACAGCCGATTGAAGAGATTGGAGAGGTGTGTGCTCAGTCGATTTTGAACTTGTTATCTGGCGAGCGACATGAAGCTCGACTGCCACCGATTGACTTAATCGTCAGAGAGTCAACCAAGTCTTTGTATCGTTAATTGTGAAGTGATTGAATCGTAGGGAGTGAGATTTAAAGATAAATTATTTCCTTTCAGAAACGAAAAATGCCGCATCCATGCGACATTTTTCTTTTGGCGGCCAAACCAGTTTTGCTATATCCATTCTAGATTTCAATCCATTAGGAGATTATTCAGAATGTACATATAAGACGCTGTTAATCTTGATTAGTTCCCTTTACGCGGCATTTTTTTTCGATTTATTTTCTAAGTCGAATGACGCTGCGATCAGTTTCTTGGTGTAGTCGTTTTTCGGCGCATTGAAAATCTCTTCTGCAGACCCTTCTTCCATCACTTCGCCCTTCTGCATCACCAGCACGCGATCCGACAGAGCTTTCACTACCGAGAGATCGTGGCTGATGAATAGGAAGCCGATATTGTGCTTAGCTTGAATGTCTTTCAGTAGATCGATCACGGTCAGTTGTACTGAGCGATCGAGTGCCGAAGTTGGTTCATCCAGCAAAATGAAAGAAGGTTCAAGAATCAACGCGCGAGCAATCGCGATACGTTGTCTTTGTCCACCTGAGAATTCGTGCGGGTAGCGGTTAATTGAGTTTGGCTCCAAGCGAACCTCAATCAGTGCTTTGCGCGCTCTTTCTAAACGTTCTTGTTTTGACAAATGAGGTTGATGTACCGTTAAGCCTTCGGTGATGATTTCCCCAACCGTCATACGTGGTGATAAAGAACCATAAGGGTCTTGGAACACCATCTGAACATCTTTCTTAAGCTTATGGCGTTCTTTGTCGGTTAATAAACTGACATCTTGGCCTTTATAAACAATACGTCCGGTACTTGGCAGCAAGCCGATTAACGCTCGTCCCAGTGTTGATTTTCCTGAGCCGGATTCACCAACAATACCCAAGGTTTCGCCCTGTTTAAGGTTTAGCGAAATGCCTTTTACGGCTTCGAAGTACTGATTTTTGCTCTTGATAAAATGTGATTTAACCAAGAATTGAACTCGGATGTCGTCCGCACACAATAGCTCTGGGGCTGATGCCTCAACAGGAACCTTAGCGCCTTTCGGAATCGAGTTAATCAGCATGCGTGTGTAGTCGTGTCTTGGGTTTTCGAATAAGGCTTGAGTCACCCCTTCTTCAACCAGTTCACCTTTACACATCACCAGAACACGGTCTGCAAAGTGTTTTACTACGCCAAGGTCATGGGTGATAAATAAAATCGCCATGCCCATCTTGCTTTGAATCTCTTTGATAAGAGAAAGTACTTCCGCTTGAACGGTCACATCCAATGCGGTGGTGGGTTCATCGGCAATCAGAATATCCGGTTCATTGATCAGTGCCATTGCGATCATGATGCGCTGTAACTGACCACCCGAAAATTCATGCGGGTACTTGGTGTAAGCCTGCTCTGGCATTGGTAAATGCACCAGATTGAAGAGCTCTAATACGCGCTGTTTTGCTTTTGATTTCGATACCTTACGGTGACACATAATGGCTTCTGCCACTTGAGTGCCGACACGCAGGTATGGATTCAAAGATGTCATTGGCTCCTGAAAAATCATGCCGATTCTATCGCCACGAATCGACTGCATTTCTCGCTCAGTCTTGCCAAGAATCGATTGACCTTCAAACTCGATGTCTGACTGTTGATCAATAATCGCGTTATCAGGAAGTAAACGCATCAGCGCGTTGGAAGAGACGGATTTACCTGAACCTGATTCACCAACAATGGCTAAGGTTTCGCTTGAGTTAAGGGTAAAGTTAACCTTTTTTACCGCGTCAACGATTCCATCGTTGGTTGTGAAGCTAACGGAGAGGTTATTGACTTTAAGTATGGCCCGGTCCGACATGATATATCCTTATCAATTTAAGACATTAGGTGAAGATTGAACTTCTGACGTTGTTTTTAGTTGCCCAAAATGGTGATGAGCTCGTTGAATTTGTTCTAGTTCGAGCATCCAATGTGAACTGCGCTGTGCACTGCAAAAAGCAATTAAATGATTGAGCAGGTCTTCACTCTGCTTTTCCAATAGCCCATAGGTACGTTGAATCAGATCAGTGCTTTCAAGCGAGATAAATTGCATCAGTGCATAAGATTGATTCAAGGTGTCGAAGGCTTGTTGGTGCTGCCCTAAACGGTTGAGAATCTCAGATTGAGCAACACTCGCATCTCTCAACCCGGCAAGCAGGCAGGCAAATTGGCAAGGCTTGATATCGCTTTGGTATGCTGCATCTTGTATGTGATGAGGAAGTGATGTTAGAACATCACCATACAGGCGCTGTGCTTCAGGCCAGTGACCTTGTTCCATTAACTGTTCAGCTTTTAGGTAGTGCATCCAGCATCGTTCAATTTCCATATCCACATCCTCAATTCATAATATCTGAAAATGTTAATGATATTTATTATCAATTGCAAATTAAAATCATTCACATGTTAAGTTGATGAATTAAATGACGGGCTATTCCTAAAAATGGCTTAAATTGTGTGTTATTTGTTCAGTTGAACAGCTGTGTAGCGTAAGTCACTAAATTTGTAGGAAATTACATCTACACTGATTTTATCTACACCTAAGTAATGAAGGACTAAGGAGGCGGCGATGGCGATGCAAAGACTCAATACAGAACAGCTGTATCAGGTAGCAGAACTCGAGAAGTTACCATGTAAGTCGACCAAAGAACTGGCTCCAATTGACGAGATCGTCGGGCAAGAACGTGCTCAAAAGGCCGTTGAGTTCGCGATGTCAATCAAGGAAAAGGGTTACAACATTTATGCGATAGGGCGAAATGGTCTGGGTAAACGCACCATGATCTTGCGCTATCTAAACCGACACCCTCAAGAGGTTCAGGAGCTTTTTGATTGGTGTTATATCGCGAACTTTGAAGATATTCGTACACCTAAGGTACTGAAATTGCCTCGTGGCGTTGGCAGCAGCTTAAAGCAAGATATTGAAAAGCTAATGCGTAAATTGCTGAAAGGTATGCCTCTAGCGTTTGATAACGAGATGTACTTTAGCCGCGCTGACAGGCTTAAAAACCAATTAGCAGCTAAGCAACAAGCCGCGTTAGAAAGCATTAGCCAAGAAGCCAAAGACAAGGGCATTAACCTGACGATCACCACTCAGGGTGATTACCAATTTGTGGCAATGAATGGTGATGATCTTCATACCGAAGAGAGCTTTGATCTGCTTTCGCCGGAAGAACAAGATCAATTTGATAAAACCATTGATGGATTGGAAGTCGGGCTGCGAACCATTTCTCGTGAATTGACGGAACTTGAAGAGACGTACACAGAGAAAATTCAAAAGCTAAATGATGATACGGCGCGAGATGTGATTACTCACTTTATCAAGCAGTTAAAGCAGGATTACAGTCAATATCCAGAGATCAAGAAGTACCTAACGGCACTGCGTAAAGACATTGTCGATAACGCTGACATCTTCTTAGAAGAGAGCACCGAGCAAGCCGAAGTGGCGACTGCTTCTTTGGATAAGAAAATGCCGCGTCGCTACAAGGTTAATGTGATTGTTAGCCAGAAGGAGGAGGCGATGCCGATCGTGGTAGAGGAAAACCCAAATTACCACTCTCTGTTTGGCCATGTGGAAACAGCGACTTTTAAAGGTACCGTATTTACCGATTTCTCCTTGATTCGCGCAGGTAGCTTGCACAGAGCAAACGGCGGCGTATTGTTGATGGATGCGGTCAAGGTGCTTGAGCAGCCGTACGTTTGGGAAGGCTTGAAGCGAGCGCTGCGTTCACGTCAATTGAGTTTCACTTCATTAGAAAAAGAGGTGACCTTAACGGGGGCGGTATCGCTTGATCCTGAACCGATTCCATTGGACGTTAAGATCATTCTGTTTGGTGATTACCGAACTTACCAACTGCTGCAACATTACGATGCGGAGTTTGGTGAACTGTTCCGTGTGACAGCCGATTTTGAAGATGAGATGAAGCGCACTCCCGATTCTGAAATGCATTACGCGCGCTTTATTTCGAGCATCGTACATGACAACAACATGTTGCATTGTGACCGCAAAGCGATTGCTCGCATCATTGAGCACAGTTCTCGTCAGGCGGGTGACCAAGGTAAATTGTCTCTGCACTCGGCACACATTGCCAATCTGCTTCGTGAGTCAAACTACGTTGCGAGAGGCTCAAAATCGAATCTGATTCGTGCAACGCACGTCGACCAAGCGTTATCTAACCAACAGATGCGTGTTGGACGACTGCAAGACAGTGTGATGGAAACCTTTACTAATGGCACAACGCTGATTCATGTCGATGGTCAGGCGGTTGGGCAAGTGAATGCGCTTTCTGTACTTAGCACGACGGATCATATGTTTGGTGCGCCGAACCGAATCACGGCAACCACCGCTTACGGTGATGGTGAAGTGATTGATATTGAAAGAAACGTAGACCTAGGTGGCAGTATTCACTCGAAGGGTGTGATGATCTTGTCGGCTTACCTTTCTTCTGTGTTTGGTAAAACGGCCAAAGTACCACTCACTACTAACATTACCTTCGAGCAGTCGTATGGTGGCGTCGATGGTGACAGTGCGAGTATGGCCGAGTTCTGTGCGGTGGTATCTGCATTTTCTAAGCAACCAAACCGTCAAGATATTGCGATTACGGGTTCGATGAACCAGTTTGGTGAGTCTCAACCCATAGGTGGTGTAAACGAGAAAATTGAAGGTTTCTTTGATGTGTGTGAAATCAAAGGGCGTTCAAACGAACAAGGAGTGATCATCCCGCGTTCAAATGTTCACAACCTGATGCTGCGTAGCGACATCGTAAAAGCGGTTGAAAAGGGCGAGTTTAATATCTGGGCGATTGACCATGTAACAGAAGCGATTGAGCTGTTCACAGGCAAAGCCGCAGGTGAGGCAAGTGATGAGGGTAGCTACCCAATTGATACTATTTTTGGTATCGCTCAAGCGAAACTGAACGCACTGCGTAAATAGCTAAATACAAAGTTTAATAGCTAAACAAATAAATAGCAGCCAAAACGCAAAAGCCATCGTTTAGAGTCGATGGCTTTTTTATTGGTTGAGGTTTGGCTCGCTAGGAGCCATTTGTTTTTGGTCAGCTTACGGTATTCGGAGAAAGTCGCGTCTTAAAAGGCGTTAACCGTTTCGTAAGCAGAGCTTGGTGCCATCGAACTTTAATTTTGCCAACAAGTGCTTAGCGTTGGCTCGGCCAATATCATCAAATTCGACACCGTATCGAGCGTAGTGCGTCGATTTTTGCAGATTACAAATGATGCCCCTCAATGGCGGAATCAGCGGGCCATTGTAGTTTTCAGGCGTAATCTCAATCGACACTCGATCGGCAATCTGAATCGCGCGAGAAGTCGGTGAGGTCACAAAACGACAACCACTTTTCGATAAGTCTCTTATCTCACAGTTTGCTCGTTGGTCGTTGAAGATGATTCTTGAAGCTAGATTCACTTCATATCGGGTCTCTTTACGCAGTTGAGTCACTTGCATGGTACTTGGTGTAGAGAGCACTAAAATCGGAAAGGGTTCGCCAATCCTATGGTGAATTTGGCTTCTAAAGTGGATAAGCGCCCCTTCACCTCGCAGAGAATACGCACGAGCGGTCATCCAAAAGCCTTCTTGAAAGAAAAAGTTCAGATCTTCATTGGATACCTCGGGAACCTCAACCACAATACAGTTATCACTGTGCGTACCGATAAACTTGGTGGTGGCGAGAAACTTCGTGCCAACGGGAGTCGAGACATTTAATGTCAGCTCACTGCCGTGCTCAATCATGGCCAGCGCATCAGTGCTATTGATGGTGGAAACGGTGCGATTACGAGGGTCTTGAAGTGCCTGATTATGCTCCAAAGGCTTCTTCAGGGGTGCGTTCATTATATGTTCTCCATGCGCCAACATGCGTCTGTTAGTTATATTGGTAACTTGCTAACAAGGGGTTATTACGTGCTAGATTTAGTGGACGTACTCACATAGATTTATAGAGTGCCTTTTATCATTGCTGATTTTATATTAAGCCGATTGCACTGAATTATTTGCTGTGTTTGTAAGTACTTAGTTTTATTTATATGCACTTGCGTTAGTCTATTACAAGGAACTCATACTTCAAACTTTTATTGTTTGTCGTATCAATTATTTGCAGGAGTTGAGAATGCAGGCAGTAAAATGGGATCAAGAAGTGAACCAGATCACGGTAGAGTTAGAACCCAACCAGTTCGCGGTCGTTAAGTATCAAAAGGACGGAGATGTACTACATATCACGTCGACACGCATTCCTGATGAACTGCAAGGCAAGGGCTTTGGTAAGGTGATGATGGAGTCGGTATTGCCTGAAATTGAACAAGCTGGCTTCAAAATTGTGCCGGTTTGTAGCTATGTGGTTCACTACATGAATAGGCAGCCACAGTGGTCACATCTTCTATCCGAAAAAGCATAACAACGAGTAATATGTCTCAATCAATATCGTCAAATAATCGAGCTCAACCTGAAGCGAGTTCAAGTCAAAATCAGCCAGAGCGTTATCAACAAGAGTTTTATCAAAATGAGCTTTATCAAAAAATAGCGATCTCGTTGGGTTGTAACCAAGGATTTGATGTCCAAGTGATTCAACGCCTGTGGGGCGGGTATGGCGAGTTAGTTCGCTTGGTCTTTGCTAAAGATAATAGCGCTTCGATGAACAGCGTTATCGTTAAACATGTCGCGCTGCCAGATAAAGCGGAACACCCTAAAGGCTGGAATACTAAACTCTCTCATCAACGCAAAGTTCACTCTTACAAAGTGGAAACTGCATGGTATCAGTCCTTCACTCAACAATGGGACGAGCGTTGTCCTGTTCCAGTTGGGCTGCATTGTGAGCTACAAGAGGATGAGTGGCTTATCGTGATGCAAGACCTAGCAGATATAGGTTTTCCGTTAACCTCTCAGTTTGATGTGCCTGCTGTTTCTGACTATCAGGCATCTAGTTACACACGAGAAGAGCAAAAACAACGCGATGCTTGCCTTAAATGGCTCGCTAATTTTCACGCAAAACACATCAATATCAATCAACAACAGTCGTCGTCATTGTGGCAAGTCGGTACATATTGGCACCTAGACACTCGCCCCGATGAGCTGAATGCTTTGGCTGATGTCCCACTGAAGAAGCAAGCTAAGTACATCGACCGTTTATTAAAAGAGTGTCCATATCAAACCTTGGTCCATGGTGACGCTAAGCTAGCCAACTTCTGTTTTGATCTAGAGAGCGAAAACGCCGCTGCCGTCGATTTCCAATATGTGGGTCACGGCTGTGCGATGAAAGATGTGGCTCTATTTATGAGCAGCGCAATTAGGCCGCAAGATTGCCAAGAGTACGAGCAAAAGGTATTAGATATTTACTTCCAACACTTGAAAGATGCACTCGCGCACTATCAGCCACACCTTTCTTTCGATGATGTTGAAGCCGCATGGCGACCAATGTTTTACGTGGCATGGGCTGATTTCCAACGTTTCGTGAAAGGTTGGAGCCCTGAGCATTGGAAGATCAATTCTTACACTGAACAGCTGACTCAAATGGTCATCCAACCGTTAGAAAAAGCCAAGTAACTGGGGTGCAATAAGTAAACCAAATAAAAACGCCCAATCATTGATTGGGCGTTTAGGTCATTGAGTGATTGTCTAGTTTGTCAGGTTGTCTGGCTCTGCTGTGCGGGCTGCTACAAGCTGATTAGCAAGTTTGAGCTTGTTATTGAAACCTTCTTTATCAATATCTCCCATCACACGCGCAGGCTCTATTTCACCACTATCGGGGGAGTAAAAGAAAATAGCGGGTGGGCCGAACACATTTTTGTCGTTAAGCCATGCCATTTGTTCTGGTGAGCTTTCAGTCACATCAAGCTTTATGGTCTGCCACTCTTTCAGTTTTTGGCTCACTTGTTGGTCATTGAACACATTTGTTTCAATCACTTTGCAAGAGACACACCAATCCGCATAAAGGTCGACCAGTACTTTCTGTTTAGCGTTGGCAGCGGTTTGTATCTGTTTCTTTAGCTGATCAATCGAGTCTGTTTTCTCAAAGGGAGTAGCCGCAATAGGTTGGGCTGATTCTCGGTTTGCAAGCGGGTTGAGAGGATCGGAATTTCCTAGGAAATAACCCACAAACAGAATCAAGCCATAGCTCAGTGGCAGCAGAGCGGAGAATTTGCGAGTGCGCGCCCAGCCCGGTTGTGCCGCTTCTAAAGCGCCGAAATGGACACCTGTTCCAATAGTAAGTAGTGCCCATAAGATCATGATGATCGAAGGATCAATAAAGCGGCTTAACAACACGATAGCGACCGCCAATAGCAGCACGCCAAACACTTGTTTTACGGATACCATCCACGCGCCACTTCTTAGCAACAGACGTCCACCACTCGCTCCAATCGCTATAAGTGGAACGCCCATACCTAGTGCCATAACGAACAAAGTCGCTCCGCCAAACATCCAATCTTGAGTCGTTGAAACGTACAGCAGTGCCCCTGCTAATGGGGCACTGACGCAAGGTGACACAACCAAGGCAGATATTGCGCCCATTGCGAACACGCTGGCGATCTTGCCACCGCCCAACTTGTCTGAACCGTTGTTGAGTTTTTGCTGCAGTGCGGCTGGTAATTGAAGTTCATAGAAGCCGAACATTGCCAATGCAAGCAGAACAAAAATCGCTGCAAAGCTACTTAACAACCAAGGTTGTTGCATCGCGGCTTGCAGGTTGACCCCTTTTGCCAATGTGGTGACTAGGATTCCAGTCATCGCGTAACTGGTTGCCATACCCAGAACATAAGAGCTAGAAAGTGCCGCACCTTTCTTACCTGTCATTGCTTTTTCGCCACCGATGATACTGGCTAAAATTGGAATCATCGGCAGTACACATGGCGTGAGGGACAAGCCCAAACCGAGCAAGAAGAACACAAGCAGAGCCTGTAACTTACCTGCTTGAGAGAGGAACGACGACAAGCCATTGGTATCATCACTGATCTCACCTAGTGTTTGAACCAGAGAGCTTGATGGCTTCTCACTAGTGATTTCTGTCAACGCCTTGAGCGTAGGTAAATCCAGCACTAGTTTTTGTGGTAGATAGCAAAGCCCTTTGTCTGCACAGCCCTGATAGCGGACAGTGAGCTTGCCACTTCCTGTGTAAGGCACGGTAACGGTAAGCGGTTCGTGAAATACCACTACATTACCGAAGTTAGGGTCTTGTTTTTCTTCACCTGGCAGAGAGTATTGAGGAGCTAGTGTCGATAATGAGGACTCTTCTTTAAACGAGAAGCGAGATTGGTAAAGATAGTACCCCGGGTGTGTATCAAAGCGGATAACCGCACCTTGGTCCGTGGCTTCCCATGTAACGGGGAAGGCTTCTTCAACCGGAAGAAACTCGCTGTCTTGAGCATGCAAAAAGCCGCTAAACAATAGAATTAACGTGAGTAGATAGCTTTTCATGAATGCAAAAACTCCGTGTTTTGGTGAATGTGTAATTGATCGTCGATGTAAATAACGGCGCTCTCTTCCGGCACTGAAATGTTTGGGTTGAGCGTCAAGGAAGTGCTAAGTACACCTGCTTCCAAAGTGGAGGAAGCTATTGCAGTAACCGACAAAATCTTCTTTTCTACGTCTTGTTTCGAAAAAATATGAGATGTGGTTTTATCGCCGAACTGCATCTGACGTTCACTGTGGGCTGATGTAGTCAGCGCCGCGTCCGTAATCGGAACGGCAAAAAAAGGTGTCTTGTTGTCTCTTGGATCCAGAACCGCAATGTTAAATGGCGAACCATCTGGCTTTGTACCCAATGCATAGATATCGCCGCCAAAATTCACCAACATTGAAGTTGCACCAAGTCGCTTACCTATCTTTACTGCTTGAGCGACCGAGTACTCTTTGATGACGCCGCCAAAATCGAAGCGGGTGCGTGAATCTGGAACGTGCAGCCTTGTCTTTTGTTGATCGACTTTTCTTTGTCGAACGATTGTCCCTTCTAGAAACATTGTCTCTTTTAGCTCCCAAGCCTGCTTGCCCAGTGCGGAAGAGAGAGCTTGAAACGCATGGCTGTGTGACATCTTCGGCTTCTGTTTTAAAAGATGCTTGATGCTGCCAACGGTGGTATCAAATGTGTCAAATGTCAGTTGGCTTAATCGATCGAGATGCTCAAAAACTTCCGCAGACTCCGAATCGAGTTCGACTTCACTGGTTGTGCGCTGATTAATATGTCGCGTTAGCCATGAATCATCGCTGTAGAAGTTATATTTGCCCTCTAATCGATGTGTGTTCTGCTCTATCTCATCAGCGATGTCTTTTGCGCACGCCTTTGGAAAGTGAGTCAAATCAAGCGATAAGATCTGTACTTCGCAAGGTACTGTCATGGCATGAAAGCGATGGACAAAGGGCTGCTTAGAATTCATAAGTTGCTCCAATCGCCCACCACTGTGCTTCAAACCCGTTGCTCTGTTCGTAGTAAGCCGCAAGCGCATTTAAACGCACGGTTTTATGGACCTTAACGCTCGCGCCAAGCTCATAAGCATTCGCAGTGAAGTTACCTAGGCGAAGGTCAGAAGTCGCGTAACCTGTCGAAGCAAAAGAAGGATCTGCGCTACTAGGATCGCGATAGAAATCTGCCGCATCTTGCGTATACCAGAAATAACCGGGTGCAAGGGTTAGCCACTCACTGACACGCCAAGATAATTTTCCGCCCAACTGATGAGACATCACGCCCCAGTCATCTATGAACCATTTGTATCGAGGTCGGATTTTTATACTGTCTGACAAAGAGTAAAAGGCCTGAAGATTAATACCGCCAGAGACTCGGGTATCGGGTCTAGAGTCTTGCCCCAAGAACACTTCGTCATCATCGATTTTGCCATCGTCGTTAATATCGACTTCGCGAAGAACCGTTAAATAGTGGTTGCTCAAGTAACCGCTACGGTAGCCTGCATAAGCGGTAAAAATGCTGTACAGATTTGGTGTAAAGGTTTGAGATAACCCCGCTTCTAAGCTGCCTGTGAAAATGTCTTCCCAGCTCTGGCTGTTAGAAGAGCCTAAAACGTATTTGCCAAATGCCTGAGTTTGGTCGAAAAGAGCAGAGCCCCCTAAGCTGTACGAACGGTTTTTAGCGCTATCAGCATAAATCAAGCCTTTACCATTGATACCAATGCTTTCGTAGTCTTCTTCTTGAGATACGTTACCGCCAAAGGTCCATTCATTACGCAGCCTGTCACGGTAGGTGGCACTCAAGCTGAGTGCTTTTCTTGTGTCTTCTAGGCCGACCTTCTGGACCTCATAACTGTCACGGTGAGGATCGTAACCCGCACGGATGACCTCATTAGTTTTATTCTGGGCTTGCTGAGTTTTCACGGCGCGATTTATCTTGTCGGCATCCGAACCTGGAGGTGTCGTAGGGCCCCAAGCTGGAGAAGCACCTGAAACACTGTCGTAGCTTATTTCTGCGTTTAGGGTCCAATCTAAGCCGATACTTTTTTCAATCGAAACCATGGTGTCATTGGCTGATACTCTGTCATCGTATTCCTCATAGCTAAGGTAATGAACAGAGACATGATCTTCAGCTAATGCCACATTAGCCACTGCCGCTGCACTGAGCAGCGTAATTGGTAGTTTTTTCATTTTGTTCTTATTTTGTTTTTGAAGTACTGAATATTTTTTATTGATTGAGTGTTTTTTGTCGATTTAATGGTTAGTTACAGCCACATCCGCCACCGCCAACACCGCTGCCACCCACAGAGCCTTGTTTGTAGGCGAAGACTTTTTCGGAGAACACATCGAATTCCGGTACTGGACCGCCCGGTTTCATCTCTTTTTGAGCTAGCGTTCCTTTCTCCCAAGGCTTTACCGGCTCAATGCCAAGAAATTCATCGACAAACGCTAACGCTGAAGGCTTGTTAGTCTCTTCTGGCGCTTTCTCTTTGATAACCAGCTGCTTTGCCTTTGGTGTGACCATGTCGATGTTGCGTCTTGTTGCGCTCTTGGTGGTTTGGTTTGAGTGCGTGCCGCTACTGGAGTAAACCGTGCTGGAGATGATCTCTTCTTCTACGATGGGACCATCGCTGTTAGTGCTGTTAGTGCTGTTATTACTGGCTTGCTGCTCAACGGGCTTTTTTCCCAAACCACTAAGGTCGAGTTCGAGAGCTGCGTTAGCGGTCATTGGAATAGCAAGTAGCCCAATAAGGGAGGCTTTGATTAGCATTACAGTTGCACTCCCATCTTGGTGAGGTCGTCAGTAATGACGTCGCCAATGTGGTTAATGGCACCAAAGCGAATCTTGATAACCTTGCCTTGGTAGATGTAATAAAGTGCAGGCATACCGATAGGTTTAAACTCAGCGATCAATGCTTGCTCTGGATCGTTCACTACTGGGAATTCCAATCCGAGCCGCTTTTGAAACTCAAGGCCAACTTCAACATCTTCATCGACATCAACGCCTTTGAACGTCACGCCAGTGCCTTTAAGTTCTTTGTAGAGTTGGTTTACTTCTGGAAGCTCTTCTCGGCAAGAAACGCACCATTCAGCAAAGAAGTCGACAATGGTGAGCTCCTCGTTGTTGAGTTGCAGTTTCTTGATAACGTCTTGCGATAAAGAATCGCCTTCTTGATAAGCCAATGCAGGTAAAGAAAGGCACAGCGCCAATAACGCTAGGGCTCGTGTAAACATGTGTTTCTCCATATTGTTTTTAATTTATCTGTTTTAAATTCGATGCTTTTGAATCAAGCGCTTTGTTTGAATTAGCGAGTGAGTCGGATGCTTGCCGAGTATTCAACCGCCAAAATGTCGGAGAAGTACTCGTTAAGTTGTGTCGTATTGGTGGCACTGAATACGCGTAAAGGATTTCCTGCACAGTTCTCGAATTGAGTAATTCGAGATGGGCTGACGCCATAGCCGATGAAATTCATTTCAATGCCGTATTGCTTGATAGCCGTAGTGCAAAAACCAGCGTTCACCAATTGATTGAACGCGTCTCCTTCGTCAGCGCCATCGGTGAATAACACCAGTTTTCTTCTAGTTTCGGGTACAGTGCTTACGTTTATTCCCCATGCTTGTTGCCAACTTGGGATAAGCTGTCTCACTCCCCATACCAAACCTTGATAAGAGCGAGTACCACCGTTTGCAGTTAGGCTGTTTATCGAGTTTTGGACTCTGGAAAATACGTTGGTCAATGGCAACATTGGTGAGTCTTGATTGCAGTCGCTTAACCACTTACTTGGCGGCGTAAACTTCACAGGTCGCTCTGAATGCAGCGTCGCGAGGTTATCTACGGTCAGCGCCGCAGAGAAATCGCCATTACGATAGCTAAGTCCATCGATACAGTAGATTCCGGCTGCTTCTTTGGATAACCAGGGCGGGCGATGTGTTGCCACCCCAGAGTCAAAAGGAACGATCGAGATACTTACTGAATCTAAATCGTTAGCGTTATTGCTCTGAGATTGAATCGTATTCAATGCGTTGGACAAAATAGATTTTAGTGATGACATGTTTGAGCCCATGGAGCCAGATACGTCGAGTACCAATACCAACTCTGTTGGAATCGCAGAGTGTTTGCTTTCAACCCCCCCCTTAAAGCCACCACCTGTTGCAGTCACATTTTGGTCGTAGCGTTCATAGCTGAAATGCGGTAGTAGCGGTGTAACGGAGTAACCTAGGCTAATTCGGCAGCCTTGGTTTTCTGGCGTTAATCCACTCACACCTTTCAGTGTTGGGTGATAGTAATCTTGGTATACTCGCATCATTCTCGGAGTCGCCTCATCAGCAAAAGCACAAGCCAGTGCGGCAGAATCAGCGGCTTGCGCGGCTCGATTAGAAACCATCACTTGCGCCGATATCATCAAAGTGCCGACGGCGATAAATAGTGCAGGGAGCAGCAGTGCCAAGAAAGAAAGGGTGATCGAACCTTTTTGCTGACGGGCTAGGCTGCTAAACATTGACTTAACCATAGTGCTTACCTATCACTACAGATGAGCTCTTTAGGCTTTTTGGAAGATCGAGCCGTTCGTAGTCAAATGGTGTCTTTACGCATAAGGTCAGCTGAATCAAAGTTGATGGTTTTCCATTCAATGCAGGATCACCGTTGCCTACAACAAGCATGTCCGTAAGGTCCTCAATAGGTGGATCACTTTGGCAGTTGCTTCCCGCATAAAGATATTCGTATTCCCACGTCGAAGCGGCAGTATCAAAGACACGACTTTCAAGTAAAAGCCCAATATCGCCACGAGCAATGCTACTCGGCAGATAACGTTCAGCGAGCACGAGTAATGGACCTTTAAGAGTCTCGGGTAAACCATTCTTACCTTGCTCAGGTTTGAGTTGAGTTGAAGAAATCGCATTCACTAGGTTGTAGGTAACATTGTCTAACTGAGTCTGCATACTGAATAAGCGGTAGATAGCAACGAACCCCCACAGAATGATCATCATCGCGAGTACGACAAATGGAAACTCAACAGCAGCTGATCCCGCTTGTTTTCTCGGGTGTGTTTTATTAACCGTCATAGCTCACCAATACCTTTTTTTCCAAGGTTGTCATTTTCCCGCTACGTTCTAAAAACTGGGTCGAAAGGCTCGGCAGCAGAGCGAATGAGAATGCGTAGGACACCGTGTACTCCCCCAATACTGCTTTGCTTATCGGTGCCGCTTTCCTGTTAACTAAGTCCGGTAGGTTTTCAACGTATAAAGGTTGAGACAACTTGATCTTGCTGCGATCGAGCAGTGGGAACTTGTCGATAGTGTCGATGAAAACTTGGTTTGCTATGGGACCAACTGGTCGAATTTTGACTTCTCGAGCTCCTGCATGAACGGCGACATCGAAGATGATGCTGACTAGCAGCAGGCGGCAGATCTCAAAGACCCCTATTATCAGCAATAGAAACGGTAGGGTGATCATTAGAAACTCAACGCTATTCGCACCTTTCTGACGAGAGAGCATTATTGTTCTCCTCGATCAGCGTGAGCGGCTAGGGCTTGATAATACAAGCTATTGTTAGCGTATTCCGGTTGCGATAAGTGTTCACGAGCGATCGCTTTTGCAGACTCGCTGTCGCCAGAAAGCGCGTAAGCCAACGCAAGGTTAAGCTGGAGTTTTACGCTAGCTTCACCTCTGACAAAGATCGGGTGCAGAATACGAATCCCTTGATCTGGTTTACCATCGAGTATCCAAGCCATAGCGAGGTTGTTTCGGTATTCGTTGCTTGAAGGCATTAAGCTAAGGGCATTTGAGTAACACTCTCTTGCCTTGGAATACTGTTTATTGAGCGAGTAACTGACTCCTAAGCTATTTTGAGCAACGTCATCGGACGCCTCCAGTTGAACAGACTCTTCAAGAGCTGAAGTCGCTTGTTCAAGCTCTCCTAAAGCTAACCATGAACGACCTAGCTCACGGTAAATCGCACTGGATTGATTAAGCTCGATACCACGCTTTAAGTAATGCAGTGCTTCGTCATAACGACTGGCTTGATTGGCTGCAGAGCCCATCAACAGCAGTAACTGCGGGTCATTGGGTTTCGATACCAACATTTTTCGGTAGAGATCCATGGCGCTCTCTGGCTTACCGTTCATTAACGCAACTTCTGCCACTTTCATGTTTTCGGCGGTATCTTTTTCAACGTGGTTAGTGGATTGACAGCCGAACAATATCAGCGACAAAAAGAATAACGGGATGGTTCTCATAAGCCCCCCAGAGTTTGTGTAAGAGACAACATGATTGGCACAACGATGATGCCCACCACAGGTAGCATGATGAAAACCACCAAAGGGAATGACATTTTGGCTGGTATTTTCCCCACCCATTCTTCCAGTTCTAAGAAGTGGTATTGACGGCTATCCGAAGCGATCAGTTTGAGGGCGTCAGCGATAGGCGTACCGTATTGCAGCGCTTGGTTCATGGTAGTGACAACGTTGTTGATGTCAGACAGTTGTACGCGTTTGTCTAAGTTGTTGAGTGCCGTTTGTGGTGAATCAAGAACCGATATCTCAGTTGCTGTGAGTAGCCATTCGCGTGACAATGCTGGAGAGATAGAACGCATCTCTTCACCGACACAGCGAAATACCGCTTCGAGTGTTAAGCCAGATGCAACACACACCACCATTAGGTCGACGGCATCGGGTATTACTCGGCTGATCTGCATTCGAACTTGGTTCACACGCCATTCAAGAATACGATCGAATAGGATGCCGACCACGATGCCGATAGCGATACACTCTGCCGCCGAATTCATCGTTAGCACTTGGATGCGAGTGGCATACCAAGTAACAGTACCTGCGGCCATGGTGAGCAACCTAAGTCCTAAAAAGTAGATCTCTGCATTAGGGTTCAGCCAGCCAATCAGAACGAGCTTTTGACGTCGAGACTTCTCACCTTGGAAGTGCCACTTACTCGACGTGTTTTTGTACTTTGAGGAATAGCTTGATACGCGATTCAGTCGCTCAGCCACAACGTCTCGTTTGAACGAAGATAGATGTGCGATCAGCGTGAGAAGAACAGCTAATCCCAACAGCAGCATGGCAAAATACATCATGATGAGAACCTCTTATTACGAGTCAGAGCATTCAAAATTAAGGTGCCGATGCTGATGCTAATCAATGCATAGGTCAGCACTCGTTGACCTAGTTCAGTGTTAAACAGCTGCTTAATCATGTAGGGCTCAATTAAATAGATGCCACCTAGCAACCCAATGGGTAAGACAGAGAGAAATAACGCTGTGATGCGAGGCTCTGAGGTTAGGCTCTTCACCTTCTTTCTCATCGCTCGGTTGTCATGCATGGTTCGGCTTAAGCTATGAAGAATGTCGCGCAGTTGACCACCATTCGACTGGTTAAGGATCAGTGCAACAGAGAAATAACGAAAGCTGCTGTAAGGAAGACGAATGCACGTATCATCGAGACTCTGACGAAGACTAAGGCCAAGCGCGAGATTATCGCGAAGGTAAGAGAACTCTCGTCCTAGCAAACCAGGTTGCGTTTGTGCCACTTGATCAATCGCTTGTGGGATGGATAACCCTGCTGATACCGCTCTAGAAATTAATCCAAGGACGTTGATGATGTCTTTTTCAAACTCTTCTACTTGTCTCTTTCTGCGATAAAACACAATGGCGCAGGTACATATGAGCCACAGCCCAACCGCTGCAAGTAATCGAAGGTGTACTGGAAGCTCTGGCACTAACAGGTAACCAGCAACTGGCAAACCAACAACCATTGAGGCGATAAAATACTTATCCCAAGCAGGTAGCAAAGCATTTATTCGCAGGAAAAACGCATGCAGTTTGTTGGTGCGCTGGTGGCTCGACTTTTTGATAGAAACGTCTGCAGGGCTTGCTTTGTATGAACCAGATACCAAGGACAGTCGCTTATTAACAATGGCTTGTTTTGAGTTGAGCTTTATTAGCCAAACCGTAGCCAGCAGCGCAGAAATAGTAAGAACAAAAATCATCCGGCTTCAAGCTCCATTGCCACCCTTAGTTGAGCGTCTAACTGGTGATATTTCGCTTTTTCGTTGAAGCTTGGTACGCACTTGGCACTCTTATATTCACCAATTAGGTTGCCTTGCTGGTCTTCCGATAACGTTTTAAAGGCGAACAGTTCCTGAGTGACGTATTGCTCGCCCTCTAACCCTTGCACTTCGGTTATTGAAACAATGCGTCGCTTACCATCGCGCATTCGTTCTACTTGGATAACCACATCAATGGTGTTTGCGATTTGGCGACGCAGTGAAAATAGAGGCAGTGTCGCCTGGCTCATCATTAGCATGTTCTCCATTCGCACCAGTGCGTCCGTTGCAGAGTTGGCGTGAAGTGTACACAGCGAACCATCGTGGCCTGTGTTCATCGCTTGCATCATTTCAAAGGCTTCATCGCCACGAACTTCGCCTAAAATGATGCGATCTGGTCGCATACGTAGCGAATTTCTCACTAACTCTCTTTGAGTAATCGGCGTTAAACCTTCTGCATTGGCTGGGCGAGTTTCTGCACGTACCACATGGGGTTGTTGCAGGCGCAGTTCTGCTGTGTCTTCAATGGTGATGATGCGCTCTTGAGGTGAGATGCTGAAAGACATCGCATTAAGCAGGGTGGTTTTACCTGCACCGGTACCACCCGCAACAAGAACGTTGAGACGAGAGCGAACGATAATATCAATAAGCTTAATCATCGAATTCGACATCGCACCAAACTGTGCCAATTGGCTCAGTGTCAGCTTCTTTTCATTGAACTTACGGATAGAGATGTAGGTTCCATCAAGTGCGAGCGGTGGGATCATGACATTGACACGGCTGCCGTCGTCTAGCCTTGCATCAACTAATGGATTCGATTCATCGATTCGTCGACCTACTTTGCTCACGATACGTCGCGCTAAGTTGAGAAGCTGCTCTTCATTACGAAATTGGACCGTGGTTTTTTGCAGTTTTCCTGAACGCTCGACATAAATTTCACGGTAACCATTGACCATGATGTCAGTGACTGTTTGGTCTTCAATAAGAGGTTGGAGTGGCCCCAAACCTAAAAATTCATGTAGGAGCTGCTCTACAGAATGAGTCACATCCTGATGACCGAGTGGTAACTGTTTAGAGATTACAATTTCCGATACCATCTCTGAAATTCTAGCTTCAAGATCGGACGCACTTAAACTCACAACAGCCGATGGATCGATTGCCTTGATGATCTCTTCATGAATCACATGATAATGATCACGTAGCGAGGGAGCGGATGTTAACGTTTCACGTAATCGAGCTTGGCTGACTTCAATAGGATCAACCGTGTTTGCTTTTTGACCAAACATTATGCACCTCGCTTCCAAAAACGGCGGCTGCTTTGCTGCGATTCACCTGTGATTAATTCAACTAAAGCGTTGAACGCCACTTTCACTTTTCTGTTGCCTTTGTGGGCAGGTTGACCAAGTGATGACTTGCTTAAAAAGTGGTTCGGGGAGAATGGAATGAGAACGTCTACCGGTACACCTAACGACTTTTTCACATCGTTAACTGAAATCATTGAGCCTGAATCAGACTTGGTGTGATTGAGCACAACAAGCGTTTGGGAGTTGGTTTGATTCTGAAGTCGTTTGATGATCTGGCCGGCATTGCGGATAGAGCCGAGTGTAGGCTCAACGACAATCACTCGGATATCGGCACTTTTCAGTGCGTCAAAGCCAACTTGATCACGCAAAGAGTAAGTTGGGATATCCACTAATAGGTAGTCTGAGTTTTGTAGGCAAAACTTAGTAAATTGGTCCAATGCACTCTTTTGTGGCCAGAATGGTGTGGCATCTAAAGGTAGATAGCCAGTAAAGAGAGTGTGCTTTACAGATACGCTGATCCCACTACGTTCGAATACTAACGGGTCTAGTCTCTCTGGGTATTGTAAAAGCTCGATCAATGCTGAGTTCCCTTCAACATTGAGTAGCAGATCCAAATCGCCCATTGAAAAGTCTAGGTCTAGACAAGCCACTTTCTTATCGAGCTCTGCGAGTTGTTGAGCAAGAGTTGCAGTAATGGTACTGCTGCCTGAACCGCCTTTCGCACTGACAACCGAGATGACTTTTTCATTTCGTTTTTCGCTGTTGTTTTGTAAAGCCGCGAAAGAAACGTGTTCCAGATCTTGTGGAGTCACAGGAGGCACTAGGTAATCACTCGCGCCTGATGCCAGCATGCCACGGTAGATGAAAATTTCATCTGAGTGGCCAATAGCGATAACTTGACAACCTGTACGCTTAATTAAGCGCTGTACTGCTTGTTTCGACTCAGCCAGCTCACAATTCAACACATCGAGAAATACTGTCTTAATACCATGCTTCAGCACGTGTCGCACTACGTCGTCTTCTTGATTTGAAGAGACTGTGATGTTGTGGATACCAAAGTCATTCAGTGTGTGCGTAAGCGCTAGGGTATCGAGTTGCTCAGACGCTGCGATCAGTACCGTTAACTGGTGTACTTGATTCATAGCGCACCTCCTTGCGTGGTCGTCGAAGAACCATTATTTGTCTGTTGGTTTTGGGCTGGTGGAGCAAAGTAGTTATCGATACTAGAGACAGCTTTCTGCCCTTGAGCACCATTAATCGGCTGACCGACGATCAGGTCTTTAGGGTTGGCTACCATTTGTGCAAGCGCGTTGGCATTTGCACACCCAAAATTGCGCTGAGTGCGGTATGCGTTGAGCGTGGTTCTTGGCGTTTTACCCGCGTCACAGGCTGTGACTTTAGCTCGGTAAGACTCGACTAAAATAGTGATGTCGCCTTTACCTTCTGTTGATTCGTCTGATACCCAAATTTGTGATGGATAGAGGCCTGATTCGATAAGATGAAGCCTTACTTTCTCTAGTTGACGTTCACCTTTCTGAGTCGTTTTTTCGATTTTGACCATCAAGCTACTCGCGCTGCCTCGACGAGAGATAAAGTCAGAAATATCCGCTTTTTCCTGAGCCGACAGCGTTTTTCCTGCAAGTGTCAGAGAGAACTTGTTAGTCACAGAAATCACATCGACTGATGGTTGCTGAGTGGTTGGCGTAGGTGCGCATCCCGCAAACACAAATAGGGCAGGGAGCAATAAGGATAATTTATTCATGATGTCCTCAGTAATAGAACCCGTTGTCACCCAGCAAGCGAGGCTTGTGGTTGTCGGTGTATGTGTCTTGGTCGTGTGTTCTTTTTCGTTGAATTCTTGGCCATGCCAGAAGACGTTCTACATCGCTTAGTGGAATGAGACCGTCGGTTGGTAGCTGCATCGAATCTGAACGAGTTGGCTGTACTAGGTAAGCCGTGACAATGATGATCAACTCTGTTTCTCGGCGAGTGAATTCAGTTGAACGGAACAGGCTTCCTAGTACAGGTACTTCACCGATAAGCGGCACTTTTTGCAGTTGTTCAATGTCTTCTGACTTCAATAAGCCGCCCAAGGCAAAGCTCTGTCCACTGGCTAATTCGATGGTGGTAGCGGCACTACGGGTAGTAAAAGAGGGGAAGTTAGTCCCGTTTACCACTTGTTGGTTTTCGATGGAGACGTTACTGACCTCTGGGTTCACCTTTAAACTGATACGATTTTGGCTGAGCACCGTTGGTGTAAAGTTCAGTTTTACCCCGAAGTCTTTGTACTCGATTTGAGTGGTATCAGCCGTAATCAATGGTAATGGGACTTGACCACCCACCAGAAACTCAGCGTCTTCGCCGGACATCGCCGTCAAGTTAGGCTCAGCCAGTACAGACATCATGCCATTTGTCGCTAATGCATCAATCAGTGCGGTAATGCTTGGTTTACCCCAGCTGCTGACATTCGGCAGTTTAGAGAATGAAAACTGTCCAACACCACCTGCGATAGAGCCCCACTTGATCCCCAATTTGTTAGAAACATTTCTCGAGACTTCAGCGATTTTCACTCGAATGTTGACCTGGTTTGGCATAGTGACAACCAATTGATTAATCAGCTCATCTTCATTGGATTGCATTGGCTGATCTTTAGTCGTCGTATTGCTAGTACCTGCATTGTTTTGAGTGTTTGAGCTTTCTTGTTGCTGGGTTTGGTCAATAATAGGAGACAGGTAGCCTTTCGCTAAGGACACGATATTATGCGCCATCATAGGTGAAGGCACTTGCCCTTTTAGCCATAACTTTCCACCCAGAGATTCCGCGTTTACGGACGCTTCTGGGAACTTGTTTTTGACCAATTCATTGAATTCGCGACTGTTGTGAGTCACGCGAATCTTATTGGTATAGATGACGCGTTCTTGCTCGTTCAAAACGGTGATAGTGGCACTGCCAGCTCGCTTACCAAATACCATCACCTTGGTGTTGGTTAAGGTTTGGTAATCAGCAATATGGGTGCTAGATATGAAAATTGACTTCGCTTTTTCTGGTAAGCGAATCATTTTTGCCTCATTGATTGTCACATCAAGTGCAGATGCTGTTGATGCAAAAGAGAGGCACAGGCTTGATAGTAGGAGAATCCCCCACCAACGACAGGTACTAGCCATTGTTATCAGCTCCGGTTTTATTGTTGATCGTTTTGTTGTCGGCTCTAAACTCCACCAAACCGACGTCAGGCAATACCTGAGTAGTGTCTGGCGAGATGGCTTTCAGCGTCGCTGAATTGGCATTCTGAGTTTGATTTGGGTCTTCGTTTTGCCCGCGTAAGACGAGCGTTAACTTGCCTAATTGTTTAGCCAAAACAACTTGGTTTGCTTGCTCGGGGGTTACCTCTAAAGAGACACTGCTGTCGTCAGGGATACCGTTTTCATAATGATTAGATTCGCGGGCCTTTTGATAAGACTCAGCCGTTTGTTTGTCATTAAATGCCAAGACTCTCACATCATGAGCAATCGTTGTGACATACAAACCCTGCGATGAATTGCCATAACGAAGCAGCTCACCATCTTGTGAACCGAGCAGGAGAATATCTACGCGGTCGCCCGGCTCAATAAAGCCCGAATTTGATGTCACCTGATCAACAGGCACTGAGATAGCGCGATAACCTGGTTGTAGCTTTAATGAAAGCGAGTAGCCGCCTTCTGGCTCGGTAATATCCGCTTTCGACAATATCGAGTCTTTGACGAGCTTGGTACGTGCAAGCCCCGACATAGAGTGATCAGCAGAAATATCTTCCGGTGTCACATGGTCGATGTAGTTCTCCAACTCTTGCTGTGGAACTTCTTTCCATCGGAACGAGTTTGGTGTATAGGCTTGACCTATTTCTATCGTGCGAGTTGGAACCAGCACTTTGACCGTTTGCTTAACGGCTTGTTTAGAAGAGGTGGTCGCAGACTCGCTATTGGTTTGGCTCAACAGTAAAACGGATATTCCGAGCACCGAGCAAAATAACGACAGCAACATGAGTCGCTTGGCAGTCATAACTATTCCTTTAATTTGCAATAAACGGGCTTACTCTGAGGCTTGTTGTGCGTCTTTTAGTTTGTGGACTACAGTACCGTAGGCGTCACTGATTGCTTTTGTTAGCTCACCGTTCTCACCGCCAACAAAATTGAGTAGTACGACTGCCATTGCTGCTGCGAGAATGGCGTATTCGATTGCGGCTGCACCGCGTTGCTTTTTCTTGTTCAACATTTCTTGTTTCCTAGATGAAAACAGCCTCAGCAGAGGCTGTTGTAGTAATTAATAAGAGATTTGGAGTGCCTATTTGGCAACGAGTCGGTATAGGTAGCGGCCGTCGTAACTTTCAGTACCCACGTCTCTTTCATCCATGGTTGTCATATTCAACCCGACGACACGACCATAAGGAGCGGCATCACTGGTGATATAAGAACCACGGTTCGAGTAGCCACCACTCGTCACGTTATTAAATTTAAAGACATCGGAATTGATAGGTAGCAGCCCGTACAGTTCTGCTTTTGATGGGTAGCGCCAGTTTGCTTTACCACACACCTTTTGTGTATTTCGTGTTGAAATTAAAGGTGTTACCTCTACGTACTTCTTGAAACGACTGCTGTCTCCGTTGGTAAACAGTTGCCAAACGCGCTTACTGTCAGCGTCTTGCGCGCAAATTGCATTTTGGCGATCGACAACGACGTTCCCTTGCATATCTAGGTACTGGTATGTGTTTACCTTCTCTCTAACCAGACGCCCTAAGATGACGGCATCTTCAGTACCACCGACTTCCGAACGACGGACATCTTGGTAGCTGCGTTCAGAGCTGTAGTTTGTGATGTATTGTTTGGTGTCCTTTGCTTGATTCGACCAGTAGTAAAAAATCACGCCACCGTAATAGCTAGATTTGTCATACTCAGGATCCAGCCCTCGGTGATGAGGGAATGCATCGGTATCGATTGTTATGGTCGAGTTTGAGCTAGAGATTGCTTTAGTTTGTAGTGAAAGTAGCTGAGACAGCGCTGGTACTTGCCAATCATTGAAGCCACATAAGTTCGCATTATTAGTGCTTTCCAGCAGGCCGTTACTGCCTAATACACTCGCTACACCAGATGCCGAAGCGTCATAAGCAAGATCGTCAGCACCATTTGGTCGACCGTCTTTGAGCAGTGTCCAAACTCGGCGTTTGCCTGTGATGTTAGTGTCTTCAACACAACGCCAGCCTTGTTGGTAGGTGGTGCTTTTTGGTAGGTAGTTGCCTAACTCGTCCAATTTAGCGAAGCGGCTGCTTACCATTGCGTCTGCTTGAGAAACGCTAAAGCCATTGTCTTTTGCCAGTTTCAGTCCATCTTTTGCTAGCACTTTTGATTGTACTAAGTTGTGGATTTTGGCCGTCGTATTCATCTCACTGATAAACTTCTGGAACAATGTAGTTAGGGTGGCAAACTCCGAGCCCAGCGATTGTGTTGATGTATTCAGCTCACTTGCGAACGAATTAACCATGCCATATTGATACTTTAGATCTGAGATAGCCTTGTACAGGTCTAAACTTGCCTGGTGAATATCCTTAGCCAGTGACGCAGAGCTTAGTGCGTTGGTTGAGCTGGATAGACTTACGGATTTTTGCTGCATGAACGTCAATTTTTGAGCAAATTCAGAACCAGAGACTAATGCGCTCAGTGCAACGGTGTTTTGCTCTAATTTAACGACTTGTTCCTTATACGCTTTGACTTTGTTAATGAATTCAAGGCTCTCAGCATCAGTTCGGCTTTGAGCAACAGAGGCCTGAAATTCAAGAGCTTTCAGCTTTAGCTTCGTATTCTTAAGATCATCTGACCATGGTTGGGTTAAAGCCTGCAGTTCTACTATTTTAGCTTGAGCTTCCGTTTCTAATGCAGCATAACCTTTGCTCTTAGATTGGTTGGCGGTTAACCAGGTTTCTAGATAAAGCTCCGTAGCGTTAATTTTCGTATCTTGTGTACTCAGAAAGGCGGTTATTTCAGTCGTCGCGCTATCTACACCAGTGAGTAACTCTGTACCTGATGGCAATTGCCATTTAGCGTATGCGTATTTTGAATAATATTGCTCAACAGATTCTTGGCCTTTGCTGATAGTGACAGCGACGCCATTTTTATCCGCTAATACATTCACTGACTGATTCGATACCAAGTAACCACTTCTTAGATTTGATGGCAGTGTTGCAGGATCTCTCTGCGACAACGTGATTACTTCACTGGTGTCTGGAAGTGTCCAACCCGCAATACCACAATCATCCAGTTGTGCGACTTTATCGAATACAGTATTGATGTCTGCAGAGAATCGTTCCGCCCAAAACGTCGGTTCCCCTTGCCCTTTATCATCGTATTCAGCAATACAATTGAGCGAGTACGTATTCCATGAGCCACCATAACCAAAGTCAGCAGCTTGAGAACGAGTTTTCATTGGTACGAATTTTAGGCCGACAAAGCGGCTGCTTGCTGCTGTTGCCCAAAGCGTGTCGCTGGTTGAATTTGCTACACCTTCTTTCGCATGTGCTTTTAGTCGGATGCCAACACTAGCCTTGTCATATGCTTCAGGACCAATGAAATGCGGGTTTGAAACAGCAGGGTGCCAAGTCAAGCCTTTGTCGTTGGTGAACTCATAGTATTCGGCTTCATCAAAGCGAACAGATTGACCATCAACGTTGGCCGTTAAGTAGTCCCACTCAAAACCATTGGTCTTGATTGGGTTTGAGCCAGTGAAAGTGTTGGTAATCTCAGGCGAGGTTGGTGCTGGAATCTCAAACACTTTGGTGAAGGCTTGTGTGGGTAATGCTGCTACGCCATGAGGCATGCCATTCGTCGGGTTTTGAGCGACGCGTATTTGAACCTCACCGATATTCTTGTCGATATTACCGATCACAACCGGTTTTGCGGTGACTTTAGTCCAAGTAGAACCTGAGTCGAGCGTGACTTCGAAATGCTCTGGTTGTGTGAATTCGCCAAAGTATGTCCAATCTAGCGTGTTGTCCGTATCGTTAACCACTAGGCCCGTTGGAGCATTGGGTGCTGATGGACGAACGGTAAACGCAGCATCATTTGTCAGCTCTGATCCACTAGGACGACCGGTAATTGGATCTCGTTTGACTCGCACTTGAATTGAGTTAATAGCGTAAGCTTGATCGCTTAACTGATAAGGTTTCTGAGTAACTGTTGCCCAACCAGTGTTGAGTACATTGATCTCGTAATTCGCAGCTTCTGAGAAGCCTGTTACGAATGTCCAATCAAATGTGTCTAACCCATCGTGAGTGATTGGAGATGTTGGTGCCGATGGCTTGTCAGGTGTTACCGAATATGGCTTATCTGAGCACAGCGTTTCACCAGGATCATGTTGAGGATCTGTTCCTGCTTTCACTCTCACACAGACTTGCCCCTTAGCAAACGTCTCATCTGGGACTGCTTGTGGGTTGCTAGTTACCGGGCTAAATGTAAGACCTCTGTCTAGTGAGTATTCGTAGAAGTCATTGCCTGCAAACTTTGTAACTTCTGTCCACGCAAACGTGTTTTCAGCATCATCAATAATCGGCAGGGTTGGCGCAACAGGCTGGTTTTCTGAGCGAGTGAAAGCCGTACCAATCACTAGTGAATTGCCTGCAGGGCGAGCATCTTTCAAATTTGATTTTACACGGATAGAGATGCTGTTAGCGGCAAGTGAAACGTTGCCAACCACATATGGAAGTTCAGTGACAGTATTCCAACCGTTACCTAGATTAATCTCGTAGAAAGATGGCGCATCATATCCAGAGACCCAAAGCCAGTTGATCTGATTGGTGCTGTCGTTTGCAAAGTCCAGCGCAGGTTTTACTGGTTGCGCTGGGGTTACTGTCATTGGTTTGTCTGACATAGCACTTAAGCCGGTCGGGTGACCTAGGGAGTCATCCTTCGCGACACGTACTTTTAGATGTCCAACTGGAATGTCTAAGTCTTGAATGCGTTGAGGTTTTTCAGTAGCTTTTACCCAGTTAGCACCGTTATCTAGAGAGTACTCGTAGAGAGATAATTCATTAAAAGAATCGACCAGCGCCCAATCAAATTCATTGCTCGCGTTGTCCACTGTGACCCAAGCGGGTGCTGCCGGAACTGTCGTTAGCGTAAATGCTTTGCTTGAAAGAAGCGGTTTACCTGCTGGAGTATTCCGTGCACTAGAGGCTGCGACTCGAACCTGAATAGAGCCTTTATCGAATGCCTGTTTTCCAACCACAATCGGTTTGCGAATGACAGTCGACCAGGTGCTACCGGAATCTAAGGAATATTCGTAATCTGTGTTTTGGTTGAATCCACGCACAAACTGCCAGTTGAAAGTATCTGATGCATCATTGACTTTACCGTGTTTTGGCGCTGGTGGTTTAACCACGATTTCACTACCGTCGATATCTTCTTGCGAGACTTTGAGCTGCTCTCGGTACTCCTTGCCGAGTTGCTGCAGAGCACTGTCTGTCCCAGACGCACCGTGTGAAAGTCGATCCGTTTTGGCTTTGAACTCGACCAAATCAAGATCAGCGAGCTTGTATATTGCACCTTTACGGGCGTTAACTTGGTCGACACCTGCGTCTACTGAAGCTTTTTGGGCTTCTTGCAGTACGCGAGTCACACCGCGCGCAAACATGTGCACTTCACGGCCTTTTACCGAATTTGAAGCAGAGTAATCACCCAATGCTAGGCTTTTGTCGATCCCTAGGTCGTTAGCAACAAGCTCAGTTGCATCATCGAAACTGATACCGCTGGACTTTGACACACTGGCAATCAGTGAGGTAACTGGGCTTACGACGTCCGAGTTGTTACTTGGTACTTCTAAGGTAAACCCAGACTCAATTGCTTGGTTGGGGGTATCCATATCTACGGTTATGCCTGCTACGGCTTCAACCAACACTTTGTATTGAGCCACATCATCGTCGACATCAAGTTGGAATTGTCCTTTGGCGTCCGTTGTCGCAATGCCTCCATCGGCAGAATCACACATCGCATTGCTATTCTTGTCTAAACAGACCTTAGCTTTGTGCAAATAACCATCTAACGCTATGCCTGAGATATTCGAGGATTTTGGCTGAGTTTGTGACTGGCTAAGCTTGGGATCTGATTCTGAACCACCACAAGCAATAAGCATTGTAGAAACGAGTGAAACACCCGCCAATTTGTATGGATTCCTTACCACTTGAACTCCAAAGATTTATAAATTACCCGCTAGAAAGGCTGAGAATATTAATTTAAATGATAGTAGTTATCAATATCATTTGATCTTTTATTTGGTTAAGTGATTTAATAGCAAAATTAAATACTACTAATACAACAATAAACTAGGTGAATCGGTCGAAAAAATGCGCAATAAATTTTTAGTATGCAAATTGTCACTAGCTATATCTAGTGCCCTAATGGTCGTAGGGTGTGGGGGGGGTTCTGATGGAGAGAATCCAGTTGGAGCGACCACTTCAGGCCATGCTTTTCAAAGTTCATTAGTATGTGCTGATGCAGATCTGAATGGTGTATGCAGTGAGCAAGAAAAACTCATTACAGACGTTTCCGGGTATGCACAACAGAGGCAATATGATGGTGCAATTTTAACCGCTTCTCCTGGTATGGATCTGGTGACGCCTTTCACTACTTTGATTCATAGCGAGATGATGTTTAATCCAACGATTAGCAACGATATAGAACAGGCTAAAGCATCACTTCAAAGTAAATTAGGTGATCATGTCGGTGTGAATTTTGCTTCACTAGACACAACATATGGACCTAAAGATAAGTCTAATGTGTTGCTAAAATCGCTGAAAAAGGCACAAACTGACGGAAAGCAAGCTGCATACACAAATATTGCCCATGCTCTCGACCTCATGATCGAGCATAAAACGTTGGACCTTTCAGGCGTCGATGTCGCGGGGACTGCTTCGAGGCACTTGCAAATAGAGGATGCTCTGGTTGTTCGCGGTTCTCAATCGGTGCCAGAATTGTCTGGTGCCAAATCTATCGCTCTGAATCCAGCGAGCAGTCAGGTAGTGTTTCTAACGGCGAATGATGTCGTGATGCAAATCGATAGCTCTTCACGTAATAAGCCAGTGACTCTTGATAATGGTTTGGCGTCCCAAGCTAATTCTGGCTTGATTAGTATTCGTTCTCATGACGACGATTACGACGATCATGATGACGATGACGATGACGATGACGACGATGATGACCACCATGGAGGCGGAACTGGTGGCGTAGAGATACCGGTAGAGTCTAATGAAATCATTCAGTTAGTACCTACATTGAATGGTAGCCAAGCCTATAAAGTTTATAAGCCTACGTCTTACGCCTCACCGACGGAGAGTGATATTTGTAATAGTAAAGGTGCCAACGGCATCTTCTTATCGAGTCTAACGAGTACCAATAATAATAGTGGTGCAAAGGCGTTTAAGATTGATAGCTACAGTAGCCGAAGCGGAGGAACGCTGCCGCCAATTCCTACGCCGAAACCTAAACCTGCTGAAACTCCTGATTCTAGTCAATCATGTATCAACGATAACTTTACAAAAGTGATTCCACTGCTGCAAAGCGGCTCGTTATTGGCAGTTAAAAATACTGGTAGTTCGATTTACTCGCAGCAAGAGGTTAGATTACTAAGTGCTGACAAGTTAGCGATGAATAATTGGCGCCACGCACTCAAGTCCTCTTCGCCTCAGATCATGCCATCTTACGACCAAAGTGAAGCTTTGATTGTTTATAAGAATTATTTTTCGAGCGCCAATTTAGCGGCTGAGGTTATTAACACAACTAACTTATCCACCAAGATGACTATTGATAAGTTGAACCTGAAAACAGCCAATATTGTAGCGAACCAGCAAATTTTGTTGGGGCTAGACAGTAACAAGCTTGAATGGGTTTCAAACTCGATTCAGCAAACGGTACTCGGGGAGTTGGATGTCGATTCCACCATCAGTAAGATAGCAACATCGAAGGATGGCAAAATAAGTGCGGTTGCTACAGCGAACATTCTCTATATCGTTGATAACACGAATAGAACCTTGATAGTGAAAGAGGTGTTGAGCAGTTCGGCAATCAACTCTTTGTATGTATTGGCTGAAAAAGTGATTGCGCTGACTTCTTCAGGGGTGGATTACTATCAATTCCGAAATATTAGTGGTCCGGCTCTTAAAGTTGGCAGCCAACTGGTAACAAAAGAACTCCTTAAAAAATGGGAAGACAGTGGAAACTCAAGCTGGAACTCTACTAACTTGGGCTACATTCTTTCTCAAACAGGAACGGAAAGTAGCATTTCTGATAAATTCAAAAATGTTAACCTTTCATTCTCTCCTTCTAACGCAACAACCTCGAGTGGCATCACAGGAGTGAACGTTAGCGGCTTAGAACGAGGTGAGTGGTTAACCTTTTATAAAGCCCTTTAAAGGCATTCAATCAATAAAGAAGGGAGGCTAACTCCCTTCTTTACTCAGGTACTTGCTACATATTCTCAGCCTGTTTCAATCGGCTTTGACGCCAGTAATTGAGCGAGGAGATAGCCGCTAAAAAGATAACGACGGCGGTCATCACATGTATGACTGACTCCGATGTCCCTTCGTACGCATTACTGCCTAAATCAATCGCTGCAGAAACGATAAATAGGCGAATAGCCGTCACCAGTGATGCTGCGATTCCTGTTAGATCTGGAAAAACTTGCATCGATTTAGCAAAGAACAATCCAATCGATAACCCTGCACCTATTGAAAATAAGCACATCGTCCCTGTTAGGATGAATGGTGAGTTAAGTTGTTCAGACGGCAATAAGAAAAAGATGAGCGTGGTGGTAAATATTAAGCCAAGCCCAGTACTTTTTAATTTATCAATGCCAAACCTGTCGATTAAGCGTGCGTTGTTCAAACTCACCAAGACGAATGTGCCCAGTGTTGCCATTTGGAAAAACGGGAACTGATCAGGGCTGACTTCTAATTGCTCTATATACAATAACGACATGTTGGAAACATAAATCATGTAGGCGGCAAGAATTAAGCTCGTCACTAGCGTGTTGTACCAAAAGGCTGACGAAGACAATACGGTTTTATAGTCGCTTGCTATTCGCTTAGGCGCGACCTTCTTCCGTTTATCTTTACTCAAAGATTCAGGCAAGAAGAAGAAACATTTGGTCGCAGAAAGCAGTACTAAAATGGCGATAAAGACAAAGTTTGCTTTATAACCCATATGGAGGCTTATCCAGCCGCCAATAAGAGGTGCAAAAGCCATCAAGCTGACCACTAAAGTATTGAGATCGGCAATCAGTTTGGCGGCGGGTTCTTCATCGAACAGATCAAAGATCATTGCGGTACCAACGATTACACACGCTGAACTGCCGAAGCCTTGGAGCAGTCGAAACGCTAATAATTGCTCGATACTTGAAGCAAAAATGCAGCCTATACTTGCAGCAAGAAAGACACTAAAACCAAACATTAGTATCTTTCGGCGACCAAAATGATCCGATAGTGGTCCATAGAGTAAGGAACCAATACAGATGCCGATAAAGTTATAGCTCAGAATGCGCTGCACCATAACCGCGTCAGTGTTGAAGTCGTTCAATATATCGGGAAATGTGGGTAGATAGATATCCGTCTCCATGGCAGCACCAAGGAATATGAATACCATTAAAAATCGAAACCACTTCCCCTCATGAGAGATGGGAAACATAGTTAATCCAATGAGTTATTATTATAAAAGTCAGAAGCGCAGACGCTGCAAGTGCAGGTAGGCTTAGAATGAAATTTTGATATTGGGATGCGCGTAGTAGAGAGGAGTGTTACGCAGGGTTGTCATTCCCGTCACTTGGTTGTGATCAAGTAGGCTGTAAATGTAACATAATGTTTCATCATTTCAAGGTGTCGATTGCTGTTTTCACGCTCCCCTATGCAAACGATGAAAGTCATGTCCTTTTAACCTCTTCAGAAGTGTTAATGATTTGTTACTCGGCATAAAACCGGAGTATGATACTGGATTACTATTTAGGATTTGTCTGCTATGAGTGCATCGAAGGCGAGCTGGAAAACGCCGCAAAACTTTTTATTACTGATTTCGATTGTTGTACCTATCGCGTTTTCGAGCTGGATGGCTCTGCTTAATAACTTCGTGATTGAGAAAGCGAACTTTGACGGTGCTGATATAGGCTTGCTGCAAAGTGTTCGTGAGATACCCGGCTTCTTAGCGTTTACTGTGGTGTTTGTTTTAGCCTTCATACGTGAGCAACGTTTCATGTTGATATCGCTAGCGATGCTGACCGTGGGCACGGCGATTACTGGTTTATTCCCTTCGCTGACAGGCCTTTTGCTTACCACCATTTTGATGTCGACGGGTTTCCACTATTTTGAAACGCTGAAGCAATCTTTGTCACTGCAATGGCTAAGCAAAGAAGAAGCGCCAGAGATGCTAGGGAAAATGATCTCGGTGGGTGCCTTAGCATCTTTGCTAACATACGGTTCTATTTGGGTGATGTTGGAGCAGTTAAAGCTCGACTTTGCCTGGGTATATGGCATTACTGGCGGCCTAGGTTTTATTCTGGTGCTTGTGATGACTTTTGGCTTCCCTGAATTTCAAACGAAGACCCAGCAAAATAAGAAGTTGGTGCTGAGAAAGCGTTATTGGCTTTACTACGCGTTGACCTTTATGAGTGGTGCCAGAAGACAGATATTTACCGTATTCGCAGGCTTTTTGATGGTTGAGAAGTTCGGTTACTCAGCCGCTGACATAACGCTACTGTTCTTAATTAACTATCTGTTTAACTTCTTGTTTGCTAAGCGTATCGGTAAGTTCATTGGTGTAGTGGGTGAGCGTAAAGCGCTTATCTTCGAGTATGTGGGTTTGATTGGTGTGTTTGTCGGTTACGGCTTGGTGCAAAGTGCAGAATGGGCGGCAGCATTGTATGTGGTCGATCATCTATTCTTTGCTCTAGCTCTAGCAATCAAAACCTACTTCCAGAAGATTGCCGACCCTGCTGATATGGCTTCCACCGCGGGCGTGTCTTTCACTATCAACCATATTGCGGCGGTTGTTATTCCTGTTGTATTCGGTGTGATTTGGCTCTCTTCGCCTGCGACTGTGTTCTACATTGGTGCAGCAATGGCGGCCGTTTCTTTGGCGCTGTCTTTGAATATTCCGAAGAAGCCAGAAGAGGGCAACGAAGTACGAATGTTTAGCTGGCGCTAATGTCATGGTCACCTAACGCGAGATAAATAAAAAAGCTCCAATAGCGATATTGGAGCTTTTTTAGTTTCTGCTGTTCGCTCGTCTAAACGATTTGTTGCTCTAAAGAGTCAGCAAAGCGCTTCTTATAACTGCGTAACATGCTAAAGCTGACGATTGCCGTTAGAGTTTCCGCGAATAGAATACTTGCCCAAATCCCTTGTTCTGGGAACAGCTTTGGCAGAATGATGATACCCAAAGCCACGAACACAAAACCGCGAGCAAGAGATATTAGTGTTGCCTGTTTTGGTTTGGCAGTCGCTTGAAACAGGTTGGCAATCACTAAGTTGATTCCCATTAGCGGCACACCAAAGAAAAAGAAAGTGAGTGCGGTCACGGATAGCCCAATCAAATCACTTGAAGCTCCCAGATAAAGCGCTGCGATTTGAGGTGCGAACAGATACACAATCCCCATAAATACTAGGCCACTGCCGACTGCACTTTTTAATCCTAAGCGGAAGATTTCTTCGATGCGATTTGGCTGGTTAGCACCATGATTGAAGCTAATGATAGGCTGACAAGCTTGAGCAATACCGACCATCACAAATAGAGCAAAGACCCCGATGTTGGCTGTTAAACCATAAGCGATTATGTGGTTCTCACCAAACTGATCCAACAGTACATAGTTGAAGAGCAAGATCGTCATAGCGGCTGTGACTTCAATGAAGAAAGTTGGAGTGCCAATCTTCAGGATGCTTGGTAGTTTATTAAAACCAATACCTTTTAAACTCAGCGTTAAGGTGCCTTGTTTGCGTACAAAGTGACTCAATAAAATACACGCGATGACACCCTGTGCGATGGCTGTGCCGTAGGCGGCCCCTTTCATGCCCCAGCCCCATTTTAGGACAAAGAAGTAATCCAATACGAGGTTGACCACAGCACCAATCGACATGGCGTAAGTCGCCAGTTTTGGGTTGGTATCGTTACGCACAAAGCATGACATAACCCAAGCTAACGAGTAGAGCACGAAGAACTGCAGCATTACCGATAGGTAGTCGTGAGTCAGCTCAGCCATGTATCCAGAAGCCCCCATCAGCGCAATAATCTCATCGAGCCAATACAAGGCAATGCTGACGGTCACCGTGCTAAATAGAGCGGTGATCAACATCGATTGATTAAACAGAGTTTGCCCAGAGGTTACGTTGCCTTTGCCCACTTCAATAGACATCAGCGCCGCACCACCAATACCAACCATCATGGCAATTGCAGTGAATATTGAGAAAGCAGGGATGGTGAGAGCGATAGCGCCCAAGCCATCAGGACCGACACCATGCCCAACGAACCAAGCGTCTCCCATTATGAAAAGAGATTTGATCACCATGCCGGTTAGCGCTGGCCATAGGTATTGATAAAAAGACTTAGATATTGGATCGGTTTTTAGGTTGATGGCCATTCGAATAAGCTCCCAACAATTTGGATGTACCAAAATGGATGAAATAAAGAGGGAGCATTATCGGAACTTAATGGAGGCTAAAAAAGGGATTATCTGCGTATTATATTGCACTATCTGCACATCGGCTTCGAAACTGTGCCGGTGACTCTTTCATCTGTCCGCGATAAAAACGGCTGAAATAGGCCGGATCTTCGAAGCCTAGTTCAAAAGCGATGGTCTTGATGGTCTTGGTTGAGAAGAGCAGTTCTCGATTCGCTTCTAAAATGATTCGGTCGTGGATCAATTGAGTGACGGTTTTACCTTTATCAGCTTTGACAATTTCGTTAATACGTTTGTTGGTTATCGACAGCGCTTGCGCATAAAAATCACAATGTTTATGGGTGATGTAGTGCTGTTCAATCAAATCAACCACCTTGTTCACTCGGCTATCGCGTACTTCACCTTTCAATGAGGATTGGCTAGCAAAGCGCAGGATGTAGCGCAAAAAGCTATTCATGAGTGATTCTACTAGGTCCCAGTCACTCTCTTCTCGTGCGCACTCTTCTTTCAGCATGTCGAAAATAGGCAACAAGTAGCGGTTGCCTTCTTCACTGCAATCCAAATAGGGAGGGCGGCTTTGGTGCATGGCAAAAACAGTATCGACCAGCTGAGTGTTGCGGTGATTGGTTTTAACAAAGCCAGGAGTAAATACCAGTAAACGAGCACTTTCTCCGACTAGCTCCGAGCGGTGTACTTGGCCCGGTGCAATGGTGAAAATACGGCCGATCTTATTGTCGTAGTCAACGAAATCAATGCTCTGACTGCCATGATTATCCACGCACCATACTAACTCCCAGTATTCATGTCTGTGCGGTTCTAAGAACGCATCATCGTTATTCGTCAGTTCCTCAACCCTACAAAGTTGACCTTTGACAAGACGCATGTGTTTGATGGGATTACTCATGACATTCCTTTGTGGAGAGATAACTAAGGGTATTAACCAGAGCTGGCAATAATGGCTGAGTCTAATGTAGTTGATTGCGATGTTTAAGTCATTCGCTTGGTAAGCGGTTCAATATGAGAAGGGGTTGGCTGTAAAGGGGCAGTAAATTGTGAAGGCGTGTTGGGACTAAACAAAACCCCAGGAGCATATGGTGAGCTTCTGGGGTAGTTTGAATGCGGTTTATCTTAGTATTTAGCTGCTTAGTTACTGCTTGCCGTTTTAAGCGTTGAACGTAGCTTGAAGATGCTCTTTGGTGCTTTAGTTAGCAGGATGCCACAAAGTAGAGGGATCATCATAAGCAGAGACTGTTCCGATAGCACCTCACCATTGATGTAGCAAGAGATCAACAGTGCAACCACTGGGAAGATAAGGAAACAAATGGATGCTTGGAACGGCGTCGACACCTGACCTAGTTTGAAGTAAGCCACAATGCCACCGACACTCGCTACAAAACCTAGGTACACGACCGCTGAGATAGAATCCCAAGTGAAAGATTCTACATTCACGTTCTCACCGACTGCCGATACAGCAAACAAGAAAATCGCAGCAATAAAACTTGGTACAGCGTTGTAAGTCAGCACCTCGATACCTTTACAGTGTTTTTGAACCAATACGTACATTACCGCGTGAATCGCAACCGCGAGCCCCAGACAAACTGTACCGATAAAGTAGTCATCACCGCCCATCTGCATTTCGTTACCAAGGATCAAACATAGGCTCACAACAGCAGTAATCAAACCGAATATCTGGTGCTTCGCCAGTCGTAGACCTAAGAATAAGCCAGACATCAGCATCACAGCGACAGGCATGTTGGCGAAGATGATCGACGCTAAACCTGAAGAGATGTATTGCTCGCCATAGATCATCAACGTAAACGGAATCGCGAAATACATCAGCGCAACAATAAGCAGCCATTGGCGCTTACCTTTAGGGAACAGCAGTGGTTGGTTGAAGACTTTCGCCAATACCGCAAGCAGAGGGGCTGCAAGTAAAAAGCGCAACGCAGTAGCAAAAATAGGTGGGATAGAATGCAATGCTACTTCCATAGCGAACCAAGTGGTTCCCCAAATTAAGCAAACAGAGACAAAAAGCAAGATAGTTAGCGACTTCGAATTCATGGTGACTACTCATTAATAATTATTTTAAATCATAGGCTTGTAGCGCCTTAATGACGTGGCACAGTATAAGGAGGTAGTCGGAGAAAAAATTTGTCTTTTTGTCTCTAATTGAAATGAAATGTAGAAATTAAATCTCTAATATAACTATTGAGAAGCAAATATTTTCACCAATTGATATTTTTATAAAGTCATTATTCTTTGTGAGGTTTAGTTTTGGTTGAGAATTAACCAATTTAGCGGCGCATAGTGATTTGGTTAAAATCAATCCAACCGTTCGCCAACTGCTCCACTGGGTTCACGGTTTTGGCATAATTGAGCTGCTGTTTAACGTGGAAAATTGGTCGATAGATTCCGAATGTGATCAATTGCGCTTCTATGTGTAGGAAGGCAGGTTGTCGTTGCTGGTAATCGGTGATTTTCCAAAGCCGTTCAAGGTTTTCATCTCGCCACTGTTTTTGCTCATCAGTGAGGCACACTTCTAATGCGATAGAACTTTGTAGCCACCCCATCCAACTGCTATCGAGGTTATCTGAAAACACTTCGCCGCTAATTAATATGTCTGCATCTTTTAGGTTATCTGGCTGACAAAATTCAGGGAACTCGAGCACTTGATATTCGCAGATAAAACCAAGTTCATTTAACCGATCACAATAGTGGCGAGCCATTTTTATGTGGTCAAAAAGCTGATAGGTTAGGATCTTTAACGGTTGTTTAGGCTTGCTATGCTGGTCAGCGAATTGTCGAGCCATTTGTAATGGGCTTTGGTTATTTGCCGTTTCTATCTTTGGCTGTGTTGATTGATTTGACGTCGATAGCATCCCCTCGGCGTAGCCGACAGTGTCCAGAGGTATGTCTTTCGCGATCCCTAGCAAACGTAGTAATTCACTCAGTGATTTAAGGTGTTGTGGGTTTGATAGCCAAGTGTGTCGATGTGGGTTTATTAAAGCGTACTCGCACCCCTTTTCCCACTGTTCTATCTCGGCAAGCTCGTTTGAGATGGATGAGTGTTGGTAATGTGGGTGTGAGTGAACAATATCGCAGTGCATTTCATAGTCTTTGGCTTTATCACCAACATTCCAAATTTCTATACCGTCTACCCAAGGTCGGTGCCCATGGTAGGAGCTGAAAACCTCGAGTATGGTTAGCCATTCGGACTGTTCCACTAATTTAAAGCTGCCGCTACCAATGATTTTATCTCCTACTTTTTTGGCAACACCTGCGGCGGAGCACGATAGCAGTGATGGAAGGTAGCCTGTGTTGGCATTGATATCGAAACAGAGGTGGAGCGGATCGATAACAGTAATAGCGGAGATGCATTTAAATTGCTGACTATTGTGGTGACTGCTGCCTATCAGACGTTGAAAGTGTGCTTTGACGTCTTGCGCTAGAATCGGTGAACCGTCATGAAAGACTAAGCCTTTGCGTAACGTGAAGTGCCAACGGTGCTCTGTTTGATACCAATCAATGGCAAGATCACCATCAAACGAGTGAGTTGACTTGTTGAAACGTAGTAAGTTACTAAAAAGGTAGCTAGTGATGTGAGCTTCAGTGCGTCGTGTGACTTCAATCGGGTCCAGACTGTGTGTCCCTCGATAAAAAGGGATTTGCAGAATATCTAGTTCAGTAGGCAAGCTTTGATAGCGGCTGATATAACCCAGTAGAAACTGATCCCGTTGTGATTCATCAACCAGATCCAATGCTTGGTCAACTTTATTCTCAGAGAGCAATTCATCTATTCGTACCTCAAGCTCACTGTCCAAGCTTTTTAATAGCGTGAGTGTGGGTAGGTTGCCTCTGCCAACTCCCGACTTCCAGTCAACCCAACCTTCGTTGACTAGCTTTTTGATCACCAATTGAGCGTTACGTTTGGTACAACCTAGCGCATTCGTTATTTCAGTTAAAGAGAGTGAAGTCGGTTGGTTAACGAGTACCCGAGAACGTAAAAATGCTAGAGCCTTCCAGTAATGCATAAAGGTGAAATCCTTGTTTGAACTTTCTATTTTTCTTCATCTTTTAATCTCGATAATAGAGTTATTCGATTGTTTTTAAAAGGAATGAGAAATGGAAAGTATAAAAGGTGCAGAGGTATCCCCCTCTATTTGGAAAAGCTCAAGCTTTATTGTTTTGTTCTCAACAGCGTTCTTTGTTGCCTTTGGTACCAAGATTTATGACCTTGCTCTGCCCTTGTTGGTTTACGAGTTGACAGAGTCTTCAGAGATGATGGGTTGGATGAGAGCCGTCGAGTTTTTACCCAACCTACTATTAGCTCTGTTCATCGGTGTTTGGGTTGACAGGTTTAATAAAAAGCAGTGGTCACAATGCATGTTGATCGGGCAAGCAGCAGTATTGGTCGTCTCTTATATTGCAGTGAGATGGTTGCCGAACCCTTTGTACGCACTGTTTCCGTGCGCATTCCTGATGATGGCGTTTAACTATGGTTACCACAATGCGCGTATTGGGATGATGAAAAATGTTTTACCTCAGCACATGCAAAATATCGCCACCGCGAGAATGAGTTCTTTGTACAGTTTGTTAGAAACTGTTGGCCCGGTTTTGTCTGGGGGGCTGCTTTTATTGTCTGCGTTACATAACGTGTTTTTGCTTATTGCGGGGATGTATGTGCTAGCATTTTGGCAGCTCAATAAACTGGAATTCAAGCCATCAGCCCCCGTGGTTCAACAGTCGGTGCTGAGCGCGCTTAAAGAGGGTTGGTCGATCTTATATGCGAACAAAAACATGTGGCACATCACCTTGGTCGTGATGGTGATCAATACCACGGGTGCAATTTTCTGGATTCAAGCCATCTATTTTGCCAAAGCTGAATTAGCGCTTAGTCATATCGAGGTGGGTTACTTGATCGCGGCGTCCGGCGTCGGTGGTTTATTAGGTTCTTTTACCGCTGATAAGGTTAGAAAGCGCATCGGGTTTGGTGTGCTGCTTATTTTGTCTATTGTTTTAGAGGCGTTTGGATTCTTGTTCCCTGCATTGCTGAGTCGAAGCTATTTATTGCAAGGTATGACTTCAGCGCACATGGTTGTTATTGAAAAAGGCGTATTGATGATGTCGTTCTTATGGGTGAGTGCGATTGGCGTCTACAGCAGCATTTGTATTTGGAGCTATCGTCAAGAAGCATTCGAGGAAAAGCACCTTGGTCGTGTTGCTGGAATTACAGGGTCTTTGTTTAAACTCTTGATGCCATTTGGTCTGGCTGCTTCTGGATACTTGGTGACAATGTTTGGTTTGCCAGTACTCTTTGTCAGCTGTTTCGTGGCTCAAGTGTTGGCTGCCCTTGGGTTGATGATGACCAAGGTTCGCAAGATTCCTTAACGCCTCATTCTGGGTAAACCGTTATCAGCAGCAAAGTTATCGCATTAAGTGTTTAAAATTTATTTGGTTCACGTTCATACTGAACAAAGGCCGACATAGCATGGAAATGAGGTAGGGCATTTGAAAAACACAATCGACTTAAATCTGTATCGATTTTTGGACCTGCTTTATGAGCAACAATCTCAGGCGAAGGTATGCCATATTCTGGATATAAGCCGCGCCACGTTTAATCGCCACCTTTCGGATTGTCGAGATTTGTTTGCTAATGAGTTATTCATTGCAACCAAAGGTGTTTATGCGCCGACCTTGTTCACCACTCAACTAATACTGGTGGTGAAAGAACCTTTAGAAAAGCTAGAGCAAGCGCAGCAAATATCGCAGTCGTTTATTGGTAACGATTCGAACATCGAATATGTTTTTCACGCCGCCAATCCGCTGAGCACACTGTTTACGGTCCCTTTGTTGCAGGGACTTACTAATGAGGAGGCTAAACCCAAGATCTCGATGATGGACTGGTCTTTGGATGGCGTTGAATTCCCTAAAGCAGGGACCTTAGCGATTGGTGTGTCGGGCTACCCTAATGAGCTCAACGACCGAATTGTGGAGCGTAAAGTAGGGTCGTTGGAGCTGTTTGCTTATGTGGCGGATACTCACCCTTTAGCCAAAAATGAAGCCATCGACCTCAACCAGTTAGAAAGCTTTGATACGGTGCGCGTTTCGATGGGGTCATTGGATGCGAACTCCTATTACGAACGCCTAAAAAAACGCACAGGCTTGGTATTGCAACAAAAGCTGACCGTTGCATCGGTATCCTCTGCGTTGCAATGTGTTCAAGTAAGCCAGTATGTGTACGTTGGCTTTGATATGGATTTGGCTTCTATCCCTAGTGGGCTCAGTAAACGTCCTGTTTTATTCAACGGTGAAGCGGTGACTTTTGATGTTGGTATTCAGTATCACCGAGCTTGTTATCAGCACCCGATAGTCAAACGGATTGAGCAGATCTTAAGTGAGAGCTTAGAAAGCTATTGATCATATAGATGATGACAACAACAAAAAAACGCGCCGATGAAGGCGCGTTTTTTAGTATCTACAGCTTGTTTAGTTAAGTCTGGTTCGTGTTACAACTTAACTTCTTCAATGTCGCTTGGCTTCCATGTTTGGTCATACCAAGCTTCTTGAGGGCCGTAGAGTCTTAGTATCGTGAACCAACCTTTACCTGGTACCGTCTCAATCCAGTTCGCTTCTTTGCCTTTTGGAGCGGTAGGGCCAAAGTACAAATCAACCGAACCATCTTTGTTTTCAATGAAATCATCACGCTGATTATTCTTACTTGGCAGCGGTTGACTGGTTTGCAGTTCTGAGCGCGTTTGCGTGTCGTAAGCCACAATCGACCAGAAGTTCTTAGCAGGCACATTCGCTGGAATATTCAATTTATACTGCTTACCACCATCAAAGTATTCACCGCTTTTTGCTTGGTCAATCAATGCGTATTGAGAGCCCTTTTCGATAAGCTTCAGGGCCATCGCTGGTGTATTCACTGTCGCGATGTAGAAGAAGTAAGAACGAGCATCTAGGTTGCGCCCGCCTTCACCTTGGTCGACTAACCATTGGTAATCTTTGCCGATAAACGCCGTTTTCCATAGGCGATCTTCATAGATGTAAGCTTTCTTGTCTCTTGGTTGGAAGTACAGTGATCTAGCTGTTGCATTACCAATCGCGACGCCATCCTTCATCAGTTTTTGCATACGCTCATCGGGTGCAAAAGGTTTGTTCTTCTGAATACCAATGCTCGACATTAAACCACGAAGTTCTGGGTCGATGAATGAAATCGGCTCTTTATCTAGCACCGTTTTAATCTCGGTGTAGAAGTGCTCATCGTTCGCATGAATGGTATTGAATGACTTGCCGCTACCAGAGATGAACTCCATTTTTGGTTGATCATCTTTCTTCGCCAATGGGTAAATCTTCAGCTTCTCTTTGTAAGCTTTTACAGCAGCGTCAGTCTTCCCATCTTTCAGGAATCCGCGCGCAATAAACCAGTTGGTGTAGCTGGTGGATTGCGAAACAAAGTAGCCTTCAGGCACTTCGCCTTCGTAACCCGGAGGTAGAATCAAGTACTTACCGCCTTTGCCTTTATCCGGACCTACGATGCCCAAGTCAGTGACAAAACGGAAGAACGCATCGTTCACCGTTGTCGGTCCCATGCCCTCAGGGACTTCAATGACAGTTGGACCGTCTTTTTCAAGGTCTAGGAAAACCGAAGCATAAACGGTGTCGGTGTTACCTGTTAAAAATAACGGATTTGAATCCATCAGATTATCGAACACCACCACTTGGTTTGATGATGTTGAGCCTATCTCAGTATGACCAACACGCAGTGCTTCAATCGAAGCCATTGGAATTGCATTGAGGAACACTTCTGTTGAGCGAAGCGTGTCTAGGTTGTCATAAAGCTTTTGCGCGGTTTCAGCCGTTGGCGCACCATCTTTAAAATTCAACTCGCCGATACTGGTTTGTACTGTATCTGGCGTCATGATGCTTGACGGAATATCGGTATTGTAGCTTTCAGTCGCCAGTACTTGGTGTGAGATAAAAATACTGCTCGCTAATACAATTGCTTTCAGCTTCGACGTAATCATGATGTCACCTTTCAGTTTCGTTTCGATGTGCTTACTTTATGCTAGTCGAAAAAAAATATCTGATACGCTTCAGGCTCAAAAAAGAGCACGAAAGTACGATAGATGAGCAAATTCTTTAAATGTAGGTTCTTAGTGGGTTTACTTAGGGATCTTAAGAAGTGTATTCGTTATAAAAAAGCCCCTTTACTGAATCAGACTATAAAGGGGTGAGAGCTACCACACGAAACGGTAAACTAAAAACGAAGGTTGAAGCCTAGTTCGACGCTGCCATCTGAACGAAATACATCTCCTGGACTAACGCGCTTTTGACCGAATGTATATTTCACATAAGGCTCCACCCATTTGGGTTTCAGGGTAAAAGTGATGTCTTGGCTGTTGTAATAACCTTTTGAACCCGTTAATTGGCGATCATGGCTGAATGAATAGGAAAAGTTCATAAACTCCGTGGGAGAGTAACTTGTCCCGATAGTGTTTTTCCATTCTCTATCTGTCATATCTATGAGGGATAAAGAAACATCGCGCCATTCATGCGATGTGTTCGCAAACACCATAATATTGTTCGTGATGGCGGTGCCACCAAATAAGCCGATATCGTAGATATCGATAAGGTCTGCTCGGCCATAACTCACGAAAGCTTCAGTGTAAAAGTTACCCAGCATCAAGCCGTAACCAGTTCCTATTTCTAGGTAACCTTCCGAGTCAATTTCTGCACTGATGTTGATCTCTTCAGTTGCTTGAATAACTCCAGATACAGTACCTATCCAGTTGTCTCCAGCTTTAGCTGTTTGAAAGCTCAAGCTTGGCTCATGATAATTTAATGTTTGTAATTGATGGTCGTTTGCACATACGGCAAGGGGTATCAATAAAGTGATTAATAGTCGTTTCATCGTGTTCCCAACTCTCAAATAAAAAGGAGCCGCTAATAAGCGGCTCCTTTGCTTTTATATTTATTGTCTTTGATTAGCTGCGACTAACACGGTCTTTTACAGCTTGCTTAATTTGCTGACGTTGTTCTTGAGATAGAGATTGTGCCTTTTGACGAATTTGCTCTGCATTTAAATCTGAGCGAAGCTCAATACGTTCAGCAATTACTTTCTTTGCTTTATCAGAGATATTTACATCAACAATTTTCCCGTCATTAATAATAATACTTACCGCTTTGTCATTAATACTAATCCATGTTGAGCCGTCAGTATTTTGTCCAGATTCAATGCTAGTAATCAGTTGGTCATTTAAGCTTGGTGGTAGTTGTTTTTCAGAATCAGGAGATACTCCCCATTCACCATCAATGCTTGATTTTTCCCAATCAATTACCCATTCCCCACGATTGTCTTGATAAATAACATAAACGTCGTCAGAGTTCATGGCACCTAGTCGAACTTCAAACGATCCATGAGTATCACCTGGCTCAATAATTAATACCGTTTTACCCTCTTCGTTGTACACGTAAGCTTGTTGGTGTTCTTTACTAAACTCGACAGTGTAAGGTTTATTTGGATTATCCCAACCGCCATCAAATTCAGGTAAGTCGTTATCTGGGTTTACCCAACCCCATCCATTATCTACATCACCTCTGATGATGGTAATATTACCGTTGCTGTCTTTTCCAATTTGCATAGTTTCGCCAGTAGAGAAATCAGTAAATACGATTCGACCTTTTCCATCATATTCAGCTCCACCAACAACAACACCATCAATTGTGACTAAGTTAGTTGTTGTATCAATAACATAATCAACACCATTAATTGTCACTGGTATAAATGGGTTTGTGTGTCCTTCATCGCCATCCCATTTAGGTGGTAATTCTGGAGCAGGTTTCGTGACATCCCAGCCATGATCTCCATCCCATGAATCATCATCTTTAGGTGGTAGTTGTGGGGCTGGTTTTATCGTTTCAGAAATAATTAAACGGCCATTTTCAACTTTAAGTACTGCTTCTCCACCATTGTTGCCATGAAAGATAAGCTCTGAACCTTCTTTTTGTATATGGCCAATGGTTTCACCTTGAGCATTTTTTACTTCATCACCATTGGTTACATAGGTTGTACCATTTAAGCGCATGACCGTATTACCATTGCTTCCTTGCAATAAATTAGCTTGGTAATTACCTTCATCACCACTAATGATTGCTGCTTGTAGGTTTTCGCCTTGGAAGTATGTAACGTCAGCAATACCGTCTTGTGGATCAATACCGCCGCCGTTATCACTTGAACCAGAAGAAGAACAGCCAGCAAGGAATGTCGCCGCAATAGCAGTGCTCAGTAATTTTAGTTTCATGGTTTACTCTCAAATAATTGTTTAGGAACTTAAGTTGCTTCTTGCAGTGTTATGTGGCGTTCCTAGCCGATGAGAGAAGTATATGGATTGAACAAAAAAGCCTCTAATCCCTTAAAGGAATAGAGGCATTAACGTTTAGTTATTAATAAAGGAAAGTAAAGACGCTGATAACTACTGGTTATTATTGATAAGGTTATCAAGTATCTTTTTAAGCCATAGAGTTGTTGGGCTGTTTCGATTCTTGTGATGAAAATAAGCACAAACGACAGGGTTAATATCTTTGTTATCAAACAAGATATCGATAGCTCGTAAAGAGGTTTTCTTCTCTATTCCTAAAAACTTCGAGGCAGGAAACATCATATCGGAGTTTTGCACTACGTCGATAACTGCTGATGGAAGCTCGGAGCGAAAGCCTATTCTGGCGTCAAGCCCTTTGATTTTTAGAATTTTTTCAGCAATTGTTTGATGAGAATTCCAGTCTATAGCAATGATCGTCGCCAGTTCAAACTTCACACCATCTTTGATTTCAATGAAATCTTTCTGGTAAGGATGCCCTTCTCTTAGATAGCCCTTAAAGCTGTCTTGTGCGATCGGCTGTTGTAATAGTTCTTTTGGGGCGTGGTTAATTTCATAATTGAAGCCAATCAGAACTTCATCATTGATGATGTCTGACATCGTTGTTTTAGACCAATTTAATAGCTGAACTTGAACGTGTGGAGCTTGAGAACGAATTGCATTGAACAACTTGCTAGATAGTGAACTTAAAAGAAATGGAGACAAAGCTAATTTCAATGGACCGCGTAGTTCACTAGGATCGAACTCATTACTATTATTGAGTGCCGAGGATAGGTCATCCAAGATAGGTGAAATACTCTCAGCCAACATATTTGCGTGTTCAGTTGCACGTAAGCCGTGATGCGTTTTGACAAATAGTTCATCGTCGAAATGATCGCGCAATCGTTGTAGAGCTTTACTTATCGCAGGCTGAGATACGAATAGGCGCTCGGAGGCTTTACGCATATTCCTTTCTTGATGAAGAATGATAAAAGTGCGAAGTAAATTTAAATCTAAGTTCGAGAATAGATCTTTTGCCATAAGGAGCACCGAATGATTATGAGTTCTTTAATCATAAGTTGGTAACAGATTGAGAACAAATAGAAAACTTATATGGATGTGATGCTAATAAAACAAAACCCGCACTCGGCGGGTTTGTTGGGCTCTGGAATAGGTATTTTCTGTATGCGATTACTATTGAGTAACAGGCTTAACTTGCTTGGATTGTCTGACTGCAAGAATAAGTTGCGGTAGCAGCGACATTACGATCATGCCTGTCATTAGTGAGTATTGGACTGCAGTGAATGATTCACCCATCAACACCATACCTGTAACGATACCTGCTACTGGGTTAGCGATGCCACCGAAGGTGAAATCAACTACAGACATACGTTGCAGCAACCACACATACATGCCGTAACCAAGTGCCGTGTTTAGCCCAATCACCCACAATAGGCCCATCGCATTACGAGTATCGAAATGAGTGACAGCGTTAACATAAGGCTGTGGGTCGATGAAGGCATGAACGCCAGACGCGACAGACAAAATCGTACCGCCCAGAATGAGCTGCCATGTGAGTACCTTCCACCAGTGCATGCGATTACCCAGTGACTTGGTAATGCTGCTGCCGATAACGATACACATGATAGCGGCAAACATGGCGCCTAAACCGATAGGGTTCAATGCGATTTGACTTGGGTTGAATAGAATCCAAGCTAAGGTGATCAAGCCAATACCTGACAAGGCTTGAATCAAATGCGGGCGCTGTTTCTTCACTACCCAATGGAAGATCATTGCGAACACAGGTACAGAGATCATCCCCACGCCTGAAATCGCTGAAGGCAGGGTTAGTGCCATCACGAAGATCAAACCAAAGAAGGTCGCGATGTTGATCAGGCCTAGAGTGAAAATGATTTGCCACTCGCCTTTTCTCGGCAGTGTCGGTTTTACCGCTAGCAATAACAAACCAGCAGGTAATGCACGCAAAGCACCTAGTAATAGTGGTGGCCACTCCTGTAGCGTAAATTGCGTCACTGCATAAGTTGTTCCCCAGAAGAATGCGGGAATCATTGCTAATAATATGTTCATCTAAAATATCTTTACGTTAAGATAACTATTGTGTGAACTGTATACTGAGAACTAGTGGTTGTAAAGTATCTTTATGTTAAACTAGTTTAAAGTAATCAGACTAATAACGGAGCTAGATTGCAAATGGATGCTATCGACCGCGTTGTAGAGCAATGGGCAAAGGAAAAGCCCGAATTAGAAACTGAGCCTATGGCAATGATGGGCCGAATTATGCGTATTGCCAAGTATATGGAAACGCAAGTTGCCGACCTGCATAAAAAGTACGACATGAAGTTGGGCGAGTTTGATGTATTGGCGACCTTACGACGCTCTGGAAAGCCATATCGACTGACGCCTTCAGAGCTGATTGGCTCAATGATGCTAACGTCAGGCGCGATGACCAATCGTCTTGATAAACTGGAAGCCAAAGGGTTAATAAGTCGAGAGCACAGTAAGGAAGACAGACGAAGCGTGAGTGTGAAACTGACCAAAGATGGCCTAGTTCTGATCGATGAAATGATGACTGAACATGTCGAAATGCAAAAAAAATTGGTTAAATCATTGTCTGCTAGCCAGAAGAAGAATACTAACCAGCTGCTAAAAACATGGTTGAGTGCTTACGAGTAATCGGCTTGCTGAACTCAGTGAACTGAACGAGCTTAATTTGATTTGAAACCGAAGTGATGGGCTTCGGTTTTTTTGTGTCTGTAATTTTGTGTCGGTTAATTTGGGGCGACACTGAACCAGAAAATAGAACAAGTTCCATCGATGTAATTCAATAATTTAGGACATCCTATTTAAGACTTCCCGTTATCAATAGAGAGTCCCCATCCGTATATTTCTCATATTCCCACAATACAGAGATTACTGAAATGAAATTTAAATTTGCCCTTAGCACAGCACTGTTCGCAGCCTCATTTGCATCTCATGCCGAGTTGAAAATGTCGATTTTCGAGCAACATAATGGAGTGGTGGTGACGGCTTACCAAGATGGTAAACGCCTTGCTAATGCTCAAGTGACCACCAACATTCGAGGCCAACAAGTACAAGAAACAACTGAGAATGGACGAGCATTTTTCTACAAAGGTAATATCCCGAGAGTTTACCAGTTTAAAGTAACGAATCCCGACGGTGAGAGTATTCAACAAAGCCGATTCATTGGAAGAGATAAATAGATATCTAGAGTGCCCGGATAGGGGATAGGCCTAGTGAATTTGAGCTGATGCTCTCCAGCACTTTTCTAACTTTTTCAAAGCGAGTGTTTTTGCATTCCCCATATTGCCTATTTGCCACGCGAGCACGATATCAACGGTTCTTGCGTGGCCAATTTCCACTAAACTTCCGTCTTCTAACTCGGATGTTATTAATTGCTTGGGTAGAGTGCCAATACCAAGATTACGTTGAATTGCCGTCAACTTACTACTCATTGAACTGACCGTACTGGTTTTTTGATTCAGCAAGATATTCTTGGTGATTTTAGGCGCTGACTTAGCGGTATCTGCAACTGCGATGATTGTGTGTTCACGTCGTGTTGATTCACTTAGTGGATTTTTCTCGTCTAAAATGGGTGCATTTTTTGCGGCCACCCAGATCATTTCTACCCTGCCGATGGTTTTACTGTTCACGGTATTCGGTAGCTCGATATTGGGCATCGATGAGATAAGAATATCTGCTTTTCCTGTGGTTAACGCCTCCCAGCCTCCTGACAAAATATCCTCTTGGACATACAGTTGCGTGCTGCACTCCGTTGCCATATCAGCGATTAGTGATAACGCAATGTCTTGCCCGATAATACCGTCATAAGAAACAAACAGTTCGCTTTCCCAACCACTTGAGAAACGTTGTATTTGGGTTATGAGTTCATCTGATCCCGTTAGCAATTGTCGACCATTTTCCACCAACATTTTACCGACTTGAGTAAACACGGCTCTGTGCCCTGATCGATCTAAGATCAAGATACCGAGTTCGTCTTCCAACTTTTGAATCTGATAGCTTAATGCAGATACGGATCGATTGAGGTGCGCAGAGGCTGACGAGTAAGTCCCTTCACGTTGTAGAACATCCAATATTTGTAAAGTATCGAGCGGCAGTGTTTTCTTCAAAGTCTTCATAAAATCAATAAAAATGGGACAAGTGTTTCAATGAATTTAAGCCAATGGTATCAGCATTGAGGTTGTTGAATCTTCGGATTTAGCCAGTAATTTGTATGCAAGTATGTCTACTAAAATTTCAAACAAGTTGTTCTATTTTTCTCGTTATCATCTTAATGCTAAGCCGAATAACCTATCGGCAATGAAACTTATCAAGGCTTAGAACTATGAACACTAGATTGAACGACACACTGACTTTTTTCGCTCGTATTTTATTGGCTTACTTGTTTATTCAAGCGGGTTGGGGAAAGCTATTTAGCTATGAAGGAACGGCGGGATACATGGCTTCTCAAGGAGTCAGCGCTCACTTGTTGCCTTTGGTTATCTTGCTTGAACTCGGTGGTGGGCTTGCGATTCTAGCTGGGTGTATGACTCGCTTTACAGCGTTCTCGATTGCGCTTTTCTCTTTGGTTTCTGGTGTTATGTTTCACTTCGACCCAAGTTCATCGGGGCAAATGATTCACTTCTACAAAAACGTCTCTGTTGCTGGTGGGTATCTAGCGTTAGCGGTACTTGGCGCGGGATCGTTTAGTGTTGATTACTGGCTGTCTAATAAATTGAAGGAAGACGCTAAATGGGCGCGCTTAGTGGCGTTTGTTCGTTAGCGTTGTTGGCGCAACGTATGAATAAAAAAACCGAAGCCTAATAGCTTCGGCTTTTTGTTCCTGTTTAAGAAATTCAAGTACAGTGAATTAAGCTTGTAGCATCTCGTCACTGAACAGCTCTGCGCAACCAATACCATTAATGGCGCAGCTCTCGTCGATGTCTGAAATGTCACCGCTGACCCCAATCGCGCCCAGTACCGTTTTATCCTTATCTCGAATCAGTAGGCCCCCTGGCACTGGCACCATGTTTCCGTGTGCGAGTACGTTTACGGCGGAGATAAATGCAGGCCTGTTGTCAGCATCTTGGGCGAGCTTTCTAGAGGAACAGCCCAGTGCGAGTGCCCCCCACGCTTTAGCAATCGCGATGTCTGGTCGCATCATGCTAGAGCCGTCTTGACGTTGCAAAGAAATCAGCTTGCCACCGCTGTCTAAGACGGCGACCGTCAAAGGCTCAGTGTGGATCTTGTTTCCTGCTTTTAAGGTGCCATCAATGATGGTTAACGCTTGTTGTAGAGTCAAACTTCCCATGTTATCTCCTAGTTTTTCAAGGGGCCGTGTACCAAGCTAAGTCAGCCAATCATTACTCTTGTTGTGGATATCATCGACTGATTCAGTTCGGTACAAGAGTCCTAACTGGACTCTTGTAATAGCCCATAGCTGGGTAAAGTTAGGAAGGCGGCGAACTCTTCGGCTGTAGAAAGTTGATAGAAAAGATCGGCTGTCTCTTCAAATCGACCTGCTGTATAACGCGAGTCTCCGACTTCATGTTTTATCGTGTCTAGCTCTTGGTAAAGCCAAGAGTGGAACAATTGTTTGGTAAAGGTTTGGCCATCATCGAGTGTTACCCCGTGGTGGATCCACTGCCAGATATTGGCTCTTGAGATCTCAGCGGTTGCGGCATCTTCCATAAGGCCGTAGATAGGTACACAGCCGTAGCCTTGGATCCAAGCTTCGATGTAATACAGCGCGATGCGGATATTCTTACGAACGCCCGCTTCATCGCGGCTACCTTCACAAGGTTTCAGCAATAAGTCTGCATTGATTACATGCTCTGGGCTTTGGAAATCCATTTGGTTTACTTTACCATCGAGGTGCTTATCGAATATCGACATTGCCAAATCAACCAGCGCAGGGTGCGCGACCCATGTGCCATCGTGGCCGTTTTGAGACTCTCTTTGTTTATCTTCGATTACCTTGGCAGTCACACGCGCCATTTCTTGCGGATCTTTTGCTGGAATAAAGGCTGACATACCACCCATCGCCAGTGCGCCGCGAGCATGACAAGTGCGTACCAACAGTTGGCTGTAAGCGTTAAGGAATTCTTGATCCATGCCGATCCCATGACGATCTGGCAGGATGCGGTCTTTATGGTTCTTCAGCGTTTTGATATAGCTGAAGATGTAATCCCAACGGCCACAGTTCATCGCAACGATGTGATCACGCATTGCGTACAAGATCTCTTCCATTTGGAATACGGCTGGTAGCGTTTCGATCAATACTGTCGCGCGAATGGTGCCTTTGGGTACATGGAAATAGTTTTCGGTGAAGCTGAAAATATCGTCCCACCATTGTGCTTCTTCCATGCTTTCTAGCTTTGGAATGTAGTAGTAAACGCCTAAGCCTTGTTGTGCACGTGATTGATAGTTGTGGAAAAAGTACAAGGCGAAGTCCATCAAGCAACCGCCGATAGGCTGATTGTTGAATTGGATGGATTGCTCAGGAAGGTGGATCCCTCGTGGGCGTGCGATCAGCAGTGCAGGATCGTCGTTTAATTGGTAACGCTTCTGCTTCTTCTCATCGAAATAACTAATGGTGCCAAGGTTGGCATCTCTTAGGTTGATTTGCCCTTCGACCATGTTGGCCCAAGTAGGAGAAGACGCATCTTCAAAGCAGCACATGAAGACTTTCGCGCCTGAGTTTAGCGCGTTGATCACCATCTTTCTTTCGATAGGCCCGGTGATCTCTACTCGGCGATCCAGCAATTCTGGCGGCGGCGTTGCCACTTTCCACTCTTTATTCTGGCGAATGGAAATGGTGTCTTTTCTGAAATTGGGTAGCTCTCCCTCGTCATATTGAGCTTGTTTTATGTCGCGGTCACTTAGCAGGGCATGACGGCGATCTCCAAACTTATTGACGAGAGCTTCTAAGAATTTTAATGCATCTTTAGACAAGATCTCTTTGTACTCGGGGTTGTCCATATTCCCGAGTACCTGCATACATTGTACTTCTTCTCTCTCTTTTACGTCATTCATCATTGTTGTCTCCTTTGAACAATACGATGCCACTTTGTATACAAAATACTCTTTTTAAGGATATTTATATTGCATAAATTGTAAACAAGCAAAGGGTATTTAACATTTATTTATCATTTGGTCTTTTTAGAATTTATTTTTACGTAAAGATATTTTATGTAAAGTAATGAATTGTAAGCTTTTCAGGGTTGATGCTTACTCAAAGTGGCAGTGTGATGTAATAAAATTGTTTCATTTTGGGGTTGATAAATAGCGAGGATGGTTCATAGTACACAAAAGTTAGTTTAATTGTATACAATCTGAACTGGAGGTTCGAATGGCAATTATGAAAGCGATTGAAGCAGCGGTAGAAGTGCTTAAACGTGAAGGAGTAGACATCGCATTTGGTGTTCCCGGCGCAGCAATAAACCCTATGTATGCGGCTATGAAAAAGCTCGGAGGAATCGATCACGTCTTAGCTCGCCACGTAGAGGGTGCATCCCATATGGCTGAAGGGTACACACGTACCAGTCAAGGAAATATAGGTGTGTGTATTGGTACCTCTGGTCCAGCGGGAACGGACATGATCACGGGGCTTTATTCTGCGTCTGCAGATTCGATTCCAATTCTCTGCATCACAGGCCAAGCGCCACGTGCTCGTCTTCATAAAGAGGATTTCCAAGCGGTCGACATTGAATCTATCGCTAAGCCAGTGACTAAGTGGGCAACCACGGTGCTGGAACCTGCACAAGTGCCACGCGCATTTCAAAAAGCCTTTCATTTAATGCGTTCGGGTCGCCCGGGTCCAATCCTGATTGATCTACCGATTGATGTTCAGCTGGCTGAGATTGAGTTTGATATCGATACCTATGAGTCGCTTGAACCTTATAAGCCACAAGCAACACGTGCGCAGGTTGAGAAAGCATTAACCATGATGTCTCAATCGGAAAAACCGCTGATTGTGTCCGGTGGTGGTGTGATTAACGCTGGCGCATCTGAGCTGCTGCAGCAGTTTGCTGAAATCACAGGCGTACCAGTGATTCCAACCTTGATGGGCTGGGGCTCTATCCCAGATGATCATGACTTAATGGCGGGCATGGTAGGGCTACAAACTTCCCACCGTTACGGTAACGAAACCATGCTTAACTCTGACTTTGTGTTTGGCGTTGGTAACCGCTGGGCTAACCGTCATACAGGCTCTGTCGATGTTTATACCGAAGGGCGCAAGTTCGTACATGTCGATATTGAACCGACCCAAATCGGCCGCGTGTTTTGTCCTGACTTAGGCATTGTCTCTGATGCGAAGGCAGCACTAGAGTTAATGGTTGAAGTGGCGCAAGAGTGGCGTGATGCTGGCAAGCTGCCAAACCGAAATGCTTGGGCAAGTGAGTGTCAGGAACGCAAGTCGACCATGCTGCGTAAAACCAATTTTGATGAAGCACCAATGAAACCGATGCGTGTTTATGAAGAGATGAACAAGGCATTTGGTCGTGACACTTGTTATGTGAGCACCATTGGTTTGTCGCAAATCGCTGCCGCTCAGTTCCTGCATGTTTATAAGCCGCGTAACTGGATCAACTGTGGTCAAGCTGGCCCGCTAGGTTGGACAACACCAGCAGCATTGGGTGTCCGAGCGGCTGATCCAAATCGCGATATCGTCGCTATCTCTGGTGATTATGATTTCCAATTCATGATCGAAGAACTGGCGGTAGGTGCTCAGTTCAACCTGCCATACATCCATGTACTGGTGAACAACTCTTACCTAGGTTTGATTCGCCAAGCGCAGCGCCAATTTGATATCGATTATTGTGTACAACTGGCGTTTGATAACCAGAACGCACCAGAGCTTGAAGGCTACGGGGTAGACCATGTCGCAGTTGTTGAAGGCCTAGGTTGTAAGGCGATTCGAGTTCGTGAACCAGAGCAAATTGCCGCTGCGTTTGAGCAAGCCAAAGAGCTGATGAACAAGCATAAGGTCCCGGTTGTTGTTGAGCTGATTCTTGAGCGAGTAACCAACATTGCGATGGGCGTTGAGATCAATGCCATCAATGAATTTGAACCGCTTGCCGAAAGCCGCGGCGATGCTCCAACGGCGCTGGCGTACAAGTAATCATTAAGTAATGTGTATCCGTAGAGCTGAGGTTTAGCCCTACGGAAAGCCTCCGATAGAGCGAGGCTTTACTACAAACAACCAGATTTTTACAGATAAAGAATAAGGACAGAGTCATGGCAAAATTTGCTGCAAACTTGTCGATGTTATTCACGGAAGTCGATTTTATGGATCGCTTTGAAGCCGCCGCAGAAGCGGGCTTTCAAGGTGTCGAATACCTTTTCCCTTACGCCTTTGATGCCGATGAGATTAAACAAGAGCTCGACGCTAATAACCTAGAGCAAGTGCTATTTAACCTGCCCGCGGGTGATTGGGATGCTGGCGACCGTGGTATCGCGGTCGACCCTGCACGCGTTGAAGAGTTTCAAGCGGGTGTACCTAAAGCCATCGCTTACGCAAAAGCACTGGGTTGTACTCAAGTGAATTGCTTGGCCGGGATTGTTCCGCAAGGTGTGACCCAACAAGACGCGCAATCGGCGTTTGTGATTAACCTGCATTACGCGGCGAACGCGCTAGCAGCAGAAGGCATTAGCTTAGTGATAGAAGCGATCAATACCCGTGATATTCCGGGCTTCTTCTTGAACACGACTGAGCAAGCCAAAGCGATTATCAAAGAGGTAGGGAGCGATAACCTTTCTATCCAATACGATATTTATCACATGCAAATTATGGAAGGCGATCTTACGCCGACCATGCAACAAAACATCGGCCAAATCGCACACGTGCAACTGGCGGATAATCCAGGCCGACACGAACCGGGTACCGGAGAAATCAATTACCCATTCGTGCTCAACTATCTTGATGAGCTTGGCTATCAAGGCTGGGTTGGCTGCGAATACAAGCCAAAAACAACAACGACAGAAGGCCTTGGTTGGCTACACCAGTACCGTTAATTGCGTCTGGTAACCCTCAAACGTTAAGGAGAACAACATGTCTAAAATTGCATTTATCGGAACTGGCATCATGGGTAAACCTATGGCGAGTAACCTTCAAAAAGCGGGTCATGAATTGATTCTGTCGGATCACTTTAATGCAGCACCTGCCGATCTTGTGGCAGCGGGCGCAACGGTCTACCACTCACCAGCAGAAGCGGCAGAGGCGGCGGATGTCATTATCCTAATGGTGCCTAATACGCCTCAAGTGGAAGATGTCCTGTTTGGTGAGAACGGTGTCGAGCAAGGCCTAATGGCGAGTGGCGCAGCTGGAAAATTGGTTATCGATATGAGTTCAATCTCGCCAATCGCGACCAAAGCGATTGCCGCACGAATCAACGAGGGTGGCGCGTCATACCTAGATGCTCCGGTATCAGGTGGCGAAGTCGGCGCTATTAATGCAGCGCTGACTATCATGGTTGGTGGTGAGCAAGACGCCTTTGATAAAGCACGTCCACTATTTGAAACCATGGGTAAAAACATCACGCTGGTGGGTGATAACGGTGCTGGCCAAACGTGTAAGGTTGCCAACCAGATCATCGTTGCTCTGAATATCGAAGCGGTATCCGAAGCCTTAGTATTTGCCTCAAAAGCCGGTGCTGATCCAGCACGTGTACGTCAGGCACTATTGGGCGGCTTTGCCAACTCTAAGATCCTGGAAGTGCACGGCGAGCGTATGGTTGAAGGCACATTCGACCCTGGCTTTAGAATCTCACTTCACCAGAAAGACCTTAACCTTGCGCTAACGGGCGCACAAGAGTTAGGGGTTGCACTGCCAAATACGGCTAATGCTCAAGAGTTGTTTGGCGAGTGTGCCGAAATGGGCGGTGAAGGCTGGGACCACTCTGCACTTATCCAAGCAATAGAGAAGCGTTCTGACCACTCGATTCGTTAACCTCGTTTTAATGATGAATACGGGCTGGCATCGCATGTAATGTCGAATAGTGAATCTACTTTACTCCTCGACAGCACATTGATGAGCTAGCCCACCAGTTTCAAACAGTTTGTTTATAAATCGCGTAGTTTCGTCTCCTTTTATACGCGTTCCTGATATGAGGCAGAGGTTGAAGTTGTTCCTTTCCAACTTGATCTTAGCAGGCACCCTTTAGCCTTGTATCGGGGTTCTTTTTTTCTCCGTCAACTAAGGAGTGGCTGATGGACATTGATGCTAAGCAGTTTCTGCAAACCCTTTTCTCAAGTGCTGTTAATCAGGCGCTACCTAAAAATCACATCGAACCTTTTCTTCCTCAAGACATTTTTTATCGCTCTGCTAACCAAGCTGGGCGAACTGTGGTGATAGGAGCAGGAAAAGCAGTCGCATCAATGGCAGCTGAGCTTGAAGCGGTTTGGCAGGCAAAGAAACAACAAGACCTTGCGTTGCGTGACCTTGAAGGCCTGGTGGTGACTCGTTATGAGCACACCGCCCCTTGCGAACATATTGAGGTGATTGAAGCGGCGCACCCAGTTCCGGATGCGATGGGCTTAGAAGTAAGCCAACGTATGCTGCAATTGGTGAGTGACTTGAGCGCTGACGATACGGTTATTTGCCTATTGTCTGGCGGCGGCTCTGCTTTGTTAAGTCTGCCCGGTGGCGACATCAGCTTGGCAGAGAAGCAACAAATCAATAAGGCGCTGCTCAAATCAGGCGCCGCCATTGATGAGATGAATTGTGTTCGTAAACATTTATCGTCAATCAAAGGTGGGCGACTAGCAAAAGCCGCGTATCCTGCAAGGGTTGTGTCACTGGCGATTTCTGATGTACCGGGTGATGACATTAGTGTGATTGCATCAGGTCCGACTGTACCAGATACCACCACACGTTTTGATGCGATGGCAATTTTAGAGCGTTACCAAATAGAAACACCATGCTCGGCATTTGAATGGCTTAATAATCCAGAGTCAGAAACCGTTAAGCCAGATGACGTCTGTTGGAAGAACGCCGAGCACCATATTATCGCGACCCCGATGTCGGCATTGGAATCCGCTGCTGCAGAAGCTGAAGGCTTGGGGATTCCTGCTTATGTGTTGAGTGATTGTATAGAGGGAGAAGCGCGAGATGTTGCGAAAGTTCACGCTGCGTTGGCTAAGCAAGTGGCCAATCACGAGCACCCATTTGCGACGCCTTGCGTGATACTTTCCGGTGGCGAAACCACAGTAACCGTTAAGGGCAATGGTCGCGGTGGGCGTAACTGTGAGTTCTTATTGAGCTTGTATAATGAGCTTAAAGGCCAAGACAACATATTTGCATTGGCAGCTGATACCGACGGGATTGATGGCGTGGAAGACAATGCGGGCGCGTGGATTACCCCACAAACATGGCAACAAGGTTCGAGCTTGTCGCTTAAAGCGCAAGACTACCTCGATGCCAACAACAGCTACGATTTCTTCAAGCAAGTCGATGTGCTTCTTACCACGGGGCCGACGCTGACCAATGTGAATGACTTTCGCGCAATATTGATTCTTTAACTTGAACAGTTCAAAAACACGGTATGGAATGGTCGCTTCTTAACAAATAGAGCGGCCATTTTATTGTTATCAATGCTGTGACCTTGAGTTCTGTAATTATCTTCTGGACTAATGAAGCACGTTGATTACTATGATTTCAGTAACGAGCTGTAAAGGATGTAATATGTCTAGGATCAGACAAAAGAATCAAGATTTAATCATCGAAGTCGCGTGTGAACAATTCGCCACTCATGGTTATGCCGCAACAAAAATGGCCGATATCGCAAAAGCGGCCGACATTCCCAAACCTAACGTATTCTATTATTTCAGCTCTAAAGATAAGCTCTACAACGCTGTGCTTGAAACCGTCACTCAGCCCTTACTAGAAGCGTCTCGTCCGATTGAAGAACTCAGCGATCCTGTTGAAGCCTTGTCTCAGTATATTCAAACCAAGCTGATCATTTCTCGCGACCATCCACACGCCTCTAAAGTGTTTGCCAATGAAGTGATGTCTGGCGCGAAAGTGTTACCAAAAGAGATCGGTGACGAGCTGTATAAACAATCCCAGATGATCCTCGATAAGTTCTCAACTTGGTCGGCGCAAGGTCTAATGGACGATGTCCCCGCACACCACTTGATGTTTACCATTTGGGCGGCCACTCAAACTTACGCCGACTTTGGCTGGCAGATTTGCAGTGTAATGCAGAAAGAGCAGCTCGATGATAAAGACTATGCCGATGCCGCTGAGTTCATTACTCAACTGGTGATTAAAGGCTGTGGTGTGAAAAGCTAACGTTATTTGAATGTTTTTTTTGGGTCTGCGATTGCAGGCCTTTTTTGTTTGTGCATTTGAGTGAGCATATGTGCAAAGCTACTTTTGTGACCTGTTGTGCAATAACTTATTTATCTTGAATTTGGCTCGATTAGGTATGCCATTTTATTTAAAGTTAGCGTTATAGTATCGGCAAAAATTCAATTCCGTCATTTTTATCAAAGCTAGAAGCTAATATTAGACTTCTATATTTATTACACGCACAACATTAAGGTTTAGCAATGACGCTTAAAAGCTTGGCATGCACCATCAGCGCAGTTCTACTGGCAGGCTGTGGTTCGACAGTCGCGACGCAAACATACAACGCCGATCTGATCATAACCAATGGACAGGTTCTAACAATCAACTCTGAAATGGATGTGATTGAAGATGGTGTGGTAGTGGTAAAAGACGACCAGATTATCGCGGTGGGCAATGAGGATTTGATTGCTCAGTACCGTGCTGAAAAGGTGATTGATGCTCAAGATGGGATTGTTATGCCGGGCATGGTGAACGCGCACAACCATTTACCTATGATTGCGTTTCGTGGCTTAGGCGAAGAGGGCATTTCGAACCGCTTGTTCGCTTACTTCTTTCCTCTAGAAGCAGAAAAGCTAAGCCGTGAACTGATTTACAACGCGACTAAGCTTGGCTCTATCGAATTGGCACAAAGCGGTGTAACTACTTATGCCGACATGTATTACCACATGGACGAAATGGCCAAGGCGACCAAAGAAGTTGGTTTGCGTGCTGTGCTGGGCGAAACCGTGATTAAGTTCCCGGTGGTTGATGCCAAAGAACCTTATGGCGGGATTGAGTATGCTAAAGGTTTTATTGAGCAGTACAAAAACGATGAGTTAATCACACCCGCTTATGCGCCACACGCGGTGTACACCGTGAGCAAAGATAAACTGCAAGAAATCAATAAACTGTCGGCTCAATACGATGTGCCTGTGTTGATTCACGTTGCTGAATTCCCGAATGAAGAAAAGCGTATCAAAGACGAAACTAAGGCAACGTCGCCAGTCGAATACATGGATGAAATTGGAGTACTGGACGAGCGCGTAGTGATTGCTCACGGTATCCACCTTTCAGAGAATGACCAAAAGCTATTGAAACAAGCTGATGCGGGTATCTCATACAATCCAATGGCCAATGCTAAAGGGGCGACAGGCATTGCACCTGCGTGGGATATGTACCGTGCTGATATGCGAATCGGCTTGGGAACAGACGGCCCAATGAGCTCTAACCAAGTCGATATCATGCGTACTCTAAGCTACGCAGCCAACATGCAACGTTTAAAGCATTCTGACCGTACCATCATGATTCCTGAACAAGTGATTGAGATGGCGACATTAGGTGGCGCAAAAGCCCTACACATGGAAGACCAAATCGGTTCTCTTGAAGCGGGTAAGAAAGCGGATATCGTGATTGTAGAGACACAATCGGCGAACATGATGCCAAGTTACGACCCATACACGACCCTGGTTTATCAAGCGAACCCAAGCAACATCGACACCACCATTGTTAACGGCCAAATCGTAATGGAAAACCGAGTGATGCAGACGGTTCAACTGGATGAAATCCGCCAAAGCGTTGATGAGTTTGAAGCTGATATTAAAGCCTTTGCCAAAGAACTTTCTAAGAAAGCGATTAAGTCGAAGAGCTTGATGGATTAGACTCCAAACGCTAAGTAGTTAATCGAATAAAACCAAAAAGGCCGACAAGATGTCGGCCTTTTTTATGGCTATTAGATAGCTTGGTTATTTCTCACTTCAGTTAGAACAACTGTTGCCATTCGGGATACCACTGCCTAAGAACTCAACCCTAATTTGTTCGACATCTTTTAGGTATTGGTTGTTGGCTTGGTCTGCCTCATCGTAGTTGTTGAGGGTGACATTCCATGTCGAGAATGGAGTTGGTTGGAAGTACGCATACTCGAACCTATTCGCCACTGCGCCATCGGTGATGATGCTAACGTCATTGGTGGTTGGATCATCTAAGCGGTAGTAAAACGCCCGTGCGACCGGATTAGAACTGAATTGGTAATCCTGATCTTGATAGCGGTCGGCATAGTTACCTGAACTCGATATTCCAAGGTTGAACTGCTTGCCATAAGGTAAGTTTTCCCCTTCTAAGAACACACGTACTGTAGAGAGTCTAACTCGGTCGAATGAACATAGTTGTGCCTGCCCTAATGGAATTGTGAAGTTCAACTCGCCAGTGGTTGCGAAGCTATCGAGTTGCTCTGGGCTAGAGATGGTGTAGTTGTCGATAGTGAAGTCTTGTGGTGCTGGCTGGAATGAAGAGAGTGCATTCACATACTCATTTTCTATGGACGCGAGGTCAAACTGGTAGTCCAAGTAACTTTTATTCAGCGAAGGTGTGATCTCACTTGGTTTCAACGCCCAGTATTCGTATGCCTGAACATAGTTAGATAAAGCCACATACATTGGTCGTTTGAAGTGCATTAGCACTCGCGACAGCTCACGCTCGATGGAGTCGAAACCTTCGCTGTCTACCTGATAACTCTCAATGGCGTCACTCAATCTTTGCTGTTGATTAGCGGTGACGTTCTTGGTCAATAATAGGTCGACGAGTTTGGCTTGCTCTTGTGCAAAGTTAAGCTGAGTGGTGTTAATTGCTTTGCCTAATAGCACCTGTTTTTCAAGTTCGACTAGGTATTGTCTCGCGCCTTTAATTCCCAAGCTATCAGCAAGTCTTAAGTTACTGCGGATCTCGGTGATCATCAGATCCCAGGCCAGATTACTCTCATTCAAAGTCGGAATATTAAAGTCAAAGCCATCCATCGCTTCGGAGATTTTATGAAGTTTGATGGTCGATTTCACATCGGCGGTGAGCTGTGCGATGCCCGAAATGGTCTTAGTAACGCTATCAATGATCCCCGTGACTGATTTGATATTGGTGACTAAGTTTTTCGCTTTATCTAAAGCCTCCGGGGTTTTGGCTAATTGTTCGGTGAGGTCGTTCACACCAGATAGGTTCCCTGTGAATACGCCACTGACGGCACTGCCAATCTCTGCGATGGCTTTGAAGATAGCCAAGGCTGCATTGAGCTCTTGCTGAGTTTTCCAGTTTTCCACGCCGACCAAGTAAGTGGTTCTTGCACTCAGTGTCACAAGCTCCTGAGCTTTGTATTGGCTGTCGATCTCGGTCAGGCTGTCGCCTATTTTGTCGATGTTGGATTGGGTTTGAGTGATGATCGATTCTTGTGCTCTGAGAACGTCTTCAACGTTAGCGAGTGCTAACTTCGCAGCTTCAATCTTGTCTTCGATCACCGTACTTCTGTCTTGAATGATATCCCACTGCGCTTGATACGCGATCATTGCATTCAGGTACGCTTCGTATTTGCCTTGGTAGAGCACCTTGTCGAGATAAGGCACATAGTTACTCTCTTTAGTGCTGAAACTAATGAACTGTTTGAAGGCTACGGTTTGGAGGTATAGGTCTGAAAGGATAGGGTCATCTTCCACCACTGAGCCTGCGTGACGCAAACTCTGCTCGATCCAATTAATCAGTTCGAGACTAAGCTCTGGGTTGGTGTCGAATAAGCTGGCAGCCATATCAAAAGAGCGGTTAACAATGTCGGTAAAAGGTGTGGTCGCTAGTTTCATTTGCCCAGTAATGTTCGAGTCGATGGTGGTTCTGCGGTAGTGTTCTCCTGCTAATGCCACAGAGGTTCCATCGCCATCTTCTGCTGAAAGGGCATCTCGTGTAATGCTGCCATCGTTTTGGAAAGCGAGGACATTAATTGGAGTTTCGATCTCTCCTGCAATCACAGTCACTGATGCCGCAGCGCCTTGTTGCCCGAGAACGAAAGTCGGGGCGCCTTGTCCGACAATTTTACGGGCAAAAATGAGAATGTTTTGGTTATTCACCACCAAGTTGAAGTTTTCTGGAACCTCAATGGTATCGGCAAAAACGACGATCTTGGAGGGCTTAGTCACGTAAAGGTTCTGCTCTGCAACCCAGTCACTGAGGTTGATGTGGAGATCAGATGTAGAGCGAGAGAGAACATCGACATCTGAATAGGCAGACTGAACCCAAGTTGGGTATTCGATGGAATTAGGCAAGTTATTAAGCTCTAGCCAGTCACTAGCAAAAGCTTGTGGAGATAATGAAAGAGAAATAATAATCGGTAGAATTCTCATATTAATGTCCTGTCGAAATGAGTATTAGCCAAATTTTGGGTAGCAGAAACCAACACCTTATTTTTCATAAGGCGTGGGGTTCTGTTGTTAGTTTGTTTTTATTGGTCTTACTGGTTTAACTTATAGCGAGGCTTCGCTTTGCCGAGCTATTTGTCGATGGGTATGGACTACTCCATTTCTTGAATATAAGCATTATTTGCAAATGCCTTAGCTTTCTCGCTGATGTTATTCCAGTTCATTTCTGCAACCGATGTATTGGCTAATGCACCGATAGCACCAAGCATTGCGTCGTCTTTCATGATATCGGCATTGTTTTGAGCTTCATCCAATGCAGCAAGCAGTGATGTGAAGTCGGTGTTCATTTGCTGCCAATTTAACTTGAGCTTATTAATATGTGGGATAGCGTCTTCAATTTGCTGAGATATAAGGTCAATGCTTTCTGAAGAGCGATGGTAAGAGTTATATACCTTTTGTGTGTAAGACAACTGTTCTTCTAAATCTTTAACTTCATTTTGCAGTTCGTTGCGAAGCTTACGCGCTTTCTCTGCTTTATCTCCGTAGACACCCATAATTGGTACGGCTACTAAAGGGAACCACGCGTAGGTGACGGCAGTAGAGGCAACCGTGACATAGTGCGTGTAGTCTTTGTTGAGTTGTGCGATTCGGGCATTGATATCGTTCACTTGCTGTTGAAGTACGCTGCCATCATCCGTTAGATACCCGTTATGGGTCCCTTCCAACACTTCAAGTTGTAGCTTTTGCGTGTCTAGTTGCGCAGAAAAGTCCAACAGGTTGTCACCCACATCGGACACCTCTTGCTGGTATCTCAATGAAAAGTTTTGCAGGCTTTTCAGATAAGCAATCGCCATTTTTCGGTTGCGCTCAACAGCCTCGATATCTTCTGGTAACGGTGAAAATGCCTTTGCCAACATCTCATTAAGGGCGTCGCTCAAAGGGTTGAGCATGTAGTCTTTGATTTGTACATAGTTCGCTAGGCTCAATGAGAGGTCCACGATGCTTGGGTACAGGTCTTTTTTCCAGTAGAAAGCGGTGTCATGGATATTGGAATATTGCTGAACTAAAGCTTGGAAGTTAGAAAAAGGGATGTCGTTAGGAATGCTAAAAGCCGATTTCATGCTGGTTTCTGTTACGGGCAGTGCCAGTGCTCCCTCGACATACGCTTGAATCTGATACCACTCTTGCTGTTTGAGGATGAAATTGTCGGTTTCTAGATCGATAAAAACGCCATTTTCACCGGTGATCGTATCGTAGGTGATCTGAGGTATGTTCTGTTCGGCTGACGCTTGATTAACTTGAATTGGCGCTGCTTGAGAAGTGAAAGCAAAAGAGGAAAGCAGTCCAATCGAGATCGAAGATAATACCAGCGTTCGTGTGATTTTTTTCATGTTTTATCCCTGTTAGATTTGTGATTAGCTTTTTTAGAGACAATAAAATCCCCTACCATGAAAATGGTATTCCTATATATTTATGCGGGTTTATTGAATTATTTATATTGTTATTGTTGTAATTATGCTGTGGGTTTTAAATACACTCTCCATTAATGCGCTTTTTGTTTTTATAAGATTTGGTCAATCTATAGCAAATTTATAATGAAAAGTTCTATCTAGATCACATATTGGGATTCATATTGTTTGATTGTTGATCTATTGAATTTGGTGATATTTAAATCATTAGTTTCCATTCTTTCTTCAGGCTATATCTAGAAAGGCGTCGGCGATTTTTATTCTATTCACCAATGAGTTAAATGATAAAAATGTAATTATAATAATTGTTGTGATTATTACTAAATCTGTTGATTGAATTGATATTTATATAAATAGAACAAGCGTTTTAAATTTGACCTGTGCCAAATAACTAAGAGGTTTAATATTTAGATTTAATTAAATTAGCTAGATTTAAATTAGCAATAATTAAATTAGTGATGTTAATTGTAGGGTGAGGTTTGGTTGGATATTTAAGGGAAGAACAACCAATAGGACGGCGTATCTAATAGTCAGGAGTGAATTAGTATTAGCAGTATTAAGGAAGCTTGCCTATCATAGTGATATATACACTATGATGGGCAAGCATTGGCGTTAGTTATTATTCATTGCCAGTTTACCGAGTTTCATCGCAGCGGCGTGGTGACGGTGCATTAACTGCTCCATGTCTACGCCGATCACCGAACCATCGTTAACTCGCCATTTTCCGGCAACCATTACTTTGTCCGCTTGTTGAGCGCCGCAGAGTAGTAGTGCTGCAAGTGGATCGTGGCTACCAGAGAAGCGAATGTCATCAAGTTTGAACATCGCGATGTCAGCTTGTTTACCGACCTCTAGCGTACCGATGTCGGTTCTGCCCATTGCCGCTGCAGAGCCTGATGTTGCCCAGCGCAGTGCGTCGAAGTGAGATACGTTTGCTGAGCCATATTGCAGACGTTGTAGATACATCGCCATGCGAACTTCGGCAATCATATTGGAGCCATCGTTTGAAGCAGAACCGTCCACACCCAGCCCGACCTTTACACCCGCGGCCTCGAGGTCATTATTCTTACAAATACCGGAAGCCAACATCATGTTGGAAGTTGGGCAGTGGCTGATACCTATCCCTGCTTTACCCAAACGCTTAATCTCTTCTGGGTTGAAGTGAATACCATGAGCAAGCCAAGTGCGTTCATTGAGCCAGCCGACATCTTCTAGGTAATCGACAGGGCGCAGGCCAAACTTCTCAATACAGAAGTCTTCTTCGTCTAAGGTTTCGCACAGGTGCGTGTGCATCATGACGTTTTCACGCTCACTGATCTTGGCGGTCTCTTTCATTAGATCGGTGGTGACCGAGAACGGCGAACAAGGCGCGAGTGCGATTTGAATCATCGCGCCTTCATCACGCTGGTGGTAATCACGAATCAAGCGCTGGCTGTCATCAATGATGGTTTGTTCGGTTTGAATGGTGTGTCGTGGAGGTAGCCCACCTTCATCTTCCCCAAGACTCATTGAACCACGTGTGAATATGGCTCTAACGCCCAGCTTCTCTGCGGCCTCGACTTGTAAATCAATAGCGTGCTCAAGCCCATTAGGTAGCAAGTAGTGGTGATCGGATGCAGTAGTACAGCCCGACATCATTAATTCAACCAGCGCCAGCTCTGTAGCTAGGCTCATCATCTCAGAATCGAGGTTGGCCCAAACCGGGTAGAGGCTTTGTAGCCAATGGAAGAGTTCTTTATTGAGTGCGCCGGGGTAGGCACGCGTCAGGGTTTGGTAGAAGTGGTGGTGCGCATTGATAAGCCCAGGAGTCACAACATGACGAGAGGCGTCGACGCTGTAATCTACGGGTAAGGTTGGCTCTTTGTGTTTGCCAACCAGCTCAATGATTGTATTACCTTTAATGACAATGCCGCCTTCTGCATCAGCGTGTGAGCCAGTGTAGATTGCGAGAGGATTCTTAATCCAGATGGTTTCCATTCATAGTAGTCCTTAGCCATCTCAGCCTTTTCAGGGAAGAGGGTCTTTATTTGGTATTTGTTGTTGAAAGATAAATTCGAATCAAGGGCGATGAAACAATTAGTGTTCTAGTTACGCCCGTGATTCTACGGAAATCGTTTTAACGCTAATTAGCGAATCATCTAGTTAGTTTTTGGCTCAGGGTTTTCTGATGCCGTTTGAACGTCAGGTTCTGTTGTTGCTTGTTGAATCTCTGATTGCTCGTTTGAGTGTAGTTCTTCTTCAGCCTGTTCTTTCATTTCTAGCTCAACTTGCGCTTGGCTCTCGGCTAACGCTTCTTGCTCTTCTGCTCGTGAAGATTTTGGTAAAACAAGGTTCAGTAGTACCGTCATAATAGTACCGGTAGTGATACCTGAGTGAAGAAAGTTCGCTAGGTCATGTGGTAAGTGTTGCAGCAACCTTGGTTCGAAAGTGACGGCCAAACCAGACGCTAAACCAACACAGATTACCAAGGCATTTCGCTTGGTGTCTGCGGCTTTGATCAACATTCGGATACCCGCGTAAGCAATCATACCGAACATCACGAAGCCCACACCACCTAGAACAGGTTTCGGAATCGTGACGGCAATAGCAGCTAATTTCGGGAATAAACCACCTAAAATTAGCAAACCACCGGTTGCAGCCACTACATAGCGACTTGCTACACCTGTGATACCTACAATGCCGACGTTTTGACTGAATGACGCCAATGGCATTGCCGTTAAAATCGAAGATAAGGTACTACCAAGTCCATCGCCCAACAGACCACGTTTTAAGTCTTTACCGCTGACTTGGGTTTGGCAGTTGTTGCCTAGTGCCATGAAGTCACCGGTTGCTTCGGCGATAACCACGATGTACACCAAACTCATGCTGATGATGGCACTCGCAGAAAAGGTAAAGCCATATTTGAAGGGCTCAGGTCCACCGATCCAAGCGGCAGAGCTGATTTGCTCAAGGTCGACCATGCCGAGTGATAGCGCCACAATGTAGCCGCCCGCCAAACCAATCACGATGGCCGAAGCGGCAACCGCGCCTTTACAGTAAACCGATACGCCAACCACAATCCCCAAAGAGATCAGTGCTAGAAACAGCTTTGGTAGCGTGGCGAATTGTTCCGTGTTGGCAGGGGAGTCTCCGACCCAATTCATGGCAACCGGTAAAATGGTTAATCCTATTAGGGTAACCACCACACCACTTACCACGGTTGGGAACAGCTTGCGAACCTTGTCCATATAGAAGCTGGCACCAATCACCACGAACGAGCCTATAAGCGCTGAGCCCATGATCGCGGCGACACCACCTTCGTTACCGATTGAAATGGCGACACCTAAAAAGGCAAAGCTTGAACCCATCACAACGGGCAGTCGAATACCAATAGGACCAAAGCCAAGACATTGAGCGACAGTCACAATACCTGACGCCAATAGCGCCGCATTGATCAGCGAGACGATCTCTGTGTTAGGCAGGCCAATTGAAGCACCAACAATAAGGGGGACTGCAACGATGCCACCAATCGAGGCGAGCATGTGTTGCAATGCGAGTAGAAGGGTTAAGCCGTGAGGCGGTCTTTCATTTAGGGTGTACAGAAGTTTCATTTGATATTCCTCTGCCTGCGTTTCCGTTTACAGGCGATTGGCGGTCAAATAATGACTTCTACAAACTGCGTAGGGTCATAAAAAAGGTGCACTGAATCAGCAGGGATTCTGCTCTCTCGTCATCAATACAATTAGCTTTCTTAAAAATCATATTGTTGCTTGGCTCGCGAACCAGCCAAGCAACGTTGTGAGCAATCAAGAAATGACTGCTCAGGAGCTATAGGGTTAACCGATGAACACCAGCTTGGCGATGAAGATAGCCGCTAAGAAGTACATCGAAATTGATACGTCTTTTGTTTTACCTGTTGCAAGTTTCAGCACTGTATAGGTAATGAAACCCAGTGCGATACCGTTAGCGATAGAGAAGGTCAGAGGCATCATCAGTGCGGTAATCGCAGCTGGAGCACCGTTGGTAAAGTCTTTCCAATCGACGTGCTGCATGCTGCTCATCATCACGAATGCCACGTAAATAAGAGCACCAGACGTTGCGTAAGCGGGGATCATACCTGCTAATGGCGATAGGAAAATCGCTGCTAAGAACAACACACCAACCACAATTGCTGAAAGACCAGTTCGTGCGCCTGCTGCAACGCCCGCTGCACTCTCTACATAACTGGTTACTGGCGGACAACCCACACACGCACCTGCCACACTTGAGATACTGTCAGCTTTCAGTGCTTTGCTAAGACCTTCAATTTTGCCCGTTTCAGGATTAGTTAGGTTTGCGCGCTCTGCCACGCCCATCAAAGTACCTGCGGTATCGAACATGTTTACAAAAAGGAAAGCCAAGATAACGCTGATCATCGAAACATCAAGCGCACCCATAATGTCCATTTTTAGGAATGTAGGCGCTAAACTTGGTGGTGCTGCGAAGAAGCCGTTGTAATGCACTAAGCCAAGCATCATGCCGACAAGCGTTACACTCAAAATACCGATCAGTACCGCGCCAAATACTTTACGCTCACTTAGAACCGCAATAATCAAGAATGCGATAGCAGCGAGCAGAGCTTCAGGTTTAGTGAAGTCACCAAGTGATACCAAAGTAGCTGGGTTTTCGACGACAATGCCTGCTGTTTTTAAGCCAATCAGGCCTAAGAACAAACCCACACCCGCTGTCATGGAGTAACGCAGACTTACCGGGATACTTTCAATTATCCATTGGCGGACTTTGTAAAAGCTCATTCCGACGAACAAGATACCTGAGATAAACACAGCACCCAGTGCCACTTCCCAGCTGTAGCCCATTTCGCTTACTACCGTGAACGAGAAGAAGGCGTTCAAGCCCATGCCCGGTGCGAGGCCGACAGGCCAGTTCGCAAATAACCCCATTAACAAACAACCGATCGCAGCACCAATACAGGTTGCGACGAATACCGCACCTGAATCCATGCCAGAAGCGGCCATTATTTGTGGGTTAACGAAGATAATGTAAGCCATGGTAGCGAAGGTAGTGACACCACCGACCAACTCATTTTTTACGCTGCTTCCGTGGGCCTTAATTTTAAAGAGTTTCTCTAAAAATCCGTTATTCGCATCTTGGTTGAGTATTTCTGTTTTACTCTCACTCATGTCAGCAAGTCCTTTTATGTTGTGATCCATTTATTGAATACAGCGAGATTTCAATATTAAGTTTTAAGGTTTTTCCTAGCCACTAGCTCTCTATTTATTAGTTTCCTAACGGTTAACTCCCTAGCTATGCATTTTCCAGCCATTGGTTTCTAACCATCTGTTTTCTAGCTATTAATCTCTAACTATTAACGTTGTTAGTATTTTTATATGAGCGTGCTTAATGAGCGCGCATCATTTTAGATGCACGCACGAATCTGTTTATTATTCGATGGTTGAGCCTAGTTCGAAGTTCTAGGACACGGGACTAACTGCCCCGATAGGTTGAGAAACTGTAAGGCGAGACAAGAAGAGGAACGTGATAATGCGCTTCTGGATCATCTAAGCCGAAACGAATAACCACATCGTCTAGGAAAGGCACACCATCCAATTCCACACCTTTGCTTTTGTAGTAATCCGCAACGTAGAACACCAATTGATATTTCCCCGGTCGGAAATCATTCCCTGCCAGAATCGGCGCATCGGTTCGGCCATCGGAGTTCGTGATTACCGTCGCCAGCTTTTCTGTTGAGTCTTCATTGACCTTATAAAGCTCTACCTTGATCTCTGCACCCGGTAAGCCGTGAGTCGTGTCTAATACGTGTGTTGTTAGTCTTCCCATAGTCCTTTAATAGCGCTTTTGGCGCTCCTCTGTTCCGTGGTTTATCTGTCTGCTTCGACCTTGCAAAGAATGCAACTGGTCACTTTGTTATCACTAACTATGTACGAACTGTACACAATTAGTAAAGCTAATTGTTGGAAAAATGTTAACCATTGTGTCGTTTTTTCTGAATTTATAGATCTTGATTATCGTTTTTTTGGTGAATTTTGGTTTTGTTAAGTTGTTGTTTTTAATTGGTAATAGTGCTTTAATTTAACTTAAATAACAAAATCTTTACATTGAGATAAATAATTGTATACAATAAATGTACAGGGGTAAGGTTGCTCTGTTTATCGAGAATCCATTTGGTTGAATCATTTGGTGACTTACTTAAAGAGCGGCTAAGCCAACCACTTATGTTAGGAGTACTTGGATGAATAAGGATTATTCAAGAAATTTGATCGGTTACGGAGCTAACCCTCCAAACCCTCAATGGCCAGGTAATGCGCGCGTCGCGGTTTCTTTTGTATTGAACTATGAAGAGGGCGGTGAGCGTTGTTTGTTACATGGAGACGACGAGTCTGAAGCCTTTCTCTCAGAGATCCCGTCAGCACAACCGATCAAAGGCGAACGTCACATCAGCATGGAATCCATCTATGAATATGGTAGCCGTGTAGGTGTGTGGCGTGTTCTTCGCTTGTTCGATGAATATGAAATCCCACTGACCGTATTTGCTGTCGCAATGGCGATTGAGCGTCATCCAGACGTTGCCAAAGCCATGGTCGAAGCGGGTCACGAAATCTGTAGCCACGGTTATCGCTGGATCGACTATCAATACATTGATGAGTCAGAAGAGCGCGACCACATGACCAAAGCGATCGAGATCATCCAACAAGTGACGGGTCAACGCCCACAAGGTTGGTACACCGGTCGAACGGGTCCAAATACGCGTCGCTTGGTTGCAGAAGAGGGCGGTTTTCTTTACGACTCGGATGCCTATGACGATGACCTGCCTTATTGGCATACCGAAACCGGTCATCCACAACTGGTGATCCCTTACACACTCGATGTGAACGACATGCGTTTTTCAACCGCGCAAGGCTTCAACTCTGGTGAACAGTTCTTCCAATACCTAAAAGACACGTTTGACACCCTTTATATGGAAGGCGAAGCCGCACCGAAAATGATGTCGGTTGGGTTGCATTGTCGTCTTATTGGTCGTCCCGGTCGTATTGCTGCATTAAGACGTTTCTTAGATTACGTAAAACAGCATGACAGCGTGTGGCTATGTCGTCGAATCGATATCGCGAACCACTGGCACCAACATCACCCATACAACGAACAACAAAATTAGAACGAACAGCAAGGAGGCTTAACGTGACTGAATTTCGATCTTGCCAACCAACAACCATGAACCGCGATACCTTTGTCGCGCACTTTGCTGATGTTTACGAACACAGCCCATGGGTTGCTGAAGCGGTATATGACCAAGGTTTGAATGCCGAAGATGATCATATAGAGAATCTTCATCTGAAAATGGCCTCGACCTTGTTAAATGCCGACCAAGGCAAACAGTTGGCTTTGATCAACGCTCACCCGGATTTAGCAGGTCGAGCAGCAGTAAACGGCGAACTCACCGAGTCGTCGACCAAAGAACAAGCGGGGGCGGGCATCGACCAGTGCAACGCCGAAGAATTTGAAAAATTCACTTCTTACAACAACAGCTACAAAAGTCGCTTCAATTTCCCTTTTATCATGGCGGTGAAGGGAGCCAATCGTTACCAAATTCTTGAGTCGTTCGAGATGCGATTAGGAAATGATAGTGAAACTGAGTTTGCTACGGCGATTCAAGAGATCAACAAGATCGCGATGTTTCGTCTCTGGGATATGTAAGTTAACGGAGTTAACAGCTATCTCAGCCCAGTCTTAGTGCGCTAAAGGTTTGATTTGTAAAAACATAAGCCACTAAGTTCTCATTTTATTATTACTTGATTAATTTCATAGGATTACACGTACATGACCCATAAATTTGAACAGTACATAAACCTTGCAGACGAAAAACTCGGCGCAGAAGCTACGTTCGCAACCGACGACTTTTTCGCCGATAAAAGCCGTTTACTCAGCCATGCAGCACCAGAGTGGAAAGACGACTTATACGACGACAACGGCAAGTGGATGGACGGTTGGGAAAGCAGACGCAAACGCGGTGAAGGTTACGACTACTGTGTCGTTCGTCTTGGCCTAGCTGGCACCATTGCTGGCGTTGATATTGATACCTCATTCTTCACAGGTAACTTCCCACCTTCGGCATCAATTGACGCGTGTTATTCACCACAAGGTGAGCCAACTGACTCAACAGAGTGGCAAGAAATTCTGCCTTCAATGGCACTACAAGGTGATCATCATCATCTTGAAGACATCGAAAGTGACCAAGTATTTACGCACCTACGTTTGAACATCTACCCAGATGGCGGTGTCGCACGCCTACGTGTTTATGGCCGACCAAGCGTGGATTGGGACGCAATAGATTCTCAACAACAAGTCGACCTAGCAGCGGTTGAGCACGGTGGCCGAGCACTCGCATGTAGCGATGAGCACTACGGCAACAAAGCCAACATCTTAGGCCCAGGCCGCGGTGAAAACATGGGTGATGGCTGGGAAACAGCACGTCGTCGTACACCGGGTAACGACTGGGTTATCGTGGCATTAGGTCACCCCGGTAATATCGAACGTATCGTTGTGGATACGGCACACTTCAAAGGTAACTACCCAGACTGCTGCTCAATCCAAGCGGCTTACGTGAAAGGTGGTACCGACGATCAAGTGGAAACACAAAGCCTATTCTGGCGTGAACTCTTGCCAGCACAAAAGCTGCAAGCGCATGAGATTCACGAATTCATTTCTGAGGTAAACGACCTTGGTGCGATTACCCATGTACGTGCAAACATATTCCCAGATGGTGGTATCAGCCGTTTGCGTCTATTTGGTACGAAAGCGAAATAGGTAAGGAAATGAGTATGAGTAATGGAATACGTCGTTTATCCATCGAACCGTTAACCAAGCAGGCTTTTGCTGAGTTTGGTGATGTTATCGAGTCCGATAATAGTGATTTCTTTATGATCAACAGTGGATCAACACGTCGCTATCACAAGCTAGCGACAACGGATGTGCAAGACCAAGACGGAGAAGCGATCATCAGCATCTTCCAAGCCACACCGTTGAGCTACCCACTGACCATCGAAATGTTAGAGCGTCATCCACTTGGCTCTCAGGCATTCGTTCCATTACTTGGTCAACCCTATTTAATTGTTGTTGCACCAAAAGGCGATAACCCAACGTTAGCCAATAGCCGAGCTTTCTTGAGCAACGGCCGTCAAGGAGTGAACTATCACAAAGGGGTGTGGCATCACCCGGTTCTTGCGCTCACGGATCAAGACCAGTTCTTGATTGTCGATAGAGGCGGAGAAGGACATAACTGTGATGAAGTTTATTTCGACAACGATCGAGTGGCATTGCATTTGGAAGATATGCCAACGGAAGACAACAAGGAAGAGCAACGCTTAGCTAAAGCGTTGTGATACAGGAGTTTATTATGGATCCGCATATTACAGAATGGTTGAATTTAGCAATACGCTGGGCTCACATGATTGTTGGTGTTGCGTGGATAGGCGCATCATTTTACTTTGTTTGGTTAGAGAACAACCTTAACCGAGTTAACCCTAAAACGGGCCTTTCAGGCGACTTATGGGCGATTCACGGCGGTGGTATTTATCACCTAAAGAAGTACAAACTTGCGCCACCAGAAATGCCAGAGCACCTGCACTGGTTCAAATGGGAAGCCTACTTCACGTGGATCACCGGTGTGTGTCTACTGGGTGTGGTTTACTACCTCAACGCTGAAATCTACCTGATTGCACCGGGCTCTGGCCTTGATTCAACAACGGCAATCGCGATTGGTATTGGTTCATTCGTTGCTGGTTGGTTTATCTACGACTTGCTGTGTGACTCGCCATTAGGTAAAACCCCCGTGTTGCTTGGCGTAGTGCTGTTTGTGTTGCTCGTTGCTGCGACCTATGGTCTAACCCAAGTGTTCAGTGGTCGCGGTGCTTACATCCACGTAGGTGCCATCATTGGTACCATCATGGTGGGTAACGTATTCCGCGTTATCATGCCGGCGCAGCGTAACTTGGTGAAAGCGATTGAAGAGAAGCGCGAACCGGATCCGGCATTACCAGCGAAAGGTCTACTGCGTTCTCGTCACAACAACTACATGACACTGCCAGTGCTGTTCATCATGATCAGTAACCACTTCCCAAGCACTTATGGCTCGGAATACAACTGGCTGATTCTTGCTGGGTTAGCGATCTTCAGTATCTTGGTGCGTCACTACTTTAACACCCGTCATGGTAGCCAGAAGTTTGCATGGACAGTACCAGTAGCGGCATTGGGTATGATCACGCTTGCGTTTGTTACCTCACCTTACGCGAAAAAACAGATGACTCCGGTTGTGCAAGCGCCAGTGGTTCAAGAAGCGCAAGTGAGCGCGACAGAATCGACTCCAGAAGATCTTGCTGCGAACAGCACGGCTTCGGCAGTGCTTGACGCTCAAGAGACTCCAGCGTATGCAACGCAACCTGCTAGCGCAGGTGTCAGCTTTGAAACCATCAACAAAGTCATTCAAGAGCGCTGTTCTGTGTGTCACTCATCAACCCCAAGCCACGCCGCTTTTGCTGCTGCGCCAGGCGGTGTGATGTTTGATACGCCAGAAGAGATTAAAGCTAACGTACCAAGAATTGTTGCTCAAACGGTAACAACCAAGGTGATGCCGCTCGGCAATATGACTCAAATGACTGATGAAGAACGCGCACTGATCGGCACTTGGGTAGAGCAAGGCGCTACGCTTCAATAATGATTTAAATCCTTTACCTAAGAGCATGAGTCTTAGGTGAGGCTTGGGGAGAGTTTGGTTTCGGGCACGCGCCAAACTCATCCCACCCTGTTTCCCCGGTTCCTATAACCGGGGCTTTTTGTTTTTGGACAAAGGGAATGCAGAAATACTATTTAGTTAATGGCATATGTGTATATATGTCACTTAGAGTGTTCTCAGTGTTTGAGTAATAATATGCCAAGCTATATTATATGCAGTTAATTGCTTTTTTAAGGTGTGTTTTCAATGAGAAAACCAAGAATATTTATAGCGTCTTCAGTAGAAAGTTTGGATGTGGCAGAAGCTATTAATGTCAATCTAGATCATGAGTTTGAGGTTACTATTTGGAAAAATGGAACTTTTAAGCTTTCTTCCACTAGTGTTGATGACTTGGTTGCAAAGTCATCTTCTGTTGATTTCGCGTTGTTTATTTTTGCTCCAGATGACATTGCTATGATAAGAAGCCGAGAGCAACATGTCGTGCGAGATAATGTGCTTTTTGAGATGGGGTTATTTGTAGGAGCTATCGGGAAAGAGCGTACATTTTTTATTAAACCTCGAAATCAAGAAATGCACTTACCCACAGATCTTCTTGGCTTAATGCCAGCAGATTATGAAGCTAATCGAAGTGATGGTGATCTTGTTTCTGCAACAAATAGAGCTTGCTCATTAGTTAAGGCTGAAGTTAAAAGGTTAGGTTTATTGAATAGAGAATCTTTGAAAGCTAACACGGTGTTGGAAGTTAACTCTAAAAATTATCCTATTTCTACAGTAGATCTAAAGTTCTTATCGGTTGTTCTTTCATCACACACATCTCGCCCTGATGGCTTGGATTTTTTTCAAATTTGTAATGATGTTCACGAGTCAGATAGTTTAATCAGTTTGGCTGCAATTAAATTGGAACGTCTTGGTTATATTGAAAAAACCATCGAGCATGATAGTTGGGGGAACGGCGTGTATCAGTACTCAATCAATGAAGCAGGGATTGATTTGTTATTGGGTTCAGATTTAGCGTCATGATGTTTTAGTTAAGTCATCGTATAAAACACCCAATATAACCGCTTTGAAGGGGATTTTACCGTTATAGGCATAGTAAAGAAATTTGATATGAATCTCTACTCATGGCATTTTCTGTTCCCAATTGACTTTGATTAGGACAGAAAATGGAAGACTTGATAGTTGCGTATTTTAGGGCGTTAAGCGCATTCTTCAGATATATGTTTCAGTCGCTAGTGATCGAATTTATTGGTTACGGAGCTGGCTGGATAGTCTGTAAAATCTTCACATTAGGGCGCTTCCCCCTATTGATTCCAACGGAAAAAGAGCGAACAAGAATCTCTTATATCGGAGCTACTAGCATCGTGTTGCTTCTGTTAGCAATTGGTGTCTTCAATAGTTTGTGATTCGGAGTAAGGATATATGAAATTTTACCCCGCGGAGCAATACCAAGCAGCTTGCAACGAGCTGTTTATCCGATACGAACGTGACATCAAAAAGCTAATCCCTAACGCGAGAGTTGAGCACGTAGGCGCATCTTCTATTCCTTTTGCCGTGTCTAAGGGCGATTTGGATATCTTCGTAGGTGTTGAGCTTGTCGAACTTGAGGATGTTATAGGGAGACTCACAACACTCGGCTTCAATGAGAAACTCGATACCTTAAGAACGCCGGAACTGTGTATGTTGGATTCTACATCTGGGGACGATGTGGCGTTGCAAGTTGTCGCTAATGGTTCTGAGTTTGAATGCTTTCTAACGTTTCGTGACAAGCTACGTGCGGCCCCTGCCCTAGTCGAGCAATACAATGCCCTTAAAATGTCTTGTGAAGGTTGGTCGCAAGAAGAGTATCGTGAAAAGAAAGCGGATTTCATTGAGCATGTATTGGAACTGAAATAGCAACAATGCCCCTCTCTTCTAATTGTCCAATTAACAAAAGTCTTATTAATACAAACTGTTAAGTCAAAAATTATTACCTCTGAAAATTTACCTTGTTAAATTTCCTTCAACCTACCTTATCGCGTTTTATAGTCGAAATTTAAGCAACTAAGCTCACATATATTGCATGGTCCATTAGTTTTGGCATTTGCCTGTGTTATGTTTCTCTCGATTTTATAAAGCGTTTCTTATCTATTGAAAGCAAAGTGTTTTCTTTCGAATTAATTTCAAGATTTGTCTATCAGTACATCAACCTAACGCTATCAAAAATCGATTTCTCTACGCCAATAATCAATACCACCTTAGGAAAGGACATGTCTGAAGTAATAGAAAACACCCCTACAATTGTACTCGCGTCTCGATGGTCTCGCTTATGGGCATCTATCATTGATGCTTTCGTGTATGCGATTTTCATTGTTCCTGTTTTTCTATATGGCGGTTTGTACGATAAATTGCTTTCCAATGAAACCATTGAGTTAACAGAACAAGTTGCTCTGACTGTTTATAGTTGGGTGGTTTACTTTTTGTGCCAAGGGTACTTACTTCATAAGAAGGGGCAGACAATTGGTAAAAATCTAATGGATATTGCGATTGTCGATATGGAAGGTAAACAAATAGGTTTGCTAAACATAGTGGGCAAACGAATCATTCCTATGGTGGCTGTAGCTTACATACCTTTTATTGGTCCATTTATATCAACGTTTGATTATCTGTTTGTTTTTCGCAAAGACAAACGCTGCTTACATGACTTAATCGCTTGCACTCAAGTTGTCATTGTTTCAAAGAAAAGTTCAGATAGCGACAACTCTGAAATTGGTGTAAATACAACCGAAGTTGTCCCTGCATCTCGATGGCCTCGTTTTTTAGCGTTTTTTATTGATGGTGTCATTACGGCTGCCATCATTGCGCCAATCTTTATGTATACAGATTATTTCCAAAAAACAATCGATACAGGGGTGATAGACCTTAGAGAAGTCGCTGCTGTCTATGCCTATTTAGGGCTGATGTTTTTATTGGTACATGGGTATTTACTGAATAAGAAGGGACAGACGATTGGCAAACATCTAATGGAAATTGCGATTGTCGATATGGAAGGTAAACCTATAGGGTTATATAAAATTGTGGGTAAACGAATGATACCTATGATTCCCTTTACTATTATACCTATCACTGGCCATTTAATATCCATGTTGGATTCTCTTTTCATTTTCCGAAAAAACAGACGTTGCTTGCATGACTTAATCGCAGGCACTCAAGTTGTTAGTGTGTCAGCCAACAATTTAGAAAAAAATGAGCACGAATCATTAGAAAACCCAATAATTGAAAATGCACCTAAAGTAAGACTCGCGTCTAGGTGGCTGCGCTTTTGGGCCGTTTTTATTGATGTCTTAATTGCTGTGGCTATTGTCATGCCAATTTATCTCTATACCGATTATTTCCAAAAAATATTTGAAACAGGGACAGCTGATACAGCAGAACTAATAGCAGTCACTGCTTACGGTTGGCTCGTGTTCCTTTTGTTGAATGGCTATTTACTGCATAAGAAAGGGCAGACTATTGGCAAAAATATAATGGAAATCGCGATTGTCGATATGGATGGCAAGCAACTAGGGTTATTCGAAATAATGATCAAACGAATTTTACCTATGAACATCTTTGTTTATATTCCTGTTATTGGTCAATTTATTGCGTTGCTAAACTATCTGTTTGCTTTACGTAAAAACAGACGTTGCTTGCATGACTTAATCGCGGGAAGTCAGGTTGTTAGTGTTGCTGTTCCTAGAAATCTCGATTTCAGCACTATCGAATAGAGATTCATAATTAAGCACTTACATACTTTAGGCATTTCATGATTCATAAGCTTTTCTCAGCCATTTCTATTTACAGGTATTTACCGAATAACATCTATTATTTAGCACTGGCTAGAATGATTCTGGGAATGGGTAACTTTATCGTTCCATTTTTAGTCTTACTGTTAACCGATAAGTTGGGTTATTCCGCAACAGTCGCAGGTTCCCTTGCCATGGGTGTGACGGGCTCTTACCTTTTAGGGAGCTTTTTAGGTGGGAGATTGGCGGATAAGTTGGGACATAAACGGGTCATGGTGTTTGGCGAGTTTATGTGTGCTGTATTATTGATTATTTGTGGTTTCTTCGCCGATGCTCCGGTCGTCGTACCTGTGTTTTTGTTTTGTGCCTATTTCTTTGGCGGCTTAGCGTTGCCCGCGAGTAATGCTTTAGTTGCTGACCTTTCTACCCCTCAGAATCGTGATGCAGTTATGTCACTGAGTTATCTAGCCTATAACTTTGGTTCAGCTCTTGGTCCTGTTATGGCTGGGTACTTGTTCTGGAATCACACTGACTGGATATTTTTCGGCAACGGTTTTGCGGCTCTTTTTTGTGTTTTTATTGTGGCTGCATTTGTGAAGTTGCAACCTGGAACGGAATCGACCAGCAAGAGTGAACTGGAGCAGCCCGTTTCTGGTTCGGTTTGGTCAGTTTTAAAATCAAGGCCACGGCTTTTGTTGTTCACTTTTCTATGTGGATTACTGTGGTATTCGCTAAATCAAATGACTATGGCGAGTCCATTGTATTTGAGTCATGTGTTTGGAGAGCAAGGCCCAATTATTTTCGGGCAACTTATGACTTACGCTTGTGTTGTAGTGGTGCTGATTACGCCAATCTTAATGAAGTTCACGTCAGGTAAGGCTGAAACCGTAAGCCTTGCTTATGCAGGCTTTATGTTTGCCTTTGGTTATATGCTCGTCATGTTGTTTCCCAACATTCCTGTTCATTTCTTTGCTTGGCTATTTCTATCTGCGGGCGAGGTTCTTCTTTTGACAAAAGAGGGCATATATTTAGCAAACAACTCCCCGTCGAGTCATCGTGGACGCATTCAAGGCGTGCTCATTACCTTGCGAACGGTTTTCGTCATGCCTAGTTTTATCGTGATTGGCTACTTTATCGATGATTATGGGTACACTTTCACTTGGTTTAGTGTGATATTAATTTCAGTTGTTGGTGCCGTTGGTTTTTATCTTATGTCAGCTAAGGGGAAGCAATCTCCAGCGTTAGTCACCGAGTAGTTATTCGATTTACTAGCAAGTAGTATCTTTTAGTCACCAGAGGTAGGCTTATGATTACAATTAGAAAAGCGGTTGAGTCTGATGCTCAGGATATTTTCGATATCCGAAGCCGTGCCATTGTCGAGAAGTGCTCGGCTTATTACTCAGAAGAACAGCTGTCAATATGGACGCAGGGTGGAATGTCTGATGGATTCATCAGTGATGTAGTTGAAACCTTCCACGTTTCAGAAGTTGATGGTCGAGTGATTGGCAGCGGTAAGATCAACATCGAAACCGGTATGGTTGATGCTATTTTTGTTGACCCTTACTTTGCAGGAAAAGGTGCAGCGAAGCAGATGTTGCACTTCTTAGAGGAGCTCGCGATTCAACACAACTTGCCCTTAATGAAGTTAGAATCGACCCTGAATGCCGCTACGTTTTATCGTTCGTGTGGCTTTATTGGCGATGAACTTTCCACTTATCACTCGCCTAGAGGTATTAGCCTCGATTGCATCCCTATGGAAAAGCCGGTGGTTGCTTAAATAAACAGCGCCAATACCAATCTTGGTGCTGTTTTTACTTTCCCCTTACACTCTTTTCTAACATCGAACCTAGTATCAAATTTCTCTTTGTTATACAGGCAAGTCTCTCATTATGAGGAACTTCTTCGATAGCGAACTCATGCTCTCTAGCTCCTTGAATTTCGTTTTGCTATCACTAGGGCTAACGCTCATCTTACATATTCCAATTTGGTGTGGGTTCAACTTGAGCCGACGCAAATGGAAACTTATGGATTATTTATGGCCGTTCTTGGCGGGTATCGGGATGCTGGGTGCAGTGTCTGAGATTCGTGCGAAAGTAGCGGGTGATTGGGTTGAAACAGAACAAACCAGAGCGGTGGCGATTTTAGAGTCGGTTCAGCAGTTTTCTTTGGATAAGCTGAGAAGTGATACCTGCACCGGTCAACCATCTTTAGATAATCACGCTCAGCACCATGAAGCGTGTTTGTGGTATTTGAATACCGCAATTACGTTCAAAGATGTCGATTTCACCTTGCTACCGAATGCATCGGATTTTACGGTTCCTGCGCCGAGCGTTTCGCTGGTGGAAAGCGATGCGGTGTGGGTGGATGGTATGTTGAGTCAGTATGAGAAGCAGAAAAACCAATACATTAAAACCAGAGAGGCCCAGGTCAAGCAGCCACTAGAAAGCCTCTTTTGGTATGTAAGCCCTTATTTAGTTTGCTTTGCGATAGCTCTCCGCCTTACTAAGGTGACGGCAGAACTTAAACTGGACAAGCTTGGGTAAACTACCGTTTAGATTCAGTGGGTATGGCTTTCTTTGACGAGGAAGCCTCTCGTTTTCTTTTCCGTGTTAGTCATTTTATTATTTGATAAATAACCATACGCAACTCAGTTTAAATTATTGTGTGGCTAATATTACCGTCCCCTAATTTATAGACTTTTGTTTTCATTGGTTTTTTCTTACTGATCTTGTTAAATGTTATATTTCTAGTTCTAAAGTATGATAGTTATATTATTATAAACCGTAAAAAAGTATGCGCCCCAACTTGATTCTAATATATTATTTTATCATGTGTTGTTTTTCTTGTTTTTTGTACATAACATCCTGCCAGCTAAATACTTATTAAATATTAAGGTCAGTATATGCTGGAGAAAATTAAACTTACATTTCTATTATTAACCCTGATGTTTTCTAACTCGGCGCTAAGTTCAACACTATTTATCAAGAATAGCTTGGACATGTCTGGAGAAAGTGGCAGCGAGGAGATGAAAGCTTTTTATTCAATTAACAAAGGTGCTTGGGTTGATATTGAACAGCTTGATATGAATGACCCGAGCTCCCTGTCTAATCTCATTAGTTACACTGATGGTGATAGGTTAAGAATCAAAGTTATCACACCGACTAAGCGATTCGTTAGTCAAGGTATGTCTATACCTTACTTCCGTAACTCTCAACCTCATATGTTTGAAATTAAAGGCACGACATTGCCAGAAGAAGTTCATATTCAAATAGATGGTGTATTAGGGCGAGGAACGATCAAGCGTGCCTTTACTACCGATTCTGGCTGGCAATATCGTGTAACGACCTGTGGCGGTGCCGGTATTGTGATTGCCTGTGCTGTTGGTGATTATGGTGAGCTAGTGATGCGTTTCGCTGGTATTACAACAATCCCTGTTTTCTCTGGTTCATCTTATATTGATGAGCGATTCTTCGATAAGCTTGAGAAGGGGAAACAGATCGAATTACTCGATAATAAGGGGCATTATTTCAGCGGCTTGTTTTACCATGAGGTGAAAATTTGGGACCGAGAAGCTGGAGAGATTTTTGACCTTAAAGCTGGCGGGTTAGGGCTGGGAATGGGTGAAGCAGTCTCAATTAAATTCACACGTTGGTAATTCATAAGTAACGGAAAGAATAATGAAAAAAGTAATTTTATCGCTTAGTGTGTTGTTATTTTCTGGAGTGTTAGGAACAGCCGTTCAAGCGCAAGAAATAGAAACCTCTCATGAGTTATCACCAATGCACCAGGCTGTTATGGGGCCTTGGAATCTTATTCGTGTTAATGGTGAGCAGCCGACACACCAAGCATCAATACAAATAGCACGAGACAACATTTATGGCCGTACGGGGTGTAACCATTTTTTCACCCACGTGACGACATTTGAGCAGGGCTATTTGGCATTCACCCCAATTGTCAGCACGAGAATGGGCTGTAGTGGAACTCAAGCGATTCAAGAGAATTTGATTTTTGATACATTCGAAGAGAGCGTTACTGTGGCTTACGACGATGTAGGTGAACAGCTGACGATTATCGGGCATGACAATACGTTGATTTTCGAACCGTCAAGCTAGTCTGGGATTGATTGGATGTTAAAAAGAGCCTCGATGCGGCTCTTTTTGTTATAGGTTATGAGTTGTCGGTGAAACCAAAGCTAGCATTAGCACTTAGTGGTTCACGCCGTTTTAGTTAGTGGTAATTCACTACCAACGAAGCATTCATATCGTACCCCATGGTCAGATCGGTATCGCCATCGACAAGATATACATTGTCGGTGGTCAGTTTTGACGAAATCACGCCTTCTACCCAAACTGGGTACTGAACGGTTTCTACTTTGTAGCCTTCGGGGTAAGAGACTCTGACAATTTGGTTCGCTGGTGGTGGTGGCATATGTATGCACGCTCCTGCTGTAGGAACTAACAAGAATTCGGTAGCAACGAGGGGCGCTGAGAAAGCAATTGGAACCAGGAATCCAGGTATACGCACCTTCTTACCGTCAAAGTCTTGAGTCAATGTCTCTGATGCTCGCTGTTGATTCGCGATGTATTTCGAACGCAGCTTCAGTAATTCATCGGCGCCTAGCCCTTCTGATGTTAATTTTTGCTGCGCTAAGTATGTTGAATACAAGATGTCTCATCAAATGGCTACTTTGCTTTTAAGAACATTTACTTACAGTCAGTTAACTAAAATTGTATCTAACCCCAAGTTGTAGTTGAGGCCCATAAATCCCGTTGTTCTTAGAAGATATCGAGAACGCGGCTTTATCCGTTGCATGAAATCTCGCGCCAAACGTAAAGATCGAATGCTCTCCATTTGCACCGACCATGACATTTGCCTCTACTCGTTGGGTAATCCAGGCTCGAAGCCCTGCGTTGAATTCAATAAAGGCTTTGCTTTTCCCTGGAGCGTAAGAGCCTTTGTTGTAGTGAAGAAATAATTGAGTATTGAGATCGATGGCTTGGTTGATAGGACCGTAAACTTGAGGGCCGATATAGACGTCATAGTTGTCTTCATCGAGATCGGCATTTGAGCTTACTCCACCCAGAAGCGCCAGGCTGTCATTGATATCTCGTCCCCCTTCCAAACTAATACCATTTGGCTTTGTTTGAATCCCAAGCTCTACAAAATCTGTAGTGAAATTTGCAGCAGACAATGCTTGGTGAGAGAAGGTACATAGCAGTAGAGGTATTAAATTTTTAATTTTCATATGACTTATAAAAGGTAATGCTAGCGGGGCGAAAATCGGATGGTATTTTATTAACTAGGTAACTTGAGGAAGATGAAGCTCGAGGAGAACAAAGTCAAAATAAATAAAATATTTTGTTGTTCATTTTTGTGTTTTTGTTCAGAAAGGGGGGGTGAGGGAAAGAGTGATATCAAACTTATTTTGTATTGAGTTTCTATTTTGTGCGTTTATTAAACATTAACGTAAACATCAACAATGATATTTATTCTTAGGGTGGGAACTTTATGTTTTTATCTTGTGTGCCTGTCGTACAGCGGACTTGCAGTAATTTTTAGGGCATCGACAGGGCAAAAGACAGCAATATCGGCAGCGTTACCACACTTAAGAAGTTACCGAACAACACCATAGACGCGACCTTGGGGGGCTCTACATTGAAGCGTTCTGCAAACAGGTAATTCATCACTGCGGGTGGCAGCATGGTGAATAGCACCATCATTTGCAGGTGCAGCGTTGGCAGCGGAATAAAGAAGTAGATGATGGTAAAGGCGATGGCGCCAGTAAACAGTGATTGAGCGGTGCACAACAAGCCGACTTTTAATCCGCTTAGCCTTAAGTTGACCATTTGCGAACCTAGCGATAGCAGCATGATAGGCACGGCTGCTTGCCCGAGTAGCGAAGTGGCTTCATAGATTGGATTCCACACTGCAATGCCGGACAAATTCAGTGTCATTGCTAATAAAGCAGCCAAGAATATCGGCATCTTGAAGATCTGTTTGATTGGGTTGCCTTCGCTTAGTAACGCCAAGCCTACACTGATATGAACACACGCCGACACCACAAACAGCAGTACCGCTGGGGCTAATGCACTTTCGCCAAAGGTATACGTGAATAGGGGGATCGCAAGGTTGCCGCTATTGCGAAACATGTGTGGCGGAGCCCAAGCTTTGAAGTTGAGCTTAAAGATCTTACAGATCGGAATCATTAATAAAGCTGGCACTAACACCGCAACCAAAGACGCAGAGATGAGTGGCAGTTGTTCAGTGTCGAGAGGCATGGTGGTCAGCGAGGCAAACACCAAAGCAGGGATACAAACATCCATGTTGATGCGATTGATCGGTTTGAAATCGGGTTTGAGCCAACGACCGACAGCAAAGCCAGCACTGGCTAGAGCAAAAACGGGAAACAGAATGCTGACGACCTGTTCGAACATAGAATTCCTTTCTAGATTAGGTGCTTCCATTTAGCTGAGAAACGAATGTTTGAGAGAGATGCTAAAGTGAAGTATGAAGTCGAAATGTATAAACATTAACCTATCAATATAATGACTTGGCGTCACCGAAGATCGTTGTCTGTGAGCGGTTAATTTATATTTCTTTGAATGAAGCACAAAAAAGACCAGTGGCATCAGCAACTGGTCTTTCAAGGCTAGATAAATCTGGACGGATTTTTAATTACGACGGCTGCCGCTGTCTAGCGATTGTTACTCGGTTTTAAGTCTAGCTAACGAGCTTTTGGTAATCTTTGAAGTTCACATCGTAGGCTTTTTCTCCGTAGATGTAAGTCTCGCTGACGGTTCTGTCGTCACCCAAACTCATTAGCACGAACAGTTTCTCTTCGAGCTTTGTGGCTTGTTCCATTCTAAAGCGCATCAGTTGCGTGGCGTGTAAGTCGAGCACCACGAAATCCGCTTCTTTACCGACTTCCAAGTTACCAATCTTGTCTTCTAAATGCAGTGAACGTGCACCACCTAATGTGGCTAAGAACAGTGATTTGGCTGGGTGCAACTTCTTATGTTGTAGTTGCATGATCTTGTAGGCTTCACTCATGGTTTGCAGAATCGAGAAGCTAGTGCCTGCGCCTACATCGGTACCCATACCAACACGAATGCCGTGCTCTTCCATTTCGGGTAATCGGAATAAACCTGAGCCTAAGAACAGGTTAGAGGTCGGACAGAAAGCGATGGCAGATTCGGTATCCGCTAGACGCTTACATTCGCAGTCAGACAGGTGAATACCATGGGCGAATACGGAGCGTTTGTGCAGTAGACCATAGTGGTCATATACATCCAAATAGCTGTCGCGTTCAGGGAACAGTTCTTTTACCCATTCAATCTCTTTCTCGTTTTCAGAAAGGTGCGTGTGCATGTATACGTCAGGGTATTCTTCTAGAAGTTTACCAACGGTCGCCAATTGCTCTGGTGTGCTGGTTGGCGCAAAACGAGGTGTCACCGCGTAAAGCAAACGGCTGCGGTTGTGCCACTTCTCAATCAGTTCTTTGGAATCAGCGTAGCCAGATTCTGGAGTGTCGGTGAGGTAGTCTGGCGCGTTGCGATCCATTAAAACCTTACCTGCGATCATACGTAGGTTGCGCTTCTCAGCTTCTTCAAAGAAAACGTTAACCGACTCTTTGTGCACGGTGCCGAACACGAGTGCTGTGGTGGTGCCGTTGCTTGCTAGTTCGTCTAGGAATAGCTTCGCCACTTTGTGTGCATAAACTGGGTTTTTGAAGCGTTTCTCTTCTGGGAAGGTGTAGTTCTCTAACCAATCAAGTAGCTGCTCACCGTAAGACGCGATCATCCCTGTTTGAGGGTAGTGGATGTGCGTATCAATAAAGCCAGAGGTGATCAGCTTATCTTTGTATTCTTTTACTTCGAGTGTTTTAGGCTGGCGAGCCAATACGTCATCGGCATGGCCTAAATCGACGATGTGGCCGTTCTCAACCACTAAAACACCGTCTTCAAAATAGTCGTAAGACTCATCGATACCGACGTCTTTTGGGTCGGCGACGCTGTGTAAAATACTGGCGCGATAAGCTTTGCGTTGCGTTGTCATGTTTACTTCCTTTTAATGACTTCAGCGACGTGATGGCCACTGAAGCTTTGCGACTTGTATTAGGCGATCTTCTCTTCCAATGGTGGTTCGCCTACATCGCTTAGTTGACTGTGTTGATCGGTCAAATCCTGATTTCGATATTGTTTGGTTGGGCGCTTTTGTTCAAGCGCTTGGCCTTGATAGTGTGCGATCAGTTCACCCGCAACCGATACCGCAATTTCGGCAGGATGTTTGCCATTCACGGCGCTAATGCCAATCGGGCAAATCATGGTTTCAATTTGCTCTTGGCTATAGCCACGCTGTTCTAAGCGGAAGTCGAATTTCTTACGCTTAGTAAGCGAGCCGATCATGCCAAAGTAACGGCTGTCTTCACGGTCGATAATCGCTTTGGTTAGGTCAAAATCGAGCTGGTGGTTGTGGGTCATCACTAGGTAATAGCTGTTCGGTGGCATGTGTTTCACTTCACCGACTGGATCGTCTGAGACAAGCTTTTTCACACCGTGTGGCAGCGCTTCAGGGAATACTTCTTCGCGTTCATCAATCCAGGTCACGCGGAAGGGCAGGGTTGCGACAATGTGTAGTAGCGCTTTGGCAACGTGGCCTGCGCCGAACAACACAAGGTGGTTCTGCTGAGTGCCAATCGGTTCAAAGCTTAACGTTGCCATTCCGCCACAACATTGGCCTAAACGAGCGCCTAGGTTGAAGCGTTCTACTTTGAGTGATTTCTCGCTGGCAATCAGCATTTCACGCGCCATTTTGGTGGCCACATGTTCAAGGTGACCACCACCAATCGTAGCGATGATTCGGTCACGAGTGACAAGCATTTTGGTGCCCGCATCGCGTGGAACGGAACCTCTGTCTTCAAGAACCGTCACCATCACACACGGTTCGTAATTCTCTTCCAGTTTTGCCAGTTCGTGAATCCAATTATCCTTAAACATACGTCCTCCTAAATCCCTTCTATACTTCCCAAGCTATCATGAGCCTTATTAAGCCGTTTCTGATTGAGCATCGACTGAAGTCGGAGCCGTTTCAGTGACTTCCTGAATCGCCATCAGAATACGTTCTGGCGTTGCAGGTGTGTTGAGCTTAGGAATCGCGCCATCGATGGCGACATAGCTAATGGCGTCTTTTAGTGCGCTCCATACCGACATACCCAACATGAAAGGCGGTTCACCCACGGCTTTTGAGTTGAAGACGGTGTCTTCTGGGTTGTTACGGTTTTCTAAAAGGTGCGTTCTGAAATCAATTGGCATATCAGCAATCGCAGGGATCTTGTAACTCGCTGGGCCATTGGTCATTAAGCGGCCTTGCTGGTTCCAAACCAACTCTTCCGTGGTTAACCAACCTACACCTTGCACAAAGCCACCTTCGACTTGGCCAATATCAATCGCAGGGTTCAATGAAGCGCCCACGTCATGCAGAATATCGACACGCAGAATCTTGTTTTCGCCGGTTAGAGTATCGATGATAACCTCTGAACAAGATGCTCCGTATGCGTAGTAGTAGAATGGGCGACCGCGCGCTTTCTCGTGATCGTAATAGATCTTCGGAGTGCGGTAGAAACCAGTGCTCGATAGCGAGATTTGGTTAAACCAAGCCAGTTCAACAAATGAGTTGAAGGTCATGATCTCATCGCGGATCTGCACCATGCCGTTCTTAAATACCACCTCTTCAGGCCACACTTTGAAGTGCGAAGAAGCGAAGTCGATCAGGCGCTGCTTAATGGTCATTGCGGCGTTTTGCGCGGCCTTACCGTTGAGGTCGGTGCCCGATGAGGCTGCGGTTGGTGATGTGTTCGGAACTTTGTCTGTGTTTGTAGCGGTGATCTGGATACGTTCGACATCGACTTGGAACTCCTGTGCAACGATTTGTGCAACTTTGATGTTCAAGCCTTGCCCCATTTCCGTACCACCGTGATTCAAATGAATACTGCCATCGGTGTAGATATGGATGAGCGCACCTGCTTGGTTCAAGAAAGTCGCAGTAAACGAGATGCCGAATTTCACTGGTGTGATTGCTAGGCCCTTCTTCAAGATAGGGCTTTGCTTGTTGAACTCAGCAATGTCTTTACGACGTGCGTGATAGTCACTGCTGCGCTCAAGCTGTTCGGTTATCTCAGGTAAAAAGTTGTCTTCAACGGTTTGGTAGTAATGGGTCACGTTACGGCCTTCTTCGCCGTAGTAGTTTGCCTTACGTACTTCCAAAGGATCTTTTTTCAGGTAACGCGCAATCTCGTCCATGATGTGTTCAATAGTCATCATGCCTTGCGGGCCACCAAAGCCACGATAAGCGGTATTCGATGCTGTGTTGGTTTTGCATCGGTGACCGACCACAGTTGCATCACCTAGATAATAGGCGTTGTCTGAGTGGAACATCGCGCGGTCTACGATTGAGCTTGATAAGTCTGGTGAGTAACCACAGTTACCTGCAACGGTAATGTCGGCACCTTGAATCACACCATTGTCGTCAAAACCAACTGTGTATTGGTTGTAGAACGGGTGACGTTTACCGGTTTGCTGCATGTCTTCACTGCGCAGCAAACGCATTTTGGTTGGGCGACCAGTGAGGTGAGCAATAACCGCAGCCATACACGCTGGAGAGGCTGCTTGAGTCTCTTTACCACCGAAACCACCACCCATACGACGCATATCAATCACGACTTTGTGCATCGGTACGCCAATCACTTCCGCAACCAGCTTTTGAACTTCGGTCGGATTTTGGGTCGAGGTATAGACGATCATGCCACCATCTTCGGTTGGCATTACGCTACTGATTTGAGTTTCTAGGTAGAAGTGCTCTTGACCGCCAATCTCTAGGTCGCCAGAGATCACGTGTTTTGCTTTTGCCAGTGCGGCTTTCGAGTCACCACGCTGTTGAGTGTGGCTCTCTGTCACGAAGTGCTCTTTTACCAGCGCTTCTTTTACATCAAGAATGGCAGGTAGCTCTTCGTATTCAAGAATCGCTGCGTGTGCGGCTTTGCGTGCGGTTTCTAGATCGTTAGCTGCCACAGCAATCACCGGTTGGCCGTAATATTCTACTTTGCCGTCGGCAAGCAGTGGGTCACCCGGAAGAATTGCGCCGATATCCAGTTCACCCGGTACGTCTTTGGCTTGAATGGCAATCGCCACGCCTTCAAATTCGTAACACGGTGATAAATCTATCTTGGTGATGTTGGCGTGTGCTTGAGTGCTCAGGCGTGCGTAGACGTGCAGCTGATTGGGGAACTCAAGGCGGTCATCAATGTATACCGCTTCGCCCGTGACTTGCTTGGCTGCACTGTCGTGTTTAACGCTTTTGCCTACGCCAGTTTTTAGGTCTTGTTTTGCAATGGTAACCATCTCTTCGTGGGTCATCGCATGCTCGTGTGATTTAGACATAAGACGTTACCCTTGTTTCGATTTGGTTGTTTTTGTTCTGTTGTTCAATGAAGTAACGACGCAACATATTTGCTGCCGACAATGAACGATATTCTTGGCTTGCACGGAAATCAGATAGCGGCTCAAAGTCGTTATACAGTTCCTGCATTGCTAACTTAATATTAGCGTCTGTCCACGGTTTGCCTAATAACGTATTTTCACAACGCGCCGCGCGCTTAGGTGTTGCAGCCATACCACCGAAAGCGATACGAGCGTAAGAAACCTTGCCATCTTCGATTTGAATATCAAACGCACCACACACTGCAGAGATATCATCGTCTAAACGTTTAGACAGTTTGTAAGCTCGGAAGCTGTCGTTGGTTGGCTTAGGAATGATGATCTGTTCAATGAACTCACTCTCTTTTTGCGCTGTCACTTTGTAGCTGATGAAGTAATCTTCAATCGGCATGGTGCGTGACTCATCACCACAACGAAGTTTGATCTTCGCGTTCAGGGCAATCAGTAGAGGAGGGGTATCACCGATAGGTGAAGCGTTGGCAACATTGCCACCGATGGTGCCTTGGTTACGAACTTGAAGTGAAGCAAAGCGGTGCAATAGTTCCCCAAAATCTGGGTAGTGTTTTTTCAGTAGTGAGTAAGAATCGCTGATAGGTAGGTTGGCACCAATGATTAAATCGGTGTCGGTCTCTTCGCATACCTTCATGTCTTCAACAAGGTTTACGCTGATCAGTGTTTCAATCTCGCGATGGAATTGTGTCACTTCCAGTGCTAAATCCGTGCCGCCAGCAACCAGCTTCGCGTTCGGATGCGCTTGAAAAAGCTTGGCCAACTCGTCAGTGCTTTTCGGGGAAAAAGCGGTGAGGTGACCAAGGCGTAAGTTGGCCTCGGTGTCTTGAATACCTTCTAGCTTCTTGATGGTGTTGCGTTCAAGCTCAGCAAATTGGTCGATCAAAGGTTGGTCTGTTGAAAGCGACATCGCGGCATCAACGATTGGTCGGTAGCCTGTACAACGACATAGGTTACCCGCCAGTGATTCCATGACGTCTTCTTTGCTCGCATCGGGTTTGTTCTTGCCTAGGGCAAACATCGACATGATGAAGCCCGGCGTGCAGTAACCACACTGTGAACCGTGAAAATCGACGACCGCTTTCTGTACCGGGTGTAATGACTTATCTCGGTTTTGCAGATCTTCTACTGTGATCAGCTGCTTACCGTGTAACGCTGACACAAATGTAAGGCAAGAGTTCACCGAACGGTATTGCAGTTGTCCATTAACTACTTCACCGAGAACGACGGTACATGCGCCACAGTCACCTGACCCACAACCTTCTTTGGTACCGGTTTTATTAACCTTGGTACGAAGGTAGTTGAGCACTGTCATGTTAGGTGACAGATTGTCTTCACGTCTTATTTCCTGATTGAGCAAAAAAGTAATCAAGAGACCTCCTTGTAAATCGACATTGTTCCATGTGTATTCTTTTTGACTTCTAGGTCAATAATTATCCATCCTGACCCTGTGGTCAACTATTTATTTACAAAAATGCAACAACGTTGCGCTTTGGTGGATTGTGTACAATTTAATTTTGGATGTAGTTGTTTGTTTTATTGGGATTTAAATTGGAAGTGTTGAGTTTTGTGGTGTGAATGAATTAATGGCTATGTATACAAAATAAAGACAATAATTTTTGCATTAGGGAGTAAATGTTATAGAGGCTAAGAACACTATTCTGCTCAGAAACGAGAGTATTTTGAGGTGAAATGAGTCGATCTTCGCGTCTATCATTATAGGGAGGGTATAAAAAAGAGAAGTAATCGCAGAGGCTTACTTCTCTCCCGTCTTGTTAACAAAAAGTTGTTAACTGATAGTTGCCAACAAGAAACTATTAGCAGTTAGTCATTAATAGCTTATAGAAGCGATTATGATTTGTTCTTAAGCAGATCTGAGAACACAACATGCAGGTCGCTCGATGCAGTGCTGCTGTCTAGGTTTAGCTTAGAGCGAATGTGGCTTAAATGCTCTCGCATTAGGTCAACGGCTTGCTCTTCATCTCCAGACTCTATCGCATCAAGCAATCCTTCATGCTCATCGAGAGAGCAGTTTGAGTGGCTGCCGGTTTCGTACTGGGCAATAAGCAGAGAAGTTTGCGATACCAAGCTGCGTTGAAAAGCCAGCAGTGGCGCGTTCTCAGCCATTTCAGCCAGTTTGATGTGGAACTCACCAGACAAACGTAAGCCAGAACCATAGTCACCTTGGTCGAAGGCGCAGTTCTCTTTCGCGACCAGTTTTCTACACTCTTCGATTTGAGCTTTGGTCGCGTTTTTAACCGCTAGCTCTGTGATAGCAATTTCCATCACTTCGCGTGCTTTAAATATCTGTTTGGCTTCGTCTACTGTGGGTGCTGCAATCACGGCACCTCGGTTAGGACGGATCACCACAACTTGTTCTAAAGATAGGCGCAGCAAGGCACGACGAATAATAGTACGGCTAACACTAAAGATTTCTGCTAATGCTTCTTCGCTTAATTTGGTGGCTGGTGGCAGCCTTTGTTCTAGTATCGCATCGAAGATATGGCAGTAAACAACATCGTCTTGAGTCTGGCCTGTTACTTTCGTTTTTACACCTTTGGAGACAGAGTTTTTGAGAACTGTCATAGAGATAAGGACCCTTGTTTAGTCGAGTTGGGTTGGTTGAGAATAATTCATGAGTATTACCCTATATTGTATACATTTATCTATACAATTCCACCGGATGAAAGTGCGATGCACGCTTATTTGTTAATGACTTATAACATTTAGTTTGCAAGGAACTGTGTGCAATCTAGAGCTTTAAGTCATTAGCCCTAAAACTAGACGCGATTATCGCCGCAGCTGTATGCCACGATCTGGCTGATTTCGCTCAGTCTGCGACCTGATTGCTGCTGCCACTCGTTGAAAGCCTTACTTGCCGCAACTTGTGCTCGCTTAGTGTTACGACCGCTATCAACCACATCTGTGCTGCGCAGGTGCGCTTCAACGTCCGATGATAAGATGAATGTGTCTTTACCCATCTGGCGCAAGGTGTAAGCACCGGTGTTACCACCTAATCGCTTACCGTGTTTCTTCAGGTAGTCCCAAAGTTCTGTAATGCGTTCTGATGGCCAGTCGGCAACCATTTGTGAGAATGAATCGGCTTCACGCTTGGCATTATGAATCATGGTGGCATTGGCAGGGATAGTCATCACCTTAGTAAGGTGACGAATAATACGCGGGTCTTGCGCTTTCTGTTCCCACATCTCATTCGGCAGCATTAGCATCTTTTCTATGTCGAATTCAAAGAACACTTCTTCAAATTGCGGCCATTTCTTCCTCACCACATTCCACGAAATCCCACACTGGAATACCTTCTCGGTAAAGGCGGCTAGCCAACGGTCGTCGGTGATTTGTGATAACTCGGCTTGTGAAAGAGGTGCACGAACAATCTTTTCTAGCTCAGCTGCCCCGCCTTTACGGTGAGCGGCACGTTGGTAAATGGTGTCGAATTTTTCTTGGGTCATTGGAGGTTCCAAACTAAAGCGATTCTTTATGATATGGGGATTAATTTCTATATGAAAAGGAGCTTAAGCCATTGTCTTCAAATCAAATGAAAGCCAATTAAGAGATCTTTAATTCCATCTGATACAAGGGCCATGTTTTACCATTAAATTCTTTAACGCTTGGCTCTTTGTCGACCACCTCAAAGCCCGCTTTGTCGTAGCAGCGTTTTGCGCCGTGGTTTTGCTTGAATACGGCCAAGGTGATGGTGGTGACATTCGGTATTTCTTTCGCCGCCTTTAAGGCCGTTTCAAGCATCGATTGTCCTAACCCTTTGCCTCGTTGGTTTGGGTGAATAGCAACTCGGCAGAAACGAAGTTCATTGTCTGACATGCGTTGAAACTCCATAAAACCGAGCAAGTCATTGGTATTCGAGTTAGTGCTAGACGTGGAGAATGTGTAAAGCTCGACATGGGGCTCTTGAGAACGTTCGATGATGGAAGAGGCTTCTAACGGCCAACCAAAGGTTCGTCCTCCCCACAGTACGTAGTCTTCGAGGGATGTGAACCAAGTGACGATCTCGTCGGCGTCGGATGCTTTAAAGCGGTTTATTTCCATATCCTTGTCTCCTCCTTATGGTGTGTCTCTTTTTCTAAACCATTAAACTTCCGTACTCAACTGCTCAAGAAAGCCACGCATATAGTCAGTGCGCTTGTTGGCTTCTAACTTGGCGGATTCTGTATTCATGGTTTCAGCGAGCTTAAACAGCTTCACGTAGAAATGGTCGACGCTGTAATGCTTGTCGTCCAAGTCTCGATGTTCAGCGAACGGGTCTTGATGGTTATAGAGTTCGGCATTAAAGCTCTGACCCACGTACAGGCAACGAGCAATGCCAATCGCACCAAGAGAATCGAGACGATCAGCATCTTGGACGACTTGAGCTTCCAAAGTTTCTGGTGTGATGTTGGCGCTGTAGCTGTGCGTGACAATCGCATGATGGATTTCATCCAGATAGGACGCAGGATAGTCGATAGATTTAAGGAAAGAGATCGCCTTGTCTGCTGCCATTTGCGAGCTTTTGGCTCTGTCTGGGTGGTTCTTCGGGAAGGTGAAGCAGTCATGAAGATAAGCGGCAGGCAGAACGATTTCAAGCTTAGCCTGTTCTTGAACCCATAAAGCCTTAGCGGTTTTAACGACGCGCTTAATGTGGCTAATGTCGTGCGCTGCATCTTGTGTCATTTCTCGTTGTGCAAAATCAAGCAGTTGGTCTTCAAACTTTTCCTTCACGCGTCTCTTTCTCCATATGTAGACGTTAGCAATCTTGTTGATCACCTAGCATTTATTTCACATCGACTTTAACAGTTTCAAGCGCGAGTTTTTATCTTTTATAAAAGGAATACCAACAAAAAAACCGACTCTGTGAGTCGGCTTAATAGAGGGGCTTATCTACGTTGATAAAGCATTATCAACGGCAGTCAGAGCTTAAGCTGCAGCTTGTTGAAGCTGTGCTAGCACATCATGCAGAGAAGGGCTGATGGTGTGACCAAGCGCTTTTACTTCGTCACATGGCTCTACTAAATCAGGGATCTGGAAGCTGATCATGTTGGCTGCCATAGAAGCGCGAATGCCGTTGTTTGAATCTTCAAACGCCAAGCAAGTTTCAGGCGCAACACCTAGGCGTTCTGCCGCCAGCAAGTAAATTTCTGGGTGAGGCTTACCGTGAGTCACTTCGCAGCCTGTGCTTAGTGAAGTGAAGTAAGAATCTAGGCCTGCTAACTCAAGCTTCTTCTTGGCGATATCTAGTTGAGTTGAGGTTGCTACCGCGATTGGAATGTCATTCGACTTTAGCCACTCCAGCAACTCAATTACGCCATCTTTTACCGGGATTGCTTGGTTTTTAACAATCGCACTGTAGCGGGTTCGCCATTCGTTATTCAGCGCTGGGTAGTCTAGGTTTTGACCGTAACCATTTCGAAAAATCTGTTCGATGGTTTTTGCATTACAACCAATGATGCCTAGGTAAACATCTTGCAAAAACGGAACACCTTGCGCGTGACATGCTTCTTCAAATACCTGCATACAAAGTCGCTCGGTGTCGAGCAGCAGTCCATCCATATCAAAAATAGCAGCTTGAAAATTCATATACGTGGTTCTTTATGTGTTGTCGTCGTGAGGGCGAGTATTTTGACACAGTGTCTAGGGATAGGCGAGTCAGTGTTTAGTAAGAACGAGCCCAATTAGCTTAAGGAATGTGCCTATAGGTGAGTTGGGGGCTGATTGATTTGCGCTGAAATAATATCGTTCAGTTATGAGCTTGATATTTTATAGGCCATATAGATCTAATAGAAACAATTGTGATTATCCCACATAACAAATCTAGGTCTTGCGCCTGGCTTCTTATTACATTTCATAAACTTACAGGCGTGTTAGCGTGACCGTAATCTTATAAAAAACAATTAACGGGAGCCTGCAATCATAGTGTGACCAAGCAATAAGTAAATGGCTGAGCTTAGGGAGAAAATAACATTAGTCCACATTTTTAGCAGGGTTGCTTATGTTGTATTTTGAGTTTCTATTTTTATTAGTCGTCCTTTATATCGGGTCTCGGTATGGCGGTATTGGCTTAGGTGTTGTTTCTGGTATTGGTTTGGTAATCGAGGTGTTTGTCTTCAAGATGCCACCAACGTCTCCACCTGTCACCGTAATGTTGATCATCCTCGCCGTTGTTACTTGTGCTTCGATACTCGAAGCGGCTGGTGGCTTAAAATACATGCTGCAAGTGGCGGAAAGGGTGCTGAGAAAGAACCCGAAACGCGTCACCTTGATAGCACCGTTCGTGACTTACTCGATGACTTTCCTATTGGGTACTGGCCATGCGGTTTACTCCATCATGCCAATCATCGGCGATGTTGCGTTGAAGAATGGTATTCGTCCTGAGCGCCCGATGGCGGCGGCGTCTGTTGCCTCTCAACTGGCGATTACGGCATCTCCAATCTCGGCTGCTGTGGTGTATTACCTCGCGCAACTTTCTGATATTCAACATTCTATTACTCTGCTTTCTATTCTGATGGTGACGGTTCCTGCAACGCTGTTCGGCACACTTTTGCTTTCTCTGTATAGCTTGAAACGCGGTAAAGAGCTGAACGATGATCCTGAATACCAAGCGCGTCTAAAAGATCCTGAGTGGAAAAAGCGTATCGAAAGCACCACAGCGACGTCTTTGGATGAAGTGCTGCCAACTTCGGCTCGTAATGCGGTTTTGATTTTCCTACTGTCAATTGTCGTGATTGTTATCGTGGCGATGGTGCCTGAGATCAGAACCATCGTAGACGGCGACAAGCCAATCAAGATGTCGGTGATCATTCAAATGATGATGCTCTGCTTCGGCGGTATCATCTTGCTGGCAACCAAAACTGACCCGCGAGATGTGCCAAACGGCGTGGTATTCAAATCGGGTATGGTGGCAGCGATTGCTATCTTTGGTATCGCATGGATGTCGGATACTTACTTCCAATACGCAATGCCTCAGTTTAAATCTGGCATCGTGGAAATGGTGACCAACTACCCATGGACGTTCGCACTGGCGCTATTCATCGTATCGGTTGTGGTGAACTCGCAAGCTGCAACTGCACGAATGATGTTGCCTGTTGGCCTTGGTTTAGGGTTGGATCCAGCGCTGCTTATCGGTTTGATGCCAGCAGTGTACGGCTACTTCTTCATCCCGAACTATCCATCAGATATCGCTACGGTGAACTTCGATGTGTCTGGTACCACTAAGATTGGTAAGTGGTACTTCAACCACTCATTCATGTCGGTTGGTTTAATTGGTGTGGTCGGCGCATGTTGCTTAGGTTATGCACTGGCTCAGATTTTTATCGCTTAATGTATTAACTCTTTTTTTGAAATAGCCAAGACAACAACGAAAAACAGCGCCTAAATTGGCGCTGTTTTTGTTTTAACAGGTTTAGTTTATTAGCTTTAAGGAGAGCTATTAACGTTGCTCAAAAGCCAGTGACTGAATCGCTTCTTCTATCGTCAGAAAGTGGATCTTCATCAGGCACACTTCAGCTTTCTGAAACTCGTGGTTTCGAATCAGTTTGGTCACGCTTTCAACCGAATATTGGTCTGCTCGTTTAGCTAGAGACAGTTGGTTCGAGTGCGATTTAAGCGAGTAGCTGTCTCCCTCTGAGTCGATGAGGTGATCATCATCGCCCAAGATCATGTCTGAGCATTCAGCCTGAAAATCTTGTTCTGACGCGACGTAAATAAGCTCATCGTCACCGTCGAGTTTTACCAAAGATGGCCAACTGATCATTACTGCCTCTAATATCATGTGTGTTGAAATGTATGTCTGGACTATAAACACTTTTGAAGCTTAAGTCAGGTATTAGTGATTTATCCTATAGAAAGAACAATAAACTACTGCTCGTTGTTTGATTTGTAATTAACTTTCGATAAATATAACGTTGATGATTCGATTATAATTAACAGTTATAACTATATAAATTAAATTGATTGGGATTTTGTGAGGTTTTTAAATAGCATTTAACAATGATTATTCTAACCTGAGTTTTATTCGTGACTTTTATTAATATCTCATTAAAGACGTTGATGCTATATCTCTTCCTTGGTTTTTTCTACATTAATGCAAGTCAAGTAGAATATAGATACAATCTACGTGGAGAATTAATCAATGAAAAAGCCGATAATGAATTTAACTATTATGCTGTTGATGCTCTTGGTAATCGTCTAAGTATAAGCAAAGGCGAGTTTTCTTCAGACCTTAACCCTATCACACTGACTGCTCCGGATAATTATTCGATAAAAAACTTGTCACAATCCATTACTTTTACTTGGTTACCAATTAAAGGCGCTTCCTATTACGATTTTTGGTTTGGCGATGAACCAGGAAAATTACGTCAATTTAAAACTGGTATCACAGCTACTTCACTAAAGTTGGATTTTTCTCATATTTCAGATAGCCATTCTAGATATTGGAACGTTGTCGCGCATGATGGAAAAGGCGCTAACTCCAAAAGTCCAATTTATACTTTTTCTGCACTAGATAGTGATCGAGACCAATTGCCCGATCACATCGAAGACAAGCTATGCATGTCTTCGCAAACCCCCGATTCTGATAATGATGGCCTTTTAGATAGTCAAGAAATGCGTTTTGGTGAATCAATAATTATGACCTCACTTCCTTGCTTACAAGATAGTGATTTTGATGGAATCGAAGACGCGTATGAAGTTGAAGCTGGCAGTGATCCTATGGTGGTTGATAGCTATCGAGGAGATAACTGGTCGCATTATGTTGATTGGATTGCGAAGAAACATGAGCAACAGCAACTGGAAGTTATATCCGAACGCAGATTGTTAGATGTAAGAAATACCAATGGTTATGCAATTTCTGGGTTTGCTCCAGGTAGTGAAGCGATGAGTATGACTTACTGGGTTAAACACGCTGAAAGTCACGAACAACAGACAATGGGTAGTGACGATGATAGTGGTCGTCGGTTCTATGCCGGTATTGATCAAGAAAATAGTGTCACGTTCGGTGTTGGAAATAAAGCTGTCACGTTAAGTAAAGTGAAGATTGAGGATGAGGATTGGACGCATGTCGCTTTGGTCTATTTAAACTCTGTGGCAGAAATATATATTAATGGTCAATTAAAACACACGATGAGATCTTTGGCATTTAAAGAAGCCAGCCAATATGCCCTTTGGATTGGTGCTCGTCATCACAAGCGAGCTTGGCAACCAGAAAGTATTGAGGGGGTGATCGATAATCTTAGTGTTTGGAATGTAGCGCTATCAAAACAAGATGTCGAAAAAAGCATGTTTAGTCTTGACAGAGTGACAAGTAATAACTTACTTGGTTTTTACGACTTTAATGAAAGCCGCGGCGAATGGGTCAAAAATAGAGTAACGAATAAGTTTGACCTGAAGCTAGTGGCTGGAGCGAAGTTGAAGCTTGAAGAAAACTATATCGACTCAGATAGTGACGGTATACCTGATATATTCGAGAGTGCTCTGTGTAGTGATAGTTATAACTCAGACAGTGATGCGGATGGCATTCCTGACGGTGAAGAGCTAGGTATTGGTTCATCGTTAGATGTGACTTCCAATCCATGCAATGCGGACACTGACAACGATGGTATTGCAGATGGCTTTGAGTATCTCCACTCAATGAATCCAGCGCTGAACGATGCGCTGAAAAGTAATTTAGGTTCAAAGAACAGTTATTGGCAGAAGTATGTTTCTTATGTTGAAAAGAGAGACAGTGAGGTTCAGGTTATTGAAGAAGATAGGCACTTCGATGTAGCAGGCAGCAATACTTATGCTATTTCTGGATTGTCGAATAATAAAGAAGACTTTTCCTTAATGTACTGGTTTAAACCTAAGGACAAATCCGAACAATATTCTGGATTTAACGGTAAAGGGGGGCACCAAACAAAATTAGGAATCGATTTCAATAACACCATAAAAGGAATTATTAATACTTCTTCTTATCTTGGGAGAGTCAACCCAAATATTACTATTGATAATTGGCATCATTTTGCTTTCGTTTGGGATTCTAACACTTATACCACACAAGTATATCTTGATGGAAATTTAGCTTACTCGAGTCGTGTGCCAACTTGGTTTAATAGAAAAGAGATACTCGCGATATGGATCGGAGCATTGAATGATTCGAGTCAGCCGAAATATTTCATGAATGGCATTCTTGATAACGTGCAGATTTGGAATCAAACCCTGGAGCAACATCAGGTTCGTCGCTACATGACCGAAGCGCCTCAAGTAAACACTCAAGGGCTTGTTGCATCCTATGATTTTTCTAAATCGCGTGGTGACTGGGTAATGAATCAAGTGAGTGGTCGCTTTGATCTCAAGTTGACCGATGTTACTCGCTTAAAACCAGAAGACAAAGAACGAGACAGTGATGGCGATGGCCTTTCTGATGCTTTTGAATTAGGGAAATGCTTAGACGTATATAGTAGTGATAGTGATGAGGATGGAATTTTAGATAAAAATGAACTGACACCCTTGGCATCTTTAAAGTCTACAGACCCTTGTATTAGTGATACCGATAACGATGGTATTGATGACAAGTTTGAGCAAGATAATGGTATGGATCCAACAAAACATGACCTTGACGTATTAAATGATAAAGAGATTGCCAACTGGGAAACCTATGCCGAAGAGAGTGTGAGTCGCCTATTAGATCAAGACAAAAAAGTGCAACACTTAGATGGTGAGTTGAACCTGTCGAACAGTTTAGGTTATGCAATTTCTGATATTCAACGAGAGAAGAACGCCGACGAAACTACATTGATGTATTGGTTTAAGCCAAGCAAGCAGGGTTTAGATCAATTTAGTGGTGTACAAACTGATATGTATAAAGGCAGTTACCTGGGTGTTAGTGGAAATGATAAACCGCTAGTTCGTTCAAATTATCAAGAACTTCAATCAGATATTACGATCAAATCAGGTCAATGGATCCACTTGGCGATTGTTATCTCTCAAAGTACCCAAAAGTTTTTTGTTAACGGGCAATTAGAGCAAATTATTGATAAACGAAATAAAAATTTTGAGTCCTCTTATACACTTTGGTTTGGCGCGGTTAATTACAAAGGCTTGGATGTGAAACATCAAAATGGTCAAGTTGATGATATTCAGCTTTGGAATAAGGCTCTTAACCAAAAGGATATAATCAATTACATGCGTAAGCGTCCTGATAGCACTAACGAAAACCTTGTCGCTTGGTATGACTTCTCAAATCATCTTGGTGCTTGGGTTAAAAATAGGGCAAATGGGAAATATGATCTGAAATTGGTGAAGGGTGCACATATCATTGAATCTGAGCAAACTAACGACAGTGACAGAGATGGGTTAAGCGACGAGTTTGAAGCGACTTATTGTACTGATCCTGAAGTGTTAGACAGTGATGGTGACGGCCTTAGTGATGGTGACGAACTCAATCAAGGTTTTCTTATCAATGGCCAAAAGTTCACCACTAACCCTTGCTCCTCTGATACTGACAATGATGGTATTGATGATGCGTTTGAAATTAGCAATGGTATGAACCCTACATTAGCCGATGGCCATCTTATTAATGCTGAAGTTAATAAGCCAAACTGGGATAGGTATGTTGAATATATAAACCGCAGTGATGCATTTCAATCTGCCAGCGAGCAAACTGTGCCGGGAGTATTCGACGTCGAAGGTTCAAAAGGGTACGCCATTACAGGTTACTACCCGGCATCTCACCCAGTCACTATTATGTTTTGGTACAAACCCGATGAAAAACTTTTTGTTTACGATCAATCACTTTCTGGTGTGACGGATGTGAACAGTAGCTCATCACTAGCGTTGGGCCAAAGTATGTACGGTGTTATGTATAGGACTAAGAAGTATGGTGAGCAAGCTTATGACCATAACTTAGTTAATGAGCAGTGGAATCATATAGCATTGACTATTGGTGGTGAGTTCACAACGCTTTATGTCAATGGGCAACAAGCACTGCTAAGTAAGAACACTCTAACGTCGATTGCTTATCCCTTTTTCTTAGGCGCGGCCAATTTTGAAGGATTAGCTAGGCGACATATGAATGGCAAATTGGATAACGTCATGAAGTGGCAACGTGAACTCACACGTGAAGAAGTCCGCCGTTTTATGATCACGTCGCCGAATCCTGAGTCAGACAGTACCCTAGAATGGTTGTATCGCTTTGACGACACTAAAAATGGTTGGGTCAAGAATGAAGTGACTAATCTGTACGATCTGAAGCTCGTTCATGGCGCCAAAATTTCAGCAGATCGCCCTTTTGTTGATTTAGATAAGGATGGGTTGGATGACAAGTTAGAACTTGCAAGCTGTTTAGATGAAACCCAAGCTGACACAGACGGTGATGGTCTATTGGATGGTCAGGAATATGGGGTCAATTCCCAATATTTAACAATTACAGACCCCTGTTTATGGGACAGTGATAGGGATAATATTCCGGATGATTTTGAGTTAGAACAAAACAGTGATCCGCTTCAGAGTAACGCAGGGAAAAGTTCTGTAAATCATCCCAATTTGAGCCTTTGGGAAGCTTACGCCCAGCATCAAGTTGAACAGTTGTCACAAGACGACATCATTGAGTCCTCACGTTCTTTGCAGTTAACGGATAACAATGGGTACGCAATTACCAATCACTTCTCGTTGTCGCATGACATGACGTTGATGTTTTGGGTTAAGTATCAGCCAAGTAAAGAGCAAAGATCAGGGAACATGGATACACATAAACTTGGTTTTTCATACGATAAAGTAAAATATGGTGACGAGCGCAGCACATCATATACTGCCGCAAAACTTAATTCGGATGAATGGGCACATTTAGCTCTCGTCTTGTCAAATCAAGGAAAAGCAAAATTATACTTTAACGGGCAACTCGTAGATGAAAAATACCCAACGCGCGCAGACTTACCGAATGTGTGGGCCACCTACCTTGGAGCCGTTAATGATGTAGGCTTCTCTAAAGAACATATGAAGGGGTTACTTGATAATGTTGGTATTTGGGAGCGGTCATTAAACGCAACTGAAATTTACCAGTATATGTTTACTGCGCCCAAAGCTTCGGATAGCAATCTTGCTGCATGGTATGACTTTACTCACTCCCAAGGTGATTGGGTGAAAAATAAAGCAACAGGACGATACGATCTCAAATTAACGCAAGGCGCTTACTTAGTTGCTGAGCCAACAGACGAAGATACTGATGGCGATGGCCTTGTAAACCGATTAGAGTTAGCTTTTTGTACTGATGGGTTAACGGCTGATAGCGACGGTGATGGCGTTAATGATGGTGATGAACTCTCAGTTGGCAAACCATTCATTTTGATTACTAACCCTTGCGATCCTGACAGTGATAATGATGGCTTGACGGATGACTTTGAGCGTTCTCACGGTAGTGATGGCTTGATTACTGATGCTAATTTTGACAGCAATGGCAACGGTATTTCCAACTGGGATGAATATCGAAAGATACAAACAGAGCAATTGCCTGAAACAGTGGTCGAATTTGGCGCCTTGTCGGCGAGTAAAGGTTATGCAATTACGTCTTTCTTCCCAGAAAACGGTGATTCAACCTTAATGTATTGGTTTAAATCAACCAGTGAAGAATCACAGTTATCCGGTGTAAGTGAAACTGCCGACCAGCATTATTACGTTGGAATTCAGTATGCGCAGAAGAAGTTCGCATGGGGTGAAGACAAATCGAGTGGTTATTCTTTTAGAGAGGCGGAATACTCGACGGATGATTGGAACCACATCGCGTTAGTCATAAATGATGATCATATTCAACTATACCTCAATGGACAATTAACAAAAGAAACAATACGTTCTTGGTCGACGATTTCTGCTCCCTTCGAACATGCACTTTGGTTGGGCGCTTTGAATAAGTCGGGAATGGCTTCTGATTTTTACACTGGCCTTATTGATAACGTGCAGATATGGGACAGAGCCTTGTCTGAACCAGAACTCCACCGCTTCATGGCGCTGCATCCTAAGGAGCATATCGAGGGTTTAATCGCGTCTTATGACTTTTCGTCGGTGAAAGGAGAATGGGTAAAAAATCACGCCAATGATCAATTCGACCTAAAGTTGGTCGATGACATTGAGCTTGAAAGTCATCAAGTCAATGACACTGACTTAGATACTATCCCGGATTACGTTGAAGCGAAAATGTGTGTTGATGCCACAACAAACGATACCGATCACGATGGATTATCCGATCGACAAGAATTAGAAATACTTGTCTCTGCATGCGATCCAGATATAGATGGGGATAGCATGTTCGATGGGTTTGAGCTTGAAGAAGGGAGCGCTTTGCGTGTTAGGGATGGCAACAAAGATAGCAATAGTGATGGTATCACCAATTGGTATTCATTTACTGATTGGTACAAAGCAGTAAAGTTGGCTCAAGGAGAGCAAGGTATATCTATATCGAGTGGTGTACTGCAATTGGATGGTAACAAAAATAGCTACGTTGTAACGGGGATTTATCCTAATTCTGAAGACAAAACATTAATGTTTGATATCAAGTTTAACCAACTTAAGGGGCTGTTACAGTACGTTGGTTCTGATGACAATAATAAACATCGTTTTTACATTGGTTTAAATAAAAACGGTGATTTGAGTTACGGCGTTGGTGATGAAAGTCGAAATAATAGTGCTAGTTTAAATAGTGAACAATGGTATCACTTTACTCTTCGATACCAAGCCCCTAACGCTCAAGCATATATTGATGGTCAGTTAGTTGGGACCTTATCGAATATTCGTTTTAGCGGGCAGAGTACGGAGCCTATTACATTTGGGGGGGCTTATCCTGTAAATGCTCAGATTGACAACGTGCAACTCTGGAACCGAGCGCTTACGGATGAAGAATTAATAAATCGTAGGTCGAAGGTGTCGAGTGGACCTGAGTCGTCACTTGCTATGCACTACGATTTCGAATTCAGATTGGGTCCTTTGATAATGAACAAAGCTACCAATAAGTTAGATGCGTTACTCTCGGCAGAAAGCCTTCTAATTGAAACTCCGTTAAACCCATAAATCCGATTAAGGAAACTTAGATGCTTTTGGCAATTTTTGTCGCGCTTGCAATCGTATTGTTAGCGTTACTGCAGTCGTGTGCGCCTGCTGTTGAACCACCTACAGGCCCTTTAGGGCCAAATAGTTCATACGAACAAGGTCAAGGTCAAGCTCAAAAAGGGGGGGAATCAGGAGATGATTGCCATTCTCCGAGAGGAGCACCAATATGGCACTTTGACTTCAATAATCTCAACCTCGTTGTTCAAGATACGCCAATCTGGTTTGATTCGGCGTATGGACCTAATATTGAATTCACATTAACTTACAATGCGCTTGGAAAAGAAAATACAAATAATTCGGTTGGTTCTCGATGGTCCCATAGTTACAGTGACTATATAACCCAACCGAATGAATCTAATTCGCTAGTTCTGTTTGCGGGAACAGGACGCGTCGATGAATACCAACAAATTGGTACTAACTATGTTTTAAATTCACAATCGCTTCTGTCAGGAGAAGCGACTTTGCTGCCTCGGTTGAGTGTTGAAGATGGCGTGATTAAGGCGACTTACGTTGACGGCAGTTACAAAACGTTCACTCACGTGGAAAGTGGCGACTACCGATTAAGTTCCACGGTCGATCAAAGCGGTAACGCACTTAAGTTTGCTTACCAAGACGACCAGTTAACGAGTGTGACTAACGCATTAGATCAATCTCTGACTTTTAGTTATAACCAGGCCAAGCAAATTGTCTCGGTGAAAGGCCCGACGGGGTATCAAGCTCACTTCAACTATAACCAGAAAGGTGAATTAATCTCGCTTGAGGACATGCAAGGGTACTCCGCAGATATCACTTATGATGAGATGGGGATAATCTCGTCAATCACTGATGCTAAGGGACAAACCCAATTTATTGTTGAGCTAGGCAACGCTGATTCAAATCGGGTAGATGAATATCCAGCACCTGGTGACCCAATGGGAATGAGTAGCCGAGTGACTGCGATAAATCCGCTGGGTTATAAAGAGGAGTTTTTCTACAACTCAGAAACAGGCAAAGCGTGGTACATCTCACCAGAGCACTACATCAATTACGTGGATGTTAATGTTAACAATGACCAACCCGACGTTCCTAAAACTGTCTATGACTATCAGCGGTTCTCCAAAGGTTATTCTCGTGTTCAACAGGTTACTAGACCGGATGGTACATGGACTCGTTTCGAATACGATCAAAATCGTAATCTATCCAAAACTGTTTATTCAGATGGTAATTCCGTAAAGTATCGCAATAACTCGTTTGGTAAAGTTGTGGAGTTTACTGATACGCTCAATAACAGCACGATCTATGTTTACGATGATCGTCAAAACTTAATTAAAGCTGTCACGCCGACAGGCGAAAAGGGTTTTGAATACAGCCAAAATAACTTACTGATTGGTGCTACTAATTTAAACGGTGTTAAAACTCGCTATAAATACAACGACCAAGGGCAGTTATTACAAGTAACGGCTGCTGACGGTAACGTTGTCGACTTTGGTTATTCATCTGGGCGACTCGACTCGATTGTTAGTCAGGGTAAGGCGCTGGCGTCATATCAATATGATGAGCTAGGGCGCGTAACACAAGTTATTGATATACATGGTAACGCCACGCAGTATCGTTATGACCGAATTAACCAACTCACTCATGTCAGCGGAGAGGGAAATCGTGATACTGAGATTGTTTATGGGAGTTGTCCTCGTCTTGTAGAGAGCGAAACCCTTCCGGGAGGTCGAACTTACCAATATCAATATAATTCAGCAAAGCAACTGGTAGCGGTTATTGACCCTATGTTGGGCGTTACACGGTTAAAACGAGATGCTGCAGGACGCACTACGGCTTTAATTGACGCCAATCAAAATAAAACAGAATTTGAATATAACGCCGTGGGTCAGCTTACAACGAAGCGTTACGCAGATGGCAGCGCGCTAAAAATTGATTACCAGCAAGGTTATATCAACAGCACCACTAATGCTCGAGGCGTTAAAAAGTCTTTTCATTACAATGAAAATAACCAACTGACTCGTGTAAGTTATGGCGACGCTACACCAGAAGTTTCCTATCAATATAATTCGTTGGGAGAGCTGGCATCAGTCTCTGATGGCCAAGGTCTGACACAATATTCTTATTTCTCGGACGGTAAAGTTGAGAGCATTGATGGCCCTTGGGACAACGATACCATTGAACTTGGGTTTGATAAGTTGAATCGATTGTCTTCATTGATGTTGGATGGAGATAACAACGGTGAGTACAAGTACGACGCTCTGGGTCGACTAAAGCAAGTTTCGGCACTGGAACAGGTCTTTGAACTCACCTACGATGATTCGCCTGATAATGTTTCGGCTGACTTAACTTACCCCAATGGTATCAAGCAAGTGTTGAGCTTTGACAATATTGGCGATCTCTCCAAGCTCGAATACCGAAAAGGCGTGAATACAATCGGCAAGTTTGTTTTCGGTTTTGACGTTGCAGGTAAACTCACCCAATTAGAGTCTAACGAACCGCTCCTTCTAGAGCGCCCACAAACACAAGCCACGTACAATTCGCTTAACCAAATTTCCTCGTGGGATGGCGACAGCAGCGCTTTTGTTTATGATGCTGATGGAAACTTAGTACAAGGCTTATTGCCAGGTGAGACTCCTTTTGAAGCAGACTATGACGCTGAAAACAGACTGACCGCGATTCGTTTTGAGAAAAGTGGCACTCAGATTGAAGAACGATTTGAGTATGGTCACGATCATTTTCTAAGAGTGTATCAGCGTTTTGAAAGCAATATTAAAACCTTAGAGAAACGCTTTGTTCGCTTAGGCCTGATTGAGCTTCAAGAGCGTGACAGCGAGAACAACGTATTAGCAAACAATATATGGCGACCAGATAGAAAAGGCGGTGTCGCTGGGTTATTAATGCGTCAGCAGAGCCAGCAAAATATCTATTACATGACTAACCATCTCGGTCACGTCTATGGTGTGTTTGACCAAGCAGGCGAAAGACTCAGCCAACGAGGTTATTCGCCATACGGGCAAGTAAGTGGTGATGGTTTCACTCTACAGCCGTTTGGTATGTCGACCAAACGTTCAGATTTTGAAAGTGGATTAGTTTATTTTGGTTATCGCTTCTATATGCCAAACTTGGGCCGCTGGCTAAACCGCGACCCACTGCAAGAGCAAGGCGGGATTAACCTCTATGCGTATGTGGATGGTGACCCGTTAGGGTATGTGGATCCGGATGGTAGATTTTCTGTAACGGTTAGCTACTACCCAGGTGGGGTTGGTGGTGGGGTTACCTATGGGTATGATCCTAAATCAGGAAAGCAATGGTTTGAAGGAGAGCTAGGTGTTGGCATGGGAGGAAAGTTAAGTGTTGACCCAAATGGTAATAATGATAGAGATAAATGCGGCCCATATGGTGGAGTAAGAGCGCAATGGGATGTAAAAATCGGAGGAATCGGTGTAGGAGGTAAAACAGAGTCGGATGGTTTGGATGTGAGTGAATCGAAAGATAATAGTTTATTTGACCTAGACCTTGCTACAGATGCGATGGGAGTCAACGATTTGAATGTTTCAGTTGGAGGGAGTGTAAATGTATACGGTGGATTTGTTTTTTAAGATAGGAGTAACAACAAGTTGAGTGTTTTAGAAATTTTTCGCTTTGTTTTTCCATTGTCATCCTTTATATGTGGAGTTGTACTGTTTCTTTCCCCACTTATTTTAAAAATGTTTAGAACTGACAAAGGTAAAGTTGGCCCTAGAGACTTCACAATGCTGTTTAGTAAAAAAGAGTTTTTGAATGAACAAGGGATTTTGATTAGGGAAAGGTTGCGACTAACCATTAACTGGTCATTTCTTATTTCATTGCTGTCTTTTTTGGTTATTATTTATGAACAATATGTGGTTGTTATTTAGAATTTTTTGTCTAGTCAATTCTGTTTTTCACTTAACAGTATTGATGGGGTATAACAATGATTATATCGTTGATGAAATAGGTAGTTTACTAATATCTTTAGTATGCGCACTTGGTTTTTTTGCTTCCTTTTATGACAGGTATAATAAGTACTCTGCATTGCTCGTATTTGCCTCTTTTATATTGGCGAATTGGTACTATGCTTAACCAAATTTCCTCTTGAGATGGCAACAGCGACGCTTTTGGTTACGATGCTGATGGGAATTTGATTCGAGGCCTTTTACCAAATTAGATTCCATTTGTCACAGACTATGATGCTGAGAACAGACTGACCGCGATTCGTTTTGAGAAAAGTGGCACTCAGATTGAGGAACGATTTGAGTATGGTCACGATCATTTTCTAAGAGTGTATCAGCGTTTTGAAAGCAATATTAAAACCTTAGAGAAACGCTTTGTTCGCTTAGGCCTGATTGAGCTTCAAGAGTGTGACAGCGAGAACAGCGTATTAGCAAACAATATATGGCGACCAGATAGAAAAGGCGGTGTCGCTGGGTTATTAATGCGTCAGCAGAGCCAGCAAAATATCTATTACATGACTAACCATCTCGGTCACGTCTATGGTGTGTTTGACCAAGCAGGCGAAAGACTCAGCCAACGAGGTTATTCGCCATACGGGCAAGTAAGTGGTGATGGTTTCACTCTACAGCCGTTTGGTGTGTCGGCCAAACGCTCAGATTTTGAAAGTGGATTAGTTTATTTGGTTATCGCTTCTATATATCCAGTTCGGGGTGCTGGCTTAACCTCTGATTGTAAGGAAGGCGCCATGTTTTGTCTTAGCGCGATTTACTTAAAGAGCGGCCTAGCGGTGCAAAGTACCCTTGTATCGCGTTGTAGATTTCCTCTCTATGCGTGAGGTCTGGATAGAGGGGGTACATATCAGGCTTGGTTGTGCCATCGACTAGATAAGCGTTCTTGATCTCTGAACAGGATTCAATCACCGACTCAAAAGCTCGCGCCATCATCTCTGTGGGCAAGGAGAAGTAACGAGCAGACATCGCTTTGTCGGCAATAACGCTGCGCGCCACGTAATCGTGTTTATCCAAGTTGTTGTCGCTGAGCAATGTGGCGTCAAACAGAGACATCAAACTTTCGTTTAATGGATGAGGTCTTACTTTTCTATCGTGTAACCAACAATCACTGGCGAACAAAATGTGTTTTCGAGGGCCAGAGGTATCACCAATTTCAAACGCCTTTTCAGCAATGTAGTGGTCAAACGCATGCCAGAACTCATGCGCTAACGCACCTGCCCCTGCGTTTTTAGCGAGGGCTAATTCTCTTTGGTTTGGCGCGTAGTGTGCTTGTACACCCTTTCTGCCACCACTGCCGAACGCTAAGCCTAATGTGCCACGCAAGCCAATTGCTTCTGGTGGCAAAGCCAAGATGTAAGCCAAATCTGCTAGCGAATCGAATATCAGATTCGCAGCGAGCTCTTTCTCTTCTTTTGTTACCCAAGCGCCCACACGAATGCTGCCCATACCGAAGGTCTGTTTGATGTCCATGAAAGACACCTGATCGCCATGTCGGTAGTTTGGGCCTTTGCGCGTTTTGTATTTAAAGTGAGCTAACTTCAAAGGGGTCCTTGGAGAAAGAGGTTAGGTGGAATTTAAGTGGAGTGTTTTTATCGGATGCTGGGCATTGAACCATATTCTTAAAACACACCGTTATGAACCGTATTTAAGAACGAAAGTTAGCACCTTTGTGAGTAAATTACCGAACAAAATGAGTTAGGTTGTGTTCGAAAGCTTCCCACGAGGTTGGGGTGCCTTCGTGAGTCAGCGGAAATAGAGACTTGTCTGGCTTGGCATAACTTAAGCGATGAAGCCTTTGCGTGACATGGTAGCTGTCTAGCCCTGAAATCGTGACTAAATCTAGTGCTTCTAAATCAAGGTAGCCATCCGGCATCACGGCACGTTTGGGTGCTTGAATCGTAATGACCTCTCCAATCAACATTTGCGTTTGATTGCTTTCAATCGATATCTGTTCTTTCAAAACTAACCCTATTTTGAGACTGCTTTCTAAAACAAATGGAGCAGATAATACATCATCGTAATAGGGCGTGAGACCAACTGCGTTAAATTCGGAGATTGATTTAGGATAACGAGCGGAAGTTTGATGGGCTTTTTGAACAAAGTCAGCACCGATACTATTGATGGTGAAGTGCTGAGTTTCTAAGATGTTCTCTAATGTATGGCGGCGACTTTCTGTTGGTCGGACTATGAAGCCAAGCAAAGGTGGATTCGACCCTAGGTGAACAACAGAGCTCACCACAGCAAGATTTTCTAGCCCTTGTTTATCGCACGTACCAATTAGGTTGGCGCTTTTGAATCCTGATAAGGAGTTGATTAAGCGAGCGCGTTCTCGCTGATCCATTGTTTGGATATCTTGTCTTGAAAGGGTCATGTCCTTCATATCTTTCTCTTCCTACTTGATTAAATGAACCTGCGTTTTATGAGCTTATATGTACGAACATGGGCTTTTTATCGATCAGGAAAATTATCCGTTTCGTGAGCTACCATTACGTCTGCATGAAAGGTGAGTCTTTTGGGGTTACTGGAACTGATTGGAAGGTGTTAAGTTGTGGAGTAGCACCAAGAAAGTACTACTCCGTTGTTGTTTTGTTTGAAGCACCTGTTGTGTATTCAAACCGATCTACAGTGATGCATTTTGAATATCATCCAAGGCATCGCAATAGAAAGGTCCACTGAACTCCAACAAGGCTTGCGGCATCTCGATGGTTTCGGCCAAAACGTTGTGCTCGTATAAAGAAACATTGACCGAAGCCTTCATTGATTTCATGTACTTCTGCTCTCCGCCAAAGATAATTACAGAAGGGAAGGCTAACGGGTAAAAGCTTTCCAGTTCGGATTTTACTTCCATGACCATCTTGTACTTAATTTTGTTCATTTCGAATTTTAAGTATCCTGCGCAGGAATCGACCTCTCTTTTCAGTGAAATATTGCCAATCGCCGGGTAGAAGATCAGGTCATAATTAGGTGAGATATAGCGGCCAGCCCACAGTTCAATATTAGAACTCCCAACTTTTGCGCCTGTAAACATGTAGTAGAGTTCATCAGAAAGTCCCATGGTGTAGATCATTCCTGCGCTAGACTCTTTGTCGTACCACCCTTTATCAAGCTGAGCGTATCCGCTTCCAAACAGAGATTGCTCACCATCGTAGAAACTGTACTGAATCGGCGTGCCAACGGTGTAAAGAAACCATTTACCTCCGACTCCCGGCAATTCAGGAATAATACCGAAAGGCGTTTGTCCCGGATTTCTGCCACGCCAATAATGAGCATGTTCGCCATCCCAACGCATCGAGAATTGAAAGTCTTCGAAAGTTACATTCAGTGTTTCTTTATTGGCGACGACAATCCCCGGTATTTCGTAATGGAACTGTTCCGAGTCGTCAAAACCACGGAGGATTAACTCATCACGAAAGATGTCGTATTTCACTGTCTTGCCGTTGACCGGTGTAAACGCGAGATGCACGTATGCCTTAGGCGTTGGGTCAGAAAAGTCTGGAGCAATGTAGGTTTGTAGGCTGACTTTAAAGTAGCCGACCTCTGGGACGGCGATATTATAGAACCATTGTTCAGCCCAAGTTTGTTGCGATGATGGAGTATGAGGGCGTATATCCTCGAGTGTGGTAGCAAACCCTTGTGCTACGAACAGGCAGCAACATGCTAGCCCTAAACGCAGTAGTTGGCAGAGGTTCATTGAAGTGATGTCCTTTGTTGAATCTTTTGGAAAAGCGAGTGTCAGGCATAGAGCACAGTGCTATATGCCTGACGAGCCGGTTATTTTCGGCATATGCGTGCGTCAGTGAAGTAGAGCCCTGACTGACAAGTCGTCCCTGATTGGCAGTGAGCATCTTCTTCACAGTAACATTCGCCGCGCACGTTACATCCTGGTTTTAGATAATCTTCTAATGGCGTTTCACCACTCACACGCTCCCAGAATGGGTTGGTGAAGGTATCGAAAGGGTCCAGCTCCGCTTTGGCTTGCAAGAACTCAGGCCACATCGGGAAGCGAGAGGGCATGTCCTCAAAAATAGCGACTGAGTTTTTACCCCAGTGTGGTCGCGCATCATATTTTCGTAGCGACATTTGCTCGATTTCTAGGTTCACGAAGTAGTTTTTAGGCTCTTTCTTGCCCTCTTTACGTAGTGTGTATTCAATGCCGACGAAAGCGGTATCTCGTCCTGCGCTCATTCCTAAATAACTGTCGGAAGCTTTACCAAATCGGAAGTAAATACCATTGAGCGGGAAGCAAGTACGTGGGTGAGCATCGACGATTTGGCGGACATCATTGATCCAGTTTGGCAGGCGTTCAATGTCGATAGCGACTTCTTGAAGCGCGATAGGCAGACGATCCCAGATACATTTGTTCGGGTCTTTGCATTCGAAGTACTGCATTTGGTCAGAATAGCCGATAGGTTCATCAACTGCCTTACCTGTGACACTGTCTCTGAAGTAGGACTTTGCTCGGCCATTGTAACGAGCGACGGCAGCAAGACATTGCAAACCAGCACCTGGGAATTCGTGTGCGGCATTAAACAGTAGCCCGAAGAAAAATTCCTCAGCATCCGTGACATCGGCTTGTGCATTGTAGGCTTGGCCTTCTGTCTCGATTGGAACGGGGTTGTAAAGTGTTGTGGTGTAACGCCCTAGACCGGGGAACCATGCGATGTTCGCTGAGTAGTTGTTGTGTGCAATATCCAGTATTACGTCTTCAAGGTTGGAATCATCTCGATAACCGGTGACTTCTGCTTTCACTTTAAAGGCATCTTCAAGCTTTAATGTCGCTTCAACCACTACGCCAAGCACACCAAGGTTCACTCTTGCGGCGTCCAGTAAATCGCCCTCAAGTACTCTGACTTCGCCTTGCCCATCAACAACTTTAAGCTGGGTAACGTAGTCAGCGAGCATGTTGCTTGGTCTATCTAATGTAGAGCCGTGTGTACCACTGCCCAGCATGCCACCAACGGTAAAGATAGCTAACTCCGTCACCATGTTGATCGCATAACCTTGCCCGCGTAAGAAGTCATTGAGATCGTTGAACCGCATACCAGCTTCAACGGTGACGGTCTTATTTGTTGCATCGAAGTGGACGATCTTATTCATATTCTTCAGAGTGATTTGAACTTGGTCGTCACCGGCACAAGCGGCATCGATTTGGCTTGCGAACTTGCGATTTCCCGTCATCACTTTTTTACCGCGTATCAGAGCGTCTTGGACGATGTTTTGTACTTCATCAATAGAACTTGGGTCGTAGATCGCTTCGGGGTGGCAAGTGTATGTTCCTTGGTAGTTCGAAATCTCTCTTTCCGGCTCATTGGAATGAAGAGAGAAAGCTGTCCCCATTACGGCAGCAAGCAAAGCGTTACCAAGTACCATGGTTTTTATTTTCATTAAGACTTCCTTGTGGTTTAGTCGAAGTTGATTTTTAAAGGTGGTTTTCTTCATCGAATGGATTAGCCAAATCGAGGCAGAATGTGTTGTTGAATGACTTCTTGAACAGCGCTGCGATGACTTGATAAACGTGAACTGAAGAAGTCTCCTACGTTGGCTTTATAGGCATCGGCAGGTCTCGGGCCTATCTCTGCCACCCAGAGCGCATGATTCGTAGTCGCAAAGTTGAGTTGCGGGTGCCCTAAGATCGCTAATGGGCCTTGTGCTAAGTTTTGTGCGTCAAAGATCCAGATCTCTTTGCCATTTCCAATGCCATGAGTAGGGTGACTACGAACCACGGCTGTGAATATGTAGCCGTCGTCTTGAGCGGTGCTGTTAGGGCGAGCCATAAACTGAGGTGTTCGCATCACACAATCTGAGGGAAATTGATACGCATCGGCGAGATTCATCGAAAGGCAGTCCATGTGCACGAGAGCCGAGGGTTGGTCGGTTTCAGGTAATGAATCGTTGGTGAACCTTCTATTGGGGTAGTGCTCATACGCCTCTGCGACACGCTTAATGACATGGTCTTTGCGATAGCCAACGGCAGCCCAATAAATATGTTCAAATTGCTCTGGGAACTGGAAGTGTCCACGGTACGCGGGATCATTCATATCCCAAAAAAGTTGGTCGTCTCGTATCAGCCTGAAGTCTTCATTTATCTGTCGAACGGATTGTGACTGAACTTGGATCCTTGCGCGTACTAAGCCGCCGACATCAATAGGTGCTGCCGGATAACCTGCCAATTGACTCGGAGTTCTTCCACCAAATAATCGCTTATCGCGTGTGTATTGGGGCTCCGATTTGTCCATCGCTCCTAGGTATTGGCCATATAGGGTGATTTCGTTTTCATGGTCATCGTAGTTACACATGATGTCTGAGGTATCGAAATCCAGTTCTAGGTAGTCGGCAAACACATAATTGAACTCGGGATTGAGATCTTTCTTGCGAATTATCCAAGTTGGAGTTCGATGTTGCTGAGCATAAACCGACGATATACCGAGCATACGTAATGGTTCGACTTGCGCTGCAGTTTCAAATACGAGGATGTGGTGGCGCGTTACACCCAGCGAGTGAGCGGTTGCGACGATAAAGGCGGGCTTACCGTTACGACCAATAATGTTCCAGCCTTGTAAAGGGCTTTGCTTATCCCATTTCAAAAGCCGTATAAATTCATTTTTAGTACCCGTGTTGGAAATGTTTCCACCGTAGTTAATCGTGAAACATTCATCCGACTCGAGATCAAAATATGGATGGCCTGTGGTACGTACTTGTGGAAACAGCCATTTGTCAGGAATAAAAGGGCTCATCCAAGGTGGAAGACTGCTCTGCCACTCATCATAGTGACCAATCGGTGTGATCAGGTCTAAGCTGAGCGCATCAAATTCGTAGGGAACCCCACCTTCGTAGCTGAGCGCGAATCGGTTGTCACCTAGGTAGTTGGGCGCGGTATTACAATAGTTGACGAATCCCATCGTCGGGCTGTAATAAGCCATACCACCAAGTAGTTTAAAGCTGTCATAGCCATACGAGATATGCTGTTGCATGATGGCTGACGGGGTATCAATCATCTTACGCAAGAAAGAAACTTTGCTTGGCGAAAAGTCGAGACGGGTTAGAGCGCCGCGACCGTTCGGACTCAGGTGGTCTGGCTCTAATGGTATTCCTTCAGAAAAAAACACATGGCCATGGATATCAGCTGGCAACTCTCCACTAATAAGGTGCAAATCTCCCGAGGTTGCGCTGCGCCCAGCTTGCATAATTGAGACCGGAAATAAGGAAGGGGTGTTGTCTTGCGAAGCCAAAAGTTGGGTTGGCACAAAGGCAGCCCCTGCTACGCTTTTCAAAAATGTACGTCTTTTCATTGCTCTGACTTATATGTTTACCCATGCATATAAACAAAGTAGGTGAGTTTTATTGGCTAGAATGAGTAATGTACAAAACTATGAAAGAGTGCAAAGAAGTCGTGTAATTTGACGGGTGAATTACACGGGTTAATATCAATAAGCTATTGATTTAAATGTTTTTAATTTCGTTTTTCTTGCGTTTGGTTTGGCGAATTTTAACGGTGTGATTAGCTCTTATTTAGTTTCTAACGCCAATATTTGAAGAGAGGGTGCTTCTTGATGCGTGGCACCAATACTTTCTTTAGCAATGTATTTAAAGACTTGAGATAAGTTAATTTGCTATTGCAGCCATTCGCTATTGAGCGATACCATATAGGGCTGTTTCTTTGGTAAAGATGTAATTATGTCAGATGAAAAACTCGCACTCGAATGGATGCGCCAACAAGCTCATAAAGTTGACCCATACGTTATCGAACCATCGTTTGATGAATGCGTTGAGTTGCTTGATCCTGCCTTCAAGAAGGGCAAGAGTGTTGCGCAGTTAAAGTATCTGTTATCAGAAGCGGATCGTAGAGCTGGCGCGGCAGAACGCAAACATGCGGCTTTAAAATATGCCAAAGAGAAAAGCCCAAATGCAGGTCAGATCCTGCGTTTGCAAAGCAAGCTTCAACAAGTTCAGTTGGCTCTCAAACTTGCTACTGGCGACAGCAACATGACCATCTCTCAGTTCTGTTCTGAATATGATGTGACCAAGCGTGACGGTAACACGGCATGGAATGAAAAGCTGGTTGAGCAGGGTAAAAGAAAGTAGTCATTCAAAAGCCTGAAAATTGCTTTTCAGGCTTTGCTGTTAGTCCGCTTATTCAGAGCGCCCCCACGCTAAGGTCGAATGTTATTGAAGCTGACCTTCTGCGTTCCATCGCCTTGATTCTCCAGCTTAACTACATCTCCTTGATAGTAATACGGTTCCATTGGCATTTCGCTGTTAGCTTCTCTAGCGTAGTAAAGGGTTGCTGGCTTAGCAGCAACTTGCTGAGCGTATAAATAGCCAATCAAAGCGTGCTCAAATTGATGGTAGCCATTGCCCCAATGAAAAGCCTTGGTGCGCTTAGGTTCAAGCCCTACGCCTCCGTATTGATGATCAACCCACACATCATGAAAGGTAGGTAAGGTGTATTGTAGGGTTTCTTTCATTGAACCATCGATAAGCGATACCGTCATCGCAGCTTGGTCGAGCTCTGCCCATTCCCATGATGAAGCCCAGTTTGTGTTCGGTCTGCTTTGCCAGCCAGTAATCTCTTGTCCTTTCCATGCGCTCTGAAGCTGCTCACCAAAGTAGTTGGATACATTGGCAAAGTCTTTTTGATATTGCGCCTGAGCGAGAGTGTGTTTCATGCCACCCAAACCAAACTGCGACCATTCTGCATTTTCTAATGCATGACCGGTTAGGTAGGTCATCCAATACGCTTTGATAGTGTGCCCAAAATCGTTGTGATTGGCATTCGGCATCATCGCTGCTTTGTCGTGAATTGCACCGTAGAATCGATGTTCATCTTCAGAGTGATAGTGATCAATCATGGCTTGCGTGAGCCAGTGTAAGTCATCAAGCCATTTTGATTTAACAGGCTCTTGCAGTAGAGGGGCGACTAACAACATGTAACCGTTAATTTGATCAAGTTGTGCGACAAGCTCGCGTCGTTCTGCACTGCCATCCTCACCGTCAGCAAGTACCCATGCAAGACCGCTGTTGTCGCTAAGCCGATATTTATCAAAGATAAAAGATTGTTGGGCGATGAGTGCCTGTTCTACCTTTTTGTCTTGGGTCAGGTAGTAGTACATGGCAAGGCCGACCAACGCATACGCTTGATCTTGAGAGGTACGTTGCTGCCAATCCTGGCCTGCTTTTCCCTCTTTTGTGTAGCCAATAAAGCCGCCATTTTGCGTATCTTCAAGATGGTCAATGATGTAGTAGGCACCTTGCTTAGCTAACTCTAACGCCTGCTTGTCTCCGGTAAGATGGTAGAGCACGCCATAGGCATAGGTTTGACGTGACTTCATGCGCGTAAATTCTTTGCCAAAATGTGGCGTGATCCAGCCTTTGTTCAGCTCAGGGCACACATCGGAAACATCGAGCAAGGTACCGTCATCACAGCGGAAAGTAGGGAAGTTGCCTATCGGTTGCCCTTGAGCGCTAGGCATCAACCAGTACGGTGCTAACCCTTCAGTAGCATGATTGATCCAGTCTTCACCAGAAGGAAGAGGTGCGTTGGCAGATACGGCGAAGCTAGTAACACTGAGTAATGCGATCGTTGCTCGTAACATGATGTTTATCTTAACTATTTGAATTTAGTTGAATATAAACAATCATATCTGCACATTGTGATTCGGCGATCACAATCGACCAAATTATTGTGGTGTAGATGAAGGACTATGCGGGTCTCACTCGTCAAATGTTGTAAATAAGTAATAAGTTATCGCTTATCGATAATTTTTTGTTGATCATCGTTTGTTTTGATCTTAGTATCCTCCTGTCAACTCAACAGGAACATTAACTATGTCTAAAATCCAAAAACAAAGCCGACGTGTCCGTATGCTATTGCAGTCCTTTCTTGTACTTACTCCTATCATGGTGTGCTACTTTTGGTTAACCGTTGAGACTCCCTATGACTTTATAAGTGCGACAGGCATTTTTTATCTCACTTATGACATCGGGAGTTACACGATGTTGCCGCTTAATATGACAACAAGAATGATTGCTGCGTTCACAAGCTTAGCGATGTCTAGCATCCTGATATACGCACTAGTAGTTCTGATACGTTTATTCCGCAACTATGAGCGAGGCGAGATCTTCTCACTAGAAAATGCACTGTCTTACCAGAAGCTCGGGTATAGCTTGTTCTATTGGGTATTCGGCTCCGTTATCTATGGCTCATTGATGTCAGTGATTTTGTCGTTCAATAATCCACCAGGTGAGCGTATCTTTGCGATTAGTTTTGAGGGAATGGACTTTTTGACACTTATATTAGGTATAATTATTTTGATCATCTCATGGGTGATGAAAGAAGGTTATATTCTGGCTGATGAGCACAGCCAAACGACTTAAAGGACTTGTCATGACTATCCGCATTAATTTAGACATTATGATGGCCAAGCGAAAAATGCGATTAAAGACATTGGCAAAAGAGGTTGGGATTACTGAAGCCAACTTGTCGGTGTTAAAGAATGGCAAGGCCAAAGCGGTAAGGTTATCGACACTAGACAAGTTGTGTGAAGTGTTAGACTGCCAACCGGGTGACATATTGGAGTTTGAAGCGAACGTTCATCAAGAGAGTGCAACTGCTGAATAGCGAGTTCGTAAATCGTATTCCCTTATGAAAACAATGAGTCTCGAAGTTATTCGAGACTCATTCGTTACAAATTAAACAGGTTCTCCTGCCTCGTCTTCTTCAACGATATCTTTTTCTAAACTCGCCTCCGCCAACCATTTCTTTATCGACGGGCTATTCAACACACGTTGTTGATACTGCTGGGCTTTATCCGAAAGTTTGATGCCGTAGGTTTCGACTCGCAGTGCTACAGGTGCAAACATCGCATCGGCAATCGACCATTCATCAAACAGCCAGCCTTCTGGGTATTGATCCATCTGCGTCGACCATATCGCATCAATACGTTCGATGTCTTTCAGCGCGCCTTCACTCAGCGTAAGCTTTCTTTTAGCTCGGCAATTCATTGGCATTTCATTCCTGACAGCAAAGAATCCTGAGTGCATCTCTGCGGAAATCGCTCTTGCACGAGCACGCTCTTTGGTGGATTTTGGCCATGCTGCGCCGTTCAAGTGGGCGTCGTTAACGTATTCGAGAATGGCAAGTGAATCCCACACCGCAATGTCGCCATCTACTAAGGTTGGAACCTTGGCCGTTGGCGTCACTTTCGCCAGAGTGTCGTAAAAACCTGAGGTGAAAAGCTTAAGTTTGATGATGTCTGCATTCAGGTTGTAGTTATCGAATATGAGCCATGCGCGCAATGACCAAGTAGAGTAGTTCTGGTTTCCAATATAAAGCTGCATAGGTACTTCCTTGCGTTTGGTGAGTATGTATTTGAGCTTAGGGGATTGTATTGCGGCGCACTAACGGATAATTTTGATGCAATACATTAATTAAAACGATGGGTGGTGATTTCAATATGGATATTGATGCGTTGCGAGGCTTTCTCGCGTTTGTGGAAACCAGCAGCTTCACACGTGCAGCGAAACAGATAAATCGCACCCAATCGGCATTCAGTGCGCAGATGCGTAAGTTGGAAGAGGAGCTAAACGTCACCCTTTTCCAAAAAGAAGGACGTAACCTTGTATTGACTGAAGCAGGCTTAGCGCTGCGTTCTCATGCTGAACAGTTGGTCTCGCTACACAATACCGCGCTTAAGCAAGTAAAGCGTTACGAAGACAAACAACCTCTGCGACTCGGCTGCCCTGAAGACTACAACGACAGTATTCTGCCGAAAGTGATTCGTTTGTTGCAGAACGCTGAACCTACGTGTTCCATTCAAGTATTTAGCTTGCCAAGCATTACGCTGAGAGAGTGGCTTGATGATGGTAGGCTTGATGCTGCGATTGTGACCCGCGCTCCCGATAGTGAAGAGGGATACTGGCTAACCAGTGATGTGGGCGTTTGGATAAGCAGCCCTGATTTTGTGTTTGATGATTCTAAACCTGTCCCGCTTGCTCTGTTCCAGACTGATTGTAAATACCATGCAGCGGCGGTGAATGGCTTAACCAAACAAGACACCCCTTATCAGCTTTTGGCGTGTAGCAATACGGCTTCAGCGCAGCGTGCAATCGTCAAAGCTGGGTTGGCAATTGGTGCGATGGGCAAGCTCAGTGTCACGCCTGATTTGAAGGTTCTCGACGATATGCCGCCGTTACCTGCGGTGGACATCGTACTGTTGCTTGCGAGTAAGCATCATCCTGTGTTGGATAAAGAGGTGATCAACCAGCTGATTGAGTTGGATTCCAATTAGGGTTTGTTGTTTGGTGAGAGGCACTGCTGAGAGTGTTCAAGAAATAGAAAGGCCGAGAACATTACGTTTCTCGGCCTTGTTTTTATGGAAGATAGAGTGAATTAAGAGAGCTTAAATTTACTCAACTCGCCGTGTAAATCTCCGGCTTTTACTGTCAGCTCATTACTGATTTCTACCGATGATGTCATGGTGTCCATCACTTCCACGGCGGTGTCGTTAATGATGACCACGTTGCGGTTAATCTCCTCGGATACTGAGCTTTGCTCTTCAGCCGCGGAAGCGATTTGGTTGTTCATGTCGTTGATGACTTCAATGGCTTGGTTAATCTCTGATAGGGCTAAGTGGGCCGCTTGAGTTTCGCCTTTGGTATTGTTCGCTTGCTGTTGGCTTTGTTCCATCAATACCACGATAGATTGGGTCTCTTGCTCTAGGCGCGCCAGCATTGAGCGAATCTCTTCGGTCGAGCCTTGAGTACGGTTTGCTAGGTTACGCACTTCATCGGCCACCACCGCAAAGCCACGTCCGGCTTCACCCGCACGAGCTGCTTCAATCGCGGCGTTAAGCGCAAGTAGGTTGGTTTGTTCTGCAATACCGCCAATTTCACTCAAAATACCTTGAATGGCGGTGCTTGAATCAACTAAGTTTTGCGTTTGTTGCTGAGCATCATTCACTTGAGTGGCCAAGCTATCAACTGCGCTGGCGGCATTGTCCATGCGTGTCATGCCGTTAAGGCTATTACTTTGTACCTGGCTAGCGGCCGCAGCGGCTTGAACGGCTGAGTTCGCTACTTCTTGTGCAGTTGCACTCATCTCATTGATTGCAGTGGCGAGTGAGTTCACTTCGTTTACTTGAGCGTTCAACTGGTCACGGGATACCTCTGCACGAGCTTGACCCTCAGTCGCGTTCTTATCGACTTGGTCTGCTGTCGCCATTACAGTAAGCAGCATCTCTTGTATGCGAGATAGGAAGGTATTGAACCAGTGAGCAAGTTGCGCGGTCTCATCTTTCCCTTTTACTTCGATGCGATAGGTTAAATCACCTTCACCTTGTGCGGCATCTTTAAAGCGCTCGACCAAGTTATTGAGAACTTTGCCCAGAGAGTTGGCAATCAATGCCATAGAGATGATGCCTAGAAGAACAGCGACGATCCCCGCCCACACACCTTTTTCAAGCGCTTTCGAATTCTGTTCATCACTCCACTGGGTGTATTCGTCGACACTTTTTGCAAGGTGACTACTGGGAACCGACACCATGACTACCCACGGTGCGTCGCTAGTCTCGATAGCAGTTATGGCGTACTCTTCTCCGCCAAATGTAACCAACCCAGCCCCAGACTGTTTAGCGATAGACTGAACTCGCGACCATTCTTTTTCTAGCTCTGGCGAGACCTTTTTACCGACCGTGTTTCTAGCGCTGCTGTTGGCTAGGGTAATGCCTTTCCATGACGTGATGAGAATTTTACCTTGTCCGTTGAACAGGTGACGAACAAGACCTTCACTCTGGCTTTGCAGTTCATGAAGTGACAGATCGAAACCAAGTGAGCCGATGATCTTACCGTTCTGTTTGATCGGCTGGCTGATGGTAGTAATGAGTTCTTGCTTACCACGAACCGGATAGAAGTACGGTTCCATTACGAATGTTTTACCTGTTTGGTAAGGCATTAAGTGCCAGTCGTCTTTGCGTTCGCCATTGCTGTTCAGTTCAGTATTGCTGAAGCTCTCCATTGCGACCGCATCAAAGCTGTTTTGGTCATTGGGAGAGAAGAAAGGGGCAAGATAGCCCTGACTGTTAAAGCCTAATTTGTTGTCTAAGCTGATCTCGCCATTGAGATCGGTTTGTTGTGGCCAAGTTTTGTTTTCCCACACCATGTAGCCAGCAAAGACGGCTTTGTTTTGTGCTTCTAAAGCGGCAGTAAACTGTTGAACGATAAGGTCTGAGCTAGCGTCCGTTTCTGAACTCAACTCAATGATTGAACGTGCTTGTTTTAAGTTGGCTAATACCGGATTAAGTTGGTTGGAAATGTTCAACCCTTGCTGAAGTGCCGTATTTTGTAAATCGGTTGTCGTAGCGTCGGTTAACTGTAGTTTTACTTTCTCTGTGACTTGTTTATTCACATCAGTAAAAGCGCTAGTGGTCATGCCCATTGCGATCAACAGGGTGAAAGCCATCGCCCCGCCTGCACTCACCGCAATTCGCGTTCGTATACTGTTAAACATATGATCTCTCTAGCTAAATAGTGGTAGTTTTGCAGAGATTTTAAACAAGATAAGTGAACGGAAAATTCAAAATAATGAACACAAAAAGAATAGGGAGATCAAAAATATAAACAAGATTGCATAGTGCGCAGTTTTGGCTTTGGTCGCAACGTTTAGAGGAAGATGAAAATCATCATTTAGCAATCGCTAACTTTCTGTATTTATTAGTTTTAATGATAATTAGGAGAGTTTGATGTTTTAGTAAGGCGGCTATTTTTCTTTTCTAGTTTGTGACCGCGAGTCTATTACTCATTATATGACGGCGGTCACAATTTATTTTATTTAACCCAATGAATTACCACTCTTTTTATAAGTGATTTAAAGAGGGAACGCGTTGTATTAGCTTGCCCGTTTTGTTTTGCTCTGTTTCTTCGGTGGCCTAACGTGGCGTGACAAAATACGACTTCGCTCTTGTTTCACTTCCGTTAGCTTTCTCCATGACCATAAACGCACTCGTGCCTCTTTAGCGCTAGCGTCGAGATCGACTACTGGATTAAGGTAAGGGGATTCTGGTTCAAGCTCATGCATCATGATTTCCATAGGCGTCATCTTCCAAGGCTCAAACAGGAGTGGAGTGGGTATGTCTGAAAGTTCGGGTACCCATTTTCGGATGAAGTCCCCATCGGAATCGTGTTCTAGGGCTTGCTTGGTTGGGTTGTAAATTCGGATGGTGTTGATGCCGGTTACCCCAGCTTGCATTTGAAACTGTGGGTAATGAATGCCAGGTTCAAAATCGAGGAACAGCTGCGCTAAGTGTGTGACACCATCACGCCAGTCCATGTTCATATGGTGAGTGAGAAAGCTCACCAGCATAGAGCGCATGCGGAAATTAATGTACCCCGTATGATGCAGGCAGCGCATACAGGCATCGACCAACGGCACGCCTGTCATCCCCATCTTCCATGCCTGAAGATGTGTCGGATCTTTTACCGTTTCATTCTGCAATAGCGTCTCATAGGCGTGGTTGATGCAGCGAAACTCCATCCCGCATTCCGATTCAAACTTCTGCATGAAATGACAGTGCCAGTGAAGCCTTGAAGAGAGAGCAATCAAGCTGCGACGAAATCCAGCGACTTGCCAGTGTCCCAATAGGTGTTGATAAACTTCGCGCAGCGATATATTGCCCCAAGCTAAATATGGGGATAGACGTGTACAGGCATGTCGTGAAGCTTCTGGGCTTGAGATACTGCGATAGTAATCGCGACCACGGCGCTCAAAGAAGTCGTGTAATGTTGCCCATGCCAGTGCACTTCCGCCCGTTTGTATGCCGTTAACTTTGGCTAACCATGCTTGTGGAGGTTCCATAGCGAGTTCAAGCTCTTCAGCATCAAGGGTATGCAGTGATTCTGTAGTTAACTGACTTTCTTCTATGGGAGCACGCATCACACTGTTCCAATGCTTGTCCCAACCGATTCTGTCTTTCGACCCTCTCACGACAGCGCCCTGTGCGAACTCTTGCCAATGGATGTTGTGCTCTTTAAACCAAGTAGAGAGTTCTCTGTCACGCTCAAAAGTGCAATTTAATCCTACCTCTTGATGAGAGAAGACGTTTTTGATGCTGTAACGAGATTGGATCACTTCGAAGCAGTCCACTGCACTGCCATGAAGTATTGAGACCTGATGTCCATACTCTTTCAGCGACTGGTTCATGCATTGCAGCGACTGCCAAACAAACCGCCAATGTCGCTCAGAATAGTGGGCATTGTTTAGCAGCATGGGTTCGAAAATGTAGAGCAATATCGTGGGGTGTTGATTTGATAAAGCATGTTGTAAAGGTGCATGGTCGGTGAGTCTTAAATCGCGCTTTAGCCACACTATGTTGATTGTTTGCATCTGAGCCCTCTTTCGTTTTGGATCATTACGAATCAGAGGTCAAAATGTCTCACTGGAAGTGAATTTTATTTTCGATGATGAAAGGGTAGGCTATGAGCGCCTGTGTTCATTATCAGAGAATACCTAAGCTTTTTAGTTTTCGATAAATCGTATTACGGCTGATGCCAAGTATGCGTGAAGTTTTGCTGATGTTGCCTTGGTTGGCTTGATAGGTTTGCAGCAAGGTTTCTTCCACGGTACTTCTTAAATCAGCATTTGGCTTACCTTCGATTATACGAGAAGCAGTAACCTGATGATGGCTATCTTGAGCTAAAGAGATAAGGTGTTGAGCAAGATGGTTCGGTACGTGCTCGAGTGTAAGTTGTGGTTCATCACTTGCTAGTAAAGCGGCGACTTTAAGTAGGTTGTCTAACTCGCGGATATTGCCCGGCCAGGAATAGGCGCACAATAAACTCATCAGGTACGGGCAAATTGACTGCTCAGCTTCGGCGTATTTACGATGAATATACTCGATTAAAGCATGCTTATCTTGTCGTTGTTGCAAGCTTGGCAAGGTAAAGGCCAAGCCATTGAGTCTATAATACAGGTCTTGCCTAAACTCACCTGTTGCGACTAACTGCTCGAGGTTTTTGTGAGTGGCAGCGATGATCTGGCAATCGACTTGGTAGCTCTGGTTTGAACCTACAGGTACTACGGATTTGTCTTGTAGAACATGCAGCAGTCGGCACTGAGCTTCTAAAGGCATGTCGGCGATCTCATCGAGAAATAGAATCCCTTTATCTGCTTGGCGGATCTTGCCTTGGAAGCCCTTGTGGCTTGCTCCCGTAAAGGCGCCCGGCGCGTAACCAAACAGTTCAGATTCGATAAGATCTTTAGGCAGCGCACCGCAATTCACCGCCACTAGAGGCGATGATTTACGCTGGCTTTGCTTGTGTAACGCTTTAACAAACTCGCCCTTACCGACACCTGTTTCACCTAGAATTAATAGGCTAATGCCTTTGTCGATAACCTTATTGGCCTGCTGCCAAGCGTGTTCTATCTGTTGTTCACCATGGTGTAAATCACATGATGCTGATATAGAGCGTGTGCGCTTGGTTGTTGGTCGTTTGAGGTGCTGTTTTTCAAACACAAAGGGTGCATCTATTGAAGCTCGGTTGAAGAGGGTATCGATACTCTCACCGACGATCGAGGTTTGATCCAATAGTTGAGAGGCGACCTGATTATGTGCCACCACCTCACCAGCCTCATTCGCTATTACGATCCCTTGCCAACCACTGTGCAGTAGCGATTTTTCACAAGCGAGATCAATGCGAGTCGTGCCTTGTGGGATATAGCTCAATAGCTGATTCTCAATAAGCTGAACCATATTTTGAACGAGTAGCTGCACCGAACTGTCGTGTTGCTGCTGCTCACTGGTAATGTCCAATACGCCAACCATTTGCCCTTGATGATCAAACACTGGGCTTGCTGAGCAACTGATAAATCGATGCTGGTGGATGAAGTGTTGCTCACCAATGATGGTCACGGGCTTGGCCTCTACTATCGCGGTGCCAATTGCGTTGGTCCCTTTGAGTTGTTCCTGCCAACACGCACCAGAGCTGAGTGCAATCGAAGTCAGTTTTTCTTTAAACCGCTCTTGTCCCCAACTTGCCAGAATTACCCCTTCAATATCGGTCAGAATCAAACGACTGTCGGTGCGTGCAAACATCTGATTAAACAGAGGCAGTGCATTGCGCTCGACGATTTGAATCAAGCTCGATGATTGATGTCGTCGCTGTTTAAGAATCGACTGTGGCAGGCGAATATCTTCGGGAAGACGTCTCTGTTTTAGCCCCGCTTCTGTGCTGCGGTGCCAAGAAGACGAAAGCCAATCTGAGGTGTTTGCTTGTTGAAGGTGCATGACTGTTCCATGTCGTAACAGTGAGGGTGTACCAAATTGGAACAGTTGAACACTGGAGTGGTTTCCATACGGCTGTTCAATACCAACTCACTTTAGGTTGTAAATGTTTGGTAATCATAGTTTTACAATTTATTAACAACAAGTCTTGAGGTTGTGGCGTGTGATTTGCGTTGTTCTTGCTGTGAAGAAAACACGAAGTATCAGTGTTTTAAACAGAAAGAATAAACATGGGCGTCTTGTCATGAGTCCTTTTCTCAGAGAAGTCGCAACAAAAATAAGACAGCTCTCGCTCAATAACGAACAACACATCTAAGAAGGATCTAACTATGATTTACGCACAGCCGGGTAGTGACAACGCAGTGGTGAACTTTAAAGCTCAGTACGATAATTTTATCGGTGGTGAGTGGGTGAAGCCTGTCAGCGGCGAGTATTTTGATAACACGTCTCCAGTGAATGGTCAGGTGTATTGCCAAGTGGCACGTTCAACTGAGGCTGACATTAGCTTAGCGCTCGATGCGGCACATGCAGCTCGTGCAAGTTGGGCCGCGACCAGTGTGACAGAGCGTTCGAACATTCTACTTAAAATTGCTGACCGTATTGAAGCAAACCTAGAAGAGATCGCAGTCGCCGAGACATGGGAAAACGGCAAACCAGTGCGTGAAACCCTGGCGGCAGACATCCCGTTAGTTGTCGATCACTTCCGTTACTTTGCGGGTTGTATTCGAGCGCAAGAAGGCAGTGCTGCCGAGCTCGATTCAAACACTGCAAGCTACCACTTCCCAGAGCCAATTGGCGTAGTCGGTCAGATCATTCCTTGGAACTTCCCGATTCTAATGGCGGCTTGGAAACTAGCACCTGCACTGGCTGCGGGCTGTTGTGTGGTGATGAAGCCTGCCGAGCAAACACCGACATCGATTTTGGTGATGATGGAGAAGATAGCGGATCTCCTGCCTGCAGGTGTGGTCAACATCGTGAATGGTTTTGGTAGCGAAGCAGGCCAAGCGTTAGCAACCAGTGACCGCTTGGCTAAGTTGGCGTTTACGGGTTCAACAGAAGTCGGTCACCATATTCTAAAATGTGCAGCAGAAAGCTTGATTCCATCAACGGTAGAGCTTGGCGGTAAGTCTCCAAACATCTACTTCCCAGACATCTTTGACCATGAGGACGAGTACCTAGACAAGTGTGTTGAAGGCATGTTGTTGGCGTTCTTTAACCAAGGTGAAGTGTGTACCTGTCCATCACGTGTGTTGATCCACGAATCGGTCTACGACAAGTTCATCACCAAAGTGGTCGAGCGCGCTCAAACCATCAAGCAAGGTAACCCACTAGATACGGACACTCAGGTTGGTGCACAAGCCTCTCAAGAGCAGTTCGATAAGATCCTGAGCTATCTAGAAATTGGCCGCCAAGAGGGCGCTAAAGTGCTGACTGGTGGTGAAATCGCGCAGCAACCAGACGATCTCGGTAATGGTTACTACATTCAACCTACTATGTTGGAAGGGCACAACAAGATGCGTGTCTTCCAAGAAGAAATCTTCGGCCCTGTTATCGCGGTAACCACCTTTAAAGATGAAGCAGAAGCGCTAGAGATTGCCAATGATACCGAGTATGGCTTGGGTGCAGGTGTATGGACGCGTGATGCCAACCTTGCGTACCGCATGGGACGTAATATCGAAGCGGGCCGTATCTGGGTTAACTGTTACCACGCTTACCCAGCACATGCGGCGTTTGGTGGTTATAAGAAATCGGGCATAGGCCGTGAGACACATAAGATGATGCTCGACCACTACCAAAACACTAAGAACCTATTGATCAGCTACGATACTAATCCGTTGGGCTTCTTCTAATACAGGTTTGTTCTAAAAGTATGGGAATGAATCATGGGTACAAAGAACAACTAACAACGCAGTTGGCTTAATTAAGAAAAACAAAAAGTGAAAGCAAAACGCCCAATTCAATTGAGTTGGGCGTTTTTATGTTTGAATTGGTCTAGCTTTGCGAAAAGAAGACCTCTGGCTTGTGGTTCGGGCCCGAATTACCTTCTAGCTGAGTAAGCTCTAATCCTTGTTTCCCTATTAAAGAACCGACCAACTGGCGATTAAACGGGTAACTGTCAGGGTTGTTAATGTACTCTTCAATATCGACCCATTTTGCTTCTGCAATTTCATCGGTGTCTTGAATCGCAATCTCCCGAGTTTGAGCGATAAGGTGACAAACAAAGTAGAGGTTCGATTTGCCAAACTGGTATGGGTGGCGCGTTGCCATGCCAACCACCGATACAAACTCCGTTTTGATACCCGTCTCTTCCAAGGTTTCTCGAACCACAGACTCTTCAATACCCTCGCCAAGTTCAATATGGCCGCCAGGTAGTTTATAGCCTGTCATGCCATGCTCTTTTATCATCAGCACTTGATTGTGTCCGTTGGTGATCAACGCGCCAGCGCCCAAGGTGTGGGTCGGAATAAAAGGCACAAATTCTACCATCTCGGATTTATGAATCAGCGTAATCTCGTCTTCTAAGCAGTTGTGAAACACAAAGCCAAGCTCAGTCGCCACCGGAATAAGGTGCGAGAGTGAAATAGGCAAACTAATCCAAATGATGCCTTTGTTATTCTGCTTTGAAAATTCGGTGATCTCGCTGAGTTCGGCATTGAATGAATCAGCATCGTGAGGGGCTGTTACTGGGTCGATTATGATGCCGTTAAATTTGTCGAGCGTAAATTCCACGAGTGATCCTTTATTATTTTTGATTTATAGGGAGTCGAGCATAGATGGAGCTTATAACATCTTAAGGGCTTATAAAACCTGCTCTGCTTGTAGCATTTTTAAGAGCACGGCAGTGGTGGGTAAAAAGTGAGGGAGAGTGCATAGCGGGCGGGTTGAAACAGAAATTGCGCTAGAAACAAAAACTGCGCTTGGAAGCCAAAGCGCAGTTTTAAATCGGGTCTATTTGGGTTCGACTCTAACGAACATAGTTCGCATCAATACTCACGTACCAGTGCTGAAGCTTGCCGTCAGATTTTTTGATCCACAAATCGTTGGTGTAGCTCTCAATCTTTCCGTTAACCGTTAAATTGAACGTGTTCTCGTCGAATTTGCCAAGCTTCACAAACTGGTCTGTCGTAATTAGAAACGGGTCCATGTCGTCCACACCAACCACATCTGAAATCACATAGTAGTGGTAGGTTAGCGGCTTGCTCGCATCATTCGGGTTGCTGCGATACGCCACAAGCTTGAATGGTTCCGTCAATGGAACGTCGAGCGTTTGCTTGTCCATTGTTGCTGGAATCGGGATAAACAGCCAAGCGGTAAACAGACCGCTCAATAAAACCATCAGGAAGAAAAGAGTCTTAATTGCTTTCATAGCAACCTTCAAAATAGGTGATGTTGAAGGTGCTATGGTAACAGGTTTGATCTGCTGATTGTAAGAGTATGAATAAGTGAAGGCATCACCTGTCTGTTAGGAAGTTTGAACGAATTGACACACTGTTAATAACTCACTATCTACACTAGTGTGAATGACCTTGCGACAGGTTGATCATCACAACACCGGCTGCCACTAGTAACATGCCAATCCAAACCATGGTATCGAGGTGCTGGCGGTAAACGAATGTAGAAATCAGACTCACGGTCACGATAGCTAAACCTGCCCATAAAGAGTGCACCACACCAACTGGCATTCCCTTCATCGCTTGGCTCAAAAATAGAAACGCTGCCAAGTGCCCTGAGATAACCAGTAAAGCTGGTACTGGTTTAGACAAACTAAACCCGTCAGTGGCTTTAAGTGCAACGTGAGAAAGTGCTTCAGCCATTACGCCCATCATCAAGAAAAACCAGCTCATATTCGTACCTTTGTCGTTGTATTGTTTGTGTTGGTATAGCAAGAGTGTTTGAAAGTGTTAATCGATGCCAATCGCGGATTAACTCATATTGCAGGCACAAAAAAGCCCACACCTCACGCTTTTGCAAGGTGTGGGCTAAATAGGTGTCGCTACTTGTTTAGGTAAGCCGCGTGGAACTCAATGTGCTCATCAATAAAGCTAGAGATGAAGTAGTAGCTGTGGTCGTAACCTGGTTGCATACGTAGCTCTAAATCGGCATTGGTTACCTTAGCGGCTTCAACTAATTGTTCAGGCTTTAGCTGCTCAATTAGGAAGTTATCCGCTTCGCCTTGGTCTACTAACATTGGCAGCTTAGTGCCTTTGGTTTTTAAAAGCTCAGAGGCATCGTAGTGCTTCCACTCTTCAATATCTAAGCCTAGATATTGGTTGAATGCTTTCTGTCCCCAAGGGCATTGCATTGGGTTCGTGATTGGGCTGAATGCCGAGATAGAGCGGTAGCTATCTTCGTTTTTAATGCCAATCGTTAGTGCACCGTGTCCACCCATGCTGTGACCAGAAATTGATTTCACTGATGTTACAGGGAAGAAAGACTCAATCAGTGCAGGAAGCTCTGTTACCACGTAATCGTACATGTGGTAATGGCTGTCCCATGGCGCTTGAGTAGCATTCACGTAGAAGCCTGCGCCTTGGCCTAAGTCGTAGTTTTCATCGTCGGCAACACCTTCGCCACGCGGGCTTGTGTCTGGGGCAACAATGGCAATGCCTTGCTCAGCCGCGGCTTTGAATGCGCCGGCTTTTTGCATGAAGTTTTCATCGGTACAGGTTAGGCCTGATAACCAATATAAAACAGGTACTGGGTTTTCTTTGCTTGCATTCGGTGGCAAGAAAATCGCGAAACGCATGTTGCAGTCAAGCGTTGCAGAAAAGTGGGTGTATTGTTTGTGCCAACCACCAGCAACCTTTGCTTGGCTAATGTTTTCAATTGTCATCTATTGTGCTCCGTTAGGTTGATGGTTTGGGAGTAAATTTGTCTATATGAGTAAAAGTTTCACCACCCACCGGGCAGGAGGTGGTGAAGACAGTTTCGCTCTGATGCTTAAGTCAGAACTGTGGTCTCGACACCTAAGTGCCGAGACCAAGGAGAATTATCTGTCCATGTGTAAAACAGTACGGATAGATTCACCTTTGTGCATTAGGTCGAATGCGTCGTTTACTTCGTCAAGGCTCATTGTGTGAGTAATGAACTCTTGAAGACCAAACTCACCTGCCATGTAACGGTTTACGATTTCTGGAAGCTCAGAGCGGCCTTTAACACCACCGAAAGCAGAACCACGCCATACACGACCGGTTACTAGTTGGAATGGACGAGTTGAGATCTCTTGACCTGCGCCTGCAACACCGATGATTACAGATTCGCCCCAACCTTTGTGACAACATTCAAGCGCTTGACGCATCACGTTTACGTTACCAATACATTCGAAAGAGTACTCAACACCACCGTCGGTCATCTCAACGATAACGTCTTGGATTGGCTTGTCGTAGTTCATTGGGTTGATGCAGTCAGTCGCGCCAAGTTGTTTCGCTAGCTCGAATTTGCTCTCGTTGATGTCAACACCGATGATGCGGTCAGCACCAGCCATACGAGCACCAATGATTGCAGAAAGACCGATACCACCAAGGCCAAATACAGCAACGTTGTCGCCTTTTTCAACTTTAGCTGTGTTCAGTACCGCGCCCATACCTGTTGTAACGCCACAACCTAGAAGACAAACTTCTTCAAGTGGTGCTTCTTTGCTTACTTTTGCTAGTGAGATTTCTGGAAGTACTGTGTACTCAGAGAAAGTAGAACAACCCATGTAGTGGAAGATTGTCTCACCGTTGATAGAGAAACGGCTTGTGCCATCTGGCATTAGGCCTTTACCTTGAGTTTCACGAACCGCTTGGCAAAGGTTAGTTTTACCAGACTTACAGAATTTACATTCGCCACACTCAGCAGTGTAAAGTGGGATAACGTGATCGCCAACTTCAACGCTTGTCACGCCTTCGCCGATCATCTCAACGATACCGCCACCTTCGTGACCAAGGATTGAAGGGAAGATACCTTCTGGATCGTCACCTGATAATGTGAATGCGTCAGTGTGACAAACACCAGTCGCAACGATACGAACAAGTACTTCGCCAGCTTTTGGCAGTTCAACGTCAACCGTTTCACGCTTTAGTGGCTCGCCCGCTTTCCAAGCAACCATAGCTTTGGATTGGATATGAGTTTGACCAGGTTTGATTTCGATAGTCATTGGATGCTTCCTTTATATGTCAGTACAGCGGATAACTTTGCAATTAAGTTCAACTCGTTAAGAGTAGTCGAGCTTAAATGTTTCCGCTCTCTCGTTTTGTTGGAGCTAGTATAGGTGTGGTCACAGGTTTTGATAATCCCCTTAAATAGAAAATGATTATTACCTATTTGTAATAATTGATGGAGTTTGAAGGGGTAGCGAAAGGAAAGGTGTTGCTAAGAGAATCTATCGAAAGTCTATACCGTAACTAAGTAGAAGGGACATTTGCTGGAAATAAATAGAGCATAAGCTTGCCGCCTATTTTCTAGTTGTAGGTTTGAACATGCTTTTATCTCTCCCACCACCAGTGATGCTATCACTCGCTATTGTGCTTGAAGTTGTCGCTACTTCTCTATTACCTAAAACGCAGCAGTTTACTTCTCTACCTGCCACTGTCGCGGTATTGGCTGGCTACGGGTGTGCTTTCTATCTATTGTCTCTAACAGTGCAAACCATCTCTTTAGGCGTAGCGTATGCGATTTGGTGTGGGGCAGGGATCGTGCTAGTCGCAGCTTTGTCTTGGCTTGTTTACGGACAAAAGCTCGATATCTTCGCGATCATCGGCATCGCTTTGATTCTGTCGGGCGTGATGATTATCAATCTGTTTTCAACGTCGGTGAGTCATTGAGTATTTCATCTTCGTTTGTTTGTAGATAAAAGTAACTTGTTAGTTTTCAGGGGAATGGCTTCCGTTATATGATAGTGGTGACATAAAGATAATGGAGCAAGCCGAATGAAATCTCTGAGTGAAATACTTGTGACAATGCCTAGGCGAGCGGAGCGTAAGCCAGATGATTACTTGGTCAAGTCATTTGTTCATGTTGGATCTGTATTTTCACTATTTTCTTGTGCTGAAAACCAAATTATTTACGGACGACGAGGTACAGGAAAAACACACCTCCTGAGATATCTAAAGAACGAAATTCAAAACCAAGGGGTTGTGACCGTTAGCCTCGATATGAGAACTATGGGCTCTACAGGTGGGATTTACTCAGATACAAACTTAACTCTTAGCGAAAGGGCTTCTCGATTACTGTCAGATACTCTTTGTGAAGTCAGAGAGCAAATTCTAGATGAAAGCTACAATAATGATGAGTGTGACCTTTCGATTTTAGTCCCCTTGTTGGACAGCTTCGTTGAAGAAGCAACTAATATGACTGTAGAGGGACAGTTTGAGGTTGAGGTAAACTCTAGCAGTTCAGTTTCACAAGACTCTGTTAACCACTTGAATGGGGAACTATCAACAGCGCCAAAACTAGGCACTTCCATTTCAGATCGTAAACAGAAAAACTGCTCCGATTCATCTACAATCCGAGAAAGTGGGAAGAGATCCCTTAGGATTCATTTTGGGGCTTTATCCAGAATATTGACTCGAATTGTTAGACAATTACCAGAGCAAAGCTTCTATTTATTGATAGATGAGTGGAGTGAGATTCCCCTCGATCTCCAGCCATACGTAGCCGATATGCTCAGGAGAATAGTTTTTTCTATTCCATCGATCACTGTAAAGATTGCAGCCATCGAGCATCGTTCGAATTTCCGCACATGCAATGATAGCGGTGAGTTTATTGGTTTAGAAGTTGCCTCAGATGCATCTACTTCGATTAATTTAGACCAATTCATGGTCTTTGATAATGATAGTGAAAAATCGGTACAGTTTTTTAAGGATCTTATTTATAAGCATGTACAAGCATCTGATAAATTTGGCGTAGTTCCAGACAATGTAGAGTCATTTATCTCTCAGGTATTTACCAACAAGCCCGCTCTAGAAGAATTTACTCGAGCAAGTGAGGGCGTCCCTAGAGATGCAATTCATATAATATCTCAAGCATCATTGTATGCTGACGGTAGAAAGATTGGAGTTACAGGGATTCGCAATGCCGCTAGGCACTGGTATACAACCTCAAAAAGCAAGGATATCAATTCGCGTAAAGAAGCAGTTAAGTTACTTGAATGGATTGTTAGTGCCGTTATTGCTGATAAAAAAACTAGAGCCTTTTTAGTGCAAAGTGATACCAATGATTCGTTAATTGATTTTTTGTTTGACGCTAGGGTGATTCACTTGATTAAGCAAGGTGTTTCTGTAAGCTCAATACAGAGTCAGAAGTTTAATTTATATTCTTTGGATTATGGTTGTTATGCGCATCTAATAAATACTAAAGATGAACCTCAAGGACTTCTCTGTGATGATTCTAGTTACATCACTGTTCCTCGAATAGACAATATGTATAACAGAAGCTCTATTCTTGACTTAGATAACTATTATCAGACAGGTTTGCTACCGTTCTTTGAGAATACTTCTGAGATAAACCTGCCCAAACAATTTTACTCAAATCCAATCAAAGAATTAGATTTTGACGATGACATTCTTGATGAACTTCCTAAGTATTTGGAAGCGAGGAAAATCAAAGGGACTCTTTACCTCCCAATAGTGTTCGCGGGGCTGGTAGTTCGAGCGAAGCAGGGGTATAGCTCAAGTAGCGGTAGTGAAATAACGAAAGCAATTAACACATACATAATCACAGATTCTAAGAATGTAAAAGCTCCTAATAATATATCTCGAGCTTTGAGACAGGAACCTATGTTAAGCGAAGGTTGGCTAAACATATCACATCAGAAAGGTAATCCCTTGTTTAGCTTGTCCTCTGATTGGAGATCTTACTGGACTGAGTACTTTCAGTGCTCTCCTCCTAAACTTTAATCAAATGACATAAAGTTTAAATTAGAGCCCACCAAAAAGAGATTTGTAGAGTCTCTTTTTGGGTGTGAGCTTATTTACTATTATCACATGAGTCTATTTAAACAGAATCCTCACACCCCAACACAGCCACAAACGCATCCAAATACTGTTCTATAGTCAAATCCGCAGAAACGGGCGGCAGTTCTACGGTAATGCAACGCAGGTTTCTTTCTTGGCACCAAGTGCCGAATGAGCCTGGGGTTTCGTAGTCGACGTCTTCAACGAGCGGTAGGTTGAATTGCTTGCCTAGCCAAGTGGCGAGTTCCGATTGGGTTGGGTCGTCGACCATAGCGAGTGGTTCGTGGAAAGAGATGACGAACTTGGGTTGGCGCTGCTCAATGAGGTTGATGAGCGACTGCACTTCAGGTTCAAGCTGGTCGGCTTGCCCCGTTTTTACTTTTACATCTCTGACAGGGGTGTGAGAACTCCAGCGATAAACGGTGCCGTTTGCTGTCCAGTTTTGGGTCGGGAATGCACGGTTTAGGTCTACTTGGTTAGCGTTAGCGCGAGTGCCTAGTTGATTGCCATCTGGGTTCATCGACAGGATCACATCGTGTCGTAAGTTGGCGGTTGGCAAGCTTCTTAGCGCGCAAGATAAACCCGCGATAGAAGCCGTTTCATCACCGTGTGTGCCCGCTAAGATCAGCCCGCGAGATTCGCTTTCTATTTGCGCGGGGAAATAGAGCAAGGGTGCACCCAACACCGATTTTCCATATGACAGCGGCTTTATCGAAAACGCAGCTCTTTCCGTTCTTGGAATTAAACTCACCTTAATCTCCTGATTGATCAAGTACTATCAAATAGTCACTACTATTTAGATGACCTCTATTAAATAAACCATAGCGTCAAAACTCGTCAACCGTCGCATTGTTAATTTTATTACTTTGCTTCAAAGATAGGCTAGGAGAGCAAAAAACATGGATTTTAAGAAACATTCAACGGCTTTAATCATTTCATCTTTATTGACCCCTTTTATCTCAGTGACTGCCGTTGCTGACACATTGCCTGCCGGAACTTCTCTGGCGAAAGACCAACACTTGGTGCGTGCCAATGATGCAGAAGCTGCGACGCTTGACCCTGCGAAAGCAGAAGGCCTGCCTGAGATGCATATTCTACGTGACCTGTTTGAAGGTTTAGTGATTCAAGATCGCGATGGCAACATCACTCCAGGTGTTGCGGAATCTTGGGAAACCGAAGACAACCAGACGTTTGTATTCCACCTGCGTAAAGATGCTAAATGGTCGAATGGCGATCCTGTGACAGCCGATGATTTCGTGTATGCGATAAGACGCGCGGTCGACCCGAAACTCGCTTCGCCGAATGTTTGGTATCTTAAGCTTACTCAAATTAGCAACATTGCAGACGTAGCCGAAGGCAAAAAGCCTGTTGAAGAGCTTGGTATCTCCGCTGTCGATAAATACACGGTGAAGTTCGAACTCGATAGCAAAGTACCTTACTTTGTGGCGATGACAGGCCACACCTCAATGATGCCCGTTCACAAGGCAACGCTAGAAAACAGCGACAAGCCGTGGAGCGATCCTAAGCAATTTGTCGGTAATGGCGCGTTTGTACTGGACGAGTGGGTGGTTAACGAGCGCATTGAACTGAAGAAGAACCCGAAATATTGGGACAACGCAGATACGCACTTAACTGAAGTGACTTACATTCCGTTCGAGAACCAGAATGCGTCGATCAACCGTTATGCGGTGGGCGAGGTCGATATCACTTCTGATGTGCCGACACACATGGCGCAGCAGCTTAAAACCAAATACCAAGATGCGTTTACCGCAGTGCCTTTGCTGTGTACTTACTACTACGCGTTCAATACCACGCGTCCTCCGTTTGATGACGCGAGAGTGCGTAAAGCGGTGTCGTACTCCATGATGCGTGACGTTATCACCAATGGTGTCACTCAGGTGGGTAACTTACCGGCTTATACCTTTGCCCATGAGTACACGGCAGGCTTTGATGCGACTCAGCCTGAATACAGCACATGGACTCAAAAGGAGCGCGACCAAAAGGCCAAAGAACTGCTGAAAGAAGCGGGCTACGATGAGTCTAACCCGTTGGATTTCAAATTGCTCTACAACACCAGTGAATCGAACAAGTCGATTGCAGTGGCGATTGCTTCCATGCTGAAAGGCAACTTAGGCGCACAAGTCGAACTGGAAAACCAAGAGTGGAAGTCTTACTTGGTGTCTCGTCGTCAAGGTGATTTTGATGTAATGCGTGCCTCTTGGTGTGGTGACTACAACGAAGCATCAACCTTCTTGAGCCTGTTGCGTTCAGGTTCTTCGGGTAACTTTGCTCGCTACAGCAATGACAAGTATGACGCAGCTATGGACAGTGCATTGGCCGCAACCAATGAGCAAGATCGCCAAGGTTTCTATGACAAAGCAGAACAGTTACTGGCTGAAGATATGCCTATCGCGCCAATCTACTACTATATGCAGGCTCGCCTAGTGCGACCAAGTGTCGGTGGCTTTGCTAAGAACAACGTAGAAGGGCGAATCTATTCTAAGGATCTTTACATCAAGGAATAGGTGGGCCAAATGCGAGTTCAGACATATCAGGACTAAAATATGATAGAGCTAGGAAATAGCGCATAAAGGTCAAAAACAGAACAAAAGGGGCGTTGAACATAAATATATGATTAACGTCCCTTTATTATATCTCTATTTTAGATAATGCTATTTATAGGGAGTTTTAGCTGCCTATAAATGAACGTTGAAGCTCGAAATTGATACTAACCATTATTATTTGTGAATTAGTTAAGTATAGCTATCATAAGGCTATTGACATTTATAACATTTGAGATTTTTTTTAAAAAAGTGATTATCTATTTATTGATTTCTAAATATCTATTTTTATATTTTGTCTGTTTGTATTTAAGTTGATGTCGATCAATTGAAATAAACTCATTCATTCCTACGCTTAATTATATAAATAGAGCAATGGGATTTAGGAGGGTAATAATGAAGTACTCAATGATGACGCTATTAGCCGTGGTTGTACTTACGATCATTCCAGCCAGTGCTGTTCACGCAAAAGATAAGATACTAGAGAGCAGTAAGCTTGCCTCAAATATAGTTATCGATGGCAACGTTGATGCCGTTTGGGAGCAAGCTAAACCACTGACACAGAAGGTGAACAAATTACCGTATAAACCAAATAATGGCTATGAAGGCATTAAAAAAACCAGTGTGGAAATGAAGTCGATGTATGACAATGAATACATTTACTTCTTGTTTACTTATGCCGACCCGACCAAAAGTATTGACCGCTTGCCTTGGGTTAAACAAGAGGATGGGTCATGGAAGCAGTTGAAAAATAAAGATGATACTGGGCACGACAATACTTACTACGAAGATAAATTTGCGGTTTATTGGGACATCAATGCTGAAGGCTTTTCTGAGAAAGGGTGTAATGCTGCATGTCACAGAGCTAAAAAGGGTAAAAATGCAGGGCGTGATGATAAGAACCCAGCACGTAAATACACCAAGCAGGAAGACGAGTTTATTGATATGTGGCACTGGAAAGGTGTGAGAACCGCGGTTCATAATCAGCTCGATGACCAATATGTTGATAGTAATACCGATCCAAAACAAAACAAAGGTTGGGGACGTAAAGGAGACAGCAAAACGGGGGGTGGCTACGTTAATAACGTAAAAGACGGTCAGCCAGCCTATGTATCAGATAACTTAACCAATGAAACATTACTTATTTTAGACTCAGAGAAGAAGCCGTTTACAACTGACTACAATAAGTTAGACCGAATTCCAGGGTTAACGGGTAAGCCATTTACCGGTTCCCGTGGTGATATCGAAGTCGGTGCTATTTGGAAAGAGGGTGTTTGGACTCTGGAAATGAAGCGTAAGCTTGTAACTACGGGTGAAAATGCAGAAACGCAAGATGTGCAATTTGACGATTTGAGCCAATTATATCCATTTGGTGTTGCGGTTTTTGATAACTCTCAAATTAATCACATATACCATCGCGGTGTGTTAAACCTTGAGTTTAAATAATTATAACACTCGTAACTAACTGAAATGATTTGTGTCGAAATAATCGGCTCAAATCATTTCTTAACAGAAGAGTACTATTATGGTCAAAACAGTTACTCAATATGTTTCTTATTTATTTGTGTTGACCACGTTGAGCATATTCTTTATGCCGCTACCACTCTGTTCTGAGTCAACAGTTCAGAATCCCGCTGTGCATAATGTAAAACCGTTTTCTAGCCAAATTACCAATGAAGCGGAAATGCAGACTTTAATAAAGGAAAATAAGCGTTGTATACGGTGCCATCAAAAAAAGCGTCTGCTTAAAAATATTAATGCCATCGCTTCTGTAGGCGCACATGCCAGTACTGAGTTTTACAACAACTGCACGGCTTGTCATGGCAGAAAAGGTTCTCATCCCAAAGATTCTGATGTGGTAAGTGTGATTCCATTCGATGATCATATCGACTTGCCAATTTTCGAGCAAAACCAAAAGTGTATCGCTTGTCATTCTCCTGAAAGCTTGAGGGTCAGTGAGTGGACTCACGATGTACATGCCACCAAATTGACATGTTCCAATTGTCATAATTTACATCGCGATTCAGACCCGATTATCGGTATCAGTAAGAAGTTCCGTATTGGGTTATGTGCAACCTGCCATGAAGCTATTCTGCGTGAGAAAGAGCTTAAGTCGCATCGGTAAGAAGGAGCCAGTTTTATGAGTACGACTAGATATTTAATTAGTGTGTTACTTGCTGGAGTATGCGCACTGGTGGTCGCTGAAGATTTACCTAATCCAGATGAGCATAACCTTGCGAATATTCACCTAAAGGATGAAACATGTGCGGGTCAGTGCCATCTAGACGAAGAGCCTTCTGACGATCTTGAGTTTGAATATAACAGCTGCGTGGAGTGTCATGATGATTTTGGTCACCTCGAAGGGCGCCAGCATAATTTAAAGCACAAAGAGAGCGAAGAGATGGAGTGCGTCGAGTGTCATCTTCCCCATGAAGAATTTGATCCTAAGGACACTTGTACCGACTGTCATGATGAAGAAGACGAAGAATTATCAGACTTTTATTCAGTTAGGCTAGAGCGCTATTTAAATACGTTTAGCCTTGATTTCTAGAAACTCATTATATTAAAAAGTAGAGCCGGGCACACTTACTTTAGATGTGATGGGTTTACTCTCTTCAACGTCTTTAAGCGGTGCTGCTTCGCGAATATCGGCACCTACTAGAGCTGCGTTATTGCAAAGATCAATAGATAAGTCTGATGCGAACTCGGCTCTAAGACATAGCGAAGCTAAGACATCACGCATAACAATTAGAAATAGAGAAAAGGGACGTTGATCATAAATATCGGATCAACGTCCGTTCGTCATTAATCTGTAACGGTAAGCACAAAAAACTGAAACCTGACTGAAGTATTTTTCACTTTTATTTCAATCAGGTGAAGCCATGTTACCCCCTCTACGTGCCCTTGTTGCGTTCGAAGCTGTTGCCCGCCTCGGTTCTATTGGCGCTGCTGCGCGAGAGCTTTGTGTTACGCAAGCTGCGGTGAGTCAGCAGCTTAAAAGTTTAGAAATCTTTCTCGATACCACACTGTTTGAACGCAGCTCCAAAGGCGTAAAGTTGACGTCGGCTGCCCAACATTATCAACCGATTGTTGCGGGCTCATTGGCTCATCTGAAACTACAGACTCAAATCCTGTTTGGGGAAAAAGAAACCGACGTTTTGAGCCTGCGCGTTAATCACACCTTTTGCCATAACTGGCTGCTACCTCGCCTGCCATCTTTTTATCAAAAATACCCTTTTATCAGGCTCGATATTCAGCTGGTGGATTGGCCATCAACCAACCCTTGTCAGAATGTCGATATCGAGCTGACCAACGGCAAAGTCGAAAGCGAAGACACCCATTGTGAGCGACTGTTTCAAGAACACTGGCAGTTAGTGTGTAGCCCTCAATTCAAATCCGATCATCAAGAATTACTCAGCAAGCATGACTTTGCTGCTCTGCCGACGGTTCAGGTGAAAGGCTACCGAGAGAACTGGCTGCAATGGCTTGGGCATAACCAATTCGAGATGACCTTACCTAAGGTTCTGCTCGAAGTGAGTAACTCTCTGCATGCCTTAGAAGCGGTTAAACATGGCATTGGAATGTTGCTCGTACGCTCGCTCGCGGTGTCTGAATTGCTCAAGAAAGAAGACCTTGTGTTGGCAAACGAATCCTCGATGCCTGCCGAATCTGCCCACTATCTGATTACCAAACACAGTCGCAGCGCCAAGGTGAATTTCTTCTGCGATTGGCTCTATCACCAAATGGAAGACGGTGAACTGGAGTAAAGATTTTCTAATGGGTAGCCATAAAAAAAATGAAGGGCGCTCTTACTAACCTGTCACACAAACCCCTTAATTTAACCGCATACAAATAAGGACGAGGTCACCATGAGTGCTTTCTCAGAACCAATGAAAAACCGCTTAAAGGTACTGCTATTTACCGCACCGTTGTTGGTGCCACTGTTTACTTTTTGGCTCGTACCATTTGGTTATTCGATTTACATCAGCTTCACCGATTGGGATTACATCTCGCCAGATTATTCGTTCATCGGTTTAGAAAATTACGAGTATATGGTTGAGGACTACGAGTTCATCCAAGCGATGCTCAATACGTTTTGGTTCTCAGTCGGCGTGGTGATCCCCACCATTATTCTTGGTCTGGTGTTTGCCATGTTGCTGCACAAAAACTTTAAGGGTAGCCAGTTTTACCGTGCGGTGATCTTCTCACCTTGGATTACACCAACGGTGGCAGTTTCGATTGTGTGGTCTTGGGTATTTGAGACCAAATCGGGCTTGGCAAACCACTTATTGGAGTCGGCAGGGTTTAGTGCGATTCCATGGTTAGAGAACGGAAACACAGCCTTGGTTGCGGTGATTATCGTAACAGTTTGGCAAGCGATTGGTTGGACGATGCTGTTCTACATCAGTGCACTCAACAAGATCCCTGAATCACTGTATGAGGCGTCTTTGATTGATGGTTGCAGCAGCTTAACGCGCTTTTTGAAGATAATGCTGCCGCTGATTTCACCAACCACATTCTTCTTAGTGGTGGTCAATATTATCACGGCAATGCAGGCGTTCGATCAGTTCCAGATCTTAACGCAGGGCGGGCCGGGTGGTGAGACTCGTACCTTGCTGTACTTGTTCTACCAACAGGCGTTTGAACGTTACGAAATGGGACCTGCGGCCGCGACATCGTTAGTGATATTCCTGATTACTGGATTGTTGGCACTTATTAATACCTACATCGGCAAGCGCTGGGTGTACTACTAGTCGATTTTTGAAAGGACAGAATTATGACCACGCAAGTATTGGATGCCAATCAAGTATTGAATCAGAGCACAGCGAAAACCAAAGTTAGAGCCCAAACCAAAGCGACCAAATCAGAGGTTACGTCAAAGAAAACTTCAGTGGATCGCCGCTCGTTTATCGCACTGGCTAAGCACCTGTTCTTAGCAACCTGTGGAACCATCATGGTGTTTCCGTTCTTATGGATGCTGTCTGGTTCGCTGAAAACCAATGATGAGATCTTTGCTAACCCGCTGGACTTGATTCCAGAGCAGTTTCGTTGGGAAACCTTTGTCGAAACTTTTCACAGTGCGCCGTTTGGCTTGTACATCTTCAACAGCTTTAGCGTGGCTTTGTTTACGACTCTATTGGTGATTGTGAATTCCGCGATGTTTGCATACGCGCTGACTCAGCTGAAGTTTCGTTCGAAGACAGTGCTCTATTTCATCGTGATGGGCTGTTACATGCTGCCAGGCGCAGTGACTTATATTCCGTCTTATATCACCTTGGCAAAGCTGGGTTTGTTGGATTCTCACATGGGCTTAGTCGCGTCGAACGCGGCGTCGGTTTTCGGTGTGTTCTATTTACGCCAAGTGTTTATCAAGGTGCATCCGTCGCTGATTGAAGCGGCACGAATTGATGGTGCAGGTGAGCTCAAGATCTTATGGGCAATCATCTTACCGCAATGCCGAGCAGCAGTCGCAACACTGTTCCTCATCACTTTTATTACCAATTACAACAGCTACATGTGGCCGAGTCTGGTGATTACGACTCAGGATTTAAACCTGATCGCGACTGGTATTCGTCACTACTTTATTGCCGAAGGTAACTATGGATTGAACTGGTCGCAAATCATGGCGGCGAGCACCATTGCAGTATTGCCTTTGTTAATTCTATTCGTCATTTGTCAAAAGACGATTCTTTCAGGTATCGCCGATAACGGCGTAAAAGAGTAAACGGAAATGAAACTAAAAACTCTCGCACTAGTGTGTGCTGGCGCAGCAAGCGCGTCTATGTTCTCTAGCAGTGTTCTTGCCGCAACCGAAGTTAACTTTTGGTATTCCGGTGGTACTAAGCCACAGCAAATGATGACTAAGCTCATCGAAGAGTTCAACGCGAGCCAAGATGAGTATGTGGTGAAGCCTGCATTGCAAGGTAATTACACGGAAACCTACCAGAAGCTGCAAGCTGGTTTAGCGTCGAAAACGGCACCTGAACTTGTGCTATTAGATTCAGGTCGTGCGGAAGCGATGCACGGGCGTGGTTTGAGCCGTGACTTAACGCCGTTCATGGATGAAGAGTTCAACTTCTCTGATTTCATTGGTGCGTTTAAAGACCAAGTGACCGCAGACGATGGCACCATCATCGGCTTACCTGCTTACGGCACTACTCAAGTGTTTTACTACAACAAGCAAGTATTGGCAGATAACGGCTTTACTGAGCAAGACCTAAATACATGGCAAGGCGTGGCTAAGGTCGCGGGGAAAGTTACGCAGCGTGATGAGAAAGGCAAAGTGACTTTTTACGGATGGGAGCCAATGTGGGGCCAAGACAACATGATTGACGCGGCTTTCTCTAACGGTGCGAAGATCATCAGTGATGACGGAAAAACCGTGTTAATCGACTCGGCTGAATGGGTTGAGGTTTGGGACAGTTTCCGTAAGTGGATCCACGATGATCAAATCATGCGAATTCACTACGGCGGTCAAGGCTGGGAATACTGGTACAAAACCATTGATGACGTGATGAAAGACAACGCACTAGGCTACACCGGTTCATCGGGTGACCAAGGTGATTTGGACTTCACTAAGCTTTCGGCAACCACACAACCAGGTTGGGGCTCAAACCCTTCTGCGCCACAAGCGGGTGCGTTGGTTTACGTGATGCCAAAAGGCACAGACGAAGCGGCAGCAAAAGGTGCATTCGAGTTTGTTGAGTTCTACACCAACGCGAAAAACACCGCGGCATGGTCGATGTTTACGGGCTACATCCCAGTGCGTAACAGCGTTTCTGAAGTTCCAGAATACCAAGCGTTCACTAAAGATAACCCACAAGCTCTGATCCCGCTAAAGCAAGCGAACACGGCGACCAAAGATTTCCTAGACCCTACCAACGGTAAGATCATGGATGCGCTTAAGGTGGCTGCAGACCAAATTCAAATCCAAAACGTGCCTGCTGACAAAGCGCTAAAACAAGCGGCTAAGAAAGCACAACGTGCGCTAGACCGAGCGAATCGTTCTTAATCGGTAAAGTGGTTAAGACTATCTTTGCATGCTTAAAGGCCCATCTTTTCGGGTGGGCCTCTTTTTGACCCAGTCCTTCAATTAGGACGAATTTGGTGAAGACAATGACCCAATTTCAAGGTGAGCTGCCGTTTGGCAGAGTACGTATCCCCTTTGATGTGCCAGCAGGTTCTCACTGCGTAACGATTACCGGTACGACGGTGCAAAAAGGATTCTTGTACGCAGCGGCATACGATGCCAACCAAGCGTTTCGTGGCAAGGTGTTGTTTGAAAAGGCGCACAAGTCACTCACGATCCAACCGCAAAACTCTGGGCTAGGCGCGATTGATGGTGCGATTCCATCGGGCGAGTGGTTCTTAGAACTTTACAACCTTGAAGGTGAGTTTCGCACCGAGCGTGCGATGCAGTATCAAGTCGATGTGCTTTACTCTGATGAGTTAGTTAATCATTCTAATGAGCTAGGTACTGACGGAATTGAGAGTGAGCTAGAACTGAACCCAACGGTCACAACTGATCACGATATCGAGTTTGATTACAGCCACATGCTGAGTTCTGATTCCCGTTGGTATCGTGGCGACTTACACGCTCACACTCAGCTTTCTGATGGCCACAATACTTTGGCTGCGGCCAAAGACATCGTTGAATCACAAGGGCTCGATTTCTTCTTCTTCACTGAGCACAACATCTGCCAGCCGAAGCTACCTATTTCCAAACAGTGTTTGTTCTTACCGGCGTTAGAAGTCACGACTGATCTCGGGCATTTCAATGTGCATGGCCCGGTTAAGTCTTTGGATCTCAGAAACGTTGAACACAGCAGCCAAGCGACGATGGAAGCTGGATTGAGCTTAGCTAAAAGTGGACACAATGGCGGACACAGTTCCCTTGGCATTAATCACCCGATGATGAAGCCGTGGCATTGGCATTACGATCAAGTCGAACTCAACCAAGTGTCGACGTTTGAAGTGTGTTGTGACCCAACTTGGTCGACCTCGCCAAAAGCAACCGAAGAGGCGTTATTGGTTCTCAATGAAATGTGGAATTGTGGCCAGCGCATTACCGCGATTGGTGGCAGTGATTCACATCTTGAACCGCATGAACGCAATCCTAAAGCGGATGAGCCCTCTATCTACGGTGACCCATCTACATTCGTTTACAGCCATGGTTTGAGTGGTGAAGGTATCTTGTCTGGTTTGCGTAATGGGCAAGTTTACCTAGAGCGCCGTTGCGGCTTGAAGTTTGATATCAACTTAGGTGATTTGATGCCGGGCAACGACTCTCAAGGGCAGGCTCTCACTTATCGTATCGCTGTCACTGATTCAGAAAACCCTTACTACGCTGAGTGCGTGGTGGATGGCGAGATTGTTGACCGAATCGCTCTGAATGATGAGCTGCAAAGTATTCATATTGATGAAGGCTACCGTTGGTGCCGAGTGGATATTCGTCGCGGAGAGCTTTCTTCAACGTTAATCAACAGCCCTCAACCCGTACCTGACGAACGTGAGTTTGAAGGCTGCATTAACGCCGTATTCGACGGCAAACAACCAGAATTTAACCAACCCCTAGTGCGTACTTGGGGAGAACTAATGGAGCGAATGAGCCGTGATGAAGTTTAAGGCGATGTTATTTGATAAAGACGGCACATTGTTAGAGTTCCACAAAATGTGGCTTAACGTTTCTCGTGGTGCTTGTGAGCGTGTGAAATCTTACAGTGACCAGCATCAAGGTAATCAAACTGTCACACCTGCTGAGTTACTCTTGGCCATCGGTGTGGAAGGTGATGTGGTTGATAACTATGGACTATTAGCCTCAAACCCAGTGGAAGACACCGCAACAGCGTGGTTCAACATGCTGCAACCAAATGTCTCACTCGCTGAGTTCACCAAGTTGACCAAAGCCGCTTTCAATGACGAAGTGGAAGAGAACCCAAGCTGGATTGAAGCCCTACCGGGAGTGGCTGAAAAGCTGGGTCTGTTTAAGCAGCAAGGCATGATTTTAGGCATCGCGACCGCAGACACCAAAGACTCAACGATCTACACACTAGAGCAGTCGGGTTTAAGCGAGATGTTTGATTATGTTGGTTATTCCGATGGTGATATCGAACCTAAGCCAGCACCAGCACTGCTCAATGCCTTCTGTGAGCAGTGCGGTATTGAACCACATGAAGTGATCATGTTTGGTGACACGGTTTCAGATATGGAGTTTGGCCGCAACGCAGGTGCAAGCAATGTCGGTGTTCTGACGGGCACTGCACAACACAGCGAGTTAGAGCCAGTGGCGGATCTGGTTATCGCATCAGTCGCCCATTTTGAGCTCAACCAACTGCAAGAACGTGGCTAAAGCGTGTCACACCAGATTGCAAAGATAGTATTTAACGAATTGATTTAAGGACAGGTTATGGCTGAAGTCACACTGAGAGGGGTAGAGAAAACTTACCCAAATGGTTTTAAGGCCGTGCACGGTGTCGATCTGAATATTCGCGAAGGTGAATTCATGGTGTTTGTTGGGCCGTCTGGCTGCGCAAAATCCACCACACTTCGTATGATCGCAGGCCTTGAAGATATCTCAGAAGGCGATGTCTACATTGGCGATAAGCGTGTGAATGAGCTGCCACCTAAAGATCGTGGCATCTCGATGGTGTTTCAGAACTACGCGCTTTACCCGCACATGTCGGTGTACGAAAACATGGCTTTTGGCCTTAAACAACAGAAGCTGCCAAAGCATGAAATCAATGAGCGAATTGAAGATGCAGCCAAGACTCTCGATATTGAACATCTGCTAAATAATAAGCCGGGTGAAATGTCGGGCGGTCAAAGGCAGCGTGTGGCTTTAGGTCGTGCGATGGTGCGTAAGCCGGATGTCTTTTTGTTTGACGAGCCGTTGTCTAACTTAGACGCAAAGCTACGTGTGTCGACTCGTGTCAGCATTGCGCAGCTGCACAACAACCTGAAGCAAGAAGGGCAGAACGCCACCATGATCTACGTGACACACGATCAGGTGGAAGCCATGACTCTTGGTGACCGGATCTGTGTATTGAATCAAGGTGAGATCATGCAAGTCGATACGCCAATGAATCTTTATCAGTACCCAGCCAATAAGTTTGTTGCAGGCTTTATTGGTTCGCCAGCGATGAATCTTATCAAGGTGAGAGTGGACGAGATTGACGGTGTGATGAACGTGATATCGGAAAGTGGTACACGTTGGACGCTACCACAAGATAAGCAGGCTATCGCCCGTGAGAAACTCGGTGAGTGGTTGTGGTTTGGTGTTCGCCCTGAGCATATCCAATTGGCCAACCACGATGCCCCATTGTCGGAGGTGAATACTCAAACGCACAGGCTAGATGTTGTTGAATCCATGGGTAATGAGCTGTATCTCTACTTCAAACTCGGTGCTGACAAGCTGGTGGCTCGTGTACCTTTCGATGCAGATCGAATTGCAAACAGCGGTGAAGAGACAGTGCTCCACTTCAATACGCTACAGTGTCACTTATTTGATTTGGAAACCGAAGAGACGCTCGTTCCTAAGAGCTGATTCTGTTGCTCCTACGAGTTATTCTGTAAAAAGAAATCCCCATTCATTGACTAGACGAATGGGGATTTTAGTTACTAGGGGGTAGTAATTTTTATCTTCTAACTTGTTTCAGGTTTAAATAGCCACCATGTCCGCGGCTTTCTTCATCGCTTCTTTGGTTGAACACTCAATCACATTCGCGTTTGCAAAGCGGTGAGCGTCTTTCACTTGGATATCGTGAGCTAAGATAACTAGCTTCGCGTTCGCTACATCTAGGTCGGTGATGCGGTTCTGAATACCGTTTTGACCTTGAGTTTCTACCTTGATCTTAAGGCCTGCTGCTAAGCCTGCTTTTTCCAGTGCTTTCGCTGCCATGAAGGTGTGTGCAACACCTGAAGGGCAACATGTTACTGCTACGATGTCGTACTCGCCTTCGCCTGCTACAGGTGCTGTTTGAGCTTGAACTGGCGCTGCTTCAACCATGTCATCTTCTGTTTCTACTGCGACTGGTTTCCAGAAGCCAACGATAACCGCTGTGGTTAGCGAGCCAAGTGCAATACCTACTACGTACATTGGAATGTTACTAGATACTGGCGCAGTGATTAGGCCGCCCCAAGGTGCGTGAAGTAGAACGTCTGTCATGAAGCCAAACACACAACCCACGATACCACCGGCAACGATTGAAGGAAGTACGCGCATTGGATCATTCGCTGCGAACGGGATAGCGCCTTCAGAGATACCGATAGAACCCATGATTGCTGCAGCTTTACCTGCTTCTTGCTCTTGTTTAGAGAACTTGTTTTTGAATAGGAACGTTGCCAATGCCATGCCTAGAGGTGGTGTACAAATCGCGATGCCTACGCCGCCCATTAGCCACGGTTGTGTGTCTACTTGAGTTTGAGCAAATAGGGTCGCTACTTTGTTGATAGGGCCGCCCATATCAAACGCAGTCATACCGCCAAGGATTGTGCCCAGAACCATCTTAGATGCGCCAGCCATTGAAGCTAAGAACTCGTTCATAGAAGACATGAACAGTTTGATTGGCTCACCGATGCCCCAAAGAACGATACCTGCAGAGATTAACGTGCCTAGAAGTGGGTAGATGAAGTAAGCACCCAGCGCCGTCATGTTCGCAGAAAGCGGGATCTTCTTAAGTTGGAACACCACGCCACCGGCGATAAAGCCTGCCACGATACAACCAAGGAAGCCGCCGCCCATGTCAGCCATGATGCCAGAAGAGATCATCGCAGGAGCTAGTGCGGGTTTGTCTGCAATTGAGTAACCAATAAAGCCGCCAAGAATGATTGGGAAAAGAACAAGGCCCTTGATACCGATATTAGAGATGTCTGCCAGCAAACCGTCGGCTGGAACCGCACCTTTGCCTGATGCCATGACCGCTAAAGCCAGCAGAACACCACCAGCTACGATGAAAGGCAGCATGTGTGAGGTTCCGAAAAGCAGGTGGCCTTTCATGGTACTAAGGATTTTTTTAAAGTCGCTACTACTGTTTTTATTATTGGTATTCGTAGCTTGAGTTGTTAGGGTGCTCATAATTTTCTACGCCTTATGAATTAATTAAAATATTAAGGATCTGTTGTTCGTCTTTTGCGTTATGGATATCTTGAATAAATTCATCGCTGAATTTTCCAAATAGTTCTTGTAGTACATAAATATGATGGTCAGCACCGTTATCCGGAGAGGCAATCATAAAAAATACGGTTGGATTGATGCCGTCTTCATCGCCATACTCAATACCTTGACGCTTAACACCGACAGCAATGGCAGGCTCAGTTACAGCCTTGCTTTTTGAGTGTGGGTAAGCGATGCCGTCCATTGAGGTGATGCTTTGAGATTCACGAATTTCAATGTCTGCCAAGAAGGCTTCTTTACTGCTGATTCGGTTGTTCTCAAATAACATGCTTGCCAATTCTTCAAACAGTTCTTTTTTATTATTCGCTTTAAGGTTGTTATTAATTAAGTTGACGTTAGTTAGCTGTGTGATCATTTATTAACTCATTCACTCTTGAAGTTCTTGAATTAAAATTAATGGATTAACCCGATTCGCGAAATAGCAAATAAAAGCCCTTCACTGTACATTTGTATCCAGCAAAATTAAGTGTGATTTGCATCATTCATCCAGTGTGAGATGGGTCATATTTGATGGCGTTTTTCGGTGTTGAAATAACTTTTTGTAGGAACAAAAATGCCCCGCAAAAGCAGGGCATGGATAGTGTGTGATTAGTGGTGATGGATCTAGCTGTAAGCGCGCGCTACGCGTCCAGCGCAATCCAGTTTGTAACTCTCAGCATAAGCAGGAATGAATACCGACTGGCCTTTCTCTATCACGCAGGTTTCACCGCATTGGTGAGTGAGCACCATAGATTCGTCGAGCGGCAGTAGGATCTCGGCACCTTCGGTGGTGATTTTTCTCTGATGAGAATTCTGCACGATAGAGAACTTGAAATCCTCGACCGGAATGTCGTACTCCATCACATCACCTTGCTCAATCGGGCTGAGCAGTAATCTATCCGCAGGTTTTTCATTAAATCGAGTACAAGAAACCAGTTCATTCACGTCCATGTACTTAGGCGTTAACCCTGCACGCAGCACATTGTCTGAGTTCGCCATGATCTCTAAGCCTGTGCCCTTGATGTAAGCGTGAGGGGTTTCAGCATCCAGATACATGGCTTGCCCCGGTTTTAGGGTAATCACGTTCAATAGCAGCGGAGCGAACAAGCCGACATCACCTGGGTATTGAGCTTCAAGCTCTGAAATCAATTGGAATACACGTTTATCTGAAAGCTTAGCCTTCATCAGCAGCATGGTTAACGCCATGCCTTTTTGCTCGCCTTCCAGAGACAGCAAGCTTGCAAAGAAGCTGGCTAATCCATTGGGAGTTTGGTCGTCCGCGAGATCGTTCACCATCGAATACAACTCTGGAATATCAAGGTAATGGAAGTGCTCAAGGATCTCGCTGATTGATCTAAAACCATTCATTGCGGTGTAGTCGGTTAGGGCATACACCAGTTCTGGCTTGTGGTTGGGATCCTTGTAGTTGCGGTTGCCAGCGGTCATCGGAATGCCTTGCTGCTCTTCTAGAGCATATCCAGATTCAGCTTGTTGTTTATTTGGGTGTACTTGCACCGATAGCGCTTTCTCTGCTGCTAACACCTTGAATAGATATGGTAGCTCACCAAAACGACTCGCGACTTTCTCGCTTAGAAACAGGTTTAGGTTCTTGGAAATAAGGTTCGACAACGTGGTCTGCTGCCCGTTATCAGTCACCATTGAGCAACCATTCGGGTGAGCGCCCATCCAGATCTCTGCTTGTGGCTCACCAGACTGGTTATCAATACCAAACAGTTGGCTAAACGAAGAAGGACTCCCCCATGCGTAGTTTTGAATCACGTTGGTCATAGGGTAGAAAAAGCGTTGTACGAACGAGTCGTTCGCTAAAGAAAAATCAGACATCGAAATCACCATGAAGGGAAACATGGCTTGAGCTCTATTCGTTCCTAAAAAACTATTAGCTACTAAAAACAGTAGGGTAGAAAGGCTCAAGCCATTGGAGTTGAAATGGCTTAAGCCGCTGCTGCTGTTAGCTTGGCTTTGCGTAGATTTTTAAGCGCGATACAAGTAACCGCAGTTACGCCCGCACCTGAAGCCATACACAGAAGTGCCAGCATTGGGTAGTTCATTGCGCCTAGTAGAGCCACAACTGGGCCACCGTGGGCAACGCTGTTGGTGATGCCAAATGAGAACGCCATTACTGCAGCGGTCATTGAGCCAAGTACGTTGGCTGGGATAACTGACATCGGGTCTTGAGCTGCGAAAGGAATCGCACCTTCAGAGATACCCACTAAGCCCATTGCGCCTGCTGCTTTACCTGCTTCAATTTCAGAAGATTCGAACAGGTCGAACTTACGGCCAAGTCTGGTTGCGATAGCCATGCCCAGTGGAGCGACAGGGATAGCACACGCCATTGCACCCATGAATTGAGTTTGACCGCTAGCAATCATGCCAACCGAGAACAGGAATGCTACTTTGTTGAATGGGCCACCCATATCAAAGCCAGCCATGCCACCCAGTACGATGCCAAGCAGAACCACGTTGCCTGTGCTCATGCTAGTAAGTAGGGCAGTAAGAGCATCCATTAGTCCCGCGATAGGGGCGCCAATTACGAAGATGAACAGACCCGCGATGAATAGAGAGCCAGTGATCGGAGCGATCATGATAGGCACAAGCGGTTGAACGAACTTGTGGTAGTTAAACGAAGTAATCCATTTAACGAAGTAACCCACTAATAGGCCTGCGATGATTGCGCCAATGAAGCCAGTACCTGCGTCAGCGCCATAGAAAGAACCGTTGTTGGCAATCCAACCGCCAATCAAGCCAGGGGTTAGAGCAGGGCGGTCAGCAATTGCGTAAGCAATGTAGCCAGCCAAGATTGGGATCATCAGGGTGAAGGCAACCACACCCACTTCTAGGATTTGGTTCCACATGCTGCCAGCAGGAATCGCCATGCCAGATTCGCTTGGCTCACCGCCAATCGCTAAGGCTAGGGCAATCAAGAGGCCGCCTGTGACCACGAATGGGATCATGTGAGATACGCCATTCATCAAGTAACGATAAAGGTCTGAACGCGCTTGTGATGCTTTCTCTGCAACGGATTGGTTGGTTGGAGCTTGCTCTGCTTGGTAACTTGGTGCGTTGAGTGCTTGCTGAATCAAGCCTTGCGCGTCTTTGATCGGCGCTTTCACGTTGGTGCTGATAACGCGTTTTCCGGCAAAGCGAGCCATGTCGACCTGTTTGTCACAAGCCACCACAATTGCGTCGGCACGTTCGATTTCTTCTTGAGTTGGGCTGTTTTTAACGCCGATAGAGCCGTTAGTTTCGACCTTCACATCGTAGCCAAGAGCCGCCGCGCCTTTCTCTAGTGCTTCGGCTGCCAAATAAGTGTGTGCAACGCCAGCTGGGCAGCCTGTCACACCAATGATGAAGCCTTGTTTCTCAACGTTGGTTTCCGCTTCCGAAGGCTCAGGTTTGGTAAGCAGTAGTTCTAATGCTTCTTGTTCAGATTGAGCATTCATGAAGCTTTCGATAAAGCCTTCTTCAATCAGTTTTGAAGAAAGCTCTGCCAGTACTTCGATGTGATGATTATCGCCACCATCGGGAGAGGCAATCATAAAGAACAGTTTTGATGGCTGACCGTCATCCGCGCCGTACTCGATACCCTGTTGATGGACACCGATAACAACCGCAGGTTTGATGACCGCAGCACTTTTCGCGTGTGGCAGAGCAATACCTTCTTCAAATCCGGTATTACCTTGTTCTTCACGAGCCTTAATGTCGGCAAGAAACTGTGCTTTGTCTGAAATTCTGCCTTGTGCATAAAGCACGTCTATCAGCTCTTTGAATACTTCTTCTTTTGAATCAGCGCTAAGCGAAAGCTTAATCAAATCTTGATTGATCAATGTTGTGATCATAATGAACCCCTACTTGTTTTTATTTTGTTAGAGGTATTCTGGAATCTACGGCTTGCCTTCTGTAGTGAAGAAAAAACGCATTTACTGGATGATTGTTGCGTTATAAGTAGAGTGTGATTTTGATCGTTTAGTGGCGCGTTTTTCGGCCTCTATTGACATAGGTTGAGCCTGCTTGAGGCTTTTATTTGCATGGGGTTCGGCGTGTAGAGTTATCGAAGGAACAATGTGCTATATCAGGTTTTTGACTGGAGATTTATTTCCACTACTGGATTTTTGTAACCTAGATCTCAAATTGTGATTTTGCTCAATAGCGCTATGTTTCACTAAGGAGTATATCTATTCCCGTAGCGTTATTGCTGCTTTTAAGAGTTCGAATAAATGATATTTCATGACCTAATCTCGTCGGTATTAAATGAGCGAGAACCATTTCATAACATCTGGTTTGCGGGGGATTTTCACACGCCTTCAGCATGCAGTTATCAGGTGAACTTTCCACGCTTAGAGCTGGTGCTCGACGGAGAGTATGTCAATGAGATGGAGAGTCATGATCGTAAGATCACCAACGTTGTCGCGAAAGCCGGCGATGCGATTTTTATCCCACCGAACTGCTGGAACAAACCCAACTGGGATACTGACTGCTCGGTGTTGAGTATGTTGTTTGGTCGCCGTCAGCTTGGCTTAAGTTTGGTGAGTAAGCGCAAAGGGGAAGAGAGTTTTTACGATATTCAAAAGCACAGTATTCAGACTCGCTCTGGGTTTGCGATTGATAACATTTTGGAGGCGCTCAGCTCGTTAGCGCGCGAGAGTAACAAGCAGCCTATGGATGAACTGTTACTACAAGCGCTGCTGCAATACAGTAAGACCATGTTGGATGCACCTGTCGAGAAATCTCACAGCCGAGTACAGGATGTGTATCAGGGGATTTGCATCTACATTCAAGAGAACTTCCACCGCCAGATCACTCGAGATAGCATCGCCTCACGCTTTAGTATTTCATCTAACCATTTGTCACGAATGTTCCGCCAACAAGGCCATATGACGCTGGCCGAGTACATCACGCGCGTGCGAGTCGATCGTGCCAAGTTCATGCTTAAGAAGTACAACTTCAAGCTCAATGAAGTGGCATTACGTTGCGGCTTTAAGGATGTGAACTACTTCTGTCGAGTTTTCAAAAACCGCACCGGAAGAACACCGACCGAGTATCGAGGCTCAATCTAGCTCTAACGAGCTGGTAACTAAATAAGACGTGAAGAGATGTACATGAGCAGAGCTTGTAGATCGACACTGCTTCGAGTCTTTTGTAAACGCTCATTGACTTGGTCGTGAAGCAGATTTCTGGTTAGGTTGGTAGCCGCCACAATATGCTCTCGCTGTGGCTTGGTAGGCAGTACCAAAGCAATGGCAACGTGTACTTCGCCAATGCGTGAGGCCCAGTCAATTGGGTCGTCACTGACGATAACCGCGATCGAGAGGTCTTGGGTCGATTCAAACATCACATGCGGCAGGGCGATCCCTGGAGATACACACGTAGACGAGCGTTCCTCTCGTTTAATAAACGCCAGAATCAGTTCATCCGGATCTTCTGGATACACCAAATGAGCGAGCCCTTTTAGGCATTCAAACTTGGTCAGTTGGGTTTGTGCTTTGGCATGGTGCCACTTGATGTCACAGGGCGGGCATATTTGCGGCATACGCTGGATTAGATCTTTCGAGAATTCATGGTTCACTTGTGAGCCAACCATGTCGTAATGCTCAGCAATTACATCTTTGAGAACGAAACAGGCCAGCTCCGCATCAATCCCAACCGCGGTTATCTGACACAAGTCACCACGAAGTAAACCTACTTGCAGCATCGCGACGGATTTGGATAGATCAGCGGTTCGATTTTGAGTGATGTTGATAATGCGGATGTTGCTTTTGAACTTCTTCGCTAATCGAGTAAGGGGCTGCGCGACATGTGAGTTTGCGGCAGGATCGTTAACGAAGAAGGTGATCTGATATTCGTTCATGAAAAGTTTAAGTTCGACAATGCTTAATAAAGACTTTATCGACACTCAACAACACCTCTTCCATGGGAATGAATAAGGTTTTAGCTGGGTCGAACCGGCTTGGTTGTTCAATATCGATATCAGATACGATTAATACTTTGTCTGCGAGAGTAATATCTTGGGCGGTCAGTAAGTTTTCAATACCCATAGCGCCTTGCGTCTCAACTTTGATTGAAACGTTGAACTTAGGGGCTGTTTTATTTAGAGCATCAGCTGCCATATAGGTGTGCGCAATGCCTGTAGGGCACGCAGTTACCGCTACAATTCTCATTATTATTCTCGGCTTATTCTCGTCCCTGTGACGTTACATAAGCTACCTTTCAGAAGCTATTTTGTAAAAGCCATCTTGCGTGGGAAATCCAGTATGGAAAGCTCGCATAGAGGAGGGGCGATATGTTTATGGGTTCTGTGGATTTTATGGATTGCCGTTTTTTATTCCAAGGTGAAAGTCACACTCTGAGTTCTTGGTTACAATAATCCAGTTAATGCACCTTTCGTCCTATATATTGAGTGCCTTCACACCGTTAATCTTTTCATCTTATTAACATCGAAATTTTAATTTAGGTCGGAAGAACCTAATTACTTCAGTCTGAAATCAGGCGAGGCAGAATAGACCATGGATATCACTAATATTATCGAGCCCGAGATTATCTGTTTGGAGCTACAAGCAGACTCAAAACAGGCAGTATTTGAAGAGCTTGTTGAGTTACTCGATCGCGCTGGTAAGCTCTCGAATAAAAGTGAATTCCTTGATGATATCTGGAAGCGTGAGGCGATTGGTAATACGGGGTTTGATGATGGTATTGCGATTCCACATGCGAAAAGCACTGCCGTTGCTAAACCTGCCGTTGCTGTAGGTATCAGCCGAACGGGGATTGACTATGGTGCCGATGGCGGTGAACTGTCTGATGTGTTTTTTATGCTCGCTTCGCCAGACAATAATGACGACCACCATATCGAGGTACTGGCTCAGATCTCGACCAAATTGATCGAAGATGGCTTTGTTACAAAATTAAAGGCAGCCGAGTCGGTTGAGGAAGCTCAAGAGCTGTTTCTTGAAGTCAATTCAGATTCCTTTGATAGCTATGCCTCTAGCCATCACGAAGTGTATGTCGAGCCACTCAGCCCTTGGGCACAATCACTCAATCGACTCAAAGAACACCTGTTGTATGGCACTTCACACATGATCCCATTCGTGGTTGCGGGCGGTGTGTTGTTGTCTTTGTCGGTGATGATATCCGGTCACGGCGCAGTTCCTGAGAGTGGCGTGTTAGCTGATATCGCACAGATGGGCATTGCGGGCTTAACGTTGTTTACTGCGGTGCTGGGCGGTTACATTGCGTACTCGATGGCCGACAAACCGGGTTTAGCACCGGGCATGATTGGTTCTTGGGTTGCCGTTAACCAATACAACACCGGTTTTCTTGGGGCGATAGTGGTCGGCTTCTTTGCGGGCTTTGTGGTGAATCTACTTAAGAAGATCAAACTGCCAGACAGCATGATCTCGCTGAGTTCTATCTTCATCTATCCACTAGTTGGTACCTTCGTCACTTGTGGTGCGGTGATGTGGGTGATTGGATCTCCGATAGCTCAAGTGATGCTTGAGATGAACCAAATGCTCACGGGTATGGCTGGCTCTGGAAAAATGGTGCTCGGCAGTATTTTAGGCGCGATGACCGCCTTTGATATGGGAGGACCAATCAATAAGGTCGCTACACTGTTTGCTCAAACTCAGGTAAATACCCAACCTTGGTTGATGGGTGGCGTTGGCATTGCGATTTGTACGCCACCACTCGGTATGGCTCTGGCGACTTTTATATCGCCGAAGAAGTTTAAACGCGACGAACGCGAAGCGGGCAAAGCCGCAGGGATCATGGGAATGATCGGCATCAGTGAAGGTGCGATCCCATTTGCTGCTGCCGACCCTGCACGCGTTCTGCCTGCGGTTGTTGCTGGTGGCATTGTCGGTAACGTTGTTGGCTTTATGTTCCATGTAGTGAACCATGCACCATGGGGCGGTTGGATTGTTCTGCCTGTGGTTGACGGAAAAATTGGCTACATCATTGGCACACTGGCGGGAGCGCTCACCACGGCTTTGATCGTGATACTGCTGAAAAAAAATGTGGTCGAAGGCGAGGCGAGTTCCAACCAGTTTGCAGGTGGCTCGGTGACAGAAGAAGGGCAAGCGGATGTACTCGCAATCACTTCTTGTCCGTCAGGTGTTGCCCACACTTTCTTAGCTGCGAAGTCTCTGGAAAAAGCGGCGCATCATCTCGGGGTTCGGATTAAGGTTGAGACACAAGGTGCTAATGGAATAGGCAATCGCATCACACAGAAAGACATTGAAAGAGCGAGGTTGGTGATCTTCGCTCACGATGTGGCGATCAAAGAAGTCGAGCGCTTTGCGAATGTGAAAACGTTAGATGTCAGCACCAAAGAGGCGATGCTCAATGCGCAGGCGCTGATCATGAGAAAGGTGTAACCCTTAAACACTAAAGTTAATCATCTATAAAGTTAACTAGCTCAAAACTAAAAAGACTCCGCTCTAGTGCTTTAGGCTAACAGTGGAGTCTTTTTGTATGGCTTCTAAAACAAGTTCAGCTTCTAAAAAGGATGATACTTAAATACGTCTTCAACCATTGAGTTAAGTAAATCAATGTCATCACAGGTTTTAGCGTACGTACGCAGACCTGCTATTTGAACTTGAACATGTCGAGCAAGCTGAACAGGTTCACGCTCTTTGCTTATTTCACCAAGCTCTTGTGCTTCGGTAATCAGCTTAGCGAACTCACCTTCCATGATCTTCAGTGATTTCTTCGCCTCTTCTAATAACTCTGCGTGTTCATCAGTCAGTTCTGCGACCGTTTTTGCTAGCATACACATGCCATTTGGCGAGCTTTGTTTTGATTCGACCACAGCACGTTTGACGAAACTTTCGAGCGCTTTGATTGGAGAGTCTGTTTCGCTGCGGAAACGGTTCAGATTGAGGATGCCAAGTTCGGTATAGCGAGCAAGCGTCTCTTTAAACAGACCTTCTTTGCTGCCAAATGTCGCGTAGATGCTACCCGGACGCATATCAATCACATCTTGCAGGTTACGCATAGAAGTTGCGTGAAAGCCCTTTTCCCAATACAGGTTCGTTGCTTTATCTACTACATCTTGTCTATCGAACTTCGCGGTCTTGGCCATAACATTTACTTCATTAATCTGAACATATGTTCAATATTTTATGCTGAACGCTCGTTCCAGTAAAGGTGTGTTTTGCTCAACTTAATTGTCTTCCTTGCATCTTGTTGGTGCATAAGGTGCTCGATTGAATGCAATTAATAGACAAGGTTTGGCAGTTTTTATTCTGGTCTCATTATCTAATGTCTAAGTAAGACTAGTCGTCGACGACTTCGACGGTTTTATGCTGCGCGCCGTAATAGGTGCCTTCATCGATAGTGTACATCAGCGTTTCTTCGCACTCTGGGCAATCGAATTCTTCATTAGGTTCGATTGCTGCTTCTTCTACCCATTCCCATCCAATGTGTTCTTCGCAAGCGGGACAGTCCATAAAACCTCTAATTATGCTTCTACGTTAATTGAATTCGTAACTTTTTGAGCCCGGCATTATACATAGTTGGCGCTGAATATGTAGCGACAACTGAGCAGAAAAAGGGTGTACACATACCTCTTTAGTGTTAATAAAACCTGCCATATTTCAGTCGCTTACGTCAATAAAATGTTGTTGCACGCTTTTTGTGTTTTCTAAAGCTGCATAGCTAACAAATTTATAAATAAACCAATGAATTTTGTAAGGTTAAATGCTAGCGTTATCGATTGTCGTCCGTTATGGCACGGTAATTGATAAAACTAAATATTATTATGATCTCGGTAAAGGTACACCGTTTTAGAAGTGTGTCTAATTACATGACAGATAAAGATTCGTCAGCTGCTAGGAAATAAAAATGAAATTAACCGATATGTCCTTTAAGCAAAAAATCATCGCTTTGCTTATTTTACCGATCTTAGGGTTTCTCTGGCTCAGTGTTTCTGCGATATCCAAAGGCGTAGAAACAAAGACTGAAATGTCCTCATTGAATCAACTGACACGCCTTTCGGTTGTGTACAGTGAGTTAGTGCATGAGTTACAAAAAGAGCGAGGCATGACAGCTGGCTTTATTGGCTCTCAAGGAACCAAGTTTGTCAGTGAATTAGCCGCGCAGAGAACCAATGCCGATAACCGACGTAATGAAAGAAATGATTACTGGCAGTCTGCCAATATCAATCTGCCACAGATTAATCGCCTGAACACAGAGATAAGCCAAAGCCTTAATCAGATAACGACCATTCGAAATCGAGTGGATTCTCAATCTATCCCACTTTCTGAGGCCTTGGGTTACTACACCCAATTGAATGCAAAGCTTCTTAGCGTATCGGCGTTAATTGCAGAGCTAAGTTCTGATGCTACCATCACTACAGAAACCATCGCTTACTACAACTTCTTGCAAGGTAAAGAGCGAGCGGGTATCGAGCGTGCTGTCCTGAATAACACCTTTTCTAAAAATGAATTTGGCCCGGGTATGCTGGTGAAATTCATCTCTTTAGTGACAGAGCAAAATACCTACTTCTCGAACTATGAAGTGTTGAGCAACCCAGCGAACGTTCGATTCTTTGAACAACAGTTAAATGACCGCTCTGTGGCAGAAGTAGAAAAGCTTCGTAGCTTGGCTGAATCTAAGATGAGCGGCTTTGATGTTGACCCTGTCTACTGGTTCTCTCAATCTACTGCTCGTATTGTTCAGCTAAAGAAAACAGAAAACCACCTAGCTGAATCACTGATTGCGCTGACCGAGAAAAAGATGTCAGAGGCGCAGTCTGCGATGATGATGAGTATTGGTCTATTTGCTTTGATTACTTTGTTCGCAACCTTCGTGAGCTTTAAGGTGATCAGCGACCTGACGATGAGAGTGAAAGACCTGACAGTGATGTTGTCTAAAGTTCGTAATGACAACGATCTAACGGTTCGTGCTAAGTACGTTGGTAACAGCGAACTTGGCCAGATATCTTCGGCACTCAACGAAACGCTAGAGAAGTTTTCAAACGTTATCGACAATCTGTCTCAGTCGAGTCTGACCTTAGCTTCAGCCGCTGAAGAAACCTCGCAAACTTGTCACTACAACTCGAACACACTAGTTCAACAAAAAGACCAAATTGGCTTAGTTGCGACTGCGACAGAAGAGTTATCAGCAACGGTAAATGAAGTGGCCGCTAAAACTCAGCAGACAGCAAGCTCTGCTAAACTGGTCGATGAGCAGTCGCAAGAAGGTTTGAATACGGTTCAAAACTCTTACCACTCTATCGAAAAACTGGCATCTGAAATTAATGACCTAGCGGAAAAAATCACGCATCTACACGAGAGCAGCAATAACATTAACAGTGTGATTGATGTGATTAAGTCGGTCGCTGAACAGACTAACTTGTTAGCATTGAACGCGGCAATTGAAGCGGCACGAGCGGGTGAGCAAGGCCGTGGATTCGCGGTAGTTGCTGATGAAGTTCGCACGCTAGCACAACGTACTCAGCAATCGACAGCTGAAATTGAAGGCTTTATCAGCTCGCTACAGTCTGATGTTCAAACGGCGTTTAATGTGATTGATAACAGTCAAAAGATGTCGTCTAAAGCAGTTGAGGATTCAAAAGAGGTCGAGCACACCTTACAAGGAATCTCCGCATCGGTAAGCGAAATATTCAGCATGACCGAACAGATCGCCACAGCAACGGAAGAGCAAGCGGTTGTGACCCAAGATATCGCGCAAAACGTGATGGCAGTAGAGCAGAAATCGACGGAGTCGACCACAGGCGCAACTCAAATTGCAGCAACAGCCAAAGAACAAGCTGAACTGGCGGCTTCATTGAAAGAGATTGCAAACACGTTTAAGAGCTAATCTTTCAGAGTTAGAAGTTTTCCATCTTATATAAAAATGTCCCGCCTAATGCGGGACATTTTTTTAGTGGGACATTTTTGGGTAAAGCGACTAAAGCGCTTGTCCGTTAACCGACAATTTCACATCAATGTTGCCACGAATCGCATTTGAATATGGGCAAACTTGGTGAGCGGTTTTTACAAGCGTAACAGCCTGTTCTTGAGCCAAGTCGAGCTCAATCGCTAATGAAACGGTTAAAGCAAAACCACCATTTTCATTTGGACCGATACCAACCGTTGCAGTTGTTGGCGCCGATGCAATCTTGATTTTCATTTCTTTCGCTACGTGAAGTAGAGCATTTGAGAAACACGCAGAGTAGCCCGCCGCAAACAGTTGCTCAGGGTTCGTTGCTTCACCTGAACCGCCCATTTCTTTCGGGTAGCTTAATGCAACAGAAAGCAAATTATCGTCAGTAGAAACTTGGCCGTTACGACCAGCAATTGCAGTAGCAGAAGTAGTGTAGAGTGTTGTCATTGTCTTAATCCTTAAAATGATTGTATAAAATTAAATTGTGCGCAACTTTATTTTGAGGTTAGCTTAATTGATAAAACTTACGTGTGCAAGTATATTGTGTGCAATTTAATTTATTGACGAGGTGATCGTGAGCGACCAAAATGAATATCTAAAGTTAGATAATCAGGTGTGCTTTGCACTTTACAGTGCTTCAAATGCAATGAGTCGAGCTTATCAACCTCTGCTGAAAGCGCTTGATCTTACTTATTTACAGTACATTGTGATGATGGTGCTTTGGGAGCAACAAGAGATAAATGTCAAAGCGTTAGGCGCTAAAACACATTTAGATTCAGGAACCTTGACTCCATTACTTAAGCGTTTAGAAGCAAAAGGTTATGTGCTTCGTAAACGTAGTACTGAAGATGAACGAGTGCGAGTAATTACGCTAACTCCTGTAGGGACTGAACTCAAAGAGCGCGCGCAAACTGTCCCAGAAGAGATATTTTGTTTGTCTAAGATGAATGAAAACGAACTTAAATCGCTCAAAGCGCAATGTGAGCAGTTACTTGACAACTTAACTTAATAAGAACGTCTCTTTAATTCTCAGTAATCACGTTCAAATACTGAAAAAGCCAGTGAGTATCTACTGTTAATAGCAGATACTCACTGGCTTTTTGTATTTTGATGTGAGTGTGAGGTACTTGTTTAGTCTTCACTCACAAACACATACATATCACCACGGCAGCGGTTGATACTGTGTCTCTATCTAACCCATAAACCAAGACACGAAAATCAGCGCGCCAAAACCGAATGTTGCCATTAGTGCGGTGTCGCCACCGGCTGCTGTGTAGCTGCCCTCGGTTTGTAGGTGAGGGAAGTCCGGTCTGCGCACCTTAACCACCATTGCGAGTGGACCCCAGATAGCTAGGAACACCAAAACCATGCCTGCATAGTCGAGCATGCTTACAAACTGGCTAGCGAACAGCTCTGCTAATACCAAAGGTAAGATGAAGGTCAACGCATAAGCCAACGCTTTGTTGTTGGTTACAGCGTCTTTGTTTTGGTCATACAGCGCCATGGACACGCCAAGGAAAGAGGTCACTAATGCCAGTGCTGAGAACAGAGCAATCACTACTTTCAACCAAGCAGACTGTCCGCTAAACGCAGAGATCAGCTCTGAAATGTTGTGGAACTGGCTGATCGCGTCTGTGCCAAGGTTACCGATAATCGCGAACAACCAAGTGAGGTAGCACACGAGCGGAATCACTGAGCCAAGCAGAATCATATTGCGGATCTGCTTTTGAGTCGCTTCACGGTTGTAGATCACCAGTGATGGGATCACCACCATAGAGGCAAAGCTGGTAAAGATAACCGCGCTGTATTGCACCACATCATTGGCCGTGTATTGGCTAGTTTGAGTTAGGTAATCAAGGCGGATATTGCTAAACAGAGAAGCGATAACAATAAATAGCATCACCACCATCATGATGAATAGGCCACGGTTCAACTTGTCGATATAAGACTTACCCGCAACTACAATCACACCCATAAATAGGCTGAAAACCGTATAAGCAGCAGATGCAGAGATGTTTACGCCAACATCGAGCAGTAGCTTATGGATGATGTCACCCACGCCCAAGATATAAGCAATAAGCATACATACCAACAGCAGATAAAAGAGTGCATTGATAAAGTGTTTACCTTTGCTGCCCAGAGTGAGGTAAGCAACACTGCTCATGCCACTGTTGTCTTTAGTTTTAGTACACGCTTCTGCCAGTAGGAGTGCAGAGTAAGTGGTGCCGATAAAGATAAGTAGCATCAGCACTGAGCTGATCATGAAGCCAAATTGGGCCAACACCATTGGGATAGCCAACATGCCAGCCCCTAATGCAGTCCCTGAAAGGATTAGGGAACTGCCGAATAATTTCATATTCAAGAAAAACAACCTCTAGCGATCCAATTAATTTTTAGTCGGATTGTAAATAATTGTTTCCAAGACTAACAAATTACTCAGTAAAGTTAGGGATTAAATTCTAATTATTTTTGAATTTTTCTAAAAAGTTAAGAAGGCATTTTCAGATGATATCTGTGCTCTTTTGATCTATTTGCTGGGTGATTGTATTTATCGTTTAGTTAACGTTCGTCCATTGTTGAATAATTTAGAAGTTAGCAAAATTCGGTTAGAAAGAAGTATGTTTATGAGCCAATTGTTTTCAATTCATCAAGTTTAATCCTCTCCTTTTCCTGAATCCCGTGCAGGCAATGTCGATGACTAACCGTTCTATGGTTAAAACCACACTCAGATCGTTTTATCAGTTTGAAGGTAAATAGGTAAAGAACGAGAAAAGTGTCTAAAATTCTGTTGACCTGACTACAGCTTCATAGTTTATCTTTGCTACCGAAATGAGAGGGGAAGTGCATGTATCGTATCTCTGAACTGGCCGATTTGGTTGGGCTGAGCCGCTCCACATTGTTGTATTACGGCAAGCTAGGTTTGATTGAAGCTCAGCGTCAGAGCAATGGTTATCGCCTTTATTCTGAAAAGGACCTACAACGTGTTCGGTTGTTGCAGCAGTTACAAGCGGGTGGGTTGACGCTCAAAGAGTGCCAAGCTTGTCTAGATGCAAAGATAGAGCGCAGCTTACTGGAAAATCATCTTAAGCAGTTAGACGAAGAGCTCGTTCAAAAGCAACGATCACGCGACCTACTAGCAGCAATGCTAGGTGAAGGTGGTCTAGAAGAGTGGCATGAGTCGATGGACAAGCTTGCGCCAGATGCACACCTCGATTGGTTAATTAAGCAGGGTTTTGATGAGAAACAGGCTCTGCGATTGAAGTGGTTATCGAAAGACATGAATGAACATGATCAATACATGGCGGATTTTGGCGCTATTTTTGAGGGCTTAGAGCGTTTAGGGCCAGGAACGGTTGAAGATACCTTAGCAGCATTGGCACAAGTTCCGGTTACACCTAAGCGCGTACTTGAGATTGGTTGTGGCAAAGGCATCGCGACCAAGGCGTTAGCGAAAGCCTTAGTTGAACATCAAACGGACGTGCAAATAACAGCGTTAGACAATGATCAACCGAGTTTGGATATTCTGAGTCAACAAGCACTAGAACTTGGTCTCGAAAGCAATATTAAAACGGTATGTGCAAGCATGATGGATCTACCGTTTGAAGCTAAGTCATTCGACCTGATCTGGTCAGAAGGTAGCGCTTACATCATGGGTGTTCAGAAAGCACTTAAGCAGTGGCGGAAGCTACTCATCGATGATGGCATCTTGGTCGTGAATTATTTGGTGTGGAACACCGAGAATCCAAACGAATCAATCAAAGTATTCTGGCAGAAAGAGTACCCAGATATGACCACGGTAGCTGAACGTATCAAGCATGCAAAGGCGGCGGGTTACCAAGTCTTGGATGACTTTGCGATGAGCGACGCCGGCTGGCTTGCCTATTATCAGCCTTTGCAAAAGCAAGTCGAGTCTTTGAAAGCAACGATGCCAAACTCAAAAGCGCTCGCAGATTGCGACAATGAAATTAAACAATTCTTCAGTAACAGCGAACTTGTGGAAGGTTCTCAAGGCTCAGCTAAGCGTGATTTTGATTATCACTTCTTTGTGTTGAAGAAAGTACAGTAAGTGAAGAACACCATGAAATTTAGACAATATGATTCAAGCGAGATCGAAACGATCACGCAACTTTTTACTCAAACCTTTACTGATTCAGAAGGCGAGAACGAGGGTAAAACAGTAGGTAAGCTTGCCAAGGATCTTTTAACGACCACAGATCCAACAGAGCTACTTTGTTTTGTCGCGGAAGATGATACTCGTGAATTAGGAAGCACAATTGTAGGCGCGATTATTTTTACTCCGCTTTCATTTGATGACGAAACTAAGGCTTACTTGCTCTCTCCAGTAGCGGTGAGCACTCAAGTTCAAAAGCGTGGGATCGGCCAAAAGCTGATTAACTTCGGCTTACAGACTCTAAAGGAACAGGGTGTCGAGCTTGCTGTGACATACGGTGATCCTAGTTACTATTCAAAAGTAGGTTTTGAGCAAATCACTACTGAGCAGATCCCAGAACCATTCGAGTTGAGCTACCCTCACGGTTGGATCGCTCAATCGCTGACTGGCGGTGAAATCAAAGTGGCGAGCGAACAGTCTAGCTGTGTTGAAGCTTTGGCTCATGCTGAATACTGGTAGTTGCTTAAAATAAAATCTTAGATGAATGAAAGCCCATCAGGTTTCACTTGATGGGCTTTCTTGTTATGAGCAAAAGATATTCGTCATGCTTCAATGTAAAACTTGAACATATGTTCAAAATAACACTTGAACGATCGTTCTAATTTGTTCTATATTGTTTTCACACTAACGGAGAACAGTAATTAATTGCTCCGTAATTGAATAACTTTAAAATCATAAATTGATAGGGATAAAACAATGAGCAACTTCAAAATTCACTCAATAGAATCAGCACCCGCGCAGAGCAAACCTATTCTTGAAGGCGCTAAAAAACAGATGGGGCGAGTTCCAGGCTTGTTTGGTGTGTTGGCTGAATCCCCAAACACGCTTAAAGCTTACACTCAGCTTCATCAGGCGTTTAGTGACTCATCTTTCGATGCTGAAGAGCTAACGGTGGTTTGGCAAACCATCAACGTTGAACACGAGTGTCACTACTGTGTTCCTGCACACACTGGCATTGCACACTCAATGAAGGTTGATCCTGCGATCACTGAAGCACTGCGTAATCGCACCGCAATGCCAACTGAGAAGTTGCAAGCACTGCACGACTTCACGCTCAGCATGGTTCGTAATCGTGGCAATGTGTCTGAAAGTGAAATGGCAGCATTCTTTGAGGCGGGTTACGGCCAACAGCAAGTGTTAGAAGTGATTCTTGGCCTGTCTCAGAAAGTGATCAGTAACTATGTAAACCGTGTTGCTGAAACGCCGGTAGACAAAGTGTTCGAACAGTTTGCTTGGCAAGGCTAATTTACCTTTAAATAAGTAAATAGTAAGAATGATGAAAGCCCCGCTCAGTTGAGTGGGGCTTTGTTGTTTGGCGTGGGTGACGTTTTCTAGTTGCTTACTTATCTACAGCTAATGCTACTTTTAGTCGTACCAAAGCGTCTGCTAATACTTCTGCAGGGCACCCTAGATTCAATCGAATAAATCCTGAACCTTCCTCGCCAAAGGCACAACCCATACTCGGTACAATACCGGCTGCAATGAGTTTGCGCTCAAGCTCTGCATCGCTTAGTTTCATTGCACGGCAATCTAGCCATGCAAGATACGTCGCTTCGGGTTTAGTGAAACGAATATGAGGCAACTCTGTCTTTAGGAATCCGCTCAGCGTTTCTATGTTGTCTTGCAGATACTGTTTTAAGTCCGCTAACCAAGCTTGACACTCTTGATATGCAGTGGTCGCTGCGGACATTGATAGATTGTTGAAGCAATCCATGCCATGAGCATCCAAACGTCGAACAAACTGCTCCTTCAATTCTGCATTTGGAATGATAAAGTTCGAAATTCTTAATGATGATAAGCCAAAAGTTTTACTGGCCGCAGTTGCCACAATAAGTTTGTCGGTTAGCGAACTTGGTAGTTTCAATGTTGAATGGAATATGTTGGATGTTAGCGCTAGGTCGCTCCAAATCTCATCACTGATCAGCCATACATCGTGTTTTTGGCAAAGCTCGGCAACTTGCAGGATCTCTTGTTCGCTCCATACTCTGCCTGTTGGGTTGTGTGGGTTGCAGAAAATCAACGCCTTTGCACCACTGGCAAAGCAGTCTTCCAAATGTGCGAAATCAAGCTGGTAACGACCTTCTGATACTATCAATGGGTTGTTCAACACCTTACGATCATTTAGTTCGATGATCTTACGGAATGAACCGTAGCCCGGGCTTTGAATTACGATTTGGTCATTCACTTGTGTGAGCATTTGCAGCGCCATAGCAATACCGGGCAAAACGCCGTGCACCGTTGTAATCCATTCTCGTTTGATTTCTGTTTGATGTTGGTTTCTAAACCAATCGATCGCGGCTTGGTAGTAGTCGTCTTGACGTTCTGAGTAACCAAAAATACCATGAGAAATATCTTGAGCTAAGCGATCTAATACTTGTTGAGGCGCTTGGAAATCATAGTCAGAAACCCACATTGGCAGTAAGTTGGTACTTTCTAAGCCAAGCTTCTGCTCCATAAAGTCCCACTTTACCGACCCTGTATTTCTGCGGTTAATTGTATTGTCGAAAGAATTCATAGGATGTGAGCCTTACTTAGTGCTGTGAGCCAGAGAAGTTTCTACGGAGTCTTCTGATTGTTCAGGCTTTGTGTGTGCAATACCAAACCCAGTGAAACCATAAATCAGAGCGAAAACGATACCGGTGTAACATTGGATTGCCCAAGGTAGGTAATCTAGCGTTGCAACACCGAGCGTGCTTGCCATGTAAATACCTGCCGCAGTCCAAGGAACCAGTGGTTCGATGATTGTGCCTGCGTCTTCAATGGTTCTAGATAGGTTTTTAGTGTCTAGCCCCATTTTACGGTAAGCGTTCTGAAACAGTTCACCAGGGATAAGAAGTGCTAATTTACCGTCAGAGGTCGTGAATACTACTGTGATGGTTGCAATCACTGTTGATGCGATAAGTTGTCCTGTTGAGTGAATCATATGCAAGAAACGACCTAGTACCACATTCAAAGCGCCGGTTAGGCTTAAAACACCTGCAAAAGAGAACGCACAGAAAACCAGTAGGATGGTGCTCATCATTGAGAACAAACCACCACGGTTTAGCAGTTTAGACACATCAGGAATTAGTCCATCAATCGCTGTACCTTTCGCTTCAAACAGAGCGACATTGAAGCCGTCGACATAAGCTTGGAAACCTTGTTGTAGAGAGAAACCTTGTAGAACCATACCTAATACAATCGCAAGAGCAGACGCACCTAACATCAGTGGCAGAACAGGCTTTTTGGTGAGTGCGCCCCACAGAATCATCACTGGTGGGATGATCAAAAGGATATTGAAGTCGTATAGGCTATCCAGTCCCGCAAGAATTTGAGTGACCTTTTCTGGTTCACCTACGTTCGCGATATCTGCACTTTGTCCAGCAAAGAAGAAGACAACTGATGCAATCACAAACCCAGGCAGCGTTGTGTAAAGCATGTGCTGAATGTGTTCGTACAATGTGGTGCCTGAAACGACAGGCGCAAAGTTAGTTGAGTCTGAAAGAGGGGAGATCTTGTCGCCAAAATATGCGCCAGAAACAACAGCACCCGCGGCAGCTGCCAATGATACATCTAGACCGGCCGCAACGCCCATCAGTGCAACACCAACCGTGCCCGCAGATCCCCAAGAAGTACCAGTACATACAGAGACAACAGCAGTAACGAAAAAGGCAGCGATAAGTATGTATTCAGCGCTGATGACTTTAAGCCCCCAGTAAACCATATAAGGGATCGTGCCACTGATCATCCAGCTTGCGATAAGACCGCCCACCGAAACCAATATCAAGATAACAGGCATCGCTTTTGCAAGTTTCTCAACAATCGCGTTGATGATGTCATCCCAGTTGTAGCCCATCTTCCAAGCAATGCATGCGGTGAAAGTCGCAGAAATGAGTAGCAGAACTTCAATGCGAAGTCCTAAAACACCGTATCCAATAGCAAGTAGCGCAAACATAACGGCGATGGGCGCTAATGCTAATCCGAACGATGGTAGAGGCTTTGAGTTATTAATATTTGTTGTCCTCAGGTGAATGTAGGGTTTGTTCGGAATGGATAATAAGCGTGCTCTGAAATCGAAAGTGCGACTTCAATGCTGTTTTCATGTAAGCGGTTACATGAGGTGTATACATGAGATTTTGGTCACATTTCGTCTCATTTTAGTGCTTGATTGACTTAACCGTCTGCCTTTCAACCAGTGTCGCTTCGAATTTATGTTGCTTAGGAGGGGCGTATCCTGCGGCTTTAAGTTTTATGGCAAGGTTAGCCGCATAAGTCGACATCTCGTCGATAGGGTTGTGCATGGTGGTTAACCGAGGGTAAAGATAGCGAGCGAGCAAAACATCATCAAAGCCGATCACAGAAATATCGTTGGGAACCGAGATGCCTTGATCTTGCAAGCTCGTCATTAAGCCTGCAGCCATTACATCATTGAAGGTGACGGCGGCTGTGACCTCGGGGCATTGGTTTACTAAGATGTCACCCGCCGCTTCACCACCTGATTCACTAAAGTTTTGGTTGATGATCCAATTAGGCTGTATTTCGATATTGGCCGCTTTCATCGCTTCTTGGTAGCCCTGTAAACGGTCTGTTCGGTCTTGGATTGGAAGGTCGCTCGAGACATAGGCGATTTTTCGATGACCCAGCTCGATGAGGTGCTGTACTGATATTTGAGATCCGAGTTTATTATCTACCCATACAGAGCGATTTGATATTTGAGCAATCGTGCGGTTGAGTAAAACCATTGCAGGTAATTGAGCGGAGTAACGCAGTAACGTGGTGTCATCGAGCATCTTTGAATGAATGACCATTGCTTCACAACCTTGGCTGATAAGAAAGTCGAGGCCTTCTTTTTCTCGCTGAGCATTGTGTCCGCCACTTACCACGACCAATTGGTAACCATTGGTTCTAGCCACTTCTTCGACACTCTTCGCGACCAGAGCAAAAAATGGATCGGCAAGGTTGCCAGTCAGTAATCCAAGCGTATTGCTGCTTCTACTTGCCAAGGCTGTTGCGCGAGCATCTTTGTGGTAATTGAGCTCTTTTACTGCACGTTCTACGCGCTCTAGCGTGATAGGTTCAACGTAGCAGGTTCGGTTTAATACACGAGAAACCGTTGCTGTTGAAACCCCTGCAAGTGCTGCTACATCTTTTATTGTTGCCACGTTTAATTCTGCTAAGCATAGAAAGGCTGCGAGTGTAGCGAATCTCTAATATTTAATATGTTAATAAGGTCAAAGCTATTAACTCTTGATTGAGAATATTAGTCGAATACTGAAAATATCTAACGTACGTGCTTAGCTATTATCTTCGCCAGCGTCACAATCCCTTCTTTCCACTCTTTGCTCTCCTCAATGTTAGCGACAGTGAAGCGCAAGCAGTGTTTGTATTGGTCATTGGTCCCAAACACTGTACCGGGTAAAATCCCCAACTTATGCTTTAAGCAGTCTTGATAGACGGCATAGCTGTCGACCGACTCAGGCAGTGTTATCCAGTTGAGAAATGAGCCTTCCGGCTTTGATAGGTGGTAGTGTCCGACAAGGTGCGGGTAACTATCAAGAGCTTGAATTAACAAGCTTTGGAACTGTTTTTGATTGGTTTGATAGAGCCGTTTCATTTTGGATAAATGACTGCGATATTTACCGGTAGTGAGGAATTGACCCACCGCGGATTGCATGAGGTTTGAGCTGCCCATGTTGTCACATAAAAGGTACTTTTCGACCAAGGGCTGATAGCGCCCCGACAGTAACCAGCCGATTCGTAAGCGTGAGTCTAAGGTTTTAGACAATGAGTTGACGTAGATGACTCTATCTTGATCATCCAGTTCTTTGAGGCTCGCGATTGGTGTGTCGAATGCCAAGCTACCGAACACATCGTCTTCGATAATCGGTAAGGATCCGGTGATCTCCAGTAATGCTTTTCGATTCGCCAATGGCATCCGTGAACCGGTTGGATTGGTAAAGTTTGGCGTTAGCAGTAAGGTTTTCACTTCCCATTTGCCCAGCGCACTTTGTAGTGATGGGATATCAATACCGTGGCTAACGCTGCTGGGAATTTCAAGGGCTTGTAAGCCAAGCGACTCAAGTAAAAGTAGATTGCCGAAGTAACATGGCGACTCGACCGCCACGATGTCCCCCGGCTTGGTGAGCGCACGTAAAGCTAAACTGATCGCCTGTTGAGCTCCATGAGTAATCGCAATCTCTTTCGATCCCGCAGGCACACCAAGATCATGAGTGATCTTTAACAATTGCTTTACTAATTGCTCGTCTCCAGGAGGCAGTTGGTAATAACCGGGAAGCTGAGTTTGCAAACGACTGTGGCGACCGATCTCGGCGTACAAGCTACGAATCGCAGGGTTGTTGATATTGGGGTGTGCTGAGCCTGCCAATAGTTTTAGACGACCTTTTGGACGAGAGAGTACCGATTTGGTGACAGATAATAGATCAACTTTTTGAGGTTGGCTTGATGCATCCCAGCTAGTGGTGTTGGGTGCTTTCACGCGATAACCCGACTTGGGAACCGAATAAACCCAGCCTGTCGCTTCCAGTTCTTGGTAGGCACGAATAACGGTATTTTTGCTCACGCCAAGTTGTTCGCTTAATTGGCGAATTGAGGGAAGGCGATCGTCTGGATGAAAGAGTCCTTTATCAATTTGAGCCTTAATATGTTGTTCGGTAGCAAGGTATTTATTGCCGCTGAGTTCTGCTTCCACGTTTTTCTCCCTCGTTGCTCACTCTCAATCTGTAACCATTTAAAGTGTTATATCTGTATCTTTATTAGTTATCTGTACCCAACTAAGGTAACAGCATTGATGAAGAGTTGACCAGAGGTTTGTAATGCTGATTAAAATGATTCCGTTCGTGTTTGTAATATTGTGGTCGTCAGGCTTTGTTGGCGCTCGTCTTGGCGTGGAATACGCGGAACCCGCAACATTACTTTCACTGAGGATGGTAGCCAACGTAGCGCTGTTCTTAGTTTTGATTGCAATCCTTAAGCGTCGTATCCCTCGTGGTCGTGCATTCTTCCATGCTTGTGTGGTTGGCATCTTGATTCATGGTTTCTACCTTGGTGGCACTTATCTGGCAATTGATATGGGTATGCCTGCCGGGTTGAGTTCTCTACTTGTTGGCTTACAACCGATTCTCACCGCATTAATTATGATCAGCTGTACTTCGCAGCGTTTTAATTTTGCACAGTGGTTGGGATTAGCGCTTGGTTTTGCGGGTATTAGTTTGGTGTTGATGGGCAATATTGAATGGCAGTCAGACGACCAAAAAGGCTTGGCAACGTTATTGTGTTTGGTTTCTTTGGTTGGTATTACCTGCGGGACTCTGTATCAGAAGCGCTTCTGTCAGGGCACTGATATGGTCGGCGGTGCGATGGTGCAATATTTGGCTTCTGCAGCGTTGTTTCTGCCGTTCGCAATGCGTTACGAAACTATGCAAGTGAACTGGACGGTAGAATTCACGCTAACCCTTGCTTGGTTAGTGATTGTTCTATCATGTATCGCCATCTTATTGTTGCTTTACATGGTAGAGCACGGTGCATCTTCAAGTGTTGCATCGGTGTTTTACTTGGTGCCACCGACGACAGCAATCCAAGCGTGGCTTATTTTCGGTGAGTCGTTCGACATCTATGGCGCGATGGGCTTTGCCTTGTCTGCTGCGGCGGTTTATTTGGTGGTGAGGAAGCCAGAATGGATTAAGGCTCGCAGGCGAACAGTGTTAGAGCGGTAGTGTGTATATCATAATTAACTCCACTTAACGTCAGTAACTAGAAACAAAAAAGAGCCTGAATATTCAGGCTCTTTCTGTATCAAATATTGGCTAGCGACTTTTGATTAGCGCTTCATCAAGCAAGCATATGCCGTAGTAAACGGTGCTTCTTGGTATTGCTTAAGGCCAGTTTCTTTGAATTTCATCATTAGAGGGTTGCGCTTGAGGCTCTCTTTGATGTCAGCAGGTGATACAACGGTTACGTCTAGGCCGTCGATCAGTTGAATTGCTGCTTCTAGTTTGAAACCAAAGCCACCGCCAGCAAATTTGCCTTTAGTTTGGCGTTGACGAATTACAACTTTATCTACTTGGTAATCTTCCATTAACTTTGCAAAAGAGAATTGAAAGTCTTTCATATTCTGTGTGTCGTTTGCGTCGCTAATTGAAACTTTAGAAACTCGGCAATCAGGAATGTTAAATACACCATCTGATAGAGAAAGAAGACAGATGACTGCATCGTTACCTTTGATTTCAACACCACAAATTTTCATGTTCTTACCTACTTATTTTAGAGCCCTACATTATGGTGTTATTTCTCACACTTCTCCAGTATTTGCGCGTACTCAGCGGCAAATAAGTCTAAATCAGAGCATACTTTAATGTTTGAGAGTTAACCTCTGGTTGAATAATCACCACTAAAGTTAACGACATCGTTTGCTATGAGATAGGGCTCACAAATCCTTAGTGAGATTGCATATGTGTGCTGTATATTGCGCGCGCATCCCTATTTGAAGTGTGGTTATTAATCCCAATGAATATCAATAATCTTTCGATTAAGAGTAAAATCGCGATCCCGCTGTTGGTGATTGTGATTGTTTTTTCTACCGTTACTGTACTCAACGTTATCAGATCAAATGCTCAAGCTGCGATTAATAACGAGCTCAATAATGTGGTTCAGCCTGTGCTAGATAACCTAGAAGATGGCTACCGAGATATCTACCAAATTATCGCTTCGGCACAAGGTTTGTTGCTTGCTAAAGACCAAGCGGCGATTGAGTACCAAAAGTTTGAATTTAAAGACAACGCTTACAAAGCGGTTCCTCGTTTTCAAAGTGTCGAAACCTTGTATCAAGCGGGCGTGTTGGATCCATCTTCACGTGGTGAGTTATCAAAGCTTGTGAACGCGATGAGTAACTGGGTGGCGCTGCATGAGCCAATGTTTGCAGACCCTGCGAACGCGCATCAATACAATATTGATTACTCACCTGCATTAGATGCCGAGTTTGCGACTATTCGTAAGCAACTGCGTGATATCAGAACCTTGATTGAACTGAAGCAGAAAGAGCTTCGCCAGCAAGCCGATGACTCTATTGAATCAAGTAAGTTGATCATCGAAGTCGGTATGGCCGTTGCTGTATTCGCTGCAATCTTCGCGATGTGGTTGTCGAACCGTTTCATTATTCAACCCATTCAGAACGTTGAGAAAGCGATGAATGAAATCGCTTCGGGTGACGGTAATCTGTCTCAACGAATGAAGGTCGAAGGTAATGATGAGATTGCTCGTTTAAGCTCTGCTTTCAATCAGTTTGTTGGCAAGATCCACGTCACGGTCGAACAAGTTATTTTCACATCGAATGCGGTACGCGCTGAGATGGAAAACATCAAATCGTTAACCCAGAGTGTTGCTGAGTTCTCTTCAAATCAGCAGCGAGAAAGTGAAGTAGTCGCGGCGGCGGTTCATGAGATGCAAGCAACCAGTGAAGTGGTCAGTGGCAATGCATTAGATGCAGCAACCGCAAGTAACGTGGCGAACCATGAAGTGGAATCGGCAGATACCACGCTTGGCTTGACCGTGACTTCGATTGAACGCCTTGCGCAAGATATTGAGAACGCGGGTGGTGTAGTTCAAGAACTGGACACAGATGTGAAGAACATCGCCTCAATCCTTGGTGTGATCAAAGGTATTGCAGAACAAACTAACCTATTGGCATTAAATGCTGCGATTGAAGCAGCACGTGCCGGTGAACAAGGTCGTGGCTTTGCGGTTGTAGCTGATGAAGTTCGTGCGCTTGCAAGTAAAACTCAAGACAGCACTGGCGAAATTCAATCAATGATTGAACGCTTAGAAGTTGGTGCGAAACACGCGGTTGGTGTAATGACTGAAAGTAAAGTGAGTGGCGAGAAAACCATTGTTCAGGCAGGAACAGCGGCATCTTCATTGAGTGAGATTCGCAACTCAATCGGAAAGATGAACGACATGAACACACAAATCGCAACGGCGGCTTCGCAACAGTCTCAAGTGTCTGAAGAAGTGAATAAGAATGTTCAACGCATCGCTGAAAGCACAATGCAAATGGTTGAAATGGCGAGCAGCGCAGAAAATGCATGTATGGCATTGGCAGAACAGTGTGAGGCGCTAGATAGCCTAGTGTCTCAGTTTGAAGTTTAATTTTCAAAGTAGACAGACGAATATGAGCTGATACTGGTTGTTCGTTTGAATTCCATTAATCAGCGCTGAAGGTCAAAAAAGCCCATGCTCAATGAGTACGGGCTTTCTTTTAGATACTAGGTCGGTTTTGAGACCTAATTAATCGTTAGGTATTAGCTGCTGAGACCGTCTTTGTATGTGTAACGGTAGTCAACTTTTACGTTCGCTTGGTAATGAACATCGCCGCTCATGTTAGTGATTTTTTTCACTTCCATGTTCGCGTCATCAATCTTGAACGAATCGTATTTGGTTGTTTGTTGGAACTGTGGCAGTTCTCTTGAAAGCTCAAAAGGTGTTTTTGCGCTTAACTCATCCATAAGGTTAGTTCCTGCATCGTATGCTTCCGCTTCAGTAACAAATGTATCAGATTTTAGCGTTGTTTCTTGAATCGTTGTTTTGGTTGCTGCGAACGCTGTTGTGCTGAGTACAAGAGTTGATGCAAGTATGATTAATTTTTTCATAGGAGTACCTTACTGTGTTGAAGTACCTGTGTTCCGGTACAGAACCAACATATCAATGAAGTGGTAGGAGGAGTGTCAGGGGAAAATACGATTTTGTTAGTGTTCGGTAAGGAGTTTTGAGAAATGTCAGGTATCGGTTGGCGTTATTTTAATCAGTTGTGGCTGGCGAAGATTTATGCGCAAAGCATATCAAGCAAGGTGACACTGATATCTATCTTCAATACACTGTATGGGTAACCAAAATTCAGCATAAGGTAAAGGCATGGCCAATTGGGAAGGGGTAATTGAGTTTGTTGCAGTGGCAGAGCGTGAAAGCTTTACTGGTGCGGCGCAGAAACTCGCTACGTCGGTGGCTCAAATCAGTCGTAGGGTCGCAAACCTCGAAGAACGACTCGCAGTGAAACTGCTCAATCGAACGACCCGAAAGGTGTCTCTAACAGAGGCTGGGCAACTCTATTATCAGCAGTGTAAGTTGCTGGTCGAGGGCTTAGAAATTGCTGAGCTTGCGGTCACGCAGATGCAATCCACACCAAAAGGCTTACTGAAAGTCACCGCGCCTGTGACTTATGGTGAGCGCCAACTTGCTCCGATACTTCATCAATTCTTAAATCTTCACCCACAAGTAGAACTTGAGTTGATGCTGACTAATCAAAAGCTCGACCTAATCGACTCGGGTGTTGATGTAGCGATTCGTCTTGGTCGCTTAGAAGACTCAAGTCTTGTGGCGAAGAAGCTCTCTCAACGCCAACTCTATGTATGTGCCAGCCCTGAATATATTGAACGTTATGGGGAACCGCATACATTATCTGAATTAAATAATCATCAATGCTTAGTTGGTGGATTTGAACACTGGCGCTTTAAAGAAAATGGTCGCCCTCGTTCGGTTCGTGTTAACGGACGCATTAAGTGCAACAGTGGTTTAGCGTTATTAGATGCTGCGAAGCAGAGCATTGGCTTGGTGCAGTTACCTGAATACTACGTGAGTGAAGATCTAGACTCTGGAGAGTTAGTCGAAGTGCTTTCCGATTACCGAGACGACAAAGAAGGGATCTGGGCGTTGTACCCTCAGAACCGTAATCTATCTTCAAAGGTTCGCCTGCTGGTGGATTTCCTGTCTGAGCAATTGGATTAGTTTATGATCTAAAGCCACCAACGATAAAAAAACGGGCTTCAGAATAGATATTCTGAAGCCCGTTTACTTTTAATGATGATAGCTTTGAACGTTGAGTAGCGTTCACTTACTCGACATTAGACAGTGAAGCGATCCACTAAATGATACAGCTCATTTGCACGACTGTTGAGGTTTTGGCTACCGGTGCGGTTTTGATTTGCTAGTGCCGCCGATTGTGAGCTTTGGTCTGAAATCACTACAATGCGTTGAGATATCTCTTGGCCGACAATATTCTGCTGTTCTGTTGCCGTAGCAATAAGCGAGTTCATGTCCATGATGGTATCTATCGATTCTTGGATCTTCGCCAGTGCAGCGGCGGCAGCGTTTGCTTCTTCCACGGTTTGAGCACTGCGATTTTGGCTTGAGTCCATCGCTTTTACAGCGGCGTCTGAAGCGGCTTTTAGTTGCTCAATCATCTTATGAATATCGCCCGTGCTCTCTTGAGTTCGGCTTGCCAGTTTACGTACCTCATCAGCTACCACTGCAAAACCACGACCTTGTTCACCTGCACGCGCAGCTTCAATCGCGGCATTCAATGCAAGTAGGTTAGTTTGCTCGGCAATATCTTGGATAACTGCCAGTGAAGAGGAGATGTTCTGCACATCGCCTTCTAATCGTGATACTACGGTGTTGGCTTCTGAAACTTCGCTCGCTAGGCCTGCAACCGAATCTGCAGCTGCGTTTACGATCTGTTGTGCTTCTTTGGCGTTGCCCTCTGCAAGTTTAGCGGAATCAGCGGCTTGGCTTGCGTTGCTAGAGATTTCTTGCGCCGTTGTGGTCATCTCAGTCATCGCCGTTGCAACTTGTTCTGTCTCTTCACGTTGGCCTGTAGCAATTTCGTCGACCTGAGCGGCGCGAGAAGACATGCTAGATGTCTCGGCTACGACTTGCTGACCGACATCACTGACGCTGCGAATGATGGTTTGCAGGCTGGCAACAAAGGCATTGAAGTTTTCACTGAGCTTAGTGAACTCGGGCGCTTTGAAGGTTTCCATTCGGGCGGTTAAGTCGGCTTCACCACTTGCGAATGCGCTGATTGAACGGTCAAACTGCTCAAGTGGCTTCATAATGGTGCGGTTCACAGCAACAGCAAACGCTGCGACAACAAGGGCAATCAATCCGCAGAAAATAGCGATGGCAGTCAGTGAGCTTTGCAGCGCAGCGTTCGAGCTCTTTTTCATTTCTGCAATGACAGCATCAATGTCGTCAGTATAAAAACCGGTACCAAGCATCAAATCCCATTGTGGGATGAATATTGAATAGCTGAGTTTTGGTAGGGCTTCAGATTGACCAAGTTTAGGAAAGTAGTAGGTGGTGAATTCGCCAAGCTTTGAGTTCTTGATGAGGTCACGAATCAGGTAATTGCCTTTGTTGTCTTGCAGGTCGTAGTAGTTTTTCCCAATGCCATCCGTATTTTGTCCGACTACCACTCTCACACCTTTAGAGTCGTAACCAAAGATGTAACCAGATTCGCCATACTCGAGTGTTCTTAAGGTTGGCAAGGCCTCTTCTAATGTTGCACCTCTTTCCAAGAACGGGCTGATAGAAGATTGAGCCATTTGCAGATACGCTTTGAGTTCCTTTTCTTTCATCGCCATCATATTGCTACGCGTCGATTCTACTTGTTGTGCGGTTAGCTCAGTGCTCTTCATATACGTCACACTCATCATCCCGATTGCCATCAGTAGCAGTGGAATGAAAGAGAGGATATAAAGGCGGTTTTTGATGGTTAGGGTCATGTCACGCTTCCTGTGTGATTGTCTCATGCAATTTTCAACACATTATTAATGTGGTTTCAAAATGTAAATGGGCTTGTTGTTTAATTGTTACCCTAGAGTGTTTTTGTTTTATAAATATGATGACGGTTAAGTTTTTAAGGTGAGAAGCCTTGCAATTAGAGGCTTAAGAGCGAAAAAGTGAGTTTGTATCGATGCTTTTGAAATCGACGCTGCTTTGTTAGAATGCGACGCTTTGTAGCACCCTGCTATGTCTATTCGTTAAGTGAGAAAGATTCATGAACAAAAGCCATGTGACTATTGGTTTAACTAACCCAAAGAGCCCGACAAACGTTGGTGCTGTTATGCGCGCGGCTGGTTGTTACCAAGTCGACGAAGTTAAATACACAGGGCAACGCTACGAAAAAGCCGCGAAATTTCACACCGATACCAAGAGTGCTGCGCGTACCATCCCGTTAACCGGTGTTGAGTCGTTTTTAGACAATCTTGATCCAGATACAAAGATCGTTTGTGTAGAACTAGCAGAAGGAGCAACACCACTGCCGCGTTTTAAACATCCAGAAAATGCTATCTATATCTTCGGCCCTGAAGACGGTTCGATTTCTCAAAATGTTGCTGACAGAGCGGATCACGTGGTGTACGTTCCAACGGTGGGTTGCATGAACTTAGCCGCAACAGTGAATGTGCTACTTTACGATCGTCTTGCTAAATCTGATGAAATGGATGAGAGCAACGAGCTGATTAAGAAAAGCCGTGATAACCGTAATCACCTGCTAATCAAAGAAAAGTAAATCTCTACTTCTAGTGTTATCTATCCCGTACGCAATCGGATATTATCTTGAGTTCATCATCAGATAATTGAAGGGTTAGATAACACCATGGAAGACAAGCAATTACTTGCCGCGCTACAACAATACCCTGTTCTCGATCTCTATCAGTTATTCCAAGAAGTTGGTCAAAATCGCTCTCTGTACGTATTGTTAGAGAGGCTATCTTCCCTTAAAGAACATCATCAATTGAGCACTCGTCTCAGCCCTTTTAAGCCTCACATCGAAGGGTTACTGGCTCAATTCGATAGCACCACACCTGACAGTGAAATCCTCAAGGCAGTTGCTCTTCAGTCAGAGATTCAGCAACGAGGCCACAGCATGAGCCGTTACATCATGACATCAGATAATCATCGTCATTTTTCTCCAAGTGCAGACTTAGTCTTGTTTGGTGACTCGATCACTGAATGGGCTCCGTGGGCGGATATTTTCCGTGATGTTTCTATGGTCAATCGCGGCTTAGCGGGGGATACCACAACCGGCATGTTACGCCGCATTGATACCACGTTAAACGTGAAGCCAAAGCTGGTGTGTTTTATGGCAGGGATAAACGATTTAGCGCAAGGTTACGATGTCGAACATATCTACCAGAACTACGTTGATATGCTTAAGGTGTGGCAAGAAAACGATATTCGAATATTGGTGCAATCAACGCTTTATGTAGGGTCTAAACTGCAAAGCTTGAACCCCTCGGTGGAACAGCTCAATCGCAAAATAAGCGAGTACTGCACTCAACAAGGTATTGCGTTCTTAGATGTGAATTCAGTATTGTCACCTAACAAGCTTCTGTCGAATGAGCACTCATGTGATGACTTGCATTTGAATGCTAAAGCTTACCCAGCTTGGGCTGAGGTTCTTCAACCTGCGATAGCTGAGTTACTAAAATAAACCCATCTAGATAGCTAAGTTGATAGATAGACAGTTTAGTTAATACAACAGAATCCAAGCCCTAAACCTGTTCGGTGAACCAAAGGACATCAATTTGAACCTGAGACAACTGGAAGTCTTTTACGCCATTATGCAGACCGGAACCGTATCTGGAGCTGCACGCAGCTTGCATGTGTCCCAGCCTAATGTGACGCGTATTTTGGCGCACACTGAGCAGCAGTTGGGGTTTGGCTTGTTCGAGCGTGTCAAAGGGCGATTGGTGCCAACGGTTGAAGCGAAAACCTTGTTACCGGAAGCGGAGAAGGTCTACCAACAACTGGGTCAATTTCGTTCTTTGACTAATAAAGTGAAGCAAGGCCATCAGCATCTACGTATTGGTGCGCCGCCGATATTGGCGACCAAATTGCTGACTCCGGTAATAGCCCAAATGTCTCGTGAACAAGAGCTCTCTTTTGAGTTGTTGACTGCTAACCGTGATGAACTTTGTGCTGGGCTATTAAAGCATGAGCTCGATATTGCTATCGCGTTTGGCGATGAAGCACCGCCGGCGATATTAAGTGAAACACTCTTAACTGAATCACTCAAGGTTCTGGTTCCATCCCACACTGTTGAACAGTTACCGACTGAATTAACCCTTGATGACCTGATCAAGTATCCCTTACCAATCATCGGGCTTGATAGCCGCGATCCATTAGGCCTCCTATTACATCAAAGCCTTATTGCGCGAGATGAGCATTATCACCATCCGATATCGGTACGTGGATACAGCGCGGCGGCGGAACTGGTTAAGCACCAAGCGGGGTTTGCGATTGTGGATCCGTGGACGGCAGAGCAATATCAAAATGACGATGCAGTCTGTGTGTTGCCACTTCAACCAGACATCCAATTTTCGGTCTCGATGCTTTGCGCAGAGCACACCCCTCAGTCGATTTCCGTTAAGCAATTGATTACTTCATTGAAGAGCCATACTCAGCCTATAACTTAAGGTTATAGGCTCGCCATAAATAGGTATTCGGCAGCTTCTAAGTTCTTAATTAAAGTAAATCCATACAAGGACTTATTAATTAGGAATGCTCATGTCTATCGCTCAACCTTACCTTCTTTTTCTTGGGGATGTTACTGACCCACTGGCCGCAAAAACAGCTCGTGGTATTCATCAGTGGCGACCAGAAATCTGCCTTGGCCAGTTACGTTTAACAGAACAGACAGTTTCTCTTGGTTTGATGGATCTGACTTTGCAACAGGCACAAGCGCAGGGTGCGAAAACGCTAGTGATTGGCACTGCAAACCCGGGTGGCGTTATTCCTGAGTCATGGCAACCAACCATACTGGCAGCTGCAGAAATGGGATTTGAGATTGCATCCGGCATGCACCAGCGCTTGAGTGAATTCTCACCGCTTGCTGACATGCAACAGCGAGGATTGACTAAGCTTCATGATGTACGCCATTTTGATGGTGATCTAAACGTTGGTAACGGTAAACCTCGTCAAGGAAAACGCCTTCTTACGGTCGGAACCGACTGCTCGGTAGGCAAGATGTTTTCTGCACTGGCGATTGAAAAATCGCTTAAAGAAGCGGGAATATCTGCTCAGTTTAAAGCGACAGGACAGACTGGCATCTTGATTGAAGGCTGCGGGATTTCGATTGATGCTGTGGTTGCGGATTTCATTTCTGGAGCGGTTGAAGCTATCAGCCCTGAATTTACCGACCACGAATGGGACATCATTGAAGGGCAGGGCTCTTTGTTTAATCCGTCTTTTGCAGGCGTGAGTTTGGGTTTGTTGCATGGCGCACAAGCTGATGCTTTGGTGTTATGTCATGAAGTAGGGCGACCACATATCCGCAACCTACCGCACGCAAAATTACCAACGATAGAACAAACGATTGACGCTAATTTGCAAGCGGCGCGACTGACTAATCCAGATGTGAAACTGGTGGGTATCTGCCTGAACACATCGGCGATTAGCATTGAAGAGGCAGAGGCATTGTGCCAAGAATGGACCACACTTTATCAAGTACCAGTGACGGATCCGGTGCGATTTGGTGTACAACATATTACTGATCATTTGCGACATTCACTTTAACGATTTCATCATTTCTACGTTTCCATTTGTTAAAGCGAACATCAACCGAGTGAAATTATGAAGATTACTGCAGAACCTATTACTATCGCGATGCAAACGCCTTTTCGCATCTCTCGAGGCAGCCGAACAGAGTGTCATGTTGTTCGCGTTTACATTGAGCATAATGGCAAACAAGCGCAAGGCGAGTGCACACCTTACCCGCGTTATGGTGAGTCATCCGAGTCTGTGTTGGCGCAAATTCAACAAGCTGCTAGCTCTCTTGAAATGGCCTTTGAACGTGGTATGACCGATCCTGAAGAGTTACGAGACCATCTTCAGTCTTCATTGACTGGAGGAGCTGCGCGTAACGCTATCGATTGTGCGCTTTGGGATTATCAAGCGCAGCAGAACGAACAGATCTTTCCAAACAACTTGTTCGAGTTACCAACGCAGATTGTTACTGCTATGACAGTCTCGATTGGCACACCAGAAGCGATGGCAATACAAGCTCGAGATTATGTGGCGAATGGTGCGAAACTTCTAAAAGTGAAGCTTGATGGTGAGCAAGTAGTAGATCGTGTACGCGCTGTCCGAGAAGCTGCTCCCGAAGTGAAAATTGTACTGGATGCTAATGAAGCTTGGACTGGATTGAATCTCGAAGAGCTGTTTAATCAGCTGACTGAGTTTGATATCGCGATGATCGAGCAACCTTTACCACAACAGCATGATGCCTCACTGGCACACATCAAGCATCCAATTCCACTGTGTGCTGATGAAAGCTGCCATACCAGTTCCCAACTGTCTTCGTTGTTGGGCAAGTATGAAATGGTCAACATCAAGCTTGATAAAACCGGTGGTTTGACAGAAGCATTAGCACTTGCCGAAGAAGCGCAAAGGCTCGGATTTACTCTGATGTCGGGCTGTATGCTTGGTACCTCACTGGCCATGCGTGCAGCTCTGCCGATCGCAGTGCAATCTGAAATTGTCGATCTCGACGGCCCTGTATTACTTGGTCAAGACGTGTCGCCAGCGCTGACTTATCGAGATGGGATGATCATTCTTTAAGGTGGCTTAGCGTTCAGTATGGTGATGCAGATTAAAGCGTTAACCCTCTAGTTGTATTTGCTCTGTGGTTAACTCCGAATCATGGATACGAGTAATAGTCTGCGGTCTAAGGAGTTTCCAGTCATTGCTTTTTTCGAGAGGTTCAGATGCAATACTAACGTTTATACCTTCAGCTTTGATATAGATAGTTGGTGGTTCTGCGTCGCTACAGTATCGTACCACCCAAAATTGCTCACCATCTGATAAACAGATAGATGCCTTAAATGGCGACAATATAGACTTGTTCTTTTTCACCATTTCTATTTCTTTAATCGTCGAGATAATGGCTGTATTTGCATCACTAAACAGACCATTTTTTATCATCAGCAGAAAAATAAGCTCACTATCAGTTGTACCTAGTCGATAGTGATAAAGTGATTCAGGCAACAAGCGCTCGAGTTGGAAACGCAATTTTTCGAATTCATCGATCTGTCCGTTATGCATGAACATCCAATTATCTACAATAAAAGGATGGCAATTGGAGCGCGATACCACTGAACCAGTAGAGGAACGGATATGAGCCATAAATCGGTGAGAAGAAATATGATGGGCTAGAGAACGAAGGTTATCATCCCCCCAAGCAGGCATTACTTCACGAAATTGACCGGGTGTATCACGTTGCGTATACCAACCCAAACCGAATCCATCGGCGTTGATTCGAGTGGTCCCTTTTCTCGCTTCTAGACTCTGATTGATTAGTGAGTGTTCAGGAACATAAATAACTTCATCTAGGTAAATAGGCACTCCCTGATAAGCAAGCCAACGACACATTTAAAGCCTCTCTTTACGATATAGGATTTGTGTTATGTCTAAATTGGGCACTTAAGAGGTGCTCAAAGACAACTCATAACAATTGATACTAGTCATTAGAATGGACTTTTTTCACGCGACGTCAAAGTGCAATCTCACATATAGCAAACTTGCACATCAGATAATCCGAAATAGTCGTTTAGGTAGGCAATGCGAATTTTTGGACAAAAACGATTTAGATGTATAGTTCTAAATCGTTTCGTTCAGATTAGGAAAAGTATCTTGAAACCTTAAACGCTTTTATATTTCTGTTTTCGTGACGCTAATTTCGCACATATTAGCATGAAAACCAAAACCCAACTTTGAATGCATGGACTTTTGATATGTATTCGGTAGTACCCAATAAGGCTAGCGCATTTTAACCGCAGACTCTAAAAGCACTGAGCGGTATTCATCATTCAGTGCTGCATTCTTTTTCTTTCGAGCCATACTCATCTTTTGGGTTGTATCAAACTTAAACAAGTTGAGGGCTATTTTCCTTAACGCATTAAAAGCCAACGCACCATTTCCTTTTCTAATTCGGCATTCATCTTCTCTGAAGGTCATGTCTAACATCCAGTGCATACTCTCTACTTGCCAATGACCACGGACAGCTTTAAGTGCTTGTTCTGCATCTAATTCCAGTGAACTGATATACCAACGAGTCTCTTTGCTAACCTTGCATGTTATGGAGTGCTCGACCTCAGAAGTGATTTTAATAATGCTTCTAAGTCCCTCCCACTGATATTGTTTAGTCAGCCATTCTTTATCAACCACAAGGTGCTCACAGTGTCGCGTCTCGATTCGACCATGTCCTGCGTCTACATCCGTGTGTTGAGCATAGTTCTTCTCGGTGAATTGCTCTCGACACGCCTTATGCCACCAAGCTTCTAGCTCTGCCTGCATCGTTGAGTGATTCCCTTTTAGGGCCAAGACATAGTCCGCTTTGCTTTGAACTATTTGTTTGGCAATCTTGCGCTGACAACCCATCGCATCGAGTGTGATGATGCAGTTCTCTATATCAAGTAAGGTTAACAATTTAGGAATAGCGGTTATTTCATTGCTTTTATCGTCAACGGCGGCCTGACCTAAAAACAAGTTGGTTGGAGCAACTCCACGCACTCACCGAATGAAGCGGATTTTTTCTTCCGCGAGTATCGAAAGAGTGGCGTGCTGTTTTGCCATCTACGGCAATGATATCAGTGCCTGTCGTTTGAACTAGCGTCTTCATCCACGACTGAAACGCTTGCTCAATCTCATCTGCTCTGAGTTTGGTGATAACTCTTGCAATTGTATCGTGACGAGGGATGCCATTGAGGAATGGACGGTATTTACGAAGCCAATCTAAACGATTATGGCCGAAATCTTCGATGTCCTCCCAGCCCTCCGCGCCAGAAATCACCGCACTAATAGCAAGTAAAAGAATATCTAAGAGTTGGTGTTTTTTACATCGTTCAATGCGAGGGTCAACGATGTTTTCGAAATGCTCTAGAAACGAATCAGACATGGAAAAGACTCTAAATGGATAATAGTTACCAGATCTGATCCCTTAAATTAGGAAAAGTTCAAATTTATAATGATCTTGCCTTATAGTACCCAATGGCGCTGCTTATTATAAACAAAACATCAATGAGTACCGCTACTGGCGAGCCGACTATAATATCATGTACACTCCACACTCCCGTTCCAATAACCATCAACCAACGCATTAGTTTGTCATTGGAACTAAACGAAGCTTTGGTATGCAATAGCGACGCTGTACAACTCAAAACACTTGTTAAACCACTGAAAGTCAAAACAGTACCCAACAATGTAACGAAGTAGAATAACCACTTTATTTTAGGGTTTGAGATGAAGATACCAGCCAAGTATCGGCATGCGCCTATTACCAACAAACATGCAGCCGTCCACTCGTTAAGTAGGGCGAAATGCGCTGCAATCAATAATGCCGATACACATAAAGCAGACAAAAGCAGAGTACGATTTTGAAACTGAAACGATACGATGTCGAATAGCGCAGCTAAACCAACCAATATTTGGGAGGCGACAAAAAGGGACATAACCCCTCCAATAATAACCAAGTAATATAGAAAACGTCTTAGTAGCTCAGAGCTATAAAGCACTGAACAATATGATTCAGGTTATAAATTGCAGGGGAGGTATATCGCGACAGCTTGAGTCTGACGAGGTTGAGAATAACAGGTAGAGGGAACTTCAACGTCAAATGTATTCATATTGTATTCCTCCCGTCAGCGTAACTAATAGTAAACGCTATTCTACAGGAAAATGTCGAAGACAAAAGATGATGTCATCTTTCGTTACCACTCCACATAACCCATTGCTCTCATGGGTTGTGTCAATAGAGAGAAAAGATACCCCCTATACGGCTAGTGTCTGTATTTATAGTTATAGAATGCGGATTTTTTTTAGATTTCGACATAAAATCAATAGGATAGTAAAACAGAGAATAGGTTGGATTGTTCTGTGTGGCATAACTTGAGGTTTGCTGAGTTCGGATAACTTTTAGTAGGAAAAACGCACGCCCGATGAACTTTTTAGAATATTTAATCCAAGTAATTTCGGGGCAAAAATGAGCCAGCCGTGATTGACATGACTCATGTGTTCACACGTGATTGACTGACTCAAGGCAAGCTCTCTCAGTTACTTGATCGGAATATAGATTTCGGTTTTCAAATTCTCAGGTTTAGTTCGTCTTGGGTCTCGATTCAGGTACACCTCAAAGCATGGTTGGTCTCGCAGTTCAAACCCGCTGTCTGGTAGCCATTTTAAGAGTAAATAGCTGTAAGCTTCAGAGAGTTTCTCGTAAGTACCTTTGTGCAAGGCCTTGGCATATTTGCCACCCAAAATTGTCTTGCGCTCGATACCTTCAGGTAATTCCATTTCAGTAACGATCGTTGCACATGCGTCGTAGCGTATATTATCTACAAGGGTAATATTTGGGTCGTCATGGCTTATTCCTATCATTATTGTCTCGGGTTGAATTAAGCGATTAGAATAAACAAATGGCATCAGTTGCCCCCATGCGGTTGCAGCAGCATCATTGTATTTGCCACTACCTCTGGAATACAGGACTTCCGTAGACTTGCGATCGACAACGTTTATATTCATCTTTATGTCCTCAAAACTAGTGAGTTGTTGCTTTTTTAAGGCAGGAACTGTTTTTTGATGACGAATATACGATGGTGTACAAGAGAACTGCTTTCGTATCGCCTTATTAAAAGAAGCTTGGTTTTCATAGCCACAAGAAAAAGCAATCTCAGTCATGCTCTCAACCCCATAAACAATACTTCGAGCAGCCCTCTCTAAAAGCAGGCGCTTACGCATCGCATATACCCCCTCGCCATAATAGGCTCGGAACAAGTGATGAAAATGGTATTTAGAGAAGTAAAATTTTGATAATAGCTCTTCTATTACCATAGGCTGATCAAGGTGAGATTCTAAATACCTCACTACCTTCTCTAACCTGGCATGGTTGTTCTGCATTATTTATACATCCATCCTATTTCGACATAGGTAGTGTCCTACACTGCGAGACTCAATGATTTTCCATTATTGCTAATTTGTCTGAAAGTTTAGATTCAAAACCGTTTTGCGTGTGATATGTCCAATACGTTCAATCTCTATGATAAATGATCAGACTTTATTGGAAGTGCTCAAACTAAAATGCCCTCCGACAGGTATTGATAGAGTAATCACGTTTCTGTCGGCGAAGTCACTTTCTTCTCTCTCAAAACAGACAACCTAGGGTTTATAAAATAATTGTTATGGTGTTTTATGTGAAATGTTAATGATTGCTCATATTTTCATAGTTTCGCTAAAACTATTTGAAGCGGCTTTAAGTCAGGCTAACCACCTAACTAATTGAATCATTGACCTTTACTGTTGGTTTTTGATGAGAAGAAGGTGTGGCGAGTGAGTAGTCGTGTCTCAAAGGTGATAGATAACAAGGACAGTTTTGAACGTCCATTTCCGATCAAGATTCCGCGTCGTAAGTGGTTTGGCTGGAAGGGCATAGAGCTGCGTTTAGTGTTGGCGTTAGCCATGCTATCGATGACCACCATCTTTCTCTCGGTAGTCTCCAGTTTCACCTTTGATAAACTAAATCAACGCCTTGTTGAGCTAAAAGAGAGTGAAATCCCCGCTTTAGATAACGCAGCTCGCTTAAATGACATGGTGCGTGTCATTATCACAACCTCATCTCAACTCAGTGATGCGGAATCCAATTTAGAGCGTAAACAAGCGATGCTTAAAATTGAAGATGCTATTTCAGTCATGAATAGCGTTATGGTGCAATTTCCGGATTATCACTCCTATTTTAAAGATCTTATTGCTCAAGTTAACAATAGCCTCAGTCTGTTGTACCAAAGTGAGATTGAATCTGAACAGCTCAACCAAGAACTTCGAAATCTACTCGAAGGTTTTTACCCGCTATTGCAGCAAGCCAGTAATTCACTCGATAGCTTGCCTGATTCAGCCAAAGAGCAGGTTCAATTCACGCAATTAAAGTCCCTGCTGTACTACCAATTAGGCTTGGTAGAAAAACTGTATAACGACTCGAGCTTTAATGAGCTGGATTACACCAGTTTACGACTTGAGCAGGTTGGAGAAGAATGGTGGCAGCTTTGGGTAAGTGGCGATCTAATAAGTGATTTTCCAACATTGGACAATCAACTTACCGTGATTTACAACCTGGCCTCAAGTGATAGCAGCTTGTATGGGCTGAAAAACAAAGCGCTCGACCATCTTTATCAAGAGCAATATTTCTTACAAAACAGCCGTGAGCATTTGAATCAGTTAACGGTACAAATCGAACGTAACACTAGCCAAGTGAACCGCAATATTGATCAGTCGATTCAGCAGGCGCAACACTCTTTGCAATCGAACCAACGTTTGTCACTTTTTCTTTCTCTTTTTAGTGTGTTAGCTGCTGCAGCTATCTCATGGTTCTATGTGCGCAAGAGTATTTTGGAAAGGTTATTACAGCTTAAAGACAACATGTTCGCGATTTCTACGGGTCATTTAGATACCGAAGTCGCGATTCGTGGCAAAGACGAAGTGACGCAAATGGCTAAGTACTTAAAGGTATTTCAAACCACTGCCAAAGTCGTCAAGCAAACCAACCGTAAATTGGAGGCTGAGGTGGAAGAACGCACCTTGGCCGAGGCCAAGCTGCGTGTTACTCAGGATGAGCTCATTCAAGCTGGAAAACTGGCCGCGTTGGGGCAGTTAAGTGTCGGCATTACTCACGAGATCAATCAACCTCTGACCGCAGTAAATAGTCACGTTCGAAGTGCTCAATTATGGTTAGGTAAGCAAAGACCAGACAGAGCAGAAGAGAACCTGAAAAAGATCGAGATCTTATTAGACAAAGTGGCTGCGATTACACGCCACTTGAAAGCCTTCTCACGCAAGAGTGACGGCAAAATTGATAACGTCGAGGTGGATAAGGTGATTGGCGATGCGATCGACCTCTTTGAAACTCGGCAGAGTAGGGTGTCAATTCAGTATTCCCTACAAAGCGATCAAATGGTACGAGCCAACAGCATTCGCTTAGAGCAGGTGCTGGTGAATTTAATCAGCAATGCGTTGGATGCCGTTGAACACAGGGAGCGGCCCCTGCTCAGCATCTCCACTCAAGAGTATCCGAACACTATTCAAATTGCAGTTAAGGACAATGGATTAGGAATACCCGAAGAGGACATTCCTTATCTGTTCGACCCATTTTATACCCGCAAGACAACCGGTAAGGGGCTCGGGCTCGGTTTGTCTATCGCATACAACATAATTAAAGACTTTGGCGGCTCGATTCACGTGGAATCGGTTGAACACCAAGGCACCACTTTTATTGTCACTCTACCAAAAGGCACAGGCTCATGACTGCAGAAAAACACATAGTTCTTATCGACGATGAAACCGACGTTGTTGAAGCCGTGAGTGAAATGTTGGAACTCGAGGGTTTCCGTGTCACTAGCTTTACCGACCCAAACCTTGGCCTAAAATCCCTCAAAGCAAACAGTCAGTCGGTGGTGTTGTGTGATGTGCGAATGCCACAAGTCGACGGGCTTACGTTGTTGAGCTCAATCCAACATCGCGCAGCCAATGTTCCGGTATTACTGATGAGCGGGCATGGTGATATTCCTATGGCGATAGAGGCGATGAAGTTGGGTGCGTTCGACTTTCTGGAGAAACCCCTCAATGCCAGTGAGTTGGTAGAAAAGCTCGACTTGGCGTTGGCACAGTGTCAGCACAACAGCCCTGCAACGTTAGACGACGATCAGGACTCAGATCTTTCGATTGAATCTGTAGTTATCGGCCAATCCAAAGCGATGGACACCATACGTAAGCATGTGCTTGCGCTCTCTCATACTGGCGTCGACACCATCATTAACGGCGAGACTGGAACGGGCAAAGAGGTAATAGCTCGAGCTCTGCATCAATTCAGCCGTCGTAAGGCAAAGCCGTTTGTCGCAATAAACTGTGGTGGCATGACAGAGAGCATTATTGAGAGTGAGCTGTTTGGTCATGAAGCGGGCTCGTTTACCAGTGCCAACAAGAAACGGATTGGCAAAATAGAACAAGCCAATGGCGGTACTCTGTTTCTTGATGAAATAGAAAGTATGCCAATTGCGGTGCAAATTAAACTGCTGCGCGTGATTCAAGAACGAATGATTGAGCGTGTAGGCGGTAATGAGTTGATACCCGTCGACATCGTTGTGGTCGCGGCCAGCAAAGCCGATCTCGCGAGCCTGAGTGAATCAGGTGAGTTCAGAGCTGATCTCTTCTATCGTCTTAATATTGCTAGTTTAAACCTTCCGGCACTGCGCCAACGCAAAGAGGACATTCAGGTGTTGTTCCGTCATTTTGTGATTCAAGCGAGCCACAAATACAAGACACGCCCATCAACGATTTACCCTGAGCAGATTCAGCAACTATGTCGACACGAATGGCCAGGAAACGTGCGTGAGTTACGTAATGTCGCCGACCGATTTGTACTCGGTATTGTCGGCGATGGCTTTGATCTGCAATCGCCAATTTGTGAATCGACTGGGGAAGATTTCGCCTTTGAAAAGCAGATGGAGCAGTACGAGAGAAATGTACTGACCGAAGCCTTGATAGAGAGCGCGGGAAATATCAATGAGGTCTCAAGTAAGCTGAATCTACCCCGTAAAACGCTTTATCGAAAAATGAAGAAACACCAGCTGGATAAAGAGAGTTTTAAAGCTTAACTCGCTAAGTTGGTTATCAAATAGCAAACCTAAACCAAAAGACAAAGCAGAAGAAAAAACACAAGACAACAATGACCCATTTATCATTTAGTCGAATGATTAACTGTTTCAAGTAATTGTAATAAAAGAGTTTTAACATTTGGCACAAAGCGTGCAATCCCTACATTGTGGCACCTGCCCACATGAGGTCATCTCACAGAAGGTAGAAATGACCGGATTAAGGAAATTAGAAAAATAATTGCTTGTTGCAAGGAGATACAAACATGAAGCAAATACTGAAAGGTTCGATTGCTCTGATACTCGGCGTTAGCTCAATGACAGCATGGGCGGCGACAGAGTCAGCAAACCTAGGACCTCGTCCCCTCTTTTTAGTCAACAATATGGACGAGAGCCCTTTGAAAACCAAGCTGCTCAGTTGTAGCGAAGGGCCATTTCATCGTAGCGATTTTTCTATTGGGCATCGCGGAGCTGCAATGCAGTTTCCCGAACACACCAAAGAATCTTACTTAGCGGCAATTCAGATGGGAGCCGGTGTCGTAGAGTGTGATGTTACTTTCACTAAAGATAAGGCGTTGGTATGTCGACACTCGCAAAGTGATCTGCACACCACAACTGATGTGTTGGCGCATCCTGAACTTGCTAAGAAGTGTTCGGTTCCATTTAAACCAGCGAACCCAGCGACAGGCGAAGATGCTCAGGTTGAGTGTCGTACTTCTGATTTCACGCTAGCGGAGTTTAAGACGTTAAAAGGCAAAATGGATGGAGCGAACCCGAAAGCAACCACAGTTGAAGAGTACATGAATGGTACTCCGGGTTGGAGAACGGATCTATACAGCCAGAGTGGGACGCTGATGACACACGCAGAAAGTGCGGCACTGTTTAAAGAACACGGTGTAAAGGTGACACCTGAATTGAAATCGGCAGCGGTTGAGATGCCTTTCAATGGCTTCAGCCAAGAGATGTACGCGCAAAAGCTGGTGGATGAGCTAAAAGAAGCGGGCTTTGCACCTTCAGAGACTTACTTGCAATCGTTCAACCTGGATGACGTGAAGTACTGGATCAAAGCTGCGCCAAAATTCGGTAAACAAGCCGTTTATCTTGATGACCGTGTTTACGAGCAAGCGGACTTTGTTGCTTCTGTTGAAAACATGAAAGAGCTGCACGATGCGGGTGTAAACATCATTGCACCGCCCCTGTTTGCTCTGGTTGATCTAGATGAGAACAATGAACTGGTTGCGTCTAACTACGCCAAGCTCGCTAAAGATGCAGACCTCGACATCATCGCATGGACTCTGGAACGTTCAGGCCCACTCGCGCAAGGCGGCGGTTGGTACTACAAGAGCGTGAAAGATGGTATCAACAATGATGGCGACATGATGAAAATGCTCGATGTGTTAGCACAAGATGTGGGTGTGATGGGCGTATTCAGTGACTGGCCTGCAACGGTCACTTACTACGCAAACTGCATGGACAGCGACGCCTAAGTTATCTGGATTATTGAAGAATAATAAGAGAAAAAGCAGTGAACCAAAGAGCCTTCGGGCTCTTTTTTTACCATCAAGGTTGATGGGACAGAAATGACCCAAATGATTGGTTTTGAGTTGGACATCAATGACTCAAAAGATCTTGGTTAGTTTGATTTTTGTTGTAAGTTATTGAAATTTAGCAAATAAAAATATGGCACGAAGGCTGCAATAGCGAAGGTGACTTTCAACAATAAGTAAAAGTAAGGTTTGAATATGAAAATCAGTGTTAAAGGACTGTTAATCGCTAGCTCATTACTACTTCCTTCAATGGCTATGGCAAGCGACTGCTCTAGTCGTGGTGTGTTAGACGATCGATACTGTGATGAAAACCAAGATTTGGTCGCCGATTCACCGAAGAACCCAGATGAGTGGAATGACCCAAGCACGCTTGTGTTTACTTACACGCCAGTAGAAGACCCTGCTTTGTACAAAGATGCGTTTGCCGACTTCCAAGCTCACTTAAGCAAAATCACGGGTAAGCGAGTGATTTACTACACGGTGCACTCGAACTCTGCACAAGTAGAAGCGATGCGTTCTGGCCGTTTGCACGTAGCTGGTTTCTCTACGGGCCCAACTGGCTACGCGGTTAACCTAGCGGGCTACGTTCCAATTGCAGTGAAAGGCGATGAGTCTGGTTTCCAAGGCTACAACCTGATTACCATTGTACGCAAAGACAGTGGTATCAACACCATGGCTGATCTAAAAGGCAAAAAGGTTGCACACACTTCTGCATCATCAAACTCTGGCAACCTAGCTCCTCGTGCGTTATTCCCAGCTAAAGGGTTAGTGCCAGATGAAGACTACAAAGTGCTTTACTCAGGTAAGCATGACCAATCGATTCTAGGTGTATTCAACGGAGACTATGATGCAGCACCTGTGGCATCTGACGTGTACGATCGTATGGTGGCAGCAGGTCGTGTTGATGATTCTGAGCTTAAGATCATCTACCGTAGCCCGCGCTTCCCAACGTCTGCGTTTGGTTACGCGTACAACCTAAAACCGGAGCTGGTTGAGAAGATCAACGAAGCTTTCTTTAGCTACCGCTTCACACCAGAGATGAGCGCATCATTCAAAGGTGCAGACCGCTTCTCACCAATCAGCTACAAAGAAGAGTGGGACGTGATTCGTGATATCGCCCACGCGACAGGTACGGCTTACACTAAAGCTGGCCTTAAGAAACTCGCGGAAAAAGATGCGGCTAAACGCGCGAAGAAAAAAGCAGCTGAGTTAGCGAAACAAGCAAACAACGGCTAATTCTTTTTCTATTAGAAGACTAAGTTCTCGAAAGACTTAGTTCTTTTAAAACACCTACTTCAACTAAATATCTATGCCCTCGCGGGTAGGGCATAGATCATTCTAAAATTCGCACAAGGAAATGCAGTATGGCCGTAGCAAGCTATGAAGGAATAAAGATAAACAACCTTTTCCACGAATATGTGGCAGGCAAGCCAATCCTTAAAGGCATTAATATTGATATCGATGAGCCAGGCATCATCGCGATCATTGGTCCATCTGGTACCGGTAAAAGTACGCTTCTGCGCTGTATCAACCGCCTCAATGATCCAAGCCAAGGCGAAATCATTTTTGATGGCGCAGACCTGACTCAATTAAAAGGCCAAGCGCTACGTAAACAACGTCGACACATCGGCATGGTGTTCCAAGAATATAACCTCGTGGAACGTTTAACGGTTATCGAGAACGTGTTAAGCGGCCGTTTGGGTTACATGACGGCTTGGAATGCGTGGCGTCGTAACTATTCTCCACAAGACTTAGCAAAAGCGTTCGAGTTACTTGAATTTGTAGGCCTACAAGACTTTGCAAACCAACGTGCCGACAGTTTGTCAGGCGGCCAAAGACAGCGTGTCGGTATCGCTCGCGCAGTCATGCAAGACCCATATATCTTATTAGCGGATGAACCAACGTCATCACTCGACCCGAAAACCGCGGTTGAGATCATGGAGCTGATGGAAACTTTCGCCGAGCAGAAGAACATCCCTGTGTTGGTTAACATCCACGATGTCAACTTAGCCAAGCGTTACGCCAAACGCATCATCGGCATGTGTAATGGCAAAGTACATTACGACGGCAGCCCTGAAGGCATTTCAGAGGAAGATCTAAAAATCATCTATGGGGGTGAATCATGGCTGGATTAACCCCAAGCTCATCGCCAAGTGCATCGTCAAACCAGTCGCCAGCGAAGCATGAAAACCCGTTCAAAACCTCATGGACTAACCGAGCAATCATCGCTGCGATAGTTGCGTATCTGTTTTACAGTTTCTCGACGTTAGGGCTGACTTTTGATCGTTTGGTCATCGGTTTTGGTGAGAGTGAGCGGTTACTATCAAGAATGTTTCCGCCAGATTTCTCGCGTACTAATCTACTGCTAAGCGGCTTAGCAGAGAGCTTACAGATAGCGATCATTTCGAGTTTCTTCGGCATCATCATTTCGCTGTTTCTTGGCTTACTTGCTGCAAGAAACATGATGCCTTCGATTGTATCGACACCTATTCGGGGCTTTATCGCACTGTGTCGCTCTTTTCATCCAGTGATCATCGCAATCTTGTTTGTGAAAGCGGTGGGTTTTGGTGCCCTGGCTGGGATTCTGACCTTGGTGTTCGCATCGATTGGTTTTATTGCCAAGCTGTTCGCAGAAGCGATTGAAGAGATCTCTTTCAAGCCTGTTGAAGCGATTAAAGCGACCGGCGCTAGCTTCATCAGTGTGATTCTGTATGCGGTAATGCCGCAGGTGTTTACTCGTTTTATTGGCTTCGCTAGCTACCAGTTGGACTCGAATTTACGTAACTCAACTATGGTGGGCATCGTTGGCGCGGGCGGCCTTGGTGGGACGTTATTCTCGGCATTCCAACGTTTCGACTACGACTTTGTCGCTGCTATTTTGATAACGATCATCGCACTGATTCTTGTCGGTGAATTTCTTTCCAACATTGTTAGGAGAATCTTCTAATGACAACTGCATCTATCGATAGAGAGTGGCAGCGTTTTACACCCAACGAACGTGTGGCTCGATTCGCCGTTTACCTTAGCCTTGTGTGTGCCATCGTTTGGTCTTGGCAGACGGTAGAAGTGATTCCTGAGTTCCTTTATGACGCGCCCGCTCAATTTGCGGATATGTTCGAACGAATGGTGCCAATGGACTATGGTTTTTATCCAGAATCGATTCACGCGGCGATGATTGAAACCTTACACATCGCGACATTGGGCACACTGTTTACTTTGGTGTTTGCGATTCCTTTGGCATTGTTGAACGCACCAAACATTACACCTAATAAAGCGCTGAACTGGATCGCTCAATTCTTCCTCGTGTCTTCACGTTCAGTGAACTCGCTAGTTTGGGCATTACTGTTTATCGCACTGTTTGGCCCCGGTGTTCTCGCAGGTATCATGGCAATTGCAATTCGCAGTATCGGCTTTGTAGGGAAGCTGTTAGCGGAAGCCATTGCTGAAGTGAACATGGGGCCTATTGAAGCACTGCGCGCCACAGGTGCTTCGTGGATGAGCATCCTACTTAAAGGTTATTGGCCACAAGTGATGCCCGCATTCTACTCAATTGTACTGTTCCGTTGGGACATTAATGTGCGTGAATCTGCGGTATTGGGTTTAGTGGGCGCTGGTGGTATTGGCGTAGTGCTCAACGATGCGCAGAACCTTTTCGAGTGGCAAAAAGTGTCGATGGTATTGGTGAGTATTTTTGCTGTGGTTATCATTGCAGAAGCTGTAGTGATCCACATCCGCAACAAACTCATATAGACAATATGTTGTGTGAAAGTTAAGAGCTTATCTAGCATTTTGAAGCTCAAACGACCCTAGGTACTTCGGTCTACCTAGCGGTCGTTTTTTTATGTTGTTTGAATGGACAGAAAGCTTGTTTAGAAGGGGATGGTTAGCTTTTCGCTGTCTCACTTTTAAGCGTCAGCAGTAAATCCACAAATTCTGCAAACCCATAACCACCCGGTTGTGACATCACCTTGCTTGGATGATGATCTAGCTTATCCCAATAATGCTCAATGTTAGCCACGCCAACGGTGAGCGGTAGTGATTCGAACATTTTTTGATCATTCATTGAATCGCCGACATAACACGCTTGCTTGTGGGTTTGTTCAAGCGATAGGCCTTTACTCGAAAGGAAACGGTACACGGCGTTTTTCTTTGAGTGCTCGCCATACCAAGCATTGATATGAATCGAACTTGCTGTCGCGTGTGCGCCTAAAGCATGTATTCTTTCGAGTACCGCTTGCACTATTTCAGGGTCAACAGGCTGACGGTTTTGGCCGATATCAATCGCGACCTCACACAAGCGGTAAGATTGATCCAAAGTTAGGGATAGGTCTGGGTAACTCTGCAAGATCGATTCAACTTCTTGTTTGAGCTTGGCTTGATTCTGGCGCACTTGTTCTAGCGGCGTTTCACATGAGAGTTGTAATGCACCATCTTGTTTCTCTAATAAGAAGGCGCCGTTCTCTCCAAGCACGGCGTCTACAGGCCATAGTTGTGCAATATGATCACACCAACCAGCACAGGCTCCCGTTACTGCGACCACTTTAATTCCGTTATCTCTTAGCTTTTGTAACGCAATCAATGTTTCTGGAGGGAGTGAACCCTGCCAAGTGAGCGTATCATCAACATCGGTTAATACCCATTCGATGTGCTTCCAGTTATTGCCTAGTTGGTGTTCCATCCTCAAACTCACTTATTCGGATCTATTGTATTGCGTGGAGTGTTCAGTTCGTCGTTAAATGTCTTCCACTCAGTGCTACTAAGTGTTGTTAATTAACGCTTAACAGTGTTTAGAAAACACAGTGCTTAGCAAAATCACCGGCTTCATTGGCAGTCCAGTCGCCTTTCGGCTTTTCTTTCATATCTGTACACCAAGCTTCACTGCCCACTTCTGTACAAGCCATCAGTTGAGTCGCTAGAAATAGAATTAGCGCGATTTTTTTCATAATAAACATTCCTTTATTGTCTAAATTTCTACTTATCACTGTATCAAATACCGCTAGCGATTGTTATAGCAGCCAGCGACATAAGTTTGTTAAAACGATATAGAGTTGGGCTTATTTCTAATATAGGAAGCGAAGGTCGGTGGTCGGAAAAATCAAGGAAATTGATGTATAGATCGAAAAAGCCAGCAACATGTGCTGGCTTTGAAATTCTTTTGCGCTGCTATTATTGATTAGCGAGCTTCTACTGTGGAGTTATACCAACTTCATCTCTTGGATGATGTCTGAAGCAATCTCTGGCTTCGTACTTGTTGGCTTCTCGTGTAGGTCGGCTTTCAATTGTCCCTTACGGTTACTTAGGCCTGCTTCAAGTTTCTTGAGTGCTGAAGCGATAGCTGGATACATAACGTCATCTGTAGCTTTTGCGTTTACACGTACACCTTCGTAGTTGGTGAACACTTCAACCTGATGTTGGCTGTGTTCTTTTGTAATGATGATGTCGCAGCTAATCAGTGATGGAAAATGGTTTGATATCTTTTCGAACTTACCTTCGATGTCTTTACGTGAGTCGTCGTTAATTGATACGTGATGTGTTTGAACGTTTATTTTCATAAATCATACCTTTCCAATGACTGTGTCATTTAAACGTAGCAAACATCGGATAGATTCACCAATAGAGAAAGTACACATGTGTGATTAACTTCAGTGTTATCAAATAATCTCCCCTTACTCCCTTGAAAGTCCGATTAACTGATCGCATATTATGTTTCGTGAATTTCAAACGTGTTTAAAAATCCCTCATCTTTGAAGTATTGCTCTAAGCCTTCTATAGGACTTAGGCTTTATCGCCTCAATCAAACATTCTTACGAATTCTTATTCTAGCCTGGTTTTATAAATCTCTTTCAACGCGGGATGAATTTAGGTTTTGGTTAAGGTTATTTCGAATGATAATAAGACAGCGAACTCGCTGCCTTTTCTCGTTTAAATAAAAGCTATTCCAACGTCAAAGATTACTCTTCAAATTGATAAGAAGAGGGCACCACAATCACGCCTTGTTTTGATATATGGAAGCGTTTGGCGTCGGCAAGGCTATCAACACCGATCTGGGTTCCGTCAGGCACTTTGACGTTCTTATCGATGATGCAGTTTTGTATGTGGCAGTTTTTTCCAATCTCAACATCTTCAAACAGAATACTATCAATCACAATCGCGGCATTGCTGACTTTCACTTTTGGGAAGAAGATAGAGTTTTGCGCCGAACCACCTTCAATCACAACACCATTGGCGATCATCGAGTTGATGAATATCCCTTGGTTACCTTCGACCGAAGCAATGGTTCGTGCGGGCGGCAGTTGTGGCTCATAAGTGCGAATAGCCCAATCCGGTTGGTATAAATCGATAGGCGAGGCCGGTTTCAACAGATCCATATTCGATTGGTAATAAGAGTCGATAGTACCAACATCTCTCCAGTAAGCATCTTGCGTCACACGTCCTTCCTCATCACCAAACTTATACGCGTAAACGCTGTTATTGCCGACTAACTTAGGAATGATGTCTTTGCCAAAATCGTGGTTTGAGTCTGGATCTTCTGCGTCTGCCAATAATGCCTGTGTTAGTACTTCTTTATCAAAGATGTAAATCCCCATTGAAGCCATGCTTCGAGTTGGTCTACCGGGTACGCACGCGGGGTAACGTGGTTTCTCGGTAAAGTTATTGATTTGTAGAGACTCGTCTATTTCCATCACACCAAACTCTTTGGCTTCGTCAATCGAAACCTCCATGCACGCCACGGTCAGGTCAGCCTCGTTCTTTTTGTGCTGCTTGAGCATTGGCGCGTAATCCATGCGATAGATATGGTCGCCGGATAACACCACCACATGTTTGGCTTCACTACGAGAAAGCAGATACAAGTTTTGATAGATGGCATCGGCAGTGCCGCTGTACCAGCTATCACCGGTTCGCATTTGTGGGGGAACATTGGTGATGTATTCGCCGAGCTCGGGGTTAAGCACCGACCAACCATCTCTCAAATGTTTTTGCAATGAGTGTGATTTGTACTGAGTCAGCACCAAAATTTGGCGTAGCCCAGAGTGTAAGCAGTTCGCGAGAGTGAAATCGATGATTCGATATTTGCCACCAAAGGGGACCGCAGGTTTTGCGCGGTTATCGGTGAGGGGAGAAAGCCGAGAGCCAACACCGCCGGCCAGAACGATTGTTAGAGTGTCTTGCATGGTCAGAACCTCAATGTATTTATGATTATGAACATAGACTTGCAAGCACTAAGCCAAATGTAACTCATTGAATATTAAACAAGGAGGGGATATTTCTTGTTGGATTGCACTAAATTGATGCGTACGGGATGTTGGCTTGCTCTATTTTGATCCAAAGATATCTGAGCAAAGTGACTGGGTTGGATTAACAAAATGATGCACGGAAAAGTCGCATTATAAAACTGTCAATAAAATGAAGGAATAAAGTGATCAGGTCGATATAAATTTACATAAATAATCATAACTTTTCACAAATTAATTTCCATCAATAAAGTAGGGTTATTGTGTGTTACCTTGCACGCAAAATAAGAAATGATTACTCATTCACCAATAATATGAAGCCCTCAAAAGGAAATTATAATGAAAAAAACAGTATGTGGTATTGCGGTTATTGCGGCTCTTATGTCAACCAATGTTCTTGCTCATAAAGAAGGTGATTTCATCATCCGTGCAGGTGCAGCAACAGTATCTCCAAACGACAGCAGCGGTGACGTTCTTGATACAGCTGGAGTTAAATTCGGTGTCGATTCTAATACTCAACTTGGTTTGACCTTCGGTTACATGTTTACCGACAACATCAGTTTTGAAGTATTGGCAGCTAGCCCTTTCTCTCATAACATTTCAGCTACTGGCCTCGGAGACATAGCAGAGACTAAACACCTACCACCAACGTTTATGGTTCAGTACTACTTTGGTCAAGCGAACAGTGATTTCCGTCCTTACGTAGGTGCGGGTATCAACTACACTGTATTTTTCGATGAGTCACTAAACCAAGGAGCGAAAGATCTAGGCTTAAGTGACTTATCTCTTGATGATTCTTGGGGCTTAGCGGCAAACATTGGTATGGACTACATGATTAATGAAGACTGGTTCCTGAACGCATCAGTTTGGTATGCAGATATTGGTACTACAGCAAAATATAAGTTTAATGGTCAACAGTTCAAAACAGACGTTGATATCGACCCATGGGTATTCATGGTTGGTGGTGGTTACAACTTCTAATCCACATATTCAGTTTACAAAAGGCGCTCAAGCACCAGCCAGCTTGGGCGCTTTTTTCTTTTCATCGACAACCTCACGATGAACGTAAGTAAATCACGTATGAGTAAAAATTGATGTGGCGATTGCAATTATAGTTACCACTAAAACAAAAGCGCTACGACTTGTTAAGTAGTGGCGCTTTTTTAGTACATTGCTTATTTCATCGCCGATTTAGTAGCGATAGCAAAGGCCTATGGCTGCTGCTTAGTTGGTGCCAGAGCAATTTCACGGATACATACGTTCTGTGGTTGTTGGTAAGCGAATGATACCGCGCGAGCGATATCGTCAGCTGCCAATACGCCGCCCATGTCTTCTTTCCAAGAGTCGTAACCATCTTTGATTTCTTGAGATGTTGTGTGAGACAGAAGTTCTGTTTCTACAGCACCCGGTGCGATAGTCGTAACACGAACATTTGAAGCAGCAACTTCTTCACGAACGTTTTCAGAAATAGCGTGTACCGCGAACTTAGTACCACAGTAAGCTGCGTGGCTTGGGAAAGTTTTCTTACCCGCAATTGAGCTGATGTTGATGATAGTACCTGTGTTGCGTTCCATCATCGGAGCAAGTACAGACTGCATGCCGTTTAGAAGACCAATGACGTTCACGTCGAACATTGTCTTCCACTCTTGAGCATCTTGAGTATCGATTTGACCAAGAAGCATTGCACCAGCGTTGTTGATAAGCGCGTCTACAGGGCCAAATTTCGCTTCACCTTGTGCGATTGCTGCATCAAAAGACGCTTTGTCTGTCACGTCTACTTTTACTGATAGAGAGTTTGGTAGGTTCAGTGCTTCAAGGCGGTCAACACGACGAGCTAAAAGTAGCAGAGGGTGACCTTCATCGCTTAGACGACGAGCGATTGCTTCACCAATACCAGAGCTTGCACCTGTAATTACGATTAGTTTTTTCATTTTATTTCCTCTGTACTTTTATTGCGTCGGTTGGCTACGACGTGTTGTTTAAGTGCATTCGAATCAAGTGCTTGTTGTCTTGCTTCGTTGCGATGGAGGTATATTAAGGAAAATAGCATTGTTGATATATAGCGCTTTACTTGAAACACTGTTGCTGTGGTGCAATAATGAGCATGTGCTCTCTATTACTTCATCATCTTAAAATCTCACAACTAAGCTTGCGACCATGCTCAATCAAATTAACCTGTCTGATATTCGTTCTTTCGTGCTTATCGCTCGTTTAGGTAACTTCACTAAAGCAGCGGAGGAGCTTGATGTGTCGCGCTCCCACGTATCACGCCAAGTGAGTAGTCTAGAAAAGCAGATGGGCGTGACGTTGTTTATCCGCACTACTCGAACCTTGAGATTGACGCACGCAGGGCAAGATCTGTACGCGAGATGTGAACAAGCCTTAGATAATATAGACCAAGCTCTGATTGCTGCTGTGGACGATGTCGAAGAAGTACGTGGCGACATAAAAGTAAACTGTGTCGGCGGTTATTTGGGTGAGGTGATCATCGCGGATCTGGTCAATGAGTTTATGCAGCTCTACCCAGATATCAGTATTAGTCTTGATTTCAGTAGCAACCGAGTCGACTTGATTGAAGACGCGTTTGATATCGCTTTTCGCATGGGAAGCTTAGAAGACGCGGGCTTTATCGCAAGAAAGCTTTTAGACATCGAGATGGGAACACTCGCGAGTCCTGAGTATTTCGCTCGCAAAGGGAAGCCAAATCACCCTAAAGATCTGATCCACCATGACTGCTTAACGGGATCGGTGCGTAAGTGGAGTTTTCAAGCGCCAGACGATACTAAGAAAACGGTCGATGTGCATGTGACGGGCAGACTGCAATGTAAAAATGGGCGAGTGTTGGTGCAGGGCGCGAAGTCGGGCAACGGGATTATTCGTGTGCCAACCATCTATTGTTTACAAGAACTCAATGACGGACAACTAGAGCAGGTGTTTGATGAGTGGGTGGTGCCTAAAGTGGACTTTTCAGCGATCTACCATCGAGACCGCTATCAACCAAGTCGAATTCGAACCTTCATTGATTTTGTGAAAAGTCGCTTTGAACAAATGCCAGTGAGCTAATCGTGCTTTCTGTATTTTGCTAATAGTGTGACCGGCTTGAGCTTACATCTCGTCGATTTCGTTTTGTAGGCTTTCTAGTTGATCCAGAATCAGTAAGAACTTCTCACCAAAGGGTGTCACTTGGTATTCCACTCTTGGTGGCAGTTCGTTGAACATTTGCTTATCTAAAATCCCAAACTCTACATTTCGCTTTAAACATTCATTCAAGACCTTGGTCGATAACCCTTCGACCGAGCGTACCATTTCACCGGGACGATTGATGCCATTTGCCAATAATTGGTAAACCGTGAGCGACCATTTACAACCGTAGATGGTCTCTACCATGCGAGCGGAACGCTCTGGCGCTGATTTTCTTGAAAAAAAGTTTTCCTGATTTTTCATAAAGATGTACCAATAAGTACCTACCTAACCGATTTGTACTTACTATTCATAGTGTTAGTTCAAAGCCTAAGATTACCACGTTCACATGACTTAGGAGATAACAAAATGAACTTCACTAAAAATGGTATTGCAGTAGTAATCGGTGGCACAAGTGGTATGGGCTTTGAAACAGCGAAGCAGTTAGTCGCTCAAAATATCCATGTGCTAGTTGTCGGCAATAACCCAACTAAGTTAGATAAAGCAGTATCAGAACTTCAATCACTAGGCCACGCTACTGGCTGGCAAGCTAATCTTTATGATGATGCAAGTGTGTCGAATCTTATTGCGCATCTAGAGTCACTTGAAGAGGGTATTGGTTACCTTGTTAATGCCGCTGGCTACTTCAACCCAAAAGCGTTTATTGAGCACCAAGAGTCAGATTACGAGCAATACATGCAACTTAACAAAGCAACCTTCTTTATCACTCAAGCTGTCAGCAAGTTGATGATCAAAAACGGTGGCGGAAACGTGGTAAATGTCGGTTCTATGTGGGCGAAGCAAGCGATCAAAGCAACCCCATCTTCTGCGTATTCAATGGCAAAGGCAGGACTACACGCTTTAACGCAACACATGGCAATGGAACTTGCGGACCACAATATTCGTGTGAATGCAGTGTCTCCAGCAGTAGTTAAAACGCCGATCTACGAATCATTCATTAAGCCGGAAGAAGTAGATCAAGCGCTAGAAGGCTTCAACGCATTCCATCCTATTGGTCGAGTGGGTCAACCGAAAGACATCGCAAACAGCATCTCTTTCTTACTGTCAGACAGTGCAGATTGGGTAACGGGCGCAATCTGGGATGTTGATGGTGGCGTGATCGCTGGCCGCAATTAATCAGGATTCTTTTTAGGTGGCTGTCGCGCAGGCAAAATAGTAGCGAGATGGCCTCCTTGATGAGTATTCGCGTAGAATAGAAGCTAGAAAGACAATCATAATTAAAACAATATTTAGAGTAAGGTCGTCATTATGCTTAACATGGACTTTTCAAAGAGATTGGTTATCGAAACCGATAAACTAGATTGGGTTGCAAGCCCTGCCAAAGGAGTGTGGCGTAAGCCCCTAGAAAGAGAAGAGAAAGAATCAGGTCACACGACTAGCGTGGTGAAATACGACCCTCAATCTTCATTCTCCGAACACCCACATCCGCAAGGAGAAGAGATCTTCGTATTAGAGGGTGTATTTTCTGATGAAACTGGAGATTTCCCTGCGGGCACTTATATCCGTAATCCCCCGGGCAGTGCGCATTCTCCATCGAGTAAAGATCGCTGCACGATCTTGGTTAAGCTCAACCAGTTTGACGCGAGAGACTTAACTCAAGTTCGAATCAATACGCTAGAAACGGAGTGGCTTCCGGGCATTGGTGGCTTACAAGTCATGCCACTGCATGAGTTCGAGCACGAACATGTCGCTTTAGTGAAGTGGCCTGTTGGCGAACGTTTTCAGCCGCACCGTCACTTTGGTGGAGAAGAGATCTTTGTGTTGTCGGGCACTTTCAAAGATGAACACGGCGTGTACCCGAAACATACTTGGATGCGTAGCCCTCACATGAGCGAGCATTTCCCTTATGTGGAAGAAGAGACGGTTATCCTAGTGAAAACGGGTCACTTGCCATTGGATTAAAGGAATGCTCAATATAATATGAGAAAGCCGCATTGTTTTGAACAAGCGGCTTTTTTAGTTTTTATATGAATTGACTAGTAAGCGACACCAATACGTTGGCGCGGGAACTTGCCAGCTTCGAGCTCATCAATCATCGCGATAGCGTAATCGCTGACTGAAATTTTGCTGTTGCCATCTTCGTCGGTGAGCAGCTGGTCGCCACCAGTACGGTAGGTCGATAGTTTCTCACCCGGGAATATTTCTGCTGCAGGGCTAACAAACGTCCAGTTCACTTCGCTGTTCGATTGCTTGAACACTTCAAGAGCTTCACCCTGTGCTAGCGCTTCATTTTTATAATCCGCAGGGAAGTCCGGAACGGTCACTAGCGGTACGTTTGGCGCCACTTCTAGTGAGCCTGCACCACCAACCCAAAGTAGGCGCTCGATACCAATGCTCGGTAATGTTGCCAGCAATTTAGCCGCAGTATTTTTTACGATTTCGTGATTACCCAGAGCACGTCCGCCAATCGAAGTAATTACTGCATCAACGCCGGATAGTGCGTTTGCTAGACTAGCGGCTTCATCTTGTAAATCAAATGAACGAACTTCAATGCCCTTGGTTTCCACGCGGTCTGCATCTCTTACAACAGCAACTACGTCGTGACCACGAGATTGAGCTTCTTGAGCGATGTGACTACCAATCCAGCCTGATGCGCCTAATACTGCAATTTTCATAATGTCTCTCCAATTATCTAATTTATTGAGTCGTTTTCTCGACAGCCATTGCAGTCTAATAGCTCACTAGGTTGCGATAAATATCGAAAAATGATGTAGATTGTATCTATATATTGATCTAATAAGATTCGATTAGCTGCTAAACAGCTCAAGGAGAGTGTGATGGATAGGTTGACGGCAATGCGTAGCTTTGTCGAAGTTGCGAATTGTGCCAGCTTCACCCAAGCGGCTGAGCATTTGGACATGAGTCGGTTGCAGGTTTCACGTCATGTTCAAGAGATAGAAGGGTGGTTGAAGCAGAGGCTATTACATAGGACGACTCGAAAGGTGAGCTTGACGGCGGCAGGGGAAATCGCTCTGCAGCGCTGTGAGAAAATCCTCCATGAGACCGCTGAGCTAGAAGTTACTTCACTCAATCAAACCGATGATCTTTCCGGAACCATTCGAATTGCTGCCCCCATTGGTTTAACTCAGCACATGTTGTTGGATGTGGTCGAACAGTTCACCGACCGCCACCCTAATATCACGGTCGAACTGTTTGCCTCAGACCGTTTTACCCAGCTAGTGGATGAAAGGATCGATATTGCACTTCGCTATACGGATCAACCTGACGATAGTTTGATTGCACGAAAGCTAATGGTAATTGATTCAGTAGTGTGTGCCTCGCAAGCCTACTTAGACAAACATGGTGAACCTGAAACGGTCGAGGCGCTTCGACAACACAATTGTTTTCGTCACTTGAATGTTTCTAAGTGGGATTTTGTTAAGGATAACCAGCACTATTCGGTTGAGGTGTCTGGCACCATTAAGGCTAACGATGTTGGGGTGCTAACTCGCGCCGCACAGCACGGAAAAGGGGTGGTTCGTTTACCTTGTGACTTAGCCAATCCACTGATCGCTAATGGCAAATTGATACGCATATTGGATGATTTTGTTTCGCCAAGCAGCGTTCTTTGGGCGGTGTATCTATCTCGCAGTTACCAGCTTCCGATTGTTCGTCAGTTCATTGATTTTGCGGCAGAAGCTTGGGCTAGCGATATCAAGTCTGGTGATGTTTGAAACTTCATAGGCAATGATACATAGCGATAGAAATTTAAAAGCCCATAAATACAAAAATCCGATATCAATGGTGATATCGGATTTGAACTCAATAATTAAGAGTTCCAGCACGCTCTCCTCTCACGAAGTCTTTACATGTAATGATGTACGGATAATCGAGTATTTATCACCTTTTCGTTGATGTCTGGTAAAGGCTGATACAAGCTTCTCGTAATGTCGGATAATACTTGGTCGTATACTTGGGACACGACGCTAGAGATATCACTGGTTAATTCGTACATGCTATCTACTGGTTGGATCGCTTCAGTGCTTGATGCGATCTCGGTAAGTGCATGCATCGCACGTGTACAAATGGGTGACCCACTGCTGATAGGGCAGATAATCGATAATTGGTTGAGTTTACGGTGTGTCTGAGATGCGTAGAATTTGAATCTCGCATACTCCTCAGGCTTCTCCATATCAGGTATGCACATTCTCAGCTTGGTCAAGATCTCCATGCAGTCTAAGATCTGTTGCCAATTCATGTGGTATTCACTACTCATGTCTTCTCGCTCAGACTGGATCAGCCAGATGATCATCACTTCATCCATCAAGAACATGCTGTGGCGAATTGTTTTGCCATGAATCGATTGGTTACGCACCAAGCTGCGGTTTTGCCAGTCGCTGTGCATGGCAATGAGCTTAAGGTGATAGATGCGATACATAGGGCGACTATCAAACGAAACATGAGATTGAAGCAATTCAGAGACCTCAAGTATGTTGTCGTAAATCTCGTTCACTTTACGAATCGAGTCGCTAGACAATTTATACGCCAGAGCGTAATGCGTTGCAGCGCGATGTTTACGTGATAACAACAATAGCTCTCTAAGTAGAACTAAGGTTTCAAACCTGTGTGATAACGCAGTTTGTCTCTTCCTTGAGAAATGAAACAGGGCTGCAAGTACTAATAGGGATAAACCCACTGAAATAACTACAAACATATTCAACTCCTAACATTTGTATACCTACTTAGTGGTAGTGCAGACACCGTGCCAAAATAAATAAGTGTTATATTTCATTGATTTATGTTTTTACTTTAATCATGGATGATCAATCATGGTGCATGACTTCACCATTCGGGTGAATGTTTCTCATATTTTGCAGGATTTTTTGAGAGGTTACGCTTTTCTAACGATTAGGTTGGGGAGGTTTCGATAAGTAGAGACACTTTGACGATCCACCTCTGGCTTGTTTCAAGCTGCAGAAATTAGAAAGGCCTCACCCCTTATATGCTTTTAACTATAAAAAGCAGTAAGAGTGAGGCCTTTCAGTGTTCATTTCGCAGTGTAGTTACCTTAACTGCTAAGTGTTCAGCATTGAGGGCTAAACGTTATGCAAGCTTAAGGTCGAACTCGTTGCGGTACATCACCATATCTTCAATGGTCAGTACTGGCATGTTGTGCAGTTTACCGAAAGCAACGATCTCTGGCGCTTTTGCCATTGTGCCGTTTGGGTTGGTGACTTCACACAGTACACCTGCTGATTGAAGACCAGCCATTTGCATCAGATCCACAGTACCTTCTGTGTGACCGCGGCGAGCAAGTACACCACCTTTGCGAGCACGCAGTGGGAATACGTGGCCAGGGCGAGCTAGGTCAGTAGGCTTAGCTGTTGGGTTTGCAGCTGTTTTGATCGTTGTTACACGGTCAGCGGCAGAAACGCCTGTTGTTACGCCAACTTTTGCTTCGATAGTGACAGTAAACGCAGTTTGGTTTGCGCTGTTGTTATCAACAACCATAGGTGGAAGTTCAAGTTGGTTTGCTTGCTCGTCAGTTAGACACAAGCACACGATGCCGCTGCATTCACGGATCATAAGTGCCATTTGAGCATTGGTTAGGTGTTCTACTGAGTAGATGATGTCGCCTTCGTTCTCGCGATCTTCATCGTCAAGTAAAAGTACGCCACGACCTTCGCGTAGGGCTTGCAGTGCGTTTTCAACGCGAGTGATTGGTTCGCCAAATTCGGCAAGTAGTGAAGACTGATTCATGGTTAAACTCCTAAAATATCACCAGAATCAGGGCTGCATGAGGGATCTCAACCGAGCACGACAAAGCCGACTCATTATAAGTCGACCTTAGCTCATTATGGTTTTATCCAAAACGAAATGCACCCTTTCGAGTTGGAGGCATGAACCCAATAAATGAGTACGCCTTTCCAACTTAAACGAGTGTGTTTCCATTCTCTCTCATCCGGACTATAACCGTCGGCTCTGGCATCTCACCAGATCTGCTGACCTCGACGAATCGAGCGCTCGCGGGCTTATCTTTAGATTTTGCTAAGGACATACCGCCGGTGGGGAATTTCGCCCCGCCCTGAGAATAAAAATTAATAATCTGTTTTGCTTTGAAAGCAGACCAGATGGTAATCCTTTCAATAGTGGATTTAAAGGACTGACAGCAAAGTTTTTCAGATTTTGGCCTGTTAACCCGGTGAGTGTTCACTTTATCAGCAGAACACAATACCGTTGTGTTTAGTGCGGTACAGCTGGTCTTTGGTCGGTTTTACTGTCGGTATGCGTATAAGTGGATGGCAAAGGTTATTGATGATCAAATCATTGTTCACCGAATCAATGGCAATAATCTCCAATAGCCGAATAATGTTACGTCATGACGTCTTACTGACCGTTTTTACATAAAATTGATATTGACGATGCTAAGCTGCGATAGCATCCGACCACTTTATCTAAAAGATCTTAGCCATGACTTCTCTGTTCTCTAACAAATCCAAAGGCTTATTACTGCTCGTTCTAAGTCTGTATTCTCTCGTTCCCTTTCTGATCTTTGGATCTCATTTCGACCTTGGAAGTGCAGTTCTGCCTTTCTATGGTGCTGTGATGACATTTGTGACTTACTCTGCGGGTAATCAGGGCTTCCTAATCACACTCGCGGTACTTTCTTTATTGGTGTTGACGCTAAAGTTCTCAAAAGCAAAGTTAGTCAGCCTTTGTCTGCAGCTCGGTGTCTTGTTGGTATTAAGCTTTGCAGCGAAGACATTTCTCAAATCATCAACAGAGAGTCCACGCCCATATACTGAGTATTTGGTTACCCAAGAAGTAGTTGAAATGCCAGAGCTGTTTTATGAGCTGCCTTTGGTAGAAAAAAACGCCGCGATTGAATCTGTGCAAGATAAGGTCAGCGATTGGAGAACTCGTCATTGGTTGGGTGAAACGGACTACTCTTTCCCGTCTGGACACATGATCTTCGTCGGTGTGTGTTTGGCATTCTTTGGCGGATTGTTCCTAGAGGCGAAACGCTTTTACCTAGTCGGCGGTTTGTTGGTTTGGGCTGGTGGTGTCGCCTATAGCCGTGTTTGGCTTGGTATGCATCGACCTGAAGATTTAGCGGCGTCTATTGCCTTTGCGGGGTTAATTTATTTATTGGTGCCACTGATTCCAACGAAAAAGATAGAACCTTTATTGCCGCAGTTATTAAGAGAGTCTTAAGGTTTTAAGAGCTGCCTAAGTTTTTAAGATGTGCATAAATCTATATTTAACAAGCAGAAATTCTGGTTACTGATTGAGCCCGAGTTCTGCTTGTTTCTTTTTGGTTAAACCTAAGGACACAATTCGGTGTGACTCTGTGAGGTAGTATTTCAGCTCCTCATCCCTTTCTGACGTGCTCTCAAAAAGCTGAATCCATTTCATGCCACGCGAAGCAAAGTAGGGCGCGGGTTTATAGCCCGGTTCTTCTTTGAGAAAATCGAAATTCTGGTCGGACGCTTTGAAGATAAACGCAGGCTCATCTTTCGGCCCCCAACCTCCAATGGCAAACACTTTCCCTCCCACTTTCCAAACGTGAGAGTTATTCCACTGCATCACATAGCTGGTGGCGGTTTGTGATTCACAGAATGTATTGAACTCATCGTATGTCATAGAACGCCCTTTCAATAGTTTGGTGGTGGATCTGTGTGTTTGTTGTTTTATCGATGTTTCTGCTTCGAGTTAGCCAGCTAAGCCTTGCCAAATGGCAGTAAAGCCGCTGATAAAACATAGCAACAAAGAGCCGATACGTATCTTTTCTTTAGGAATGCTTTGCGTAGTCAATAACGCCACTTTGTAACCCAACCAAGCCGCAGGAAGCAACGGGATTGTGATGATCAAATGGTGCACAGTGAAGAAGCCAATCGGGATCTGTACCAGTAATGAAATGATAGAACTAAACACAAAAAACGCAGAAAGGTTACCACGAAGCTGATTGGCATCTTGGTGTTGAAGCAGTAGTGCCATTGGCGGCCCACCAATGCCTGAACTGGTACCGAAGAAGCCTGAGAAGAACCCCGCGATGCCCATTTTGGCAGGCGTCGGTTCTAACCTAAACGGAAGTAAGCTAACAATCACGGCAAATACTACCAATAAGCCTAACCACAGTGACAAAACGCTTGTTGATACCATTACCAACAAAGCCCCGCCAGCCAATGAGCCCGGAATTCGGCCCAATAGTGCGATTTTCAATCCGCCAATAGAGATATTTGCTCGGTGTTTAAACGCGTTGAATACAGAAATGAAAAGACCAACAAGACAGATAGGCGCGGGTACATAGTCAGGCGAGACCAAAAACAATAACGGGGCAGCCACAATAGCCAAGCCAAAGCCGATTGCGGTTTGCACAAACGAGCCGACAAAAATGAGTGCCATCGCGATAAGAGCGGTCTGATCTATGTATTCCATAAGCCTGCGGATAAGTTCTAAAGGAGCGAACGAATACTATAAAGTAAAACAGCAGGAATAGTCTTATTATTCAGTGAGGTTTATGCAAGTTTCGCTAGGGGCTATTGAACTTTCGTGGTTGAATTTTGTTCGAGATAAAATCGTTTTAGGCGCGGCGAAGAGTATGTGGCCTAGTCATTCTAAGCAAATATTCTTCAACAATGCATAAAACGATTTTAGCCGAACCCTTCGGGCAGCATTTGTGGTTCATTTCTACTGCGTTATCGGCTTTTTATGTAGGCTAGCTACACGTCAAACCCTCTGCCTAGTATAAACTTCCCACAAAGTGCTGTAAAAGCCAGCTCGAAAGGTCAACAGCCCCTAATTATAATTTCGATTTCAACGGCCAATAAAAAAGAGAGTGAATATCTCAGGATGTGCTCCTTTCAATATCCACTCTCTTATTGGATTGCTTATCGATTTTCGCTGGTGGGGGGAGTCAGCGTTAAACGTTAAGCCATTGCCAATTTCAGTCGCTCAATCGGCTTGTCATTGATTGGTAAATGGATAAGCGCTGCCGCAAATGCAAGTACTACGGTTGACCACCAGATTGGCTCGTAAGAACCGTAGTAATCGTAAATAAGACCGCCAACCCAAGCGCCTAAGAAGCTACCCACTTGGTGAGTAAAGAACACCAAACCGTACAACGTCGACAGGTAACGAGCACCAAAGATCTGGCGAACTAAACCAGACGTTAGCGGAACTGTACCTAACCAGCAGAAACCAATCGCCGCACCAAAGATAGCAGCCGTTGACTCCGTTACTGGTAGAGTTACAAACGCACCGATAACCACAGTACGTACTAAGTACAGTGCGGACATAACGTGGCGTTTGCTGAACTTATCGCCCATTACACCCCAGAAGTAAGACCCGAAGATGTTGAAGATGCCAACGTAAGCCAGTGCCATTGCTGCGCTGCTCGCCGGTAGGTTTTTGTCTGCTAAGTAACTTGGTAGGTGCGTCGCAATGAACATTACGTGGAAACCACACACGAAGAAGCCCGCGTGAATTAACCAGTAGCTTTTGTTCGCAAACGCCTCAGACAGTGCTTCTTTTAGTGTCTGAGTGTCTTCTACTTGTTTATTGGTTGCCGATCTCGGCGCTCGCATAAACAGCGCAAAAGAGATCATGAAACAACAAAGTACGCCAAATACTTGCATCGCACTCTGCCAGTCAAATTCGTTCAACATGTATTGCGCGCCCGGAATTACCGCGAACATACCAAATGAACCTGCTGCTGTGGTTAAACCAAATGCCTTCGCTGCGTGCTCTGCAGGTACTACTTTTGCTACGGCACCTAATACGATCACATAGCTCGTCGCACTTAACCCAAGGCCAACGAGTGCGCCTAGTGAAACGTAAAGCATACTCGATTCGGTAGAAATTGAGGTAAGAAGTAAACCCAAACCGTAAGCACATGCACCAGCGATAATGATGCGTCTTGCTCCCCATTTGTCAGCAGCCATACCAACAAAAGGTTGGAACATACCGAACAACAGGTTTTGTAGCGCAATCGCGAAGCTGAAAAACTCTCGACCCGTGCCGAAATGATCTGAAATTGGCATCATGAAAATGCCGAATGATTGTCTGATCCCTAGACTGATAATAAGTGTGCCGATCCCAAGCCATACCAGTAAAGGAAAACGGAAAATGCTCATTCTAATACTCTTAAATTAATGGTGGTGATGTGAGTGGTCTTGCGCTGACATGTGTTGGTCAGTCATCTCATGGTGATGTTCGTGCCCAGAATGCTCATGAGCTGACTGCTGGTGGCATCCACTGCTCACGGCATGCTGAGCCAAGAGATCAATCAATGGCTGACTGTGATGCACAATGACCAAACTAATGACGAGAAATAGTGTCATTCTGGCCAGTTGGGCAAAAAGAGATTGTGAAAACATACGGTGTTTACATGCGCTCAATGTTGTAAGAAGTCGCGCATCATAATGACGAGTGAGGTATGTATCAAATGACCATTTGTGATTTAGTCTATGCGTTTTATGCATAGATCTATGCATGATTTTATGCGTCGTTAGAATTTGGGCGAAACGTCACCAATAAATAGGAAAACTCGAAGTTTGCTGGTTAATAGATAGAAGTATGTAATTAAGCATTGAATTCCAAATGCAAGATCGTAACTGTCTGTTTAATTGAAGATTTCAAAAAACTGTAAAAACTAATATACAAACTAATCACTAATCAACATTGGCCATTCACTCGACTTATCTGTCAAACATCGTAAATTTGGGCATAAATCGTTTCAAAACTACTGAAACGCGATGTTAAAAGATTCAGGGAGAGTCATTCACATGGATAAAGATCATAACCTTCGCGAAAACTTACTGGCACTGATCTTAGGTAGCGCACTGGTTTCACTCGGCGTTATCTTTTTCAGCCAAGTCGGTTTGCTCACCGGAGGCACGGCTGGTCTAGCGATCTTCATTACCAAAGTAACAGACCTAAGCTTTGGCCAAGTGTTCTTCGCACTTAACTTACCTTTCTATATTTTGTCGGTTGCTCGTATGGGCTGGCGCTTCACCATCAATACCTTTATCGCGGTTTCGATTGTTTCGTTCGCTGTGGATCACTTGTATCACGTGATTCAGATTGCCGAAATTCATGCATTGTATGCAGCTTTACTTGGTGGTGGCTTGATTGGTACCGGCATGCTGGTGATCTTCCGTCATAAGATGAGCTTAGGTGGCTTCAACATTCTGGCGTTGTTCTTACAAGAACGTTTTGGAATTCGAGCAGGTAAGGTTCAGATGGCATTAGACTGCACGATTGTTGTGCTTTCTCTGTTCATTGTTGATGTGTCATTGGTTCTTCTGTCTGTGCTTGGTGCGATAGTCACCAACTTGATTCTAGCGATGAACCATAAACCGGGGCGCTATCAACCGGTCGTAAAAGCGGAAGCGGCGTAGTAAGTGGAAGCAGAGTAGTTAGGTTCGCTTAAGCAAGTGATTTACAGATTATGAAAGCAACAAAGCCAGCATCAATTGCTGGCTTTGTTCTATTTAAATAACGGGTTTGAGTTAATTACTATCAGTACTTTTATTAGCACTTACCGCAATCAGCGTCCGACTTAAGCTCACAATCAATCACATTGCCTTGCTTATCCAGTGACAAGTTACAGCACTGTTCGAATAAGTTCTTAAGATCCCCACGACTTTTCTGAACACGAGACTTAACAGTTGAGTAGCTAATTTTTTGAGCCTCTGCGATCTCTTTCTGGCTTTGGCCTTTGATGTCGACAGCAAGCAGTAATGATGAACTTTGTTCTGGTAACGCCTGAATAAAGGGTTCAATACATAATGAAAGCTTCTGCTTGAACTCAGAATTGTGGTCTAAATCGGTAAACCAAAGATCTTCAGCATCAATTTGGCTATCACGTTGTTGTCGAGCGTGCTTACGGTATAAGTCGATGATCGTGTGATTGGCTAATTGGAATAGCCACGACTTTACGCTGCTCGCATCTTGTACCTTATTCTAAGTTCTGATAAGTCTTAATCAAGATCTCTTGAAGCAAGTCGTCTACATCGGCGGTGTCGTTGACCTTAGAATGCAAGAATGACTTTAACGCTTGCTGATACTCAGCCCAAACCTGTTCTAAGTTCAAAGATGCTCTATTCAAAGGTGCATCAGTTACACTGTTCATTTACGCAACACTCGTCTTGTAAGAAATCAATCACACCTTCTAGGCACTCATACTCTGCTACACAGAATAGGGTTCTTCCTTCTCGTCTTTGGCTGATGAGGCCTGCAGACGCTAGGCTTGAAATGTGGTGAGACAAGGTGGAACCAGGGATACCTAGCTCTTCTTGTAGGCCGCCGACTGCAATGCCTTGGTAGCCAGCTTTAACGACACTCTTATAAATAGTTAGGCGAATAGGGTGTCCCAACTCTTTAAGTGCTTTCGCTACGACTTCTAAGTTCATATTAACTCCTCAAGATTTAATTTCGATATTAGTCGAAATGTGGTCTAAATACAAATGTAAAGACCGTAATTTATTAAATCATTGAAAAATAAACTTTTTGAAAATTATTTCGATTTTTATCGAAGTAAAACTTGATCTGTTCCGAGATATTTCTATAATTCGAGAATATTCGAAATTAAGGGTTGGTTACTTTTCTCATAGAGTCCGGCCTTCAATCCAGTTTGGAGTTAATTATGAGCAATGAAATGTTAACAATGCTAAAAGACGCACTTGATATGTTCGCCTTCTTAGCAGTAGAGCTAATCATCCTTTTCTTGGCGATCAGCTACATTGTTGGGATTCTGCAAGAGTTTCTTACGCCAGAAAAGATTCAATCGATTCTGAGCTCGCGTAACGGCAAGGGTTATGTGGTTGCAGCGCTACTAGGTGCGATTACGCCTTTCTGTTCATGTTCGACGATTCCTTTCCTTAAAGGGTTGCTGCGTGCACGAGCGGGTTTTGGGCCAATGATGGTGTTCCTATTCGGTAGCCCACTATTGAACCCAGTGATCATTGGTTTGTTCGTGATTACGTTTGGTTGGCAAGTCGCTGTGTTCTACTTCTTAGTCGCAATGACAGTATCGGTAGTCGCAGGTTACGCACTTGAGAAGCTTGGCTTTGAGCGTTACGTAAAACCTGAAGCGTATGAATCGACAGGTTCTGCTTCAAGCTGTGGCACTAGCTGTGGTGATTCTGCTCCTAAGAAAGCAGCGCCAGCGAAGGCAGCGTCTTCATGTGGTACAAGTGCATGTGGTGAACCTGCACCAGTAATGGCAAAAGAAACATCTTGCAGTGATTCGAAAAAAGAAGAGCCACAAGTGACCGTTTCATGCTGTTCAGCAGATGGAAGCGCAACTGCTGAAATCGTAGAGAAGAAAGAGCCTAGCCGTTGGATGAGAATTTGGTTCTCAACTTGGAAAGACTTCAAACAAGTTTTCCCTTACCTAATGATGGGTATTGCGATTGGTTCATTTATCTACGGCTTCATTCCTACAGACCTAATTGCACAGTATGCTGGCGAAGGTATGTGGTATGCGATTCCAGTAGCAGCTGTGATTGGTATCCCATTGTACATTCGTGCTGAAGCGGTAATCCCATTAAGTGCAGCTCTGGTACAAAAAGGTATGGCGCTAGGTTCGGTAATGGCATTGATCATTGGTAGTGCAGGTGCAAGTTTGACAGAAGTTATCCTGCTTAAATCAATCTTCAAGAACCAAATGATTGCAGCATTCCTATTCGTTATCCTAAGCATGGCGATGGGTGCAGGCTTCCTATACAGCTTTATCTTTGGTTAATCAGGTCTGATTCCTAGATAACTCCATTGATAGCAAGATATAGATAATAAAAAAGAGCTCACTTAGTTGAGTTCTTTTTTGTTTAACTGCTTATCAAATAGGAATATCAGACTGGGTTTGGTAGCGCGGCAGAAGTACCGTGTGCAGCAAAAGCATTAGTGGCTAACACATCACAGTGGTGACGATTAATCGTATCGCCGTAGTTGTTGGTTATGACGGGAAACTGAAAACGATACATCGGGATACCGTAGCGGCGCTCTCTTTGCTGACCGATTCGATCTTTGCTTGTCCACAGCAGTCGGTTCTTTGCCGTATAAGTCATACCGTGCATTTTATTGAAATACTCTTCATGACTGCGCATTTGCTCGTACAGTTCGATAATGCGTTGTCGAGAGAAGTTCAATGTCGTGCTCGCTTTAAGCTGCGTGCCCCAACCCGTTAATACCTTTTCCATGAAATCTCTTGTCATTAGTCCTGGGCCAGTAAGTAACCCCGCGCCTTTACTTCCTCCTGAGGTATTCGCATTACCCACCAAAGTACCGTGTCGGCCTGGCATGTAGGTTGTGTAATATTTAGTGGAAGGGGACAAGCGTGGCATTCTCGCTTTGACGCTCGATCGCAATGTTCTGTTGGCGCGCTGCCATACCGTGTTTCAGGTCAGCCGCTAATTCCTGTGAATCTTTTAACCAATCTTGATATTTTTGGTTGGTTGCAAAAGGCCAAGCCGATTTTGCAGGGCGAGATTCACTAAGCAGTCCTTTGGCTCGCTTCATGTAGTCATTTTTATCTTGTTGGCTCCCGCGCAAGATATTCAGCACATAGCGCATGTTGCTGTCGATACCTTTGCCTAGCAACGTTCCTTTAACTCCGGAGTAAGTGTCATCTTTGCCTTGCTTCAACCATTCGTTTTGATTCCCACTGCCAACTCCATCCACTTGAATGTAGTCAATCATGCCTCTGCCAGTCGTATTCTTCGCTAACGTAGAAATCAACTCGCCTGACACGTAGTTTTTATGATTATTGTCTTCTGAGTTGGACCCTGTTCCACAGAAGAATACGGTGAAAATTGACATACATTCCCTTAAATTAATTCACCGGATTTATCGGAAGTATAACTGTCGAATCAAAAGGTTGGAGAGAAATGTCTATTTATTCGCAAAGGTCAGACCCAAAGGCATTAGAAATGGAACCAAGCGCAAGTTTTATAAATGAGTTGTTTGGTCAGTTCTATTGGACTCTTGAGCTCGGTTATACCCGTCAAGAAAGATCAATCGAAGTGTCACAATACTCAACGCTATTTTGTCTAGTATCAAACAGCAGGCTGATTTTGCTCTAGTACCGAAATCTGAAGCCTACACTTTGTATAGATACTTGTTGTTCAGGGGCAACCTATGAATTTCGGGTAATTTATAACAGATCGCTTACGAGCTTAGATTGAGGTTTATAGGAGGGAGTATGTTCGCAATACATAGGGAATATGAGTTACAGAATCAGCAACATTTTCATGCCCACATTCAAGTAAAGCCAACCGGAAACTTAGAGTTTGAGATTTTAGAGTCTCATGAACATCATGATACCGACTTTAATCACTTGTCTTTTGAAGCTGAAAAAGGGAAGACTAAAGTGCTTGGACGAGATGAAAGTGGTCAACAGACAGATTGGCAACTTTTATTGGCAGAGGAAGATGCAAAAGAGCTTAATCATCTGGTGGTGTTGGTGTCTGAACAATATGAGACGTTAATGCGAGATCTCATGTGACGGAACAAGCTGGCGATAAACTACAATTGATTATCGGCACACCAAAATCAAAAGCCCGGTGAATAACCGGGCTTTGTTCACTGTGGTTTGTTAACTGTAATTGTGTTTTCGAGTTAGAAACCGCGAATATCTAGCTCATTGTTGATCAACACGACGCACTGAGAAGCGAACAGCATATTTGGACCCAAACTGATTTTCTCTGTTCCTAGACGTTTTAAGCTGTTGTAGCTTTTCTTCGGCATAGGGATGTGGTCAGTCAGAAGGAAACATGGGTTTTCAGCAATCTCTGCATCACGGATAAAGTCGCCTTTCTTATCCATCATGTAGAGCTGGTGGTCTTCAGCTAGCTCTTTAACTAGCTTTTCAAAACTCATAGTACGAACAGTGATACCCGATTCAACCTGACGCGTCTGTTCTTTTGTCATACCTTGAGAAGCGTCAACCGCTCTTACTACCGCAGACAACAATGCTGACTCATGGAAGCCACCAATATTGGTGATCTCGTTTGAATCGAATGTAATCGTACGTGAAAAGTCTTTAGTACTTTCTAATACAAGGTGCACGGTGACATTCTCACGGTGAGATTGAGCAACGAAGATCGTGTTCATAAGAGTATGAGCCAGAATCTCAGTATGAGCATCTTGCCCAACACCTTCTAAGATAAGTTTGCTCTCTGTAGGGGCTGCGCGAGCGCGTAATACAAATGAACGCATGGAATGTACCTTGTCAGTATGTGATAAAGCGAAACGGGCTTTATCAATATGAATTGATGAATAACCAAAATTGTGGCGGTATGTAACTCTTTTCTATTAATGAAGTCAAATAGAGTTGCGTATAGCGCCAACCAGAAGAACTCTGCGTATTAAATAGAGAATGACCACATTACAAGATGGTAAGGGTTGAAGCGACCCAATGTTTACGTAGATAGTATGCGCAAATTATTAGGTGACTTACATAAGGAAGTAGTCGATGAAGTTACAGAAGATTAATAAAGAAGAATATAGAAAGAAGATGAACCTGCTGTTGGTTTCGTTGGTTGGGTCACTCGCAGTGTTCGCCATTGTATTCGGAACCATACTGATCGAGCTATTCGGTTCAGGGCAATCAATCGCAGGCGAATCGACAGGTAATTTCCACTTGAACGTATTAGGTGTGATCTTATCAGTCGCATTGAATGCATTTATCGCGAGTCGTGTAAAAGGGCATGATTACTTCAAAGAAGCGCTTTATATATGGAACCTTAAACAAATCCATAATCAAATCTATCGTAAGCTCAAGCGTATTCACCCCAAAGCTGAGCAAGGCGACCGAGACGCGCTGACCATCCTTTATTTCTATTACACCACGCAAAAACAGGTATACGACCTAGATAACAACACATTGACGATAAAAACAGTTCAGCAATCGCTAGATAACATCCTAGAACTGAGTGAGAAATGGAGCATTGAGCTAGATATAGAGGCTTTTTCGAAAGATCTAATCGCAAAGTTTTAAGTAATACACCCATTATTGTATGAGCTTTGAGCTATGAAAGAGCCTTTTGACGTAAAAGTAGCCACTTAAGCAAGTTTTTTTGAATTTTTATCAAAAAAGGGGTTGCCATGTTTTCGATGATCTCTATAATGCCGCCTCACTGACACGGCAGATGCCATAAGGCTTCAGCGGTAATCAGTAAGACGAAAAGTTCGAAAGAAATTAATTTTAAAAAGTGTTTGACACTTAAGATTAAATCGCTAGAATTCACGTCCGCTTTCAAGGGTTTCTTTGTAAAAAGAAAGTTTCGACAAGCAAAGCTCTTTAACAATTTAAACCTATCAATCTGTGTGGGCACTCGTTGATGAATATCAAAACGTTATTACTTAGGTAGTAACAGTTACTTCGGTAACAAAATTGATTTCAATGAACTGAGTGACCAATACAAATAACTTCGGTTATTTGGCACAGTCAATTCATTATCATTCTGTTGGAATGGTAATAGCTTTAGAATTACATGTTCATGTTCCTTTTTCGAAAAGAGCGAATGAATATTAGTTTTGAAGTCAGTATTCGTTGAGTCACAAAATCTTAAATTGAAGAGTTTGATCATGGCTCAGATTGAACGCTGGCGGCAGGCCTAACACATGCAAGTCGAGCGGAAACGACACTAACAATCCTTCGGGTGCGTTAATGGGCGTCGAGCGGCGGACGGGTGAGTAATGCCTAGGAAATTGCCTTGATGTGGGGGATAACCATTGGAAACGATGGCTAATACCGCATAATGCCTACGGGCCAAAGAGGGGGACCTTCGGGCCTCTCGCGTCAAGATATGCCTAGGTGGGATTAGCTAGTTGGTGAGGTAATGGCTCACCAAGGCGACGATCCCTAGCTGGTCTGAGAGGATGATCAGCCACACTGGAACTGAGACACGGTCCAGACTCCTACGGGAGGCAGCAGTGGGGAATATTGCACAATGGGCGCAAGCCTGATGCAGCCATGCCGCGTGTATGAAGAAGGCCTTCGGGTTGTAAAGTACTTTCAGTTGTGAGGAAGGGGGTAGTGTTAATAGCGCTATCTCTTGACGTTAGCAACAGAAGAAGCACCGGCTAACTCCGTGCCAGCAGCCGCGGTAATACGGAGGGTGCGAGCGTTAATCGGAATTACTGGGCGTAAAGCGCATGCAGGTGGTTCATTAAGTCAGGTGTGAAAGCCCGGGGCTCAACCTCGGAACTGCATTTGAAACTGGTGAACTAGAGTACTGTAGAGGGGGGTAGAATTTCAGGTGTAGCGGTGAAATGCGTAGAGATCTGAAGGAATACCAGTGGCGAAGGCGGCCCCCTGGACAGATACTGACACTCAGATGCGAAAGCGTGGGGAGCAAACAGGATTAGATACCCTGGTAGTCCACGCCGTAAACGATGTCTACTTGGAGGTTGTGGCCTTGAGCCGTGGCTTTCGGAGCTAACGCGTTAAGTAGACCGCCTGGGGAGTACGGTCGCAAGATTAAAACTCAAATGAATTGACGGGGGCCCGCACAAGCGGTGGAGCATGTGGTTTAATTCGATGCAACGCGAAGAACCTTACCTACTCTTGACATCCAGAGAAGCCAGCGGAGACGCAGGTGTGCCTTCGGGAGCTCTGAGACAGGTGCTGCATGGCTGTCGTCAGCTCGTGTTGTGAAATGTTGGGTTAAGTCCCGCAACGAGCGCAACCCTTATCCTTGTTTGCCAGCGAGTAATGTCGGGAACTCCAGGGAGACTGCCGGTGATAAACCGGAGGAAGGTGGGGACGACGTCAAGTCATCATGGCCCTTACGAGTAGGGCTACACACGTGCTACAATGGCGCATACAGAGGGCAGCAAGCTAGCGATAGTGAGCGAATCCCAAAAAGTGCGTCGTAGTCCGGATTGGAGTCTGCAACTCGACTCCATGAAGTCGGAATCGCTAGTAATCGTGAATCAGAATGTCACGGTGAATACGTTCCCGGGCCTTGTACACACCGCCCGTCACACCATGGGAGTGGGCTGCAAAAGAAGTGGGTAGTTTAACCTTTCGGGGAGGACGCTCACCACTTTGTGGTTCATGACTGGGGTGAAGTCGTAACAAGGTAGCCCTAGGGGAACCTGGGGCTGGATCACCTCCTTATACGAAGATACCACGATGAGTGTCCACACAGATTGATTAGGTTTAGAAAAGCAAAGAGATGAAGAACTCCCAAGGTTCTTCGAAGTTTGTTTCTACTTTTTAAAGTGGAGATGAATTAGCAGTGTCCCGTTCGTCTAGAGGCCTAGGACACCGCCCTTTCACGGCGGTAACAGGGGTTCGACTCCCCTACGGGATACCATTGGGTCGTTAGCTCAGTTGGTAGAGCAGTTGACTTTTAATCAATTGGTCGCAGGTTCGAATCCTGCACGACCCACCATTTCCTCCCAAGGAAATAAAATTTGGGGCGATTAGCTCAGTTGGGAGAGCACCTGCCTTACAAGCAGGGGGTCACTGGTTCGAGCCCGGTATCGCCCACCATTTCCTCCCAAGGAAATAAAAATATGGGGCTATAGCTCAGCTGGGAGAGCGCCTGCCTTGCACGCAGGAGGTCTGCGGTTCGATCCCGCATAGCTCCACCATTCTTTCACCATGAAGGAATCAAAACTATCATGGGCGATTAGCTCAGTTGGGAGAGCACCTGCCTTACAAGCAGGGGGTCACTGGTTCGAGCCCGGTATCGCCCACCATCTTTAAGCACACTTTTTAGTAATAGAAAGCAGAGTGTATTTAAAAATGGTTTTGAAAGTTTAATACTTTAAAAACTCTTGCTCTTTAACAATTTGGAAAGCTGACTGATTACTTAATTGGTTTTCACTTTAAAAAGTGAAATCAAACAGCTCAAGCTGTGATTAAGTTAATCAAATTTAAAAGTTCTCAATGTTTATCTGCTCTTATTTAATAAGAACGGTATAAACACAACAAACACATTCAAGTGTCTTGTATTCGATTCAAACTTGTTTGAATCACAATTGAGTCCGGCAAACAGTCATTGAGAATTAACCCTTCTTAATGACAACCAAAAACCTTGGTTGCTTTTTGTCTTCACTTTTTAAAAGTGAAAGCAAATTTGTATCATACACAAGACCCTTTCGGGTTGTATGGTTAAGTGACTAAGCGTACACGGTGGATGCCTTGGCAGTCAGAGGCGATGAAAGACGTAATAACTTGCGATAAGCCCAGATTAGGTAGTAATAACCTTTTGAGTCTGGGATTTCTGAATGGGGAAACCCACGTGCATAAGCACGTATCCTGTTGTGAATACATAGCAACAGGAGGCAAACCGGGGGAACTGAAACATCTAAGTACCCCGAGGAAGAGAAATCAACCGAGATTCCGAAAGTAGCGGCGAGCGAAATTGGATTAGCCCTTAAGCTTTTAATGATGCAGGTGAAGAGTCTGGAAAGTCTCGCAATAAAGGGTGATAGCCCCGTAACCGACACATCATAATCAGTGAAAACGAGTAGGGCGGGACACGTGATATCCTGTCTGAATATGGGGGGACCATCCTCCAAGGCTAAATACTACTGACTGACCGATAGTGAACCAGTACCGTGAGGGAAAGGCGAAAAGAACCCCTGTGAGGGGAGTGAAATAGAACCTGAAACCGTGTACGTACAAGCAGTAGGAGCACCTTCGTGGTGTGACTGCGTACCTTTTGTATAATGGGTCAGCGACTTAATTTTAGTAGCAAGGTTAACCGTTTAGGGGAGCCGTAGGGAAACCGAGTCTTAACTGGGCGTACAGTTGCTAGGATTAGACCCGAAACCAGGTGATCTAGCCATGGGCAGGTTGAAGGTTGAGTAACATCAACTGGAGGACCGAACCGACTAATGTTGAAAAATTAGCGGATGACTTGTGGCTAGGGGTGAAAGGCCAATCAAACCTGGAGATAGCTGGTTCTCCCCGAAAGCTATTTAGGTAGCGCCTCGGACGAATACTACTGGGGGTAGAGCACTGTTAAGGCTAGGGGGTCATCCCGACTTACCAACCCTTTGCAAACTCCGAATACCAGTAAGTACTATCCGGGAGACACACGGCGGGTGCTAACGTCCGTCGTGGAGAGGGAAACAACCCAGACCGCCAGCTAAGGTCCCAAAGTATAGCTAAGTGGGAAACGATGTGGGAAGGCTCAGACAGCCAGGATGTTGGCTTAGAAGCAGCCATCATTTAAAGAAAGCGTAATAGCTCACTGGTCGAGTCGGCCTGCGCGGAAGATGTAACGGGGCTAAGCTATACACCGAAGTTGCGGCTACGTACCTTAGGGTATGTGGGGTAGGGGAGCGTTCTGTAAGCCGTTGAAGGTGGTCTGTAAGGGCTGCTGGAGGTATCAGAAGTGCGAATGCTGACATGAGTAACGATAAAGGGAGTGAAAAACTCCCTCGCCGGAAGACCAAGGGTTCCTGTCCAACGTTAATCGGGGCAGGGTAAGTCGACTCCTAAGGCGAGGCCGAAAGGCGTAGTCGATGGGAAACGGGTTAATATTCCCGTACTTCTTACAATTGCGATGGGGGGACGGAGAAGGCTAGGTGGGCCTGGCGACGGTTGTCCAGGTTCAAGTACGTAGGCGGGTGGTTTAGGTAAATCCGGACCGCTACTAACGCTGAGATACGATGTCGAGCTACTACGGTAGTGAAGTCATTGATGCCATGCTTCCAGGAAAAGCCTCTAAGCTTCAGATTGTAAGGAATCGTACCCCAAACCGACACAGGTGGTCGGGTAGAGAATACCAAGGCGCTTGAGAGAACTCGGGTGAAGGAACTAGGCAAAATGGTACCGTAACTTCGGGAGAAGGTACGCTCTTATCAGTGAAGTCCCTTGCGGATGGAGCAGACGAGAGTCGCAGATACCAGGTGGCTGCAACTGTTTATTAAAAACACAGCACTGTGCAAAATCGTAAGATGACGTATACGGTGTGACGCCTGCCCGGTGCCGGAAGGTTAATTGATGGGGTTAGACTTCGGTCGAAGCTCTTGATCGAAGCCCCGGTAAACGGCGGCCGTAACTATAACGGTCCTAAGGTAGCGAAATTCCTTGTCGGGTAAGTTCCGACCTGCACGAATGGCGTAATGATGGCCACGCTGTCTCCACCCGAGACTCAGTGAAATTGAAATCGCTGTGAAGATGCAGTGTACCCGCGGCTAGACGGAAAGACCCCGTGAACCTTTACTACAGCTTGGCACTGAACATTGAACCTACATGTGTAGGATAGGTGGGAGACTTTGAAACCGCGTCGCTAGATGTGGTGGAGTCGTCCTTGAAATACCACCCTTGTAGTTTTGATGTTCTAACGTTGGTCCCTGAATCGGGATTACGGACAGTGCCTGGTGGGTAGTTTGACTGGGGCGGTCTCCTCCCAAAGAGTAACGGAGGAGCACGAAGGTGGGCTAAACACGGTTGGACATCGTGTGGTTAGTGCAATGGCATAAGCCCGCTTGACTGCGAGAATGACAATTCGAGCAGGTGCGAAAGCAGGTCATAGTGATCCGGTGGTTCTGAATGGAAGGGCCATCGCTCAACGGATAAAAGGTACTCCGGGGATAACAGGCTGATACCGCCCAAGAGTTCATATCGACGGCGGTGTTTGGCACCTCGATGTCGGCTCATCACATCCTGGGGCTGAAGTCGGTCCCAAGGGTATGGCTGTTCGCCATTTAAAGTGGTACGCGAGCTGGGTTTAGAACGTCGTGAGACAGTTCGGTCCCTATCTGCCGTGGGCGTTGGAAAATTGAAAGGGGCTGCTCCTAGTACGAGAGGACCGGAGTGGACGAACCTCTGGTGTTCGGGTTGTCATGCCAATGGCATTGCCCGGTAGCTAAGTTCGGAATCGATAACCGCTGAAAGCATCTAAGCGGGAAGCGAGCCTTGAGATGAGTTTTCCCTGGCGCTATAAGCGTCCTAAAGGGTTGTCGTAGACTACGACGTTGATAGGCAGGGTGTGTAAGTGCTGCGAGGCATTGAGCTAACCTGTACTAATTGCCCGTGAGGCTTAACCATACAACACCCAAGGGGTTTTGTGGACTCAAAACTATTTGTCTCCGCTTTTTAAAAGCAGAAACAAAGTACAAACGCTTGAATGAGTTTGATAGAACAGAAACAGCTTTCCAGATTATTTTTCCTTCAGTTTTTTAAAAGCTGAAAGTAAAAGCAAAATTTGCTTGGCGACCATAGCATTGTGGACCCACCTGATTCCATGCCGAACTCAGAAGTGAAACACAATAGCGCCGATGGTAGTGTGGGGCTTCCCCATGTGAGAGTAGGACATCGCCAGGCTCCAAATTTATTTTCACTTTTTAAAAGTGAAGACAAAAAGCTTCGTTATTTGCATAGCAAGTAACAACCTCAACAGTGCACAAATCTGTTGACGACAATTTGTTGGAGGGATGGCTGAGTGGTCGAAAGCACCGGTCTTGAAAACCGGCAACCGTTAATAGCGGTTCTAGGGTTCAAATCCCTATCCCTCCACCACCATTGAAAAGCCCGCTGAGAAATCAGCGGGCTTTTTTTCGTTTTAACGTTTCAAACCTTTATATATCCAGTCAAATAGTGAACTTTCAGTTATTCACTCACCGATACTATAAGAGCTCCTAAATCATCTTATTAGGTTGGTTGCCAACAAGGTCAATGAATGTCTTATATAAGTGACATTTAACTGATATCAGCTTACACAGAGCGAAATAAGAGTCAGATTAATGTTAGGAAGCCGATATTTACTACGTAACCTTTGATGATTCATGATTTTTTAGTAACAGAGCTACTCGCTTAGTCGATTTTTCTTATCTTAAACTCACTTGTTAACACTGAGTCGTACTCCTTTCCTATGTACTTGGTATTGAAGATACTTTTATGTTGCTCTGTCTGTTCTGAAGATATACCTACCCATTGCGCAAATGTGTCTGAAAAGTCTCTCAGATTGTATTTGACCGAATGTATTTTCGTTTCTTGTGGGTCATTACTCATTGCTATGAAAGGTACTTCTACTGCCTGCCTTGTAAAATGTGAGCCAGTACCGTGAATTAGATACGGTGGAACGTTTACAGACGTTAGGCCATGGTCAGAAAAATAAATGATTTTATATGTTTTATCATGGATCGTGAGTAAGTCTCTAAGCCTTTCTATAAAAGCTACGCCATAAGCCACTGATTTTGAATAGCATATGAGGTACTTGTTATCTGAGGGTTTTAGTGAAATTTCTTCATCAAATCTCTTACAAAAATCATAATGAGACCCCATAGTGTGGATGAAAATCACTTTTGGCCTTTTAGTCTCTTCACGAATTGCTTTGATCACTTCTGGTAGGAGAATGTTATCGGGTTCAGCTTTATCATAAGACGTATTCTTATAAAATTGGTAATGTGCTCTACTAGCGATTGCGGATACCTGTGTCTCGTATTGCCCGATCTTTGCTTGATTTGATATCCAATAAGTTTTCATTCCAGCATCATTAGCAAGATCTATCACATTTAAGTTTTTATCATGCCTGTTTACATCTAGGCTCTTTGATAATATTCGAGGGACTGAGAAATATGTAACAACGGATGGGGAAATAACACCATTAAATATGGATGCTCCTTTTATATTTCCATTTTTTTCGTTATACGATGGGTAGTGATTTTTGATCACAGATTCACCAATATTTACGATGTAAATATCTTTTAATACTTTGTTTGTATGAACATTCTCCCATTTTGAAGAGATTACGGATTTTCCCCCTTCGAGAAGAGACAGCTCATAATATAAAGAAATAGGTTTAATAACTGTAATTAACCCTAAAAAACTAAACCACACTTCATGATGGATTGTTTTTAAGTATTCTTCATTGATGTATGTCGTCTTTTTATTATCATGTAAGCTATAAAATTTTGTGACTAATATGCTGGAAAATAATATCAACATAATTAATGAAAATGACTTACCAACCTTTCCTAAGGTAAAGTGAAATGATAAAAAAAGTAGAATGGAAAATATAATAATTTTTACATATGTTATGACGCTAATGCTTTGTATATGTTCAAGTGCCTCACCTCTATTAGACTCTAAAACCGAACCTAAGACACCTAAGTCTAAGCTTAGAGAGTTTAATCTTAAGTAGAAATCAAAAGTCATTATTACCGTTAGAAGAAGAAATACAAATCTATTACCGACAAATGCTATTATAGTTGCTATAAATAATATGTTTAAACTCAATATTGATAGGGTAAACCAAACATTATCATCAACCCCAGTTCTCAACAGGTAAAATGTCATGATACTCAAAGGAATCAGAGTCTTAATATCAATATTTTGTCTAGTTCTCATATGTTTTTGGGTAGCTTTTGTTATCGGCCCTTCGATGAGTGTAGTCATTGATGTATGGAGAGGCAATGTAAAGGCATACCCAAATGAACATAATAACATCCCTAAAATTATCGGTAATTCTGGTGGTTTGATCGCACATGCCGGTGGGGGAATCAACGGATTAAAATATACAAACTCGTTAGAAGCGATGGAGCAATCAATTGAACATGGATTCAAGATGATAGAGTTAGATCTACTTATCTCATCGGATGGAAGGATTGTTGCTGTTCATGATTGGAAGACTTTTCACGAAATGACAAATTCTAATAATACTGGGTCTATTAGTTCTAAAGAGTTTGAATCAAAGATAATTTATGATCAATATAAAACATTAAATATATCGACAGCTATTGATATTCTAGATAAAAATGATGTGGTATTAGTTACGGATAAAATAAAAAATCTTGCCTTGCTTTCAAAGTATATAATAGATAAAGATAAATCTATTATCGAAGTATTCAGCACAGATAAATATAATGAAGCAATAGAGTTAGGTTTTAATAATGTCGCATTAAATATAGATCTAAATACACCATTGATTCTTGAGTGGATTGATTTAAATAAAATTAAGGCTGTGACGTATCGGGGTGATAATCTTGGCTCGCTTGGGAGCGAGTATCAGAAGGCGATAGAACTAAGCAACATGGGGGTTTCTGCCATGATTTATTCGACAAATGATTTAGACTTGGGTGGTATTAAAGCTTCTGGAATCGGAAATTTTGCGTTATATGTCGACTTTGTTCTTCCATCAGATGAACGTTAAGGTTTTAGTCCATCCAAAAGCAGAGCGTAATCGCTCTGCTTTTTGTTTATTGGGACTTCTATGTCATTTCGTTTACTTCGCGACGTTACCAGCCACGTTCAGGGCATCCCAAGTACGCGCAAATGGTGGCGCATAGCAGAAGTCCATATAACCAAGCTGTTGGGTGGTCATCTTAGCGGTGATAGCAACTGCTAATGCATTGATGCGACCAACTGCTCCTTTCTTACCTACGATCTCACCACCTAGAAGAACCTTAGTATCCGGGTGATAAACCAGTTTGACCTTGATGTCTTCTTGGCCTGGGTAGTAATCGGTTTGGTTCTTGTCTGAAATCGTTGATACTTTCACATCTAAGCTATGTTCTTTCGCCAGAAGTTCAGATATGCCGGTACACGCCAGTTCGTAATCGAGCACTTTCAAACAAGATGACCCCAAGAAGCCCGACATATAAGTATCTTTGCCTGCTAGCTTGTCGGCCATCATGCGCGCTTGCTTGTTGGCTGTGGTTGCTAGAGGAACATAAACAGGTTTGCCTAGTGCCATATGATGGACAACGGCACAGTCGCCGACAGCATGGATGTAAGCATCTTCAGTGGCACCATATTCATTCACCAACAGAGCGCCGTTTGCAGCTTTTGGTAGTTCGAATGCTTCAGTATTTGGTTTGAAGCCGAGTGATAGGATAACGATATCAGCTTCGACGTTGCCGTTATCGGTTTCAACGATGTAACCACCTTGATCAGCATCACGAATAGCTGACACGCTGCAACCTGTTTTAAGATCTGCACTTGATTCCCGAATAGCACCTTCGACTACTTCAATGATTTCTGGACTGAACTGACGGCTCATGATGTGCTGTTCACGTTCGATGATCGTCACGTGCTTATCTAAGCCATGTGCCGCATCGAAGACTTCCAGCCCGATAAAGCCTGCCCCGATGACACACACGCGTTGTTTGCTATCGTCTTTAAGCGCTTCCTTTACTGCTAAGCCATCTTCCATGCTTGTGAGTGTGTATACGTACTCTGGATTGAATTCACCGAATGATGGAACGATCGGACGTGCGCCTGTCGCAATCACCAACATATCGTAATCGATAGTGGTCTCTACGTTTTGGTGACGGACTTTAATCTGCTTTTCAATGCGGTCTAGTGCGACCATCTCTGTTTCAACACGAACGTCTAAGCCAGATTTAATCGCTTGTTCTGGCGTACGAGAAATCATGCGTTCTGTGTCATCAAACATGCCACCTGCAAAATAGGGTAGACCGCATGCTCCAAAAGATATGTAGCTACGCTTATCTAAAACGATGACTTCGTCTGATGGTTGATTACGTTTGTATTTTGCTGCGAAACTCATACCAGCGGCGCTACCGCCTATAACAACAACTTTCATATTTACTACCTAAATAACCTGAACTCAGGAAAAACAGAAGAGCACTCAAGTGGAGTGCTCTTAATTAAGTTTGAGAATTATACTGCTGCTTCTTTTGATACTGTCGCTGTAACGTCAGCGTCGTATTGTTCAGTATCCAGTGAGCCATTCTTCTTCGCTGTTAGAACACCAGACAACATAGAGCCAGAGATGTTTAGCGCAGTACGAGCCATGTCAATTAGCGCTTCGATAGACACGAGAATCGCTACTACTGTGATGTCTAGACCCATGATGGTCAGTACTGCTACTGCAGCGAACGTTGCACCGCCACCAACACCCGCGATACCGAATGAAGCAATCGCGATAACAGCAATCAGTTGTAGGATGAAGCTTAAGTCTACAGGCATGCCCATTACTTGTGCCGCCATGATAGCGAGCATTGCTGGGTAGATGCCCGCACAGCCGTTTTGACCGATACTGGTACCGAAAGTCGCTGACATGTTTGCTGTTTCTTCGTCTACACCTAGGCGTTGAGTTTGTGTTTCAACGTTTAGTGGGATAGCCGCCATGCTCGAACGAGAACCGAAGCCAAATACTAATACAGGCCAGATTTTCTTCATGAACTTCGCTGGAGAAAGGCCGAACATAGATACCATCACGAAGTGGATGCCGAACATTACGCCGATTGCTACGTAGCTCGCTAGAAGGAAGCGGCCCATTTCAGCGAGTGCGAACAGGTCGTTGGTCATCATGAACGTGGTCATCAGAGCAAATACACCGTAAGGCGTTAGCTTCAGGATTTCACGAACCATTGAAAGAACCACTTCTTTTGCAGAGTTGATGAAATCAACGAAGTTTTGCACTTTCTCTGGCTTACGGTTCTTCACTTGAAGGATACAGTAACCAAGGAACATACCGAACAATACAGTTGATAATGTTGAAGTACGTTGAGAACCCGTTAGCATGTCAAAGATGTTGGTTGGAATGATAGACAGAGCCATACCAGACAGACCACTGCTTGCCATTGCATCTTGTGTTGCTACCAGCGAATCACCGCGAGCTTCAATCGCACTGTTTGTGCCGATAGTGCTTACTAGCGCGTTCGCATCGATACCAAATAGGTAAATACTTGCGATACCAACGGCTGCTGAGATTGCACAAGTGAAAAGTAGAATACCGATGATCTTTGGTGCGATACGAGATAGCGCACCACCGCCTTCAACGTTCATGATCGAAGAGATCATCGCCACGAATACAAGTGGGATAACGATCATTTGTAGAAGTTTGATGTAGCCTTTACCGAACACTGAAATTAGTTCAGCAAAGCCAGATGTTGCAACGTTACCGACACCGAAAACAAGTTGAATTGCACCACCGAACAGTAAGCCAGCAGCAAGCGCACTCAGTACGCGGAAGTTAAAACTTTTCTTTTGCTTTTTGAAGTTCGACAGCAGTGCGTAGAACCCAAAGAACAGTACGCTTAATGCGATAAATGAAACGCTCATGAGAATCTCCTATGATACCCATTAATACCTAAATCGGTTATTTTTTGTATGCGATGGCTTCAACTTCAACCAGTGCGTCTTTTGGTAGTCGTGCTGCTTCAACACAAGAGCGAGCAGGTGCGTTCTCTGTACCAAACACTTCTGTGTACACTTCGTTAAAGGCAACGAAGTTTTCCATGTCAGACAGGAAGCAGGTTGTCTTCAGCACGGTGTCCAGTCCCGCATTACTTGCTTCTAATACCGCTTTTAAGTTTTCTAGAGACTGACGAGCTTGCTCTTTGATGCCGCCCTCAACAAACTGCATCGTTTCTGGAACGAGAGGTAATTGACCTGATGTATAAACCATGTCGCCGTAAGACGTACCTTGTGAGTAAGGGCCGATAGCTGCAGGTGCTTGTTCAGTGGCAATGATCTGTTTCACGATGTAACTCCTAAATTATTGGTTTTATTCTGATTTAAATTCACGGATAAACTTGTAAACCGCCTGTCGGCTGATCCCAAGTTGCTCTGATACTTGTGTTGTCGTCTCTTTTAGCTCAAATACTCCGTTATCAAACAAACAACGAATGATGGCTTTGTTGCGACCTTTGGAAGAAACCGACTCATCTTGGTCAACCTCGTTAATGGCTGAGCTCAATGCTTGTTGAATGACGTCGTTCGCATTGTTGCTGAATGTCTCGCTGACAATGGTTTGAGGGACATTGCACTGTGGCATGAGCGTTTTGACGATTTCTGGGAATGGGAAAGATAAGTTCATGTTGATACACAGCATACCGATCGGCTTTTGTTGTGGACCAGCTAGTACACAGGTGGTCGATTTTAGTAGGGAACCATCAGCGGCGTTGGTGAAATAGCTCTTCGGTGAAACTTCGCCAGTTTTTTCGAATGTGCTCCACATACGTAAACCTAAATCGGTAATAGGTGAACCGATTTCACGACCAGTATGATGACCATTGACGATCTTCACGACAGAGTTTTCTAAGCTTTCAAATGAGTGAATAACTACCTCACAGTAGGGACCAATCAAGTCGGCAATCGTGTCCGCCAAGCGGAAGTAATTGCTTAAACATTCTCTGTCTTCATCGGTGAATCGAACTTGTTTTACATTCATGATTTCGGTTTACATTTTTGAACTCAATGACTGAAATCTACTCCTTTGGTGGTATTTAGGCAAGATGCAGTAAACTTCTGTAAACCGATAAAAGCGTATAAAACGCCAACAAATAGCGGAAATTTAACCAAAATTAAGAGTGAAATTTGAACAGGATCACTAAACCATCTTCGATGTGGTTTAATTTCTTAAACCCCATCAAGGTTTACATATTTAAAACCAAAGGTTGCGTTTTTGAAGGTTTTAATGATCTAGGGCAAGTTATAAAAACTCTCGAAATTAAAGGGATGTGAAATTCATTAAATGGATGGAAGATATACTGAAGTTTCAGGTACAAAAAAGCAGCCTTAAAATTAGCTGCTTGTTTAGTTGGAAATGGCTGACTGATGAGTTCGTGAATTGCCTATTTGGCCAGCTTATCCTTGACTTGCCCAAGAGCTCGCTGGTACATAAACCATGCACAGGTGCCTGCAAGTATATTACCTACCATAGCTCCCCAGAATAGGCCTTCAATGCCAGCGAGCTGCGAACCAACCCACAAGCAAGGTAAGAAGAAAGCGAACAGACGCAATGCAGATATCGTCAAGGCGGTGTAAGACTTGCCCAAAGCGTTCGAGATAGAAACCATAAGCATACAGGTACCCAAAGGCCCTAAGCTAATAGGCACGATCAGTAGGTGGTAGTTTAAAATCGTTGAGACTTCGTTGTCACTAGTCATGAGATTCGCCAACCCGCCAGAGAACAACCAGGTCACCAGTGCGATCACCAATTGGAAACCTAACACGAAGGTAACGGCAATCTTCACAAGACTACGTATGTTCCCAAGGTTCTTTTCCCCTAACATGCGGCCAATCATAGGTGGCATCGACATCGTCAGTGCTAGCACAGCCACAATAGAGAAGAATTCAAAACGAGAACCCAACGCCCAAGCTGCGACGGCTGCGGTGCCATAACCAGCAAGTAGCTTAGTCGCTAACATAGAAGAGACTGGCGGCAGTAGTTGGCTGATCATCGCTGGCCCCATGATGTTGCCAATTGATCGAACACTCTTGCCGATATCAAGATCGTGCCAATCGAACGTCATCCAATGTTTCTTGGTCACTTTGGGAGCCACGATAAAGATGCCCGCACCAAAAGCTAAGATGGTCGCGATAGCTGCACCATTGATGCCCATGTCGAGAGTAAAGATGAAGATTGGATCCAATATCAAGTTGATGATACTGGTTGCGATCATCATTGAACCGGGCAGCATGGTATTACCATTAGCTCGACACACACTGTAGTAAAAATAGAGTAGCGCACCTGTCCAAGAGCTGACTAGCCAATAGATCCAGTAAGAATCAATGATCGGTAAAACCGTCGGTGGCGCATCGAGTAGTTGTAAGATGGGTCCACGAAGCAGATAAATGATGACGGAAAAAAGCGCAACACTCACGCTACCCATTGCAATCACTAGCCCGCCCAGTTGTTTCGCGTAACGTAATTCATTGGCACCAATGGCTCTTGCAATGACTGCTGTGGTTGCGATGCCTAACCCAACCTGAATACCTATGATGATCATCTGTATTGGCAGTGTGAAGCCTTGAACCGCGAGCGGCAGTACGCCTAGCTGACCTATAAAGGCGCTATCTACAAGCTGGAAGCTCATTAGGGAAAGTACCCCAAACAACATTGGCCATGTCATTGTATAGAGTTGTCGGCCAAGAGAAGGCGAGGGAGTTGCGGTAGTCGAATTCATATCTGTCTTATTGGTCTTGAAGGTAGGTTTGTCGTGGTGACAATTATCTCAATGAAGAATTGCGTAAAGCATAACGTAAGGTCAGCTCGATACCAATGTTTGTTGTGATAGGTAGATTATTTTTGTTCGCTTTCGGAGAATAAAAAGCCAGTCGTCGTGACTGGCTTTTGTCGTTTAGGTATCACGAGAAGCGTTACTTATTTATTTGCTACGTTACCCAGTTTCAACCATGTATCGATAACCGTGTCAGGGTTCAACGAAACAGAGCTAATGCCTTGTTCCATTAACCATTCCGCTAGGTCGTCATGGTCAGATGGGCCTTGGCCACAAATACCCACGTATTTACCTGCTTTGGTTGCTGCATCGATCGCCATTTTCAGCATCGCTTTCACTGCAGGGTTACGCTCGTCGAAGAGGTGTGCCACGTCACCTGAATCTCGGTCTAGGCCAAGCGTCAGCTGTGTCATGTCGTTCGAACCAATAGAGAAGCCATCGAAGTACTTCAAGAACTCTTCAGCCAAAATTGCATTCGATGGTAGTTCACACATCATGATAACTTTCAGACCTTGGTCGCCACGGCGTAGGTCAAACTTAGCCAGAATGTCGATAACCGATGCCGCTTCGCTTGGAGTGCGAACGAATGGAATCATAATTTCAACGTTCTTAAGACCCATCTCGTTACGAACACGCTTGATCGCTTGAGTTTCTAGCTCGAAACAGTCTTCGAATACTGGCGAGATATAACGAGATGCGCCACGGAAGCCCAACATTGGGTTCTCTTCATGTGGTTCAAACGTTTTGCCGCCTACAAGGTTGCTGTATTCGTTCGACTTGAAGTCAGACATACGTACGATCACACGCTTGGGCCAGAATGCAGAAGCGATAGTCGCGATGCCTTCCGTTAGCTTGCTTACGTAGAAATCGATAGGATCTTTGTAGCCTCGAATACGTTCGCTGATTTCTGCTTTTAGCTCGTCAGTTTGTGCATCGAAGTTCAATAAGGCTTTTGGGTGAATACCGATCATCTTGTTGATGATGAATTCTAGACGAGCAAGGCCAACACCTTCGTTTGGAATTTGCGCGAAATCGAAGGCACGATCTGGGTTACCTACGTTCATCATTACTTTGGTTGGCAGCATTGGTAGCTCATCAACTTCAGAACGTTTGATCTCGAAGTCAAGTTCGCCTTGGTAAACGTAGCCAGTTTCACCTTCAGAACATGACACTGTCACGGTATCGCCATCATTTAGGCTGCTTGTTGCTGTACCACAACCAACAATCGCTGGGATACCAAGCTCACGAGCGATGATTGCAGCGTGACAAGTACGGCCGCCACGGTTAGTGACAATCGCAGACGCTTTCTTCATAACAGGTTCCCAATCTGGGTCTGTCATGTCTGTTACCAGCACATCGCCTTCTTGAACTAGTGACATTTGGTCTAGAGAGTCAACCAAACGAACTGGACCAGAGCCGATGCGTTGACCGATAGCACGGCCTTCAACTAGCACATCGGCCTTGTTGTTTAGCTCGTAACGCTCGATAACGTTTTGGTCGCTTTGAGAACATACCGTCTCTGGGCGAGCTTGAACGATGTAAAGCTTGCCATCGATGCCATCTTTCGCCCACTCAATGTCCATCGGACGTTGGTAGTGCTTCTCGATGATCATCGCTTGTTTTGCTAGCTCTTTGATCTCTTCATCGTTGAGAGAAAACTCGTTACGCTCTTGAGTGTCCGTGTCGATGATATCAACTTGCTTGCCGATCTCTTGATTGGTTGAGTAGATCATCTTGATCAGCTTAGAACCAAACGTCTTCTTAACGATTGGGTAGTGACCCGCTTCTAGCATTGGCTTGTGAACGTAGAACTCATCTGGGTTCACAGCGCCCTGTACAACCATTTCACCCAAGCCCCAAGAAGAGGTGATGAATACCACTTGGTCGAAGCCAGACTCTGTATCAAGGGTGAACATCACACCTGAAGAAGCTTTGTCTGAGCGAACCATGCGTTGAATACCCGCAGACAATGAAATGCCACGGTGGTCAAAGCCTTGGTGTACACGGTAAGAGATCGCGCGGTCGTTAAACAGCGACGCGTAAACGTGCTTGGTTGCTTCGAGTACTGCATCGATACCTTTTACGTTAAGGAAGGTCTCTTGCTGGCCTGCGAATGAAGCATCTGGAAGGTCTTCTGCAGTTGCAGATGAACGCACAGCTACAGACAATTCTTCGTTGTCTTCGATTAGCTCGCGGTAGTTATCACGGATGTCTTGCTCTAGTGATTCTGGGAAGGGAGCTTCTAGAACCCATTGTCGAATCGTTGCACCTGTCTTACGCAGTGCATCAACGTCTTCAACATCAAGTTCATCAAGTAGTTGGTGGATGCGCTCATCAAGACCTTTGTAGTCAAGAAAGTCGTTAAACGCATACGAAGTGGTAGCAAAACCATTAGGTACAGAAACACCAGCATTGGACAGGTTAGAAACCATCTCGCCCAGTGAGGCGTTCTTACCGCCGACTTTGTCGACATCTTCCATGGATAGGCCATTGAACCATAGGGTATTATTTTGCATTTATTTCTCCAGAAACATAGCAAGCATTGTAGGGATTTAAAGGCAAACGATTACGTATCAGTTTAAAAAAATGTAAATTATTTTCTAAAGCTGTGGGGGACGTAATAGTCAGCAGGGTTTCGTTATATATATTATGGTTCCCATCCTACTCAAAATAATTTTAAACATTAAATAAAAAATGCAAATTGATATTCAAAGTCGTGATGTATTCTATGTTTCTGATGGAACGGCCATAACATGTGAGACTTTAGGGCATGTTGTTCTAGGTCAATTTCCCTTCAAACCCAATGAAAAAACCTTTCCGTTTGTGGAAAGTGAGGACAAACTTTCTGATTTATTAAAAGAGATTGAAATTTCGTATCGCGATAACGGAGTCGAACCATTGGTGTTCTTTTCAATCGTGATCCCTGATATCAAAGCCAAATTACTTGAAGCGCCTGCGCACTGTTATGACGTGTTAGAGAGTATCGTTCAGAAGGTCCAGGATGATATTCAGATGGCACCTGTGCCTAAACTGCAACGCTCACGCAGTGTGAACAAAGATTCGGTTAAGTATTTCGACCGTATTGCTGCGATTGAATACACACTCGCGCACGATGATGGCATCACGCTCAAAGGACTGGAAGAAGCCGACATCATCTTGTTGGGTGTATCTCGAAGTGGCAAGACGCCAACAAGCTTGTATATGGCGATGCAGTTTGGTCTACGCGTAGCGAACTATCCATTCATCCATGACGATTTAGCGCGTTTGAAGCTGCTGCCTGAGTTTGAGATATACCGACACAAGTTGTTTGGTTTAACGATTGACGCAGAAAGGCTGACTGAGATTCGTGAGAACCGTTTAGCGGGCAGTGAATACGCGAGTGATTCGCAGTGTTTGTATGAGCTACAAACGGTAGAAGCGATGTTCCGCCGAGAAGCGATACCTTATATCAACACGTCTTCATTATCGGTAGAAGAGATCTCGACCCGAATCTTAGAGCGAACCGGTTTGAGAAGGCGTCTGCTGTAAGACAAAGCCTTAGAGAAATAGAATGGCCAGATAAAAGAAAATCGAAGCTCGCAGTTTTACACCAGAGAGCTTCGATTTTTTGTTTGCGCTCGTTGTAGTCGCTTGTGAATCAGAGCTAGTTTTCTTAATCAGAGATAGCTTTCTAGCGAAGTAAAGACAGCTTTAGCGTTTCGCTTTTCTTTTCTAACCAGCGTTCAAGTGCTGGTGGCCAACTGATGCTTGGTTCTACGCAAAAGCCGCGAAGCATCGAGAAATACACCGCTTGATCGATAAGAGGCTGTGATGACTCACCATGCTCTATATCCAGTAAGAGTTCGGCATCTTTCAGTAATGGGTTAATCAGTTGAACGAACTGAGGCGTCTTTTCTAAGAGTTCTTCAAAGTTAAAATCTTCGGTCTCTTTACTGGCACGCCAAGCTTCTTTACTTCCTGCAGAGCGATATTCAGCCAAGTCGAGGTTCCACCAACGTGGGCGTCCAATCTGTTGAGTAAGAGGGAAAGCACGGCTTTGGAAATGAGCAGCTTGCTCTGATGGTACACGCTGCTCGTCGCTTGATTTTAGGTCCATGAAGTACGCGATAATATCTAGGCTCTCTGCCATGATAGATCCGTCGTCTTTTTGTAAGACGGGTACCATCTTTTTACCGATCAAATCGATAAGAGTTTGGGCGTCATCATAATCGACAGAGACAAGCTCGATGTCCAAGCCTAGAGATTGAGCAATGTAGGCGACTCTTGCGCAGAAAGGGCAGTGGTCGTAAATGTAAAGCTTCATAGCTTCCCTCAGTTCAGGTTATTATAAATATAAGTTAATGCTAATGTAACAGAAAGTCTTGCTAAAACTAAGCGCTAATAGACGGTGTGTATCAACAGACAATAAGTACTTAGTGTAAATACTCTTTGATTGATTCTATTGTCTGTTGGATTCGGTTTTACTGCGACGAGTATACTAATGGGAAGACTGGTAAGGAATTGCAGGCATAAAAAAGGCTCTGGCTGCTCACTCTAATGCAGAAGAGTGAAGTCAGCCAAAGCCTCAATTTTGTTATCTTTAGCAGAGTGACTACTAAAAGGGCAGAGTGGTTAAACTATGCTTTTTTAAGATCTTGTGCTGGGTAAGTAAGCGTCATTGCGCCTTCTACCGTTGTAACGTGAACGTAGCCACCACCAGCACTTAGGCCAGTTACTACCATTTCACCTAGTTCAACACCTTTTGTTGCTACAACGCGATCATCAACTGAAAACACTTTACACACCTTCAATAAATTAAATAAATACGATAGATATCGAACGCGGATTTAAACAGATGGCACCCCAATCAACTAATCCAGTTATTTGTCGTAAAGATTAAATTTAGTTATGCATAAATCAGTATGTCTTAAAAATCAGTTTGTTAACTTACGCTGTGACGTTATTTATCCGCTGGATAAACGACACCAATTTGCTGACGCATCTCTGTAATTAACTTGGCAACGGTTAAAGCACGCTGTTGGGCTTGCGCTTGTGTCGTGTGGTCGCCAGCAATGCAGCTAGCAAAGGCTTGTGCTTCGTAACTCATGGAGTTCTCGCTTTGTACTTGAGTAAGGTTTTCTACCTTGCCATCACGGAAGCGGATCTTAACGTCGGTGCATTCAGCAATGTGATCGATGATGATCGCCCCTAATTCACCTTGGATCTCACTTGGAGCATAAGAGTCGCTGACTTTAGAGTGAGCAAGCGTTACGTCAAACTCAGGATACTGGAAGATCGCACAGCCATGAGCATCGACACCTGACTCAAGCAGCTTCGCAGAAGCTTGTGCATTCTCCGGCTCACCAAATAGCGCGACTGTTGCGGCTACGCAGTAAAAGCCAATATCAACCAACGATCCGTTAGAAAAAGCTGGGTTGAAGGTGTTTGGGTTCTCGCCGTTTAGGTATTTTTGGTAGCGTGATGAATACTGGCAGTAATTGATGTGCGCTTTATGTACCTTGCCAATCTTTTCTAGGCCGAGTTGGACTTGCTTAAAGTTTGGTAGGAATTGAGATTTATACGCCTCGAACAACACTACGCCGTTTTTCTCAGCCACTTCGAACATGCGTGTTGCTTCATCAATGTTTGATGCAACCGGCTTTTCACAGATAACGTGCTTACCGTGTTCCATCATGAAGATAGATTGCTCGCAATGAAGTGAGTTCGGTGAAGCGATGTACACGGCTTCAACCGTTTTGTCATTTGCCAATGCGTCGAGTGAGTCATACGTCGCTTCAACGTCAAATTCTTGGGCGAACTTTACCGCACTGTCTAGATTTCGAGAGTAAACCGCAGCAAGTTGCATCGATTGAGATTCGTGAGCAGCTTGAACAAATTTTTGTGTAATCCAATTGGTTCCAATTACAGCAAACTTAATCATATGGGTATCCAGTCGTTAGTCGTCGTTAGTGTATTGATTCTACAGAGATAGTAGCACTCAAAGGCTGGCAATGTGCCTGAGATTTGCGGAACAATTTACCTAAACTTAGAGCCTAATATTAATAACCCGCCTTCACAGAGCGTCTGAGTTGACCAGTGTAACGGTGCACAATTAAGCCATTTTTGCTAAGGTGTTATTGAATTCAAACAAGGTGATGATATGCAAATCCGGACCGCCAAGGTAACTGATATTAGCTCGATCTTGGAGCTCTCTGAACAGATAAACCGTCAACACCACCTTGGTGCTCCTATGGTGTTTGCGCCAGCCTCACAGGGTTTAGGTGATAGTGAAGAATATTGGTTGGGATTGATGCTTGATTCGGTTGGCGCTTTCTTTGTTGCGGTTGACGATCAACAGGTGGTTGGCTTCTTAGCTGGGAAGGTAACGCAGAATAAAGGGGTTAGCTTTATTCAGTCGCATAAGGTGGCAAGGGTGAATACGATTGTGGTGAACGATCAGGTTCAGAGTCAAGGCGTCGGCAGAGCGCTGATGAAGTCATTCAATCAATGGGCGCAAGCGAGTGGTGCTATCGAGCTTAGGTTAGAAGTGATGGAGTTTAATCAGCAAGCTAAGGGTTTCTATGAGTCGTTAGGAATGGAAACTCAGTCACGAACCATGTCCATGCGTTTTGAGGAGATTTGAGGGTGCGTCTGTTTTGGTCTTTATTACTGTGTTTACTGTTTGTGGTTCCGAACGCGAATGCTGAGCAGGTCGTAGTCGAGAAAATAGTCTCTGACGCGACGGCGATCGAGACGATTGTATTCGAGTCGGCACCAGCTCACTCTCAACGTGTCTCAACGTCTTCATCTAATTCAAACTCCAAACATGTGATTATTGTGGATGATGTCCTTAGCAGTAATTCTGGCGAACAAGTTGCCCAGTTGTCTCAAGGTTCATCTATACGTCCACCTCAAAGCTCATCTCGACAGTTTTATACTCTACCAGCTTCCTCTTCTGATACAGATTCGTTGCTGCAAGTGGTCACCTTGGTCAAAGTTGATAAGTCTAAACGCAGAATGTACCTGCTCAAGGGTGAAGAGGTGATTCAGGAATTTCGTATTGCGCTAGGCAAACAACCGAAAGGGCATAAACGCTTTGAGGGAGACAACCGAACGCCTGAAGGGGAATACCAACTCGATTATGTGATGAAAGAGTCGGACTTTTATCGCTCAGTACATATTAATTACCCGCAACCTTCGGATATGCAATGGGCAGAGCAAAATGATGTGGATCCTGGCGGGAACATCAAAATCCACGGCATCAAAAACGGAGAGCACCGTTCACCTAGCTTTATTCAAAGCTTTGATTGGACGGATGGCTGTATCGCATTAACTAATCAAGATATGGATGAGTTTCTCCAACTTGTAAAAATGGGTACCCCTATCCATATCGAATGGTAGTCATTGGTACCCAATTTTCTCAATCATTTTCCGGAATCAATTAGCGCAGTCAATTCGCGAAACCAACTTCCAAAGTCAACCGCTAAAGCCAGTTACAGTAAAACTCGACCTGCACTGAATATCGCAATCACGATGAGCAGTGCAATGGTGACTGGCTTAAACTTTGCTCCACCAAATCTCTCGAATAGTTTAGAACCCACATAACCGCCAAACATGCTGCTTGGTAAGAGCGCGAGAGTTAGCCACACCATATCTCGAACGACCAATCCTGCGATCGATGCTGAAACAAACGCGGTGGAATCCGCCAATACAAAGAATGCGATCAGGCCAGCTCTAGCAATGTGTGGTGCGACTGGGCTTGCCAATGCGTGCGTGCCAATCGGAGGCCCTGACATCGATGCTGCGCCGTTCATTACCCCTGCAAGGCTGCCTAGAATATAGGGAGCAAATCTAGGTTCATTTTTGTACTGGAAACCTCTGTAGATCATAAGTGCAGACGCAAAAATGAAGACACTGATGATCAAGATGATCGTGTCTTGGTTAACGGATTTAAGTAGAAGTAAGCCGACAGGCGTAAAGGCTAGGCAAGGGATAAATACCTTTGAAACCCAGCGCCAGTTGACGTGTTTTCGAACCTTAGGCAGCAATTGAATATTGCCCAATAGGTCGATTAGCATGAAAACGGGAACCAGTTCGATAACAGGGGCGAATAACGCACTTAATGGCAATGCCACTAAGGTGAAACCGAAACCTGAGAAGCCACGAACAATAGCGGCGAAAATGAAGATTGCACCCAAAATTGGGAAGGTTGGACTAAAAATGAGATCCATAAATTAAGTAACCAATGAAGCTGTCTAAATAGAGCGAGCTAATGAAACCAAGTGAGTAGCGGAATGTACTCCTACTCACTTGTGTTTGCTACCTAATTTTGAGGTTTCCCGAGAGTTAGTTTTAAAGCCTCTCGGGGTTGTTTTTACAGTATTCGCTTGGTCAATTTATAGAGGTAAATTGATTCGGGAAATCAGTGAATACGGCATCTACTTTTGAGATGAATTTGAAGTGAGACGGATCGTTTACGGTGTAGCACCATGTTTGGATTTTTGCTTCACCTAGTGTATCGAGATCGCTCTGAATCACGTGTTCGTAGTTCATGTGGCAGCTGAACGCTTTAACTTCGTCAATCAACATCAAGTCGGCTTGAGTCAGTTGCTCTGTAATTACACCAACGCGGTATCTCGGCAGGTGACGAGCCATTTCAGAAACCACTTGATGGCTGAAACTTGAAAGCAGCACTCTGTCGGTGTCTACATTTGAACGAATCAACTCTGTATGTAGCAAATCAACGACATGAGGGGCTTGATGTCGACTGTCGACTTTAATCTCTAAGTTGACGCTGAGATCATGCTGCTCAACAAGCGCGAGCAATTCTTCCAGCGTCAATATTCTTTCACCAGCGAACTGCTCAGACTTCCAACTGCCAAAATCAAGCTGACGCAGTTCTGCAAGGGTGTGTTCGTCGACACGACCTTTGCCATCGCTGCAGCGCTCAAGGGTGTGGTCGTGACAAACCACAAGTTGATCATCCTGAGTTGGCTGAATATCTACTTCAATCCATTTCAAACCGAGTTTAGCGGCTTGTTCAATGCTTGCCTTGGTATTTTCTGGGTGAGTACCTGCTACACCCCGATGACCTACGATGATAGACGACATAATTAATCCTTCTTAAAGACGCACCGTAAAAACGCATTAAATATCAGTGTACTCGATTAAGCGAGAGCCGTCGTTAAGCTTGTTACCTCTTCGCGTGACTCTTGTGAAGTAAAGTTATTTGGTTGAATACGCTTCCCACGACTGTCAAAAATATGCAGGTTCGATTTATCAATGCTTAGACCGAGGGGGACAGCTTGGCACAAAGTTGTTTCGGGTGTGACTGCAATAAAGGGTTGTTCGTTCACAAAGCCATGAACTAACTGATTAGGCCCTAAAGGCTCAACCACGCTGATACGTAATTCCAGCGGCAGTGCGTTCATGATTAAATCGCTACAAACCTCAGAATGTTCAGGGCGAATGCCAAGAGTGATAGTCGCGTCCTTAACGTGCGCATATTCGGGTAGATACATTTGTTGATCGCCGATTTCAAGATAGCCATCATCGAGCGTGGCAGTTAAGAAGTTCATCGCGGGGCTACCAATGAAGCTTGCTACAAAGGTACTGGCAGGCTGGTGGTAGACCTCTCTTGGTGTGCCGACTTGTTCTATTTGGCCTTTGTTGAGAACCACAATTCTATCTGCCAGTGTCATAGCCTCAACTTGGTCATGAGTCACGTAAACACTGGTTACGCCTAGCTCGCGTTGCAGCTTTTTGATTTCTAATCTCATGTGAGCGCGCAATGAGGCATCTAGGTTAGACAAAGGCTCATCAAACAGGAACAGTTGAGGGTCGCGTACAATCGCTCGTCCCATAGCAACACGCTGGCGCTGACCACCCGAAAGCTTGGCTGGCTTGCGGTCTAGGTACTCTTCGATTCTCAGTGTCTTGGCGACTTTCTCAATCTTCTCTTCAATCACGTGTTGGCTTACACCTCGGTTCTTTAAACCATAAGCGAGGTTTTTGTACACTGTCATGTGAGGGTAGAGTGCGTAATTTTGAAAGACCATTGCGATATCTCGTTGAGCTGGCTTTTCGTTATCAACACGGCGCCCACCCAAGTGAATCTCGCCGCCAGAGATGCTTTCCAGCCCCGCAATTGAACGTAGGATAGAAGACTTGCCGCAGCCCGATGGGCCAACCAACACAAGAAATTCACCCTTTGCGATATCAAGTGAGACATCTTTCACTGCACGATGACCGTTCTCATAAGTCTTTACCAAGTTTTTGATGCCTAACATGGTAGGTGCTTTGTGCGTACGATCGTGAGTGGCTTGGGTGTGCCCTAACGTTTGTTTTAACTTTGGCATCGGGGTGTCCTCTGATGTTTGCGGAGAAGCTGGGTGAGACGTCTTGTACTCATCGAGTGATTGAATGCGGTTATCGGTCATTTGAGTTGTGTCGTTGCTATTTTTCACTTTCTACTAGCCCTTTTACAAACCAACGCTGAAATACAACCACCACTAAAACGGGTGGCAACATAGCTAAAATCACCATGGCAAAAACATAGTCGTAGCGCGGTAAACTGGTTTCATTGATGTTGTTGAGTACTTGTTTGATGCCCATCACGATGGTGTTGTAGCCTTCGTCCGTGGTCATCATGATTGGCCACAAATATTGGTTCCAACCCACCACAAACATGATGATGAAGATCGCGGCGATCATGGTTTTAGACAGTGGCAGTAAGATGTCGACAAAGAATCGAAACGGACCTGCGTTATCCAACTGTGCAGCTTCTAATAATTCATCGGGGATGGTTTTGAAGAACTGTCTAAAAAAGAAGGTTGCGGTGGCTGATGCGATCAGAGGTAGAATTAAACCTATGTAGCTATTAAGCAGCCCAAGCCCAGCAACCACTTCATAAGATGGGATAATACGAACCTCTAGTGGTAACAGCAGGGTTACGAAGATCAGCCAAAACCAAGCCGTGGCGTAAGGCAGCCTGAAGTAGACCAAAGCAAACGCGGCCATCATCGAAATGATGATCTTACCGATCGCAAAACCTAGTCCCATGATCATCGAATTGGCGATCATTTTGCTAGCGGTGACTTCACCACTGAAGCCCATGCTTTTGTTCCAAGCTTCGCTATAAATGGCTGTAAAGTTATCGCCCGGTAACCACTGCAAGCCATCGCTGACAATGGTGTTTGGGTTATGCGTCGAGCTGGCGAAGATTAGCCAAATAGGGACCAACATGAACAGCATCCCAGCAATTAAAATTAGGTGGTCAGAGATCTTATTACTTTTCATAAATAACTCCTGTCGCGTTAAAACCTAGCTGTAGTGGGCTAGTAATGAACACGCTTTTCTACAACGCGAAACTGGATAAATGTAAGAGTGAGTACCAGTAGTAACAACACAACAGATTGTGCAGAGCTGCCGCCTAAATCTGCGCCAACAAACCCATCTCGATACACCTTGTACACTAACGAAGTAGTGCCGCCACCAGGGCCGCCGTTGGTCATGGTGTCTATGACGCCAAAAGTTTCAAAGAACGAGTAAGTAAGGTTGATGACCAGCAGGAAAAAACCAGTTGGTGCGAGTAGCGGGAAGGTAATCGTCCAGAAACGTTTCGAGTCGCTGACACAATCCAGCATCGCCGCTTCTTTTACTGCGTAAGAGATCGACTGAAGCCCTGCCAGAAAGTAGATGAAATTTACCGAAACCTGTTTCCACACCGAAACCAAAATAAGAGCAAATGTGGCATCCACAGGATCCGTCTGGAAGCTGAAATCCCAACCCACCACTGCAAATATCTCTGTGAACACACCAATGTGCGGGTTAAACAGGAAGGCACCGATAACGCCTGCAATCGCGGGAGCAACGGCATATACCCACGTGAGGGTGACTTTGTAAGCCCCTTGGCCATGAATGATGTTGTCGGCTTTGACGGCGAGCAGCAGCGCCAACGCTAGCGACAAGAAAGACACCACGATCGCGAACATCAGAGTGAAGCTAATCGAGCTTAGGTACTCACTCGATTCGAATAACATTTGATAGTTCTCAAACCACACGAAGAGCGAAGATGTGCCCCAAGGGTCTTCCAGCATAAAGGAGAGATACACCGCCTTTGCCGCCGGATAGATAAAGAAAACCGCGATGATGAGTATCTGAGGCGCCAAAAATAAGTAAGGCAGTGGAGAGTGAAAAAATTGCTGACGTCGTTCCACAGGGTAGTCCCCAAATGAGTGGCTTGAACCACTGTTAGTTACCGTGACCACTCGCGCTATAACAAGGCATGCTTCCAGTTGAGTTGTAGTTTTTGGAGCAAGAGATGGCGTGAGTGAAGAACCTCCTCTCGACTCGTTATCACTCTATTGATTCAAGGTGACGGACAAGTAGTGAGGAGGAATGAACTGCTTTGGTTCGCTAAGTTTTAAGCTGTTGAACCGCTCTATTTCATTAACAGATCCAGTCCATAAACAGAGCTAGCTCATCAACCTATCTAGTTCATGGTGCGAGCGAAGCGTTTTAATAGCTTGCTGCTTTCATCTTCGACTTTGTCTAGGCTGTTCTCGACGCTAGAACGGTCAGCGAAGATGTTATCGAATTCACGATGCATCACTTCACGAATCTGAGGGTAGTAACCTAAACGATAACCCTTAGTCCACTCACCCGATTTTAGGCTTAGCTGCTTAACACCCACTTCTGCGTCTGGTTGCTCTTTGTAGTAGCCAGACTCTTTCGCTAAGTCATAAGCCGCTGTCGTTACCGGAACGTAGCCAGTAGTTTTGTGCCAGTAAACTTGAGTTTCAGGCTTAGTTAAGTAATCAAAGAACGCGGCGACACCTTTGTCTTGCTGTTGATCGTGGCCATTGAGTGCAAACAGAGCGGCACCACCAATGAAGGTTAAGCCTGCATCTGGGTTAACTGATTTTCAGTAGGGAAGGTAGGTGGTGCCCAACTCGAAAGGTACGCGGTTACGTAAGCCACCGAATGAACCAGAAGAACCCATCCACATCGCCACTTCTTGGCGCTCGAAAGGTGTTTGGTTTGCATCCCAGTCGCTGCCGTAATACTTGTAGTAGCCTAAATCTGACCACTCTTTCATTTTGCTGACGTGCATCATCATGTCTTTGGTGTTGAACATGATCTTAGTGGACAAGCCATCGTAGCCGTTGTTTTGGTCCGCGACTGGCAGATTGTGGCGAGACTTAAAGTTCTCGAACATGATCCACGGCGTCAGAGATTGAGAAAAGGCGATGTGACCTTCTGCTTTTAGCTTCTTAGCAACCACTTCGAGTTCTTCATAAGTTTTAGGCGCTTCGGCTCCTACTTCTGCGAGAAGATCTTTGTTGTAGTAAAGAACCGGCGTCGAACTGTTGAAAGGCATACCAACCATCTTGCCTTGGTTGTCGGCATAGAAGTTACGAACGCCAGCTAGGTAGTCGTTTGAATTAAAGTTGTAGCCTGACTCAACCAGAATATCCTGTACCGGTTTCGCGACGCCTTTGGCGTTCATGATGGTTGCTGCGCCTGCATCGAAGACTTGTAGAATATTGGGTGCTTCACCTGCTCGGTATGCCGCGATACCCGCGGTTAAGGTCTCTGTGTATGAGCCCTTGTAGATTGGCGTGATTTCGTAATCATCTTGAGACGCATTAAAGTCGGTCGCAATTTTGTTTACTGTTTCTCCAAGCTGGCCGCCCATTGCGTGCCACCAAGTGACTTGAGTCGTTGCGAACGCTGGCATTGCCGTTGTCGCGGAAAGAACGCCTGCCAAAATTAGCTTATTCATCTTCGTTTCCTTTTGGATGAAATCGATATCGAGGTATTGGATTAGAGTTTTAACGAGACAGTAGGGGTGTCGTTTGAAGCTATCTTGAACAGGACGTATTTCACTTACGTGGCTAAACCGTTTCACTGATATGAAAGATTCATTTCGATTTCATTTAAGAGAAAAGTTATTGATAGTTTTGATATTTACTGTGTGCGGTTTTTAAGAGGTTTGTTGTTCAATGCTCGCTCAATATTTGTTCAATAAAAAAGCCTCTCGAAGGAGAGGCTTTGAATAAGCTAGAGCTTGTAAAAATCAGCTCAGTTCTAGTGTGCGATATCGAGTTGGTTGTCTTTCACGCCGTTAATGCGGAACCAACCTGCAATACTGAATCGCTCTGTGTTTGTCGGCAGTACCTCATGTGGGAACTGTTCAGACAAGAACACGAATAAGCGGCCTGACTTTGGTGGAATGGTAGCGATGTGATTGTCTTTTAGATCGTAAACCACAAGTTCACCGGCATCTTCTTCTGTCCACTCATCATTCATATAGAACACGGTAGTCAGGCGGCGGTTTTCATTGCCTTTGAAGCAGTCTAAGTGCTTTTGGTAAAAGTCGCCTTTTTCGTATTTAGCAAAGTGCGCTTCGTACTCGAACAGACCCAAAAAGAACGCTTGGTTTGCTTCTAAACGAATTTGCTCCATTTTGTCTAGGAACAGAGAAGCTGGCTCGCCCATGTCGCGGCGCACCCATTGAATCTTGTCACTACGAATGGTCGACTCTCGCGTTACTTCATCGTTACGGCCAATCCTAGCCTTTTTCCAGTTCTCTGGAATGCAATCCCTCAATGCCACTACTTCTTCATGCGTTAAGAAGTCATCCCAAACAAAGTAACCTTGGGTAGAAAGAGCATCGATTAATTGGTTCATGTATAGCACTCAGACAATAAATTAGAAGCGCATATATAGTCCTAATAACTTAGGTCAACAAATCGCGTATTTTGTCGTCACGATAAATGGTGCTGAATGCTTGAGTTGTATGGCTTATAGAGCAAGGTTTACGGCAATGCAGGCATTCAATAATGCTGAAAATATCGGATTAAATTGATGCTTATCTTTGGAATGTGTACTCATTGTTCTGAGTTGAATTCGATTTGAGTAACATTGGATTTGAGTAATTTAGTGGATATCAATAGAAATCTTGATTGTAGCTCTCTTTCTAGTTTTAGATTGTGAACTTTAACAAAATGATCACAATTCAAATTGGATTTGCTATTGTATAGGTCTGACCAGTTATTTTATCACAAGGAGCGGTTTTGCAGCTGCATACCATTAAAGGTTACATCCAAGACATGTACTTGGTGGAGTATCCAGACAAATTACTGTTACTTGATGGCGCATGTCGAGCCGACATCCCCCATTTGAAAACTTTTATCGAAACCGAGCTTCTGCGTGATTTTTCCGATCTACACACGGTTGTGGTTACACACATGCATCCCGATCACGCAGGGGCCGCGCACAAGCTCAGAAAGCTAACGAACTGTAACTTGGTGGCAGCAAACCGAGACAAAGACTGGTATCACGGTATTGATGGTATCTTGATGCATTTGACGGATCTGGCGCTGGCACGATGGATGGCGAATCGCTTAGGGAAGCCTAAAGCAAACCTATGGTATTCGAGAAAGTTAAAGCCGGACTACAAGCTGTCGGATGGTGAGAGTATTCCGGGTTTTGATGACTGGTTGGTTCTAGAAACGCCGGGGCACACTGACCGAGATCTTTCGGTTTATTGTCCATCTCACAGCGTTGCCTATGTGGCAGACTTAATGGTGGAAGTGAAAAAGAAACTGATTCCGCCTTTCCCTATATTTCACCCTAACAAGTACCGAGCGTCAGTATCTCGTATCTATGAGATGCAGCTTGATACCTTGCTGGTGGCGCATGGTGGCCAAGTCGATTTCAGTCAGAAAGCTTTTGAACATCTGTTAATGAGTGCGCCAAGAAGGCCTGTTACACATTGGCGAGTGACAAAAGTTAAAACCAAGAAATTGTTGTTATCGATTTGGCGATTTGGTTTTCAATCTCATGGTAAATCTAAGAAATAGATAAGCTCAAAGTAAGATCGGCAACTCGAAATTAAAGAATAGAACGCAATAAGGCCAGTCATGAGACTGGTCTTATATCGTTGTGACTAACTTTAGCTATAACCTGTGGAGCGGTTACGATGACTCGGATTAGTGAGTCAGCAGGAATTCACCCGCTGGATCAACAATCACTTTGTCACTCATGCCTTGACGACCAAGCAACATCATATAAGTCATATCTTGACGGTTGCTTAGCGTGATATCGATAGGCCATTCCTGACCACCCATTTTTAGCATGGTTTCAATCACACAACGGTGTTCAACTTCACCGTTAGATGATTTGATTTTCTTACTTGTTTTCAGCTTCGCTTTGCAGCGCACAGTCTCTTCTAGGTGGTACACATCTGGATGAAGATCGAATTCCACGAAGTTCTCACCGTCTGTTTTTACACATAGTAGATTGTCTACGTGTAGAGAAGAGGTTTTAGCCCCTGTATCAACACGTGTATGTAGTCCAGTTATCCCTAACTCTGGTAAGCAAAGTGCTTCAGTATTCCCTATGATCATTTTATTGTTCATATCATTTCCAATCATGAGTTAACGGTGTTAAATCAGCCTTTGCCACGAGTACGGTTAGCGTTTGGTTTTGCATTTTTCTCGATGAATTCGAAAATCATGTCTGCTACATCTTTACCTGTCGCTTTCTCGATACCTTCTAGGCCAGGAGAAGAGTTCACTTCCATTACAACAGGGCCATTCTTAGATTGTAGAATATCAACACCACATAGGTTTAAACCCATGATTTTCGCAGCATTGATTGCTGTAGCGCGCTCTTCTTTGGTTAGTTTAACCAGTTGAGCTGTACCGCCACGGTGCAGGTTAGAGCGGAATTCACCCTCACCAGCTTGACGCTTCATCGCTGCAATTACTTTGTTGCCAACAACAAAACAACGGATGTCTGCGCCATTTGCTTCTTCAATGAACTCTTGAACCAAGATGTTCGCTTTTAGGCCCATGAATGCTTCGATAACGCTTTCTGCTGCTTTATTTGTTTCAGCCAGAACCACGCCGATACCTTGAGTACCTTCAAGAAGCTTGATCACTAGTGGCGCGCCACCTACGTTTTTGATCAAGTCTTGAATCTTGTCTGGGCGGCTAGCGAAACCTGTTTTTGGTAAGCCAATACCTTTGCGAGACAACAGTTGTAGTGAGCGCAGTTTGTCGCGAGAACGACTGATTGCTACTGACTCATTGATACAAAAAGTGCCCATCATTTCGAATTGGCGAACAACCGCAGTTCCGTAAAAGGTAATGGAAGCGCCAATACGTGGAATAACAGCATCGTATTGAGGTAGCTCTTCACCCATGTAGCGAATCTTCGGATTGTTACTCGCGATATCTATATCACAGTGCAGCGTGTCGATAACATCGACCTGGTGACCACGTGCTTCTCCAGCCGCTTTTAAGCGAGAAGTAGAGTATAGATTTTCGTTGCGAGAAAGAATTGCGATACGCATGGCGTTTCCTTAGTTAATACCTGATTGGTAACTGCAAATAAATTAGTTGTTAGCTGAGCTTTCAGTTTTTTCTGAGGCTCCTTGCTTGCTTCGGGGCGAACCTTAAGGCTTTTCGCTTAACTAAGAAAACGAATTAAATTTGTCGAGTCGACAACAGAAATTTATCGAATGTGTGAGTGATTGGTACAGCTGGGTTGAGAGGGGATTTGGAATGGAAAAGCGAGTTGAGACCTAACTCATATTGGGGGTAGGAGCATATTAGGTTGTGCTCAACTCGCGTTAACTCGGTGCTAAAAAGTGTACTAATAACGCCAGTTACATAGCTCTATAAGTGTTCGTAGTGCTTCTCTTTCGAGCTTGCTACAGGTGCTTTTTAACTTATTAAGATAGTATTTTCTCATGATGATTACTTCTCTTGTATTAGGCTTTGGTGGGAACTCAACATTCCCTGCTGACCCATTAATTATGGTTGTTTAATAGGAAGTAATAAACAGATGGGTTTTTAATAGGGTGTTCCTGTTTTTGACTTTTATCGTCACTCAAAGACAAATGTGTTTTATAATCGGCTTTATGAGGAAGGGTTATTTCTAAAAGGTTCATTATTTGTCTGATCTAAACATGATGCGTTACTACACTCGGCTGGATTCGTTCGAGCCAAACATCTCACATTCGGTGACTTTGACTGAGGTGGCAGACAAGCTGTTTACCAGTTTGCGCCATGCACGAACCTTACTCGGCAAGATGCATCAGGCTGAATGGGTGGTGTGGGAGCCAAAAGTCGGCAGGAATCAACGTTCTAACCTGACATTGCGCTTTAGCAATCAACAACTGACTCAACATGTTGCCAGCAAGCTGATAGAGCAGGGCAAGTACGAAAAAGCGCTCTCTATTTTGGATAATGACCGCGCAGTGTTTGGCTCTCTTCTCCAAGAAACATCCGGTGCGACGATGCGCGAAGGGCTGCTGCACGTTCAATTAACCTATAAACGTAAGTTTGAAGACCTGTTTCCACACCATATTCACCGCAGCAGCGAACGATTTTTGATCAGACAAGTATTCAGTTGCCTCGTCACTTGTAATGGTAAGGGCGAGTTGAAGCCTGAGCTAGCGCACCATTGGGAATATGATGCTGAGAAGTTAGTTTGGACTTTCTATTTGCGCCCAGGACTAACCTTCCACGATGGCCAACCTGTTGATGCTAAACAGTTAGTCTCGCTGTTTTCAGCCTTGCAAACCTTACCTTTCTATCAAACAGAGTTAGCTCATGTTGCTTCGGTTTACAGTGAGCAGCCGTTAAGGATCAGCTTCCAACTCACTAAAGCTGACACCGGCTTCGCAGGCTTGTTGGCTGGCGTTAAGTATTCAATGCAACCCGCAGCGCAAGTGACCCGTGAGCCGTCACCATTAAGCTCTGTGCCTCACACGGTAGTAGGCACTGGCCCATTCAAAGTGGTCGAAACCAATAATGAACGCATCAAACTCGCCGCATTTGAGCACTATTATGGTTGTCGCTCGTTAACCGATGAAGTGACCATTTGGCAGTTTGAGGAATCAATGACGGGCACTGCTCGTTTCGATGATAGCCAAATGCACGTATCGCCTTATGAAGATTCGTCTTGTTTTCACCAGTTAGGGAAAAGTGACGTAGAACTCGTTTCTGCAGATACAGACGGCCTTCGTAGCCGAGTCGAGGATGGATGCCTGTTTATCCTATTTAATCAGAACTCAGCGGCAACTCCGCTTAATAATGAGCAGCGCAAATACCTTTCAGAACTGACCAACCCACAAGCGATTTTGTCTCAGTTGGAACATAACAAGGGTTTGTTTAGCGTCTCTTTAGCTCAAAACATACTGCCAAGTTGGCAGAAATTGTATCGAACGCCTTCGAAAGAGGCTCAACTTCCGAAAAGAATGAGCATTGCGGTTTATGACTATTATGCGTTGTACCGATGTGCGATTTGCGTATCCGACATACTCAAACGATATGGCGTGGAAGTTGAGGTCAATACCTACAGCTTTCGCGAACTGGCGCTGCTCTCCCAGAGTGGCGAGTTAAAGGAGGATCTGGTGCTGTGTAACCTGAATCTCGATGATAATGCCCCGTCTTCGCTATTTTCGTGGATGATGAACGATCCTGTTTTGCACTCTGCTTTAGGAGAGATGAACAGCGACTGGCTTAAACAGCGCTTGGATAGTCATAAAGCATCCGTTGAACTGCCTAATTACTTGGCAGAGCTAGAACCTATCGCGTCTACTCTGATCTCAGATTATTGGTTAGTGCCTATGTTCCATCACTTGCAGACCGTTCGTTTCCAAGGGATTCTGAAAAACGTCGCCATCACCAACTGGGGATGGCCCGACTTCAAGAATGTATGGTCTGCTGATTAATTTCTTAACGAGTAGGATAAAGCGTTTTCAAAGTCGATTTTGGCATACTGATATGTAGGTAAAACCAAATTCTACAAAAAACGCCACCGAGTATTTGATTCGATGGCGCTTTTTCGTTTTATTTTGAAAATCAGTTCTCTAAGTTTTGCGCCATTTTTTTTGCAATTTTTCTGAATTGCTCTAACTCATCTTCAGCCATGCCTTTGGTCATTCTCTTCAGCATGTCTCGATCTATATCCGAAACTTTACTCATGACCTCTTGACCCTTATTGGTCAGAATCAATAACTGGCTGCGCTTGTCTTCTGGATTTGGAGACTTCTTCACAAGCTCTTGATTGATCAGTGCATTAACTAATCTCGTGACCTGCGCTTTATCGCGGTTTAAGTAGTGCGCGATATCGATAGCCGTACATGGAGATTTCTTAGTAATGATCTTCATGACACGAATGTTCATGGGTGCGATCTCAGAATCCAAGCTCTCAATCTGTTCACTCATTTGACGTTTCAAAGAGTGTACTAAACGAAAGATAGACTCTAACGATGTGTTATCAGACATAAACGATCCTTAGAAATATAGTTGACACTGTCAACTATTGTATTTATGGTTGATATTGTCAACTTAATTGTTCGTAAATTCAAGTTAGGAGACAGTAATGACGATGCAAACAATCACAGGCAAACACAATCACTACCGTATCACTATCGAAGAAGTGAACATCAAGGAAGATCGTGAACTGCAAACCATGCAGTTTGAAATTGAAGACAGAGAAAACATGTTCGCGATTGTAGAGAAGATCAAGCAGGACAGTGGCCTAGATGAGCAATCCGCAACGAGACTAGGTGTAAGTATTCGCTTACTGGGACCGTTGATGATGCAAGATAGAAAACACCCTCTGTTTATTGATTTCATGCCTCACTTCAGAAATTTCATGCAAAATCTTAAGAAGACGTTAAAAGGCGAGTAGCGTTTCTTCAACAATGACACATTCAACAAGCCAGTCAACCGATCATCAGGTGCTGGCTTTTCTTTTGATATATTGACTTAGCGGTATGTGTTTACTTGCGGTACATGTGACAATAAGCCTTTGAACACTTTACGGTGAAACCATCGTATGAGTGATGCAATTACCTAAACCTATTTCCAATCGTTCTAAATTTAAACGGTATATTATGACAAGTGTATTTGAGCAGGCGGCTAAAGAGTTATTAAGCCGTCGCACCGCGGGAACTAAAGCGCCAAGATTAATCGAACAATATCGCCCAACCAGTTTAGATGATGCGTTAGCCATTCAAGAATCAATGATTGAAATTCGTGCAGATAGAGTGGGGGGCTGGAAGTGTCTGTTACCTCTTGCAGAAAATAAATTTATCGTAGCGCCTATTTTCACTGACAACGTACAGCAAGGTGAAGTTTGTGAATTGTTCGCAGACACAAGCTCAGTGCTAGGCAAAGAGGTAGCCCGAGTAGAACCAGAAATCGCTTTTGTACTGACTAAGCCTTTGCCTGCGAACTTAAATGGTTACAGTGAAGCACAAATCAATGATGCAATTGGCTCTTGCCATATGGCACTTGAGTTAATTCAATCTCGCTTTGCCGATGGAATTGGTGCGGAGTTTTACGAAGTTTTAGCCGATTGCTTGGCAAACCAAGGCCTGTTTCTTGGTCCTGAAATAGAGAAAGATAAAGCGTTTACTGCTGCTAAGGTCGAAGTGGCTATAGCCCAAGCTGGAAAAGTTCAGGCATTTTCTGGCACTCACCCTAACGCATTAGCTCAAAACCCTGTCTACTGGTTGATCGATACGATGACCAAGCGTGGAATCAGTTTTGAAGCGGGCGAGGCGATTATTACAGGGTCTTACTGTGGTGTGGTTGAGCTTGACTTCGACGAGCTAACAACCGTTGCTTATGATGGTATCGGAGAGTACCAAGTGACTTTCACACAAAAGCGCTAAGCTATTTATAAGCTCTATTCATTAAGAAAGCAGCTCTCTAGAACTCTGCTTTGCGTATTGGCAATTTATTCTCGAAGGGCTATTTACTGGTGAGTAAATAGCCTTTTCTATTATGTGATGCTCAATAAGGTTCTTATTACTTTGCATTAAATTGGGCGTTTAGACGTCTAGACGTTGACAAGTTCTAAGTGTGACATTAGTCTGCTCTCCTTCCTGTTCTATAGCGTTGTCGTTCCATGTCCAATTCGAAAAATTCTAATGCGGTAATTGCCCCTTCGGCAGTTGCGCTTATCCCTCTGATCGTGTTCCTTGCGCTGTTTATTGGCGTAGGTACGTACTTGTCACTGCAAGGCGTCGATTTTGCTTTCTATCAGCTTCCAGCTCCGATTGCGGCTTTGCCTGCAGTGATGCTGGCGTTGTTGCTAAGCAAAGATAAATTGAACCGTGCTATCGAACAGTTCTTAAGTGGAGTAGGTCACAAAGACATTATCGCAATGTGTATGATCTACCTACTGGCGGGTGCTTTTGCGGCCGTGGCTAAAGCTTCTGGTGGTGTTGATGCAACGGTCAACCTTGGTTTGTCGGCGATCCCGACGAGCATGATCCTACCGGGTATCTTTCTTATTTCTGCTTTCATTGCGACCGCAATGGGCACATCTATGGGTACTATCGCTGCGGTTGCCCCTGTGGCACTAGGCATTGCTGACTCAGCTGGCATGAGCATTCCTCTAACCGCTGGTGTGGTGCTAAGTGGCGCTATGTTTGGTGACAACCTTTCAATCATCTCTGATACCACGATTGCCGCGACACGCTCGCAAGGCTGTGAGATGAGAGAAAAGTTTAAAGAGAACATCCGCATTGCACTTCCTGCTGCACTTATCGCGATTGTTATCTTTGCTTTCAACAGCACGGCAACTCAAGTTCCTGAAACAGGCCCAATTGAATGGCTGAAAGTCCTGCCGTACATCACTATCCTAATTCTTGCGGTATCAGGCATGAACGTATTCGTTGTGTTGACGATCGGTATCTTGCTGGCGGGTGGTGTGAGTTTTGGCTCTGTTGAGAACTACGGCTTGACGGATTACGCTCAAGACATCTACGCAGGCTTTGGCAACATGCAAGAGATCTTCTTACTGTCGATGCTGATTGGTGGTTTGAGTGAGCTGATGCGTCGCCAAGGTGGATTAGCGTTTCTGACTAACCTAGTGAGCGGTTTGATTCGTGCGTTTGGTTCTTCACACTCTAAGCAAGCAAATGGCCGTGCGAGTGAGCTAGGTATTGCTGGCTTGGTATCAATGGTTAACATGTGTACTGCAAACAACACCGTAGCGATCATTGTATCTGGTAGTGTGGCTCGCCAACTGGCGGAAGAGAACAACGTGTCTCCGCGTCGTTCGGCAAGTTTGTTGGATATCTTCTCTTGTGTGATTCAAGGTGTGTTGCCTTATGGTGCTCAGGTATTGCTATTAGGTTCTGTGTTCAACCTATCTCCGCTAGAGATTGTTTCTAACTCGTACTACTGTTTTGCACTGGCTATCGTGGCTGTTGTTGCTGTGTTTATCAAACACCCAGCACGCCAAGTGGCACAAGCTTAGTAATAATTGACCAAACTGAGCTATCACAGGCTCTAATAAGAAGGCTCCTTAATAGGAGCCTTTTTTTGTGTGTGTAATGAACAGACTAGAAAATCTAGGCTTCCTTGTTAAAGAAGACTTTCAAGCTCACTGGCCGTTGCGACATTGCAGTAACCAAAGCCAAGCGCAGCCATGAAAGCTGCATGGACATGCGCAGCTGGAACCTCAACACCGTTGAATTCCATATCTAACGTAGTACAAGCATCATGTGCTACGTGGCATTCATAGCCAAAATCGGTTGCTGCACGAGTCACAGCATCAATACACATGTGGCTCATTGCGCCAACGATGATCAGTTTCTTAATGCCTTGATCTTTTAGTACCTTGTTCAGTTTAGTATCTCTAAAGCTATTTATTTGATGCTTTACGATAACAGGTTCACCTTCTAGAGGAGCCACGCTGTTATGGATTTGAGCACCATCAGAATTTGGTAAGAAGAAGGGTGCTTCGTTGGTTGGAAACTCATGGCGCACATGAACGATTGGCAGTTTTTTATTGCGGAATGTCTTGAGTAATTGCGCGCCTTTTTCTGCCGATTTTTCTGTTTCAGAGAGTGCCCATTTCGCACCTTCGTATGAAGGGAAGTAGTCGTTTTGGAAATCAATAAGTAGTAGTGCAGTATTGCTCATAATCCATACCTTTGTTGTTAATGTCTTGTGGTGTGGGGCTATTATGACTACTCTGTGTTTTTTAATGAACGTCAAAAATGACAGACTATATGGCAATAGTGACAAAATCAGTAAAGGTTGAAATTATCGATTACCCAGGCTCTCTGCAGAGCGCTGTGTTTGGCGTGAAAGAGTTTCTGCAGATGGCAAATTCTCTTGAACCTTCGACTGAGAAGATTCAATTCAACGTTCAGATCCAAGCGTATGACAGTGTTAGCGTATCAAACGCCGATGTCATCATACTCCCACCGAATTTAGATGGTTGTTACTATCTAGAGCCGAATGACACCTTGCTTGAATACCTGATTGAGTCTCACCAAAGGGGAGCGATACTTTGCTCAGCTTGCGCAGGCGTGTTCATTTTGGCAAAAACAGGTTTGTTAGAAGGGCGAACCGTGACCACGCACTGGCAAGCACAGCAGAAGTTTACGGAGCTTTACCCACAGATCGCAGTCGATATCGACAAAATCTTGATTGATGATGCGGATGTGATGACCGCTGGTGGTTTGATGTCGTGGATGGATTTGGCTCTGTTTATCCTAACCAAATACACAACGCCGACCAATACTCGTAATCTAGGTAAATACCTCGTGCTTGATACGGGGTTGAGAGAACAACGCTACTATCAGAGCTTTGTGCCAAACTATGCTCACGGCAATGACAAGATTGTATCGGTGCAGCGTTTTATTCAAAGGAACCATCACCTTTCGTTGTCTCTTGATCAATTGGCTGAAGAAGCGTTTATGACGCGAAGAACCTTTATTCGTCAATTTACCAAAGCGACCAGCTACACGCCGATCAATTATATCCAACATGTGCGTGTTCAAAGTGCATGTGAGTTATTGGAAAGCTCCCATAAATCGGTTGAGCAGATCAGTTACCTAGTTGGCTATGAGGACGTAAACAGCTTTCGAAAAGTCTTCATGAAAATCGTTGGCTTAACACCATCAAGATTTCGTTCTAGATTTCTCTCTGAGGAATGATTTACCATAGATTGATATTCAATATCTATCACTGGTTCGCTCAGTTACTTCGCTAATGAAGTGCTTGAAGCGGAGTGATATTTTCTCGAACTCAAACGGACTATTGATGCTTGCCATTCCTTTACCATTTGTCGCAGCGCTGTTGTTATTGATGACAGGTGTGCTGCTTCGATGCCGTTACCCACAAACCAGTCAAAAGCCATTTTGGTTTATCATTCTGTGCGCGTTAATGGTTACGGTAGTAGGCCTGCGATGGACGTTTGATATTGAGTTGTTTCGCTTCTTACAACCCATTCTCGGTGCCTGTGTTCCTGTGGCGGCTTGGCTCTGTTTCTCGGGAGCTCATCGAAGCCAATCCAGTACACATTTGCATTGGCTAGGTCCGATTGCTGTTTTAGTTGGCTCACTTTTTTATGTGCATCTCTGGGCGGGAACTCTTGATGTATTGCTGATCTTGCTCTATCTCGGTTATGGTGTCTTGCTGCTGAAGTCGTCGCTGCGAGTGCCGGAACAAGTGCGGCTAACCGATATCTCGAAAGTGTTGGTTGCTGAACGGGTTGCAGGTGTAATGCTACTATTCTCCGCTTTGGTCGACAGTGTGCTCTCTTACGATATCTTGCTGTTGAATGCGCAGCACACCAATCTGATCTTATCGATTAGCTACCTTGTTCTTATTCCAGCCATTGTGTCCGCTGTGATGGTGGTCAGTATTAGCACGCCTGCCGAAGAAAAAACCAAGCAAGTGCAGGCTTTACCTTCTATGTCACAACGCTCTCCAGAAGAGGTCGATACATCGACCACACTAGCGAGCAGCTTAGATGACGACCAAGCTGAAGAAACCGCGCAGATCATGGCTAAGTTCGATGCATTAATGAGGGATCATCAATTATTTAAAGATCCTGATCTGTCTCTCAATCGCTTGGCACGAAAGCTAGGCATTCCTGCTCGCAAGATATCGTCTGCGGTTAATCAAACTCACCAAGAGAACATTTCGAAGGTGATTAACGCCTATCGGATTGAACACGCTAAGACTCTCCTGATGCAAAGTGATGAAGCGATAACTGACATCTTCTTTAGTTCCGGCTTTCAGACCAAGTCCAATTTCAATCGCGAGTTTTCAAGGATAACTGGGCAAACTCCGAGTGAGTATCGAAGTTCGCCACAAGTGTTAGATTGAGTGTGTTTGCTTCCGTTTATCAATTCAGAAAGCTAATGATGTCATTTAAGATCAATTGATGTAGCTGGTCGCGTGATGTACCAATGCCATCTTTACAAATAATGCCATCTCCTGGCACTTCTTCATTCAGCATGGCTATAGCACCGGGTTTACAGCTTTGAATGAAGCTGAAATGGGTGGCTTTCTCATAGACTTTGTAGCGTCTTGAGTTCAGTGGCATGTGCTCAGCAATATAGCCAGACTCCGATGCCTGGGGGAGATCTCCTATATCTATCCCGGCCGCCAGTATCAAGGCTGGTACATTGATGCCTTTTAAGCTATTGGCTGAAAAGCTGCGAGCAAGCCCCAGGTCAAGGCTAACGACACGTTGAATCCGAGGATCTGAAAGGTCTTTTGGGTCAGGCTCTTCATCTTGGACTTTGTCTAGCCCTAGCTCTTTAGCAAGCCCACAAGTTCGTGGGTTAGGGTAGTTGAGACAATTCGCCTCAAAGGTTGGTCTATCCATTTTCGCTCCCGCCAGTTGCATCACCGTCCAACCACCTAATGAATGCCCGATTGCGCTAACATTGTCGGCGCTAGCAGACTGCTTCCACGGGGCTTCGGATAACAAGTAGTCCAGAATACGTGATACATCTCGTGGTCTTTCCCACCATTTTGCTGCTTGCTTTGGGGAGTGGTCGAAAGAGGTGGTTCCCGGATGGTCAGTGGCCGCTACGATATAACCTTGACTCGCTAGTTTGGTCGCCAGCCAGTTTTGATTGCGCCAGTTTCCTCGGTAGCCGTGCGACAGCAGTATTACTGGAAAAGTGCCAGGTTGAATGTTTGCATATTTGATGACTTGTGTGCCGATGAAGACGGGGTTATCGCCAATTAAGGCTACGCCTGATGTATCTCTTGTGGGATACCAAATGGCAGTATTTAGCGGGCGATTAGGATCGTCATTTACGGTGACTTGAGTGAATCCGACGCCGGAAGCGATGGCTGAACTGCAAAGGAAAAGTAGGGATGTGAACAGTAAATGTGTGTATTTCATGGTTTTAACTCCAATTGGGTAAGTGGAGTTAATATGCGCTAAGGCTAGGTATCACGAGACCTCAAACACGATCGAGGACGCCCTAAATCGTGTTTGAGTACCGAACCTAGCGGCCTAGCCTGGTTACCTGCCTCTAAGGCGTTTTTCTACTAGGCCGTTTCTTTCTAAACCACGTCTTACGCTGCTGCATAGCTTGCCAAAGCGGCGCAGTTCTTCGAAATTTGGCCCTTGGCCAATTGAAATACTATGTTCCCAGTACATTAACTCACTGTCGACCATCTCTAGTAGTTTCTTAGAGCAACCAGAGCAGTTACCTTTTGGGCCACAGATAAACGTCTCCGATTCGTAAAGTGGGAGCTCGTTTTTAACTTCTTCAATTAAGTTAAGCATTGCCGAGTTCAAGTCTGGCTTTTTGGGTGTAAGTGGCTTCAAGCTTGGTGCTTGAGTCGCAATTAATGGGGAAGTCAGTTTGTTAGGTTGTAAGTTCAAAGCAGCTGATGACATATCAAAGGCCTCAAGGAGAGAAGAAGGTGGGCATGCTACTCTTCACAACAAAGTGAATCTTGATGTAGTGCAATAAGCGCGGATATATACCCAAAAGAGGTAGGAGCCACAAGCGTTGTGGCTCCTTTCATTAAGACTCGTTATTCATGAGATATTTTAGAATTCGGCGTCGAACTGAAACTCCATCCACTCTTTGGTCACCGGGTGGTGCAGCGCAAGTCTTTCCGCGTGTAAGTGCAATCGGTCGGCTTTATTGCCATATAGGCCATCACCGACGATAGGCATGTTAAGGCCTTCTTCATGTGAACAGTGAACACGCAACTGGTGTGTACGCCCTGTTTTAGGGTGCAGGTAGACCTTAGTGGTTTGCTCGTTTCGCTCAATCACTTCCCATTTGGTTTCTGCAGGCTTGCCGTGTTCGAAGCAGACAATCTGACGAGGGCGGTCATACAAATCACCACGCAATGGCAGTCGAACATAGCCTTCATCTTCTGCTAGAACGCCTTCAATCATTGCCACGTATCGCTTCTCGACTTCACGAGTAATGAACTGCTTCTGCAAGCTCTTGTTCGCACGTCGTGTGAGAGCGAAAATTAGAATACCCGAGGTTGCCATGTCTAAGCGGTGAATAACAAATGGTCCTTCAACGTCGGGATGCATTTCTTGAACGCGTGTGTAGGCGGAATCTTTGATGGTTTTACCCGGCACGGATAGAAAACCTGCCGGCTTGTGTATTACAACGATGTGCTCATCTTGGAACAGAATATCCAGCTCTTTGCCTTCAGCAGGGTTCTCTAGCAATGGGTTTGGATCGACTTCTAGACCTTTCATCATATGGCCTAAAATCGGTACACACTTACTTTGGCAAGAGGCGTAGTATTTCTTGTGCTTTCGGATTTCCGATTTCGGTGAACGACCCCACCAAAATTCAGCCAATGCCAATGGTGTGTAACCATTTAAGTACGCGTATTGCAGTAATTTAGGCGCAGCGCATTCGCCAGAGCCTGCTGGTGGTATCTTGTTTGGCGTGTTTTCAAAGATCTGGTTAAGGTCTTCAACGTTTCCTTCCGCATTTTGGAAAGCGTATTGTGAAAACAGCTTGTGTTGAAGCTGATGAGAAATGTGTGCTCTTTGCTCTTTTAGCTCAGCCAGTTGAGTTGTGAAAACATCAACTTTAGCCTGCAATACTTGCAGGGTCTGTTCCCAGTTGAGTTTTAGGTACTTCTGCTGGTTCTTGTCGGCAACACTGGCCTTGTTTAACTCATTGTTCAATTGCTCGAAGGCTTGCTCATCAAGGTTTTCTTTACCTTGTTCACGTTGTACTTTACGCGTTTTTCGGCCTTCAATAATCAATAGACGTTGAGCTTCAATTTCTTGCTCAGCTTGCGTTTTTTTCTGCGCCAGTTGCTCGCACAACTCAAGGTATTCTGCGTTAGCTTGTAGTGCTTTGAATTTTGCATTCACAGCCATCATGTCGGCAGTATCTTGATGGAAAAAACTGTCGCTGCTTAGCATGTCAAATACTGGTGGCACAAAGTGGGGCAATAGGTTCTGGTCTGCGATTTTTCCGGAGAAAGCAGAAAAGTAACCAAGCTCACCTTCAGGGCTTTTAACCAGCAACACACCAAACATTTTGCCGCGACCTTCATCAGAATCCAGCCCGAAGTCGTGTTGCCAGTCGGTTTGTGTTTCTAGATGCTGTTGAAGCTGATGAGATGCGATTTCACACAGTGGGTGTGGTTCGTAGTAGAACGGGAATGTGAAACGCTCAGGCAACGAATATGACTCGATCGGCTGTTGAAAACGAGTGAAGCAATGCTCAGGTGTGTGGCTGTTTTCTGAGTCGTGCGTTGGTTTTGATGAGTGCATAGTCGTATTAATACTTATATCGTGGTGATAAATGGTTGTGAGTCTACTGTGTATGTTTAGAGACGTTAAACACAGTACAAGGCGGCGATTCTACTCTTTATCGAAAAGCGCCTCAAATAAGAAATGGTTCTATTATTGGATAGCCAAGCGAGACGGTTAACACTGAACTCATGAGTTATGGCTTGAACGCCATTAATTGATGAGTAACTTCTCGTTTTTAATCATAGAAGACAATTTAACAAACGAAGGGTGTTAGCCTTGCCGCCCTCTTATGAAAACTAAGGTAACGTTATGATTCCACTCAATACTTCCATTGTCTCCGGTGTCGCTATTTCAGAGATCGACGGACAAATGAAAATGCTACTAATGAAGCGTGTGAAGGGCGAGTTTTGGTGCCATGTCGCAGGTTCGATTGAAGCGGGTGAAACAGGCTGGCAGGCTATCGTGCGTGAGTTTGAAGAAGAGACCCAAATTGAAGTAGAAGCTTTGTATAACGCGCAGTTTCTAGAGCAGTTTTACGAGGCGCACGTGAATGTGATTCAACTAATCCCTGTGTTTGCAGTGCTATGCCCGCCCAACCAAGCGATTGAACTGAATGACGAGCATACCGAGTACCGTTGGTGCAATCTAGAAGAGGCAAAAGCATTAGCGCCATTCCCTAACCAACATGCGGTCTACAATCATATCTGGTCGTATTTTGTCGACAAACCAGTCAATCCGCTTTACCGAGTAAAATTGAATTAATACTGGCTGTTTAAGATCTAGGACTTACCAAGGTAAGGGGTTAAAAAAGCGCTCACTTGTGTTTGGCATAACCCCACATCCACCTTCACGCCGTGTGATTCAAGGATTGCAACACCACGACCATTATTACGAGGATCTGGGTCTAGCATCGCCACTATTACGTGTTTTACACCGGCTTTAACCAATGTATTGGCGCAAGCGGGTGTTCTGCCGACAAATGAACATGGCTCTAATGTCACGTAAGCGGTAACCCCTTCCATTATTCCATCATAGCTATTCAGTGCTTCAACCTCGGCGTGGTTTCCGCCGACTTTTTGAGTGTACCCAACAGACACCACCTTATCGTTCTTCACCAAAACGCAGCCTACTGGTGGGTTTGGTTGGCAATCAGGTAAGGCTTGGCGCGAAGCTTCGAGTGCTTGCAGCATGTATTGTTGGTTCATGGTCGTTACTCAATATGACGAGATAGCGCAGCAGTTAGTTGCCACGCGCGGTTGATGAGTTGATTAGTGACTGACTTACTAAGCTACTAAGTTAGTCAGCTAACAAGTGGGGCATGGTCGATCTGATTGGACTTTTAGTCAATGGTTTTAGCGCTTGAATTTGAAAGCTAGTTAACGGTGACTAATCGTTAACTTAGGCCACTGGGTTAGCCAACCTTTGGATTGCACTCTTTGATCAAAGATATCTCGGTTACGCTTTGGGTTGGGTGTGACTTTTAAATCAAACAAGCTCTCTAAGCCAAACGCCGAATTACACTCGATATCCCCAGTGAGGCTCTGTTTTATGGCGACTGCGGTTTCTTTCTCTGGCCAGTAACTCATCGCATCCAATGAGCCTTGGTAAGGTTCATCCCCATTTCTGATGTGCATGCAGGCTTGATTGCGAACTTGCCAATTCAGTTCGGGTAACCGTTGTTTAAGCAGAGCCTCGTATCTAAGATCCGACTCGTAGGAGGTATCAATGGGATCAAAGTAGATCACATCAATATCATTGAGTGGGGTCGGGGAGGTATAACCATGTAGGTGATCCCAAACGAGGTTTCTCACAAAGCCCGCAGCGACATAACACTGCGGCAAATCCAACTGAGATACACAGTCTAAAACCTGCATTCGCAAGGGATCTTGTTTGAACAATGTGACGATGTGGTTGGCTAGCGGATGTATCATTATGATGTCGGAACATCGGTGACTTGGTAATGACGCGTCACGTTCTGGGAGATTTCACCCCATTCCGAGGCTTTTACTCGCTGTTGATGCGCTTCGAATGCTTCTTGGCTAGTGAATTCTTCATACACTTCAAAGCGATTAGGTTGAAGGGTGCTTTGACTGACTCGAAACACGATACAACCAGCTTCTTCCAGTGTCAGTTCTTTGTGCGCAACCAAGGCTTGTGTGACGGCTTCTAGGTCGTTGTCTGGCACTAGAATATGCCCTTGCAGAATTACTTTACTCATAATTACGTCCATTTAATTTTATTCACTACGGTTTTTTTCTATCAAAAGCTCTATCCGTTACAAACATAATCCCATTTTGATGTTGTGACGTATAGGCTAATGTGGCGATTATTTGTTCACATTGAATGTAGGCTTGGTTACGCTGTAACTTTCAGGGCGGTATGATTAATAAAAGATAAGACACTGGAACTAAATTCGCGTTGGTCCGGTCTATTAAATTAGTATCATTGAACTGTATTGATACTGAAATGAATTTGTCACCTGAGAGAACTAACCTTAATTTTGCACAGCGGCTCATAGGATTGAATTGAGCCATAGTTGATATCTAGGTCATACTTTGATGTAAATGGTACTCAAAACTCTATATATTTTGTGATTTGTATCATTGATCTGGGCATCAAACACCGTTAGATTCGAATGGTTGGCAATAAAAATAGCTCATGAAGAGCAGTTAAAGAAAAGGAAATATCCCTTATGAAAAAAATGAGAAGAGCACAGCTTCATCGCGTTCGTATCCAATACTGGAAAGACACGTCAAAAGAAGCATCAAAGAAATAAGCTTTAAATCGTAAAGCTTTAAAAGCTGAAAAGCTTAATCAAGTGTAAAACGCAACAAACCGATTTCATTAGCACTCTTAAGGACCTTCATCTGGTCGGCGACTAAAGAAATCATCCCTAAAGAGCTGGCAGGCATTAACAACAATGCAATTTAATGTCAGCTCATTAATACCTCCTCTTAGACTCTCTTGTTTCTTCACTCGGTTACTCCCAATTAAATCCCTTTGTCCTTGTTACCCATCCCTGTATTAGCAAAGTCGTGATCAAAAAAAGCTCCCGATTTCTCAGAAGCTTTGATTTAGATTTTGATATCTGATGTGACTGCCCGATAAAGGCTCGTGCTTAGGGTCTGACTCTAGCGTTGGAACAGCGTCTTCAAGCTCACATCATCCGTTCTATTTAGCTTTAGGCTCAGCAGATAACCGCCAACACCAATCAGTGCGTAAATACTTAAAGATAAAATAGGCGCTTCTGCAATCGCGCTTAATGGGTTACTTGCTATGAGCACATTCATTGGCAGTGATGCGATGAGAGATAGGAAGTCATTGATGCCATAGAACCCAAACACGGCGACAGAGAGGAACTTAATCGCATAGCTTGAGATGAAAATGACAAGTAATGGAGAGTTTACCAACTGCGAAATCGCTAGGGTAACGGTTGCCAGTGGTAATAAAACCAGTGCAACTAACAGCATTCGCCCAAAGAACACCACCCAGTTACTCAGCACATAAAATAGAGATTGCTGTTCAACCAGTAGCGCCAATTGTTGTTCGCTTGAGATGTTCAATATCCAGAATAGGAAATCGGCGAACAGCACGAGCAACGCACAGATAGCCGGAATAACCACTAAACCGAAACCTAACTTCACGCCGTGAGTCATTGCATTAGATACTGGCATACTTCTCCAAAACATCGAACTGCCTTCTTGGCGCTCTTTACGCAGCGTTTTAGGGATGTAAAGTGTCGACAGGATCAGTGAAATCAGACCCGCGCCAAAGTAGATCACCGAGTTGAGATCTTGCGCGAACTCTCTATGGATGTCGCTCACGTCACCGTTCACTTGCATTTCGAAGAAAAACTCATGCTGCGCAGCGCCATTAAAAAACAGACTAACGAACAGCAAGAAACCACATAACGCGACAAATAGAGGTAATCGAGTATTAATTTTGTGCTCGATGAGTTCTTTTTCTAGCATATAAAAACTTGGATGCATTATGCCTTCTCCGTTTGTGTTGCAAGGAATAGATCTGCGAGGCCAACATTGTAGATAGTGCCCATCGGCTCAACCTGCGCTTTGTATTGACCTTCCAATAACCACTTAGTAGTTCCTAGCCCTGGCTGTGAGGTTAGCGGATTGAGCTTCTGGATCTCGCTTGAATGGTTGTTTGCAAGTTCGATAATGAAATAGTCGTTCTCGATGTCTTCCATGCTCTTTTGCAGCACACAATGGCCTTGCTTTAAAATCAGCACATCCGTTAATAAGTGTTCAATCTCTGAAACCTCATGGCTTGCAATGATCATGGCGCGTTCGCCGTCGTGGAACCACTCTAGTAGGTGGCGATAAAAAGTATCGCGGTACAGCAAATCGAGACCCAACGTTGGCTCATCTAAGATCAATACTTGAGTATCGGTTGCGATGATGATCGCAAGGTGAAGTTGTACCTTCATTCCTTTAGAAAGCTGTTTGATAGTGGAAGATAGCTTGATGTTGGTGCTGCTTAATGTCTGTTCTGCTTTTTGCTTGTTGAAGCTTGGGTGGACACCTTGGGTGTAACGAAGCAGTTGTTTAACGGTCATCCACTCGGGTAATACGTTAACGTCTGAGATGTACGACAAGTGCAGCATGAGTTCTGCATGCTGGTGGATAGGGTGGTAACCGTTAACCTCAATCTCACCTTGATAGCTGTGTCCGCCAAGCAGAGACTTGATGAGAGTTGATTTACCCGCGCCATTGTGGCCTAGAAGGCCAAGCACTTGCCCCGGCTTTAACTCAAAGCTGATGTTCTCGACACCCACTTGATTTGAATAGGTTTTGGTTACGTTTTTCACGGAAAGTAAAGTACTCATGACTTGTCCTTTATATGTTGTGCTAGCTGTTTCACAAGTTCTTCGACACTCATATCAATGATGCTTAGCGTCTCAGCGATGGCTGGGATCTGTGTATTGATGAATGATTGGTGTGCAGACTCTTTCAATTTTTGAAGTGCCCCTTCGGCCACATACATGCCTTGGCCGCGTTTTTTCTCTACCAAGCCTTCATCCACCAGTAACTGGTAGCTTTTCATGACAGTAAGGTGGTTGATCTTGAGATCAGCAGCAACGGCACGCACCGAAGGCAATGCTTGTTGCTCTAACCAAACACCTTGAAGAATTTGGTCACTGATCTTCGTAGCAAGCTGCCTAAAGATCGGTTGGTCGTCTTTCCATTCGGTCATAATTAAAACTGCATGGTGATATACATGTGTATAACACTAACCTAATTCCCAAGATAGACAAGCTTTTTCTATAAATTAGCTGAATGTTAACTTTTATGGTTGGATAAAGCATGTTTGGCGGAGAGGGTACTTGAAGCCTACATCCTTGTGGGCTCTCAAGCAGCTGTATGAGCGATTATTATTTGAATAGGGAATAGTTGTTCATCAAGATTCTTATTAGGGTGGGGCTATTGTTCCTTTGACTCATTAGGCCGGCTATATAGGTAACCTTGATGCAGGTTGTAGCCCAACTGACACAGGATATATTGCTGCCTGCGCGTCTCGACACCTTCATAAATCATTGTGATATTTGATAGGCGTCCAATCTCCGATATATTAAGCAACACGCCTTGATGGTGCTCTCCTGACTCGATATCCTTAACAAAACAGCGATCCAGTTTTAGATAGGTAGGAGAGATGACATTGATGATTTCGATGTTGTTATTGCCCGTACCAAAGTCATCCAATGCGATGGTGATCCCTAGCTTTTTGATCGCCTTGATGTTGTCTATCACTTCACATCCATATCCAATGTTTGAGTATTCAGTTATCTCAACCACAAATTCATTCGCTTCCATCGCATCCAAATGCACTTTGAGCTTTGAAAAGTTATTCCCGACTAAAGCACTTGGGCAGACGTTGACACCGTAAACCTCATGGCTGTTGTTCAACTTGGCGTTTCTGACCGTTTCGATAAGTAAAATCGTATGAAATGTCAGTAGGTTGGTGCGTCTCATCGTGTTGATGAAGCTTAAAACGCCGACGTTACGTACACGAGATAGCAATTCGTAATATAAAACGCTGTTGTCTTCAGTGTTGATGATGGGCTCTTCTTCAAAGGAGATGTGTTGCCAACGACACAGATAGATCACAAAGCCCAGAATATAAGAGCGATAAAGCAGCGTGGCGGTTATCAGAGAAAGCGCAATCCACAACGCAACAATATCGTCACTGAAGAAGGTGATGGTTGCGCCAGTTGGCAGGGATGTTTGATAAATAACTTTACTCTCTTCGCCAAGATTTAAGATGTAGTAACCATTCTTCTGGATGGAGATAGAATCGACTAATAGAGGCAATAGTGAGTTCTTGTATCGAGCTTCGATAGAGCGTTTAGATATTCGAGCAACCATCTCTATGTCGTGTTCGGTATCTATGAAGCGTGAATAGGCAAAGTCAGCACTATCGTAGAAGTCGTCTGCTTGATCGAGCTCTATCATTTTTGAACGTGTTTTAGAGATATAGCATGAGCCATGAGGTGTTGCCATGACGACAGAATCAAGGTTGAGCGAGTGCCTTAGCGAGTGCACTGCACCTTGGCTATCACAACCGTAGTCCATGACCTCTGCTGCAATATGTTTGGTGTTTTCACTGTATTCATTCGCAATCTTCGTTGTATAAAGGATTTGGAAAAAGTAGACAACGAACAGGAAAAAAGAAGAGATGGTGAACACGGTTATCAGAGCCTTGATCAGCTCTCGATGATAGGTGTTGAACATCAGTTTCAACATCTCGACCTGGCTGGGCTTGAATTGGTTGATGTCGTACTTTGGTGCGATACGGTTGGTTGAGCTTTTATCGAGGTCGATAAAGTAACCTACCTTATAAAGGTTAGAGATAAGTTCACTATTATTATCAACCTTCGCTTTTTTGCATAAGCTTCGATATTTCTTTCTTATAGAAGCAATAATGTTTTTTAACGCGTATAAGCTAAACTCTTCGTCAAAGTGTAATTTAAAAGATTCTTCAACATCTCGTGCAGATTGAGGGTTTGATATTGATGAGTGTTCAATAAGATATTTGAAAACAAAACTCTCTTTACTATTAAGAGTTACCTCTGATATCTTATTACTGTCTCTTTTTATATATATTTTTTCTTTATTATAGATCAGTTGCAAGCTCAGGGCAAGATCATGAACATTTTTCGCCCAATGGTTGACTAACGTTGACCTGATGGGTTGGTTGTGATCTTATTCTCCTCTTTTGAGGAGCACCCATGAATTTAGATACCATCAAAACGTATTTCAGCATCATTCGAGACGAACGACAAAGCGCAAAAGTAGACTATCCTCTGTTCGACATTTTATTTGGTTCAATTTGTGCCGTAATAGCCGGAGGTCAAGGCTGGACTGATATTCGCGAGTATGTTTCTCGGACACCATGAATGGTTTCTTAAACATGGTTTATTCGAAAAAGGTGTGCCGGTTGATGATACCTTTGCTCGTCTGATTTCAAACATCGACCCGGCAGAGTTCCGAGATTGCTTTCTAGCCTGGATGAAAGCAGTGCACAAGTTAACTGGTGGTGAAGTGGTAGCCATTGACGGCAAAACTTTACGGGGTTCCTATGACAGAAACGACAGGCAAAGCACCATTCACATGGTGAGTGCTTATTCCTGTGCTAATCAACTCGTATTAGGTCAGCTAAAAACCGATGCTAAGAGTAATGAAATCACAGCGATACCTGCACTCCTCCAGATGCTCGACTTACGAGGTGCTATCGTGACGATTGATGCGATGGCCTGCCAGACTAAGATAGCAAAGGCTATCACGAGCAAAGGCGGTGATTACTTATTATCGGTTAAGGGTAATCAAGGCAAGTTAGCGGCCTCGATTCAGTCCGCCTTCTCCTCACGCCGGCGAGATCCGATTGACTGGGATAGGTATCAAGTTGAGAAGCAGAAGGGCCGGATTGAAGCGCGTACTTGTCATATCCTGAGTGCTCGTGAGTTGGAGGGTGACTTCTCCACTTGGGATAGGTTAACCAGTATTGTGATGGTCGAAAACTACCGAGCAACAAAAGGCAAGGCTCCAGAGTTGGAGTATCGTTACTACATTAGTTCAGCAGAACTGACCTCAGAGCAGGCAAGAGAGGCTATCCGTGCCCACTGGGGCATTGAATCCATGCATTGGATTTTAGATGTCAGTATGGGTGAAGATGCTTGTCAGATTTATAGAGAAAATGCTGCTGAAAACATGGCGGGATTAAGACATATGGCACTGAACATGCTCAGAGCTGAGTCAACCAAGATTAGCGTACCGATGAAACAGAAGCGGTGTATGATGAAGCCTGCCTACTTGGAACAAGTTCTTATGGCTGGATTTACATCGATGGCTAAATCTTAACCATTCATGCGGACGCCCTGGTTGCAAGCTCTCATTATTGTTATTTATATTGAAAGAACAGTGCATAGCTCAACTCCTAAGCGATAGTTATTATATTGGCGTGATGGATATGTGATGGTGGGATTGTCATTCAACACAAGAGTTCGATCTAAATAATATAACCAAAATGTCACCATTTTCTCTTAAGATGTTGATACTAATCGCAGAATTTGGGCTTGAATGAAAGGTTATGGAGATGTTCACCCAAAAGTTGAATTTATAAATGAAAGCCAATGATTTACAAGGGGTAAAGGGGATTTATCCATTTGTTTTGGTATTTATCCATTTCACAGCTTCTATGCGGCAGGTTTAGCGACTGGATTTAGAGGTTTCCAATGTAGCTTCTGGTGGTATTCATTCAGCTTATCGATGTGTCAGATTTATCAGAATTTTTCAGGATAAAATTAAATTATGTCAGTTTATGTGATATTAATATAATTTAAACGGCTTATTGTTTTGGTGATTTAATTAAAGTATTCAATGATAGAATTAATTATATTTGTTTAATAATTGATTTTAATTTATTCTATTACGAATTTTAAATAGTGAAAATTTAAGATGGGATATTTAAAATAGGGAAAGGGTGACGTTTATCATAAGGTGTTGATTAAAGGATTTTAATGGGATTATTATTGACATATGTATCAAATGTGTGTGCATGTAAATATTCATCGGCTAGTGATGAAAATAAGATATGAATGAGGTTGGTGTTATACCATGAGCACTGCCTAAAAGTGTAAGCAGCAACAAGTTAGATCAATTAGTATTATTTTTGAGCAAATGTTAGCGTAACCACATGATATTCAAAGATCTGCTGTGGTGGATTTGTGTTAACTATAGAAAGCGTGCAATCGTTGAGTATTTAACATGCACCGTCAAGAACGACGATTTGCGGTTCTTTTTCCGGTTGATAGAGTACCTGGCAAAAATCGCCGACAGGTGAATAGGTGTAACTCTCCGTATCAAAAGAGATAGCGGCAACTCTTTCTGCATTGCTGCCAGAGTCTACTTCTTTGTTGATTACATGAAGCTCTGTTGCGTCGATATTGAGCAGTCTTCTTAGTGAGTCAACATAGGCGATTGGATAGCCGTGGCAGACGTAGTAGGTCTCAATCTCGGTTTTTTCAATGTAGTCACATTCTCCCTCCACACCAGCAATCGCAGACTTCGCATAAATCATGTCGATACCCGTGCGAAGGTTGCCAGCCACATCGTGTATTTTGCTCGCGCGAGCATTACCTTGAACGTCTAAGAACTTGACCATAGCTGTAGCCGAAACGATCGCTAAGATTAATACAGAGATGATCAGTTCTAAGAGAGTGAAGCCGTTTTGTCTGTTCATGTTTACCGATGATTTGCTCTGCTAAAGGGACGGAATGAGAGTAATCTAAATACCAAAGTCATTACAGTTAGTAGGTATAATGGTTTGGTGTTTTATTGGGTTGATTTATAAGGAATTCTCTATATAAACAACAGTTTAATCTTCATTCCTTACTGTTGAGCGCTATGTAAGCATACGTAAGCGTTCACATTGGTGCTGTTACCTTGTTTATTAATCATTCAAAGTTCTAACTTGTTGATAAAGGTAACTTTATTAACCGACTTATCGAACGAATAAAAATTGGCTTTCGACTTCGTTTGACGGGATTGGTTTGCTAAACAAATACCCTTGAAGGTATTGGTATCCACAGTCGATTAAAAAGTCTTTTTGTGTTTCGGTCTCGACGCCTTCAGCCACCACTTTGAGCCCCAACTTGTCGCAAATTGCGTGGGTCGCTTGGACAATCGCTTTGCTTCCTTTGTGTGAGCCGTGAACAAAGCTTTTATCAAGCTTTACGGTGCTAATCGGTAAGTCGTGCAGCATAGAGAGGGAAGAGTAGCCAGTGCCAAAATCATCAAGGTGGAGTTCAACGCCTAATTTGGAGATGTCGCTTAATGCTTGTCTTACTTCACCGTGTTTGAAAATCATCGAAGACTCAGTGATCTCAAGTGCGATGTTTTGAGGTTGGATATTGTAGAAGTTCAGCATTGCTAATAGCTGCTCGGCAAAGGTTGCGTGCATCTGAATACTCGAGATGTTGATGCTCATCATTAGCTCGCCATCAAACTCCCGATGCCATATTGATAGCTGTTTAAGTGCTGAATTGAGAACCCACTTTCCGAGTGGCACTATCTGCCCAGTATCTTCCGCCAAGGTGATGAATTCATCAGGGCCAATGTTACCTAGCTCTTTGTCTGACCATCGAAGTAGCGCTTCAAAGCCCTTAACCTTGTTACTGTTGGTATTCATGATCGGTTGATAATGCAGATTGAGGTCTTCGTTTTCTAGGGCTTGAGTCAATCGATGGCGAATTTCTACTTTTCGGTGAAGCGTTTGTGCCAAGTCTGGAGTGAAGGTTTGGAATCGGTTTCGACCATTGGCTTTAGCAATGTGCATCGCCATCCCCGCTTGTTTAAGCAATGACTCCTGATCCATGGCGTTATCAGGGAAATGTGCAGTACCAATGCTACAACCGATAGAGAGAGTGCCAATGCCGGTTATGTGGAAGCTTCGGTTCAAGGCATCAATAATTCGGGTGCAAAGCAGCGGGATGTTTTGATTTCGGCAGGTGTGGGCGATCACTATGAATTCGTCACCACCGAATCGACCAATCATGCAGGTTTCGTCAACGAGCTGCTTGAGACGTTCACCTACTTGTTTGAGTAGTTGGTCACCCACACTGTGTCCGTAGGTGTCATTGACCAGTTTGAAGCCATCAAGATCAACGAAGATTAGCTCAAAGGGAGAGCGATAGGCAATACTGGTTTCTAAGAGGTTAGTGATTCCACGGCGATTGTATAGTTCGGTTAAACAGTCGTGCTCTGCATTGTATCTGGCCTTGATCAGCTTCTCTTTCTGTTTGGTGGTACAAGTCAGATTTAACAGCAGTTCACTCTTATCAAATAGCCATTTTCCTTGCACATCAAAGTGGTGGGCCTTATCACCAATATGGCAGCTGACTTCTTCTAAAATTTCTCGCCCTTTACGTGCCGAGAACAACCAGTGGGCTGCAATTTCTTCACTTGAAACAAAGTCGGAGAGGGTGGAAAACGGCATGCCATAGTTCTGGGAAAATGCAGAGTTAGCACTCACTACCGCTCCCGATCTATCAAATAGAAGAGAGAGGTTTGAACCATCCGAGCAAGCGAGATCGTGCTTTAGACTACCTTCTTCCGCGACGACTTATACCAACATGCCGGTTCGGCCGTCTGGTAGTGGGATCCCAGAAAACAGACACAATGCACGCTTCGAAATGTAGTTGGGAGTGAAGTTCCACCATGTCTTGATGCTTTCGTTGCGTAGAAATTGCCTTTGGTATTCTTCGAGCGTTGCTTCTATTGCCTTAGACATCTCGACGCTGAAATCACGTGACGTCAGCTCAAACAGAGATTCAGACTCCCAGAGAGGTAGGGCACTGCTGTTTGCCCAAGTTATTCTCTTATTATCAATGTCATATATCCAAATAGGACACTGGAGATACTCGAAAGGCTGATAACTTGTCATCATATTGAACTCGGCACACGGATATTTGGGTTGAACGAAGCCCACTGAACTCATGCCGTCAGTAGGCTGTTTGTCTTTATTTTTAATTTCAACTTTTACAGGTTCAGTGAGCGGATGATTTTCGTCACTTTACCTAGCGGCGTGGTCTCTATGACATAGCCTTTTTTGTCATCAAATATCTCACCATCAATCAACTGCCATCCATTTGGTTGCTTTGTGATCTCTTTAGGGAAGTCCTTATCGAATATCGAATAATTTGGATAGACGGTTTCGATGGCTTCGAACAACAGCTGAGCTTCATCTTGGTTAGTGACCACGAAGTTTTCCTTAAGGCACATGGTTAACTCTGGCAATGGTTGGGTTGTGTAAGGTTCTGTCACCGTACCCAATACACCGTTGTGCGAGTAAAATAGGTATGAACCACTGCTGCTCTCGTTGCCTTCTGGCGACTTGATTGAAGGCGTTGCGCTGTAGAATTCACAGTTAAAAACCATCTTCTGAATAATGCTGTTTTGTGGTGTCACCTGAATGTCTATCCAAGCACTGACTTGTTCTTGAATCTTGTTCACTGTGTCATGTTTATTGGTGTCAGCAATAAGCGGTGTTGAAACTAAAGCAGTGGTTGTAAGTAACAGTGAAAGCGATTTATTCATCTTAAAGAGGGCCCAGTGTCCAAGTGGTAATTGTCTAATAATGAGTTAATTCATTAGTTGAGTGAATATTACGTTAGGAACTTATCGCTTAACAGGATCTGTCGCGTGCTCAATAATGGAAAACACTGGCTTATTAAATAAGTAATCGATTTCTTTTGATTTAAGACTCGAGCTATAGGTTTATTAGACTGATTCGTTGTTGTTTTATAGTGTTATTCACTGATATGAGCTGAGTGTGCGGATAGTTGATTTGATCGGAATTTGTAAACGCCTTAAATGTAAGTGCGCGTAAGAAAATAAAGCAAATGTAAGTGAGCGATAAGCGCATAAAACACGTCAACTCTTCCCTCATCTGCTATAGCCTTTATGCTACAGCCTTTGTAAAGAAAGGCTCAGTGGTTGCTAAATTCCGTATTTTGTAAACGTGCATGTACAAAAGTGATTACTATGTTTTGCGTACGGTAAAGTTAAGGCTCTAATAACAATATTGATGATATATGACCAGTATATATACTGCCCTCGCTTTTAATAAATACTGGTGATAGGAATGTCAAAAACCAAAGTGCTCATTGTTGAAGATGACCAAGAGATTGCTCGTTTAACTACGCTTTACCTCGAAGCTGAAGGCTACAGTGTTAGCGTTGTTCATGAAGGGAATTTGGCACTTGAAGCGATCCGAAGTATTGAACCTGATTTAGTGCTGTTGGACTTGATGCTCCCAGGCATGAGCGGCGCACAGATCTGCCGTCAGGCTCGTGAGTTTTACAATGGCATGATCTTAGTGCTAACAGCTTCTGCCGATGAAATGAGTGAGGTCAGCTTATTCAAGTTTGGTGCGGATGATTATGTTGCCAAGCCGATTCGTGGCCATGCTTTATTAGCCCGAATTGAAGCGTTATTGCGTAGAGCTGCGCCTGCTGCAAAAGCGCCAGAAACTGCGGCTGAGAAGCAGTGCGATATTGTCATCAACAGTGCGGCTCAAAGTGCCACCTTGTATGGACAAAACCTCAAGCTTACCTCTGCTGAGTTTGAAATCTTAAACCTCCTTGTGAATAATATCTGTCAGGTAGTGACGCGAGATCAGTGCTGTCAGCTATTTCGAGGGATCGATTACGCGTTTAACGATCGTTCGATTGACATGCGCGTTTCTGGTTTACGCCGCAAGCTGCGCATTCATGCGAAAGACAAACAGCTGATCCGCACGGTTCGCAGCAAGGGGTACATGCTGGTTGCTTAAGTTCATTACTGCGAAACTTCGCTCGGTTTCAATGTTTGCTCGTTTGTACCTTGGGATTGTGACGGGAATGTCGGCAACGATATTTTTGTTTTGGAACCTTGGTGAAGGGCACATGCGAAGAACCGAGATTGAAACCTTCCTCAACGACGGTATCTACTTTGCTGAGCAGTACACTCGCCAACACAATCAAGAAAACTCACTCTATAAAGAACTCGATAGAATAGGCTACCAACAATTTTATATCTTCAATTTACGCCTGTTGGAAAATTGGTCGGGCGAAGCGCCTTGCCAACGATGTGAGTTATACACCACATTGAATGGCGTGCCGATTTATCTGAGTGACAACAATCTCTATTCAGCCGTTTTTCAGTTGCCTAATTCTCGATTTAGCTTTGCATTCAGTGAGGTAGGAGATTTCTTCTCGCCAGACATTGAATGGTATGAGGATTCAGAACGTCACTTTTTGTTAGGGCTGTTACTGGCTGTGATTGTGGCGATTGGAGCAAGTGTTTACTTACCTGTGAGGCGTTTTCAAGAAAGAATAGAGCAGTTAGTCGAGAAGCAGAAACAGTTTGGTAAAGGAAAGCTCAGTACTCGCTCTGAATTGGACGAAATTCACCCTGTGTCTGATTTGGCGAGCAGCTTTAACTTCATGGCTGAAGAGATTGAAAGCAAAGTAAAACAAAGTCATATCTTCGCTCAAGCTATCCCACATGAAGTGCGTACGCCGTTGAGTCGTATTCAATTGGCAACCGATATCCTAAGAAGGGGAGCACCAGATAATCATCAAGTTCTTTTCGATGACATTGATACTTACATTGAGGATATCAACGACCTTACATCCGAAATTATCATGCTGTCGAAACTGAACGTTATGGATAACTCCTTCTTTGAACTGGTAAAAGTGAGAGCTAGCCTGCTTGAGTATTGTCTAGATAGGATTCGCTATTCTCAGTTGGATAACGTGACCTTCGATTCTAAAGTTCAGCAAGAAAGCACGATAAAATGTGACTGCTCGATGGCGCGCTTGGTGTTTGATAACATTCTTAAGAACGCAGGCAACTACACACAAGACAAAGTGTGGATGACACTGGATGAGAACTCAGAAAACTGGCTGGTGGTGATTGAAGATAATGGTTCTGGAATCCCAGCAGAGCGACGCGATGAAGTGTTTCTTCCTTTTTCTCGTTTAGATTCAAGTCGTACATCGGCAACGGGAGGATTGGGGTTGGGTCTTGCGATTGCTCTATCGGCCGCTAAAAAGCTCTCTTGGGACATCAAAATTGATGACAGTAGCCATGGTGGAGCAAAGTTCAGTATTGTGATTCCTAAGACCTTATAACTGGGCGCTTTGAGAGTTCCCTAAGCTCTAGGTCTCGGTTCTAGGTCTAGTTTCGGAGACAACAAAGCCACGGTCGAATACCGTGGCTTTTTAGTATGCTCATTTACCAAGAGGTGAGCGCTTGGGACGTAATGCTAACAACGGTGAAGGCCGTAAATAGCATGGTCAACGATGCGACCATTTAAGTTCTCATTGCGCGTGATGATGCCTTCTAAGGTGAAATGTAAGCGTTCACAAACCTTGCGACTGCTTTGGTTGCCCGTTGCGGCTGATATCTCGACCTTTTCCATATCTAACTCATTGAAAGCAATATCAATCAGCTTTGCGACCACGCGGGTAACAATCCCCTTTCCTTGATACGTTTCAGACAGCCAATAGCCTATCGTGACTTTCTGCTTATTGTGGTCAATGGTGTTGAAGCTACAGTTACCGACGATATTATCTTTATATACAATCGCACAGGTCATGCTTTGGCCCTCTGCATAATCGTGCAGCGAGCGTTGGATGAAGATCCTAAAGTCTTGCTCGGTTTTACAATGTGGCGGCCACACGAGCCATTGGCTCAGGTACTCATTCTGGCTTTGTGAGATTTCCGCGTAGTGAGAAGCGAAGCTCTCTTCAACCAATGCGATGGATAGTTCGTCATCAATAACTGTTTTAAACATGTCTTTCCTTTTCTTAGGGCTGCTGATTTACTGGATCTTAGTCGGCAGGATATAATGTCGCATGATTTTTAATATGCAACCACTTGTAGCACGGAATTTTCGTGATACGTTAGATCTATCACGAAACTCATTAAACCTTACAATAGTTGTGTATATAATCATTAGCTATGCATTAGTATTGGCGGCCTAAATATATAAAAACTATAAAAATGCTAGGCTTAAATAATGAATCAACATTGCCAGGACGTGACCGTAGACCTAAGGAAGGCTCTATTCGGTATTGCTAAGGCGCTTGATAACGTCGGTTTCGAAAGCAAAAATCATGGACAGAGGGTGGGTTACATCGCGTATCGGTGTGCTCTGAGTGTGGGGTGGGAAGAAGAGCAAGCACAACTTGCGTTCTCATTGGGGTTAATTCACGACTGCGGAGTATCGCAAATTGACGAGCAGCGTAGTTTGGTTTCAGGGTTCATTCCTGACTCGAGTTACCACCATTGTCAAAAGGGGTACCAAATTCTAAAAGAGTGCCCGGTTCTTTCTATATTCGCTAAGCCGGTGCTTTATCATCATACCCCTTGGACTGACTTAAAGACTATTCATATCAGTGAGTTAGAAAAAGAGCTAGCTGCTATCGTGATGCTTGCCGATAGGGTTGACTACTTGTATGGCATTACCTCTTCAGATCGTTATGGAAATCTCACACCCGATGGCAAAGCGAGCATCATTGAATGTTTAACAGAACAAGCGGATGAGATGTTCGAAACCAACCTTGTGCAACACATGTGTGAGTTGGTTGATTTGGATGATTTTTGGTTCTCGATGGAGATCCCTTACATTGAAAACATGAGGGATAACTTTGAACCTGTGCCATTCTTCTCTCAACAAATGTCGCTGGACGAGACGGTGGCCTTTGCCGAATTTATTGCCAATGTTGTGGATACCAAGAGCTCGTTTACCTTTAAGCACTCTTTGAAAGTTGGGCAGCTTTCAGAATACCTCGCCAAACAACTGGGTTATTCCTACACCACTCAGCGCAAACTCTATTTAGCAGGTTTGGTTCATGATATCGGTAAACTGCAAACCCCTAACGATATTCTGCATAAGCCGGATTTACTTACTGAAGAAGAGTATTGCTGTATTAAGCGCCATGCTACGGATACTCGATTTGCATTGCAGGAGTTGTTCAGTTCACCTCAGGTTTGTCAGTGGGCATCTAATCACCATGAAAGGTTAGATGGTTCGGGCTACCCTATGGGCAAAACGGCTGAAGAGTTGGATCAACCGAGTAGAATTGTTGCTGTGGTGGATGTGTTCCAGGCATTAACTCAATCTCGCCCTTATCGCGCAGGCATGACGCTAGAACAGACGATGGCTATTTTGACGGACCACGTTGATAACTTTAAGCTGGATAGAGAAGTGTTTGAGTGTCTTAAAAAACATGCGCAATACTGTTTTGAATTATCGACAGATAAAAGAATGTACGCGTTTTAGCGCCAGTGAGTCTTTTAGATGCGTGACTTCCTAAATCACGCTCGATGAAAAATGACTTAATACCAAAAACAGAAAAGCGATAGCCGAGGCTATCGCTTTTTTAATGGGGGGCTTATCAGATCAATATCAGGATCGTTAGAGCGAGATTAGTAGCGCTTTAAGATCTCGATGATCGCTTGCTCAGTTTCCGCTGCGATAATGGCATCAATGTCATCATCATTTTGGAACAACTCTGATAGCGCCATAATCGTGTGGATGTGGCTGTCTGAGTCCATTGCCGCCAGAGTAATTGAAAGATAAACGTCACCGTTGTCTTCCGACTCTAAATCAACACCCTTCTTGAATACTGTCACTTGCAGTGATGCTTCGTTCACACCATCTTCAGGACGAGCATGAGGCATCGCAATTTTTGGTGCTAGAACATAGTACGCGCCGATGTCCTTGTGCTTTTGCTTGATAGCTTGAACATAATCTGTTCATTTCATAACGTTCCGTTACAAGCCCCTGTTATTGGCTGATGACTCAATAAATTTAACCCGATGTGTGAGCGAATTTATATAAATAACAATTATGTAAAATATTGATCTGATGAATGTTTACTCATTAAGTCGATTTTTGTTAGAACAGCCTATTCAAAACAATAAGATAGGTAAATCTATGAAAAAACTCGTCAGTTTACTGCTCGCTGCAGTATCGTTAGGGCTTTCTGGTTGTGCAACGGTATTAACAGCAGAACAAAGTGCGCCTCAACTCAATGAAGTTCCACAGGAAAAAGCGTTGACCGTCGCTGTAATCGATAAGAGACCATACGTTCTCGATCATGATAAAGAGCCAAAATTTGAGGGAATTATTCGCAGTTCGTTAGGTATTCCTTATACCTACAACACGGCGACACAGCAGCCAATGTCTCAATTTTTGACTGACAGATTGGTCGCAGGCTTGAAAAAACAGCAAGTAGCTGTTGAGTCGGTTGAGACGACGCCTGAAGAGGATATCACCAAGGTTGCTGAGCAGATGAAAGCATTCGACAACAAATCGATGATGTTTGTCTTGAATGAGTGGAAGTATGACTTCCACGCATTTACGGATAACTCTTGGTACAACGTTAATGTGATTATCTATGATGAAGCTGGTAATAAGCTACTCAGCAAAAATTTCCAAGGCGAGAATGATGTACCTGATGGTGGTGCAATCATCAATGAGATGCAACTGATCTACAAACAGCGTTTTGAAGAGATATTCCGAGATGCTGAAGTGAAAAGTGCCCTGCTAAACTAGTTATTCCCACTTTGATCTCATATTTTGAAAAAGCCACACTCTGTGGCTTTTTGTTTTAATGATGGTTTTTTTTGCATTATTTCTTGCTGAAAAAATTAATTATTACGAGAAGTAGTTCGATTTGTACGCTTTATGACCGCGCGATCGTTTGCGTCAAAAAATGTGATGAAAGTCTCACTTAACTGTTTATACTTCTTTTCCGGTTTTAAGCCGGTGCTTAGCCAATACAAGCCGTCACATGGATATGTGAATGACCCCACGGACCGGACCAGCTACGTTCCACTGCTTGTATAAGGTGATTTTTTACATGAACAACTCGTTGTTACATTCGCTAACCCTGTTAGCTCCTTCATCGCGTAGCGTTTTGCTTGCGGTTCTTTGTCCTGTTCCTTTGATGTCATTTGCTTGGCTCATGTTCACTCTTTAAGGATTACTAGGACACATTATGAATATTCTATTTGGTTTTGTCGGTGTTCTTGCACTGATTGCTTGCGCGTACCTGCTATCTGAAAGTCGTTCTTCGATTAACTGGAAAACGGTCTCTCGTGCTCTATTACTTCAAATCGGCTTTGCGGCCTTGGTTTTGTATTTCCCATGGGGACAATTGGCGCTAACAAGCCTAAGTAATGGTGTTTCTAGCCTGCTTGGTTTCGCAGACGCTGGTATTGCCTTCCTTTTCGGTGACCTTGCTACTGAAGGCTTCATTTTTGCGGTTCGCGTACTTCCAATCATTATCTTCTTCAGTGCTTTGATTTCTGCGCTTTATTACTTAGGCGTCATGCAAAAAGTGATTCAAATCTTGGGCGGAGCGGTGCAAAAACTGTTGGGTACAAGTAAAGCTGAATCTCTAGTTGCTACAGGTAATATCTTCCTTTCTCAGGGTGAGTCTCCTCTTCTTATTCGTCCTTTTTTAAAGTCTATGACTCGTTCGGAACTGTTTGCTGTAATGGCAGGCGGTATGGCGTCGGTAGCGGGTAGTGTACTTGGTGGTTATGCGGGCCTTGGCGTTGAGCTTAAATACCTTATCGCAGCAAGCTTTATGGCGGCTCCGGGTAGCCTGTTAATGGCGAAGATCATTGTTCCTGAGCGCAGCACACCGAGTGACTACGACCACATCGAGCTCGATAAAGCTGACCAAAGCAACGTGATTGATGCATTGGCAAGTGGCGCGATGAACGGTATGAAGGTTGCGGTAGCGGTTGGTACTATGTTGATTGCCTTCGTGAGTGTGATTGCGATGGTCAACACTGGCCTAGAAAGCCTAGGTGAAACGTTCGGTTTTGCGGGTATTACACTGCAAGCTATCTTCGGTTACCTGTTCTCGCCTCTTGCATGGCTAATCGGTATCCCAAGTGATGAAGTGTTGATGGCGGGTTCTTACATCGGTCAGAAGATCGTTATGAACGAATTTGTTGCTTTCATTGACTTCGTTGAGAACAAAGCTCTGCTATCTGAACACAGCCAAGTAATCGTGACTTTTGCTCTGTGTGGCTTTGCTAACATTGGTTCTATCGCGATTCAGTTAGGTTCAATCGGTGTCATGGCGCCAGAGCGTCGCGCTGAAGTTGCTAACCTAGGTTTGAAAGCTGTAGCTGCTGGTACGCTAGCAAACCTAATGAGTGCATGTTTAGCGGGTATCTTCATCCTTCTTTAAGCTAGGTTTAGCAAAAACAGCTAGATTCACTAAAAGCGGGCACCTTACTTACGAAGTTTATGTAAGAAGGGTGTCCGTTTTTTATGCCTGCTCGTTAAGTTCATTCGGACTTAACGACTTATCTTATTACTTCTATATCGTTTTACGCTCACTCGGAAGAGTAATAGAGCAAGCCTGTTTTATCCGATATACTTGAATATCATTAGGTTGCGATTAATAACGTTCGGTTTCAGCTGAGAACATTCGGTTTTGACCAGAACAAAAGCAACCAAGTCCAATTATTCAAAGGTCTTCCCATGAACATGCGCGTTCTCATTGGTCTTATCACCGCCTTTATCGGCTTGTTTGCGATGGTTTATCTTATTGCTGGTGGTACTCAGTTTCCTATTTCTCAGTGGCCGCAAGAGGCTTATCTCGGTTTGGTGTTCAGCGTCGTGTGGGGCACAGGCGTAGCGGCATCGGTGGCATACTTCTTCTCAGCATTGGTGTTTGTGACTATTGCCGTGGTTTGTTATGCGATTGGTTATAAAATCGGTGGACTCTTTTCTTCAAGTTCTAAAGCTTAATCTCATTAAGGTGTGCTGATGTTCATTGAAGTGGGGCAGATTTGAATGCACTGGCTCGATCGTTGGAAGGTGTATCGCTATCATCGGAAACAGACTAACCGCTCGAATGGCGACAAGGCTAAAGCTTTAGGTTGGACTAGCGAAGAGAGCCAATTGTGTCGCTTTGAAGTGATCGCTCGTGCGGCTGACTTTAATAAGAAGAGCGTTTTAGATTTGGGCTGTGGTTATGGCGAGTTGTTTGAATTGCTCGACTGCATCTACCGCATTCAATCTTACACCGGTGTTGACCAACACGCAGGCTTTCTAAAGAAGGCGAAGCAAAACTACACAGAAGATCGTTGTCGGTTTTTGTCTGGTGATATGAGCAAAATGAACCTTGAGGCCCACGATATTGTTATCGCTAGTGGTTCACTGAATTATACCTCTCGTGATTCCGACTACCTGACAAACATGATTACTCGCATGTATGAATTGGCGAATCAGACGGTGATTTTTAATCTTCTCAACTCAAGCCAATATCCTTCACGTAATACCTTGATGAGTTATCACCCTCAGGGCGTATATCGCTTCTGTAAATCACTTTGTGAGGATGTCTCTTTAGTAGAAGGCTACGCAGAAGGGGATTTTACTATAGTGATGAACAAAGTCTGCCTCTGAACTCAAACTTAAACTCAAACTTAAGCCAGAGCGAAATGATGGTATGGTAAGAATTAAAAAAGCCGCAGGCCTCGAAAGGTATGCGGCTTTTTGGGTTCTAAGACCAACCTCGGCTAGGTATCGCTGCTAGTTCTTCTTCGGTTGGTTTTTAATGAGTCCGTAAGGGACATTAGTAAACACCTTAGGGTTGCCTTCATAAGTCGGCGCTTCATTTACTTGCTGCCAATCGAGTAGCATGATGGCTAACACGTTGCGGTGCTCACCATACTCCAGGTCAAAATCGCCAGTAATTGAAGGGATCATGCCCTGTTTCTCATCGATTGAAGCTTGAATCGCGAGTCGAGTTTTCTCTACTACTGGATCATCTTCTAAACCTGCCAATAAGAAGGTTAATCCAACCTCGGCAATCACATCCTCTTTCGCTCGAAGCAGAATCGTATCGATATTTTCTCTGAAGTAATCGTAGATCCATTGATGATCTTGTTCGCTTACTTGATGCTGATAGTATTCGGAATCGCCAAAGATCACGTGTGTCATACCATAGATCTTGTTGCCAAATTGCTGGCTCGAAAGCTTTTTGTCTTTGTCGTCTGGATATGCTTTCTTGAAGGTAGCGACGAACTCATCAACGACATCCTGTTCACCCAGCTGGCGCAGCCAGTAAACCTGATTCGCTAATTGAGCCGCCCATGCTTTCACCATGTCTTGATTGGTCACGTATCGTGAGAAGTCATAGCGACGAATGATTTCACGCAGCTTGGCATCGTTTTTGTGCTCTAAACCGTACTCATTGGCGCGCGCCATAGAGCCAAGAAGGTCAACGCCAAGGTACAGGTATTCAGGCATGTGCTTGGTGATGTTGTAGCGTCGAACACTGCGCTCATCGTTATCGCCAACATAAGATGCAACGCGCTTTTCTGAGTAGAGTACGATTTGTTCCATGGTTTGAACGTCATTCGACAGGGTGCTGAGCTTGCTTGCCACTCGCGCCATGTCACTCCACACTGCAGCCGAATACTTATCATCTAATGTCTGGCGATACATGCGCAGCCCGTAGTGGCCTTCTTTGAATGCTGGCAGAGTGTAAAGCTGGTTTTCGTAGGTGGTGCGAATGAGGTCAGCAGATTGCTTGAAAGATTGTTCTTGAGAATTGAGCGAATCGGCTTGGGATTGACCATTCGGTACGCTTGTTGCTTGCTTATTCTCTTGTATGTTGAGCGTATCTTGTGCGTGAACGGCAACCGCAACTGAGGCAGATAGCAATGTGCACAGTGTGAGAGTTTTTAGCTTCATGTTGTGAGGTACCAAGCTGATTGTTAGTCTATGTAAAATAACATTGATGAATCCTTTAATGTAAGCCTTGAGTCAATACAATGTAAGCTTTATAAGGTTCACTAACCCTTTTTGATTAAACAATGAGTTTAGCTCACAAGCCTGAAGTGATGAATGGCACAATATTTGATACATAGTCGACGTTAGTATGGATTTTTAATGACTTAGCGGCATACTGGACCTATAAGCCAGAAATGAGCCGTTATAAGGCAGTATATAGAACAATAGTGTTAGAGGTTCGTAAATGCCAAGTGGTTCTAGCAAGCAGTGGTCTGCCAAAGTAGTATCTTTTCTTTTTTTCCTTGCGATAGTAAGCGCGATTGAGTTCTTTCACGCCAAGCAATTAACTTTTCTTAAGAATGAATCGTATTCTGAGGGAAAAAAACGATTATCCATCATTCGTTCTCGGATCGAAGCCGCGATCGTGTCAGATATGTATATCCTCAATAATTTCTCTACCTTAGTGACCATCAATCCTGATGGTGAGGTAAAAAATTGGGATAAGATTGCTGAAAATATTATTAAAGATGGTTTCCATATTCGACTTATTGGGCTCGCCAAAGACGACATTCTAAACTTCGTTTACCCTATGGAAGGCAATGAGCAGATTCTCGGTATTAATTATCGTGATTATCCAGACCAATGGGAGTCCGTTGAGATAGCCCGTAACCTTGGCAACACCTTTATTGCTGGTCCTTTTGAATTGTTTCAAGGTGGGCAAGCCCTCATTACGCGCACCCCGATCTTTCGAGACCCGCCTTTCAATCAAGATTACTGGGGTGTATCCAGTGCTGCTATTGGCTTAGATGAACTGTTTGAAGATGTCGGAATCGGGAAGATCGAGAACAAGTACCAACTCGCGATTCGCGGCGCAAACAGTTCAGGTAAAGATGGCGCTATCTTTTATGGCACTCAGAATGTGTTCGATAATGCGTTTGCCACCGAACAGGTAAGCTTCCCATACGGTGGTTGGTATCTTGCTCTCTCCGGTAACGAACATGTATTGATGGATGAGCCTTGGTACCGAATCCAAGCGGTAAGGCTGGTGGGCTACTCAATAATGTTAGTGCTGGCGTTTGCCTTCTTTACTATCTATCGTCTGTACCGCATTGCAGATAGCCGCTCAATGCATGATGAGCTAACGATGTTACCGAATCGTCGATACTTTATGTATAGCCTCAAGCAGGCCTTTAAAACTACTCAAAAACAGCGAGCGAGAACGTTTGCCGTTGTAAATATCGACCTCGATGGGTTTAAAGCGATCAATGACACTTATGGTCATGCAGCTGGCGATCAGGTATTGATCGAGTGTGCAAACCGAATTAGGAGTGAACTACGAGTTTCAGATATCGTCGCAAGGATAGGCGGTGATGAGTTCTTAGTTTTATTGCCACGCATCATCGATGATCAACACGTATCTTCGATCGTCACTAAACTAAGAAAGACGATATGCGCGGCACCAGTTGTTTACGAGGCGCACTCTATCTATCTTCGAATTAGTGTTGGTTGGGTTATTCATAATAACAACTACAATGATGTCGATGCGCTCTTGAAAGCGGCTGATGAAAAAATGTACGAACAGAAGCGACAAGTTATCTAGGTTGAATTTGAGCTGCGATTAGAATTTAGTTGCTGAATGTGGGGAAAAGCCTCAGAATACCGCGCTTTGCTCCATATCAATGTATTTAGCGAGCAAAAGCTGAAGCAACGCACTTTTTAACGCGTTGCTCATACTAAATGTTATTCAACTGAGAAAATAATCTATGAGTTTTACCTCCCTTGGCCTTTCTGAACCTATCCTTAAAGCTATTGAAGCACAAGGTTACGATAAGCCATCACCAATACAAGAGAAAGCCGTACCAGCTGTCCTAACGGGCAAAGATGTTATGGCCGCTGCTCAAACAGGTACCGGTAAAACTGCAGGCTTCACGCTACCTATTCTTGAAATGTTATCAAAAGGCTCTCGCGTACGTCAGAACCAAGTTCGTGCGCTCGTGTTAACGCCAACTCGTGAGCTTGCTGCGCAAGTAAATGGCAGCGTAGTGAAGTACGGTATTAACTTACCACTTACTTCTACGGTTGTGTTTGGTGGTGTGAAGATTAACCCTCAGATGCAAAAACTGCGTAAAGGTAGTGATGTGTTGGTGGCGACGCCGGGTCGTCTACTTGACCTATATAACCAAAATGCCGTGCGTTTTGACCAACTAGAAATCCTAGTGTTAGATGAAGCGGACCGCATGCTAGACATGGGTTTCATCCGTGACATCCGTAAGATCTTGGCTTTCTTACCTAAGAAGCGTCAGAACCTATTGTTCTCTGCAACCTTCTCTGACGATATCCGTAGCTTGGCAAAAGGCTTGGTGAATAACCCAGTAGAGATCTCGGTCAGTCCTGCAAACTCTACGGCTAAAACCGTTGAGCAAAGCATCTACCCAGTAGATAAAAAGAAAAAGAGCGCAATGCTAGCGAAGCTGATCAAAGATAATGATTGGCGACAAGTGCTGGTGTTCAGTAAAACAAAACACGGTGCAAATAAGCTTGCTCGTTTCCTTGAAGAGCAAGACATCACAGCGGCGCCTATTCACGGTAATAAGAGCCAAGGCGCACGTACCAAAGCCCTAGAGAATTTCAAAACGGGTAAGGTTCGAGTACTTGTAGCGACAGACATCGCAGCACGTGGTATCGATATCCCACAACTGCCTCAAGTGGTTAACTTCGATCTTCCACATGTATCAGAAGACTATGTACACCGTATTGGTCGTACTGGCCGTGCTGGTGAAGTAGGCAAAGCGATTTCATTGGTTTGTGCTGATGAAGTGGGTGAGCTGTTCGGTATTGAACGTCTTATTCAACAAGTGCTAGAGCGTCGTGAGCTTGAAGGCTTCTCGCCAGTAAACAAGCTGCCTGAGTCTCGTTTGGATACACGTCCAATCAAGCCTAAGAAGCCGAAGAAAGCGAAACAACCACGTGAACACGCAGACGGTCAACGTTCTGGTGACAACGCTCGTGGTCACAAGCCAGCAGGTAAGAATAAGCGTCACGTACCGGGTACAGGGTCTGCGCCAAAGCGTAAGCCAACGTCTGGAAAGAAGCCAACTGAAAACAATTCAACCGCGACTGGTGAAGATAAATCAGTAAGAAACAATGGCAGTAACTTTAAACGCGGCAATGCGGGCAATAAACCTGCTGCAAATAACGCGGGTTCTCAGAACACGCTGAGCAAACCAAGCGGTGCGGGTAAATCTAACGGTACTGGTAAGTCAAACAACGCGGGTAAACCTGCAGGCAAGCCTAAGAAGTCCGGCTACGGCGGTAGCTATGGTCCAAGCAAGTCGTCAAATAAGCCGGCGGGCAACAAACCTTCACCATCGAGAAGCCGCTCTAAGCCAGCTCCTCAGAAATAGAGTCTCTAGATAGACTATAGAGGTCCAATGACGAGAATGCTTTTTAGGAGAGTTCTCGTTAATTAGTGACTATCTAACTCAAATAAGCGCGAATATTGAATTTCAATGTTCGCGTTTTTTTATGGGCGTTGTTTATGTTTAGTAACCGTTTATGTTGAATAACCTAGGAGAGGTTAATCGCTGTTTAAAGTGATTGAACCTATGGGAAATACGGCAATTTTGGGAAGGGTAATGAATCATTAATAATTTATTAATAACAACATAATCACTAGCATTTTTGTGGATTCTTGCAATTTGCAATTCCAGTTTGCAAAACAAACAAGAATTTAAGGCTAATACGTGTCCAGATGCGTAGTAAATACGTATTTTAAAAGTTGGCACGCATGCTGCATTAGTAACGGTGACCCTTCTTAAGCCGAGGGTCACCTAGCCAACTGACGTTGTTAGTGAACCTTTATTGTTCACACAAAATATATGACCAATCACCCTTTTGTGATTGGTTTTTTTTTGCCTGAATTTTAGGTTCTATTTTTGTTATTACTTTTTACCCACCACACTTAGAATAACAGCTTGGTTGGCGTGGGCATTCTCCACCTCTGGAGCAGATAAGCCTCGCCTCTGTCTCTATCCCACGTTCAATCCAATTTATATTTAGAATCTTGGCTATTGTCGTGAGATCTTTCTTGATGTTACGCGGTATTGCTACAGAGCCGCCATTGTTGACGCATGACGCCTTAAGTTGCTCTGCTATTTCTCTCGAATTACCACCTTGAGCATCAATCGCTGGATTGAGATCTATACCAGCACACAAAACGCGATTGTTACCCGCAGGATCCGTCATATTGATGGATTCACAACAGTAGATTCTTGGCTCATCACCCACATTTAAAATGGAGATTTGAGCAGAGCTACCCGCTCGGGGTTCAGATAATCGACGGAACACAGCCCAATGTTGACATGGGTCAGCGACTGTTCTCATATTTCCCCAAGGCAATGGAATCCCGTTCCCGCGGTACACCGCCTTGAGTTTCCCCGGCCCATAAGCATCAAAATAGTGCCAGTGAGGGTAGGGCGATACTACCGTCATTCGACGCATCGCAACAGAGGGGGAAACCCCTGCTCTTTGGTGAACGTCGATTTCGTAACCAGTACGGTCGAGCAGCTGTCTGAACGGGACTTTCGGGCATAACAGAGCGCCAGCAAAGAAGCTGGATTCAAAGTCACGCCATGCTTGAAGAATGTCTTGAGAGTTGAGCTGGGAAGAGCCTGAGACTTGATTGTCATCCCATGTATTGTTGTTACCGACCGACAACACACTCTTTAATCCTTCTTTGCTATGCAAAATGCAATGGCCAATATAAACCGAGAGGTCGTATTTCAGGCGAGTTGGGTATTCTTTAAGAATCTCGTTTAAGAAGATTGTACCCGGAGGCTCAAAGAATGATGTAACCAGTTGCTTGGCATTAATACCGAGCTCATCAACTACGTCTTGCGGCGTTCGCGTTACCCAACGGATGTTGATTCCAAGGGTTCTAGCGATGTCTATAAGGTCTTCTACGCTGAGGTTGAGACGTTTTAGGCCAACTTCCTCTGCAGCGCGTTCAAGGTCAGGGAAGTGGTTCTGGTTGCTCTCTTGGTGTGCCCTAATCAAGAGGTGTGCAAACTGACGGCCTGAAATCCCCGTTTGTGACAGCATCTCAGGAATCGCAATTTGCAGGATGTCGTTGGAGAAAAGAAAGCTAGGCTCGAGTGCCATGCCACTTATTCCACCACGATTCCCTTTATCAGGGGCAATGGCTTGTTGTTCAGATTCATCGTCGAGGAACCAGGTTGGGTTCTTCTGAAAGACCTGCGCAATCACTTCCAGCATATCGATGCTTGGAACCCGCTTTCCGCGTTCAATCATTGAAAGGTAAGAAACGGAAGGTGCGTATTCTGGGTTGATTCTAATACAACGCGCAGACAGATCTTCCATCGTTAAATGGTTACGTTTTCTTAGGTTACGTATTTTAGTACCTAGGAAGTGTGACTGACGAACTAAACTTTTTGACAAGGCCATATTTGTAAAATTCACATTGTAAAATTTTTGTTGTGAAATTGTATGTAAAAAAGCGCTAATCTACAAACTAAGCAATTCACAAAATGACAAATAAATTAAACGTTAGTTTGGAATAATTGCTCTAGGACACATTTTTGTTGTAGAAATCGGTGGTTATCACCGGACTGGTCAAGAGGGAAAGACTATGAATATGCTTACATTCGATAAAACAGAAATCCAAAAACAATCAAAGCCATTTATCGCTGAAGCTGTCTTTGCCGTGGAGACAATCAGTGCAAACCAGCAAACTGAAAAGCAAGTGAAAGCAAAGCAGCTGCTTGATCGACTATTCCCACTAGAGAATGGCTCACATCAAGACGTAACCAGCTACGTAGTAGATTACCGTCATATCATGGCTTACTTTAAAGATGGTCAGCACAGCGGTCTAAAGCATCCTAAACAGTTTGTAGCGTACATGGGTGAGAAGAGTGACCCAGACTCTATCTTGTTCAGAGATGGTAGTGGAAGCCACCTAGAGGTGATGTTTGGTTGCCATAAAGGGACAGGTTGTATTGAACTGGTAGAAATCGATGATATTCAGTTGGAGTCATGCACCACGTTTGGCCAATCACCAATGGAAGTAACAACCACAATGCGAGAAGAGACCATTGCAGCGATGCGCCACTGGATCAGTTTGATTCAAGGTGATGCAAAGGGCAAACCAAAGGCATGCAGCGAAGATAAAGAGTTCAGAGCAAAGAGTGGTGAAGATTACTGCCTGAATTACTGCTTCCAGATCTAACGGTGAACCCTAGGTAGCTAAATCAATTTATACAGCTAAAGAAAAAGCCCCGAAGATAATGTCTTTGGGGCTTTCTAGTTTCAATACGAGCCGACTAATATGTCGATACGAGCAGTGATGGTGTGTCTTACAAAGGCATTACTCGGTTACGCCCCAGTGATTTTGCTTCGTAAAGCAGCTTATCGGCTCTTTCGATCAGCGATTGCGCTGACTCTCCGGGTTCAAGTTCAGCGACACCAAACGATGCGGTGATACTACCGACTTGTTCACCACTGCGACGGTCTTTAATCGACAGCTTCTCTAGAGAGCGTCTATTAGTATCCGCGAGTTGGCGAGCAATACGTAAAGACTTATTAGGTACAATGAGTGCGAACTCTTCACCGCCAAATCGATAGGCAGAAATACCTTCTCGACAACTTAGCTTCAGCTTGCGAGCAATCCCTTTAAGAACCATATCGCCAAACAAGTGGCCATAGGTGTCGTTGAAGTTTTTAAAGTGATCGATATCAAGAAGGATCAAACATAGAGATTGTTTCGCTTCACACAAGGTTTCTATATCACGGTCAAAAGAGCGACGGTTATAGAGTGTCGTTGTGCTGTCAAAGAGCGCATCTTTCTGAACTTCCACCAACTGGGTTTTAAGCTTGGTAATTTCTGATGTAGCAGAGTTCAGCTGAGAGTTTAGAAACTGAGTAGAGTGACGAATATGACGAGACTCAGAAACTAGCTGACGAACCAAAGACATGACTTCGTCGATCGATAAACTTTCATTATCAACACGAGCTAAATCTTCGAAGCTTTTATCTATCATTTCTGAAAAAGCAGAGGTGTCGGTCAGTGTGTCGTTCATCGAGTTAGAAACTTCAGAAACTAACAACTCCAAATTAGCGCGAAGGTCGTTGATATTGGTTTCGGATTTACTCGCAACATAATTGTTGTAAAGCTGTTCACCAACAGCTGGAGGGCAAATGCCGTAGTGTTCTAAAACACCATCCATGTCTTTAGTTAGCTGCGGGATAGCATTATCGACATAGGTGTACCAAAGTGCGTAATTTGCAGGTGTGGTGGACACCCTGTTCTTCATCATAAGAGGTACCGCTTTTTTTAGATTAGCGGTAGATTTCTGGAATTCGTCTTTTTTCATTATTGTTACTGCAGATACCAAACTAACTCAAGCCACTTGTCGACAAGGTTAGCGGATTTCGCAGGTCTTTGCTTTAAAAATTATATGATTAATGGATGAGGATTGGATAAATAACTCGTTTTTATTATGAATATCGATTGCGCAATCATAAATTGAATCTAATAGATTGTTCTTTAATCATATTTTTAGTTATTCACCGTAGAACATAGGCTGAATTTTGTATCAAAGCTTTTGGCAAAAGGTGGACTCAGTGACCTTAAAGTGGTTTTTTATGTAGCGAAGTAAATTGACGGCATAGCTTGAATTGGGAGAACTTTGATTTAGAGGACTTGCGCTGATAAGAGTAAAACGAGTGAAGCTTTGTATACAGAAGGGAGGTGGAAATATTTATAAGCAGATACAAAAAAGCGCCGATAAAAATCAGCGCTTTAAAATTCTTTTTAGCTAAAAGCTAATTATTGAGCAACAACGTTTGCTGCTTGTAGGCCTTTTTGACCGTTTTCAACTTCGAAAGAAACCTTTTGGCCTTCTTTCAGAGTTTTGAAGCCTTCAGAAGCGATTGCACGGAAGTGTACGAATACGTCAGCACCGCCGTTGTCTTGAGAAATGAAACCGAAACCTTTCTCTTCGTTAAACCATTTTACAGTGCCAGTATTTGTGTTAGACATAATTTGTCCCTTATTCATAAATTTTCTAAATTGTTGATTGCATTACTGCAATGCGCTGATAATTGAATTATTTAATATTGCTAAGAAATAAGGAAAAACTACTTACAAAAACGGGTAACGATTTTACATGTCATTTTTTACTATTCATCTAACTTAAATAACTCCGGCTAACAGAGCGAGTGCATGTTAACACAGTCTTTCCGGTTGTACACTCATTGATTGAGAAATCAGCGAGTTTTTTTGTCATGTTGTGCTTGTTAACAAAAATCACCTAGAACAGCTGATAGTTTTATAAAATTACACGCTGTGACAAAATGAAAAGGAAGCCTAAGCTTCCTTTTCATGATTAGTATAGACGATATTAACGCTTGAAGTTGATATCTTCAGTCTGATCTAAGTTAATTTTTGTTTTCGCTGGCTGAGTCTCTGCAATCACCTTACCGTGGCGCACTGAATACTGCACGGGTACTTGGCGACGCACTGCATCAAAGCCATTGTCAGCAGGAAGAATCAGTAGGCTACCTGGCTTACCTTCTTCGATACCGAAGTTGTCTTGGATGTTCAATGTGCGAGCAGAGTTTTTGCTGATCAGATCAAGCGAGTTGTTGATTTGGTCGTAGCCCATAACCTGTGTTACGTGCAGTCCCATGTGCAGAACTTGAAGCATGTTCGCTGTACCCAGTGGGTACCACGGATCAAACACATCATCGTGGCCAAAACAAACGTTGATGTTTGCTGCTAACATCTCTTTCACACGAGTCACGCCACGGCGTTTCGGGTAATCGTCAAAACGGCCCTGTAAGTGAATGTTCACTAACGGGTTTGCTACGAAGTTGATACCAGACATCTTCAATAGACGGAACAAGCGAGAAGCGTAAGCACCGTTGTAAGAACCCATCGCAGTCGTGTGGCTTGCTGTTACCTTTTCACCCATCTCAAATTTATGAGCAAGGGCTGCCAGTGTTTCAACAAAGCGAGACTGTTCGTCGTCGATTTCATCACAGTGAACGTCGATTAGGCAGTCGTACTTGCTTGCAAGTTCGAACACGTAATGCAGAGATTCAACACCGTATTCACGGGTGAACTCAAAGTGTGGGATAGCACCGATAACGTCAGCGCCGATCTTCACTGCTTCTTCAAGCAACTCTTTGCCGTTCGGGTATGAAAGAATGCCTTCTTGAGGGAATGCGACGATCTGAATGTCGACCCACTCTTTCATCTCTTCACGAACTTCAACCATCGCTCTTAACGCAACTAACGTTGGATCAGATACATCAACGTGAGTGCGCACGTGTTGAACACCGTTAGCGATCTGCCATTTCAGTGTTTGCTTCGCACGCGATTTTACGTCTTCAATTGATAGCAGTTCTTTACGCTCAGCCCAACGCTCAATACCTTCAAACAAAGTGCCAGAGATATTCCAGTTAGGCTCACCAGCGGTTTGAGTGGTATCTAGGTGAATGTGCGGTTCACAGAACGGTGTAACTGCAATGCCACCTTCAGCATCAAGGATGTCACCTTGATGATTGATTTGTGCGTCATTATCGAGAATGCGAGAAAATTGACCATTTTCAATCAGAATCTGTTTCAAGCCCTCTTGGTCTTGAAGTTTCGCGTTCTTGATTAATAAGGTTGTCATAGTGTGTCCTTAAGCGGCCTGAGATTTCAGAGCTTTTTTGTTCAATAGAGGATTAAGCACGAGGTAACTGATTGCACCACCTAACACTGCGTTCAAAGGAACAACGCCAGGAAGGAAGTGACCAGCGGCTACGCCTGTTGCTACCGCGATAATGCCAGCCCAATTAACGGTTTGGAACTCTGCATTTGCAAAATCTTTGTAACGTTTACGGTTTGCGAAGAAGTCAGCGATGATTACGCCACCAATTGGTGGAATCGCCAACGATAGGAAGGTTAACCAACCTACGAAGTGGTTGTACAACCAAAGCGCGAAAATCGTACCGATGATGCCGTTAATGATAGACATTGTAGTACTTGAGCGACCAGTAATGTTAGATAAACCAAGGCCAGATGCATAAAGTGCGTTTTCATTGGTTGTCCAGATGTTCAAGCCAAGCACGATGATCGCTGGAAGCAGTAGTCCTTGTGCAATCATCACATCTGAAATGTCTGATTGGCCTGTTGCTGCTGCGCCGGCTGCGCCGAAGATAAACATCAGCGAGTTACCGATGAAGAATGCAACCATAGTAATCAATACTGCGCTTGCTGGCTTTTTACCAAAGCGAACAAAATCGGCCGTTAGCGTACCCGCACTAACAAATGAACCTACAACCATTGCTAAGGCCATTGAAAAGTCCATTGGAGTTTCTGGCTCAATCAGTTGTAGCTGTTCTAGTCCGCCAACGCTGTCTACCGCAGTCAACACTGAGTAACCACCTAGAATAGCAATCGCTGGAACAGCAATCGCTGAAAGCACCATTAGCGCTTTAATACCGAAGTACACCGTACCCGTCATCAAAAGACCTGACACAATAATCAAAGTGTTGGTATCAATGCCTGTGGCTTTCTGTACCGGAATTGCGAACATTGCTACGCCGACGCCAAACCAACCTACTTGTGTACCACCAAGTAGAGCAGAAGGAAGCCATGAGCCTTTTGTACCGAAAGAGAAACGAGCTAGGAGGTGAGTGGAGAGGCCAGTAGATGAGCCGATGTAGCCAAGAAAAGAAGTGTAAATACCAAGAATTAGGTTACCGATGAGAACGGCGAGGAAGAAATCATTGAATGAGAGGCCTGTCCCGAGTGAACCACCTGTCCACATACTTGCAGAGAAGAAAGTGAGTCCAAGCATTACCATGGTGAGTGAAGCGACTCCTTTCCTAGCCGATGTAGGAACCGGCCCTAGACTGTAGTTATTATCAGCAGCCATTTTTTACCTCCGCAAATGATCAAAATTAAAATTAACGGTCGCCGTATTGCAGGCAAACGTGCGCATTATGGTGATATAAATCACATAGTCAATGCTAATTTTGTCAATAAAGGCGCTTGAGAATCAGTTATCATCTTAAATGCCTTGTAAAACATAGGGTTATCTTCTCCATTTATTTCATGAAAATAAATAGAAAACGTTTTCCATAGCGTGTTGGGTATCTGCTATCGATAGTTGGCTATGAATGTTGATTGTTATGCGATTGAATGGGTGTCTGTATCGAGAGGTGGGCGGTTAGTCAAACGGCAGCCAAAAAAATAGCCAATCGCAATAACCGCAATTGGCTTATATATTTTGTGAACAAGAATAAGGTTCACTAACAACGTCAGTTGGCTAGGTGACCCTCGGCTTAAGAAGGGTCGATTTATACATTGCAGGTAGCGTGCCAACTTTTAAAACCTCGAATATAGGCTGTTTAATAGCAATTTGGTGCGTATTTGGGTGTTTTATTCGCGTTTTAGAATTATCCTATCGCATTATGCAATTGCGATTTGCAATTTAATGATAGTGTTGGGTGATCTAGGTGTTGATGATCTAGTGTCGCGATGAGATGAGATGAGATGAGATGAGATGAGATGAGATGAGATGAGATGAGATAAGAAGAAAGGCGAGCACAGCGTGTCTCTGAGTTCTTTGCCTTCTATGGACTCTTCCTATGCCTAAAAATATGGAATTTTGTGCAAGCAAGCAACCAAAAAAGCCCGTGCGATTTGAGATCGCACGGGCTTTGTCTTGTTTTGCTTATCAGGCATATTAGATAGAGTAGAAGAAGTACAGCTGAGACTTCATTCTAATGATGATCCCGCGTATTACATCTAGGAACGCCATGAAGCTAATCGGTTTCTCACCACTTACCCACGCTAACCCGACAGAACCAACAGGAATATCGTAGCCTTCTGTTTCATCGATCTTTAAACGTACAAAGTGGTGCTTGTTCTGAAGGTTCCGACCTGTGGTGACACGCACCTGTTCATCGATACCGAGCAAGCTCGCCTGTGCTTCACCCGTCGCCTCAACAATACCTTCTACGGTTGCCGAGAATATCTTGCCAGGGTAAACCGCCGTCGCAAATTCTGCTGGTTGGCCGACCTTAATATTACGAATCGCTTGGTGGTTAACTCGCATTAGCACGTACTTCTCTTCGGTGTACATTTGAATACGAGGCATCATTGAAACGCGCTGACCTTCACGAAGAATAAAGTTCGTTACAAAGCCGTCAGTCGGTGCCGTGACTTTGGTGCTGTTAAGATCCCATTGTGCTTGAGCCAAGGTTGCTTTCGCTGAATCCACTTCTGTTTGTTGTTTGCTAACGTTAGTTTCGGCTTTGTGAATGTCGAGTTTCGCGTTTTCTGCATCGACTTCTTTCTTGCTCAGTTGAGATTCTAACGTAGTCACATTGTGAGTCGCCAAATCTACCTTTGCCGTTTGTTGGTCGATGTCAGTTTCAGTGATTGTGTGTTGTACGACACTGTTTTGCTTCTGGTAACGATCAAGCGTTTTTGATTGCAGTACTAAATCTGTTTTCGCTGACTCAATTTGTGCAATTGAAGCTTTGATGTCTTCTAGCGCTGAGCGATAGCTAACTTTAGCAATGCTCACTTCTTGGCGAGCCGTGTCTAAAGCGACCTTTGCTGACTCAAGTTGAACACTTGCTTTGTCTCTTGCAATCACATATTTGGTGTCGTCAATCTCATAGATCAGTTGTCCTTCTGTCACATCTTGGTTGGGATGGATATGGACTTTCGTTGTTTTACCCGACACATTGGTTGAGTCTGGACGCAATTGAATGTGCGGAGACTGAACAACCGAACCGCCCGATAAATCCATCGGAGTAAAGTTGAGTAGGCCGACCCACACAAACAATAGCCAAGATGTACCACCTAGGTACGCGAATGCTTTGGTGCCTTTGTTCCAAGGCATACCAATAAGTCTGAGTAAATAAATGAACAGTGCCCAAATTGCTAAGCCTTCTAACATACTTGGCTCTCCTCATCTTGCTTGTCGGTCGTTGCCTGTTCCTTCGGTGCTGCCGGAGATTTCCATGTATCTCTTAGGTTGATGATGGCTTTTTCCATATCAACAAATGCCAAGATTACAGCGAGTACCCATACCCAGTGCCATACGAAACCAATCCATGTTAATGCGGTAATCAAACCCAGCTGATGATGATCTTTACTGTGAGCTTTATTGATTGGTAATTCATGAACACGCCAGAACCCGTAACATGCTGCCGCGATGGTTGCGACCAATACTACGCCAGCCACGACGTGTAGTGCAGTATCTGCACCTGTTCCGACAAATGGGACACTAAGTAAACTCATTGATAAACCCTAGGTTAAATTGAGCGCCGAGTGTGATTGATATCAGATTTAGAGGTTGAAAATTTACCAATTACTTTAATAATGGTGTCAATATGATTTGATCTGTAATAGTGACTTCTAGGTAGGGGGCTAATGAACAACTGTAACTTCTTAAGAGCATTGGGTATTTTGGGTATTTACCAATACGCAATGACCAATAAGGCCGTGAATACCGAGCAATTAGGTATTCCTAAATCGGTGTTTAATAACCCGATGAACCTTATTCCCGTTAGTGAAGTGGACAAATGGTATGGTCTACTTGAAGAGCAAACTAATGATCCGGATATCATATTGAAATTGGCTGATCGTGTAGATATTGAAAGATTAGGCCCGTTAACCAATTGGTTTTTTTCTGGTCACGATCTTGCGTCGACGATCCGCAGAGTCAACATCGGACTGCATTGTTTACAGTCGGGTGCTTTCTTATACGGTGCTCAAGTCGGAACCATGATTAAATGGTGCTACGACAATCCCGCTTACACGGAAACGGGCAAAGTACATGACTCGATAAGAGTGGCCATTTTCATTATGAAGATTTTGCGCCGTTATTTAGGGGATGGTTTTAAACCCATGGCGGTATCAATTGCCGGCCATCGAGATAACGTTGATCTCTACCATGAGTATTTCGGTTGTACGATTCAATGGGGGCAACCTCGTACAGAGGTTTGGATACGGAGTGAGTTGAGGTTGTCTATTAATCAATCGCCAAGTGTAGGTAAAATGGGGCTGGCGATGAATTTTCACGACCTAGACAACTACCTCAATATGCCAGATGCCGGTGATGAACATAAGGTGACTTATGAGATGATCAACTACAGCCGCCATTTCGGTTTGCCGACTCTGCATAAAGTTTCTAGCCTTCTGGGGTTATCTGAGCAGCAGTTTCAGCGACGTTTACACAAACGGGGTGTCAATTTTTCTACCATAATGGGTTATGCATTGAGTAATGTTGCGGTGGAATTGTTGAGTTATAAATTGCCCATTGAAGATGTCGCTAAACGCTTAGGCTATACCAATACTGCCAGCTTCAATCGAATGTTTAAGAAACATCGAGGTTTAACGCCAAAGCAATATGTCGAGAGGTTTTGGACGGATCTATAGTTTATGTTTTTAGGCTAGACTTCGTTTCTGTAACAAGCCTGATAAGTAAACCACAGCCCAAGTACTCAAAATGAAAGGCGCTGTTAATGGCAGCAGTGCCAAGGTGTGAAAGCCTAGGGTAATAAGGCAACTCAACAGCATGCCTAATAGGATTAGCGGCCAAGGAATTCGTGGATAGAGCACAAGTGCTAGAGTTGCAAGAATGGCGTTGTAGCCATAAAGACCTTGCTTGATCAGTTCGTTGTCAGCACCAACCAAAGAGCTAAATAGGGTACTAATAAACACCGCAAGCAGTATCCAAACAGCGTGCATGAAGCTGTTCAGTGCGATTGCGACCAAGATAACCAATCCGGAAAACTCATTATTGATAAAACTGACTTGGCTGATCCCTTTTAGCATGGTCACCACAAACGTTGGTAAGTAGTTTTTCACATCTGTACCGATATCAATGAGTGGCATCAACGCAATGCTTGATGTTGAAAATGCAGAAAGCTCGAAGGTTGATTGGACAACATAAATTCCCCAAGAGGTGATAACAAAGGCGCTGGTGTAACCGCGGTACTTTTTAAAGCTAAACACTATTTTAGCGATTGGTACGGTGAGTAGGGCACCGAAGACTGTCACAGCCGCTAGTATTGGGGTGACCCCAAAGAAGTTACCAATGAACAAACCGATCAGTGCGCCATTTAACGCATACATACCACTGTTAAGATCATGAGTTGGTTTGTTGTTGGTGTTAATGCTGTTATGGGTATAGCGAGCTAATATGTAGCTGCAGCTGACACCGAGTATAGTTAAACAAGCCAGTGGAATTGATTCAATAGAGATAGCTAGCAATAACAAAAGGGATGTTACAGCAGATGGTGTGAAATAGACTTGCCCAATACCATTGAGCAAGCCTTGAAGTGGAAGAGTGTCCTTATTCCTGTTCATCATCTGGCGACAGAATTTCATTATGCTAAATTTTTGATACGCCAGATTGTATACAATTATTCTTGGTTGACCATCTTCGTGTGTTAATTCTGATACCAACGTTCACCATAGGCTTGTTGGTAATCAGGTGTTTCAATAATACCTTCTTGCTCTGGCACTGTTTCTAGTGGCCCTACTACCGTTCGATAAGGTAATACGCCAGCCCAGACTGGGATATCCATATCAGTCTTATCATCATTCACGCCATGTTTACCAATTTTTACGGAGGCTTCTGTTAAAGGAATCGCCAATAGCTCGGTTGCGGTGAGCTCTTTATCATTACTTAGCCTGACTTCATCGGTTCTTCCCGGTGCGATTTGCTCAATAAAGATATTCAGCAAGCGATCCTTTTCTTGGTTGTCATCAATAACTGAAAAAGACCCCAGTACCACTGCAGAACGATAGTGCGCACTGTGATGAAATGCCGAACGAGCCAATACCCAACCATCGAACAGAGTGAACGTTAAGCAGGTTGGTTCTCCTTTCTTTAGCCCTTTCAGTAAGCGACTGTTTTTAGCCCCATGAATGTAGACCATGTCATCCACTCGCCACGCGAGCATCGGGATAACCATTGGGCCTTGTTCGCCTTGCAATGCAATGTGTGCGATTAAGCTCTCATCAATGATTTGGTGCAGTTTCTCTTGTTCAAATACGGCTTTGTGAGCCCCTTTTTTAATCGTGGTTCTTTTCGTGTTAGATAACATAATCGCTCCTTAATCATTGCCTTTTGATTAATGTAGCGATTAACTGGTCTATTAAATAGAGCCACTTTTAAACACTATTTGGATCCAGTTATGCAGCCTATCGATGTCGGTGATCTACAGTTAGACGAACAACACGACACGCGTCAAACCGCCTTGTTCCACGCGATAAGAGAGAAGATCGTTCAAGATTTATGGAGCAAGGGCAGTAAGTTACCTTCAACACGTAAGTTGGCCGTCGAGTTATCGGTGAGTCGAAATACAGTGATTTACGCGTACGAACAACTGGTCACTGAAGGCTATATCGAGAGTAAGCAAGGCTCGGGTTTTTACGTGTCGGTTGAACAGCCGGAGCATTTTCTCAGTTTGTCTCAGCCAAACAGTGTTCAGGATGTACAGGTTAGGCACGTAATAAGTAAGCCGAGTGCAAATATAGCGACACCTAACGACATTAACCGCAGCTTTGCCCCAGGAGTCCCTGACTTAGATGCGTTCCCTTATGCTAAGTGGCAGAGGCTGTTGCAACGCCACTCTGCACGTCAGAACATTGCGGGCAATCAAGAGGTTCAGGGAAGCTTGGCCTTGAGGGAAGCGTTGACCGGGTATCTTGCAAGCAGCCGTTCAGTTCATTGTAGTGCTGACAGAATCATCATAACCGCAGGTGCTCAGCAAGCTATCTCAATTGGTTTGATGGCGACGTTGGCGATGGGCGACAAAATCCTGGTGGAAGAGCCCGGTTATCGACAAGTGCATAAAATTATCGATCTGTTGAGGTTAGAGTTAGATGGCGTAAGTGTCCGTGAAAAGGTTGGATTAGATATTGAAAAAGTGTTGTTCAGTAATGCTAAGGCTCTGTATGTCACGCCGAGTAACCAATACCCAATGGGCACGACTTTAAATACTGAGCAACGCCTCAAGCTCATCGATTGGGCCAACAAACATCAGTCATGGATCATTGAAGATGACTACGACAGTGAGTTTCAGTTTGCACATCGCCCTTACACCAGTATGCAAGGCTTAGCGGGTAAACTCGGGTTTGATGACCGAATCATTTATGTTGGTTCGCTGAGTAAAGTCATGTTCAACGGACTCCGCTTAGGCTACTTAGTGGTGCCAGAAAGTCTGGTGGCGAAGTGTCTTGAGATTAAAGATGCACTCACTGGAGACACGGCGTCTCATACACAAGAAGCTTTGTCGGATTTTGTTCGAGAAGGTGATTTATTGCGTCATATCAGAAAGATGCGTCGTTCCTACAAACTCAAACATGAAGCGATGATAGAAGCGATTAAAAGTGAGTTTAACGGTGATCTTGAAGTGATCAGTCAGGCGGCAGGACTACATGTAACGGTGAAGTGGTACAACGGAATATCTGAACATGAGTGGAGCCGCAGAGCAGAGCTTGAAAATATCATCATTCGTCCGTTTGATTTTTATGAATACGGTTCGAGTGATGCTCGTGATTGGAGTGGGGCGGTGCTGGGTTTTGGAAATATACGTTTGGCTGAGATAAAGCCGAAGATCAAACAGATCGCTCGGCTTTTTTATCAGTAATATTGGTAGGGCTTGTTTACAATTTTCTGATTCATCACTAATCGAGTTACAACTTGTCGATAGAAACAGTGGGCTTACCCAACCATTTTCGCCAAGGGAGTGACAATGTCACAAAAATAGTCACGGCATAGAGCATCGACCAACTTAAACAGATAAACACTAAGGTACATATGACCAATGAGAGCATGGCTGTGTATCTAGATGCACCTGTCAGTAATCGGCAAGCCGCTAACATAGCGAGCAAATAAACCAAAACAAAAATACCATTGGCGAGTTTAAGAAAGAATTCAAGGTCCAAATTAGACAGTTCACCAATCACACACGAGATAAGCGCGATAAATCCAATTGCTAATGTTGGGTAAAGTGGTACGCCACGGCTGTTCAGTTGAGCCATTCTACTTGTAGGAGTGTGTTGGCGAGCTTGAGCCCAGATCATGCGAGACAAGCTTTGGGTATAAAGGTTTAGGCTGGCAAAACAAGCAAAGAAGCCAAGTACACTGATGACGGTTTTGAAGCCATTACCAAACAATTGTTCTGTTACCCAAGGGATGGATGCGGCATCGAATTCAGGTGAACCGTAAGCCCCCAGTTTAAGAATCACCACTGAACAAGCCCAGTACACTAACCCCGCAACAAAACAGCCTGCAATGATGGCGATTGGGAAGTCACGTTGTGGATTTTTGAACTCCTCTCCCATGTGAGCAAAAGCTTCTATTCCGACAAAGCACCAAAACATGACGGCTAAAGCAGCGCCGATGGACCACATAGAATCGGACGAGATGGTAGGGAGAGCCACATCGGTTACCGTGATGTCGGCTTTCCAAACAAAAGCGCTAACCAAGGCAAAAATCGATAAGGCAATCACCGTTTGCAAGCGGCCTGAAGACTTACTGCCCATCAAATTGACGGCAATCAGCAGAGCGACGGTAAAGGATTGAGCCCCAAGTGGTGTGTCGAGAGGTGAGTGTAATAACTGTTGAGCAAAACCTCCTGCCAGTGCAATGGCCGCTGGAATACCGACAGGAATAACACTCACAAACAACCACGCCACGCTTGTTTCTAATCGCTCGCTAAACGCCTGACGTACAAAGTAAGCTGTACCACCTGCATTCGGGTAGTGTTTTCCTAAGGCAGCAAAGGTGAGGGCGATCGGGCAAATGGCGATAAACAAGATTAACCATGCCAGTAGCGACAACTGACCTGCGATACCTGCAGCGATAGCGGGAATCATAAATAATCCAGTGCCTAGCAAGGTCGTAGAGAGTTGTCCTATTCCTGAGATCAGCGTGATCTCTTGTTTGAGTTGTGTCATTCGCTCTCCTAGCTATTGGCTTATTATATCGGCCTTCTTTTGCCTGTCTTCTGATGTTTGGGTGATGCTATGAATGAGAGCATACATTGTCGCCATCAATAATACAGCTAGCGAAACGTCGTAAGACACCGTCATTTTAACGGTATTAATCCGATTAAGCGTGAAAGTGTCGGCTGTCATAATGGCTGTTATAAGTAGGAAAGTTGTGTCAAATTAGGCGTTATAAATAGAACAATAAGTGGAAAGAATCAGAAGCATGGATAAATTTGATCGCCAGATTTTGGATATTCTCAAAACCAACGCTCGATGCTCAGTGAGTGATATCGCACGAGATGTCAGTCTCTCGCGCTCAGCTGTGAACGCCAGAATCAAGAAACTGGAAAGCGATAAAGTGATTACGGGCTACTGCGCTCAAGTGACAGAACCCAATCAAACGAAGAATGTGTGTGCTTATATTTTGTTGAAGTTCGACATGTCGAGCAGCGACCATAGTTGTGAGTCCTACGCGCAACGAATCCAGAGTATTGATGGTGTGCAGTGGTGTCACTCGATCAGCGGTGAGACGGACATGATGCTGTACGTTGAAGTGGAAAGCATGGAGCGTTTAAATCAAGTTCGCGACCAACTGCAAAGCTATCCAGATCTGCGTCACCTAATGACTCATACTGTGCTTACCGAGTTTTTTAACAAACTGAATCCGACGGTACATCCATGTTAGGCAATATCAACTTAAACCTACTGCGTTCGCTGCATGTACTTCTAGAAGAGTGTCATGTAAGCCGCGCAGCTCAACGCTTGCATATTACACAGTCAGCGGTTAGCCGCCAACTTAGCCAGCTAAGAGATTTGTGTGGCGATCCTTTGTTGGTTCGTGATGGTAACAAACTGGTTCCTACTAATCGTGCTCTTCAGCTTAAAGATAAGCTCGATGACTTGCTTGGAGAGTTTGATCACCTGTTAGACGATAAACCCTTTGAGCCACGAGACTGGCAAGGTGAGTTGGTGTTGTCTTCGAGTGATTATGTGGCTCAGTATATTCTTCCTGTGATTGTTGCAGAGGTGTCCGCTGAAGCGCCGAATATCAATTTGGCTTATCGCCTGTGGCAGCCAAACTACCTTGAAGCACTGAACGAGTCGGGGATCCACTTAGCTTCTAGTATGTTTCCCACAAAGCCAGAGCATGTTTCAAGCATCAAACTTGGTGAAGACAAGTCGGTGTGTTTGATGCGCAAGTCTCACCCATTAGCTCAACAAGTGGTTTTGAGTGCAGAAGACATTGTTAACTACTCTCACATAAAGGTGACGGGGGGCGGAGATAAAGACAGCTACGCGGACATAGCATTGAAGAAGCAAGGACTTAAGCGAAGAGTCGCGCTACAGGTTCCGTTCTTTTCGTCGGCTGGTACTGTATTGATGCAAGACGATTACCTGATGATTGTGCCGGAACATATCGCCTATAACCTAGGTCGACACCTCGATACTACCTACTTTTCTTTGCCGTTTGATACGGAAATGCATACCTATTGGTTAATGTGGCACCCTAAATATGACAACGACTCTGCCCACAAATGGGCGAGAGAAAAGGCATTCCAAGCCATGAAAAAGTCGAGTTACAATATCAGTATGATTTGAAATCATAAGTGTAATGATAACCTTTGATTTCAAATGATACGTTCTGCGGATTATGGTAAGTGCCAAGTATTGAGTATTAAGCGTAGAGTGTTCAGCTGGAACGCTTTATTTTACTAGGAATGGAATGATGACAGTAACAATTTGGTTTTCTTTATTAGCGATTTGCTTGTTGGGTGCAATGTCTCCGGGCCCGAGTTTGGCGATGATCGCTAAGCACAGCTTGGCTGGTGGCCGCATGAACGGACTTATCGCAGCTTGGTCGCATGCTGCTGGTATCGGTATTTATGCGTTCGCAACCATTGTTGGTTTAGCCGTTGTGCTTGAGCAATCACCCATGTTGTTCAAAGGTATTAGTTTAGCGGGTGCTGCGTATCTGCTTTATCTCGGCGTGAATGCGTTGCGTTCGAAAGGTGGTGTTGCCGCGAAATTGGAAGCGGGGGAAAAGATGAGTTACATGCAGTCTGCTCGCGAGGCTTTCTTGATCTCTATCTTAAGCCCAAAGATTGCGCTGTTCTTCATCGCTCTGTTCAGCCAATTTGTTGCATTAGGTAATGAACTGAGCAATCAAGTGATCATTGTCTCAACGCCGTTGATTGTCGACGGCCTTTGGTACACTTTTATCACCTTGGTGCTGTCTAGCCCGTTGATTGTTGAACGTATTCGCTCAAAGGCGCAGCTGATTGACCGACTATCAGGTTTGGTGTTGATCCTGCTTGCTGTTCGTGTGGTGTGGACGATATAGCAGTAAGCGATAAGAGTAAGTTACGAGAAACGATACTCATTAAAAAAGGCTCACTAGACGTTATCTAGTGAGCCTTTTTGATTTCTATGGATTGGCTTCGACAGGTTTGAGCTTGTTAGCCTTCAGAATTCAGCACGGCATCTAACTTCGCCATAGAATCTGAGAAGTAGGGGTTGTAGGTCAAACGCGCATGGTTCTTCCCTTCTTCGCGATAGCCCCATGCTGAGTACCAAACTTCACTGGTTGCATTACATTGTTCTTCAAAGCCTTCAGCCTGACCATTAGAGCAGATCTTCTCGCTACCATTGATTCCGTAGTAAGGGTTGCTTGGTGAGAACAGTAAGCCCATGTGAGAGCCGTTCGAGATACGCTGATCTGGAATTTTCATGCTGTACTGAACAGCGCGAGGATCCTCGAGTGTCGTTTCTCCTTGCCAAACCAACACATTGTTTGGATTCGGCATCGATTCAGTAAATGCTTGCTGAACGTAGTTGGTGTCAATCACGCTGTCGCCTTCACTCATCATAATAAACACCGGCTTATCAAAGTGCTTATCTTCCAAGTCATTGCGAACGACTTCTGATGTCTCGTAGTAAACTGAAGCACCGTTCATTGGCAGTGAGTTGTAACGCAGCACATTATCTTCAGGATCTTGATCGGCCCAAGTAACAAAGTAGCTCGCTAGCTCTGCATATTGAACGGCTGACGAGCTCGGTTGAAACGCAGGAGAGAACAGCAGTAACCCAGAGATCTTTGGATCATGCATCGCCTGTGAAGTCACGAGATTCGCGCCGGTTGAATAGCCGCCTAGCCAAACAGAATCATACTCTTGCTCAAGTAATTTCGTATGATGAGCTACCACACCTTGCCAATCTTCTAGGCTCGGCTGCATTAAGTCACCCACGCGACTACCGTGACCCGGCAGTAACACGGTTCTCACTAAGTAACCTTGCTCAGCCAAATGGGTAGCGATGTCTTTAAATGAGTAGGGTGAGTCACCTAATCCATGAACCAGTAACACTGCCTTGCCGTTTGGCGAGGTTGGTTGATACTCGGTTGGTGAATTGAGTTGGATCTCGAGTTGTTTGTCTTCCGTCATGAACACACGGTTTTTCAATAACCAATCTTGTGTGTCATTGACGTAGGCATCAAAGCTGTCTTGCTGATAGCTAGGCAAATCTGGAGAAGTTTCGTAAGCGGGTATTGATGTCTCGTTGGAGCAACCAACGAGACTTAAAGTCGTTAAGGCCAGCAGTGCTAGGAGGGGCTTTCTTTGCATTATGTAATCTTGTCTCTGTTGTGCTTTCACTATGTCTGAAACTGAAGTTTAGATTATTTTCGGCTTGAAAGGTCTTCGTACTCACCTTCAATAACACCGGCATCATGGGTTGATGACTGACGAGTGTTCATATGAGCTGCGAAACCTTGTTTCTTCATTTGATTCTGAATGCGCTTGCCAGTGATTAAAGCTGCAATAGCCAAAGGAATAGCAAGGATCAAGCTTGTGAATAGCGCCAAAAGGCCAGTAAATAATGCAACAATCGTAACTAATATATTTTTCATATTCATTCCTCTTTTTCTATGTTGTTACTTTATCGCTTCTATTCTGAACGAAACATGAACGCCGTTAATTAATCTCGGAGAGTCACTATGACACGGATGTGTGCTCTTGGGGAGTTTATATGTAGTCATAATCACGCACTAAAAATATGGAATATATTTAAGTTTAATAAAATCAATGAGTTAAAAGTTGGCACGGTTGGTGCTCTATAGGGGTTGGAATAAGTCACTGTAAGCAAAGCACTTACAGCTAATAAAAATTACTGGAGCCCCTTATATGTTCTGTATTCAATGTGAGCAAACAATTCAAACCCCAACCGTAAAAGGCTGTTCTTTCGCACAAGGTATGTGTGGTAAAACTTCGGAAGTATCCGACCTTCAAGACGTGTTGGTGCATTCTCTTCAAGGTGTTTCTTTCTGGGCTAATTTAGGCCGTGCTTTTGATGTTATTGATACTGAAATTGATGAATGGGCACCAAAAGCATTTTTCGCAACATTAACGAACGTTAACTTCGATCCTGCTCGCATCATCGAATTTGCTCAGCAATCTCACGAGTTTAAGCAGCGTTTAGAACAACAAGTTCGAGCGGCAGCTACGTTGACCGGTTTTGAGATCCCAGCGCTTTCTGCTGCTGCTCAATTCGATCTTCCAACGGATTCGTCAGAGTTATTGGCGCTTGCCCCTCAAGCAGCGGTAAACCGCGGTCACGACTCTCAACACGAAGATGTGATTGGTCTTCGCCTTCTTTGCCTATACGGCTTAAAAGGTGCGGCAGCGTACATGGAGCACGCACGTGTTCTTGGTCAAACTGACAATGCTATTTTTGCTGAATACCACGAAATCATGGCGTTCCTAGGTACAGACCCATCAGACCTAAAACAACTGTTAGATACGTCTATGCAGATTGGCTTGATGAACTACAAAGTAATGGAAATGCTGGATAAGGGCGAGACAGATACATTTGGTCACCCTCAACCAACAACCGTGAATGTGAAGACGAAGAAAGGTCACTGTATCCTTGTTTCCGGTCACGACCTGCATGATCTAGAAAAGATCCTTCAACAAACAGAAGGTAGGGGCATTAACGTTTACACCAACGGTGAGATGCTACCTGCACACGGTTACCCTGAACTGAACAAGTACCCACACCTTGCGGGTAACTACGGCAGCGCTTGGCAGAACCAGCAAAAAGAATTTGCGAACTTCCCTGGTGCGATCGTAATGACATCTAACTGTTTGCTTAACCCTGATGTAGGCTCATACGCTGACCGTCTATTTACGCGTAGCATCGTTGGCTGGCCGGGTGTTGCTCACCTTGAAGGTGACGATTTCAGCGCTGTGATCGATTGTGCTCTTGCACAAGAAGGCTTCAAGCATGACGAGATCGAGCAAATGATCACTGTTGGCTTTGGTCGTAACGCATTGATGGAAGCAGCGCCTGCGGTTGTTGAGCAAGTGAAAGAAGGCAACATTAAGCACTTCTTCTTAGTCGGTGGTTGTGACGGCGACAAATCTGAGCGTAGTTACTACACAGATTTCACAGCTCAAGCACCAGAAGATTCAGTAATCCTGACCTTGGCATGTGGTAAATTCCGTTTTAATAAGAACCAATTTGGCGATATTAACGGTATCCCACGTCTGTTAGATGTTGGTCAATGTAACGATGCTTACTCTGCTATTCAGCTTGCTTTAGCACTGTCTAAAGAGTTTGACTGCGGCATCAACGAACTGCCTCTAACACTTGTTCTTTCTTGGTTCGAGCAAAAAGCGATCGTTATCCTGCTTACTCTGTTTGCTCTTGGTGTTAAAGGCATCTACACAGGCCCAACAGCGCCAGCGTTCCTAACAGAAAACCTACTAAAGATTATTCAAGACGAGTTCGATATGCGTTCTATCTCAACGCCAGAGCAAGATCTTAAAACAATCTTAGCGGCTTAATCTAAGCCAACTCCTAAGCCCCGTTGTTGTGACGTTTTTCAAAAACAGACAACGGCGGGGCTTTTTCGATTTAAATCCTTAGTCATTTAATCATCTAGTCATTAGCAAGGTACGCGAACTATGTATGCATGGTCGGATAGCGATTCAATCAATTTAGTGTGTTTAAAGAAATGGCATGAGACGCCAGATACGGTCAGCTTTGAGCTTGGCAGCATTCCACAAGACTTACATTTTAATTTTAAGCCAGGGCAATTTATTACTCTGGGTTTAGATATGCCGACGAAAACGGATTACCGTGCTTATTCAGTGGCTTCTTGCCCGGAAGATAACTGTCTGAAGTTGACGGTCAAGCGTGTGGAAGGTGGTTTGGTTTCGAACTTTATTGTTGATGAGCTTGATGAAGGTGATGAGGTTTCTGTGTTGAAGCCGGCAGGCGCGTTTAACTGTATTGATTGTATGCCAACGGCGACAAAGAAAGTAACGCTAGTTAGTGCAGGCTGTGGTATCACACCAGTAATGGCGATGGTCAAGTATTGGCTGTCTCAAGGCTGTGACATCGAGATTGATTTCGTCCACATGGCACGCAACAAGCTTGAGACTATCTACTTTCAAGAACTTCATCAGCTCGATGAATTACATGCGAATTTCAACTTAAAACTGCTGCTAAAAGACAACGAAGGAACAACGGCTCCTCAAGGTCGTTTAGATAAAAACTGGTTAGTGAAACTGAGCCCAGATATCTTAGAGAGAACGGTTTACCTGTGTGGGCCTGTAGGCTTCATGCAAGACATTGAAAGTTATCTGAAAGAACTTGAGTTCAACATGGATAACTTCTATCAAGAAAGCTTCACTCCTGCTACTCAGAATGCTCAATCAGAAGCGTCAAAAGCCGAAGTTGCTGACGATACGAATAGTGCTGTTAAGGTATTTGTGCCAGCGTTCGGAGCTGAAGTTGAAGCGGAAACTGGTACACCATTGGCGGATTCATTAGAAAAAGCAGGCGTTCCAATTATTATCGCTTGTCGCAGCGGTATTTGTGGTTCGTGTAAATGCAAAGTGACCAAAGGGTCTGTGGAATCAAGCAGCCAAGAGACATTGACGCCAGAACAGATTGAGCAGGGGTACGTGCTCGCATGTTCAAGCTCGATTCAGTCAGATGTTGAGGTTGAGTTATAACAGACGTGAAGCTGTGCAGGGTGATGAAGACAAGGTCTTGTCATAGCGATAAAGTTAGGGCGCTAGATGTAAAAAGGCCACCTAGATCAGTTAGAGAGAGCAGATCTAAGTGGCAACCCTCTTGTTTATACGGGGGAGTAAAACAAAAGGGGTTGCGAAGCCCATACAGACTTCGCAGATATAGTTATTATGTTGTGGAGCTTGTTGCGATGGACGTATCTACAAGAGCGAAGTTGATTAAACTTCAGGGTATGTCTTGTAGCGAACACCCATCATCTGTTCCATACAGTGAACAACTTGGCAGCTGTAGCCAAACTCGTTATCGTACCAAATGTACAGCACGGCACGGTTGTCTTGTGCGATAGTCGCCACACCGTCAACCACACCTGGGTGACGAGAGCCAACCAAGTCTGTAGATACAATCTCAGTTGAATCTGTGTAATCGATTTGTGCAGACAAAGCAGAAGACAGCGCCATTTCACGTAGGTACTCGTTCAACTCTTCTTTGTTTGTGCCTTTCTCAAGGTTTAGGTTTGCTACTGCCATTGATACGTTTGGCGTAGGTACGCGAATCGCATTGCCTGTTAGCTTGCCTTCCATTTCTGGCATTGCTTTTGATACCGCTTTAGCAGCACCTGTCGATGTCAGTACCATGTTCAATGACGCAGCACGGCCACGACGATCACCTGAGTGGAAGTTATCGATTAGGTTTTGGTCATTGGTAAATGAGTGAACCGTTTCGATGTGACCAGACAGTACGCCAAACTTGTCGTGAACTGCTTTCAATACTGGCGTGATTGCGTTGGTGGTACAACTTGCTGCAGAGATGATGGTGTCTTCTGGTTGAATAACATTTTCATTCACACCAAATACAACATTCTTGATGTCGCCTTTACCTGGCGCAGTCAGTAGAACCTTCTTCGCACCGTTACACGCTACGTGTTGGCTTAGGCCTTCCGCGTCACGCCATACACCTGTGTTATCAACCACAAGTGCGTTTTCAATACCGTAAGCCGTGTAATCCACTTCTTCTGGTTTGTTTGCGTAGATAACTTGGATGAAGTTGCCGTTTACGATGATTGCTTTACGTTCTTGGTCTACCACGATGCTGCCGTTGAACTGGCCGTGAACAGAGTCACGACGGAGTAAGCTAGCACGTTTTTCTAGGTCGCCATCTTTGCCGCCACGTACAACGATTGCGCGTAAACGAAGTGGGTAACCTGGGCCGCTTTTCTCTACAAGAATACGAGTTAGCAAACGACCGATACGACCGAAACCGTACAACACGACGTCACGAGGTTTCGTCATCGCGTCGCCTTCAAGCGAACCCATTAGAGCTGTTTGAAGGAAATCATCCATCGCGCTAAGGTCTTCGTGGTTTTCCCAGTACTGAGCTGCCAGACGACCAACATCAACGCGGCATGGAGACAAGCGCATTGATAGTAGATGCTGGATTATTGGTTGAGTTTGTTCTGCGGTTAGCGGTGAGCCAGTGTAACGTTTTGCGATGCGATGAGCTTTGATGATGTCGATAGTTGTCGCGTTAACTAGGGTCTTACCGAAGAGGATAACTTCTACGCCTTTTTGACGGTATAACTGACCTAAAGTTGGAGCGATGGATTCAGCAATGGTTTGACTAGTTTGCCAATCTAGGAGGTGCTTTTCGGGACTCATCTTTACTCGGGACCTTTCACGTTAAGTTTCTGCATTCATGGCGGTTGTAGGGAAGCCAATCAGCATAGGGGATTTGAGGCATCAGGCTGTGGTCTATATTGCCACTTAAATGTGCTTGATATGCCTTGTGTGTAACTTGTAATTTTTATGTGGCAGGATTGTAAGGTACGACGGGTTATTCTGCTAGGAAAAATAAATGTAGACAAAATATCTGTAAATTGACTTTATATTAGCCAAAAATCAAGGTTTCAACGTCGATAAAGACTATTGACTTTAACAATCTGTAGCACTTATTTTTCGTCAAAAAATACTCAAATCAAAATGTAGTATGTAATAAAGGTCATGGTGATCATTAAATGTGTGATCATTGACTCAGGTTACACGTAAAGAGTAAACGATAAATAAGGTAATCAACGTCCTTTCTTGTTCGACTTTTGAATAAGCGGAGTTCGAGTGCAAAAAGTCCATCACGCAAACGATTGGATGTCACAATTTTACCTGAATCATCTAATTATTTGTTATGGCAAGTCATCATTCTCAGTTTAGTTGAGTCGTAGTAAGTGGATGTTCACTTGTTATGTGGGTGATAACAACTGGAGAAAGTGTCTTTTGTTTACATCGTGCTTGCTTAAACCTTTCTCGTTTAGAGCTCATTTGTAGAAATCTCCCGCGCGTAAAGCTCACTTATTCCAAGTATGCTCCTTCGCTTTAAAGCTCCGTTCTGGATATCAGTTGGTTCTAATTTTTCGTTCTGGGCTCAGAGTAACGTTTGTTCATATCCAATTTGATCAATAACCCCTGTTAATGTCCTATCCTTAATCTGGGCTAGGTAAATTACTTTCGGGAAGGGAGTAGTTATAAAAATGATAAATATGTCAATTAGATGGCGTCTTATTTTTCTTTCTACGGTTTCTGTACTCATTATGTTTGGGTTTACAGTGAATGAAGTGCTTAAGAACGAAAAGAAGATGAATCACCTTGAAACAACCCGTATTAAGGTTGAAGCGCTTCAATCTTTTAATACGATTTCAAGTGATGCTTATCGATGGTTGGTTCTGTCTAATGACTCTTCAGAGAAAGGTCTGCTGCTTTTAAAACTGAAAACTGATTTGACTAGGCTAGCTCAATACGAGAAACAGCTTCAACAGTTCGACAGTAATTGGACTGTTGAACCACAGCTGGTTGAGCTTAAGAGTGTATTAGAGAGACTCGCCCGTGTAACCTCCAGTATTAACAGGGACGCATCACAGGTTACTGATAACAAAACGCAATTGACAGAGCGTGCCTTCGACTTGTTAAAAGGCGTGTTAATGGAGCTATCTGAATATCGTATTAACATTGTGGATGAAAAAGTCAGTCAAGCTAACGCGATGTTTATCAACCTTACTCATTACGTGTTCTGGACTCAGCGAGAAGCGTGGCTGAGTTACCGTTTGTATCGCTCTCCAGAGCTGATTGATCAATATTTATTGAGTTATGTTGGTGCTTTAGAAAGGCAGCAGCAGTTATTAGATACGTTTTTCCGATCAGGTAGTCGCTCGCCTGAAATTAGAAAGCTACTAAGTACGTTTTCTAAAGATGAATTTCAAAACCGATTTACCGATCGAATCCTCAAAGGTGACTTCTCTTCACCTGAAATATATGAACATGTGGAAGGTTTAGAACGAAAGAAGTTGGCGATTTCAAAGGCAGTGGGTGCTTATACCAAGCAATTACAGTTTGATCTGACCAACAATATAGCGCTACAAAAAAAGCAAACCCTGATCATGACCTTGCTTATTCTTGCCATTTCAGGTGTGTTGTTGTGGCTCGGTGTAGCAACGTCTCTTCGCTTAAATCGAAACTTATCGATTATCCTAAGAGGGGTATCTGAATGCGCAGATAGCTACGGTGAACCCAAGGTGATTCAGATTCAAGGGAACGATGAACTCACCGAGTTCACTGAAACTCTAAATCGAGTGATGGAGCGTAACTACTTTCACAATAAAGAGTTGATAACAGCAAAAGAAGACGCGATTTCGGCCAATAAAGCCAAAAGCGCATTTTTAGCCAATATGTCACATGAAATACGCACGCCACTTAACGGTATTATTGGCATGGCTGAGATCTTATCTCAAAGCCAACTTAGCGCAAATCAGCAAGAAGTATTAGGGGATATTGAATCGTCTTCTCACTCTTTGCTAGTCCTACTTAATGACATCCTCGACCTATCTAAAATCGAGTCGGCTAACTTGATGTTGTCACCACACAATGCTGATTTACGAGAGGCGGTCTATGACTCTGTAAGTGTGATTCTGTCGAAAGCGATAAGTAAGGATATCGAGCTCGACATCAATATCGACTATCAAACGCCGCAACAACTGTTTTTCGATGAGTACCGCGTGAGACAGGTGCTGACCAATCTGCTTTCGAATGCCATTAAGTTTACGTCCAAGGGCACAATTACCACGGACATTGCTTATACCCCTATGTCTATGGGCAGGGGTAAGCTGGAATGCAGCGTGTCTGATACCGGGATTGGGATTGAACCAGAGAAGTTAGAATCCATATTTGAACCTTTCACTCAAGAAGATGGCAGCATTACCCGCCAATTTGGTGGTACGGGGCTAGGGCTTGCGATTTGTCGACAGCTTGTTGATTTGATGGGGGGCTACATTACCGCACGTTCAGTGAAAGGAGAGGGCTCTACATTCACGTTTTGTTTGTATGTCGATGTTGTAGAAGCGCCTGTTCAAACTTTCGATAACCTGAGCCGAGCGACGATCATCTCGAACTCTTTCAATTACCTTGATCAGCTTGTTAAAGAGTGTGAGCGTTTGAATGTTCGAGCCAATGTGGTGTCATCCATTGCTGCCCTTAGTGAAAGTGTAAAAGAAAGCGACTTGATACTTTATTGTCATACCTTGCATCACTCGATGGAGAAAGATCTTGCGACGTTGAAGGCGATATATCCTCTTGCCCGCGTCATCGTGTGTCAGCATCACCTATTCAAAACCAACCTAATCACAGAAACTGTCCACTCGACTCATACCTTGCCATTCTTGGGCCGACGATTCTTAAACAGCTTACAATCGCTTGATGTCGGTGAAGAGCAAGCATCAGCGGTGGAACCAAAAGATGAAGAGGTTCGCTCTCTGAATCGACGCATTTTGATCGTTGAAGACAATCTGATGAATCAAAAAATAGCGAGCTTCTTCCTTGAGCAAGCGGGTTATGAGTATTTGATTGCCAGTAATGGCCAAGAAGCGGTGGACGTCATCACTCAAGGTGCTCAGTTTGATGCCATCTTAATGGACTGCATGATGCCTGTTATGGATGGTATAACGGCGACTCGTGCGATTCGACAGTGGGAAACCACTCAACAAGCTGCGCCATTACCCATTATTGCTTTGACCGCTAGTGTCCTGGAAGAAGACATTAAAGATTGTTTTGAAGCGGGCATGAACGCCTACTTGCCCAAACCTTATAAATCTCACCAGTTGTACGATCTTTTCAGTAGCCTTGATATCGTCTAGCGGACTTCTAAGCCAAGGTTGTATTGTGCAAGACAGCGACCTACATAACTGATTTTCAACAAGGCTGCGACTAAGATGGTGCTGATGTGGGCGACAATTTGAATCGGCAGTGAGAAGTGATTGGCCATTGGATAAGCAACTATAATACTGAGAAGCATAAGCAAGGTTGTGATAGCTAGACTGAAGTTTGAAACAGAAAGCAGAGTTTGAAAGCGTTGAGTCATCGTCTTCATATTGAATTCCTAATTGCTATTATTTTCTTTTGATACTTAGTAATAGCAATTAGCGTTCCATATTTAACTTTAATTAAATATCAATGGTTTAATAAAAATCCAGATATGGGTAGTGTCAAAAAGACATGGTCAATTGATGTGTCCATTTGACTTTTTGGTGTCTTTTTAAGTTACCAGTTTCTGAAGCCGCAAGTGTCGATATGGAATCGAACGCCGGCGTACAGGCCTAACCCTACGTTATTCTTCTGCCCGTATTCAGCGTGAATTTTTTTGAGTTTAACGTGCAAATCTGCTCGAGAAATACCGTTGGCTGGGACAAGATCTAAGGCGCAGAACTCTAAGTGTTTACTTTGCAGGGCACCGCCAGCTTGTTGATTGTAGAGTTTTGAACGTTCACCAGAAACAGGAATAACCACACCGATTTCAGGCTCGATGTATTCTTGAATGTACTTCAAGGTGTTGATCATGTTGGGTACATGTTTTTTGTTGGGGAGGGTAAACAAGGTGGTGTTACTCATTGCCCAGTCTGTTCCTTGCAACAACACCAGATGTAAAGGCATGCTTTGTGTGATTCCCGCATCTTTGAGCTGTTGTCCGATCTCTCTTACTTGGTCTTCTGCGTGATTTAGAAGCATCCAGCCACGAAATGCCGAGCGAGTCGGTACCTTGTAGCCATGAACATCCACCACGAGATCCTCGTAGGTGATTTCAGTCTCTTCGGTATACAGCCTTTCAAATTCTTCTGGGTAGGGTTGAGTCGTTGATAGCGCTAAGGTAATCAGGATGCTTGAGTACATAAGGTGGCTCCATTACTTACGTTGGCTTTGCTAGTAATATTTGAATCAGTAAATACGTAAGCTTAAGTATAGACACTGGAATTTATGTACAAAAAAACCCACTATAAAGAGTGGGTTACTAACATTATTACAAGTTAATCAGCGAGGTTAGATTACTTCTTACCTTGCGTTTGCTTGTCTTCTTCTGTTAGTTCACGAATGCGGCGGCTGATGTCACGGCGAGCTTTAGAAATCTCTGCGCTCTTGATGATGTGGTCATCAACACGGTCTTCGTAGTCAGCTTTCATATTCTTGATAATGCCTAGGATCTCGTCGTGAGTCATCTCTGGCTTGATGTAATCAAGTAGGTTATCAAGAAGGTCAACACGCTTGCGGTTGTCACGAACTTTCTTTTCGTTGTCTAGAAGTTCACGCTTAAGTTTGTTCTTACGTCGTGCTTGGTTAACAATTTCAAATACGCTGCTCATAGATTCCTTTTCCTATTCGTCAAATACGTTGTCTGGTTCTGATTAAAGCACATCAATTGATGATGTAACAGTCTTTAGATCAAAGCAAAAGTAAGGTTGTTTAATTATTCGTCACTCTCGCCGATGTGCGATTGTTTTTATCTTACCGATCAAGTTAGTATCCTATGTAGATACTGCATTGATACGATATGTGAAATGAATCAACAACAATTGGAAACAGAAGATTTGGGTGACGATGTTACTGAATCTTCGGCAGAGCAGAACAAGCTTCGTGATGCGTATGTACAAGAGCGTACTTATTTGGAAGTCGTGGAAATAGAGCTAAACCGTTCTAAGATCATAATGATTGATGAACAAGGCAGAAAGAAACGAGTACCGATTTTGTCTGAGCACTAGCCAGTATTGGCTGCATTGTTAAGTGTTGAGATGGAATTATCAAAATAATAAAAAGGAAAAACGATGAACACAGTACTTTCCCCAATTGAAGCGAGAATTATCGGTTGCTTGATCGAGAAAGAAGTCACTACTCCCGATCATTACCCACTGACACTGAACAGCTTAACCACGGCATGTAATCAAAAGAGTAACCGTGAACCTGTTCTCTCTCTTTCTGAGTCAGACGTTTTAGATGCGGTTGATGGTTTGATCGGACGTCGTATGGTGAGCGATGAAAGTAGCTTCAACAGCCGTGTTAATAAGTATCAGCACCGTTTCTGTAACACTGAGTTCGGTGATCTGCAATTTACAGAGCAAGAGCGTGCAATCATCTGTTGCATGCTGCTTCGCGGCGCACAAACGCCCGGTGAACTCCGTACTCGAACAGGGCGCCTTGCAAACTTTAGTGATGTGAAAGAAGTCGAAGCAACATTAGATAAGCTAGCTGCAAGAGAAGCTGGTGCGCTAGTGGTCAAGCTACCACGCGAAGCGGGTAAACGTGAATCACGCTACCAGCACTTATTGAGCGGTGAAGTGGATGTTGAAGCGTTTGCGACGGCATCAGTAAGCGCGGCTGCACCCTCTGCGACGAGTGAAAAGTTTGAAGAGCTTGAGTCTGAAGTAGCAAGCCTACGAGCAGAAGTGGCAGAGCTTAAGGCTCTGGTTGAATCGCTGCTTTAAATGTCAGGCGCTGATAAAAATGCGGATTGGGTCGTGTACTTGATCCGCAATCGTCACAATGCCCTTTATTGTGGCGTGACGAACAATCTTGAACGTCGATTTGAACAACATCAAACCGGTAAAGGCGCCAAAGCTTTAAAAGGTAAAGGCCCACTTAGGCTGGTTTGGAGTTTTGATGTTGGCTCAAAAAGTGAGGCGTTGAAAACCGAATACGCGATCAAGCAATTGCCCAAATCCCGCAAAGAAAAACTGGTATCACTCAAACTGATTATTGAGTGGCAACAAGACAAAATTCAATATATCGAAGTCTCATAATTCATAGCCAAAATATTTATTACTGATAAAATGTTAATAATGTAAAAGCCTACAATAATTATATTTAAATGCATGAATTTAAAGGTTAATTGTTCTTGCTGTTAATGGTCTGAAATCATGATTCAACTCGCTGCTCTTAATCTCTATTCAAAATTAACATATTACTCATTTAGAATGTCGTTCTAATTAGTGTTAGACGCTATCATTTATCATCGTTGTCCTACATAATATCCATTAGCCATACAAAGAGATGGTGTCATGCTAGGTTAAAAAATGAGTCAAAGTAGCTCATATAAAACGAGAAAAATATGAAACGTTTACTTATGTTGTTTGGACTTGCCGTATTTTCTGCGTCCGCTCTCTCCCACGGTACTCATGTCCTCAATGGATATTGGGAATACCAAGATTATCTTTCCAATTTTCCAGAACAAAAAGCATTGACCGATAAAATGGTCGAGGCTGTACAAAATCACCCTGTGCCACTGAGAAGAATTCAAGACGAGCCAATTACGATTTCTGTGGTGTATCCGGGTCAACAGATCTCGGATTACTGGGTTCGTAATATTCAAGCTTTTGAGAAGCGTCTCGATAGGCTGAAGATTCGCTACCAACTAAATCAAGTATTTACCCGTATTAATGCTGATCTCGCACAGCAGAGCATTTCATTGCAAGAAGCGATTGAAAACAAAACGGACTATTTGATTTTCACGCTAGATACCACGCGTCACCGCAAGTTTATTGAGCACGTGTTGACCTCCACAGATACTAAGTTGATTCTGCAAAATATTACGACGCCAGTGCGAGCTTGGGCGGATAGACAGCCATTTATGTATGTGGGCTTTGACCATGCTACAGGCAGCTTAAAACTGGCGGACTATTTTAAACAAGTAAGCCCACCAGACAGTAAGTATTCTGTTTTGTATTACTCACAAGGCTATATCAGTGATGCGCGTGGAGATACTTTTATCCATGAAGTGAATACTGATACTAACTTTACCCTTAAGTCTTCGTTTTACACCAAATCAAACAAAGACAGTGGCTACCAAGCGGCTAAAATCAGCATAGAGAACGATAAGGATCTAGACTTTATCTATGCATGCTCAACGGATGTTGCCCTAGGTGCAGCGGAAGCTATTCGCGAATCTGGTCGAGACATCTTAGTGAATGGTTGGGGAGGTGGCTCTGCTGAACTTGAAGCCATTGCGAGGGGCGACCTAGATGTAACTATCATGCGTATGAACGACGATACGGGCATTGCGATGGCAGAGGCGATCAAATGGGATCTAGTCGGTTTGGAAGTGCCTACCGTTTACTCTGGTGAATTTGAAATTGTGACCAAGGAAGATTCCCCAGAACGTATTTCAGAACTTAAACAGCGAGCATTTAGGTACTCAGGTCAATAATGAAGAAAAGCTACGCCAGTACACCTAGGAACACTTTAGCTAGACTCATTACGCGTATCGTTATTTTAGTGATAGGCGTGATGGCACTTGGCGTGCTTATTCATAATTATGAAACCAGCAGTAACATCGTAAAGCAAGAGACGAATCGAACGGTTCAGCAAACCTCAAGCCTGATCCAAAACATGTTTGATTATCGTTTGTCGGTGCTGCAAATCCACCAAGACAGTAGTTCACACAGTGACACTCTCAGAGAGTATTTTGATACGAGCGATGAAGAGGTGCTGAGCTACTTTTTCTTTGGTGTTGACCAACGTGAGCCTGATCATGCGCCAGATTTACGCTTTGTGGCTACCCATGATGGTTTGGCTTGGGAAGATGGTAACAGTCAATTTTATGGTTTAGATGAGTCCAGCTTAAAGCATATTTCTGATGAGGTTTCGTTCAGCAGTAATTGGCATTTTATTAAACTGAGGACAAATATAGGTAAGCGTCACTTGTTGGCTCGCCGTACCCCTATTGTTGATAACGCTACTGGGGAAGTCCTTGGTCAGCTCTATATCGCCATTGTGCTTGATAACAACTTCTCTTTGGCTGAGTCAATCCAACAGGGCAGTAATAGCGAAAATATCGTGATTGAAGCGCACGGAACACCTGTTACATCGACATTCAGTGGTGATGAAAGCTATACCATTACAGACATACTCAATTATCACATATACGAGCAGTTGCCTCGTCATTTTGTCACCATCGCAACCATTAAGATCAATGCTGTTGAAACTCCTTTAATCATTCGAGCTGTTCAAAAAAATAATAATTTCATTGCGTTAGAAGAGAATTATCAGCGTGCGATCATCGTGGTGATTGTGGTGATTATATTGATGTCATTCTTTGCGCGAACTTGGATTCAAAGAAGGGTTGCCGCTGAGTTAGATAAGCTGATGGATTTCACTCGTTCAGCAAGTGATGGTGAAGAGTACAACAAGTTCGATGGTTCTAATATTTTCGAATTTCATCATATTGGTTGTACCCTTGAAGACACCTTTGAGCGCTTATCAGAACAGAATCAAAAGTTTCAAGACCTCTTTAACTTTGCTCATTCTCCTATCTTGGTTTGGTCTGATAAAGGTGACTTGATTCAGATGAACCCCGCGGCTCGTATGGCGCTATTTGACGCCGATGATAACTATGGCCCAATCGCTCAAGAATTTGAGCATCGTATGTTGCCTAACATTCAAATGGTGGTTCAAGGTTCTAAGCTAACGGGTATTAATGTCCCCATTGGTGAAAAGGTGTTTCGCTGGAATATGTCTGCTATTCGCGTAGAACACGGCATCACAGGTGTGGTAGTGCAAGGACAAGATATTACTAAGCTTATCGAGGCTGAACGACAAGCCGATCGAGCAAGAGAAGAAGCAGAGCACCTTGCCAATGTACGTGCAGACTTTTTAGCTAAGATGAGTCATGAAATTCGCACGCCACTTAATGGTATTCTCGGTGTGTCGCAGTTGTTGAAACGCTCTATGCACAGTGAAGACAACCGCGATCAGGTGGATGTACTGTGTAATAGTGCGGAACATTTACTAGCGGTACTTAACGATATCTTGGATTTTTCAAAGATTGAGCAAGGGCAGTTCAATATTCAAAAGAAAAATTTCCGCTTAGGGGAGTTAGTTAATACCTTAGAAAGTATCTATCGCCCGCTTTGCGAGGATAAATCGGTCGCGTTCACTATTGTGAACCACTTGGCTGATGATATTGAAATCAACACCGACCAAGTGCGCCTTAATCAGATTATGTTTAATCTCGTGAGTAACGCTCTTAAATTTACTCATCAAGGCGGTATTTCTGTTAGCTTTGAACTTGAAAGTATCTTTAACTCAGAGCACGCCAGTTTAATCGTTCGAGTGAAAGATACCGGTATTGGTATTGATGAAAGTAAGATTGATGCTGTGTTTGAACCCTTTGTTCAAGCAGAAGAGACTACGACACGTGAGTATGGTGGGACAGGGTTAGGCTTAACGATTGTAAAAAGTTTGGTCGATATGTTGGAAGGGGACATTCAAGTTCGCAGCGAGATAGATCAAGGCTCGGAGTTCATTATAGAAATCCCTGTGATCGTGCTCGCCAAACCGCTATTGGCTGAGGCCAAACAACAAGCAGAAGTTGAACCGCAGGCATTGTTTAGTCGACCTTTGGATGTGTTGTTGGTGGAAGACAATCACACCAACGCGTTTATTGCGCAGGCTTTTTGTAAAAAATATGGCATGGTCGTGACTTGGGCAAAAGATGGCTTAGAAGCAATAGAGATGGCTAAGATGATAAGTTATGATCTGATCTTGATGGATAACCAACTTCCTAATCTCGGTGGTGTTGAAACCACTCAGCAACTAAGAGATGAGATGGGTGTGTCAGCCCCAATTTATGCATGTACCGCAGATGCTCAAGAGTCAACAAGAGACAGTTTTATGGCCGCTGGGGCGAATTACGTGATTGTAAAACCCATTAAAGAACAATCACTACATCAGGCCTTTGTGCACTTCAAAAACTCATATTGGAATGAGGCTTAGCTAAACAGTTGCATGCTGAAACACTGGTTTGCTCAAGCTGCGGTTTACTTAAGTCGCGCTTTAAAGAGGTAGTGTTTCGAAGCGGAAATTTAAAGCCTAAATAGAGCCTGCTACAAAAGCTTGCTCTAAAAGCAGCGTTTTTAGCTCGTCACTCATATCTAAGTGCTCGGGGAATTGGATGCCGAATAGCCAACCCTGTCCCTGTCTTTTCTTACTCACTACTTTGTAAACCAAGTCGCTATCTAAGTGTTCATTCAAGAGAGAGTTGACCTTTATTTTCCAGCCTACGTCGATATCTGATTGCTGAGTAAGATAGATCCCGCAACCTGACACTGAAAAATCAACCAGAGTTGCATCCAATGACAAGGTGTCAAAGGTCACTTCACAGTTGAGGCGTACCTTGTATCTTTCGTGTTCTCTGATTGGTTTAGTGGCAAAGCTTGAAGGTGGGCGCAGGAAGATAAGATGCGCGGGTGAGGTGATATGAGCCAATACATTGGTCTTAAATGCGACGATGTGACCAAGCTCAGTATCGGTAATGGCGCGAACTATAGTATCGACATTGATGAGCTTTCTGAGTGTCAGTGCTTCGGTCGCTTTTTGTGACAGTTCAAGGATAAGGTACTGATCTTGTTTGTGTCCGATATAGAGCGTACTGATCTGGATTGAATCGTCTGGGCCAAATTCCAATACACCTGCTGTTTTTGTACCTGGTTTTAGGTATCTGAACAGTTCTAAGTTTTTATCTTTATGCATATTCGTTACTGAACAATGTTAACCATCTGATAAAATAATATAACGTCCTGATAAAACTATGTCATTAGTTTCATTAAGGTAATTAGCCGTGTACAACAAAAAAAATGACGAGCTATCCTAAGTAAACAACGGCTTACTCTTGTCGAAAAAAAAGATACACTGCTGTACATTACTTACTTGATGGAGAAATAGTAAATGGAACTGGAAACCTTATTAAGCACGTTAGCTGAAACCCCGGAAAGCGTGCAATTTGAAGATACGATGCAAGTGATAGAAGCACGCTATGACTTTTCAGAGTGTGAATTTCGCAACGGTGATGTTGTGAATGCAGCCGGTCAGAATAACGGTTCGTGTAAGATTTTTGCTTTTGGTTTAGAGCAAGGCCTATCAGCAGAGCAAACATTGGCTTGTTTTGGTCAATTTTATCGTAACGACGTGTTAGGTTTTCCAGAGAATACCGACCATCAAAATATTCGCAACTTCATGGTTTATGGCTGGAATGGTATCCAGTTTTCTCAGCCTGCGCTTCTTGAAAAAGCGAAGTAGACACTAACCAGGTAACGATTAGGTCGAAATTTAATCTCAGTATTTTGAAGCGAGAAAGCAATCTCTCGCTTTTTTGTATATGTTGAACCTGCTCGTAACTTGCTGAATAGGTTATAAACTACTGAACAGGCAGGGCAGACAAGCACTTACGGCACATACAAACTCCAGCCTTTGGAATACCGCTTGTATCGCGCTTCTCTAATTCAAAACACCAACACGTGTCTTTACCAGCGCTGATATCGCATTGAGCGGGTTCATTACATTGGGGACATTGGTGAGTTGAACTCGCGCCACTGACGTTATCCATAACAGAATCCCTTTCGCTTTCAGATAAGCCTTTCCAACCTATAATTTCATCCATTGTGCGAAAGCAGCCGCTACACATTCCGCCATTATTTTTACAAGCCGCTCGGCAAGGTGTTTTCATTTATCTAACCTGTGATTCATTTGGGCTGAAATGTAGCATATTTGTTTGGCTATTAAGAGTCAGAAAAATAAAAATGACCAAGCGAAAGAAGTAAATGACCTCGTAATTTCAAGGCTTTTCATGTAGCATCTCGCCCCTTTTGTTGCGTGGGGGATATTATGTTTATTGGATTTGATTATGGAACAGCGAACTGTTCTGTCGCGGCGATGGTTAATGGAGAACCTAGCCTGTTACCACTAGAAGGTGACAACCACTATATTCCCTCAACTGTGTTTGCTCCTACTCGCGAGAGTGTTTCTGAGCATCTATTTCGCCATTTAAACATCAAGCCAAGTGATGCGGTTGGTGAGCAAGTGTTACGACGTGCGATTGCATTGAACCGAGAAGAGAGTATCGACCTAGTACCGGAAGATATGGCATTTGGTCAGGCTGCGTTGGATCTCTATTTAGAAGACCCTCGTGACGTTTATTATGTTAAGTCCCCTAAGTCTTTCCTTGGTGCGAGTGGACTGCATGATGTTCAGGTGAGCTTTTTCGAAGATTTAGTGTGCGCCATGATGGCAAATATTAAACACCAAGCTGAGCTTACGACTCAAGAGCAGATCAAACAAGCCGTCATCGGCCGACCAATTAACTTTCATGGTCGAGGTGGAGAAGAGGCGAACAGACAAGCTGAAGATATACTGTCTCGCGCAGCTAAGCGTGCCGGTTTCTTTGATATCGCTTTTCAATTTGAGCCAGTAGCTGCAGGTCTTGATTACGAAAGCACCTTAACTGAAAACCAAACGGTATTGGTTGTGGATATTGGCGGTGGTACCACCGATTGTTCATTGTTAGAAATGGGACCAACTTGGTCTGGTAAAGCGGATCGTACCCAGAGTTTGCTCGCACACAGTGGACAAAGGGTAGGGGGCAATGACCTCGATATCTATCTTGCGTTCAAACAACTGATGTCACCTTTTGGTATGGGCAGCAAAGGCATTTCGGGTATCGATATGCCACTGACTCAATTCTGGAATCCAATTGCGATTAATAATGTTGAAGCTCAAAAGAATTTCTATTCAAGAGAAAACCTAGCAGCATTGAAATTACTTCGTAAAGAAGCGTCAGAGCCTCAAAAGCTAGAACGTTTGATGAAGGTTTATCATGATACTTTAGGTTACGGCATTGTGCGCAGAGCGGAAGAAGCTAAGATCGCGCTGGCAGAATCCTCTCAATATCGTGCTGCGATTAATGTTGCCTCTGAATTGGTCGAGGTGGACATCTCAATCGAACAGATGGTTGAAGCGATTGAAACACCAAAGTCTAAGATGATTGAGTTGGTTAAAGAAGCGATTCAACAAGGTCAGAAACTGCCAGACGTAATCTACATGACGGGTGGTTCAGCTCGTTCACCGATACTTCGTGAAGCTGTACAACAAGCTGTGCCTAACGTACCTATTGTGAGTGGCAACTATTTCGGTTCGGTAACTGCAGGTTTAGCTCGCTGGGCTGAAGTTTGCTTCAAATAAGAGTTTAATGATGTGTTATTAAGGGCAACCGGTCGCTGATTGGTTGCCCTTTTTTTGTATTTTTTTAGTGAACTTTCAATTGAGTGATTTTTCCTAGCTCAAATTGGGAATTGTTTCACAAAGAAAAATATTTCAGCTGAGTTCTGTGTGTTACAAAATGTTTCAAGGTTAAAGATATGTCACTCAATGGTCTAATGAGTAATATGTTGCTTTGAATTTTAATGCTACTTTTGCGATTGAAAAATCAAAAATTGATGAGCCATCAGTCTCAAAATATAAAAAAGGTCACGACAGGTTTGTGTTCTATCTTTTTGTTTAATATTGATTTTTTTGTTTTTTATAGTGTGATTTGTTTTATTTTATATATTTTAATGCAACTTTTTTGTCATTCGTATATTAGTGTTTTCCTACTTGTTAAATGCAGGTAACAACTTCTCCGTAAGCACGAGGTTGTTAGTGAAAAACTCACCCAGTTACAAATGGATATGACAATGAATAAGAAACTTTTAGCGCTAGCAATTTCTGGTGCAGTATTTGGTACACAGGCAGTTGCAGTAGAACTTTACAACGAAGACGGCACAACATTCTCAGTTGGCGGCCACGTTTCAGTTGCAGTTGGTGACGTAAACAGTGGTGACCGTATCAACGAAGATGATATCGGTGTAGAGTCTGTTTCTCCACGTATTAACTTCAACGCTACTCATGAACTAGGTAACGGCTTTACTGCTGATGCTAAAGGTGAATGGGCGCTAAACATGCTTGACGGCGGTGATGAAGCATTCACAACTCGTTTAGGTTACGTTGGTCTAACTCATGATGACCTAGGTCGTGCAGCAGTAGGTACTCAATGGGCACCTTACTACAACGTTGCTGGCGTTGCTGATATGCCAATCGCTTTCGCAAACGACTTTATTTACGATGATCACGGTAATCTAGGTACTGGCCGTGGTGAAGAGATGGTGAGCTACGCTAATGCACTAGACTTCGGAAACGCAGGCTCTCTAAGTGCAGCTGTTGCATGGCAAGGCCGTAAGGCAGATAAAGACAATGGCAACGATTACGGAAACCGTGGTCAGATCGCTTTGAACTACGCTATTGCTGACTTCACTGCAAACTACGCTTACAACACAGGTGACGTTGATTACGCAGGTTTTGTTGGCTCAAAAACTGCTGATTCTCACGTATTAAGTGCAACTTACGGTTCATACGGCGCGGAAGGTCTATACCTTGCAGGTGTATACGCAATGAACAACTACATGAACTCTGCGACTGTAGGTAGCTTCACTGGTGTACTAGAAGAGTCTGTAGCAATTGAATTACTAGCTTCTTACGCTCTATCTAACAGCCTTAACCTAAGCGTTAACTACGAAGCGGTAGAAGACGACAAGAACAGCGAAACTGTATACAGCACGACTGCTCTACAAGCTGAATACAACTTCACATCTCAGTTCGTAGGTTTTGCAGGTTACCAGTTTGATCTTCAAGGTTCAGGCCTTTACAAGAAAGATGCTGACGACCAGTGGCTACTTGGTGCTCGTTACTACCTATAAGTCGCAGACTTATTTAGCATAGTGTTTACTCCTTAAGTTTACCTTTTAGGATACTGTCCTAGACACCATGCTAAGCCCTCTCAAGCCTTTTGGGTTTGAGAGGGCTTCTTTCGTTCTATACGCACCTGTTTGAGCTTTTCCTTCATGTTACCGAGCCATTCATTTTATCTACGTAGCTATGGCTCTTGTTATCAGTTCTTATATGTCGCGATCTTCGGATAAAAGTATTTAAATCATTTAATTGAGCTAAAGATCAGAATTTAGATATTGGTAACCATCTTGTCGAAGATTCTCTCTTTATGATGCGGTAAACTCTGCGTTCCAAAAATAGTTCAGGGACAAACTATGAGCAGCGTTGTAGATCAGGAACAATTGATGAATTCGAAACGAACCGCAACACCAACCAAGGTGCTGTGTGTTGGGCGTAACTATGTCGATCACATTGAAGAACTTAACAATGCAATCCCTGATGCTATGGTGGTTTTCAATAAACCGAGTACCAGTGTTACGTCATCTCTGTCTTCTTTTCATCAAGAAGCACTGCACTACGAAGCCGAAATCTGTTTCATCGTCGAAAATGGCCAATATTCAGCTGTGGGCTTAGGACTAGATCTTACCAAGCGCGAGCTACAAAGTAGCTTAAAGGCGAAAGGCTTGCCTTGGGAGCGTGCTAAAGCGTTTGATGGTTCTGCTGTTCTCAGTCGCTTTGTTCCTACTACTGGCTTGGAGCTCACGGACTTGAATCTAGAGCTGTTCATCAACTGTGTTCGCGTTCAGAAAGGACATGTTGAGCAGATGCTTTACTCCCCACAAACTATCCTAGAAGAGCTGTCTTCTTATACCACCTTGCTAGACGGTGATGTTGTGATGACGGGTACTCCAAAAGGTGTTGGTGCTGTACACAAAGGCGATATCTTCCTTGGTCGCCTAAAGTGTGGCGATACGACATTGATTGAGATCGAGTGGGTAGCGAGTTAATTAATACTCTATGTTTAGTTAATAAGTTGGTTTGAATGGTTTAAGTTGGTTTTTAATTCGTACGATTTACCATCTTACAACTAATTGCATCTGGAAGGGTGTTAGTAATTGATATAAAATCCGCCTCCGTTTTTATCAATACTGAAACCCATGATCGACTTAGCCATTCTACCTGTTTACCTGACTGCCGTTGTCGCACTTCTCCTTTTGCCTGGTCCTGATATGTTACTCATCGCGAGCTCAAGTATGAGCTATGGCCGCAAGGTTGGTGTGTTTGCAAGTTTGGGTAACGCGACTTCCGGAATTATCCTGACAGTATTGGCAGCAATGGGTGTTTCAACATTGATTGCGATGAGTCCTATTGCGTTGAAAGCTCTACATTTGTTAGGTGGCGCGTACCTGTTGAAGATGGGATGGGACTGCCTGCGAACAGAACAGGGTAATACGCCTGAGTTAACGGATAATTTTGCTGCGAAAGCTTATTATCAAAGAGCGCTAATCAGTAATCTGCTTAACCCTAAAGCCTTGGTATTCTTTGTGATGTTCTTGCCTCAGTTTGTATCGACGAATATTGAAGCGACTTCGGGCGAGCAAATGTTAGTGCTTGGTCTGCTACTGAATGTCTTAGGTTTAACGTTCAATTTCTTGCTGGTGGCATTGGTAGGTACTATCGGTAAGTCACTGGTAGAAAATGCTAAGTTCCGCACCTATCAACAGAAAGTGATGGGCGGAGTCTTCATCGTATTGGCTATCTGGATGTTGTCTTCTTTCTTTACTTCGTAGACGAATCAAACCAGACATCTTTTTGCGGTTAGCCGCTGAGACAAAAATGGACGCTTCGAGCGTCCATTTTTTATTTATAACCGTTACATGGTGAACACGCTAAATCGCTATGAGTTTAACTCTTTTTGGTGCTGTTCAATCAGTTTTTCCATGTACTGTTCGCCGCGAAAGCGAGTGTCTTCGTATGTTTCTGTCCCTTCGAACTTTGTCACAGTCTCATAATAGACTTTCACTTTCGGTTCTGTGCCGGAAGGTCTTACGATAATGCGTGAGCCGTCCTCGAGATGATAGATGAGCACATCACTGGAAGGCAGGTTAATGGCTTCAGTATTGCCCCCAATGACGAAGCGCAAAGAAGACTGTAGATCTTCAATCACAGAGATAGCGACTCCGTTTATTGTATTAGGTTGTGCCGATCGGAGTTTAGAGCCAATCGACGGTGAATCTGGGTCGAGGGCAATACTTCGTTGCGCGTTGGTGTGAACCCCATGTTCAAATGAAATCTGAGCAAGGAGATCCCAAACCGTTCGGCCTCGAGATTTTAACTCTTCAACCAATTGAGCAAACACGACGATTGCCGATAGCCCATCCTTGTCTCGTACCTGAGTACCAATGGTGTAGCCTAACGCTTCTTCATAGGCGAACAAGAACTCGTTCTGCTTATCTTCTAACTGCATGCCAATATTAGCTAACCATTTAAACCCGGTCAGCGTTTGGAAATAAGTCGCACCATGAGATTGAGCCACTTTTTCAAGTAAGGTTGAAGAGACAATACTGTTGCCAACTAACTGGTTTTTGGTATGCGGCTTTGAGAGTAGATAATGAGCGAATAGCACGCCGACTTGGTCACCCGTGAGCATTTTGTATGAGCCATCATCTGTTCTCACTGCAACGGCAAATCGGTCTGCATCTGGGTCATTGGCACAAGCAATGTCGGCATCGACACTTTTTGCTAAGTTAACCACCAGATCCATCGCGCCTTTTTCTTCCGGATTCGGGAAGTTCACGGTCGGGAAGTTACCATCGGGCTCTCTTTGCTCGGCGACGCTGAACACCTTATGGAAACCAGAATCATGAAGAAGATCCTCAGCCATTTGCGCGCCCACACCATGCATTGCAGTGTAGGTGATGGTGGTGTTCGCCGATTCAATATCTTTACTCACGTATGGGCTCTGATTGATAGCAGCTCGGTAGGTCTGATAATAACCTTCAGTTAACCATACCAACTTACCTTGTGTTTCAGCATCATTAAGGCTCATCAAAGGGATAGGCTTGGTTGATGCGATATCGATTTCAGCGGCAATGCCAGCATCATGCGGAGGAATGATTTGCGCGCCATTCTCCCAGTATACTTTGAAGCCATTGTATTCTGGCGGGTTATGGCTGGCCGTCACCACAACAGCCGCTGCGGCGTTGAAATGCTCAATACCAAAAGCAACGATAGGGGTTGCAGCGACATTCGAGGTTAAGTAAACCTTAATGCCTAAAGCCGTGAGTACGGAAGCAGTATCAACAGCGAACTGCTTTGAATCTAAACGGCCGTCATAGCCCACAACCACACCACGAATCTTGGCATTTGCAACGTGCTCTATTAAATAGTGACCAAGCCCTGTCGCGGTTTCTTGTATCACTAAGCGATTCATTCTATTTGGACCACATCCAACTTTGCCTCGAAGACCTGCTGTTCCGAACTCTAATCGTTGAGTAAAGCGGTCTTCAAGTTCGTCATGCATTCCTTCATCGATGAGGTGTTGAAGCTCTTCACGAGTTCTTGGGTCTGGGTCTCTCGCTAACCAATTCATTGCATCTTGCATAATCACTAAACCTTTTAATGTCTGTATGACTTACTGTTGAGTTAACTTAAGTGATATTGATTATCATTTCTATGAAAGCAATCGTAAAACTCGATATAAAATAAATTCCAACGTCAAGAGGGCATGTAGCTTAGTTACTTCAAATAATTGACTGTTTAGTAAGTAAACTTACCTTGAACTATTGGATATCACTAACTAGCCTTTTACATAAATATAACAAAATTTAACAAATTCGCCGTTTTTGAATCTTTCATGAAAACCTCTCACGTTTCTGAGCCGTATTGGCTCATGGGGAGATATGAGGTTGATAGTGTCTTAAAGCTGTCTCCATGCGAGTTGTAGATTGAGATTCAGCCTTTTCATGTGTAGTCGGGATAACAATGAATGTTGCCTGGCTCGTAATGACATGTAGTTCGTAATGAAACATAGCTCGTAACGACATTTAGGTCGCAAGTATCCAATTAGGAAGGATAAGGAGAGATCTTTTGAAAAGATTACTGGTTAGGCTAGCGTGGCTTTTGAAGAGTTTTGTTGTGGTTTTAGTGTCGCCTTTAGTGCATGCAAGTAGTGAATACAACATGACAAGAGGCGTGACTGAGATCAGCAGTGAGGTTTATGAACTTCATATGCTTATCTTCTACATCTGCTGCGCAATTGCCTTCGTTGTTTTTGGGGTGATGTTCTATTCGATTTTGAGACACCGAAAGTCGAAGGGAGCGGTGGCGGCTCACTTTCACGAAAGCACCAAAGTTGAAATCCTCTGGACCATCATTCCAATTATTATTCTTATTGCTATGGCGATACCCGCGACCAAAACCTTGATTGCTATGGAAGACACCTCTCAATCAGATCTGACCGTTAAAATCACTGGATCACAATGGAAATGGCATTACAGCTATTTTGGTGAAGACGTCGAATTTTTCAGCCTTCTAGCGACCAGTGACAAAGAAATCGAAGGCATTGAAGTGAAAGGGGCTCATTACCTGCTAGAGGTTGATAAGCCATTAGTTCTTCCTATTGATAGAAAAGTTCGCTTCTTGATGACCTCTGACGATGTGATTCACTCGTGGTGGGTTCCTGCCTTTGCCGTTAAGAAAGACACTATCCCGGGGTTCATTAACGAAGCGTGGACAAAAATAGATGAACCCGGTGTATATCGTGGCCAGTGTGCTGAACTGTGTGGCCGAGCACATGGCTTTATGCCGATAGTGGTGCATGCCATGGAAGAAGACGAGTTTGATGCATGGTTGGCGGAACAAAAAGAATTGGCGATAGCCGCACAACAGGCGGCTCAAGATGCATTAGACGCGTCACTTTCTTTGGAAGAGCTGAACACCATCGGTGAAGAGGTTTACAAAACTCGATGCGCGGTCTGCCACCAAGCGAACGGTGAGGGTATTCCTGGTGCATTCCCCGCTATTAAAGGTAGCCCAGTTGCTCTAGGAGATGTCGATGTGCATATCGACACCATTGTTTATGGTCGTGGAGGCACGGCAATGCAAGCCTTCGATAACCAGTTAACCGAGAAAGAGATCGCTGCGGTAGTCACTTATCAAAGAAATGCATGGGGTAATGACACGGGCGATATTGTTCAGGCTTCAGATATTAACGCTTACAAGGTTAAACAAGAAGGCGGAGCCCAAGCACCTGACGAACAGGGCTCAACGGATGAAGCACAAAGTGATGCTAAGGAGCAGCTATGAGTTCACCAATCAATAAGCCGGTGAAATCGGCGCCTGCAGAAGATCAGGCCTTAAGCCATTCTGTGGAAGGCACATTGGACAGCAATGACTTGTCTCTGGATGATCACGATTCTCACGCCGCTCCAAAAGGGTGGGCACGTTGGTTGTATTCAACCAATCATAAAGACATAGGCACATTATACCTGTGGTTCAGCTTTTCGATGTTCTTAACTGGCGGCGCGATGGCAATGGTGATCCGCGCTGAGCTATTTCAACCGGGCTTGCAGCTTGTTGAACCAGACTTCTTCAACCAAATGACCACAGTGCACGGCTTGATCATGGTGTTTGGTGCGGTAATGCCTGCATTCACGGGACTCGCTAACTGGATGATCCCTATGATGATCGGGGCGCCAGATATGGCGTTGCCTAGAATGAACAACCTCAGTTTCTGGATTCTGCCTTTTGCCTTCTTAATCTTAATTGGCTCTCTGTTTACAGAGGGAGGTGGCCCGAGTTTTGGTTGGACATTCTACGCGCCGCTGTCAACGACTTACGGCCCTGATAGCACGGCGCTGTTTGTCTTCTCTGTTCATATTATGGGGATCAGTTCGATCATGGGGGCGATCAACGTCATTGTGACCATCGTGAACATGAGAGCCCCGGGTATGACTTGGTTTAAATTGCCAATGTTCGTTTGGACTTGGTTAATCACCGCTTTCTTGCTGATAGCCGTAATGCCCGTTCTCGCTGGGGCGGTGACCATGGTGTTGACCGATAAATACTTTGGGACGAGCTTCTTCGATGCGGCTGGTGGTGGTGACCCCGTCATGTTCCAACATATATTCTGGTTCTTTGGGCACCCCGAAGTATACATCATGATCTTACCGTCGTTTGGTATTGTCTCTGCCATCATCCCAGCCTTTAGTGGTAAGCGTTTGTTTGGTTATCATTCAATGGTGTATGCGACCTGTAGTATCGCGATCTTGTCTTTCTTAGTGTGGGCACATCATATGTTCACTACGGGGATGCCGGTTTTTGCTGAACTGTTCTTCATGTATTGCACCATGTTGATTGCGGTTCCGACGGGAGTGAAAGTCTTTAACTGGGTAGCAACCATGTGGCGAGGCGCGTTGACCTTCGAAACACCAATGCTGTTCACCATCGCCTTTATTGTTCTATTCACGATAGGCGGCTTGTCAGGATTGATGCTCGCTATTGTTCCTGCTGATTTCCAATACCATGACACCTATTTTGTAGTGGCTCACTTCCACTATGTTCTGGTTACCGGTGCGGTGTTCTCGATAATGGCCGCAGCCTATTATTGGTTACCTAAGTGGACCGGGCATATGTACGATCACAAACTCAGCCTGTGGCATTTCTGGACGTCAGTAGTCTCAGTGAATGTCCTTTTCTTCCCGATGCATTTCTTAGGCTTGGCGGGGATGCCACGTCGTATTCCAGACTACGCTATTCAGTTCGCTGACGTTAACCAAGTAGTGTCGATTGGTGGCTTTGCTTTTGGTTTGTCTCAATTGATTTTCTTATGGTTAGTCATCAAGTGCGTAAAAGGCGGTGAGCCTGCATCAAGCAAGCCTTGGGATAGAGCTGAAGGACTTGAGTGGACAGTACCAAGCCCAGCACCTCATCACACCTTTACTCATCCACCTAAAATCGATTAGAGGGATGCACAATGAATGATAAGCAAAGCGAGATAGATAAAAAACAACCTAAGCGATCTACCAAGAAGCTGACGGGCTACTTGGTATTGAGTGTCGTGGCGATGTTTGGCTTCGGTTTCGCTTTGGTTCCGCTTTACGATGTGATGTGTGAGGCGTTGGGAATCAACGGTAAAACTAATACTGTTTCTGCTGTTCAACCTCAGGGGATGCAACCGGACTACTCTCGTACTGTTCGTGTGGAGTTTATGTCGCACATCAAACCTGATATGCCCTGGCAGTTTGTTCCTGAAGAGCGTGTGCTAGAGGTTCACCCTGGTGAGGTGGTTCAAACTAACTACATTGCCAAAAACCTATCTGGAGCCTCATTGGTTGGCCAAGCCGTACCATCGGTTTCTCCAGGAATGGGAGCGACCTACTTCAACAAGATGGAATGCTTTTGCTTTAATCAGCAGCCACTTGACGGGTTCAAGAGCGCTGAAATGGGTTTGATATTTTACATAGAGCCAGACATTCCAGACTCGATACACACGCTGACGCTCTCTTATACGCTGTTTAATATCACGAGTGAGGTGGTCGGGGAATCAAGCAGTCCCGAGCCTAATGTAATCGCGAGTAACTAGGAACCAGAATCAACAAAAGGAGTTGAGCGATGAGTTCTAAAAAGGAAGTTTATTTCGTTCCACATCAAAGCCACTGGCCATTAGTCGGTGCCGTTGCGCTGTTTCTTGTTGCTGTTGGAGCAGGGTTAACCGTGCAAAACATGGGGACTGATGCTGCTGGTGGCGTGTTCGGCAAAGCGGTGTTGTTAGTCGGATTTGCTGTTCTTCTGTATATGCTTGCGGGTTGGTTTAGCAACGTAATTACGGAATCATTGAGTGGTGTTTATTCCGAGCAGATATCTCGCTCCTTTAGGCAAGGCATGAGCTGGTTCATCTTTTCTGAAATCATGTTCTTCGGCGCTTTCTTTGGTGCGCTTTTCTATGCTCGTATGATTTCTGTTCCTTGGATTGGTGGTTCGGGCAACAATGAAATGACCCATGAAGTCTTGTGGCCGATGTTCCAATCTATGTGGCCACTGACCACGACACCTGATGGCGTAACGACACAAGCTATGCCTTGGCAAGGTATCCCTCTAAAAAACACCATAATTCTGCTGCTTTCCTCTGTGACGCTGCATATGGCACATATCAGTCTTGAACAAAATAAGCGTATGGCTTTGATCGTCTGGTTGGAGATAACCATTGTTCTGGCCGGTTTCTTCCTGTTTTTCCAAGTCGAAGAGTACGTCCATGCCTATCAAGAGATGGGGCTGACCCTTCAATCAGGCATCTACGGCAACACTTTCTTCTTATTGACTGGTTTCCATGGTTTGCATGTCTGCTTAGGGACGATCTTTTTGATTGTATTACTGGCAAGGGTTGCGAAAGACCACTTTACGCCAAAAGACCACTTTGCTTTCCAAGCCGGCAGTTGGTATTGGCACTTTGTTGATGTGGTTTGGTTAGGGTTGTTTGTGTTCGTCTATGTTCTTTAACGACATATTGAGCTGCTTTAAGCCATGCTTGGAAGAATAAATATGTTTGAAAACGTTAATCAACTTGAAAGCCTTAGTAAGGCCTTGGATTTGGAGTAATGGTGCCTGAGGCTAGGGCAAGTAACAGCAATAGCACAACGATGGCAGACAGCACCACACGACGACCTAAGAAGTGACTCAGTCTTTTGCCATTTTGTTTGCCTGAGGCGATTTGGATTAGACCTTTCATCAAATTGAAAGCGATAAAAAACAGCAAAGCGACCAATACAATTTTAAATAACAACACAAAGGTAGATGACGCCATAGTGATAACTCCAAACCGATTGATTGATGATGAACACAAGTTCCGCAGTAAAGGTTTTTGGATAGCGGTTGTTTTAACTGTGGTTTCAGTCGGCGCTTTAATCAAGTTGGGTTTATGGCAACTAGAGCGAGGTAACGAGAAATTACGTTATGAGCAACAATTAATAGAGAGAGCGAAGCAATCGCCGCAATCTTTAGACATTGTTATCTCTGAATGGAAGGACTCGCGCACACAAGCGCAAGATTCATCTGAACAGCCGTTTTTAAATGGTTTAAAGGTTGATGTCGAACTGGAAACGCCAAGTGGTTTGGTCGTTTTGTTAGACAACCAGATAAACCAAGGAACGGTAGGGTATGTAATTTACATGTTGGGCGAGGTTCCAACACAAGATGGAAGCAAACAACTGTTGATCGATCTTGGGTTCGTTGCAGCAAGTAATGACAGAAGAGAGCTTCCACAAGTTGGACATGTCACTTTACCAACCAACATGTCAGGGCGCTTGTATACACGTTCAGTTAATCCTTTAAGTCATGAGTTGGGTTTGGAAAATACGACACCGAATAGAATCCAAAACTTAAACATAGCAGCGTTATCAGAGTACACCGGGCAAGACGTGCTGCCGTTTATCTTTCAACCTCAGAGCTTAGATTCATGGCCTTATGAGATGTTGTGGCGACCTACGGCGATGAAGTCTGAGAAGCACTTTGGTTACTCGTTTCAATGGTTTGTAATGGCTGCGGTACTTTTGTTTTTGATGTTGTTGATTGGGTTCCGATATTTGAAGAAAAATAGCCATATGAATCAGAAGTAGGCACTTGAAATTGAAATAGTGACTTTAAAGGCAGTGTCTGCCACAAGGAAGAAAGATGAATAAATCTCAAGTACAAATGAACAAGGAAAGTACCGAGGCCAATCTCGCTGCGTTTAAACAGCGTCGATCTCGTGGTCGTCTTGTATTAATCGGACTGATTCTGATCTTCGCCTTACCTGCCATTATCGCTAAAACCGTGTTGGACCAGAATTGGTACACCTCAGGTGTCACTAACTCGGGGGAATTGGTAGAACCAAGAACCACACTAGCGGATTTCGGTGTAACGGTACCCATGGCTGGAGAGGGGTGGTTAGTGGGTTATATCGCGCCGGTGGAGTGCGAAAGCTTGTGCGAACAACAACTCCATTATTTGAATCAAAGCTACTTGGCGTTAGGGAAAAACAAAGAGCGTGTGACTGCCGTTGTTTTTGTTTCAGAAGGTAACTCGTTATCGGGTTCGCTCGATAAGCCCGGTTTGTCTTTGTTAACTGGTGGCGATCAGTTAAGTACCGAGTTTGCGCCGGCTTCCATTGTCATTATTGACCCACTAGGGCAGCTAGTTATGGAGTATAAAAGCGTTTCTGACCCGTCGCAGTTAGTGGGGCAATCCAAAGGCATGATTCATGATTTAAGAAAGCTACTCAAGCTGTCACGAGTTGGGTAGTTCATAAGCTTAACTTGATAAGTTTTAGCAGATGGCGTTAATGCTGAGTGTTGTTAACGAAAAGGGAATAAGTATAGGGAGATAGACGATGCAGAATAAAGCCCCTGATTTACTCATCCACATGATGAGATTAACTATCTTATTGACCCTTACCGTGATTGTTCTCGGAGCTTATACACGTTTGTCGGATGCTGGCCTTGGCTGTCCTGATTGGCCGGGTTGTTACGGAAAGATCACCGTGCCCTCAGATGCCCAAGCGGTTAATCAAGCCAACCTGCAATTTCCAGAGCGAGCTCTCGAAGCAGATAAAGCTTGGATTGAGATGATACATCGCTACTTTGCAGGGACATTAGGGCTGCTTATCTTTGTTGTAGTAGCTTGGTGTATTAAAAAGAATGTTACTTCGATTGGGCTTCCTTTGCTTATTTCCGCCACTGTCATTTTTCAGGCTTTGTTGGGTATGTGGACTGTGACTCTCAAATTGATGCCTGTTGTGGTGATGGCGCATTTGATGGGGGGCTTCACGCTGCTGTCACTGCTGTGCCTGCTCTACTGTCGTTTGTCTCAATTCCAAAGCTGTTTTGGTGAGGCTTCCTATTCTCCACAACTTAGAGTTTGGTCGCTCTTTGGATTAGTCATTGTGGTCGGGCAGATACTGCTTGGTGGGTGGACATCATCAAATTACGCCGCATTGGTGTGTACACAGCTACCCATTTGTGAGGGGAACTGGACAAGCTATCTAGACTTTAAGAACGCTTTCGACTTTGCTCAACACGGCCATGATAACTATGAGTTTGGTGTGTTGGAATATCCCGCAAGGCTTACCATACATGTCATGCATCGATTGGGGGCTATTGTGGCGACATTAACGGTGCTGATGGTTGTGTATCAGCTATGGAGGTCTGGCCAAGCGCCTCACCAACAGCTGAGCGTGATTGTCGTAATAGTCTTGCTTACTCAAATCAGCCTTGGAATCAGCAATGTATGGTTTCACCTGCCAATCTCAGTCGCGGTTTTGCATAACCTAGTCGCAGCGATGTTGCTTCTCAGCATGGTTGTAACCAATTTTGTCGTGTGGCAACGCAAACCAAGTGAGAGCTTGGTGAAAAATAGTGCATTACAAGGAGGTAATCATGGTCAGTAGAACGTCAACACAGCATCAAGTGGTGGTTCAAGACGAAGCTTCAAACAGTGAAATGGCTGGAAAAAACAAAGCTGTTTGGAAGGTCTATTTAACACTGACCAAGCCTAAAGTGGTGGCGTTAATGTTGCTGACCGCACTAGTCGGGATGTGTTTGGCTGTGCCTAATGGATTGCCTTTACAGCAAACTCTGTTCGGGATGATTGGGATAGGGCTAATGGCGGGATCGGCCGCTGCGTTTAATCATTTGATCGACAAAAAGATCGACGGCCAGATGACTCGAACTAATCGACGTCCTTTACCATCGGGTGAGCTGAGTAGTGTGCGTGTATTCAGCTTTGCCACGGGTATCGGCTTACTTGGATTCGTCACGCTTGTGGTGTGGGTCAATCAACTCACCGCTTGGTTAACCTTTGCGAGCTTGTTGGGTTACGCAGTGATTTACACCATGTATCTGAAGCGAGCGACTCCACAAAATATTGTAATTGCAGGGGTTGCAGGCGCAATGCCTCCGCTGTTGGGTTGGACGGCAGTTACTAATGAGCTGCATTCAAGTGCATGGTTGCTGGTGATGATCATCTTTATCTGGACGCCTCCTCACTTTTGGGCACTTGCGATTCATCGTCGTGACGAGTACGCCAAGGTAGATATTCCGATGCTGCCTGTGACTCACGGGATAGCCTATACCAAGACGTCAATTCTGCTGTATACCTTGCTGCTTAGCATTGTATGCGTATTGCCCGTGTTGGTTGGTATGAGTAGCTGGATATACTTGAGCGCCTCTTTGGTACTAAACGGTGGCTTTGTTTATCACGCATGGGTACTTAAGTATCGTGATGAGCCCAACATGGCGATGAAGACCTTCAAGTTTTCTATCTATCATCTTATGCTCTTGTTCGTAGCTCTGTTGGCCGACCACTATCTACTTTGATAACTGACCTTTCAGGTGTTTTAGAGCAAGAAAACGGATGCGCTAGGCATCCGTTTTTGTTTGGTTGATTACCAACACTCATCTATTAATAGTGAGTCTCTAGTGATCAATTAGTCCACTTTGTTCCAAGCATCTTGCCAGTGTGAACCTACACCTGGTTCGTACTGAGTTGCTGTTGGAGCCCATTGAACACAGTAGCCAGAGTATGGGAACTCTTTACACTGATAAACGCCACCATCGCTACTTAGTACTTTAGTACCGGCAGTGTAAGACTCAATGCTTCCTGGGAACACGAAGTCGTAGTCGCCTGCTGGTGGAGGTGTTTGCTCATCCATCAGGTGGAAATCAAGCGTGTTCTGATCCACTAAGTTACCTTGGTCATCTTTCGTCACAACCACAAGCATGTGGTGGCCAGCTTCTGATTTAGACAGAGTCAGTTGAACATCTTCCACTTGTCCGTCTGCTAATTCAGATTTTTGAGAGGCAAGCGCTTCACGATGATGATTGTACACAGTCAATTCAGCTTGAATATCGCCTGTTGCCGCTAGAGTAAGGTCAAGCTGTGTTGGCTGGTTTTCATCGATAATGTACTCAGACTCTAAGCCAGTCACTTCTAGCTCATGGTCTGGTTCTGGAGTATCAATCTTGTAACCGATCTCGACGCTGTTAAAGCCTGAACCTGCCTTTAAGTAAATAGGGTTCGAACCGTATACAGGAGCGAAATCGCCTTGGCCGTTTAATTGACCTGCTTTGATTTGCGCCTGCTCTTGGTTGATCTTAGAGGCAAGAGCGTAAGACCAGTTGTTTGCTTTGCCTTGCTCGTTGCTTTCAATCACTAGCTCTGTGCTGTAGGAAGCGTTCTCACCAGATTGATCGAAGACACGAGTGTAGACAGCGTCACCAACGTTCAGATCTTGAGTTGGGTTGATCTGACCGCCTTGATCCCAATCCGGAATAATAGGGCCGTCGCCATCAAATTTCACATCGATAACATTGTAGAAAGCTGCAGCAGTGTCACCCACGTCCCATACTGCAAGGATCACTTGATAACCTTCGCGTTCTGGAACATTACACAAGTGGCTTACTTGTATCGGTGGTTGTTCCATATTGCCTTCAACAACACAGAATGGTGTTAAATCAAAAGAGCTGCGTGCCAAAGGTTGGTTTGGATTCCAGTCAGGTTGCGTAATGTAGTATTTCCAATCGCGGGTTTTGTGGTTGGCTGTAAACGTCCACTCAAAATATTGAGAACCTGACTTGATAGGGCGTTTAACCCAGCGATCGGCTGTTTGCTCGTCTAGCGCTGCCGCTAAAGAAGATTCTGCACTGGCGATTTTTCCATCGACAGGGCCGACTTCAGGGAAACCTTCAGGGCCTTCCACACTTTGTGGTTCGTATTGGATACCACCACAGTCGGTGTTTTTCTGTTGTGTGTCACTCGCAGGGAACTTACATAGGGCAACACGGCTCTCAGCAACGCCATTATCGTATGCCGAAACATAACCGTGGCCGAAGCTTGCACCGCTAACACTTAGTAGCGACAGAGCGATGAGTGATTTTTTTGGGAGTTGTTTCATTATTTGTCCTTACTGTATTTGGCCGACAAAAAAGAGAACACTCCGGCATGCATGTGCACTTAAATCCTATTAAGTGGCGGCCCCGCTATCATAGACAGAATATTTGTCGACAGACCGGTGGCTTTGCGTCCTATTCTTTCAAATAGTTTGCCAGAAGTGCGTTTAAGCAAACGGAATGTAGCCAACCAGTTTTATAAATGCGAATCAATAGATTGAAATGTGGAATGCTAATCTCGAACTTTTAATTCTTAATACAAATTAACTTGCTATATGTTTCGTTAGTTAACCTATAAATTATTGATATAAATAAAGAAAGTATTTGCTCTAATCGTTTTTGTGAATGTTTTGAGTCTTTGTGTTTCCTTCTATAGAACAATTGTGCTCATATCAAAACCAAACCTTTGGTTTCCACTAACCGAACTCTGACATGTCATGTATGAAAAAGCGGACAATTGATTGGTATGAATTATATAAAGGAGTCGGTATGGAATTCACAGAACAAGACAGAGATGCGTTGTATCAAACGTGGATGTCACAAAAATCGCGAATGCGAATTACGCAGATGGAGTTTTCAAAAAAGCTAGGAATGAACCAGCTTGATTTCTCAAATGTACTGCGAGGGGAGACGCCATTGACCATGTCTTTCATTAGTCACTTTTGCCGTTTACTTCATTTAGAACCTAGAAATGTGTTCCCTTCACTTAAAGAAGGCAATGAATCTGGACCTAAAGTGGTGTATTTGAAAAGTAGAATGAGTGTTGATGGCGAGATTCAAAACGCTTATATCGAAGGAAATCAGGTGATTGTAGAGTATGCTCACACCGTGCAACATGACTAATTTTAGAGCTAGCTCTGAGCTTTAACCCCTTTTTCTACAATCTTTCCACATAGGGTATGGCATACTTATCTAGATTATTCTATTTAATGTAAGTGCGCTATGAAACCTTTAAAACTTCTCTTGCTTGTTGCAACCAGCATTTTTTTGTTTGGTTGTGCAGGCGGTCCAATTAAAACAGCAACCAAGTTCACCAGCTATGAAGATTTTCAGCCAGGTCCTGACGGTGGTGTTGACTTAGTTTGGGCTAGAGTCGGCCTGCGTGACGCACAACGTTTGAAATCTAAGTTAGACGACTATGATTCTGTGGTCATTGATCAGATCTTTGTGCTTGTAGAAGAAGGTTCGCTCGATCAAGAAGAGGTTCAAGAGCTTACTGATCACATGGTTTCACGCTTGGAAGAGAAAATATCGCCTCATAAAACAATTGTCGATGCACCCACGGGTAAGACGTTGCGCCTGAGTATCGCGTTGAGCAACGTTGAAACTCCAAACCCTATCTTAGCCGTGACGAGCAGCGTTCTGCCATTTGGTCTTGCGATGTCCACCATTTCTAAGGTGGCAATAGGCGAATACACAAACGTTGGGAGCGCCAGTGTTGAGCTATTAGTGAGTAATGCTCAAGAGGGGACGCCATTGTTCGCTGCAATCGATCGCGAAGCCGGGAACAAAGACTTTTCGACCATGATCGATTCTCTAGACGATGCCAAAGATGCGATCAACTATTGGGTTGAACGTTTAGGTGATACTCTACAGAGAACCGATGACGCATAGAAAGAGCCTGTAATGCTAGAAAAAGAGAACCTGATCAAACTTGCCAGAATACAGATGCCTTTTGGCAAATACGCTGGTCGTACATTGATCGATTTACCTGAAGAATATTTACTGTGGTTCGATAAAAAAGGCTTTCCGTCTGGTGAACTGGGTGACCTATTAAAGCTGTGCCTTGCTCTGAAAATTGAAGGACTTGATAGTGTCGTCAAGCCATTGAAAAAAATGTAATTAAATAAAAGCTCACGCTGATCTCGTGAGCTTTTTTTGTTTTCAGCTTCAGTCGTGGATTAGGGGCGTAGGACAATTCGAATAACATAGAATCCTATTCGGCCTTAAATTGCGCAATCGATAGTGTGTAAACAATGGTTTACAGGGTGTTTTAAATATAAAACACAAAAAAAATTGCGTTTATTTTCAATTAGTGATTGAAACTGTAGTTTTTACTAGTTAAGTTACAAGGAACAAGAAGATTAGTGCTGAAAGAAAGTGACGTGAGACAACGTACATTCAGCTCAAGGATAGAAAAAAGGAAGAAGTAAGCAATGTTCCAGACTGATGATGTAAGAATTAACAAAGTAAAAGAGTTATTACCACCTGTTGCTGTTTTAGAAAAGTTTCCAGCGACAGAAGTTGCTTCTTCTACAACCTTTGAAAGCCGTAAAGCGATTCATAATATTTTAGAAGAAACCGATGATCGCTTACTCGTTATTGTAGGTCCATGTTCTATTCATGATACTGAAGCTGCTCTTGAGTACGGCAAGCGTTTGAAAGTGTTACGCGACGAACTCGGTGACAAGCTTGAAATCGTAATGCGCGTTTACTTTGAAAAGCCACGCACAACGGTAGGTTGGAAAGGTCTAATCAACGACCCGTACATGAACGATACGTTCAAACTAAATGATGGCCTTCGTCTAGGACGCAAGCTACTGCTTGACCTAACTGACATGGGCATGCCGACAGCAAGTGAATTCTTAGATATGATCACACCTCAATACGTTGCTGACCTAATCAGCTGGGGTGCAATCGGCGCGCGTACTACTGAATCTCAAGTTCACCGTGAATTGGCTTCTGGTCTGTCTTGCCCTGTTGGCTTTAAGAATGGCACAGATGGCAACATTAAGATCGCAACGGACGCAATCCGTTCTGCTAGCGCTTCTCACCACTTCTTGTCTGTAACTAAATACGGCCACTCAGCTATCGTAGAGACAGCAGGTAACCCTGATTGTCATATCATCCTACGCGGTGGTAAAGAGCCAAACTACAGTGCAGAACACGTTGGTAAGATTAAAGAAGAGCTAGCAGCTTCAGGTCTTCCACAAAAAGTGATGATCGATTTCAGCCACGCAAACAGCTCTAAGCAGTTCAAACGTCAAATGAACGTATCTGATGACGTAAGCACACAGATCTCTGGTGGTGATAAAGCTATCTTTGGTGTGATGATCGAATCTCACCTTGTTGAAGGTCGTCAAGACTTGGTTGATGGCAAAGCTGCAACTTACGGTCAATCTGTTACTGATGCATGTATTGGTTGGGAAGACACAGAGACAGTACTTCGTCAACTGGCAGATGCTGTTGAAGCTCGTCGCAACAAATAGACTAATTACAGTCAGCAACTAAGCTACTGAAAATTCAAAGCCCTTATTAGCAATCGCTAGTAAGGGCTTTTTTGTTGCTCTTAGGAGCAAATTGGAAGCACTTTGTACTCTTAAATGAGAAAAGACAGTAGCTCTTCGACTTTATGTGACAACAAAGCTTTATCTTTTTGGGTTTCAACATTGAGGCGTATCAATGGTTCTGTATTCGATTTTCTCAGATTGAAGCGCCATGTTCCCATATTCACACTGATACCATCGATGAAGTCTACCGCAACGGCGCCCTTTTTATAGTGTTCTAAAACAGAAGCTATAACTCGGTTGGGATCTGAAACTCTGCGATTTATCTCTCCGGAAGAGGGGAATTTAAGCATACTGGTACACGTCAATTGGTGAAGAGATTGTTGAGTCTTCGAAATTAGTTCGATAACCAGTAGCCAAGGAATCATCCCTGAATCACAATATCCAAAATCACGGAAATAATGGTGTGCGCTCATTTCACCACCGTACACTGCGTTGAGCTTTCGCATTTTCTCTTTGATCAAAGCATGCCCAGCTTTTACGCCAACAGCGTTTCCACCTAGTCTTTCTGCAACCTCTATTGTATTCCATGTCATGCGCATGTCGTGTAGTACAGTCGCATTGGAGTCTTTCAGCAAGAAGGCTTCGGTTAGCAGGCCGACGATGTAGTAACCCTCAATGTAATTGCCTTTTTCATCGAAGAAAAAACAACGATCAAAATCTCCATCCCATGCGATACCAAGGTCGGCGGAATGAGCTAGCACAGCATCTCGTGTCGCAATCTGGTTTTCTTTGATTAAGGGGTTTGGAATACCATTAGGGAATTTCCCATCAGGAGTGTGATGAACCTTGATGAAAGAGATAGGAACATTCAGTTCGTTAAACCTCTCCTCTAACGCGTCAATGACATGCCCTGCAACACCGTTCCCAGCATTAACCACAATCTTCATCGGTGACAGCTTTGATGGGGTTATATACGAGAGTAGGTGCTCGACGTACGGAGCAAGAATATTGGCCTTTCTGCAAGAATCAGAAGGTAGCACTCTACTGATAGTTATACCGTTTTTCAGCTCTTGACCCAGAACTTCAATACGCTGTTTGATTGTATCTAAACCACTGTTTTTACTAATCGGACTCGCATCTGCACCGACTAATTTCATTCCGTTGTAATTGATTGGATTGTGGCTTGCTGTAATTTGAATTCCGCCTATTGCTTGTAGGTGGCGAGTCGCAAAGTAAATCTCTTCAGTGCCTGTCATACCGAGATCGATCACGCTTATGCCAGACTCGTTTAAGCCTTTGGTGATAGCTTTTTGTAATGAAAGGGACGTTTCGCGGTTATCACGGCCAATCACTACCTGAGCTGAGTCGTAGAGTGACGTTTCAGTTGAAGCACAAAGTACGTGTTCGCCAAATGCTTTTCCAAACAGAAAGGCGAAATGTTCATTGATTTGTTGACCAATGATGCCGCGGATATCGTTATTCTTAAAGCAGCTCAAGTCTAATGGTGATTTCATCGATTTCATCGATTTGTCGCTGCTTTAGTTCGATTTGATGATTTGAGATGAGTCAGGTTGTTCGCATTTCACGTCTCGCCCATAACTGTCTTGATATCGAATGATGTCGCCTTCGCTCAAATGGCTGCCGGTTTGTACCTCGATCATTTCGAGTGGCAGTTCGCCTGGGTTTTCTAAGCTATGAACATGTCCCAATGGAATGTAGGTGGATTGGTCTTCTTCGACTAGGTAAGTTTTCTCATCATTAGTCACCTTCGCGATGCCCGCTACGACAACCCAGTGTTCCGCTCTATGGTGATGCATTTGTAGCGATAACTTATGACCGGGTTTTACGGTGATACGTTTTACTTTGTCGCGTTTACCTAGGTCGATTACATCGTATTTACCCCAAGGTCTAAACACCTCACGGTGATGAACATGTTCTGTGCGACCAGCTTGGTTCAGCTGACTAACAATCGATTTTATGCCTTGAACTTTGTCTTTATTCGCAACCAATATAGCGTCTTTGGTTTCGACAATAATCAGGTTTTCGACACCCACAGTCGCAACCAATTTATTTTCGGCATGAATATAGTTGTGCTGAGAATCGACAGTTAACACATCGCCTTCAATCACGTTGTTGTGCTCGTCCTTATCACTGACATCCCAGATGGCAGACCATGAACCAATATCATTCCAACCAACATCCATAGGAATTACTGCAGCGTGTGACGTTTTTTCCATCACGGCATAGTCGATAGAGTCACTCGGACTGCTTTTGAATGCTTCGGCGTCAATACGGATAAAGTCGAGGTCGGTGTTTTGTGTCGCGAGAGCGAGTTTACAGGCCGCTAAGATCTCTGGACGATGTTCAGCAAGTTCTTCAAGGTAGCGTGATGCTCTAAACATGAACATGCCGCTGTTCCAGAGGTGCTGTCCTGAACTAATGTATTTCTCTGCGGTGGCTAGGTCAGGTTTTTCAACGAAACATTCAATGGCAAAAGCATGGTGGGAGAGTGGCTTTCCTTGTTTGATATAACCATAGCCAGTTTCTGGAGCGTTGGGAGTAATACCAAATGTGACCAGTTTGCCTTGTTTCGCGTATTCGACACCCCTCGCTACCGTTTGCTGAAATTCGGTCGTTTTGGCGATGTGATGATCGGCTGCCAGTACCAATAATATTGGGTCTGACTTGTTCTGTTGGTTGCTGTTCGAGTGACTTAAGGCCTGTAAGGCTGCAAGTGCGATGGCGGGCGCTGTGTTTCGACCTACAGGCTCTAACAGAATACCACCGTGTTGGTTATTAGCCGATCGAGCTTGCTCTGCAGCGATAAAGCGGTGTTCTTCGTTACAGATGATGAAGGGAGCGGCACACTCGGTATCACTTAAGTGCGCTTCAAGGCCTTGCAAACGCAAAAGGGTTTGCTGAAGCATAGATTGCTCATCTGCGATGTTGAGGAACTGCTTAGGGTAAAGCTCGCGAGACAGTGGCCAGAGGCGGCTACCAGAGCCGCCGGCTAAAATGACAGGTAAAATCATATCGTGGTAATTGGGTGCCTTAAAATACTGGCGTCATGTTACCACGCTTCACCGTTATTATTGATCGATAAAAAATTTACTTATCGATGACCCCCTGGATTGGAAATGACTATGTCTTGAGCTTCGCTAAAACCTTGCGGGTCGATTTTAAGTGTTTGCGTTGGGAAGGCGATATCCGCATTATGTTTGTGAATAATTGCTAGCACCTGCAGTAGCACATCCTGCTTAACTTCATGGTATCTCACCCAGTTGACGGTCTTAGTGAAGGTGTAGATAAAGAAATTAAGTGTTGATGGCCCAAACTTGTCAAAGTTAACCATCAACGTCTGTTTGGCATCGATATCAGGGTGCGTTTCAAGCATGGCTTTTACGTCATCCACAATAGCAGCTAACTTGCTCGCGTCTTGGTAACGAAGCCCAAAGGTTTCATTGATTCGGCGGTTCAGCATTCTTGATGGGTTCTCGACCACAATGTTACTGAAAACCGAGTTTGGCACGTACAAAGGGCGTTTATCGAAGGTGCGGATGATGGTCATGCGCCAACCAATACGTTCGACAGTACCTTCGATTTGACGATCGGGAGAGCGAATCCAATCACCGACTTTAAAAGGTCGGTCGAAGTAGATCATCATGCCACCAAAGAAGTTCGAGAGTAGATCTTTTGCTGCCAAACCGACAATCAAACCACCCACACCACCAAAGGTCAGAAGGCCAGACAGGCTGAGTCCAAACGCTTGCATGACTGTCAGGCCGCCCATGACCATAAAGAACAGGCGAGCGACTTTCGCGATAGCTTGTACTGTGGTTTCGTCTCTGGTTTTTTGCTCTAAGACATATGCTTCAGTGTTGGTGATCATTCGTAAGGTAAACCAAACGAAGGTACATATGATCAAAATGTGTTTTAACGTTTTTAACCAGTTGATTTCGTTACCAAACTGGTCTTGGAGGATCAGCCCGATAGAGACCGTGGCTGGCCAACACCAAAGTAACGTACTGACTGGGGTTTTCAGTGCTTCTAGTAGCAGATCATCCCAGTGGAAAGGGGTTTTCTGAACCAGAATTTCTAAGCGATTGTGGACAATTCGCCAAGCTACCCAAGCAAGAAAACTCGCAATAGTGATGAATAAGACACTGTTCGCCCAATCACTATGGCTCTGGTTAATGTAGGTTTGTACTTGGGTTAAGAATTCATTCATTGTGTGTGCTGCCGCAGAAATTATGAATTGGAAATTAGCAGAAACTGGAGTTGTTCTCTACCTTTATAAATCAAGCGATTATGACACTAGTATAACCTTATTATTGAAAAACTAACTTTTTTTGAGATAGAAACTAATGTAGGTTTGGCTATCCCGTGTAATTAAAATTTCTCAACAGGATTTCAAATGAGCGACAAACAATATGCAGTTATCGGTTTAGGGCGTTTTGGGTTATCTGTATGCAAAGAGCTGCAAAGTTCAGGGGCGCAGGTACTAGCCGTCGATATTGATGAAGAGCGAGTGAAAGAAGCCGCGGCTTTTGTTTCACAAGCGATTGTTGCTAACTGTACGAGCGAAGAAACGGTAAAAGAGTTAAGGCTAGACGATTATGACATGGTGATGGTGTCGATTGGCTCTGATGTTAACTCGAGCATTCTAACCACTTTGGTGGTGAAAGAGTCAGGCGCAAAAGCCGTCTGGGTGAAGGCGAACGATAAGTTCCACGGTAAGATCCTCTCTAAGATTGGTGCTGACCATATCATCATGCCAGAGCGCGATATGGGTATTCGTGTTGCGCGCAAGATGTTAGATAGACGCGTTCTTGAGTTTATCGACCTAGGCAGTGGTTTAGCGATGACCGAAATTGTTATCGGTGCCAAGTTGTTGGGTAAACAACTTAGCGAACTCAAGCTGTGCAAAGAGATTGGCGTTGAAGTTCTTGGCTTCAAGCGTGGCCCAAACTTAACCAAAGCACCGGAACTGGATGTGAGTTTAGAAATCGGTGATGTAGTGATCATTGCAGGGCCGAAAGAGACCTTGTCTAGAAAATTACGTAATTGGTAACCGGCAATGGGTTATAAGGTAATAGTATGAATTCGTTAGAACGAAAAGGTACTTTCTACACGCTTAAGAGAGATGAAAAGCCACGTAAAGGCTCTGAACCTAAGATTATTCTGACTAGTTTCTTAGGTGTTCTTATCCCTTCGGCCATACTTCTGACGATGCCTGTTTTTTCTGTTACAGGACTTAGCTTTACAGATGCGTTGTTTACCGCGACTTCCGCGATCAGTGTGACAGGTTTGGGTGTAGTCGATACGGGTGAGCACTTCACTTTGGCTGGAAAAATCTTGCTGATGTTCTTGATGCAAGTGGGCGGGTTAGGGCAGATGACCCTATCTGCGGTACTGCTCTACATGTTTGGTGTTCGCTTAAGCCTGAAGCAACAAGCATTAGCCAAGGAAGCATTGGGTCAAGATCGTAAGATCAATCTTCGAAAACTGGTCAAGAAGATCATTATCTTTGCGCTAGTGGCTGAATTTATTGGTTTTGTATTACTCTGTTTCCGATGGGTTCCTGAGATGGGATGGTCAACCGGAAGTTTTTACGCACTTTTTCATGCGATATCAGCCTTCAATAACGCAGGCTTTGCTCTGTTTTCAGACAGTATGATGAGCTTTGTTGACGACCCATTAGTGATCTTTACGCTCGCGGCTCTGTTCATTTTTGGTGGTTTAGGCTTCACGGTAGTAGGTGACCTATCAAGCAATTGGCGTAAAGGTTTCAGACATCTACATTTACACACCAAGATAATGCTGACCGCAACACCGACTCTATTATTAGTGGGTACGGTATTGTTCTGGCTGTTGGAGCGAAACAACTCCGCGACCATGGAAGGGCTATCGACACAAGGTCAGTGGCTAGCGGCATTTTTCCAATCGGCAAGTGCTCGTACTGCTGGCTTTAACAGTGTGGATTTATCTCAATACACACAGCCTGCTTTATTGGTGATGATCGTGTTGATGTTGATTGGTGCTGGCTCTACCTCAACAGGTGGCGGTATTAAGGTATCAACATTTGCGGTTGCATTTGTAGCGACTTGGACGTTCTTACGTCAGAAAAAACATGTAGTGATGTTTAAGCGAACCGTAACTTGGCAAGCAGTAACAAAGTCATTGGCCATTATTGTGGTAAGTGGGGCGTTATTAACCACTGCGATGTTTCTGTTAATGCTTACTGAAAAGGCAGCGTTTGATCGAGTCATGTTTGAGGTGATTTCAGCCTTTGCAACGGTAGGGTTGACGGCAGGGTTAACTGCGAACCTAACTGAGCCGGGCAAATACATCATGATTGTTGTGATGGTTATTGGACGTATCGGTCCTTTGACTTTGGCGTACATGTTGGCTCGCCCTGAACCTTCATTACTCAAGTATCCAGAAGATACAGTTCTAACTGGCTAGGGAGTAGTGCTCTTGTTTGTGAACTAGAAAAAACAAAGCCAGCGATATGCTGGCTTTGTTGTCGTAGGCTGACCGTTAATTGCTGAATGCTTAGCCCTCAAACATCTCAACGTATTCTTCGTAGCCTTCTTCCGCTAATTTATCCGCAGGGATAAAGCGCATTGCGGCTGAGTTCATGCAGTAACGTAAACCTGTAGGTTTAGGGCCATCTTTAAATACATGACCTAGATGAGAATCACCAAATTTACTGCGGACCTCGGTTCTTGGGTAAAGCAACTTGTAGTCGGTAGTGGTTACGACATAAGCCTCACTGATTGGTTGCGTGAAGCTCGGCCAACCTGTACCTGATTTGTATTTGTCTCTTGAAGAGAACAACGGCTCACCAGTAACGATGTCGACGTAGATACCTTCCTGTTTGTTATCCCAGTATTTGTTATCAAACGGGCGTTCTGTCGCGTCATCTTGCGTTACATCGTACTGAAGTGCCGTTAGCTTGGCTTTGATCTCCGCGTCAGACGGCTTAACGTAGGTTTTAGCATTGGCTGTCGCATTCTTACCATCGATGATCTGACGGAGTGTTTGTGGGTTGTCCTTTCTATCGTCCCCGAAGATTTTATCTAAGTACTGGTCACGACCTGATGCGTAGCGGTAGTAGTTATAACGAACTTTACTCTTCTTGTAATAGTCTTGGTGATAGTCTTCCGCTGGCCAGAATTTTTCAAATTCAATCAGTTCTGTTTTTAGTGGTTCACCAAAGATATTAGCTTTGTCGATCTCCATCATGAAGTTCTGAGCAACATCTTTTTGTGCTTGGTTATGATAGAAAATAGCTGGTCGATATTGAGGACCTCGGTCTACAAATGAACCTTTGTCATCGGTTGGGTCGATGTGTCTGAAGAATTGGTCAAGAACCTGTTCATAGCTAACAACATCAGGGTTATAGGTCACGTTGATCACTTCGATGTGACCAGACTTACCTGAAGAAACTTGTTTGTAGGTTGGGTTTTCTAGTTTACCACCAGAGTACCCAGAGATAACGTCAGTGACGCCTGTCAGCTTTTCTAGGTCGGATTCTGTACACCAAAAACAACCACCCGCGAGTGTCGCGATTTCACTTTTCCCTGAATTAGCCGTTTTATCCATTGTATTGGCAGTGCCAGTTTGGCTGACAAACAACGAAATCAGTGGTAGTGCAACCACGAGTGATACCAATATTTTAGATAATTTATTCATAGATACCTCATCTTGACGTTCTTTTTCATTCGATTTTGAATGTACGAATAGAGACAGGTTTTAGATGGAAAAAATTGCACCATTCATGAAAAAAATATGTGTCAGAGAAAATCTTGCTCATGAATGCTGCCAGTAGTAGGGTGTCGGTACTAACAATAAATAACAGACAGTGATGGCGGTTATCGGTCATCTAAGGAACAGCATGCAAGCAGAAGTTAAATGGGTCGAAGGTTTTAAATTCTTGGGTCAATCTCAATCAGGCCACTCTATTGTTATGGATGGCAGCGGTGGTGCGACGGCGCCAAGCCCGATGGAAATGGTGCTTATGGCCGCTGGTGGTTGTAGCTCCGTTGATGTGGTGGATGGATTGAAATCTGCTGGTCAAAGCATTACAGACTGTAACGCAAAACTTGAAACTACTCGTCGTGAAACCGCGCCAAAAATCTTTACCGCGATTAACATTCACTTTGAAGTATCAGGTGACAACCTTGATCCTGAGTTGGTTGCAAAAGTATGCGCTGATTCATTAGAAAAATACTGTTCAGTGTGCCTAATGCTAGGTGCAGGCGTAGAAATGACGCACAGCTGGGAAATTGTTTAGTTTTCGGTTTGTACAGCTTAGCTTGGGGCCGGTACTTTTCGGCTTACGGCTTATTAGTAAAGATAGATAAAGAAAAGGGCGGAGCACTTTGAGTGCTCCGCCCTTATTATTTCGGCTAAGGTAGAGTGCTATTATTCAGCAGTTTCTACGATAACTTCTTCAACTTGTACTTCTTCTTGGTATTCAAAACCAGGGATCGTTGCGTCAACACGACGGTTTTGAGCACGACCTTCAGCGGTATCATTTGATGCAACTGGGTTCTCTTCACCTTCACCTGTAGCAGTGATACGTTCAGCTTCAATGCCTTGCTCTTCGATGTGTGCAGCAACTGCAGCAGCACGTTTCTTAGAGATCATCATGTTGTATTCAGCAGCGCCTGTTGAGTCAGTATGACCAACTATAACAACAGTCGATTGAGGGTGAGCTTTTAGAACTTCAACTAGAGGTTGTAGTGCAATCTTACCGTCTGTAGAAAGTTCTGTGCTGTTAGTTGCGAACATTTCTTGAGAGTAGCTCTCTGTTTGTGCTTTAGTCACAACAACAGTACTTTTCTCTTCAACAACAACTGCAGGCTCTGCGATTGGCTCAGAAGGTGCTTGAGTAACCGCCGCCGCAGAAGCTGCAGCCGCTGATGCAGTTGTGTTACCGGTACCGAAGTTGTAGCTAACACCAACAGACAGTAGGTTCGAGTTTAGGTCTTGAACGAAGTTGTCGTCGAAGTCATCAAAGTATTGGTATTCAACACGTAGTGCCCAATCAGAAGAAAGCTGTTTCTCTACACCGATACCAGCAGAAAGTACAACGTCATCTTCGCCACCGTGAGAGATGTAAGCAGGACCTGCTTTGAAGAATACGTCAAACTCTTGCTGTACTGGTAGGCGGTACATTGGCGTTAGTGAGATCGCGATCAGTGGATCGCTGAACGCAGCGGTTGTACCGTTCTTTGAAAAGCTTGTCTTGTAATCACCAAGGAAGTCTGAGCTTAGCTCAATACCAAATTTGTCATTAAAATTGTAGCCAGAGTAGATGCCAGCACCGATTGCATCATCATCACATTTTTCACCGCTTACGCATGCGCTATCTAACCAGCCCACGCCCACTTTAGCACCAACATAAGTTGTAGCAGCGATAGAAGGCGCTGCTGCTAGGCCTGAAGCGGCAACAACAGCACACATGATTTTCGACAATTTTTTCATAATCTTATCCTTGGATTAACTCTTATTGTTATCTGAACTTACCAGTAAAACGATCACTTATTGGGTTACGACACTGCTTATAATAAGTAAATCAAGGTGTTGGTTCAGCTGAACCTATTTCTTTCTCAGTACTTATATTGTTAATCTGATTGCGTATTGGAGTCAATGAAATTGTTAGATATTATATATTTAGATGACTTTTATTATTGGTTTTATCATTTATTGGAATGCCTATATTTAAAGCTATAGCCTAGCCTCGTGCATTTGCCAGTGATTTTGAGGGGAACAAATAAAAAACTTGCGCTTTATCATGCTTATAAACGCAAAATCCCCATCCAACATGTTTAACTCGGTTGAGTACATGATTAGATAGGGATTTGAATTGAAGCTATAGCGGTATTTTCACGTTTTGCATCACGTGAATAGCTCGACCTTGTTTACGGACGCTCACCCGCTAGTAAACGTTTCTCGATATCTGCGATCACGCTAGGTAAGTCTGCAATCGTATCGATCAGGTAGTGCGGGTTTGATTTGTTTAGCTTAAGGCTCGCTTTTTCACGTGCTGCTGCCAGTGTTGTTTCGTCTGCATCTAAGTATTCTTGGTAAGTTAATCCTGCTTCGTTGCCTGATAACACAAGACCTACCGTCCACATGCCTGCGTTGTGACCCTCATCAATGCCCGGGGCTGCATCATCCACTTTCACACAGGCTGCAACATTTGTTACGCCTAGGTCGATTACGTTTTTCAGTGCCATAAATGGAGCAGGGCGACCACCTTGAGGTAAGTCATCGGTCGCTACCACGTTATCTGGCCGGTAACCGTAATCTGCAGCAGCAGGAATTAGAACATCCATCACTTCACGTGGGTAACCGGAACAAGAACCGATTTTTACGTTTTTCTCTTTTAGGTTATTCACTACTTCAATCGCGTTTAAAATTGGTGCTGCGTGATCGGCTACTTTCGCTTTTTGAAGAGGCATGAATGCCGCGTAGATCGCGTCAACGTCTTCACTTGTCATCGAACGTCCAAACTGAGCAGTCCAACGAGCATCAACTGCAGGGATTCGACCCACCGCTTGGATGTGATCCCATTTACCGATACCCATAGGTTCACGAGCTTCTGCTAAGTCGATGTCAAAGTCGAAACCTTGTCTGAATGCTTCAACGAAAATACTGGTTGGAGCAAATGATCCAAAATCAACGATAGTGCCAGCCCAGTCAAAGATAACCGCTTGGATAGGTGATGTTGTGTTCATAATAGTGTCCTATTTTTGTGTCACTCCCAGCGCAAAGTACTGGAAGGACGAATGATTGTTTTAGGTTATTGGTTTAAATGTTGATTTAGAGAATGAATTAAAGGTATTCAAAATCTTTGCAGACTTTGGCTATCGCGTTTTCAAATACAGACAGAGCGGCTTCTAGCTCGCTACGGCTGATGATCAATGGTGGACTCAATTGAATCACGTTACCTTGTGACACCTTAAAGCTCAGGCTATCGTTCAGACATTGGTAAAGTACTGCTTCTGCTTCATCGAACGCTCGGTTTTTGGTGATATGGTCAGTGACCAACTCAACGCCCCATAGCAGCCCGATGCCGCGAACGTCACCAATGACTGGGTATTTCTCTTTCATTTGAAGCAGCTGTTCACGCACGAATACGCTGTCTGCTTGCACTTTTTCAAGTAGATTTTCTTGCTCAATCACTTCCATCGTAGCCAGTGCCGCCGCGCAACCGATAGGGCTTTTCTCATGTGTGTAATGACCAAGTGAGACTTGCGCTGCTGTGTTGTATTTGTCTTTAGTGACCATGGCTGCAATTGGAACCAAGCCGCCGCCAAAGCCTTTACCGATACATAGGATGTCAGGCTCGATATCAAACGCTTGGTGTGTGAACCATTCACCGCTACGACCCATGCCATTTGGGATATCATCAATGATCAACATGACATTGTGCTTGTCGCAGATCTCACGGATTCGTTTCCAATAAGCCTTGCTTGGCACTTGAACATCGGTGTTGCGAACTGCTTCAGCAATGAAGGCACCAATGCCACCTTCTTTTTCAATCACGTACTCAAGGTAATCGGCATAGTGCACATCACATGCAGTCTCATTGTTATCGCCTGCGCTTTGCCCGTGAAGCGATAAAGAGCCATTAAGGGGGAAAGCACCACGATAAGAGACTGCTGGTGGGATACGTTCTACGCCAGCCATTAACGGCCCCATACCTTCGCGGAAACAGGCTTCACCACCCACTGAAATTGCATCCAGCGACGCACCATGGAAGGAATCCCACAATGAAACGACTTTGAAGTTGTTAGTGACATGTCGAGCCAGTTTCAGTGCCATACCGATAACCGATGTACCACCTGGCGCAAACAACACGCGATTCAAATCACCACCGCAGATCTGTGTGAGTTTCTCAGCACACTGAACGGCAGTTTCATTGGTGAAGCGACGTGGTGAAAATGGCAATGACGCCATTTGCTGAGTCACTTTATTAATAAGATGTGGGTGGCCATAACCAAGCTGATGAACATTGTTACCGTGAAAGTCCATGTACTTTTTGCCCGTCGTATCTTGTATGTAGATGCCTTCTGCGGCTTCAAGTGTATCTAGACAAGGCGTTGACATGGCTTGATGAAGAAATACGTCAGAATCACGTTTTAACATCGCTTGAGTCGCGTCATCGTTTAGCGATTCGTTCCATTTTTCGCGTGCTGGCGTGGTGTTCACATCGCCTTCGCTTCGAAAGTGTGTGGCCTTTAGAATCGGCTCTTGATTGGTCGTCGTCATTATTTGATGTCCCAGTACATAGCGTTTTTCACTGCGCCAATGAGAGCTTCAATGTCTGACGGATACACTTCACCGATGTTACCGATTCGGAAGCAGTCTGCGTTTGAAACCTTGCCCGGGTAAATCACAAAACCTTGTTCTTTCAAACGGCCATAGAATTCCTTGAATTGGTAATCGCTATGAGTTGGAGAATAGAAAGAGGTAATGATAGGTGAATGCAGGTCATCATTAAGCAGTGGCTCAAAGCCAAGAGAGCGCATTCCTGAAACCAATGTGGTTTGGTTGGTTTGGTAGCGATTATGACGAGCTTCGATGCCACCTTCTTGCTCCAATTCAAGTAGAGCTTGGTAAAAAGCGCGCACTGTATGAGTCGGAGAGGTGAAACGCCATTTACCATGGTTGCTTTCCATGCAGTGCCATTGGTCAAACAGGTCTAGGCTTAATGAACGAGCTTGGCCTTTGCATTTCTCAAGTTCCGATTGCTTAGCAATAACAAATCCGAACCCCGGTACACCTTGGATGCATTTGTTTGCTGAGCTGATCATGTAATCGATACCTAAGTCAGCGATATCCATAGGGATGCCACCAAAGCTCGACATTGCATCAAGAATGACTGTTTTGTTGTGCTGCTTTGCCAATTTGGCGATGTCTTCAATTGGATTCAACATACCAGTAGTGGTCTCGCAGTGCACAATCGCAACGTGAGTAATGTCTGAATCCATGGCCAATGCCGTCTCCATTTCGTTCAAGTCAGGCTGTGATGTTTCACCTGGGGAAACGACATGGCATGGAATATTTAAGTATTCTGCGATTTGGGCAATACGAGCACCATACGCACCGTTGTCAACAACAAGAAGCTTGCCGCTTTTAGAGATAACGCTACCGATTGTTGCTTCAACTGAAGCGGTGCCGCTACCTTGCATTAATACGCTCGTATAACCCGCTTGCTTAGTCGCTAAAGTCACTAGCTTGCTACGAATCACTTCAACAACGTCTTTGTTGTATTCATCATCCCAAGTGCACCAGTCTTTTAGCATCGCTTGGCGAACGGTTTCAGAAGTAGATAGAGGACCCGGTGTCAGTAGAAGGTATTCGTTTCTCATGTTTAATTCTCGTGATTTGCGCTTGGACTATACCAATATTTACGATTACTTTAACAACCAATTTAAACGGTCGTAAATAGCTCAAACGTTATTTTCACAAAAGCTTCATATTCAAATCTGTCACTTGTGTTGAGAAATTTCCCGATCTTTAAATTGCCATTTTTTGTTCATTTAACCGTCATAAAAGTCGACTAGGTTAATACTCGCCATCTGGTACATACCAGTAAAAAGGCGTGTACTAGTAACCTAAATGAATTTATGGGTATAGGTGCCTCTTGATGAGGCTTCTAACTTAAGAAACGTTAAACCTTGGTTGCTTGCAAACCTAGGCGGCTTTAAACCTCGATAACTTTTAATTTTGGCAACTTCTCACTTTAGAGTTGAGCCTGACTGGAGAAAATGATGAAAAACCGTTTTATGAAAGGATCACTTGCAGCGTTAGTCACTCTACTCGCTGGTAATGCTTATGCAGCACAGGAAGTGACGGTTTACACTGCTTTTGAAACTGACATTTTAGCTAAATACAAAAATGCTTTCGAAAGTGAAAACCCAGACATCAACATCAAGTGGGTACGTGATTCAACTGGGATCATGACGGCAAAATTATTGGCCGAGAAAAACAACCCTCGCGCAGAGGTAGTTTGGGGACTTGCTGGTTCTTCAATGGCATTGCTTAAAGAAGAGGGCATCCTGAAACCTTATACGCCTCAAGGTGTAGAAGCATTACGCGCTAACCTCAACGACCCACAGTCTACTCAAGCTTGGTATGGCAATGACGCATTCTTCAATGCAGTTTGTTTTAACGAAGTGGTGGCTAAGCAATTGAATCTACCGGCACCTAAGTCTTGGGATGACCTAACCAAGCCTATCTACAAAGGCCACATTGCGATGCCAAACCCAGCGTCTTCTGGTACGGGCTACATGCAAGTGTCGGCTTGGCTACAAAACATGGGTGAAGATCAAGGTTGGAACTACATGCAGAAGCTAGACCAAAACATTGCTCACTACACGCACTCTGGTTCTAAGCCATGTGTTCAAGCGGGTATGGGTGAAGTCGCTATCGGTATTTCTATGGCGAGCCGTGGCGCTAAGCTGAAAACTCAAGGCGCTCCACTTTCAGTGATCACGCCTGAAGGAATCGGTTGGGAATCTGAAGCGGTAGGTCTTGTGAAGCCGTCTGATGCAGCGCAACGCGTTGTTGATTGGTCTATTTCTAAAGCGGCAAACGAGCTTTACATCGAAATGTACCCAGTTGTTGGCCACCAAGATGTGACAGGCAAAGCAGAGAACTTCCCTAATGTAGAAAAGAACATGGCAAAAATGGACTTCGCTCGCATGGGCAGCGAACGTGCCGACGTTCTTAAAACATGGTCTGAAAAGTTTGACGCTAAATCAGAGCCAAAATCTTAACCTGCCGATCTATTCAGTTAATTAACTATTTAGTTCATTAGAAGTTAGAAATCAGTAAAGGAAGGCTTCGGTCTTCCTTTTTTAGTTTTACGCCTTTAGGTTTTAAGTAAGGTACAACAAATGACAAAGCACTACTCATATTGGTTCAAACAAGCATTGGAACAGGAATTTGGCAGCATAGATGCAGGTTTAGAATCCGCGAAGCCACTTCAAAAAGATGTCAACTGTGATATCGCCATTGTAGGCGGTGGCTATACGGGTTTATGGACGGCGATTTTAATCAAACAACAGCAACCCGAAAAACATGTTGTCGTGATTGAAAAAGGCCTATGTGGTAGCGGTGCTTCTGGTGCGAACGGCGGTTGCATGCTGACTTGGTCGACTAAGTATCCGACGCTGAAAAAGCTCTACGGAAAAGAGCAAGCGAAATGGTTGGTTAAGGAATCGGAAAAAGTGATATACGAGATCGAAGCCTTCTGTAACGAACACAATATTGACGCGCATCTATATCGAAGTGGAACTTACTATACGGCGACCAATGAAGCTCAAAAGGGTGGAATGGATCCTGTCGTTAACGAACTGATTAAGCTGGGTATTAATAGCTGGAAGAAGTGCGATAACTCTTTGGCTGATAAAGTGGGATCTGATCGCCACATTGAGGGTTTCTACTCAGAAGCTGCGGGCAGTGTGCAGCCAGCTTTATTGGCTAGAGGTTTACGTCGAGTCGCTCTCGAACTGGGTGTCGAAATTCACGAAAACACAGAGATGACGTCACTCTACTATGGAACTCCAGCTCGAATTCAAACCAAAAGCGGGACGATCTATGCCGATAAAATGATTTTGGCGCTCAACGCGTGGATGCTCGATCACTTTAAAGAGTTCAAACGCAGTATAGTGGTTGTTTCTTCAGATATGGTAGTGACCAAGCCTATTCCTGAAAAGCTCAAGCAGTTTGGCCCAGAGAAAGGGGCGGCAGTGGTGGATTCTCGAATCTTTGTCCACTACTACCGAGACACTCAAGATGGACGACTCATGTTGGGCAAAGGCGGTAATAAATTCTCGTTTGCCAATCAAGTTGAAAGCATGTTTAACCAAACCACTAACTACTTGCCGATTCTCAATCAATCGTTCCAAAAATTGTTCCCTAAACTGGAGCAAAGTGAATTCGATTACAACTGGTCTGGCGGCTCAGATCGTTCGGTCACAGGTTTACCATTTTTCGGTAATCTAAAAGGCCAAAGCAACATCTATTATGGGCTTGGTTATTCTGGTAATGGCGTTGCTCAAACCCGTATGGGCGGGAAAATTTTGTCAGCAATGGTACTCGATATCGACAACGCTTGGACACGAAGCGGTTTAACCAAAGGCCCGTTAGGACACTTCCCGCCAGAGCCATTCCGTTGGGTCGGTGCGATGATGGTGCGTGATGCGGTACGAAGAAAAGAGAACGCGGAAGATTCGGGTAACCCTCCATTGTGGCTAGATAAACAGTTATCCAAACTTGCAGGTGCGGCGGGCAAAGCCGACAAGGTTGAATCATAGATTAATCTAGCGTTTAAATTAGAAGTTTACATTTGGGCTCTCAGTGATTTATGGGCAAGTCACTGAGGGCTTCCAACGTTGAACTAACTTTTAATGCCGAACAGATAGCAATCTTTAATGCTTATTATATCTGCAATATAACTGTCATTTAGCTTCTATAAATTTGTCACTCAACTGCAATATTCTCAGTTTAAATTTGGTATATACCATTTAGAGAGTGCTGTAGTATGAGCAACCAAACTTATTTGAATATCGAAAACGTTGTAAAGCAATTTGGCCAATTTACAGCGTTAAAAGACATCTCCCTATCGATAGATAAAGGCGAGTTCGTCTGCTTCCTTGGCCCATCTGGCTGTGGAAAAACCACCTTATTACGTGCGATTGCAGGCCTAGACTTGCCAACTTCCGGTTCTATTGAGCAGAACGGTAATGATACGACCTTCTTGCCACCAGAAAAGCGCGACTTTGGCATCGTATTCCAATCTTATGCTCTATTTCCCAACCTGACTGTGGAAGAGAACATCGCAATTGGTTTGAAGAACCAAGGAATGTCGACCAAAGAAGCTCTGGAAGCGGTAGAATCTTGGTTAGAAACCATTGGTTTACCAACATCTAGCCAGAAATACCCGAATCAACTGTCTGGTGGACAACAGCAACGCGTGGCTCTCGCTCGTGCATTGGCCTTGTCTCCAGGTTTGCTACTCCTCGATGAACCGCTCTCTGCACTTGATGCGAAGGTAAGAACACACCTGCGCGACGAGATCTGTCAATTGCAGCGTAAATTGGGCATCACCACGATTATGGTGACGCACGATCAAGATGAAGCTTTGACCATGGCTGACCGCATTGTGGTAATGAATCACGGTATTATCGAGCAAGTGGGCGCTCCACAAGAGATCTACCAAAAACCCGTCAGTCGTTTCGTGGCTGAGTTTGTCGGCAGTATGAACTTTATTCAAGCTTCTGTAGCAGCTCAAGGCAAGATGCGTATTGCTGAGTCTATGTTGCCATTGCCTGGGTTAGACAACCTGACACCAAAGCAGGGTGATATGTTTGATATCGCGGTTCGTCCTGAGCAAATCCAGTTTGTTGATCGTTTTAGTGAATCCTTGCCAGTGAGAATCGTATCAAGCGAATTCTTAGGGGCGTTTTATCGCGTGGAGTGCGAGTTGCAACATGACTCAACGGCGAAAGAGATCATCGTGGATGTACCCGTCAAAGAGTTCAACCGATTGAAGCTGCGTCGCAGTGATATTCGTTACGTTGCATTCGATCAAGAAGGCCTGAGAGCTTACCCATCGAAAAGCTTGCAAGTGATGAAAGACGAGGCGGCGTAAACAATCATGGAATCGACTCAAATGATGCAATCTAAGCTGCTAATTCAACGACGAGTACAACCTTTTCTGGCTCGGTTAAGCAAAGACAACGTAATTCTGTTTGGGCTGTTGGCCTTTTTGTCTGTGGTCATGACGTTGTTTATCCTGATGCCACTGTGGGCAATGTTGAAAAAGAGTGTTCAGAACGCAGATGGTGAATTTGTAGGCTTACAGAATTTCGCTACGTATTTTGCGTCTCAAAGCCTGTGGCAGTCGGTGGGCAATACCTTCACGCTCGGGTTGTTAGTGACCGTTGTCGTGGGTGTCTTGGCGTTTGGTTATGCCTATGCGCTAACTCGTTCATGCATGCCTTTTAAGGGGCTTTTTAAAGTACTGGGTTCTGCGCCTATTCTTGCTCCGTCGCTGCTTCCAGCAATCAGTCTTATCTTCTTATTTGGTAACCAAGGTATCGCTAAAGAAGTCTTGGGTGGCAACTCGGTTTATGGCTTGATTGGTATCTCACTGGGTTTGATATTCTGGACGTTTCCACACGCTTTGATGATTCTGACCACCTCATTAAGAACCTCTGACGCTCGCCTTTATGAGGCAGCACGAGCACTCAATACTTCATCGTTAAAAACTTTCTTTATGGTGACGTTACCTGCGGCAAAATACGGCTTGATCAGCACTCTGATCGTTGTGTTTACGCTGGTGGTTTGTGACTTTGGTGTGCCAAAGGTGATAGGTGGTAGCTACAATGTGCTATCGACTGACATCTTTAAGCAGGTGGTTGGTCAACAGAACTTCTCTATGGGTGCGGTAACCAGTATCTTGCTGCTATTGCCTGCGTTGCTTGCGTTTACCGTTGACCGCTGGGTTCAAAAGAAACAGAAGAGCTTGTTTGATACTCGTTCTGTCGCGTACCAACCAGAGCCAAATACCATGCGTGATGGATTGTGTTTCCTTTACTGCACGGTCATTTCGGCTGCTGTCGTTATCGTGTTGGGCATGGCGATATACGGTTCTATGGTCACCTTCTGGCCTTGGAACAAAGCGCTCACCCTGAATAACTACAACTTTGCTGAGATGAGTACCTATGGTTGGACACCGTTCTTCAACTCTCTGACGCTTGGTGCATGGACTGCCATTATCGGTACCGTATTGATTTTCTTAGGTGCGTATTGTATTGAGAAGGGCAGAGCATTTGGTCCCGTTCGTCAGGCGATGCAGATGCTCAGTGTTGTGCCGATGGCCGTTCCGGGTATGGTTCTGGGTTTGGGGTATATCTTCTACTTCAATGACTTGAGTAACCCACTTAACTTCCTGTATGGCACGATGGCGTTCTTGGTGATTAATACGGTGGTTCACTACTACACAGTAGGGCACATGACGGCGTTAACGGCATTGAAACAGCTACCTTCGGAAATTGAAGCCACGGCGGCCTCGGTTAACCTACCGCAATACAAGCTGTTTTTTAAGGTGACGGTGCCCGTTTGTTTGCCTGCGATTTTAGATATTGCGACATACCTGTTTATTAATGCACTTACCACGACATCTGCGGTAGTATTCTTGTATTCTACCGATACGATACCTGCGTCAGTTTCAGTGTTGAATATGGACGATGCGGGGCAAACCGGTGCAGCAGCAGCCATGGCGGTAATGATCATGATATCTGCAGCGAGTGCGAAGTTGATTCATATGCTAATCAACAAGTTTTTCGAGAAGCGCACCCAAGCTTGGCGCAAACGCTAGCGAACCATTTTATATTGCAGTTGGCCAATGAGTGGCTGACGACAAGAACAAGAATGAAAGGAAATTAAGTGCAGTACGTAAAAATCAAAGATGTCATTGTAGAGCAGATAGAGTCGGGGATGTTAACGCCACGACAGAAGTTGCCTGCAGAACGTAAGCTGGCTGAATCGTTTGATACAACACGAGTTACCTTACGTGAAGCTTTGTCTTCGCTTGAAGCTGAAGGGCGTATTTACCGAGAAGATCGCCGCGGTTGGTTTATCTCACCAGCGCCGCTTCGTTACGATCCAACCCAAACACTGAACTTCACTAATATGGCTCTGGCGCAAAATCGTCAACCGAAAACTGAGTTAGTGGCAGCAAAAGGGATGTTGGCAACCAAGGAGGCGACTAAGCTTCTTGAGTTACAACCGTTCTCCGATGTTTATCGAGTCGATAGAGTTCGCTACCTTGAAGACAGACCGGTTGTGTATGTGACGAACTACATTCGACCAGAGTTGTTTCCTAACTTACTCGATTATGACCTGTCTAAATCACTGACCGACATCTACCGTGAGCACTTTGGCGTGGTGTATCAGAAGATTCGTTACCGTGTGAGTACAACGTCTTTGCTGGGTGAAACCGCGCAAGCATTGCGTGCGACTTCTGGCTCTCCTGCAATGGTGGTAGAGCGTGTTAACTACAATCAAAATGGCGATTTGATTGACTGTGATATTGAGTATTGGCGTCATGACGCGATCAGTATAGAGTCGATCGCACAGTTAGAACGCTAGTCATACGTTAGAACGCTGGCACACCTTAAATTCTCTGAGCTTGCTCAATTGAAACGATCAAAGGTCTCTTATCTGGAGGCCTTTTTTATCCCCTGTTTTAAGCGGTTGCTCTTATCAGTCAATAAGTTAGGAATTAAATGGAATTCTCTGCCATCATCATCGTGATTATCTCGGCTCTGCTGCATGCGGGTTGGAACGTTCTAGGTAAATCTAATCAAGGATCGGGTTCGTCTTTCTTCCTAGCCTCTGGCTTTGCCGCTGCCGCGATATTGACTCCCTATCTGGTTTGGTATGCCTACAGTGTTGGCCTGTCAAATATATCACTTCCATTCTGGCAGTTGGTTTTCTTGAGTGGGATCTGTCAAATCGTCTATTTGATTGGGTTAGGCGCTGCCTATAAACAAGCTGATATTGGTGTGATCTATCCGATGGCACGAGCACTTCCGGTGTTGATGGTGGGGTTAGGCACGGTGTTGCTCGGCTATGAATTGTCGGCGAATCAGTGGATGGGTTTTGCACTGATCACATTAGGCTGTTTGTTCGTTCCACTGAAACAATTCTCTGAGCTGAGGTTCAAGGCCTACCTGAACCTCGGTGTGCTGTGGGCATTAATCGCCGCCATTGGTACCACGGGCTACTCCATTATAGATAAAGAAGCGCTCCTGTTATTGGAGCCGTTAAGCACGCCTACCATTACTAATAAACACACGGCGATTTTCTACCTAGGCATTCAATTTTGGGCGATCGTGATTCCGCTGAGTATTTGGTTGTTGGTGTCCAATCAAAGAATCGAATTTACCAACGCATGGATACTACGTAAGAAAGCCACGGTTGCAGGCATTATGATGGCATCGACTTATGGGTTGGTGCTGTTTGCAATGACCATGACAGAGAACGTTAGCTTGGTCGTTGCTCTTAGACAGGTGAGTATCATCTTCGGTGTGGTGATGGGGATCTATTTTTTAAAGGAAAAGTGGCACATGACCCGCGGTGTAGGCGTCGTTTTTATTATTGCTGGTTTAGTTATCTCACTGACTTAAAAAGAAATTAATTTATACCTCCAACCTATAATGTGACTTTTTAGGCACATTATCCTTATTGATAGCAAACGTTTTACTAATGTTAAAGATGTGATCCTTCTCATAGATAAGGCAGTAAAGTTACCGGTAACATCCACCCCAACGTTACCGGTAACATATAACAACAAACCGGACTCTGTGAAACTCATAAGGATACCCAAATGAAAGCTCTGACTAAAACGCTGATTGCTGCTTCCCTCACTGGCCTATTTGCTACTTCAGCAATGGCTGCAGACTTTAAACTTAAGATTCAATCTTCAGATCCATCTGGTGATTTGAACTTCAAGGTTCAGCAGAAGTGGGCTGAGCGTGTAGAGGCGATGTCTAACGGACGTATCGACATCGACCTTCTGCCTGTAGGTGCTGTGGTTAAACACACTGAAACGCTAGGCGCGATCAAGATGGGCATCCTTGATGGTCATATCACAGCAACAGGTTACTTCTCTGGTAAAGATCCAGCATTTGGTCTTATCGGTAACATGGTTGGTGCATGGTCAGACACAACACAACTGCTTCAGTACATGAACTACGGTGGCGGTAACGAGCTAATGACTGAGCTTTACAAGCCTTACGGTGTTCAGTTCGTTGGTGCTTCAACAACAGGTGTTGAGTCTTTCATTTCTAAAAAGCCAATTGACGGTGTCGCGGATCTTAAAGGTCTTAAATTACGTGCACCTGAAGGTCTAGTACAACAAGTGTTCGCAGCAGCGGGTGCGACTCCAGTAAACCTTCCGGGCTCTGAAGTATTTACCGGTCTAAGCAAGGGCGTAATTGATGCTGCGGACTACACAGTATTCTCGACAAACCAAAAAGCGGGCATGAACGACATTGCGACACACCCAGTTCAACCGGGTTTCCACTCGTTGCCACTTATCGATATCTCTGTTTCTCAGAAGAAATGGGACAAGATGCCTGCTGACCTACAAACAATCTTACAAACATCGGTGCGTGACTTTTCTTACGACATGACGACTCAGCTAAAAATGGCTGACCAAGCAGCAGTTAAAGAAGCGCAAGCGAACCCAGAAATCACTATTCATGACTGGTCTCAAGAAGAGCGTAAGAAGTTCCGTGAGATCGCAAAAGGTCAATGGAAAGTATTTGCAGAGCGCTCTGATAACGCACAGAAAGTTTACACCTCAGTTACCGTGTTCCTAGAAGAAAACGGCTTACTGTAATTCAAACTTAGCTTACTGATGGGGGAGGGCATTGCTCTCCCGTTTTCTCCCAGGAAATTTGGCCATGACAGACAAAATCCCTCACGCACCAGCTGAAAACGATGAAAAGCCAAGAAACGGGCTTGATCGTCTTATCATAAAATTCAGCAACTTAGTTAGCTGGTTGTTTATCTTCACTGTATTGATTTCATTTTACGAAGTTGTGATGCGCTATGCATTTGACGCCCCAACCACTTGGGTTCACGAGACGGCTTCATTTATCGGTGGTTCATTATTCATTATCGGCGGCATCTACGCTTTCGCGGCTGATAAACATGTACGTGTTGTTCTTATCTACGATTCAGTGTCTAACCAAACACGTAAGTATCTTAATCTTGTTCACCACATTGTTGGTTTAGCCTTTGCGGGCATGCTTGCTTACGCGGCTTACTTCACTGCAGAAGAAGCGTGGTTTGCACCTTGGGGTGAATTTCGTCTTGAGACATCAGGCTCAGTGTTAAACGCGCCTTATCCTGCGCTGCTTAAAGGTCTGATCTTTGTCGTTTTGTGTGTTCTTGTTGTCCAGTTTGTATTGCACCTAATCCAAGAGTTGATGGGTCTAAGGAAGAATGACGATGTTTGATTTATCTTCTATTGGTATCGCATGGGGCAGTTTGCTCATGCTGGTTATGATGATTGGCTTGCTACTCACTGGTATGCAGCTAGCCTTCGTAACAGGCTTTGTCGCGATTTTCTTCACCCTGTGTTGGTTTGGCCCTGATGCCTTGCCTTTGATTGCGAGCCGCACTTACAGCTTTGCTTCTGGTTACGTATTCCTCGCCGTCCCAATGTTCGTATTGATGGCAGCGCTCTTAGACCGTTCTGGTATCGCACGAGACCTGTTTGATGCCATGAAATCGGTTGGCCGTAAGGTTCGCGGTGGTGTTGCGGTACAAACTTTATTGGTAGCCGTGTTATTGGCGTCAATGTCAGGTGTTATCGGTGGTGAAACCGTACTACTTGGTATTCTTGCTCTGCCTCAAATGCTTCGCTTGGGTTACGACCGTAAGCTTGCTATTGGTACAACCTGTGCGGGTGGCGCGCTAGGCACCATGCTTCCGCCAAGTATCGTACTGATCATCTATGGCATGACAGCCAGTGTATCAATTGGCGATTTGTTTAAAGCGTCTTTCTTACCGGCCTTTATCCTCGCGGGTTGTTACATCGGCTACGTATTGATTCGTTGTAAGCTAAACCCTTCTCTTGCGCCGATTCCGAGTGATGATGAGACAGAAGAAGACATCGCTAGTCAACCTAGCTACTTCAAGGCTCTGTTCTTCCCGCTGCTTTCAGTAGCAACCGTTCTAGGCAGTATTTACACAGGTATCGCTTCAGTAACCGAAGCTTCTGCTTTGGGTGTGGTTGGTATTATGATCAGTGCACTAATCCGTGGTGAGCTGAACTACAACATGCTGAAAGAGAGTGCCATGGCAACAATGCGTACTTGCGGCATGATCATGTGGATTGGTATCGGTGCAAGTGCTCTGGTTGGTATCTACAACCTGATGGGCGGTATTGATTTTGTTGAAGAAACCATCCTTGCGCTAAGTGGCGGCAACGCGACAGTAACGTTGGCAATCATGATGGCTATCTTGCTGGTACTCGGTATGTTCCTTGACTGGGTCGGTGTAGCACTTTTGACAATGCCAATCTTCGTTCCAATCATTACTGGCCTTGGCTTCGACCCAGTTTGGTTTGGTGTTGTGTTCTGTCTAAACATGCAGGTGTCCTTCTTATCACCACCATTTGGCCCTGCGGCGTTCTATCTGAAATCGGTAGCGCCAAAAGACATCAGCTTGGGTGAGATATTCACGTCACTACTGCCGTTCATTGCACTTCAAGTGTTGGTTTTAGGCTTGGTTATCGTCTTCCCACAACTCGCGCTTTGGTGGCAATAACAGCAAAGGTTCCTGACCAGACTTAGCGTCAGGAACCGAACCGCAACAACACAAGTTTAACTATTAGATTCGATTGTCAACCCCAGTTTTGGTTGGGGCTTAGGGAAGGCTTGCCTTATGAAAAGCAAAAAAATACTCGTGATGGGCGTATCTGGATGCGGAAAAAGCCTGATTGGTAGCCGTATCGCAGAAGCATTAACGCTCCAGTTTTTTGATGGAGATGACTTCCATCCGCAAAGCAATGTAGAAAAGATGCGTCAAGGTATTCCGCTGACAGACGAAGATCGTCAAGGATGGCTGGAAACACTGAATAAACAATATATCGAACAACCAAGCGCTGTGATCGCTTGTTCGGCACTAAAGCCGCAATACCGCGATATTCTGCGCAACAACAATGAAGACTTGGTGATTGTTTATCTACAGGGTAGTTTCGATACGATTTGGAATCGTCACAAAGCTCGTGAAAATCATTATTTTAATGGTCAAGAGATGTTGAAAAGCCAGTTTGAAACCTTGGTTGAACCGGAGCTAGATGAAGCGTTATTTGTCGATATCTCGCAAGATGTTGAGCAAGTCGTAGAAAGTGCACTTAAACAAATTAAGCAGATAGGCTAAACCATGACTCAGATAAAAAATGACATCGCGATGATTGGTTTAGGTGTGATGGGCAAAAGCTTAGCGCTCAACCTACTCGACAATGGATTCAACGTCGCGGGTTTTGATTTAAACGCTGACAACGTCGATCGCGCAAATTCAGAAGCGAAGCAGCTTAATGAACCCTTTGAAGGTAAAGGTCAGTTCACCAAAGGTACTAGCCTTGAACATGTGCTTCAGAACTTAGCAAAACCGCGTGTTATTGCGTTATCAGTTCCTGCAGGAAAACCTGTCGATATCGTCGTAAATAATCTGCTTGATGCAGGTTTGGAGAGTGACGATATTGTTATCGACACAGGTAACAGTTTATGGACAGATACCGAGACTCGTGAGTTGAACTATAAGGGCAAGCTACGTTTCTTCAGTACCGCGGTTTCTGGTGGTGAAGAGGGGGCTCGTGTTGGCCCTGCGCTAATGGCGAGTGGTGACCAGTCTGCTTGGCAATATGTAAAACCAATGTGGGAAGCGATTGCTGCTAAAGTGGATGTAAACGGTTTACCTGTTGCTCAATTTGAAGCGGGTGAGACGTGCGCGGCGTATGTTGGCCCTTCTGGCACCGGTCATTACGTTAAGATGGTGCACAACGGCATTGAATACGCCGATATGCAGCTCATCTGCGAAGTGTATCATTTCATGCGTGATGTTCTGGACATGCCAGCTCAAGAGATTGGCCAAGTTTTCGAACAGTGGAATAACGGTGTTCTAAACAGTTACCTGATGGAAATCAGCGCCGATATTCTTCAGCAAGACGATATTGTTACTGGGAAGCCTTTTGTTGATGTTGTGCTGGATAAGGCTGGGCAGAAAGGCACTGGATTGTGGACTGCGGTGAATAGTCTACAAGAGGGTTGTCCAACGCCAACCATTGCACAGGCGGTCTATGCTCGTGCAATGAGCGGTCAAAAATCACAACGTATTCAAGGGAGTCAGCTTCTAAAAGGCAATATTGCGGATGCCAGCCAGTTGGACAAAGCGGAGGTAGTCTCTGAGCTTCATGACGCTCTCTACTGCGCCAAGCTATCTGTTTATGCTCAAGGCTTTGACTTGTTGAAAACAGCGTCAGACAAAGAAGGCTGGAACCTAGACTTCACTCAAATAGCTAAGATCTGGCGAGCGGGTTGTATTATCCGTGCTGCTTTCTTGCAAAGTATCACGTCGGCTTACCAACAAAATAGTGAGTTGACGAACTTGTTGTTTGACGAGATTTTCATCAAACAAGTGGAAGAGCGTGAGTTGGCTTGGCGTATTGCTGTGGCTAATTCGGCCTTATATGGTGTGCCGATGCCGGGGATCAGTTCAGCATTAAGTTACTTTGATTCGTTGCGCTGTGAAGTATTGCCAGCGAACTTACTTCAAGCGCAACGGGATTACTTTGGTTCCCACACTTATTCGCGAGTCGATAGAGATGAGGCTGAAAAGTTTCACGTGACTTGGAGTCAGTCTCCAAGAACGGAAGTTAACGCTTAAACAATGTATAACGCCCTCGCTATGAGGGCGTTTGTAATTGTGATGCTATATCAACCTTTTAGTAAATTAGGCTTCAAATTCCAAGTCAGTTGGATACACTGTTACCAGTAACATAACTAAAAAATAACAATTATTAATGATGTCGAATAAGAAAAAACGTCCAACATTACAAGATGTTGCCAACTTAGTTGGTGTCACCAAGATGACCGTGAGTCGCTGTCTGAGAGATTCTTCTCAAGTCTCAGAAGTGCTACGAGACAAGATCAATGCCGCAGTCGATGAACTGGGCTATATCCCTAACCGTGCACCAGACATTCTTTCCAATGCAAAGAGTAATGCAATAGGTGTGTTGGTTCCCTCGCTAACTAACCAAGTTTTTGCTGAAGTTATTCGTGGTATCGAGCAAGTCACCGCACCAGCAGGCTATCAAACCATGATTGCCCACTATGGCTATAGCGCAGAACTGGAAGAACAGAGTATTGCTTCGCTGCTCTCATACAATGTGGATGCAATTATTCTGTCTGAAAATGTGCATACCGATAGAGCGCGTAAGATGCTACAGACCGCGTCGATTCCTGTGATTGAGATTATGGACTCGGTATCGCCAAGAATTGAACAAGCTGTTGGCTTTGATAACTTCGAAGCGGCTAGGGCTATGACTAAAACCATGCTCGAACGAGGGCGTACCAATATTGCTTATTTAGCAGCACGTATGGACGAGCGAACTCGCTTAAAAATGGCGGGCTACGAACATGCGATGCAAGAAGCCGACAAGTCGCCCGTGACACTGCAAACGGAAGACGCTTCCTCGTTTACTCTTGGTGCAAAACTGATTGGCGAATTACTTGAGAAGCACCCTCAAGTGAATGGTATTTTCTGTACCAACGATGATTTAGCAATCGGTGCTTTCTACGAATGTGTACGTCGTGGTATTCAAGTACCAGAGCAGATGGCGATTGCCGGTTTCCACGGACATGACATTACAGTGGCGATGACGCCTCGTTTGGCGACAGTGGTAACACCTAGGGAGCAAATTGGTAAAGTCGCCGCAGAACAAGTTGTGGCGCGTTTAAAAGGTAATAAAGAGTGGATTGCGAAGTTGGATCTTGGCTATGAGATTGAAGTAGGCGAGAGTATTTAATTTTTAGTCCGGTTTTGCTCTTTATCGGATTAAAACTAAAACGCCCTTAACGATATGATGTGTTAAGGGCGTTTTCAATTTGTTTTTGTGCTTTTAGCTTAAGTGCTTTTGTAGCAATGATCTTTAGTTCGCTAAAGCTTGAGCATCTTGTTGTTTCAGCACTTTATGGCCATCTTCAGTTACGCCACGTTTCCAGTAACTGCTGATGTAGATGTTCTCTTTTGCGACTTCTTTTTCGTTGCGGAAGTATTGTCTTAGCTCGCGCATGCTTTCAAATTCACATGCTGTCCATACTGAAACCTGACCGTCTAACCATTCTATGCTGCGAACGGTTTGTGATAGTGTTTCTTCAGTTTCATCTTCAATCAACCAAGTGATTGAAGATGCCTTTAGACGCTTCAAGAGTTTGCTTGTCTGCTGCTGAGTTGATTTGAACCACAGCGTGACCTTTCGCGTGCTCTGGAAGTGATTTTACTTTTGCGGAAAGCGCAGGGAGTGAAGTCATGTCTGCGACTAAGAAGAACCAATCCGACTCAAGGTTTAGCCCTTGGATTAGACCCGGACCAGCCACGGAAATAGTATCACCCACTTGTGCGTTCATTGCCCATCTTGCAGCAAAACCACATTGCATATCTGTAGTGATGTGGCGAACGAAATCGACTTCGATAAATTGCTCTACTGGGTTGTACTGACGAATAGTGTAAGTGCGCATGGTAGGACGCTCACCTTCATTCAATTGGCTCAAATCTGTGGTGCCGAGTGGCGAGAATAAAAGCTTGATGTAGCCGCCGGCACATTCTGTCGGGTATTTACTTAATCCCTCACCGCTAAGCGTTATACGCTGCATGTTTGGAGTAATGGTTAAGGTTTGAGTAACGGTTAATGTGATAGGGCTAGGCTTGCTCATATAAGGCTCTCTTGGATTTTGATTTCGACATCATAATCCTGAACCAGAAAACTCTCAATACTAATAATTATCATTTACTACAATTTACATAAATGCAATCTAGCCAGAACTCCTCGATCTGTGTGGGTCAAACTCATCGACAAAAAAAGCCCTTTAGAAAACTAAAGGGCTTGATGTGTTAGAGCGGTTGAACGTGAGAGTAATTAGCTGTTAGCTTGCTCTAGTTCAATTGTTTCATCAGCGGCTTTCGCAGCTTCTAGCATCTTACGAATAATGAACGATGCTGCCATTGCGATACCTACCATCACGACTGCAAGAACAGTCAGCATTTGGAAGTAATCACCGTAAACCGTTTGCACGATCTCTTGTGTGATCTCTTGGCCTTTCTCTAGTGCAATAGACGTTGAGAATACGGCACCAACAATGCCCGATAGTGCGATAGCAACAGAGAACAAGCTTACTGAGAAGTTCTCGATGTGCTTAGGTGCAACTGACAGGATGAAGGCTACAACCATAGAGCCAACAATTACTTCACCAAATGCTAGGAAGAAGTGAATCGCTAGGAATACTTCAGGGCGAATCAGAACGTCATCACCAACTGTGGTCACTGCCATTGTTAGGATACCGAAAGCGATAGCCGTTAGAATGAATGAGAAACCGACTTTCGTTGCCGTAGAGAAGTTAATGTTTTTCTTTTCTAGGTTAGAGAAGATACCCGCGATGATAGGGCCCGCAACCATACACCATAGTGGGTTCATCGCCATTGACGCTTCTGGTGCAACAGGAATGAAGCCAAATAGGTCACCACGCATGGTGTTGATTGCTACCATAGTCATCGACGTCATCATCTGGCCGTAGTACACGAAGAAACAGGTCGTCAGGAATGTGATGATTAAGATAGTGCCCATTTTCAGCATGTCTGACTTCTTCGATTTCATCATCAAAGAGACAAAGTAGATGATCGCTGCACCGCCAATTGCGTATACGATGTTTTGGCCAATATCCATGTTAGAGAACATGAAGAATACCAAGCCAATCATTGCTGCAGAAAGGCCAAGGAAGGCTGCCCAGTTTTTAGTGCTTACTGGTTGTTGATCGATTTCAGCACTTGCTTCAACAAGGCCCTTGCGAACAAAGATCATCATTAGAAGCGCAGCGCCTGCTAGAACAGCAGAAAGAAGGAAACCACCGTGGAAACCAACAACAAGCACTAGCATTGGGAACAGGTATTGACCTAGTAGAGCGCCAATGTTGTTTACTGAGTAGTTGATTGGGTAGCAGTTCTCAAAATCTTCTTGAGTTTTGAACGTGCGTTTGTAAAGACTTGGGTAAGAAGGAGACATCAAACCACGTGCATAACTTGCTAACGCAATACCACATAATGCCATCGGAACATTGGTTGCTGCTGCACCAAGTACCAGTAGAACGTAACCACTTGCGAACCCTAGGAAGGCAATGGTTAAAGATCGGTAAGCGCCTAAAAACTTGTCGGCGATAAAGCCACCTGCGATAGCAAATAGCGGTCCGATTGCAGAGAAAGCACCAACAACCATCATGGTGTCGGCTTCATTGTAGTTCAGATCTTCAAGGAAGAAACGAGTCAAGATCACCATGACGCCATAGAACGAAAGTCCAAACATCATCTGGCAGAACATCATTGATTTGTTTAATCTATTCCACATTATTTTATTCTCACATTTGTATTAATATGTAGTGTAATTACCCGATTATAATACCATTACTAGTAATACATAAACTGAAACATCTGTCTCAAACAGGACTTTGCTCGATATATCTTTTCTTATGAGTGCATTCATATTTCTTATGAATGAAATTTGCAATGTTAGATTTTGCTAGTGGATGCATAGCGGTGTGAAATGCAGCCATCATCACTTGCGGCTAAGTAATGAACTAATAAAGGAAAAATTAGAGATGGTCATTCTGTAAAGGTTTTGAGTGAGTATCACTTTCAATTGGCTGCTGGGATTTAGCCAATAAAAAAGCCAGCTTGGTGGCTGGCTTTGTTGAGATATTGAAAACTAAGTTTACACGAATGCCGTCTCTGTAGAGGCTTTCTCCACTCGTGTTCCTGTCTGTTACTCACACGGGGGTGCCATGTGAATCACGGCCAGGCCGCCTAGAGAAGTTTCACGGTACTTCTTGTTCATGTCTTTACCTGTTTGGTACATGGTCTCGATAACCTTGTCTAACGAGATAAGACACTTGCTGGTACGTTTCAATGCCATGCGCGATGCATTAATTGCTTTCATTGCACCCATTGCGTTACGTTCGATACATGGCACCTGAACAAGCCCGCCGATCGGATCGCATGTCATGCCCAGTGAGTGTTCCATCGCGATCTCAGCGGCAATACAGATTTGCTCGTTGCTACCACCACGCAGGGCAGTTAGGCCAGCAGCAGCCATTGATGAAGATACGCCAACTTCACCCTGACAACCTACTTCTGCACCAGAAATCGAAGCGTTGGTTTTGTATAAGATGCCGATAGCACCAGAGACTGCCAAGAAGTCCTTAAGCTGCTTAGTGTCTAGCTCTTTGATGAAGCGATGGTAGTACATCAAAACTGCAGGAATAACGCCAGCAGCACCGTTGGTCGGTGATGTGACAACCTGACCGCCCGCTGCGTTTTCTTCACTCACGGCAAAGGCAAACAGGTTAATCCAATCCATGATTTCCATTGGATCGTTTTCAATTGAGGCATTTGCTTCAAGCTTTTTCAAAAGAGCAGGTGCTCGACGCGTGACTTCTAGACCGCCATCAAGAATGCCTTCGGTGTCAAAACCACGCTGCATGCACAATGACATTACCTTCCAAATTTGGTCGGCTTTCTGGTCAATCACATCCATATCTTGGAATGAAACTTCATTGCGCAGGATTAAGCCACCAAGGCTAAGTCCTTGTTGTTCTGAGAGTTCAAGCAACTGGTCAGCAGAAGAGAAAGGAAACTCAACTTGTGTTTCTGCTTCCTGTTTGCCGTTTTGTAGCTCATCAGCGGTTGCGATAAAGCCACCACCAATCGAGTAGTAGGTTTCCATATCCAGAAGGTTACCGCTTGCGTCAAACGCGGAGATAGTCATGCCATTTTCATGCAGCGGAAGGTTGGTTTTGTGGAAGAGCAGGTCGCTTTCTACATCGAAATGAATTTCATGGTTACCGCTCACCAGTAGAGATTTGTCTTCAATCGCCTTACGCATTGCTTGGTTAGCACTGGTAATTTTAATGGTGTCAGGGCGGTTACCTAGCAAACCTAATAAGGTCGCTCTGTCTGTGTGGTGACCAATACCTGTCAGTGACAATGAGCCGTATAAGTCAATTTGAATACGGGTAACTTGACCAAGTACAGATTCAATCTTTTGGGTAAAGTTGAACCCAGCGATCATTGGTCCGTTGGTATGGGAGCTGGAAGGCCCGACTCCGATTTTGTAAATGTCAAAAATAGACAGCATAGTAACTTCCTGTGAAGACGGTTCGATGTACGAACTCTGTGTAAAATTTGTATTTAGTTAGTTTCACTTCTTTGAGTGAACCTGTTCTTTTGGGTGAAACAGCTATGTGATTGAGCGTATTCATTGATTGAAAGGGCTCTTTTATCGACTAGTGCTAATAAGCATAGAGCGATGAAATACAAGAGCGTGCTATGTTTGCTGTAAAGCGACACGTCTATTCTTGTATTACCTAAGATGTCGCTATCAATCGTGAGCATTATTGCGAGCAACATATAAGAATTTCAAAATACTTTTGTTAACAAGTATTGTATACATAATTCACTCTATCTAATCCCCAAAACGAGACTTGAACATAAAATGAGCATTAATCACCTCCTTATTGTGCTGGGTAAGCGACTTAATGAGAATAAATTGACTGATGAAGGAATCAGTCGAGTTGATGCTTTGGTTGAGTATCTGGCGGAGCCTTTGGTAGAAGATTCGAATCAGCAAACCGCGGTAGCATTTTGTGGTGGAGTAACAAAAGGGCAGACCCTGTCTGAAGCCGATGCGATGCACCAATATTTTAGGAAGCTTGAAAATCAGCGAGAACATCCTTTTTCCTTAGGGGCGATTTTACTCGAGCAGCATTCGACTAACACTGTCGAGAACATTCAGAACTTGGCCTCAGAAATGATTGAAAGCGGTCTGTTTACTCACGGGCAGAGTGTGCAGGTGACGTTTGCTTCTAATGACTACCACTTACAACGTATCTTCGAGATTCAATCACTGATGGACGAGCAAGGTTTGCTTAAGGTTTTGGTCGAGAAGTGCTCTGCACTTGGGGTGGAACTAAAAATAGATCCTCAGCGAGAGGCTCATGTCGCAGTGCCATACCCTCATCAAACAGAGCAAGGGCAATTGTTTCTGTTAATGGATGCCCTGACGACCTACCGAGTCTATCTTGAAGGTGTCTCTGTGGGTGCATTTAAGAGGGATTTGGATTCAGTAAGACGAGAGCCAGAAAGACTGTCTTTGGAAGCACTGATAGCCGTAAAGGAACTCGTTGGGTGTTCATCTCACTTTGACATTGTGGCCGGTTTACTCCCCGTATTGGGGCGCTGTATCCAGCAGACTTCAGTGGATGCCGACATAAAAAAAGTCAGGGAATACCTAGCTCTACTAGATACTAACCTGACTTTATTGAATCGTTATTTAGATCCAGAATCCGATCACACACATCGCTGGTGGCGATAGGTGATCATTTCTTTCTCGTGATGCCAATAACGGTCTTTAAACTAGCAAAGGCAATCAGACAGTAAGCTAGAAGCTCAGTGCCTTCTTCAGCGATATTTTTAACCGCTCGAACGTAATCATCGCCCATAACATTGTGCCAGAAGCTGCCCATGCCAAATAGGCGCGAGAACACCAACAGAAGCATCACGCCAGTCACTAGCAAATTCATGTGTGGGGAAGCAAGAATAAGCGCAAGTTGATCAATGGTTCGTTTACCATTTTTAATCGCATAGAAGATTGCGCTACCAGCAACCAATATGGCAGGAACAACCCAAGCGCCATGTACAATCTTGTCGAACCAAAAGTCCATTTCACGAATAAACATCACACCGAAAAATGCACTGATGAGCATAGCTGCATGCTTAACTTCGCGCTTCTCTCTTGCTAGATAAGCAAAGGACCCAGACGAGATAATAAGCAGTAACTGCTGCAGCATCTCGGTCACCGAGATCTCACCAACATTGCCATTCAACAATACGAAATCAATTCGAAGCGCAAGGTTTGCGACAATACCAATCGCTAAAACAATGAGAGCGGTTTGGCAGCGTTTGTAGATCACTTGAGATGTCGACTGAGAAAGGGTGAACTCTGGCAGTTCAAATGACATTTGAGTTTGTTCTTTCGTTTTTGATTGGCTTTTCATAATAATTCTATGTGTAAAATTTTGTAACAGGCGGGCATTCTATCGGTGTAGGTTAGGCTAATGTCAGAGCTGTGCCAGGAATAAAACAGTGTTCAATTGGTGTGTGTGTACGGTAAACCGCTGCCTTATGGCAGACAGTCTACGTAACATAATTGAGTTTTTAGGGGGAGGATTTTACAGCTTTGAGATTGGAAACTTGTAATAGAATTGATTACTTTTCAGTTTCTTGCTCATGGTTATTGCGGTAGTACTCCCACTGTTCAATGCGCTCGCCGTCATCGAATACACAGTAAGTTGTACGCTGATTGTTTTCAGTAACCGTACCTAATTCACCGTCCTGTTGAACACAATAAACCGCTGCTGGGTTAGCGACTGAAACACGTTGGCCTTCGCTATATTCTGCATAGTCGTTTGCACAACCGCCTAATACAACGGCACATACAGCCATCAAACCAATTTTCTTCATGCTTATCTCCTACGTCATAACTCTATAATTGAATGCGTTAAGTTCTACAGAACCAAATGAGAAGCTCTATGAAATGAGTATATTTTAGATTTCAGAAAAGGTTGTCCTAATTTGGTCAAGATATTGAAATAGGTTGATATTTCGCCATGTTTAGCTGCTTTTTGAGGGCTAGATCAAGCTAAGCTAGCCGGGCGAGAGAAGGGCATGAATTGTTGAGTGAAGGCTTTTCAGAGGTTATGTGATGTTTTCTTGCTTTATCGGCTATGAGGTACAAAGTTAGAAGGCGTGTTGATGTGAACCGCTATGAACCTCGAATCTATGAATGATTATGATATGATGCCGCCAAATTCAGTTGAGCAGTTAGAGCCATGAGACACCTAAAAACAACCATTCACCCTGATATCGACCATCTAGACAATAAAACGGTCTATAAGCGCAATGCTGCCCGTGCCATTGTGTTAGATGGTGAAGACATTCTGATGCTGTATACAGAGCGTTATCACGACTACACCATTCCTGGTGGTGGTTTGGATGAAGGGGAAGATGTGATCGCAGGTATGGTTCGTGAGCTCGAAGAAGAGACTGGCGCGAAGAATATCCATAGCATCAAGCCGTTCGGTATTTTTGAAGAGTTTCGTCCTTGGTACAAAGACGATGCAGACATGATGCACATGATTTCTTACTGCTATTCATGCAAGATTGATCGTGATCTTGGTGAAACAGCTTACGAAGATTATGAAGTGAAAAACGGGATGAAACCGGTGTGGATGAATATTCATGAAGCGATCGCTCATAACGAGAAGACCATGGCTGAGAGCCCTAAAAAGGGCATGAGTATTGAACGTGAAACCTTTTTGCTGCATTTGATTGCCAAAGAAATGCTTTAACCTCACTAAACCTCATACTGCAGTCATTGCACAGAATTAATTGTTCAGCTGTAACTGAAGTGCAGCCGACAACGACCTTTGAACTGTTTAATTTCCCCCGTATTTAAACAGTTCATTGTTATCGCTTTCAGCCATCTAACTTTTCTTAAAGCCAACAGCCATTATTTCTCTAGTTTCACGCCGCTTCCTTCTGTTTAAACGACATGTTTATTCACTTGGAGTCTACTTCTCACACTCCAATTAAAGATAAGCTGTCAAATTGAGTCACTTCATTCATCAAATTGATTCCTATTTTGAATATAGTGTTTATTTGGTCCAGAGCCTAAGGAGTGTTTAGAAAAATAAACTAATACTTTCATGTTGTTATGTTTATTTTCTAAGTGTTCAAAAACTTGGCTTCCCTCTTGCTTTTAACTCTTATGCAACTCGTTTTGTCGGCGCCAAAATAAAAAAGTAGACATCCTTTGTCTCGTAGCATCAGATTTTAGGGACACATTTATTTAGCTTTGCCGTTCAAAGTTTACGTACTTTTCAAGGAAATCGCCTAAGCGAAGAAGAAGTCGAGGTTAACTATGAAATACAAGCAAATTATTTATCTCATCGGAGCAATAGTTAGTGTCCCGGTCCACGCATCCATAGTGGACTTGGATTTTTCAAATCACATAGAATCAACAAACGGCAGTAGCAGTTGGGCAGGGCCGACCTACGACGGCGCCTCCATGCACTTCCTCAATGTCGGTACACACAATGGAAAGACCATTGATGCTAAGGTATCCAGTAGCGTATTTGGTGATGCGACATTTGTGTTTCATGCACCTAATTACAAAGTCGGCGCAACGCAACCGTCAGGTGATATTGGATTCCTCTATCAGACTAACTCTGCCGGTTCTGCAGGTTTGATTTATACCTTTGAGTTCTTTGACGGAACAGATGGTCTGTCAGGTACTTTCTCGGTCCCTTACACTATTCCTGAATTTGAAATGATCGGTTATGACATTGATGGCGAGCCCGTTCAGTCAGAGCAAGTACGAGTATTTAAAAGCGAAGGCTTTTTCAGCTATCAATTGGGGAGTGCAAGTGCCAGCTTGACCGCCGAAGAGAGTGCTGATGGAACGTCCGTTCTATTTACTGGGCCTGGTACTAACTACTCAGAAACTGATACGTCAGGTGCGGTTAAGTTTACCTACAAAAATACCTCTATTGTTACGCTTCAGTTTGAAACTGTTACTACGAGTGGCAGTGGTTTCCCTAATCCAATCTTTTCAGCGTTTGATGGTAACTGGGATTTAAGTGGTTTTACTAATCCGATAGAGAGTTCCGACGAGTCTGATTTCGGCGATGCGCCGGATACATATGGAACATTACAAGCAAGCAACGGTGCGGAGCATGCTGTTTCTTCAACGCTCTATCTCGGGGCTAATATCGATGCTGATTCTGACGGACAGCCGGGCGCCTTATCAAACGGTGATGACTTGGATGTTGACGGGAATGATGACGACGGTATTACGCTACTAACTAACTTAGAAATTGGGTTGGATAGTCTCATCAACGTTAACGTTGTAGGTAATGGTTATCTACAAGCTTGGGCTGACTGGGACTTGAGTGGTACTTTCGATGATGATGAACAAATCTTGAAGAACCATTCGGTTGTTGAAGGGGGTCAAGTGGTTCCGATTCGAGTGGCTGATGATGCGAGTGTGGGGACTGTACAAACACGTTTCCGTTTAGCGAGCAGTCCTAATATTCCAAGTGATGGCTATGTAGGTGATGGGGAAGTCGAGGATTACGTGTTTAACGTCACTGATCCGGGAACCACTATCCAATACTCTAACTACTACACTGCAGCGTTCGAAGATAACTGGCCTGAAGTGGGTGACTTCGATTTAAATGATGTTGTTGTTTATTACCGAACCACCATTCTAAGTAAAGATGATGCTGTGTTACGTATGGATATTAGCGGTAGCATCATGGCCTACGGCGCCTCTTACGGTAATGGCTTGGGTTGGAAACTGAGTGGCTTTGATGAGTCGGATGTTGATTTGCAGACTGCCAGAGTTCAGAAAAACGGCGCAACTCGTGTGAATATTTCACCGTTTACTGGCGAAGATAAATCGGTTGCATCACCAGGAGGGGATCTTGTTGTGGTCGCTTCACTGAACTTGAGAAATGATATCCCGATCAACGATGAGTGTATGTTCCACCGTACCAACCCATCTTGTAATCCGTCTCTTGAGTCAGACCAAATGACGTTCAGCATCTCACTACCGTTTAACGATGACGATCAACCAACGGTAAGTTCACTTCTACCATTGAGTGGTTTCGACCCGTTCATCTTTGGTCCAGGTGAAGGCTATTACCATGGCTCTAGTTTTACTGGCTCTCCGGGTAAAGATCTTGAAATTCACACAGCGGATCTTCCACCAACGTCACGTGGTACGTTAGTGAGCGACTTTTACGGTGTGGCACAGGATGATTCAGATCCAGATAGTGGAAAATACTACCGAACTACGCAAAACATGCCTTGGGGTATCTTAATTTCATCTCCTTGGAATCACCCATCCGAGTACATTGATATCAGTGAAGCGTTCCCGGACTTTGCAGAATGGGCGACGTCTGGCGGTTCTTCTAAACCGACTTGGTATCTAAACCCTAACTCAGACAAAACTTGGTCTACTGAAGATTAATCAAGGAGGATTTATGAAATTATCAAAACTAATGCTAAGTAGTGTGACCCTTGCCTTCCTTGCAGCTTGTGGCGGCGGAGGCGGTGGTGGTGGCTCTACTACATCAGCTCCAAGCTCTGTCCCACCAGCGGATGATTCTTCATCAGGCAACACGTCATCTGCTGGCAATAACACAGTGACGTCTAGCGTCACGCCTGCGGCACAAGTGTTGAGATCTGTCGAGCTGACCATACCTGAAGGCTTTGATTTCTCAACTGAGAGGGAAGTGGCTGTGACGGTCGATGTCGCGAGTTCACAAAGTTCGCGGGGCTTTATGAGCTTGTACACTGAGTTTGATGGCGACGTTGTCGACTACACCTCACAAGTGTTAAGAATGCCTATTAATGAAGACACTGACTTTTCAACAACGCTATTGTTGCCAAACCATGTTGATAAAGTCTGGATCGAAGTGTGGTACCCATCAGCATTAGGTAGTGAGGTGAGAAGCTCATATAGCATAGAAAATGACCGGGTGAGCGTCATTCTGTAACCGTGGTATGGGTGTTAGCTAACGCTTTATACTCGAACCAACAATATCTTTGCCGCCAATATGGCGGCAAAGTTGTTTCTGCAATGCAAAAAATGAATAGTATTGACGAATAAGCAAATGTGGTTGACATTGTCAACTATGTATTTTTGGTGTACCTTTAAACCTGAGAATGTACCAAGCTCCTTGATGAATCCATGGTACAGCCGCGAACCCGTCCTCAAAGAAAGAACTCCATGAATAAAAGACAGTTTATTGCCCACTATTTGCGTATGAATCGCACTTCTTATTTGTTGGCGATAGTTTTCATTTTTCTCGTAAATTGGCTTCAAGTTGAAATACCACGCTATATCCAATTGGCGATAGATCTGATTGATGATGCTTCCTCAAGTGGCCATCAGCAGCTTCAAACCTATGTTTGGATTGTGGTTGGCATGTCGGTCGCCATGGTTGTGGTGCGTATATTGTCTCGTATCTATGCGCTTAACCCTGGGCGGATTACAGAGGCTGCGCTCAAAAGTACCCTTTTACAAAAGCTGAACCGCTTACCAAGCAGCTTTCACGAACGCTTTGCTTCTGGTCGCTTGATCTCAATAATCAACAATGACCTGAGCGGCATTCGTTTAATGTTTGGTGTCGGCTTCCTGCAGTTCTTTAATGCGTTGCTAGCCCTTTCGCTGACGCCTCTGTATATGTGGCGTATTTCACCTGAATTAACGCTTTATTCGATTATTCCTATCTCAATCGCTTTTGTGATTTTCCGTGTGGGCTTCAAGCGTATGAAAACGCTGCATTTAGAGCACATGAAGCGTCTACAAAACCTGTCTGCTCAGCTAATGAGTTACCTGTCTGGGATTGACTTGATTAAGAGCCAGCAGATGTCACCTTGGGTGAAGGCAGAAACCGAAAAGCTCAATCAACTGTTGCTTGAATGTCGTCTTAAGATCACTCGTATTCAAGTCTTCTTCATGCCGGTGCTCGATTACGCCAATGACCTAATGAAAATCATTATTATAGGTCTAGGTGGTTTTATGTTGATGAGACAGGAACTGACCCTAGGTGAAATCACAGCATTCCTAACTTACTCAGTTTTGCTCGCCATGCCGCTTATGCAACTTGGTCGAATCGCGACGATCTATCAGCGTGGTATGGTCGGCATTCAGAGCGTGCAAACCATTCTTAACGCCAAAGTACCAGAGCTAGATGAAGAAAAGCTCTCTGAGTTAGATGTTGAATCGCTAAAGGGAGAAACGTTTTCTATTCGCAATCTTAGCTTTAGTTACGCGGGTGAAGAACGCTTGATCCTTGACGACATCAGTTTTGATATTCCAGCAGGTAAGAAAGTGGGTGTGCTAGGCGGAATCGGTGCGGGCAAAACGACGTTGGTGAACTGTTTGAACCATCACTTAGACACTCCACAAGGTTCAGTACTGCTTGGTGATAGAGATATCACTAGCTTCTCGCGTAGCGATTTACGTCGTTACGTTAAAACCGTCACCCAAGACCCGTATTTGTTTTCAGCAACTGTTGAAGCGAATATTCGTTTTGGTAGCGGCGATACCGAGCTAGCAAAAAGCCAGGTTGATGAAGTGTTAGAGCTTAGCCAATTAGCCGGTGATGTGACGCGCTTTGAGCAAGGTGACCAAACCTTAGTCGGTGAGAAGGGCATTATGTTGTCAGGGGGGCAAAAACAGCGCTTGAGCATTGCTCGTGCTCTATTACAACCAACCGATCTCATCATTATGGATAACGTTCTGTCTGCCGTTGACTACGAGACTGAGAGAAAAATCTTAGAAGGCCTATTTAAGCGATTGGAAAATCAGTCGGTTCTTGTTGTCTCACATCGTGTTAATGCACTTGAATACATGGATGAAGTTATCGTGTTGAATGAAGGAAAAGTGATTGCTAAGGGCGACCATAAAACCCTACTGAAAACTTGCGATTACTACTACGAGACATGGCTACTACAGCAAAATGAAACGGAGGCAGCAGCATGTTAAAAGGTGTTGACCTCAAGTACCTCAAGCATTTCTTTAAGTTTGCTAAGAAATACAAAGGCTCGGCGATTTTGGGCATTGCGATGCTTCCGCTTTCTGTCATCACAAGCTTGTTGTTCCCATGGTTGATTATTCAAGTGATCGACGTTCAGTTGAGTCATGGTGATATGGACGGGCTGTTAGAATACGTTTTCTACCTCGTTGCTGTACTAATCGTCAGTTATGTAGTGGATACCACTTACGCATATAACCTACGTAAAACAGGTCAATACACGATTACTGACATGCGCTCAGTTCTGTTTGCTCGTGTTTTGAAATTGCCACGCAGTTACTTTGACAATACACCAATCGGTGTCACGCTCTCGCGTCTAACCAGTGATTTAGAAACCATCGGTGAGACGTTTGTTCAGTCGGTTGTCGGTTTGGTAAAAGACAGCATTAACACCATTGCGCTGCTGGTCATGATGTTCTTAATTGATTGGAAGCTGACGCTGATCGTATTGATCATCATGCCTCCGGTCATGTATCTGACTGTACATGTTCGAAATCGACTTCGTGCTCTGTATAAGGTGACTCGTTCGTCACTGGCTCAAGGTATTGGCTTCTTGCAAGAAGTGCTGTTTGGTATGAAAACCGTACAGATGTACCGAGCAGAAGAGCAAGTCGAACAACGTTATCAAGGCTATACCGACGAGTTTTTGAGAGCGCAGAAAAAGATCAATAAATACGACGCTATTCTGTTCTCATTCATTTCTGGTATTACATCCATCACCATCGCGGTAATGATTTGGTACGGTTCTGAGCAAGTGATAGAAGGGGTGCTCACCTTGGGTGTGCTGATTGCGTTCATCAACACCTTAGAAAAAGTGTTCGTACCGATTCGAGACTTCACCTCACAGATTACTTCGATTCAGAGCTCATTTGCCGCGTTCGACCATATCGAAGAGCTGTTTGTTGAACCGACCGAAGAAGAGGGGCGCAACCTGCTGCCATCAGAGAAGGTTGCTAAACCGTTAGAGCAGTTTGAAAGCCTTGAGTTTAAGAACGTAAGCTTCCGCTACAAAGATGATGCTCCGTACGTTCTAAAGAATGTCTCGTTTGTATTGGAGAAAGGGCATCAAATCGCACTGGTGGGCTCTACAGGCTCAGGTAAGTCAACGATTCTGCGTTTGATCTCGAAAACCTACCAAGACTATGAAGGCAGCATACTGCTGAATGGCATTGAGCTGTCGCAGATCTCTAGTGAAGACTCGACACATTTGTTCTCGATGATGATGCAAGATGTGCATTTATTCGAAGAGACGATTGCGTTCAATATCGCACTAGGTAAAGAACATTTATCAAGTACCGAGATTGAGCAGGCGGCGCGTTATGTTTATGCCGATAAGTTTATTGAACAACTGCCTCAAGGCTATGGCTTCCAACTAGATAAGAACGGGGCGTGCGACATGAGGTCGTATGCAGCGCTGTCCATCGCGTTAAGAATGGACCATCTGTATCACCAGATGAGCCTAGGAGCCTGAATTAAGTAGCGGCTCTGACAATGTAACGAAGACAAGAAACTATCTTGTCGGGAGCTAAATCGCGAGAGAAGGCTCCTCCTGATAACCACATAAATCGGGTGAGTGCTAGGCAGGTAGTATGGTGAACACACGTGAATCCGTTCAAGATGCGTCATATTATGAAACAGCGGAAGTGGTTTTTACGCTGTCGCCAAAAGGCACTAAGAGTAGGAAAGAGATTGCCCCATGCTCTTTCGTGATCGACACGCTCTTCGCATCATAGCGGGCACCTAACCTACCATTGCGTTGCATACGGAACATGGTAAGCCTGTATCACTCCCTCTGGGAAAGCCGAAGTGGCCGATAGTGATGCAGGTAGAGGAGGTTGGAAAAAGCAAAGGCTGCATTGTAACGATGCAGATACAGACTTGTGTCTGGTCACGAAAGTGAGCCCACTTCCAACTGGTCTCTCGTTGCGAGAGAGTTTGAAGAACTTTATTAAGGAAGAAAAGCAAATGATGGTTTCGAATGAAATTAGTGCATCTTCTGACAGTGCACAGTGGCAATCCATTAACTGGAAGGCCGTAGAGGCGAACGTCTTAAAGCTTCAAATGCGTATCGCAAAGGCAACTAGAGACGGTAAACACGGCAAAGCAAAAGCATTGCAGTGGATACTGACTCACTCTCGCTCAGCAAAACTTCTTGCTGTCAAGCGAGTCTCTCAGAATAAAGGCAGTAAAACGCCAGGAATAGACGGCGTTGTCTGGAACACAGACACGCGTCGGATGAAAGCAGTAAATCAACTGAGTCGGAAAGCTTATCAAGCGAAACCACTCAAGCGTATCTACATCCCCAAAAAGAACGGTAAGCTCAGACCACTGGGTATTCCATGCATGATTGATAGAGCCCAACAAGCTCTTCATCTTCTAGCATTAGAACCTGTGTCCGAAACGCTTGCCGATCCTAACAGCTATGGTTTTAGACCAAATCGCAGCACAGCTGACGCTGTCAGTCAGTGTTTTATATGTTTGAGTCAAAAACGATCAGCACAATGGGTTCTTGAAGGAGATATCAAAGCTTGCTTTGACAAAATCGGGCATCAGTGGCTGATGGATAACATCGCCATCGATAAACGGATGTTGGAGCAATGGCTAAAGTCAGGCTTTGTAGACAAAGGGCTGTTTTACGACACCGACGAAGGCACTCCTCAAGGCGGGATTATATCCCCCACCTTGATGTTGATGACGTTATCGGGTCTCGAGCAGCGCATTAAGTCTACCGCGCTTAAAAAAGGCGCAAGAGCTAACTTTATTGGATATGCCGACGATTTCGTTGTCACCTGCGCTTCAAAGGAAGTGTTGGAGAACGATATCAAACCACTGATTGCTGACTTCTTAGCGGTTCGAGGCTTAACGTTATCCGAAGAGAAAACGCACATTACTCACATCAACGACGGTTTTGACTTCCTTGGGTTCAACCACAGGAAGTACAAAGGAAAGCTGCTCATCAAACCGAGCAAGGCTAACACGTTGACGTTCCTAAGTAACTTGCGCGGACTCATCAAAAAGCACGTTACCTTACCGGTTAACGACCTTATCAAACTGATTAACCCAAAGCTTAGAGGGTGGTCGAACTATTATCGCCACTGCGTAGCTAAACAGGTATTCAGTTATGTCGGTCACAAACTATTTCATGCGTTATGGCATTGGGCTAAAAGGCGACATCCAACAAAATCTAGAACTTGGATCGCCTTGAAATACTTCATCAACCGAAAAGGCCAATGGCAGTTTCACGGTTGGCAGAAGATAAAGGATATGGATTGCCAGTTTAATCTTTTCCAAATAGCTAAAGTGCCAATAGAAAGACATGTGAAGATCCGAAGCGCAGCGACACCTTTCGACCCTCAATACCAAGAATACTTGGGAAAGAGGAAACACAAAAGGCCAGCTCGGAATTCTTGGATTGAACCTGCTCTATCTGCTTTATGAGTTGCTGGGTATCATTTGATGCCTTTGTAGAGGCTTGAGCCTAGTGCAGTGAAAGTTGCACGCTGGGTTCTAAGGGAGACGGCACTTGGTAACAAGTGTCGTCCACCCGACAAACTTATCGGTAGGGCAGACGCAGCTGATTTCGTTCGCTAGAGCTGTCGCCCAAGGTGGACAACTGATGATGCTAGATGAGGCAACCAGCTCGGTAGATTCGATTACCGAGGATCTCATTCAAAAAGCGATGCAGCGTCTGTTCAAAGAGAAAACCGTGATTGCGATTGCCCACCGTTTGAGTACTGTTCGTCACTCAGACACCATTTTGGTGTTGGAAAAGGGTGAAATTGTTGAGCAAGGTAATCATCAACAACTGGTGGCGCACAATGGTATTTATGCTGGCTTGTTACAAGAATCGATTGTAGAAACGGGCGATTCTCAAGCTACGTTTGATCTGCTCCAGTTAGACTGGACACCGCATTAAGCGACATATTGTTTTTCAAAGTTAACTGGACTTAGATACCCAAGGGCACTGTGCCTTCTTGTTCGATTATAATCAACTTCGATATATTCAAAAAGTGCTTGGCGCATCTCTTCTCGCGTCATTATCGGCTCGTATTGAACGGCTTCTACTTTCATTGAGTGGAAAAAGCTTTCAACACAGGCGTTATCCCAGCAATTTCCCTTCCTACTCATACTTTGTTTTAGATTATGGGCTGAGATTAAGTCTCTGTAATCTTTTGAACAATATTGGCTACCTCTATCACTATGGATAATTACCCCTTCGGGCATGCCTCTACGGAACAATGCCATTGATAGCGCATCACAGACCAGAGTCGCGGTCATTCTGGTGCTCATTGACCAACCAACTACTTGCCGTGAGTACAAGTCGATAACAACCGCCAAATACATCCAACCTTCGCTTGTCGCTAGATAGGTAATATCTCCAGCCCATTTTTGGTTTGGTGCTGTCGCATTAAAATCTTGCTCTAGCAAGTTCGGGGCAACAGGAAGCCTATGCTTGCTGTCTGTCGTACATTTAAACTTACGGGCTGCCTTCGCGACTAAGCTCTGGCGCTTCATGCTCGTGGCAATGGTTTTTACATCGTGCTTATTACCATTTGCCTCAAGTTCTTTTTGAATACGCCTTGCACCGTCGCGTTCCTTTTTATCATCAAAGACTTCTCGAACTTTGCTGTCAAGCTGCTTTCGGTGCTCGTTGCGTTGAGTGACTTTATGGCGATTATCAATCCAATAATAAAACCCACTTCGAGAAACCCCAAACACCTTAGCCATACGGACAATCCTATATTGCATAAGGTGTTCGAGCATAAACTCATAGCAATCTACTTTAGATTTTTCGCGAAGTAGGTGGCGGCCTTTTTTACGATATCTAGCTCTTCAGCTTGCTCAGCCAATAACCGTTTGAGTTTGGCATTTTCAGTGGCGAGTTCCCTTTCTCTATCGCTGATTTTCGCATCTTTTTTGACGGCTTTACGCCATCCATAAATTTGAGATTCATACAACGATAGCTGTCGTGCCGCAGCAGCGACACCGACTTTCTCTGCCAACTTAAGTGCTTCGGATTTAAATTCAGGAGCATGTTTGATTCGTGTTTTCTTAGTTGTCATTGTTCACCTCGTTAGTGATTGTACTCACTTAACTCAGTGTCCAAAACTTCTGGTGCAGATCAGTTAGCCTAATTGCCCAAAATCAGGCTGTTGCTTTCAATAAGACGAATTGGTCTTGTCTATGCTTCACCAGTTTCTATTGTTTTCTAATATTCCCAATGGGTTAGGGAAATTAAACATATTTTTCGATTATTAATATGTTATGATCCCCCTACTACTAAAGGGGTGTCTTCGGGCATCGGGATGTATGCGAGCAAAACGTAAGTGCTTGTGTCAGTCACTTTCTGGCGAATATGGAATCGAAAATGTTGTTGGAAGAAGTTGTAGAAATTATTGAATTAACCGACTCAGACCATTTATCTCAAGCAATGGAACTGTTTAACGAGCATGGCTTTGTTGACGCAGAGCACTTACCTTTTATGACGGTTGTTTTTGAAACAGCGCCAGAGCACCTTGCGAAAAAGTTGTCGCAAATAGGCTTTAAAGGTTTAGTAAAAGTAGAGAAGAGCGAAGACGCAACTGGCTTTATGATTGTTGATGCTGAACAAATCCAGTTTAGCAAAAGCGCGTAATTGGAATCGCTCCCTAACATCCATTATGACTATTTGAGGTTAACACAGTGACAACAGCTACCGTTTCATCAACAGAGCAACACGTATCCAATGAACATGCACTTTTGGGTGCGTCGTTATTAGCATCACAAAAAGTAGAACTGGCGCTGTTTACTGTGATCTCTAAATTAACTAAAGCATTATCAAAAGAGCAGCAACAGTCATTAGGTTTGGATCTGGATACCTTTTTAAGGGAGACCTCAAGTGAACAAGCCTCTACGTTGAGCCTATACGAACAGACGTTTGGTGAGCAGCTTCCTTTGAAGACAAATGAACTTAACGATTTTATTTATCATCGAAACTTGGTAACTCGAGGCTTTTGGCGAGTGACTGGCGCCGATGTTAAAGGCGGCGAGAAGCTTGCTAACCCAGAACTTTATTTAAAAGAGTTCTTGGCAAAATGTGAATACTGGCAAGTGATGCTTGATACCCAAACCAAGTAAGCGAATTGAAATAAGAAAGCCATAGCGAACATGCTATGGCTTTTTTGTTTGTGTAAACCGTCCTGAGTTCTCTGATTCTAGAGCATCATCTTCAATACATAGTTCTTAGAGACAAAGTGGTGTTTAAGGGCGGCACTGATATGCAGCACAATTAAACAGGCGAGGACAATACAACTGGCACGATGTAGATAGAAAAAGAAGCCGTTGATTGCAGAGTTGGTAATTAGGTTATTTACGCCCACTAGCCAAAATAAAGAGTACGGCTCCTTTAGCATTAAGTAACCGGTGCTGAAAACCATAAACATCACAAGGTACATCAAAGAATGTGCAAGCTTAGCTACACATTTTTGCCCTTCAGGCACAGAGGTTGGCATGTTTGGCGATGAGCGAAAGTGGCTCCAGATATAACGCACCACGAGCAGCGGTGTCGCAACGGTCGCCAATGACATGTTGAGCACTGACAAAAAAGAAAACAGCTCTGGATGGCTGGTGACATAGTGCATCACATCCCCTGCTATTGTTGCGTAGATGATTACAGAAGCCATTACCCAGTGCAGTACACGGCTTAATAAATCGTATCGTGGATTATTCAAATTAACCTCGCTCTGATCGTTATTAATATAAGATTCATCTCGATGCAATAAATCAATTTTTGGTATATTCGCATCGCGAATTAATTATATAGAACAGTATTACGCGGTATTTTTATAATTTAGAAATTAATGATGTTGCTTCAGGTGTTTTATAATTATCAATGATGTTTTAGAGTGTTAATTCCAATATGGACATGGCAAAATTGTCGACTTCCTAGCTTGTATGCTTATTACGAGATACAGTTAGTCTAAAGATAAATATATAAGGAATGTATAATGCTTCGAATCTTATTGATTGCAGTTATCTCGGTGTTCAGCGCGATGAGTTTTGCAAGCGAAGAGGTTAAGTACTCTGAACAAGAGTATTTGGATAGACCGCTGATGGAGCGCTATATCTTGGATGAGCTGAAGCAACTACGAATGGAACAGCAAGATCTTGAAAGACGCTTGACCATTCAGATGACTGACCGGGAACTGACTGTGGCAGACAAGTCTCTGAATTACGCCAATGTAACCGTAACCTACTTCTTCTACATTATTGCCGGTGTTGCCTCCCTAATTGCATTGGTGGGTTGGCAATCACTCAAAGAGTTGAAACACACCACCAAAGAGATGGCTGACCGACGACTCAACGACATAGCCCAAGATTATGAGAAGAAGTTTAACGTTCTTGAAAGGGATCTTAAGCGTAAGACTCGAATCATCTCAGAGAACAACCGAGAAATCGAAATCATCAATGAAATTCATAATTTATGGTTGAGGGCTCAGAATGCTCAAACCGCCGAGCAGAAAATTGAAATCTACGATGAGATCTTAAAAGTTCGCCCGGGTGATTTGGAAGCACTAACTTACAAAGCCGATGCCGCAATGGACATGCAGGAATACCACTGGGCGATGAGCTTATGTAATCGCGTGTTGGAAGTGGACGATCAAAATGCTCACGCCTTGTATCAACGTGCTTGTGCCTACGCAAGGTTAGGTGCTGAAGGCCAAGCGATCGATGACTTAGAGCGCTCTATCGAAGCCAGTGGTTCAATGCGAGAGTTATTGGCTGATGAACCTGACTTTGAGATGCTGCGTGGCTTAGAACGCTTCGAAGCACTTCGTGAAGAATAATGCTAGATAAAGAGTAGTGTTAACTAAGATGGTGGGCCTTGCATGCCCACCATATTTTCACGCCTATCGCGCTGCGGTTTCTTACATTTCATTTATTTCTTTGAATGAATTGTTATGTTATAACACTTTCTAAGTTCCTCGTTATAACCGCTAAGTATTTTATGAAGTTCCTCCGTATTGGCCTGATCGTTATTGCTATCAGCGCATTTTCCCTTGCTGCTTTGCTCTCTTTTCATCCTGAACCAGAAAAAGAAATCTCGATAAAAGTCACGCCTTATCAAGAACTGCACACGGACGGTGAGGAACAGGCGCCGCCACAAACCAATTCGAACTCAATGATCAAAATTCACTACTTTGTGAAGGTTGGGGATACCCTCAGTAATATATTCGAATCGTGGAATCTGCCCTATGAAACGGTTCACAAGGTCATGGAAGCGGATCTTGAATCTTTGAAACTCGACACAATAAAGCCTGGTGACCATCTAGAGTTGCTATTGGATAGTGACTCTAAACAACTCGTAGAGCTCATTTTCCATGAAAGTCTCGTAGAACAAGCTGTCTTTACGAAAAGTGATGATGGAAGCTTTAACTACCAATTTCATGAAATGCCTGGTGAATGGAAGGAAAAACTCTACGCGGGCAGTGTTCATGGTAGCTTTTCAACATCTGCATACAAAGCGGGGCTTACGACAGCTCAGATAGCCAATATTACTCGCACGTTGAAAGATAAAGTTAACTTCGCTCGTGAACTAAGAGCAGGTGACAGCTTTAATGTACTGGTCAAAGAGCAGTACACGAATGATCATTTAACGGGCAAAACAGAAGTTCAAGGTATCTCAATTCAATTAAGAAACCGAGAAGTGGCGGCGTTTCTTGCGCCTGACGGTCTTTTCTACGACAGAGAGGGTAATAGTCTAGAGCAAGCTTTCGATAGATACCCTGTAGACAGAAAATTCCGAAGAATTACCTCATCGTTCAACCCTAAACGAAGACACCCAGTGACAGGGCGTATTTCGCCACACAATGGTACTGACTTTGCGACGCCTGTGGGCGCACCCGTATACTCAACGGGTGATGGCCGTGTTGTGGCGCTTCGTGACCACCCTTATGCCGGGAAATACTTGGTGATTGAACATAACAGCGTATACACGACACGTTATCTTCACTTGAGCCGCTTCCTCGTTAAGAAAGGTCAGCAAATTAAGCGAGGTCAGAAAATCGCGTTATCAGGTGCAACTGGCCGTATCACAGGTCCTCATTTGCACTTTGAGGTATTGGTTCGTGGTCGAGCAGTCGATGCGATGAAGGCTAACTTACCGATGGCAAGCTCAATTATGCCTAAAGATAGGAAAGAATTTTTGGCTCGAATGGCCTCTTTTGATGCCATGATCTCTGAGCCAGCAGGTCGTGCGAGTTAGAGCTATTCAAGCCTAAGTTGTCCAACGAATACAATAACGCCCCTTAGCTAACGATTTAGCTAAGGGGCGTTTTTTTAGGTAATCACACGATTTAGCGAGTGATTCAACTAAGCCACAACCACTGCTGTGCCGCTTGCTGAAACCATCAGCATGCCATTACCTGTGCCAAGCACTTCGTAATCAATATCGACACCAACTACCGCGTTGGCACCTGCTTCAATCGCTTTCTGTTCTAGCTCTTTGAATGCGTAGTTACGTGCTTTCTCCAGCTCTTTTTCGTAAGTGCCAGAACGCCCACCCACAAAGTCACGAATACCCGAAAACATATCTTTAAACACGTTCACCCCTAGGATAGCTTCTCCGGCAATAACCCCTTTGTAATCGACAATGCGTTTGCCTTCGACAGATTGCGTAGTGGTAATAATCATAATGGCCTCTGTAAGTTAGATGAGTTGTAACTAGCTGAATAACGGCTAGCTGTATTTGGGCTGGAGCAGTTTTATTCCTGAATATCACCGCTGATTATTGTCTCTGAGCGTGTGAATTCATGTCTCAACCATGTTCTCAGTTTTAGCACACTTTCTTGTTTTAATTTGTTTTTCGGGCAAACAAAGTAGAAATCTTGGTGCGGGTTAGCTACTGGATCGCCAAGCTCTACCAGCATGCCGTGGCTAATATCATCTTTCACAAACAAGCGATGCGTTACTAATACGCCTAATGAGCGAATTGCAGCTTGCACGGCTTGAATGGAGACATCGAATGTTAGATTGCTATGGAATGTGGGCAGTGGGATTTGGTAATTGTCGCACCATACCTGCCAGTCGTGTTGTCGCCTTAGGTTAAAAACACCAATGGTCGGGTTTTGTTTGACGAGTTGTTGAACGCTTAACTCACTCTGGTTTTTTAGCAGAGTTGGACTGCATACCAAGACCAGATCATCATCGCCAAGCTTTTCGCTGTAATACTGATCCCATTCATTCGGTTTGCCGTGCACAAGGGCAATATCGACACCTTCCTGCTCTAGATCAAAAGGGCCAGTTAAGGTGGAAATACGGATATCAAGTGAGGGAGAAAAAGCTTGGAAATCGGGGACGCGGGGAATCCACCAATGCATCGCGAGTGAATTGACCATGTTGAGGGTAATGCGGTGGTCGTTAGGTGTTCTGGCAAGCTCTTCGGTCGCCTCTATCACTTGCTCAAGTGCGGGCGCGACTTTGCGGTAATAACGCTTACCTGCGGCATTAAGAACAACACGACGGCCGACTCGTTGAAACAAAGGCTTGTTGACCAGTTGTTCTAACGACTTTATGGATTGGCTTACCGCTGAGTGACTGACATACAACACCCGCGCGGCGTCAGTCATGCTGCCAGTTTCAGCAACGGCAATGAAAGCGTAAACGGATTTAAGCGGAACGAGTTTTTTCATTGGTAAGTTTTCCTTACAGTTATGGTTAATATTACTCGCTATTTTTCATCACGTCACGCCACTAAAATGGGTGTAATAGGAGGTGATAATTATGTCTGATATTACCAAGGCAACGACTTTCATGTTGTTGTCGACGTTCAGTTTGTCTTTAAGTGGCTTAATGGCCAAATATCTATCTGAAGTGATGCCCACTTCGTTACTCAGTTTTGTGCGGTTTTTTTTACCCAGTCTGTTCTTATTTCTTTTTCTGACCTTTTACAAAATCAGCAAGCCGACACGAGAAATGTGGAAACCTTTGGTGATGCGGGCGATCTTTATGGTGGCGTGTCAGTGGTGTTTCCTTACTTCACTGCAAACCTTAACGCTTGTTGAAGGGGTAGTGTTGTTCAGCACTGGTCCTCTGTTTATTCCATTGTTAGAAAAGTTAATATTTAGAACCAAGATTCGTACAACGACGATAGTGTGTTTAGTTGTCACCTTTGTTGGTGTAGTGATGATGGCAGGGGATTGGTCGCAGTTTGAATTTGGCTCAGAGTTCTTTAGACCAGCACTGCTGCTTGGTTTAATGGCGGGCATGTTTAATTCAGGCTCGCAAGTGAGCTTGTACCGGGCGTCTAAAACCAGCCTTTCGCCAGCAGAGCTCAATGCGTGGACCTTCTTAGTCGCGGCAATCATTGTGATTCCAATGGTGGTGTTTACTTCAGTTTCTGCGGTGCCTGATGTGCTTGAAAGTGCAGAGAAAGGAACCTTGTCGGCGTTACTGTCTTTTGATGATTTACGCTGGATTGCTCTCGTAGCTTTCGGCCTTGCACTGTTTACCATCAATACCCAAATCTTCCGTTCCAAAGCGTATAAGCTGGCAGATAGCGGTTCCCAGTTGGCACCTCTAATTTTTACAAACATGTTGTTTAGCGCGTTATGGCAGGGGTTATTCTTTGATGATGTGTTTTCTACTCAGCAGATGATTGGCATTAACCTCATTGTCGTGGCGAGCATCACCAATACCTTGTTAGCTAAAAAGCGTAGTAAAGATGGGCAAGCAGCCAAGCCAACGAGCAACTCCAAAGAGAGCTCGGTGTTGGGTTTACAGCCAATAGTTAAGCGCTAAACCTTGTCAGTAACGGTTCAAAAAAGTGAGCGAATATACTCTTTTACTTTGTTGATATGTTTTGTCTCATCAACTTCGCATCGTTGGTTTGGAGCAAGGAATCGCTCTGCGTATTTGTTGTAAATTCTGTTTTCTAGGAACAGTAAATAGAGCTTAGGATCAATATGACCGCTGGTGGCCATGTTGGTCATGATATTGAGCGATTCACTGAGCAGTTTTCCTTTTTTATACGGACGGTCGCTGGAAGTCAGGGCTTCAAACACGTCAGCAATCGCCATGGCTCGGGACGGCAAAGGTAATTGATCTTCACTCAACCCACGAGGGTAGCCCTTACCATCAATACGTTCATGATGCCCACTGGCAATTTCGGGAATATTTTGCAGGTAAGGTGGGTAAGGGAGCTTGTTTAACATGGTGAAGGTCTGAATGATATGGTCATTGATCATGAAGCGTTCTTCTTCGTTGAGAGTGCCACGACTGACTTTCAAATTGTGCAGCTCGCCTTGGTTGTATTTGACCTCTCCAGGCTTAAGGACGAACTCTTCTTGCCACAATTCTGCTGGGTTAAAGCCATTATCCCATGGGATCTTGTGCTCTGGCTTGTCCGCAAGGAGTGGTTCCATCACTGGTAATGTCTGTTCACTGTTATCTGGTTTAGCGTCGGCAGATTGTGACGATTTCTGCCACGAGTTGTACCTCTCTTTTTCAGCCCAAGATATTCCAAGTTGATCATTTAACGTTCGTTTCCATTGACGCTTGGCTATTTGGTCCAATCGTTCCAACTGTTCTTGTGTCATTGATTCTCCGCCAAGGTTGCACTGAGCAACAAAGGTAAACTCTTCATCGAGGTCGGAAAGGGTTTGTTCTAGGATCTGTAGCTGCTCTTCTTGAAGTCCACCATTCGCCATCGCTTTCCAGTAGTCAGTTTCGGCTTGTTGTTTGAGTAGTTCAAATCGCATACGAACTTCGTGGATTCGGTCGTAAATGGTCTCAAGTTTGGTTGCTTTGTCTACCACATACTCTGGGGTGGTGACTTTCCCACAGTCATGTAACCACGCGGCTAACATCAACTCTTCCCACTGCTTGTTGTCCAGAGAGAACTGAGGGTAATAACGGTCGTCATCGATAGTCGCTTGGGTTAACCATTTGGTCAGCTCGGGTACTCGTTGGCAGTGACCTCCAGTGTATGGGGATTTGGTATCAATCGCAGAGGCGATCAGCTCAATAAAAGCATTAAGCATGTCTTTCTGTTGCTGCATTTGGTCAATGTTGTCTTTGGCTATTTCCGCAAAGCTCAATAACTCTCTTAAAAAGGCGTGTTTATCTGCTTGAGCTTTGGTAATCGGCCTTTCATAGCCAATCGCCACAATACCAACCAACAGTTTTTCGCGGTTCAATAATGGGAACAAGTACAGGTCTGAGTTGAAGATAGAGTCTTGATAATAGTTGAGTACATTGTCTTCTCGATTTAGGTGGATGGTCTCTCCTGACTTGAGTTTGCACAGTAACCAAGGTGTGTGTTTGATGAAGTCATTGATGTCTGCTTTGAAGGGAATGATCGCTAGGTTGGCGGCGGTATCAAATACATCTTTCTTCTCTGATTGAGTAAACAGCACAATGGTTTCGGCCATGGTTATCAGATAGCTTTGGTGAGCGATGTTCTTGGCAAGTATCGAGAACTCCTGATTCCCTGCCGTGTCCCGAAGTAAGTTGATGAGGTCATGAAGCGTGTGTTCCATTAATTCGATGGAATGGGCGAGGTTAGCTACCTCTTTGATCATGCTCTTCGGATAATGGGTACGACGGAAATCGAATCGTGCAATGTTATCGGTAAGCTGCATCAGAGTATTAAGCGGCTGGGACAGCCGATTAGCTACTAGCCACACGATACCAAAGCAGATAAACAACATCCCAATCGCGACCGCGACCTGTTTGTCACGCATTGAAATGAGGTCAGAAAGCAGTTCATTGTGTGGTGTCGCCTCTGCCAAATAGAGGGTCACGTTTTGGGTGAGCTCAACCGGAGTTAAGGTCAGTGCCCATGTATTCAGGTTGTACTCGACGTTTTTGAGATTGAGGTTAAACTTTTCCTCATCTGAGATTAGCGGCCCCAATACTGAAGATTTTAACGCTTCCATTTGCTCTCGTTTGGGGATGTTGAAAAAGCTCTGCTCCTGCTCACTACCAGAGAGTTTTCCAGCGCCATTTACATTATTAGTATCGTCATGGTTAGCTTGGAAGGTGAGGTTAGAGGTCGTTAAATCCAGTTGATGCTGACCCAGAAGATTAAAGTGCTGGTCAAATAGAGCCAGTCTGGTCTGCGGAGAGTAGGCCAGCTCACTGATCTGAGAAGAGAGTGAACTCAGCGTGAAGTCGGCGCCTACCACATGCTTGCCATCGGCTGAACGCCTAGACAGTGTAATGCCATTGGTTTTAAGAAAATAAAAAAGATAGGGCTCGGATAGGTGGATTGAACCATCGGGCTTTGCATTGCGATACCAAGTACGAGTCGTTGGGTTAAATATACTCTCGCTTTGTACCGTGCTGATGACCTGATGCACACCATCGTGGTAGGTAATAAAGTTCTCACCATCCAAATTAGTGCTACTGACCATCATGGTCGCTTTGGCAGGGGCATTATTTTCGGCCCTTTGTTTATTGGTGCTCAAGGGCCGGAATATTCTAAAGTTGCCATCCTCCGAGCCATAGAAGAGCGCAACTAAATTAGTATTCTGTTTGAAGATGATATCGACTGATGCTAGCCAAGACTCCTTATCGGTAGAGGAGCTTTGTTGATTAACAAACGGACTGACCGCCATCACGTTCAAAGTGGTGATGACAGGCGCTACTGCTTGCTTGAACACTGATTCCAGTTTATCACGATGCTCATTACTGACCTCACGAACTGTGCCCAATAGCAGCTCTTGAGAATGCCGATAGCTTATTGATATCAAAACTGCACCGACAAACGTTGTCAAAATTAGGAAAAGGCTAGTGATGTGGATACTCAGCGGATAACGTCTTCGTCTCATCTAACACTCCAGCGTGTGAACTGGTTTAAGTATTGACGAACTTGGGTAGGTTGCAAAAAATTGGTGCAATTAAGGCGGCGCTGCGACAAAGTCGTGCTTCCGATAGCTAAGTGAAATGAGAATAAAGCCTTATCTTTAAGTGCTAATGGTCAGTTGTGGTTGGTAGGGTTGCTCCGAGATGCTGTACAGGCTCGATGTGGGCAATACATATCTAGTGTTATTAATATTCCTGACTAGAAAAACAAGCATTCCGAGTGTTTTATCAATTAAGCGTTATTATGTTAATATCATCAGTTATTTTGCACATCTATAAAACATCTAGGTGCTGTATGTGTTGAGCCTAGAAGGAACAGTAATGACGTTAGAAGCCTATATTCTCAATGTAGGAATATACTCAATTTTCCCATTGTATTTTGCTACGTTAAAAAATCGTGTGCGTACAGCTGCATTTTATAACTATCTTAGTATTGTACTTTTAGTGGGAGGGCTTGCTGGTGCAGTTTATTCCTTTCCTTTATCCGAAGATTTAAGTATTTCAGGCGGAAATATTGCTTATGGTGCATTCATGATGAGCACTATAATGCTCATTATTATTGAGCGGGATTTTAGCACTTTTAAACACATGTTTCTGTTAGTAGTAGCTGTGGATTTGATTGCCTTTGTTGGTTTCAACTTTATGGCTTGGTTACTGGAATCGGAGTATGCGTTGAACCCTTTTGCAATCCCTTTCAGCATCTTTGACGTATCGTTGAAAGTTCTTGTTCTTGGAGGGGTTTTGATTCTCCTCGAAATATTGTTATTGATGTTTATTTTTACACAAGTGAGTAAGTTCCTTTCCAACCTACCAGCGTTGGCATTCATCTATACGCTAGCCTTTGTTTTTATCCTTTGTTTGGATGGAGTACTGTTTCCTGTTTTAGCTTTTGGCCTGAGCCCGCAAATCGTTTCTATCATATTCGGAAATATACAGGGTAAGTTGCTGATTGCGGCCTGCTATAGTGTCCCAATGCTGATCTTCTACTTTTTGTTTAGGGGAGATTTTGCCAAGTTTGTTAGTTCGCCACTATCCATAAAGGATTTGACTAAAGCTCCTAGAAAAGAGTTGCTGGCAACATTGTATCAATATGAGTTGCGTGATGAGCAATTGCAGAGAGAAAAACAAGATCTCACAAAGATTGCACTTTTTGATGAGCTAACCTCTCTTGCTAATAGACGTAAATTCAATCAAAAGTTTGAGTCTGAATGGTCTAGATGTGAACGCGAAGGGCAAACTTTAACCTTAGTGATCGGTGATATTGATTTTTTCAAGCAATATAATGATGCGTATGGCCACCATCAAGGAGATGTTTGCCTTAAACAAGTCGCAAAGTTATGGAAGCAAATTTTTAATCGTCCCTCAGACCTTGCTGCTCGCATAGGAGGCGAGGAATTTGCCATTATATTGCCAAGCACATCTATAGAACAAAGCAGAGCTCGCCTTAATTCATTCTTAACGGTTTTGCACAGTCAATCGATTCCTCATCGTTCCTCACCCATTGCTTCTCATGTAACGATGAGCCTAGGTGTAGCGGAATGCGTTCCGACGAAAAGCACATCGCCAAATGATCTGTTTATGCTTGCTGATAAGCGCCTTTACAAAGCAAAGAATAGCGGGAGAAATCAGGTTATTGTCGATTGAATTAATTTTAACAATACTGAATGATGAACAGTATATGATTTCAAATCGCTCAGCATCACATTAAGCAGGTGTCTGTTGGGCATTTTTGAAGAAGCTATATTAGACCAACCCAACTCAAAATTGATTGACTAGACCAAGCGAAGAGAGCATTGATTCATGGAACTCAAAGTAGATACTCACACCCACACATACGCAAGTGGTCATGCTTACAGCACGCTTATCGAGAATGCCAAGTCGGCAAAACAAAATGGCTTAGACATGTTTTGTACTACTGATCATTCAGAATCAATGCCAGGTGCGCCACACTACTGGTTCTTCAGTAATCAGCGTGTGCTTCCTCGCTTTATCGAAGACGTTGCAATTATCCGCGGCGTTGAATCAAACATTATGAACACTCAGGGAGAAATCGACATTCATCCGAGCGTTGATAAGAACCTAGATTGGGTGATTGCCAGCTTCCACGAGCCTGTTTTTAGCCCTTCGGATGTCGCGACCCATACAGAGGCTCTCGTGAATGTGATTAAGGGCGGTCGAATTGATGCGCTTGGCCACTTGGGCAATCCTAATTTTGATTTCGATTTTGAAGCCGTTATTCAATGTGCGGTTGAGAACAACGTGGCGATTGAAATCAACAACACCACACTCAAAGGCAATAGCCGAGTTGGCAGTGTTGACCGCTGCTATGAGATTGCAAGAATAGCGAAGGCGAAGGGGGCATTTATTACAACAGGGAGCGATGCGCATTTCTGTTTAGATGTCGGTGGCTTGGATTTAGTCGCCGCATTGTTAGATGAAGTGGGTGTCGATTCGAGTAAAGTGATTACCCATTCGCCAAAGCAATTCCTGGCCTTTTTGGCCTTACGCGGTCGTAATGAAATCCCAGAATACTCAGCTCTTATTTAAGAGAATGTCGGCGGGTTTGCATTTCGATACAATCAATTTTTGTGCCTGACAGATCTTTGTATACACTAGCCGAAAATAATAAAGTCGAAGTGCCACAGTAATGATGGCGCTATCTTCAAAGTCACAGCTTCCCTTGGAGAAACAATGAAAACTCGCTCAATCCTTTTATCTGGTTTAATCGCTGCTTCAGTATTGTCTGGCAACGCATTTGCTAATGTTGACCTTAAGAAAAACATGCAAGAAATGAAGCTTGCGTTCAAACAAGCGGCAGAAGCTCAGAGCATTGAAGAGATGCAAAAGCCTATCGTTCGTTTAGATACGCTAGTGGCAGAGCTGAAAACGGGTGTTTACCCTGTCGAGAAAGAAGACAATTTCATGGAAGGCTTCAAAAAGATCAGTGCATCACTGGATAGCATTGAGCAGAAGCTAGACCAAGGTGACTTAGAATCGGCACAGCAAGAACTTCGTACTATTGACGGCCTTCGTGAAGAGTACCATGAGAAGCGTAACCCAAGCATTTGGAGTAAGATCTTCGGTTAATTCGCTTATTTGTTCCGTTTGTCTAGTATTATATTTGTTTAGCTATCACTGCCGATAGCCACCTTGTTCGCTAGAGTGACCAAAACAAGTTAGTAGATAACAAAGTTCAACTTCTAAAACGCCGCTTATATTTCCCTTTGTTGGAAAATGTAGGCGGCGTTTTTTATTGTCTTTTTTCTAATCAGTTTGATGCACTGAGGTGCGTAATATTTTTTTAGCGCTTCTGTTTTAACCGGTTTTTAACTAAATAGAGTGTGCGTTAGCTTCAATTTTTTAACCTGATGTTAATCTTTACGTTTACCTATATAGCAAGTGCCTCATAATAAGGGGAATTTATAAAGATTTGGAATAATGCGCCGAACTTCGTTCAATCTCTCCATGTTACTTGCCACAGCGTTAAGTTGGGCTTTAGTGACATTAATGCCTGTTATCAATGCTCATGGTAACAGTGCGGGAGTATGGGCGTCGTTGTGTACGGTCAACGGCTTTGAACTGGTTCAAATTGAAGAAGGCGAACCGAATACTCACAAAGGTAAGCCGTGTCCGTTTAGCCATTTTTCCACATTTCACCAAGATGAACTTCCAACTACACTACTGACAACTCGACTGAGTTCTATTGTCTCAGACAGCTACGCTTTTTTGGCTCTAAGCGAACGCTACACGAGGCAAGCCCCGCGCGGCCCTCCCTTTGATATTGCTTAAACCTAACCTTCTAAAATAATTAAAAAACAAAGTATTAAGTAAAGTTAAACATGCTCAGATTACTTTCTGATTCTTCAGAAGGTATGTTTGCGTGTGTCAAAGGAAATAATAATGTTGAGAAATGAATCTCAAAGCTCTGCGAAAGCACAAGCGACTTCGCAGTCTACAAGCAGTGCAACAACCGGTTCGAGAACCAATATAAAAAACAAAGACCGCAATAAAACTCTCTACTTTCTCACCTGGCGCTGGCACTTCTATGCTGGGCTATTCGTTATCCCTTTCATGCTGATGTTAAGTATTACTGGTTTAATGATGTTGTTTGACGATGAAATCGAGTTAGCTTTCCATCACGATGCGATCGAGATTGTTGCATCGGGCGACCCGATTAAAGTGTCACAACAGCTAGCAGCAGTGCAGAATCAATATCCGCAAGGTTCAGTGACACAATTTGTACCAAGCAAAGCGCCTGACTTGGCGAACCGTTTTTCAGTCTCTCTGGAAGACGGCACATCGGTTTTCGCAACTGTGAATCAATATACTGGTGAAGTCGTCGGTGAGGTGCCACGCAGCGACAGCCTGTATCAACTGGCAAATGACATCCACGGAACTTTATTGATTGGTGATTGGGGGGATTATCTGATTGAAGTGGCGATAAGTTTATCCATTCTATTGTTAGTTAGTGGCATTTACCTATGGTTACCAAGAGACAATGCAAGCCGCGCTGGCTTTCTTAAGCTGAGAGTGTCATCCGGACCGCGCGTACTGATGCGAGACTTGCATGCGAACTTAGGTGGCACGTTATCTCTTATTCTGCTGCTCTTTATCCTATCAGGGTTAGCGTGGACAGGTTTCTGGGGCGGTAAGCTTGTTCAAGCATGGAGCACTTTCCCTGCTCAAATGTGGGACGATATTCCATTGTCAGATCAGACGCACGCATCACTTAACCATGGCTCGGAAGAAGAGTTACCGTGGAACTTGGAGCAAACACCACTGCCTTTGTCTCAAGATAAGCCAGCAGCACACGTTCATCATGTGGAAGAGGCGTCTGAACCTCATGATCACTCTAAGATGGGAGAAGACCACTCTCAACATGTCATTGCGGCGAGCAGTTTCGCGATTGATGATGTTATTGAGAAAGCACGATCTCTTGGTTTCACGCATTACAAGGTGAATTTCCCACGTTCAGAAACGGGTGTTTACACGGTGACAGCCAATACTATGGGCGGTGATATCATCGATCCAACTCAAGATCGCACCACACACCTAGACCAATACTCAGGCCGTATTCTGGGTGAAGTGACATGGCAAGATTACAACTTCATTGCCAAGACGCTAGCTGTTGGTATTTCTCTGCACCAAGGTGACATTAGTATCATCAATAAGCTTCTAAATGCCTTGTTTTGCTTGGCGTTCATCGTTGTGTCAGTGACTGGCGGTGTGATGTGGTGGATGCGCAGACCGTCAGGCCAACGCAAGCTCGGTACACCACCTAAGTTTGGTGATGCAGGCTTATGGAAAGCTGGCTTGGTGACGGTGGTGGTTATTTCGGTACTGTTTCCACTGGCGGGAGCAACGATTGTGGCTGCGATGCTCTTGGACTGGTTACTGTTCTCACGTGTTGAGAAGTTCAAAACGGCGTTGAGCTAATTGAATCACAAACAGACCTTCTCGACTTGAGAAGGTCTGTTTTGTTATTAAGGTGTTTGTTTATTAATAAGACTTTAAATTTGATAAAGCTCTAGCGGTAGGCCGTCTGGGTCTGCGAAAAACGTAAATGATTTCCCCGTAAACTCATCCACTCGAATCGGTTCGACGTCGATTCCTTGTCCTTCCAAATAGCTTTTGAACTGCTGAACGTCATCAACACAAAAGGCTAAATGTCTCAGCCCTTGAGCTTCTGGAAAACTAGGTCTTTCTGGTGCATCAGGGAAGCTAAACAACTCAATTTGAGCGCCATTAGGTAGCGCTAGGTCAAGTTTGTACGACTGACGAGCCTCACGATAGTTTTCGGCAATTATCTCAAGTTTTAAAACTTCCGTATAAAAGCGTTTCGACAATTCGTAGTCTGAACAGATTATTGCCGCGTGGTGTATTCCTTTAAGCATCAGTTTATTTCTCCTGCCAGCTTGTCACCTAAGTGTTCCATCGCGTAGTCAATGAAAACGCGCAGGCGGGCGGGCATGTACTTGGTTTGTGCAAACTGCATAGCGATGGCGCCATGGTAATTACTCTTGATGGTCCAATCTTCTAATACCTGTACAACAGAACCTTCAGCCAGCGCGTCTTGAATCACGAAGTCATGGAAAATACCGACGCCTAGACCTTCTTTCACACCTTTGAGTCGCATTTGCGAGTGGTTAACTGCGTACCGCCCACTGACGGGCACCGTGTGAAATTCATCATCTTTAAGGAAGTCCCAAATGTGGTCTTTGTCTGTCTCTGCAAGATACAAACAATCGTGTTCAGAAAGGTCTGTTGGGTGGCTAGGAACTCCTTTGGCTTTCAGATAGTCGGGGCTCGCACATAGCACGAGGTTTGTCTTTCCAAGCTCTTTCAAAACCAAGCTTTCGTCGGGCTTATCGGTTAGGCGGAAAGCGATGTCGATGCCCTGACGTAAAATATCGATGTCGCCATCGGCCGCTCTCAACTTGAGTTGGATTTCTGGATACTGATTTAAAAATGGAACAACAAAAGGCTGTAGCACTGAGTTTAAGAAAGCTTCAGGCGCCGCTACTGTTATGGAGCCTGCTGGTTCTGTGTGATCAGAGGTCGACAACTCAACCGCTTGCTGTGCAGCGTTAATCATGACAACGCTCTGGTCGTAAACCAATTGGCCTGCCTGAGTAATAATAAGCGTACGAGTGGTTCGTTCGAATAGCTTGACTGACAGTGCTTTCTCTAAACGTGTAATCAGCTTACTGAGCGCTGAAGGTGTCACCCCTAGCTGTTTTGCTGCCGCAGTAAAACTCCCTTCATTTACCACTAAGATGAACGAGGCGAGATCAGGAAGTAAGGCGATGAGTTTGGGATTAATCATAAGTATCCAGTTAGACTAATTTCAACAGTGAGCATAACCTTGATTGTGATTGATCTCTTCTGACTTGTGAATCAATTTCATCAATTGATACGCGCAATAGTAGCCGTGATGGAAGCCGTTCTTTTGTTGTTCCTATTTCAAATTACTCAGTTATTCAAATCTCAAGTCAATATGGCAATTCCGTTGCTTCCAATTGGTTGTTAGATGCTTTTGTTATATCAATGTAAATACTTGTGATTGCTTGTTAAATTTCATTTAAACGGTGTTAATATCCTCCAAACTTGTGCTGAATCGAATCAGCTATATTTCATCGTTCGAAGAGAACTTTTAACTTCGAGTTCGGAAGAGCAAAACATAGTTAGAGGTAAGTATTTTGCAACGTACTGATATTACCCCAACGCAATCTCCTGCGTTAGCCGCGTTAATTAATAACGATTATGAGCTTAATTTCCAAGAGTTTATGGACCAAATACAGCTGGCGAATAAACCTATGTCTCTGGCTTCCATTCGGTTCATATTGGATAACATCGAGCTGAGTAAAGAAGAGATCAAGTCGTTGGCGAGTTTTGATAAAGAAACATACTGCCGACAAAGACTTTTCAAGAATGACCACTGCGAAGTTTTAATTTTGAGTTGGCTAAATGGGCAAAGAAGTAAAATACACGATCATTTGAATACGTCTTGTGGCGTAAAAATTTTACACGGGCAAGCAACGGAAACCTTGTTTGAAACGGCGGCTAATGGCCATATTTTTGCTTCTCAGTCGACTCATTTCCAAGAGGGCAGTGTGACCGTCAGTAAAGATAATGATATCCATCAGATATCGAATCTACAGGCTGGAGATGAACCGCTCATTACGTTACATGTGTATTCGCCCCCTTTAAGCCAATTCCACCTCTATCAGCTAGAGAGCGGTAAGCCGGAGCTGCTCGACATACAACAAGAGTGCTGGGCCTACGAGATTTAAAGTGCGTTAAACGGAGACAACTTTCTACTTAAATGGTCATGATAAGGCTAAAAGGAGGCGTAGAAAGTTTGTCGTTTAATTTTGCTTTAACGCTATGCATTATAAAATTTTATACTATTTATGAACTTCGCATATCCACGGTAGTCATAGGGCTCACAAATATAAAATAATGAGCTGGATAAATTATGACTAAACGTGGGTTAGTGTCTGTGGCATGTGCCACGCTGATAGGTGGAGGTGCGTATTTCTATTTTCAAACTTCAACGCCTCCAGAAGCCTTTCCAACCCTAACGGTCTCCACGGGGACGATCGAAAAGCAGGCGGTTGCGGTGGGGTATATCGTTCCCGCTCACTCTGTGTCTATCAAATCTCAAATCGACGGGATCGTTGGTGAAATCTATGCTGGTGTTGGTGAGTACGTAACGCAAGGTCAGCCGCTTATTAAGGTTCGCCCTAACCCTACCCCGAAAGCGTTGACCGATGCCTCGACAGAGTTGATGCGAAGTGAGGCGAACATTGAGTCAGCAAAACAACAACTCGCTAATCTGCAGAGTTTGGTTGAACAAGAAATCATTCCTAAGAACTACGACGAATATGTGACTGCACGTTCCAATGTGAAATCAGCACAGGCTGACGTTATGCAAAAACGTCAGAACCTCGAATTGATTCAAAGCGGGGAGTCGACAATTGGTAACTCTCGCCTCACCTCTACCATTTATGCTCCGATAGACGGTACGGTGTTGAATCGAAAAGTCGAGGTAGGAGAACCGATTATTTCTACTGAATCGAGTCAAGCGGCAACAGAAATGATGTCATTGGCCGATATGAACAGCCTGATTTTTAAGGGCAGTGTTAGTGAGCATGATGCCGCACAACTTACTCCGGGGATGCCAGTAACGCTGACCGTTGCACCTTATCCAAGTATCGAAATAGAAGGGGTACTGACTAAGATTGCGATTCAGTCTGAAAGTCTTAACTCTACAGCTGATAGTAGTTCGGGCAAAAGTTTTGATAACGGTTTTGAAGTCGAAGTTGGCGAGCTCAAAATACCTCAAGACGTCCGGTTACGTTCAGGGTTCTCATCATCTGCTCAGATAATTCTAGTTAAATCAGAAAATGTACTCACTCTACCAGAGCGCGCACTGCAATTTGAAGGCGACAGCCCTAACGTATTAATCCCAGATAGCTCAGAACAAGGCTTCCACAAGCAAGCGGTAAAACTGGGCCTATCAGATGGTATCAATGTTGAAGTCATCGAAGGTGTGGAGTTAGACGAAACCGTCATCGACAACAGTATGATGGGGGCAGCACATGGTTAAGCCAGCGCTGTTTAGTTGTTCACAGCGATTAGACAAACCTCTGTCACCTCGTAAATCGACCCTGTTGAGTATAGGCAGCTTGCTATTAGCAGCTGTACTTAGTTGTCCTTCATATGCCCTTTCTATTGAACAAGCATGGCAGCGAGCCAAACAGACGGATCCTGATTACGAGAAAGCCCGAATTGGTGTTCAACTCGGCGAGAGTTCGGTGGATTTAAGTCGCAGCTCTTTATTACCCGCTTTAAGCGCGAGCGCTTCAGCAGACTGGAGCGAAGACCGCAGTAGTTCAAATCGGTATGGTGCAGAGCTGTCTCAGGTTATTTGGGACAGTAGTCTTTGGTCTGAATTAGATAAAGCACAATCAGATTATCTGAAATCCCAGCTGGAATTGGCTCAAGCACATAATGATTTGGCGGCTAAGTTACTTCTGGTTTATCTCGATATAGGCAGCGCCCAAGGTAACTTACAGCTAACTAACAGTAAGTTAGAGGAAGGCAGCAAGCTGCTAAAAATCTTCGAAAAACGCTATCTAGCAGGCAAAGTGAAATCGATTGATGTGGAAGAGATGCGTGCTAATCAGTTGTCTGACAAAGCCAATATTCTGCGAGCAAAGGCAGAGTTAGAAAGTAAAAAGTCAGAGCTGGAAGCGCTGATAAACCAAGCTCCTGATTCGGTGGATCAAATTCGTACTGAGAATTTGGTTGAGCCTCCTATGCTGGTGGCTTCTCAGCAGCAGTGGCTTGAGTTAGCGAGAAATAATAGCCCTGAATTACTGGTTGCCATAAAAGGCGTTGAAGCGCGCAAGCTAGACAAAAAATCCGCCCAAGGAGGTTATTACCCAACAGTTAAAGGGCAAGTGGGCTATAACGACAGTGATCGGTTGGACAACGGTGAATTTAACGCGGGTTTAACTCTTAGTGTTCCTATTGATTTAAATGGTTCAACACGCGCCAAAGTGGACCAAACTTCGCTTAACTTGTTGACGGCTAAGCAGGATTTACGAAAGGTTGAAATAGACATCAAGAAGCGAATTGATCAGAACTTTACTCAAGTGAAGCTCAACTGGGAACGAGTGTTAATGGCGCATGATGTTGTAGCGTCTCGCGCAGAGGTGTTGAGTAGCAAAGAAAAGTTATACGACGCGGGTTTCCTAGAAGCCTCAGATGTTATCAATGCACATAACAGCTTATTTGATTCAAGGTTCCTTCTACAGACCAACTTATATGATTATTGGCGTCAGAGAATAGGCCTGCTACAGACAACTGGTAAATTAGATGATGAAGCGATGGCGCTCATATCTCAGGCGTTACACCATGGTTAATCTTTTTCTTCAGACTTGGCAAACGTTGTTGGCGCATCGGATGAAAAGTGCCTTGGCTATTATTGCAATTTCATGGGGCGTACTGTCTGTTGTTGTTTTAATGGCGCTAGGGGAAGGCTTCTATCGTTATCAAACGAAGTCTTTCTCATTTTTGGTCAATGACACTCAGGTTGTGTTTCCCTCTAGTACGAGTAAACCTTGGCAGGGCTTGCCCTCAAGGCGCGAAATAAACCTTGAACAAGATAAAATTGAGCTGATCCAGCAGGCTGGTTTTGTTAAAGAGGCGTCTGCTGTTTACCTTAAATGGGATACCAGCGTGACGAATACTCAAGGGCATAATATTGGCAGTATGGTGAGTGGTGTTGCTCCCTCTTATTTTCCTATCTCACAAAATAAGTTGCAGCCTGGTTCACGAAATATTTCGGTGACGGATATGGCAAACCACACACGGGTGGCTGTATTGGGTGATCGAATTGCTCAAATGGGCGGAGTCGACATTGGCGACCATATTAAGATCAACGGCATTCCATTCTACGTAATTGGTGTGATGGTCGATAATGAAGGAGGGATCTCTTTCGGTGAGAGTCGACGAGTTTTTGTGCCTCAAACTACTTATCTTGATCTCTGGAACGATAAGCCATGGCAACTGCTATTAAAGCCTGTAGAAGCCATGGATTCCGCATCGTTTAGACGTAATATTATTAATTTTTTTGCTAAACAGATGCACTTTGACCCTACGGATAAAGATGCGGTCTATCTGCCCGACTTTAGCGAGGGTGGGGACGTGATTACCGGTATCTTTCGTGGTATTCAAATATTCCTGACGACCAGTGGCGCTATGACTATGGCGGTTGGCGCTTTGGGTGTGGCTAATATCATGTTTCTCTCTGTTACGGAAAGAACTCGAGAAATTGGCGTTCGGCTGGCGATTGGTGCAACACAGGGTTCCATCATGTCTCAGTTTATTATTGAGGGGCTTATTTTAGTTACCTTAGGATCCATCGTGGGATTAATGGCGTCCTTTAGTACGGTTTATTTGCTTGGCTCGATGGCGTTGCCAGAATGGATTGGATCACCGGTTATCACGTTAAGCTCGATTGGAATGGCGTTAACGGTGACACTGATTCTGGCGTTCTTAGCCTCTTACTTTCCTGCAAAACGGGCGTCTCGTCTCACTCCTGTTGATGCACTTAGTGCGAGGGCTTAATCATGCTATTACCGATGAGACAAGTCTTTCAGGAAATGTCTTCAGAAAAGCTACGACTTGGACTCACAATTCTGGCTGTTGCGTGGGCAACCTTGTGTATTTCAGCGATGCTATCGGTGGGAGAAGGCATTAGACAAGGCGTGCTTAAAACGGCACAAAATGGCAATGGTAATTTGATTTATCTATCAGGGGGGATGGCTACGGTTGATTATGGATCTTTTCATCAGGGCAAGCCGCTGACTCTAACAGTAGAAGATACGAAAGTTGTAGAGGCTCTGCCTAACATCAAAGTTGCGGTGCCGACAGCTGTGTGGGATGAATCACTTACTGTTGGGGAGCGAGGGTCTTGGAAAAAAGCGTTAGCGGTAACGACTGAATTTCAGTCGGTGACGAATCTCAAGACACGTCCAGGAGGGCGTTGGTTTAATCCTCTAGATCAAACGCAACAACGCAAAGTCATCGTGCTGGGTTACCTTTTAGCGGCCGATTTGTTTAACCCTAATGAAAGCTTTAGCTGGTTTGCTACTGTCAAATTAGAGGTCAATCCCGTCGGGAAAACAGTAAAAATTGGCAGCCAAGAGTTTACGGTGATTGGTGTACTAGAGAAAAACAGTGCCAAGGTTGAACAGGGAGATAGCATCAATTATTCGAGCTTTGTTCCTTTCTCTACATGGCAGCGCTTTAATATCAACGGAGATATCAGTGGTATCAACGTTCAACCTCATGATGGTGTCGACAGAGTCAAACTTGCAGATACGATTCGTCAGGTTATTGCGCGCAAACATGGTGCTAGTGTCAGTGATGAGCAGGTCGTTCAGGTTGAGGATATGTTCCTCAAACAAAAAACGATGCAACAATTCTTAGTTGGTCTGCAGGGGTTCCTTGGTGTGATTGGTTTTATCACTTTGGCAGTGGCGGGCATAGGTATTGCTAACGTGATGTATGCAACGGTGAAACGATCCACACGAGATATTGGCGTGAGAATGGCGGTCGGTGCTACTCCAGGGATGATTCGCATGCATTATCTGGTTCAGTCATTGATGACTATGATGATGGGCGGTTTATTGGGCTTAGTAATCACTTATACACTGATTGCTGTAATTCGCTCGTTAGAGCTTGAAGGCAACATGTTTTATGAGCGTCTTGGTAAACCTGTGCCTGAGCTTTCATGGTTGGTTGTCACCATTGTTGTTTTGACGTTGGTGGTTATTGGTGTCGCTGCGGCTTGGCTTCCGGCTAATCGTGCGGCGAAAGTGACTCCGATGGAGGCACTACAAAGTGAATGATGAAATCAAAGACAGCGGAGAGACCATGTCTAACAAATTCTTAGTTGAACTCTCAAATATCGGTAAACACTACTCAAACGGTGATACTGAAATACGTGCATTAGACGGTGTCGATCTCTCGATTGAGAAGGGAGAGTTTTTGTCTATTTTAGGCCCGTCAGGATCCGGTAAATCAACGCTGATGAATATGCTGGGTTGCCTTGATAAGCCGACGGAAGGGGAGTATCAGCTAGATGGAAAAAATGTTGCTGCGTTGAGTGCTAATGATCTTGCTGGTATTCGGAATCAAAAAATTGGTTTTGTATTCCAGAGTTTTAATTTGCTTGAGTATGCATCTGCATTGGACAATGTTGCTCTGCCTCTCGTGTACTCAGGGATCAAAGCCAAAGAGCGTCGTAAGCGTGCGGCGGCATTACTTGAACAAGTAGGGTTGGGCGATCGACTTGACCATAAACCGAATCAGCTGTCTGGTGGTCAGAAACAGCGTGTCGCTATTGCTAGAGCTTTGGTTAATGATCCTCAGATTATATTAGCTGATGAGCCAACAGGGGCTCTGGATTCCAAGTCTGGCGCTGAGATAGAGGCTTTGTTTAATCAGCTTCATGCTGAGGGCCGAACATTGATTATCGTGACGCACGATAATTCGCTGGCTGAACGAACTAAGCGCATAGTGACGATCAAAGACGGTAAAGTATTGTCTGATCGCCAAGGGCAACATTGCTGAACCTAGAACCTAGAACCTAGAAAAAAGCAGCTTTCGCTTAGAGCCACTTCCTCACGAAGTGGCTTTTTTCTTAAGTGTTTAACACTGATCTTGTACGGACGATATTGAGTGAACTACACTGATAAAAAAGCTAGGTAAGTAACAGATGAATAAAGAAAATTTCCCTATAGAGTTAAAACGACTTCGTGAATCACTCTCTATTCTGCCAAGTTGAGGTGAATAAACAGTGACTTCACTTCAGTGAGAGATTGCACAAGCACGCTAAAGAAGATCTCTTCTTCATAACCTAATGCAAACGCACGATCGATAAACACACCTGGAGAAAAAATGCCTTCCTCTGGGATATCTAGGCGAAACAGAGCTTCAACCCCAGTCACTTTCTCTACACTCGATTCTACTTTTGGCTGATAAAAGCAGGTGTGCCAGTCGTTTTCAAAGGCTTCTTGTATGATGTGGTCTGATAGGTTCATGTGTTTGTCTCTCATTTGCATAGCGGCGTAACGGTCGAACATTCTGAGAGAAACCTAAATTCATCACTATATCGTTCTGAGATGAAAAATTGATATTTGATATGAAAGCGAAATTAGACCGGAATGGAGGGTGATTTGTCGTTAAAAAGAACAAGTAAGACACGTTTATGTGCCCTGTGTCACTGGGATGAACCATTATTAGTGCCTGTGATTCATTAATGTTTTTCCAACTAAAGGGATAATCGAAACGGGGATGTTCAACTAGAATATAGGCATAAGTTTTACAGTGTAAATGATCGTTTTGAGATCGTTTATATCCCTACATAAAGCGGCGCGTGATGCTGCTGAATAATAATTAGGAAGGAATGAACAATGTCTTCTGCATTTTACCAACAGATTCAAACTCAAATCGAAGAAGTTAAAGAAGAAGGTCTTTACAAGTCTGAGCGCATTATTACTTCTGCACAAAAAGCAGCGGTTTCTATCTCGACTGGTGAAGAAGTACTAAACTTCTGTGCAAACAACTACTTAGGTCTTGCTAACCACCCAGCTCTTATCGAAGCAGCTAAAGATGGTATGGATCAGCACGGTTTTGGTATGGCTTCAGTGCGTTTCATCTGTGGTACTCAAGATTCTCACAAAGAACTAGAGCAAAAGCTTTCTACTTTCCTAGGTAAAGAAGACACTATCCTTTACACGTCTTGTTTTGATGCAAACGCTGGTTTGTTTGAAACAATTCTAGGTAAAGAGGACGCAATCATCTCTGACGCACTAAACCACGCATCTATCATCGATGGCGTTCGTCTGTGTAAAGCAATGCGTTTCCGTTACTCGAACAACAACATGGAAGAGCTAGAGCAGCAACTTATTGCTGCTAAAGAAGCTGGCGCTCGTCACACACTAATCGTAACTGACGGTGTGTTCTCAATGGACGGCGTAGTGGCTAACCTTCCTGCTATCTGTGACCTTGCAGACAAGTACGATGTACTAGTAATGGTTGATGACTCTCACGCAGTGGGCTTCATGGGCGAAAACGGCGCAGGTACTCACGAGTTCCACAACGTTGTAGATCGTATCGATATCATCACTGGTACTCTTGGTAAAGCAATGGGTGGCGCTTCAGGCGGTTACACTTCTGGTAAGAAAGAAGTGATCGACTGGCTACGTCAGCGTTCTCGTCCATACCTATTCTCTAACTCTGTTGCACCTGCAATAGTATCTGCGTCTATCCGCGTTCTAGATCTTCTAGCGGAATCTGGCGACCTACGTACTCAACTATGGGAAAACTCTGCTCACTTCCGTACTCGAATGGAAGAAGCTGGTTTCACTATGGGTGGTGCTGACCACGCAATCATCCCAATCATGCTGGGTGATGCAAAAGTAGCGGCTGAGTTCGCAGAGCGCGCACTAGAGAAAGGCATCTACGTTGTAGGTTTCTCTTTCCCAGTAGTACCAAAAGGCCAAGCTCGTATCCGTACGCAAATGTCTGCTGCACACTCTCGTGAGCAACTGGATCGCGCAATCGATGCGTTCATCCAAGTTGGTAAAGACATGGCTATCATCTAATTTTAAAGGGATGCCTTTTGCGTCCTTTGATTAGATAGAACAACACCCAATAGAACATATAGATTTTTGATTCTCGCCTTACAGTTAGGCGAGATGAACTGGATAACATTATGAAAATTAAAGCACTTTCTAAGCTTAAGCCTGAAGAAGGCATCTGGATGACCGAGGTTGAAAAACCTGAAATGGGTCATAATGATCTTCTTATCCGTATTAAGAAAACTGCAATTTGTGGTACTGACGTACATATCTACAACTGGGATGAATGGTCACAAAACACAATTCCAGTACCTATGGTAGTAGGTCACGAATACGTGGGTGAAGTTGTTGGCATCGGCCAAGAAGTTCGTGGTTTTGAAATCGGCGACCGTGTATCTGGCGAAGGTCACATCACATGTGGTCACTGTCGTAACTGTCGTGGCGGCCGTACTCACCTTTGTCGTAACACAACAGGTGTTGGTGTAAACCGCACTGGTGCGTTCTCTGAGTTCCTTGTGATCCCTGCGTTCAACGCATTTAAGATCCCTGCAGAAATCTCTGATGATCTAGCATCAATCTTTGACCCGTTTGGTAACGCAGTACACACAGCGCTTTCTTTCGACCTAGTAGGCGAAGACGTGCTAATCACGGGTGCTGGCCCAATCGGTATCATGGCTGCTGCTGTTGCTAAGCACGTTGGTGCTCGTCACGTTGTAATTACTGACGTAAACGAATACCGCCTAGATCTTGCTAAGAAAATGGGTGTGACTCGCGCAGTAAACGTGATGGAAGAGAAGCTTGAAGATGTAATGGCTGATCTAGGCATGACTGAAGGCTTCGATGTTGGCCTAGAAATGTCTGGTAACCCATCTGCGTTCAACAGCATGCTGACTAACATGAACCACGGCGGTAAGATCTCTCTACTAGGTATTCCACCATCAGACATGGCAGTAGACTGGAACCAAGTAATCTTTAAAGGCTTGGTTATTAAAGGTATCTACGGTCGTGAGATGTTCGAAACTTGGTACAAGATGGCTTCACTAATCCAGTCTGGCCTAGATCTAACACCAATCATTACTCACCACTACAAAGTAGACGACTTCCAAAAAGGCTTCGACATGATGCGCTCTGGTATGTCTGGTAAAGTAATCCTAGATTGGGAATAAGCAAATAGGGGAAACCCTGAGTTATTTCCAAAATCTAAATGCCTCAAAGAAATTTGGGGCATTTTTGTATCTAAATTCTACTTACGATCAACTCACCTCTCTGTCACTTAAGGCCATTTTGCTGCGCAGTAATCTCTAAAATACTCAATAAGCAGTTTCACCTTATTGTTTTACTATTGAAGAGAGGGCTCATGGCTTGTAAACCACTTGCACTGATAATAACTGGAATATTATTAACGCCGAATTTTGCTAGCGCTGATGTCGATATTTCGAAAGCCGAAAACGATCAAGCAGCAGAGCAGGCAGCAAAGGAACTTGCAAACCCAAACACAGCTTACGCTAGCCTCAATTTAAAACTCCAGTATTTAGGTGGTTACGATGGTGGAGGAGACACTTTCGCGACTGTATTACAGCCGACATTGCCATTCCCCATGAATAATGGTGACAAAGTGATCTTCCGCCCGGCTATCTCTTATGTACAGAACGATTTCCATGTGGATACACCAGCAAACTCGCGGCATATGGATCAGTCTGGCATTACAGACATCTCATTTGATTTAGCTTATGCGCCTAAAATGGAGGGCGGTACAATTGTCGCTTTCGGTCTCTTTGCTTCTTTGCCAACGGGCAGTAGTGACTTAACGGCGGATCAATTTGCTGTTGGGCCAGAGTTTATGGTCGGGAAGGCGAGTGGTGAACGAGTTGTCGGTGTGTTCCCAAATCACTTGTATGGTGTTTCTGGAGACGGGGCTGACCATTCTGATACTCGAATCAACAAGACATCGACACAAGTTTTTTGGGTTGAGATCTTAGGAGGAGGTTGGACGATTGGCTCTGCGCCGACATTCTCATATGACTGGAATAAGGATCAGGCAGAAGTTCCACTAAATATAAGTGTCACTAAAACAACGGTGTTGAATGGACGTCCTTGGAAGTTCGGCATTGAAGCGAACTATTATATTGAGAAAGATGAAAAGACACGTCCGGATTTTATGTTGAGTTTTAATATCAGTCCTGTAGTAGAAAATAAGCTGGCGTCTTTGTTTGATTAATCTAAGAGTGGAAGAGTAGAAATGAAAAAGGCTGAACGATGATCGTTCAGCCTTTTGTGTTACTTCATTGAAGCGCTTCGATTAACCAGCAGCAACCTGCATGATAAGGCCACAGATGTAAGCGCCGTATGTGCCTAGAGCGTAACCAAGTACCGCCATTAGGATACCTACCGGAGCTAATGCTGGGTGGAATGCTGCAGCTACGATAGGAGCTGATGCTGCGCCGCCAACGTTAGCTTGGCTACCGACAGCCATGAAGAACAGTGGTGCGCGGATAAGCTTCGCCATCACAATCATTAGAATGGCATGGATAGTTAGCCATGTGATACCAATGAAGAAGTAACCTGGGTTGTCTAAGATAGCAGTCACATCCATTTGCATACCAATAGTAGCAACTAGGATGTAGATGAACGCTGAACCAACTTTAGATGCGCCGCTGTGCTCAAGTCTGCGTGTCGATTTGAAGCATGAAGCGATCAACGCGAACGTTGTTACCATTACGATCAACCAGAAGAAGCCAGATGTTAGGCTGTATTTCGCAAGTTCTGGTGCGTTGGTTGAGATCCACGGTGCAATCATGTCACTGAATAAGTGAGCTAGGCCGGTTAAACCGAAGGCAATTGCCGTGATCTTCATGAGATCGGTTGTGGTTGTTGGACGAGCGTTCTCTTCTTGGTATTTAGAAACCGTCTCTTTTAGCTCTTCGATAGATGATGTGTCAGCTTTTAGCCATGCATCAATCTTCTTCTGACGACCTGCCATGATAAGCAACACAGCCATCCAAATGTTTGCACAGATAACGTCTACCGTAATCATTGCTGAGAAGAGTTGGTCATCAACTTCAAATACTTCTTTCATTGCTGCTTGGTTTGCACCGCCGCCGATCCAAGAACCAGCAACAGTTGTAAGGCCACGCCATACATCGCCAGATACGAGGTCAGGGTTAACTTGGTCGATAATTAGAATCGCTAAAGGCCCGCCAATGATAATGCCGACAGTACCAGTTAGGAACATGATGACGGCTTTAGAACCAAGGCCAAATATTTTACGAAGGTCTGCTGAGATGATCAGAAGAACGAGTGCACTCGGTAATAGGTAACGACTGGCAACAAAGTACAGCTTTGAGTTTGATGCGTCGATGATGCCGAAACTGTTCAATAGAGAAGGAACAAAGTAACAGAGCAATAGACCCGGAACGAACGAGTAGAATTTTTTCAGTGCGCTATTTTGGCTACTTTCCGTGATAAAAACACCGCCAAGAATAACAGCTAACATGCCCATTATTACAGCATCATTAGTAATCATTATTATATCTCCTTTAAGGTGAGCGCAAAGGTCTCACTTTTTGAATTGCAGGACTATACCGACAACCGCCATTCGTTACAAATTGTAACGATAGACATACTTTGAAATGTTTATGTTAATTTTTATGGTTTGAATTTGTGAATGTCGTGCGTTATTTATTTGATTGATGAATGGGTTTGTTGGGGCTTTTGCGGCGGATTTAGATATATGCAATGTAATTCAAGCCTTAGAGAGTGGTCGCTATGATTTGGGTGGATGTTTGAATGGCAGGAATGAGTGCATATATAGCCATGTTTATGGTGTGGTTTATGCAGGGTTGGAATGTTTCAATAATGTAAAAATTGAATCCACTTTTGCTATGTGGTCAGAAATTAAAAATTTTAGCTAGATCACACAAATATCTCGGATTATGAGTTTCAGCACCTGATACTTATGTTCATTTGACGTTTTGTAGGGGTTAAATGAAAGAAAAAGCGGCTTAAATAGCCGCTTTTGATGGTTGCATTGCATGGTCATCTAGAGCTGTAGCTTAGACTTCTGCTTAAGACTCTTCTTCCTCAAAGCCATCTGCATAACCTTTTGGTGGTGGTGTCCAACCACGTTCAGATCGAGAGTGTTTGTCTGAACGGTCTTTCTTCATGTCTTCTTTCATCGCATCTTCAAGGTGAATGAAGATTTGTCGTTAGTTGTTGTCGTAGCGTGGATTCTCTTCAGCCTCAGACCAAGCTTGGTAAAGCTTTTCAGACTTACGGCTCTCTACGCGTTGATACGTCGATTTTTGCTGTTCGACGAAGAATGGATGATGACCCAAAGAGCGCAAGGCTTGTGCGCCCATTTCAAGAGCAGAATGGTAGGTCTCTGATTCCACAAAGTCTGCACCTGCTTCTCGTAAGCGATAACTATGACCACGGTCGAATGCGCGGGCTAAGATTTTCACTTTAGGGTAGGTGTGTTTAACGTACTTCACTAACTCAACGCTTGAGTCTTGGTTATCGATTGCTACTACTAGCATTGCCGCTTCTTCGATTCCGGCGGTATGCAACAAGTCGTGACGAGTCGCATCACCAAAGTAAGATTTGATATTGATAGAGCGCAGTAAGTCTACTTGGTTCGCTTGGTGATCCAGAACCACCGTATTGACATCGTTCGACACCAACAAGCGGTTAACGATTTGACCGAATCGACCAATGCCCGCAATGATAACGGTGCCTTTCTCTTCAATAGTATCTTCTTCGCGGTCGTTAGATTTTTGTTCGTAACGAGGCAGAATCACTTTATCAAATAGAATGAATAACCCTGGTGTTAGGAACATTGAAAGTGCCACAACCAGAGACAATGTTTGGACGATGCCAGCAGGTAACACGTGGTTTTGAGCCGAGAAGCTCAATAGTACAAATCCAAACTCACCGGCTTGCGCCAAGCTCAATGTAAACAGCCAACGGTCACTGTTTTTGATTTTGAAGATCAATGCCAACGTAAATAGCACTAAGGCTTTAAGAAGCATGACGCCAAGGGTGAGGCCAATGATCAAACCAAAGTCGTTGAATAGAACATCAAAGTTGATGCCCGCACCGACGGTAATAAAGAACAAGCCAAGTAACAGTCCCTTAAACGGGTCGATATTAGACTCAAGTTCGTGGCGGAATTCACTGTTCGCTAATACCACACCTGCAAGGAAAGTGCCCAAAGCCGGTGATAGGCCGACTAGGCTCATTAATGCAGCAATACCAATCACCAACATCAGTGCGGTTGCAGTAAAGATTTCACGCAGACCTGAGCTTGCTACAAAGCGGAACAGTGGACGACTCAAGAAGTGTCCGCCGACCACAACAATCGCAATAGATGCAGTGATCACAAGGCCATAAGCCCAGCCGGGTAGGCCAGCAACAAGACTCAACTCTTCATGGTGATCAGAAGCCGAAGCGACTGCGCTTTGTGCAGCTTCGATTAATTCTGGCAACGCCAATAGAGGGATAAACGCCAACATAGGGATGACGGCTATATCTTGGAACAGTAGGACTGAGAAAGCGTTCTTGCCGCCTTCTGTTTTGGATAGCCCTTTTTCGTTAAAGGTTTGGAGAACAATCGCGGTAGATGACAGTGCGAAGATCAAACCGATAGTCAGCGCAATGGTCCAAGGCTGTCCGAAGAAAAGGGCGATACCCATTACAATTGCGGTCGTGCCACCAACTTGCAGGCCACCTAGCCCCATAAGTCGGTTCCTCATTGCCCAAAGCATCTTAGGTTCAAGCTCAAGACCGACTAAGAACAGCATCATAACCACACCGAACTCGGCAAAGTGTTGGATAGTTGTGGTCTCTTCACCTACGAGACCAATAATTGGACCAATCACAACACCAGCAATGAGGTACCCAAGTACAGAGCCGAGGCCAAGTCTTTTGGCAATAGGCACGGCAATAACTGCTGCTACTAAGTAGATAAACGCTTGTAGAAAATATCCCGTCATTATTTAACCTCTGCCATTAGTTCTTCTACGTAGTGGTTTAGCTTTTCTGCCTTACTGGCTTTTTTGATATTGATCTCGCCAGCAACCAACGCCTCTAACAGTACTTTATAGCTATCGACATGCTCTTGAATGCGGTTCTCTTCCAACGCGGTACGCGAACCAAATAACGCAAAGGGCGCGAGGTAGTTCATCCCACACAGAGAAGCGGTTTGTTCGATTGGGTGAAGCAGTTCTCGAATCGTGAAATGGTTGTAACCATCAGTTTGGTAGGCGTCTTTTTTGCCACCTGCAGTAATGCTACATAACAAGTTCTTGCCTTGTAGTTCGTTGCCATCGGTGCCGTAAGCAAATCCGTATTCTAGGACGAGGTCTTGCCATTCTTTAAGAATTGCGGGTGTTGAGTACCAATATAGTGGGAACTGAAAAATGATGATGTCATGGTCCAACAGGCGTTTCTGTTCGCGATCGATATTGATCTTGAAGGTTGGGTATTCAGCATAAAGGTCGACACAGGTGACGCCTTCAATACGTTTGGCTTGCTCAAATAAGGGTTTGTTAGCTTCAGAGCGATGCTGAGAAGGGTGGGCGAATAGCACCAAGACTCGATTTTTCGACATATAGCCCTCTTTGTCCATTAACGAATAATATTTATTGGAATTATAGATATACAATAATAGAAGAATGGTTGAACAACAACGAATTAGCCCATACTTATCTAGTTAGAAGCGCGTGTTTTTAGGGACTTAATTATATAAAACACCCGTCAATTTGAGTATTTCCGGCACACGCAGCCGGTGACTGAGTAAAACTAATTATTCGCTAATAATAAAAGCGAATAGGTGTACTTTATGTCACCGTTGAAGGCTAACGTAAATAATTCAATCACCCTACATAGAACGACAATGAATAAAGGAAAAGGTATGAGCACGGACTTGCGTCAACAATGTAATTTGCTGCTTTCTGGTCACTTCGATCCAACACCAGCCCAAACCTTCGCACAAATGGCTGAATGGTGCGAAACACATGATGTGTCGCACGACACCTACGGTGATGGCGAGTTTATCGAGAGCTTTGAAAACAAGGTCGCAGAACTGCTTGGTTATGAAGCGGCCGTGTTTGTGATTACCGGCACTATGAACCAACCCACAGCATTAGAAATTGCGTGCCAAGAGAAAAGAAACCCAGTCGTGGCGATGCATGAGTCGAGTCATATCATGCGTCATGAACGCCAAGGGTATCAGCTCCAAAATCGATTCAACGTGCTTCCGGTCGGCAACGTATTTCGCACTTGGAATGTCGACGACTTAAAGGCTTGGCCTGATGAGATTGCCGCGGCATTGTATGAACTACCGATGCGAGAGATTGGTGGTCAGCTGCCTGAGTGGGAAGAGCTTGAAGCGATAAAGCAGTACTGCAAAGAACAATCGATTCATCTGCATATGGATGGTGCGCGTTTGTGGGAGTGCGGCGCGTATTATCAAAAGCCATACAGCGAGATTGCTAAGGGGTTCGATACGGCTTATGTTTCGCTGTACAAAGGGTTAAACGGTCTTGGAGGTTCACTCTTATTAGGTGACAAGGCTTTCGTAGCAAAAGCGTCGGCATGGATGAAGCGTCAGGGCGGAAATGTTTATCATCGCACGCCTTACGTGGTTTCGGCAGCAATGCAGTTTGATGAGCGATTAGAACTGATGCCTGCTTTATACGAACGCACCAAACAGGTTTATCAAATCTTACAAGATTACCCGCAGTTCAAAGTGAACCCGCAGGAACCCCAAGTAAACATGCTTCACCTCTATTTACCAGTGAGCTATGAAGACGGTATTATTGTGAGAGACAACATAGCGAAGAAATACAAGATTTGGATAGGAAACCCAGCAATCAGCGAGTTGCCAAACCAATGTAAGATTGAATGGTATGTTGGTGATAACTTACTGAATCTGCCTGATCATGATCTGATCGACATTCTTGATTTTATTAACGAAGAGCTGATTTGATTAACGAAGAGTTGAATTGATTACATGTATTGGTTGATGTACACGTCGACTAAAAACATGAATACAGGCACTGTGCTGAGAAGTCCAAAGAAGACGATTGGCACCCAGTTCTTCATTTTCTTTTTAGGTTGCTCAGTGTTGTTCATAAATTCGGCCTTAAATTAGTTGTTGTAGCTGTTTAGCTTTGTGATACTAAAAATCTACGAGCATGGTATCAAATAAAATCGATGATCCCTATGCGGATTTGGCGTTTCGTGGTGTGTATCAATCACAGAAAATGTAGGCGATTCATAAGCGGTTCATAAAGGTTCAACAATAATGAACCTATTAGAACAAGTATTGCCTTATTCGGCATATGAAATAAACAGCATTCAAAGATTTGGAGAAGACAACATGAGAACAATAGGAAACATCATTTGGTTTCTGTTTGGTGGCGTATTTATGGGATTGGCATGGTGGTTCTTCGGACTGCTCGCATTCCTCACCATCGTTGGTATTCCATGGGGTAGAGCGTGTTTTGTAATGGGTAACTTCTCATTCTTCCCATTTGGTCAAGAAGCGATTTCACGTGATGAATTGACCAATGAAACTGACATCGGTACCAGCCCACTAGGTCTGATTGGTAACATCATTTGGTTCTTATTTGCGGGAATCTGGTTGGCGATTGGTCACATCATGTCAGCGGTGGCATGTTTCATTACCATCATTGGTATTCCATTTGCAATTCAGCATCTTAAGTTAGCGGTTATCTCGTTGGCGCCAATCGGTAAAACCGTAGTAGATAAGCGCGAAGCGGAAGCTGCACGAGTGAGAAATTACAAAGGTTAAGAATTTAGTTTAACCTTTATCTGAAACCAAAAAGCACATCATTTGATGTGCTTTTTCTTGGCTCTTGGTTCTCGGTTTGTTTTATCAAGCTTATCTAACCGCTATACGTTATTGAACAAGACTTCAATTCGAAGCGTGATATTCGCTTCTTCCGTGTGCTTCTCATAAGGTTCTCGTTCCCATTGATAACGAGGAATGAGTTCGTAGAACAGCCATTCTTTCCATACGTTCTGCCGGTAAGTAATCGAAACCTGAGCGTATTCGTAGTGATTATAAGGCTCATCCGTTGCATTAATCGTGGCGCTATATTGGAGTGCTTGGTCTTGAGAAAGGTAATGATACAAGCTTAATCCCGTACCATAGGTCCAACCTTTAAGATCGTCGTTATACCCAGCAAAACTTGACGATCGGGCCAGGAACTTATCACTGAGCGATAGGTCAAAATCAATATCAGTGATCTCGCCAGTTTCTTGTTTTTCCTGATAAATACGCTGAGTTAACCTAAATACCACATCGGTTGTAAGAGGGTAGGTAAAGCGGTAACGAGCTTCGATGCGTGGTCGTAATGTCGCCTTAATATTGAAGCTGCTATAGCCTTTGGCGTACGCGTCGTAACGCAGACCTAACGCACTTTCTAATTCATCTGAATCATTCGGAAAAAAATCCAAGAACTCTTCATCGCTGACAGACTCGTAGATTAATTTCAGCCGCTTGCTCACAAAGGGAAGGTGTAAACGCGCTTTGAGTTTTGTTGAGTAGTCGACATCGCCGCCTTCCGAGTAAATGAAGTCGTTGTACCAACGCACAGAGGTGCCCGCACGAGCATCTTCAGTTATTCGGTCATCCACAAAGAAGCTGTCAAACCACAACGCAGGTTGGCAAAATTTACTGTTCAGGAAATGGTAAGCCTTTTCGACAGGGGCGTCTTCTAACGGCTGACTGTGACACTCATTTTTTTCCTCTGCTTGAGCGGAGTATGCAAGGAATGACGTCAATAATGAGGTGCTAACTATCCTACGACTCAATGGAACCTATTGGTTATTCTATTTATCAATGGTTTAACTATAACCAAGCAATTTAGGTAATGCGACTTTTTATGGCTAATATCTGGTAGCTAGTGTTGAAGGTAAAGGTTTGAAAGGGATTGGACGGACAATTGAAAACGGGCTCAGAAGGTGAGCCCGTTTGCTTTAGCTATAAGAAGTGACTTGTATCTAGATTACATTGCCGCTTCGAAGATCGCTGAGATTTCTTCGTGAGTCGCTTGTTTAGGGTTAGTAAAACCGCATGCGTCTTTCAGTGCGTTGTCAGACAGCGTTGGGATGTCTTCTAGTTTCGCACCAAGCTGTGCGATACCTGTTGGGATGTTCACGTCGTTTGCTAGTTGAACAATCGCGTTGATAGCCGCTTCTGCGCCTTGCTCTGGTGTCATGCCTTCAACATTCACGCCCATTGCTTTTGCAACATCACGTAGACGCTCAGGGCAAACTTGCGCGTTGTAGCGTTGAACGTGTGGCAGTAGGATAGCGTTACATACACCGTGTGGAAGGTCGTAGAAACCACCCAGTTGGTGCGCCATTGCGTGAACGTAGCCAAGAGACGCGTTGTTGAAAGCCATGCCAGCCATGAATTGTGCGTAAGCCATTTGCTCACGCGCTTCAATGTCTTCGCCGTGTGCTACTGCTGTTCTTAGGTGTGCTTGAACAAGCTCGATTGCTTTAATTGCTACCGCGTCTGTAATTGGCGTTGCGGCGATAGAAACGTAAGCTTCGATTGCGTGTGTTAGCGCGTCCATACCCGTAGCTGCAGTCAGTGATGCAGGTTTAGCGAGCATCAACTCGGGGTCGTTTACTGAGATAAGCGGTGTTGTGTGCTTATCAACGATCGCCATCTTAATGTGACGCTCTTCATCGGTGATGATGCAGAAACGTGTCATTTCAGATGCTGTACCTGCTGTTGTGTTGATAGCAATAAGAGGCATCATAGGTTTTTCAGACTGGTCTACGCCTTCGTAATCAGCAATCTTACCGCCGTTAGAAGCAACTAATGCGATACCTTTTGCGCAGTCGTGTGGAGAACCACCACCTAGAGAAACAACAAAATCACAATCGTTGTCAGTCAGCAATTCTAGACCATCGTTCACGTTAGTGATGGTTGGGTTTGGTTGAGTGCCATCGAATACAACTGCGTCTACGCTGCGCTGGCTAAGAAGGTCTTGTACCTGCTTAACTACACCAATTTGATTCAGGATCTTATCTGTAACGATCAGACCTTTTTTAAAGCCTTGAGACTGGATGCTATCAGCAGCATCTTTCAAACAGCCAGTGCCCATGAAGTTGATTGTAGGGATGTAAAATGCAGTAGACATTGGAAAACTCCGTTAATTATGATTTTTAATTTCCTACATGTTGTCGGCATTCAAGTGGTCGACCATTGATCTGGAACAACTTTGATTTCGAACTAACACTTTCTGGTTAGTCGTTGTGATAGGGCTCATATAGCAATCGTTTTTATGGTTTTCTGGTGTGTTCTTTGTCAGTAGTAGATAGTGATAAATTGACTCGATCAGAAACAGAATTGCGCTCTATAACAATGAAAAATAAGCTTATTCACTGAAAGTCGGTTCAATTTCAGCCAGGATTGAGCTTTTCTCTGAGTTATCACTGCATTCAATTTGAGGAGCTTGTGACTCTTCAGTGTTAGGGGTGTCTTCTGGTTCCTCATCATAGTATTTGACAAGAAAAGGGGTGAGCATGACAGATGACGGTAAAAAGTGCTTCATAATACCTCCCGGTACCTAATGTGTATTTCTTGTATGGTATTGGTTTAATATGTGGCAAAATTTGCGATACATCATGACTTGTGGCTTGTTTTCTATAAATTATTAGATTTATATACAGGCTCACAGATTTACGAGTAAAGCGATTGCCAGCCTACAAGGCGAAAAGAAAAATTAAGCAAAACTACGATAAAAACAGACACAGCACTGCTCAACAGCGCGAATAACAGGACAGAAAATGAAGTACGATTGGATATTCTTTGATGCGGATGAAACCTTGTTCCACTTTGATGCTTTTCAAGGAATGAAGCTGATGTTCTCCCGTTTTGGTGTGGACTTTAGTGAACAGGATTATTCGGTTTACCAAGAGGTGAATTTACCACTTTGGGTAGATTACCAAGATGGGCGCATTACGGCAGCTCAACTGAAGCACACGCGTTTTGAAAGCTGGGCAACAAAGCTAGAGACAACAACAGCAGAACTAAACAGTGCATTTTTGACCGCAATGGCAGACATCTGTTCGCTGCTTCCTGGTGCAAAAGAGTTGATGGAGTCTTTAAAAGGCAAAGTGAACATGGGCATCATTACCAATGGTTTCACCGAGCTGCAATCTATCCGTTTAGAACGCACTGGAATGACAGACTATTTTGACCACGTGATCATCTCTGAAGAAGTGGGTGTTGCTAAACCAGATGCTGAAATCTTTGAACATGCACACAAGCTTGTTGGCTTACCAGCAAAACAACGCGTATTGATGGTCGGAGATAACCCACATTCAGATATTCTAGGCGGACTAGATTTTGGCATTGAAACTTGTTGGTTAAACAGTCAAGAAAAGGCAACGCCAGCGGGTATTAACCCTCATTATCAAGTTAAGTCTTTAGCTGACCTGCAAGCACTTCTATTGGCATAATTGCTAATTGCTAATTGCTAATTGCTTTTAGATTTTTGAGTGAATGATTGATAGCCGAGTGCAGTTATGTGCTCGGCTACTTATTTTTACCTACTGCAAGTTATCGATAGTGGTGCTTAAGCCTATCTTTGCTTTAAGCTCGCTTTAATTAGACCATTACAATAAAGAAAAGGAAGAGGCGTGCTGAAATCTCATCGCCATAGCTGCTACGGCATTGCTGCCATTTTACTTTGGAGCTGCTTAATTGCGCTTTCTCGTAGCGTATCAGAACAACTAGGCCCAATCGGTGGCGCTGCCAGTCTTTATACGGTGAGCTCAATTTTGTTGGTCTGTGTTATGGGTTTACCTAAGCTGTCACGCTTCTCTAAGTCGTATCTGCTGATTGGTGGTGCTCTATTCGTTTGTTATGAGATCTTCTTGGCTCTGGCTTTAGGGATGGCAAACAACCGACATCAAGCCTTGGAAATGGCGGTTATCAACTACCTTTGGCCTGCATTGACGGTGTTGTTCGCTGTGCTGCTTAGCGATAAAAAGATTAACTGGTTGGTTTACCCAAGTATCTTCTTAGCCTTCTTTGGTGTGGCTTGGAGTATCAGCGGCGATCAGGGGCTTTCTGTTGATCAAATCGCAGCCAATATTGCAACTAACCCTAAAACCTATTCAATGGCGTTTTTCGGCGCGATTATTTGGGCGGTTTACTGTAATTACACTCAGAAAGTGGCGAAAGGGCAGAATGCGATTGTGTTGTTCTTTATCGCGACTGCAATCACCTTATGGATCAAATACGCATTGAGTAACGAAACCGGCATGGTGATGACAACCAATGCTGCAATTGACTTAGTGCTGGCCGGTGTGTGTATGGGCGCAGGTTACGCGCTTTGGAATACAGCGATACTTGGCGGCAATATGGTCTTCCTAGCGACTATGTCTTATTTCACGCCTATTTTTGCGACCTTACTGTCTTCCATGATTTTAGGTTTGTCACTGAGCATGACGTTTTGGCAGGGCGTGTGTATGGTCACTGTGGGGTCACTGGCTTGCTGGTGGGTAACAAGAGAAAAAAAGCCGACGGTTACGGCGTCGGCTTCTAAAAAGGTTCAATCAGAGTCTTAGTTCGCGAGAAATTGATTGGTTAAGTCTTGGTTCTTAACTTTCGACTTTTAACTCGCGATATTGAGATTCAATTGAAGTTCATAAGGCATCTTCGATAAGCGTCGCTTAAGTTGGCGGCGCGTTCGTTCAATATCATCGACTGCAATGGCTTGTTGGTCGTTGGTATGAATATCAACGTTGATTCTTAGCTCAGGACCAACCTTAGTCACACCCATCAGCTCCAAATCTTGATCCGCTTCTTTGTCTACCGCGACAACGTTCTTATCCACTGCATCACAAATATCTTTGGTCGCCGACATCATAAGTAGTTCGCGCATTGCTTCACGTAACATGTCGAAAGGTACTTTGATGAAGTAGAAAGACATTAGTAACATCATCATAGGGTCGGCATACACTGCGTAAGCCGCAAGAGGTGAAAACGTCATTGACCATGCTACTAAGAAACCAGCGGTTACCGCTACACTCAATAGTGTATCCATCTGCCATTGTTTAGACTCGGCCTGAACCAGCCCTGAAGAGATACGTTTGCTCTTGTTAGCGATGTACCACCAAGCGTAACCACAACCCAACACATTGAAAATACCAAACAAAGTTGCGATAGAAGCATCCACCTCACGACCGCCTGTCATCAAGGCACCAATCGCAGAGTAAAGTGAATAACCAACCACAAGCAGAATCACAACGGCTTTAATGGCAATAACAATCGGTTCGATAATTGCTCGACCAAACGGGAACTCAGTGTCCGAAGGGCGATTGATGTATTTCGAGGCCGCTAGTGACAATAAAGTTAACAGTAAGCTGATAAGAGAATAAACACCGTCAAATACTATGACCAGAGAGCCAACGATAAGACCCAACACCAATCCGCCAATAGCGAAGCCTGATGCTAAAAGGGCTGAGAACAATAGTACTCGATTTTCGTTTTGGCTTTTCCTGTCACACATAATATTTTCCAGATGTTTTTGATAACTTCATTGTTCTAATATTGAGCTAACTTTACAAACTTTATCTGATGATATTTATATGTCTTATTTAACCAATACATATAAATCCATTAAATTCAGTGGTTTAAGTTGAAAGTCAGGTGTCAATAAAACTGACGTTGAGTGTTTTTTGGGGATGATGTGCAACTGAAATAGGATCGTTTATGATTAATAAAACACATTAGTCGCTAAGGTCTTATTAGTCCTCTAGATTTGGCTGCGACTGCGATGGACAAGGAATGAATCGATATGAAGTTTGACGATATCAATGATAACGAGTTGTGGGCGATTGCTAACCCGATCATGGATAACCTGATGGATGGTTCAACCAAGGTTGATCATGAACAGCACTGTCGAGACTTTACTCAAAGAATGAAAGACATTGTTACGCCAGAATATTTAGAAAAGGTGTGTCACCATTATCAGCACAGTAATGGCTTTTTTGCTGAGCGTGAGCCAGTGGCGCTATTCAGACGCTCTGATTCCATCGCCTTTGTCTGGAAGCAAGCTTACACCATCGCAAAAGGCGAGTTTGTCGCCGAAATGGTATTGGTTGAAGAGGATGGACGCTACTTAGTGGATCACGTAATGGTTTTCTAAACGGTTTAGTCTTTGGTTATATCAGAATTAGGCTGCATCAGTCTTAGACCGCAAAAGGCGGCGCAGGCAATAGCTCGCGCCGATCTTATATTGGGAAGATAAAATTAGATATTGGGAAGTTAAAACTAGAAATCAAACAAGTAATCACTCAGCTGATCAGCCAACCAATTCATTCCTGGATGTTCGGCCATGCCAGCCGCAGTAAACATACAGTAGTCTTCTTGAGTCAGGCCATATGTGTGTTTGATCACCGCTAACTCTTGTTCACGTAGCAAGTGACGAATCAATGGTTCTGGCATTACGCCCCAGGCCTCTTCACGTAAAATCGTATCCAACATAAAGTCGAAGCTAGAGAAGCCGATGTAACGGCGCGAGAAGGGCTCAAGTTCAGGGTTATCCTTTTCATTAAGGTAAACCATGGTCGCTTGCATCGAATTTCTCAGTACTTCATCAGACACTCGTCGCATCGCGCTCAAATCATGCCCTTTCTTACAAACAGACATCATTCGAATCTTACCAAGTGGGTTGTAGATAATTCTTGGGTCATCGACACGTTCGTAATCGACGCCAAATGCGAAGTCGACTTGCTGAGTTTCAACTAGGTTAGCTAAATCGCCGCTCGACGCGAGAACGAAGTTGAATGAGGTCGAAGGGTACTTGTTATTGAGAGCGTGCGATAAATCCTGCCACATCTCATCGGGTAATGAGTCATCTCGTGCAATCCAAATCTCCGCGTTAAATTCCCCCGAAACATGCAAGCAGGTTTGTTTGATACGTGCAGCTGTCACTAACAGGCCTTCGCAATCCTTGTAAATCGCTTTGCCTGCTTCAGAAAGTTCAACGTGGTTTCCGCTACGTACAAACAACTCGACATCTAACTCTTTTTCCAAGGCTTTAATCGACATGCTAAGTTTGGTTCGGTTGCATTCTAACTGGCGTGCAGCTTCAGACACTGATCCTAAATCAGCAACGGAACAAAAGGCTTGGACTTGAGAAAGGTTCATTTCATTTCCATATTAAGCGGGGGGCTGGTGCATATTATCTGAATATTGTGCTGACTATCTTAGAAATAGTCCATCTTTGCATGATAACTCTATGACGAATTGACTAATTTGGTTTACTCTGGGGGGGTTCCGAACCTACAAGAAGTAAAGATGGAGGCCATGATGGCGAAACAATGGGACGAGTACGCCGTTGATTGGGATAAAGATCCCGCGACCGCAGTATTCGCACAGTCCGTATTTGACCAGTTGACACAGCTCGTTGATTTAAACGGAACCCGTGTCCTTGATTTTGGTTGTGGTACAGGACTACTCAGCCAGAAAATATCTCCTTTAGCAAAAGAGATCATCGCACTCGACATCTCCGAAGGGATGATTGAAGAGTTAGATAAGAAAGAGCTACCTAACGTTGAACCGGTTGTTGATATTTTATCGCGCGGACTAGCAGCGCAGCATCCAGCATTCAGAAACCAGTTTGACCTAGTGGTCGCTTCTTCGGTGTGTGGTTTTATCCCTAACCTACAAGACACAGTCAGTCTGATTTACACGTTGCTTGAAAATGATGGCACGTTTGTACACTGGGATTGGTACTTAGAAAACGGCAGTGAAGACTATGGCGTAAGCCAACAGCGCTCAGAGAATGTCTTGAGTGCGGCAGGTTTCTCTGTTGTTGAAGTGTCGACACCGTTCTCGGTTGATACACCACAAGGTGAGTTAAAAGTACTGATGGGCGTTGGACGCAAACAAGTGCTTCCTCATCTGTAATTGCTTCCTTTATCTGTAAAGAGTATTGCCTTTAGCTAACTCTGACAGCGCTAACCTAAATAACGAAACCCACATTAACGGCCTTAAAGCCAGTTATGTGGGTTTTTCTATTTTTACGGCTTCGTGTTTTAAACGGACTATTCCTAGTGTCTTAATGCCGGCTAACTTCAAGTATCTAATTTCCATTTTGGAAAAACAGTCTTGCATACATTTCATTAGTGGAAATGTAACGGTGAGATATAAAATAAGTCCATAACAATTTTAAGGGTTTAATCATGAGCCACCAATCTGCGTCATCTACTTCTTCACCACTTTCAGAGCAACAACAACGCTTGAGCAATATCATTTCAGATGCCAATCTGTCTCCAAAACAGAAATCGAGTTATCTTGCCTTAGAAGCTGAAGCTAGCCTACCGTACATGCCGGTAAGCAATGAAGTAGAGCAAGCCTTACAACAAGGTGTGCTATGTGACATGTTTGAAGGTCACGCCCCATTTAAGCCGCGCTATGTGCTTCCCGATTATTCTAAATACTTACATCAAGGCTCAAAGTATTTAGAGCTTAGCGCGGCAACTAATTTCGACGAAGCATTGAACATGCTAACCATCCTTTATCATCACGTTCCGTCAGTGACTTCCATTCCGGTTTACTTAGGTCAACTGGACGATGTGTTGATGCCTTTCGTGGGCGACTTAACGGAAGAGCAGGTTTATCAAAAGCTTAAGCTGTTCTGGATTATGTTGGATCGCACACTACCAGATGCCTTCATGCATGTGAATATCGGACCGACAGACAACATTATCTGCCGTACGATTTTACGTGTCGATGCTGAGCTCAAGCAGATCGCACCTAACTTAACCTTTATGTACGACCCTGCAGTGACGCCTGATGATCTGTTGCGTCATGCAGCAAGCAACATTTGTGAATGCAGCAAGCCACATATCGCCAACTATCCAGCACATGCCGCAGCGTATGGTGATAAGCGTTTTGGAATCGTGAGTTGCTACAACTCTCTACCTTTGGCGGGTGGTTCAAATACGCTAGTACGTATGAACCTGAAACAAGTGGCGTTAAAGTCTGAGGACAGTGTCGATTTCTTACAACAAGTATTGCCGAACTACAGTAGCATCATGGTTGAGTTGATGAACGCTCGTAGCCGCTTCTTACATGAAGAGTCTAACTTCTTCGAAGGCTTCTTAACTCAAGAAGGTTTGATTGAAGAAGATCGCTTTGCGCCAATGTTTGGTATTTACGGCATGGCTGAAGCCGTCAACATCTTGATGGAAAAAGAGGGTAAAGCAGGGCGCTATGGTCATGATGAACAAGCTAACCAACTTGGGCATCGCATCTCTGAAAAACTGGCTGAGGTCGTTGAGAACTCAGAAGTGAAATATGGGCTAGAAGGCAAGGCTTTACTACATGCTCAAGGCGGTATTAGCCTAGATGAAGATGTGACTCCAGGTGTGCGTATTCCTTATGGAACAGAACCTGATCCTGTCTCTTACGTGCGTGCTACTGCGGGTCACCACAAGTTCTATACCTCAGGTATCAGCGACATTCTGACCATCGATGAAACAGTGAAATCTAACCCAGAAGCGATGTTTAACTTGTGCAAAGGCGCAATCCAAGCTGGTTACCGTGAGTTTACCGCTAACGTTGCATCGAACGACTTAGTTCGTGTGACGGGCTATATGATTAAACTGTCAGACATTGCTAAATACGACGAGCAAGATTCGCGTACTAACACGACTTTCTTGGGAGCTGAAGCAGCGAAGAATACGGGCATTTTAGAACGTAAACCGCGCGTCGCGAGCTTAGAGATGTCGCCAACGTACGAATAGCGCTTTAATCTAACTATACCCATAACCAAACAATACAAATTATGAAAGTTTCTGATCTAACAACTCAAATGGCTAGGGTTAAAAATAATAAGACAGAAAAACAAACGAAGGTCAGCCGTGTGCTGACCTTTTCTTGTGTTGATGGCCCGGGAAATCGTTTAGTACTGTTCTTACAGGGGTGTAATTTCGATTGTATAACCTGTCACAACCCACACACCATTAATCACTGCAACCACTGTGGAGACTGCATCAGCGGGTGTCCAAGCGATGCTCTAAGCATGGTTGATGGCCAAGTGAAGTGGGACCCAGCAGCCTGCACCAACTGCGATCAGTGCATTGATATCTGCGATCACAAGTCGAGCCCGAAAATTACCACAATGACGGTCTCGGAAGTACTTGAACTCGTTAGGCATAATCAGTTTTTCTTAAGTGGCATCACCGTTTCTGGCGGTGAAGCGACCATGCAACTGCCGTTTATCATCGAACTGTTTGAAGCAATTAAAAGTGATCCACAGTTAGCGCATCTCACGTGCTTTATTGATAGTAATGGTTCGCTGTCACTGCAAGGGTGGGAGCGAATATTGCCTTATCTTGATGGTGCGATGATTGACCTAAAATCATGGCAATCGGAAACACATCAATGGTTAGTAGGCAGAGGCAACCATAGGGTGTTTGAAACCATTAACTACTTAGCAGATAAAGGAAAACTGCACGAAGTTAGGTTGCTGCATATTCCGAATAAAAGCGACCTTGAAGATGAAATTGAACAGGTGGGGCGTTACTTGAAGATTCTACCAAGTGATGTTCGAATTCGACTGAATGCGTTTCAACATCATGGTGTGATTGGCGAAGCGTTAGATTGGCCGAAATGCACCGAACAGCAGATGCAGAGCTTTCACGATAAGCTCTACACGATAGTTCAAAGACCTATGCAAACGCCTGAGGTCTATACCTAGCTTTTAAATTGTTTAGACGCTCAGCCAGGCTTAAAACAACGTTAAATCATTAAAAGGATTAAGCTTCTAAGAACAAGTCGCGCAACCATTTGATGGCCTGATCATTCATATTTGGCTTGTTCCACACTAAGCTATACGCCACCTTGCCGTAATCAAAAGGCAAGGGTTTGCTCACTAAGCCCTGAGCTTGCTTTGCATGCTTAACCCACTGCTTCGAACAAGTGAACAGGAAGGGAGTATGATGACAAAGTACAGCCGCAGCCCCAAAGTCCGCGACCGATATGGCCATTTCTCTAGGTTTGTGACGTTGTACCAAGCTTTGCTCAAAGTAAGGTTGAGACAGTTCGTTATCTAAAATCCCAATGTGCTTGTAATCTAGGTAGCCTTCCACGGTCAGTTCTTGCTGAGCAAGAGGGTGGTGTGCGCCCATCAAACAAACCATCTCGTCAGGAAGAATTGTTTCCCAAACCAGCTCTTTGTTGTCGGTCGGCGGCTGAGATATATCATGGGGCAACAGGATCAAGTTCACCTTGCCGCTAAGCAAAGCATCGAAGCCGAGCTGTTGTTTCGAATAGATGTTGAGTTTGGCGTTTGGTGCGAGTTCGGTGGTGATTCGACTTATCTTTGAGGCAAAGACTTCGAAGGTACTTTCGCGCATCGAAAGAGAAAAACTGCCTTGGTACTCTTGAGGGCTAAAACTCTTCTGATGGAGCAATCCATTCATGCTAGAAAGAATCGCGTGAACCGTTGGTGCGACTTGAAGCGCAAAGGGAGTCGGGATGAGCTTGGTCCCATCTCGGTAGAACAGTTCGTCATTTAAGATGCTACGTAGCTGAGACAGAGTTTTACTCACACTCGAAGGGCTGACACAAAGCTGCTCAGACGTTTGAGTAACACTGTGGGTGTTCAGCATAATATGCAGCGCAGTGAGGTGCTTAAGGCTCACTCTCGATAAGTGTAAGTAATCCATGTGTGACTCACGTATTCAGGTTGGCTTGTGATTTTGCATGAATGACAAAAACGATCAAGCCAAATCGGATTAAGGTTATTTGCGAGCCAGCTTATGGTGAGCTCGTGAAAAGTGGCCTGCACAGAATGCACCGACAATCGATAACTCGCCAGCCAAACACAGCGCAGCACACACTTCGGCTAAGGCTTGTGATTTACCATTACCGTGTAGTCCTAACAAATCGAGACATGCTTTTTGGCTTGGTAACCCAGTACCGCCGCCGACAGTCCCTAACATCAGGTTAGGTAGGGTCACGCTCGTGTATAAACCGCCTTCTTTGTTGAGTTCCATACGAGTCATACCAATCGCAGACTCAGCAACACACGCTGCGTCTTGGCCACAAGCAATGTAGAGCGCTGCTAGTGCATTCGCGTAGTGGGCATTGATACCAATCGTACCGCTCAGAGCGCCGCCGACAGTGGTCATCTGGCCAAACTGAACCATCTTCTCTGGTGTGGTGTGAAGGTACTTAGCAACAAGCTCAGCAGAAATGTTTACTTCGGCTGTTACCTTTTTGCCACGAACGCTGCGTAAGGTTTGGGTATTGGCTTTTTTGTCGCCCGATAAGTTGCCATCAAGAAAAGCATGGTCAGGCTGAACTGGTGTATTTTCAATGATGTATTCAAACACAGCATTAGTTGCGATGGTTACCATGTTCTGACCAGAAGCGTCTCCAGTTAGAAATTCAAACACCAAGTAGACATGGTTGCCTTCGATGTTGATGTTGATGTCGGTAAGCTTGCCGTGTGAGGTTGTTGATTCTGCCAAGATCTTGAATTGGTCATATTGAGTCACAGCCCAAGCCACAAACTGCCCAGCTTCAACTAATCCTTGGAATGCGAAACCAGGAGTACGCGTTACACCTTCATTGAGCAACATAGCACTTGCGCCACCACAAGCCGTAATCAGTTTGGAACCACGATTGTAAGAGGCGACAAGCGCTGCCTCTGTGGTTGCGAGTGGTACGAGGTAATCGCCCTTAGCAAATAAGCCATTGACTCTTAATGGGCCAGAGACACCGACAGGCACTTTAACCGTGCCAATGAAGTGTTCGATGTTTTTTTCATAAGCTTGAATCTGACTTTCGGTATGGGAGTCGAGTAGCTCTTTTTGTGATTCTGAGTTATCGAGAGCAGTCCAACGGCGTGTGAGATTCTTTTCTGTCAGGTAGGGGCTAGGTGTCAGTTTATTTACTGGCTTTTCAAAATGAGGTTGAAGCTTTTTTTCTAATTCGTCTGCGGAGATGTCGCCTCCTAAAATAGAAACATAGTCACGGCGATGCAGATTTAGTTTTGGCATAAATAGTATGAAGTAAAGTTTGTGCAGAAAATTGGTTTGCGCTGATTCTACCGAGTAATAAACCAGAAACAAGCGCCTGATATAATGAGTTACAGTTTGTGTGGTTGTTGAAGCAAAAAGCAGCAAAGTTTCGCAAAATATAGGCTGTATTTGAGTGTAATTTAGATATGAATGTCGAGAAGGCTACCGATGGCTTCGTTTTGACGATCAACCACACTCGCACCAACGCGGTTGTAACTTGCACTTTGTGTCAGTTTAATCAAGGAATCGGTTGAGGATGAAGCGGGTTCAGGTTCTTTATCTTTAAAGGAAATGGATTGTTCAGGCTCTATTTGATTAAAGCTGAGATCGCTAACTTGGAAAGTGTCGTCGGATTCTAAAGAGTGTTTGGAGGCTTGGTTGAGCTCGATTGCAGCTTCTTCAGCCATGTTAGTTGACTGCTGAATAATCGCGTAACCAGATTGAATACCAGATATCGACATAGCAGAACCTTTTATTGACGTATGAAATGAGTCTAGGCGGACGATATTTTGAGCGCAATGGTGAACAGATGAAATTTACGGTGAAAATGTGAACTTAAGCTAAAATAGTGATGTCTGTCTATTAACTGAACAGGTCATTTAGCGCGTTTAACTCTTCTTCAGTAAGCAAACAAGGCTTCTCCGTTTCAAGGTTGCCGTCGATTCTTTTAATTGCTGTGGACTAAGAAGCTGTATTTGCTGCTTAAATGCTTCAAATTGCTGTGTGTTCATAATGTGACCTTAGTTCAAATCCATATGCTCTATAGAGCATAGCCTACTGATACAGGAAATCAAACAAGATTAATCGAATATTAAATGGTGTTTGAAATTTCCTGAAACTAAGACAACTATAAATTCCTGTGGTCGTTTTTTGTCCGAGAAATGTTAGGCAAAGTTAAGGCTTGGTCAATCAAAGTCAGAGAATTCCTACAATGTAAAAACTCCTGTAACCCTTGTGGCATAAGGGTAGGCAAGTAATTGCTCTACCCAGTTTGGGGTATGGGTAAAGCAATGTATAAATACGGCTGGTGATCAAAAGGTGAGCGATTGGCGTTATCTTTTTGTTTTTACAGTATTTTGTTTGTTAATCATGAAGCTTCTGTTTCAAACGGTTTATCGATCTTAACCTTGACTGCAAACTTGGTCGCTAAGGTATGCAGTTCTGGAAGCATTCGATAAATCAAATGGAGCTGCTGTAGAACCATTCTGACAGAACTCTCATCTTCTTCTCGCCACTCACTCAGACGTTTATCCAGTTCAGGGTCATAAGCGTTTTTCACTTCACACTGTTCTTGATGAGAATAGAGTTGATCATTTAGAGCGTCTAGATGCTCGTGGATTACTCTGTGCGCATCTAACACCAGTTTGTGTGTCGCCTCATCATCAATACGTGTTCTGTGAGCCCCCAGAGCCGAAATATAGCTGAGTAGAGCGTGGTTGAGTGTTAGGAATCGGAAGCTCTCATCTTCAGAAGTACGGTACTTACCGGGTTCAACCAGCATGCTACTGATAGCGGCAGTTAGGTTTGCATCATTATTATGGGCACTACGACGAGCGATACGATAATTGAGGCTGTCTTTCTTACCGACACGGTATTGACCAATGATCTGAGCGAGATAATTCTTATTGGAATCGAGCGCATCCGCCATCACTTTGTGCAGTCGCTTCGATTGCCAATCCGGTAATACGTAAATGACCGCAAGTACGGCGAGGGCACAACCAATAAAGGTATCCGCTAGTCTTGGTAACACCACCGCGTAGCCTTCTCCTAATTGGTTAAAGCAGAAGAGCACAAGCAGTGTGATAAAACCGGTCGCGAAGCCGTAGTTATTGATTCGGAAAGCAAAGAACATCACGCCACTGATCACAATGAACACCAATTGGCTTTCTTGGGAAGGAAAGAAAGTCAGTAGCGGTACGCCAACCAATAGGCCTGCCACAGTACCAATAACACGGGCGGTCAGCTTCTGGCGGGTTGCGCTGTAGTTTGGCTGGCAAACAAACAGTGTTGTTAGCAGGATCCAGTAACCACGCTCAATATTAAACCCTTGGATGATTCCGTAGCCGAGTGTCAGCGTGATCGCCATACGAATCGCATGACGAAACAGCATAGAGTCGGTATGCAGATTGGCTTTGATTTTGTGCCACATTGCCGTCAACGTGTGTGGGTTGGTGTCGTCTAATACACCTTCTTCAATCTTCTCTGCGTCTGGGTTACTGATATTCGATAGCTGTTTTTCAACCGTTGCCAGGTTATTGAATAAGTAATCCAATTGGTTTAACAGCGATTTCCACTCGGGCTTGTTCTGTTGGTGTAGATGGTTAAGTGAAGACATCAGCTCATCAAGTGCCAGTACAGATTTGTCACCATGCTGGTATTCAGCGCCCACTTTCAATGAGCTCGCCACTTCTTTACAAGCTGTGGCTTGGGCTTCCAGTAGATACTTAAATCGGAACAACACGTCAGAACGTTCAAAGTGCTTTGCCAGTTCTTGATAACGATAATGGCTTGAACTTACGCGTTCATGAATATCTTGTGCGATGAAGTAGGTATTAAGAAATCGGTCACTTGGTCCATCAATGTGTCCGCGTTTAGAGCGATTAAGCAGTGTCGCTTTACACATGTTGAGTGCATTAACGGTACTCGCGTTGAGTTTGGCTTCAATGATTCGGTGTGGTTGGGGAATCAAGTCTGAAACGGGGTAGAAGAGTTCCGCTTTTGAATCGATGTAATTACCGATTTGATCGAATACCGTGGCTAAGTTTTGCTGCACAGGTTGCATTGGCCACACTATCTGCCAAATCATCGACATGAAGTAGTACCAAGCGGCACCAGTTAACAGTAGAAGCGGTTGAAACCAAAGGTTGGTGCTCTCATGGGCACCGAGCATGGTATAGATGGCAACTAAGAGAGAACCAAACGCGATACTCGCGTATTTAGGGCCAATTGCCCCGAGAATGATAAAGGAGAAAGTTGAAACAAAAAGCCCTATCGCAAACAGCCAAGGCGTATTGAAGAGAAGCTCAATAGAGAAAGCCGCAACCGCGAAACAGATAAAGGTCAGCGTAAGTGCTTTTAAGCGTCCGGTAAAGCTGTCATCGCTTTCCGCAAGAGCCGCTGCAATAACGCCTAAGATCAAAGGCGTGATCAGTGTGTTTTGTCCATAATACCAAGCAGGCACCACCACACCGAGCAGAGTGATGAGAATTAATACGCTGTAATTTATGGTTTTATTCGCCCAATAGAGGCGTAATTTGGCTGAAAAGTCCACAGTCGCTCACTTGACACACTAAAAACCATAATCCTAACAGAAATCAAGCACAAGAATTTGATACTTATCCATAATTGCCCGTAGGTGGTCATGAAAGCGTCGATAAGATATGAGATATTATTAATTCTCATTGCATCATGATATAAATTCAATATTCCCAATTAAGAGCACACTCCAATGCAGCTAAGCGCTAACAAGACTGCACAGTTTTTTATTCAAAATGAATATCATCAGGTTGAACTTGATGGTCCACGCTTGCTGTTATCTTCAGTAGGCAGTGAAGAGCGTATCCCGTTTACTATTTGGAGTGGCAAGATCGCGATCAAACGCGGATTGTTTTGGGGCTCGCTACAATTTTTTGCTAATCAACAGGACGGAACACAGCGCAGTTGGTTAGTACAAGGCCTACCTTGGGATCAATGCCGTCAATTTGCACGCGCATCGGTTGCTGCTTATCAGAAGTGGCATGACACACAATGTGAACAACTAGCTGAGCACGTTCCTCAATGGGAAACCGAATTAACGCGTCTTGAGCAGCTACCAGCCTTTCTAGCGCATTCTAAAGTTAAGACTTGGGTCGATATGGTCAACTCAGGTCTAGAAAACATGACCATGACCCTTGAGGAAGCGGCGCAACGCATGCCAAATCGCATTGCTCGCATGCAGCCATGGTTGTCTGAAACGGAAATCAAGCAAGCTGAAAGAAATCAGCAATGGCTAGAGACCGAGCGAAAAAACTGGGAAGTATTGTTCGCTCAATGTGAATCGTCCCCACTGAACTTATCGCAACAATATGCGGTGTTGATGAATGATGATCACAACCTTATTTTAGCGGGTGCAGGCTCGGGTAAAACCAGTGTTCTAACTGCTCGCGTCGCGTATTTACTGCAAAGCCATCAAGCTCAAGCAGAAGAGATGTTATTGCTCGCCTTTGGCCGAGAAGCAGCTGAAGAGATGAAACAGCGCCTCGACAGTAAAATTGGTTTATCAGCAGAGAAGGTACAAGTCAGTACTTTCCACCAGTTGGGTTTAAAGATCCTTAATCAGGTTGAGCCGGAACGCGTGGTTATTTCTCCGTTAGCACTCGATGACAATCAACGCCAAGCATGGTGCATTGATTGGTTGAAAAAGCATTGGATGACGCCGACCAACTTCAAACGCTGGCAGAAGCACTTATCTAAATGGCCAATTGCTTATTTAACCGGTGATGACGAGCTTGGTAGTCATGTTTCAAACCTTAAACTTATTGGTTGGCTTGAAAAGCAGCTTGAACAGTTGAATGCGTCGGGCTTAACCAAAAAAGAAGTACAGCAACAGCTGATTGATCACCGAGACTATACACGTCTTAACAGTGAGCTTTCACTGTGTTGGCCATGTGTGACAGCGTGGCAAAAAGAATTGAAAGAACAGAATCATATCGACTTCTCAACCATGATCAGCCGAGCGACTCAGTATATTGAAAAGGGCAAGTTTATCTCGCCTTGGAAGTTCATCATGATCGATGAGTATCAAGATATCTCGCCAGATCGTCTTGCCTTGGTTGAGGCGCTTTGCAATCAGTCTAAAGCCGAGCACCAAGCCTCTATTTTTGCTGTAGGTGATGACTGGCAGTCAATCTACCAATTTGCAGGCGCCGATGTGGATCTCACGACCGGCTTTAAAGACCGCTTTGAGAGCTCGACGATTCATCACCTAGATACCACTTATCGCTTTAACAATCAGTTAGGTGCAGTTGCCAATCGCTTTGTACAAGAAAACCCAATTCAGATTCCGAAAGAACTGAACAGCTTCAAGCAACAGAAGCAGAAGGCGGTGTACAGTGCGCCAAGCAAAGAAGTTGAGAAGATCCTCGACCAATTGAACCGCCAATCTAAAGGCAAAACCAATAAGTCTGTACTGCTACTTGGACGTAACCATTACCACAAACCAGAGTTGTTGGAAGACTGGAAGAAGATCTTCACCTCCATTGATATCAAGTTCATGACTTGCCACGCGAGTAAGGGTAAAGAAGCGGACTTTGTGATTATTCTTTGTGTTGACGAAGGACAGTTCCCGACCAAGAAGAAACAGCTGCATATTGATGGCGCATTGACTGAATCATCAGACGCGTTCCCTTATGCGGAAGAGCGTCGTTTGTTCTATGTAGCAATGACGCGGGCAAAAGAGAAAGTATGGATTACGCACAGCGGTGACGGTTCTGGCTTTGTGCAAGAGCTGCATGGTTCTGATTACCCCGTTGTTCGTAAAAAGTGATGTTACCTGACGTGATTGTCTAATATTAGATCTTCAAGCCCTGCCTTAATATCACAAGGCAGACGCATAAAGCAGAAGGAGTTTGCTATGGAACACGGCTCTATTAACTACATTGAATTTGCTGCGAAAGACATCGCAGCAACTAAGGCGTTCTTCAGCCAAGTGTTTGGTTGGCGCTTCGAAGACTATGGCCCTGAGTATTCTGCTTTTGAAGGTAGAGGCTTAATGGGCGGTTTCTATTTGGCGGATCTGGCGTCGAATACGGATAACGGCGCAGCGCTGATGGTTTTCTATAGCCAAGATCTTGAGCAAACTGAACGTGACGTGATGGATGCTGGTGGACAGGTAAACCGTGAGATATTCAGTTTCTCTGGTGGTAGGCGCTTCCATTTTAGAGAGCCAAGTGGCAACGAAATGGCAGTGTGGAGTGACAAGTAGTCCATATCCCTATATTCAGACGAACAAAAAGCCTGCGATTGTGCAGGCTTTTTAGTATGTAACGTATGATTCAGTCAAACTAAGCGTTAAGTACGTTCAGCAAGATACGCTTCGTAATCTGGGATTTCGATGATCACTTCTTCTTCAAGCAGTGAAGAGTTAAATAGGAAGTTAGCGGTAGCGCGGTTGGTTGCCACAGGAATGTTCCAAACACTTGCGATACGAAGCAGTGCTTTTACATCTGGGTCGTGTGGTACAGCATTAAGTGGATCCCAGAAGAAAATCAGCATATCGATCTTGCCTTCAGAGATAAGCGCGCCAAGTTGTTGGTCACCGCCCATAGGACCACTAATCATGCTCTTGATTGCCAAGCCCGTCTCTTTACTCAGTAGAGAACCTGTTGTGCCCGTTGCGTAAAGGAAGTGCTTTTGTAGTTTTTCTTTGTTCTCTTTAACCCATCTTAGTAGCTCAGGTTTGAAGTGGTCATGAGCGACCAAAGCGATATGCTTGTGCGTTGGCATAGTGCGCGTCGTTTTTTGCATGAATGTTCCCTAAATTGTTGTTTCGTTTTTATTGTTTTGAGTTCTTCAGCCAATATAGCACTAAGGATTCACACTGAATACCGGACGAAACTCAGAAGGTGACAATGAGTCGGCGATAATTTGATCTTTGAGTGTTGCTGGTGTCAGCGCTTCGATAATTGGTGCGCTGTGTTGCTCGTAAGATCGGCCGCGTAAGTAACTGGTGGCTTGTTTTACCGACAAGCGACCTTGCTCAACCATTTTATCTGTTGGTGCAAAAAGTACCTTGTTACGAAGTAAACCACGGTAGGTTCCGTGACTTAAGTAACTCGAAATTAACCCAATCTCTTCTGTTTTATCGGCCGCTCGTAGCTCACTGATCGCTGCTTCAATCGCGACGGCACTTCCCACAATATATTTAATACCCGGCTGCTCAATGACTTGCTGTACTAGGTTTCTCTGTAGTTCTTTATCGTTATCTGCCCAATAGCTGATCGCAATTTTGATATCGCTCGACTTGATCGCATCATAAAAGCCAAGTGCAACAGGCTTTGTACCGCCACTTGCTTGAGGGCCAAGTAGCAGGGCGATAGGCGTTTCGCCGGATCCCTTTGGGTGTCTCTTTGACAAAAACTCGCCGACTTGAAACCCCATTTGATACCAGTCGACACCGACGGTGCCTTTCAATACCTTTTGTTGCTCTTCATTGACGGTTAACTCATTGACCGTCGCAAACACAGGCGTTGAGCCAACCCAATCAGTAAGGTTGTCATGGTAAGCATCAGGTGAAACTGTGCCAAGAATAATGGCATCGGCTCCCCATTGTGTGCAAAGTACCAGTTGTGAGGCTTGTTTGGCCACGTTGGGGTAACCGCCAGCTTCCAAAACTCTTAGTTCCACTTGCTGCTTTTCTGCTTCAGAGATCATTCCATAGTTTACCGACAACCAATAAGAGTCTTTGAGGTGCGGATAAATGGCACAAATTTTCTCTTTGTGTGATGTGGCTTCGGCGGGTTTTATTGGGCTCAAAGGCTCGCTAGCACTTGCGACAGTAGTCACTGAGGCCAATAGTGAGAAAAGAATTTTTGAAGCGAAAGATCTAGATAGCATGAATTGCCGTTTTATTGGTTTTAGATAAGAAACACTGCAAAATATAGCGTATTCTGCATGGGTAAAGAAGAACGTTTTAAGGTTTAGAGTTTATGTTGTTAGCTTCAGCGAGTATTGGACGCAAGCTGCTGGCCTCATTCTTAGTGATGGCACTGTTGGTTCTATTGTCTGCATTGATTGGTGTTTCTGGTTTTAGCTTTGTAGCAAAAACCGAAAGAAACGTCGTTGATTCGGCGCTTCCTGCCATGATCGAAGCTCGTCAGGTTTCTGAGTTGAGTAACCGTATTATTTCGTCAGTACAAACGCTTTCTAATGCGAGAAATGAAGCAGAAAGAAAAGAGGCTGGCACAGTACTATTCGATCAACTTGAGTCACTTCTTCAGCATATCAAAGATCTTGGTGTCGATAGTTTCGATTCTCAACTTCTTAATAAACTCGAAAATAATGTTCAAAGCGTTATTAACACACTGGCTGAGTTGGGTGTGTCGGTTGAGCGTAAGCTTTGGTTAAACAAAGAGCTGTCGTCTCGTGTCGAAGAGATGCGCTTACTTGCCGAAGAGCTAGAGCAGCTGACACGAACCCAAGTTTTGAACACGGCCACCATTGCGGTTGCTAACGTCACGCATATTTATGACCTGCTAGAAACCAAAGAGACGGATAAAGCCTACCAAGCCTTAGATGCGCTTGTAGAGGTTGACCTTGATTTGTCTGAGCGCCTACACGAATTGCATTTGCTGGCGTTCAAAATGCTTAACCAAATTGAAGAAACGCAAACCGTTACCAACGTAGAACGTATTCATCAAATCCAATCTGAGTTTGATTCCAATCTAAGAATCATGGCACGCCGCGTTAAAGCGGTCGAAGATCCTACTCGTTCAGCGCAGATGTCTCAGCTTCTTGAAGAGCTCAGAAAACGCCAAGTCGTGTTCGATATTTCGTTAGAACAATATGAGAACACCAAAAAGTCAGAGTTTCTGATGCAAAATACCTTAGAGTTGTTCTCTCAATTGAATACAACAGTTAACCAACTGGTTGATGATTCAAACCGAAGCACCAAAAAAGCGGTTGATGAGCTGACCAGCACGTTGAATCTTGCTCAATGGTCACTGTCTGTGATTTCGGTGATTGGTTTGGTTATCGTCGCATTTATCGTGTGGCGTGTGGTGTATATCTCGGTTGTGAAACGTCTTACTGAATACTCATCGGCTTTGATGTCTATCGCACAAGGTCGCCTGAATATTGATATCTCGGTTAAGGGTAATGATGAGTTGGCTCATATGGGCGAGGCGATCATCACTGCCAGAAATACCGCGCAGGCGCTGCAAGTGGTTGCGGTGGGTGAAGCAAAGGCGAAACGCGAACTTGAAGAGCACAAAGAACACTTAGAAGAGTTGGTCACAGACCGAACCTATCAGCTGCAGAAGACCAATGAGAAGCTGAATGTCGAGGTGGGCAATCACGCGAAAGCTCGCAACGCCGCAGAACAAGCAAGCCGAGCGAAATCCGCTTTTCTTGCGACGATGAGTCATGAAATACGAACACCGATGAACGGTGTGTTAGGTACCGCAAGATTGCTCAAAGATACCGGGCTAGATCCGTTGCAATCAGGCTACGCTGACATCATTAACCGCAGCGGTAAGAACCTACTCGCGATTTTGAATGATGTGTTGGATTATTCCAAGATAGAAGCGGGACATTTAGAAATACGTACAGCTTCGTTTGATCTCCATCAGATGGTTCAAGACACCTACCAATTAATGGAAGGGCGAGCTGCTGAGAAGAAGCTAAATTTTGATTTCCATATCGAAAGTGATGTTCAACGCTATTGGCGTGGCGACGTAACACGAATCAGCCAAATCTTAAATAACTTGGTCGGCAATGCGATTAAGTTTACTGAAAGTGGTTCGGTCGATATCTTCATTAGCTTAGATGTCGAAGATGAAAATCGCGTCATGTTTGAAGTGTCAGATACCGGTGTCGGTATTGATGCAAGTGAACAGGTGTGTTTGTTTGATGCCTTTACTCAAACCGACAGCGGTCGCAACAAAACCGGTGGCACAGGGCTTGGATTGGCGATCAGTAAAAGCATCATGTTGGCAATGAATGGGGATATTGGCGTTCATTCGGAAGAAGGCGAGGGCAGTCAGTTTTGGTTCTCATTGCCACTTGAAGTAGGTGAGAAAATTGAAACGAAAGCAACGGTCATTGAAGCTTGCATCCGAGCGAAGGTCATTCTGATTGAAGACAACCCTGTGAACTGTATTGTTGCCGAAGGCTTTTTGAATAACCTGGGGCACGATGTTGTGATAGCGACAACTGGACAAGAAGCGAGAGCCATATTCAGTGAGCAAGAGTTTGATATTGCGCTGGTGGACATTAACTTACCGGACTGTGATGGCGTCGAGCTAATTCAACAACTCAAAGAAGATGCGCTCCAACATGAGCAAAGTGCCACGCGTAAAGTACCACCTATGATTGCAGTATCAGCTCACGTATTCAATGAGGAAGTCGAGAGTTATTTAGCCTCAGGGTTTGATGGTTTCTTGCCTAAACCGCTAGAAAAGGAAGCACTTTCTCAGCTCATCGTTGCTCAACTCGATGGTAAAAAACTATTGTTGCCACAGCCCGATCCAAATGATGCTGTGTGTAAGCAAAATGGTAACCGTGTTATTAAGGGGAACAGTGATGAATTGTACTCGACACAGATGGTTGAACTTTTGGCTAAGCACACTACTATAACTGACTCTCAAGATGAAGGAGACGCTCCGGTGAAACTGATTGATTCCAAAGTGATAGAGGGTGACCTATCGATTCTTGGTTTAGAGAAAATGAAGCAAATCGTTGTGCTTTTCGAGGAGAGCAGCAACCTTACTTTGAATGAATTAGTCGAGGCGAGTGAAGCCGATAATGGACGAGAAGTGAAGTCTTTGGCGCACAAGCTTAAAGGATCTGCAGGTAGCTTGGGTTTATCAGCACTGTACAGTTTATGTCAGAGCATTGAAGCAAGTGAAGCCCCATTACTGCAGTACAGAGATAACGACCAAGCTTTATCTGAATTGGTTAAAGATTCGTTAGAGGCTCTCCTCCCTTATGTTTCTGCTTAATGGTGTAAGTTTGTTTTAAGCAATACCCAATCAGCAAGACCAACAAAAAATCCTCTGTACGAATATCGTCAGAGGATTTTTTATATCGAGCAAGTGAGCCTTCTTTCAGAACGACTAGCCTCTTAAAACTAATCTCTCCCAAGAGCTAGAACTAAAACCAAGGCTTATTACTTATTATCTATTTTCAAAGCGGTTGTAATCCAACAAACCAAACTCAATTGGTTGGTCTTGTTGATACCAACGATGCACTCGGTCACTGAATGGCCAGAACTCGCTAGAACTGCGTCGTACCGCAAACTTGTCTAGCAAGGCCACGTAGTCTTCTTCTGTGTTTAAGCTTTGTAGCGCTTTAACCAGAGTCGGAATCTCATTCTCAGTTAATGACAGGTAAGCCGCAGGGTAGCTACCGACAACGCCTCGTATGAGCGTAAGGTCATCATTGGCATAATCGCGGTTACCTTCTTCATTAAAAAGGCTAGAAATGTTGCTGTGAGCGTTATTGTGAATCATGGTGAACAGCTGCTCTTCGCCGTTTTCGCCTTCAATCATGATCATGACTAATTGAGGTACATGATGTAGGCCTTCTCCCTTAATCAAATTCACTTGATTAAGCAGTGCTTCATTCTTTTTACCAAAACCTGTTTCAACAATATCAAAGCGATTATCGAGGACAGGTGCGAGCTTATCTTTGATCATGTTAAGCAGTTCACGCTTAGGATCGGCCGTTTTGTAAACCACACTGGTTGGTTGTTCAAAAGGTGCAATATTACGCTGCAAGTAGTCGCTCAATTGTGTGCTTTGGTTTTTATACCAACTTGAGTGTTCAATATGTCGCACGTCTTTAGGAAGAAGGGTTAAGAAATTACTCTCACCTTCAAGGCGTAAGAAGTCCATGAACATGCGTGTAATCAGTTGGTGGCCAAAGTTACCGTAGACATCGAAGCCTGCGACGAGAAGATAATGAATGCGTTCTAAAAGAGCATAATCAAGAATCCATGCCGTCTTAGGTTGCGTGCCAACTAACCCTTGCACAACAGATGCGCTATCAAAATGTCTAAAGATGGTGAGGGCTGCATTTGGGTTGACGCCATCGCCATCCCAAATGATGTCAGTGTCCAGGTTTACGCCACTTTCAAACCATTGGTTGGTGAAGTCTGATTTGGCATTTAGGTATCGTGCTTGTTGCTTCGCGTATCTTACCCAATTAGTGACAGGAACCGTATTGCTGTCTAGCTCACTAGGTAGCTTTAAGTTTTTCTTTTGGCTCGCGTAGAAGGCGTTTATTTCTGGTAAGTCGGCTTTCTCGGGGTCAATGAAGAAAATCCAAAAACGATCGTTAATCACGTTTAGAGCAAGTTGACCTCGACACACTGGCCCTTTGATAAAGGCCATGATGGTGTTTTGAGCATTGTCCAACATGAAGTGGAATCGCGAGTTTACTGGCAGCGCTTCAAACGAAGTCATTGGGTTAGCAGAAACATCAATGTTGTAACTAGGAAGTTGTTTTACTGAGTAATTCGCATCGACAAACCAGTTATTCCACTTTTGTAGACGTTCTTTATTAAGTGCGAAAGGCATGTGCGTTTTGTCGACGATGCTGCCTTGCTCTGGAATCAGGCGGTAGTAAACACGGTCTACTTTTGGATCGTCATAAGGGCGACGAGTCGTGATGCGTTTTACCGCTTCACCTGGTGGTGTTGCAGAGCGAACAACAGTGAAGAAACGTGTGGGTTGAGCTAAATCAGAAAAATAGACGTGAGATAAAAACAGGTGCTCATAGATGTAACGAGCTGAAAGTTGGCTCTTATTGTCACTTTTATTTAAAAAGCTTTCGTAGACATTAACGAGCTCTTGTTCCGCATCATTCAGCGGGATATGGTCGTTCATCAACGCGCCATTTTCTAACCAACTCATTAAAGTTGCGTATTCTGTTTTATCTAAATTCGGCATCCCATACGGCATTCCCCAAGTTGGGTAATCTCTCTCATATTGGGCATACTCTTCAATCGTTGGGCACTGTTGGTCTCGGTCGGTTGAGAAGTCGAAACCTTCTAGCTGGGTTTGATCGGGTAGAGGGTGATTCTCTTTCTGGATCAACATACGAGAAACAAGACCTGCATCGAGGTTAGCGGTTGAGTTCTGCATACGCTCATTGAGGACAGGATGAAAATCCGCATCACGCCACTCTTGTGTGGTTATAGCATCTTCAAACAAGCGAGTAGGGGCAGAAGCAGTTAAACGGGTACCTTGATAAACGAGTGCTTTGCTTGCACCTCGGTCTATACCTTCTACTGAAGACATCTTTAACTGGCAGGGCGCATCATAACAAGCGTGACAAACCACGCATCGGTTATCAATGATGGGTTTTACTTCGTTAATGAAGTGCTGTGCTTGAGCCGAAAGAATAGGGGCTTGGCGATCGCGTACTTGTTGCTCACCAAACAACTCGTCGAAGTTTAAACCCGCGTAGACGGCACAACCTGAGAAGACGCTAACAAAAGCTAAAATGAAGAGTTTTTTCAAATTCATACGTATTTATATATTAAGCATTTTCTCTAATTATATCGAAAATGATTGAAAATGCTCATGTTCTAACAATCTTATAGATAAGATCTTGATGGAACCGAGTAACTTGTCGATGCAAGTCACTCGCTTTTGCTCATAAATTAGGGCTTAGACCTAGCCAGATTAAGCACTAAGAGCTAACAGCCATGAGCTAAGAGTAAGACTCATTGATTGACGTAACAAACAGAGAAAGGGACAGACAATCGCTCAAACTCTTTGAGCCAGCGCCACTGGTTGTCTTGCAGCTTATCTCCTGGGCCTTTGACTTCAATCCAATGAAACCGTTCGTCTTTGAACGCAATCAAATCGGGCATCCCGGTTCTAAATAGCTTTAAGTCACTCAATAACACTTTGAAGAGGTCGATAATCAAGGCGTTAGGAATAGCTTCCATGCTGTGTTCGATGAGTGCTTTAGGGAAATGATTCCAATGAACAAAGGGATTAGCCATGCCTTGCTTTTCATCGTAGCTCTCAAGTAAGTGGTTCAGCCCGTGTTCGGATAGGGTTTGGAACACAGCTTCAATTTGCTCGGCTCGTTTGTCTATAAAGTCTGAGTGGTACAAGTCCAGTGGCCGATGTTGGTAATGATTGATAAAAGCACCTTCGACATCAGAGAAAATGACATCCCAGAAAGCCAAACCAAACAAGCCACACAGAAAACTGTTTTCAGAAAAGTAGACATCCCAGCCTTGGCTTTCAAAATGTTGCTTTACCGCAAGCTCGACTCGCGTTTGACTGAGATCCAATTCCAGTTTTATCTGCGCGCAACTTGGCTTTGAAGGGCGAGGGACCTTGTGGCCCTGCTTCCGTAATAACCTCTGTTCAAGCTTGACCGCGACCTCTAGCTCTGACACATCCGATGGTGTAGCTTGCATTTGCGTGACAGTGTCATGCATTAAGTCTAACTCTCCTTGTTTGTCATAGATGCGCGCAAGTCGTTCTCTGCTCGGAGGAAGTGTAGATTGCCTGAACCAAAAGGTAGCTTGGTCATTTTGGTTAAGCCTTTCTAGGTCACGTGCGAGGTCATTGATCAATCGCGATCGTTTTCTAGCAATGCTTTTGTGTTCTGACTCTTCAGAAATCGAGTTTAAAAGCAGCTCCAGAAACTCACCGTCTTTGCGGTCACCTTCTGAATACAAGCGTTGAATATCGCGTATCTGGAGCAATTGATTGAGTTGATCTCTAGAAGTGAAGAAGCGGCGCTGTTTGCTTAATGGATAGTTCTCAAAGGTATTGAACCCAAGGTCGCTTAACACGAATTGGCTTAAGTCTTGATAGGTGTTGGCAAAGAATAGCAACAGTAATACATCAATCACTTGAGATTGGACGACATAAATACAGTCGAAGGTTAGGTTTCGAAATTGGTCGAAAGGCTGCTGATCAAGCAGTAACAACAGCTTATCTTTCTTGGCAGATCTGTTGCTCTTAAGGGCGGGGAATACATTCAACAGCTCTGGTTTAGTGAGTAAGTGCAATCCGAGTTCGACCTCATTAATTACGAGGTTATGTTGCTTTGTGGGATGACTTAACATAATAAAGCCTGAGTTGCTCAGCTCTTGTAGTGTGCTATTTAAGTCAGGAATTTCTGGATAGTTGAGTTTATCGCTGCGAAACCAACAGCCTTTACGAGAAAGTAAACGAACCATTAAACATTGGCTTGAAACAGAGAGACGTTTGTATTCAGACAACCAACGGCACTCATCGTCACTCAGAAGATCAGGGTAGAGCGTTTGTGCGTGTTCAACCAATCGATTGAAGTTGTCGAGATAATAAGTAGGGGAGAGTTGGGGAGTAGTTTCGGTCGTCAATGGAGAAGTCGCTTGATACAAAAAGAGCCTAACCCTAAGGTTAAGCTCTTCAGTAACAAATTCAATCTTTTCTGTTGATTAAGCTTGTGATGCTTTTAGTTCAGCAACTTTAGCTTCAGAGATTGGCTTAGTGATGATTGCTAGAACAATACACACTGCCATCATAACTGCAGAGATTGTGTAAGCTAGGCCGTAACCTTCGCCGTTTGACATTGAGAAACCAACAACTGCTGCACCGATAGCGCCGCCGATACCCCATGCCGTGTAAAGCACGCCGTAGTTAGTACCGTAGTTTTTCAGGCCGTAGAACTCAGCAGTTAGTGTTGGGAATACTGCTAGAAGCGTACCGTAACCAACAGCTGCGATTGCTGTACCAATGATTAGCGTGAATTCAGAGTTGAACGTAGCGAATAGAGCCATGTTCGCGCCTTGAAGGATGAACGCTAGAAGTAGAGTACGTACGCCACCGATTTTATCTGCAAGCATACCCGCAGCAACACGGCCGCCTGAGTTGAATACAGCAAGGATAGACGCTAGGTAAACCGCGTTTGGTAGGTTCGCTTGAACGCTAGCAATCGTAGTGATGTTACCGATGATCATAAGACCAACAGAAGCAGCAAATGCGTACATGATCCATAGAGAGTAGAACTGAGGAGTCTTCAGCATTACTTTCCACGTTAGGTCTTCAGTCTTCTTAACCGCTTTAGGTGCTTGGCCTTCTTTTACTTTAGGCTCAGCTGGCGTGTAATCCGCTGGTGGGTTGTTGATCGTTGCCGCTAGAGGTACTGCGATTGCAAGTACACCAACACCAAGAATCATAAAGCTTGTTTGGATACCCATGCTATCGATTAGCGCAGAAGTTAGTGGTGCTAGGTAAATAGCAGCAAGACCGAAGCCAGCAGCGATTAGACCGTTAACCATACCTTTCTTAGAAGAATGGAACCACTTCATTGCTGATGGAGAAAGACATGCGTAACCGAAGCCGATACCAGCACCTGTCATCACGCCAAACGTTAGGTTTAGCATCATAGGTGTTGTTGCGAAACCAGAAGCAATCATACCTAGGCCAGTAAGCGCTGTACCTAGGATAAGGATCTTACGTGGACCCATACGGTCTTGTAGGATGCCCGCAACAAGAAGACAAACAGAGAATGTGATAGTTGCAATAGCGTAAGGTGAAGATGCTTCAGCAGCACTCCAACCAGCTTCAGTTACTAGCGCTTTGTTAAATACACTCCAAGCATACAGGATGCCAAGACAAAGGTTGATACAGAAGCCTGCTAGCAGGATACGTGTTGCTTTATCAATCTTGCTCATTTTTATTCTCAGTTTTGTCATCGGTTAGTGGAGAGCCACTTAACTAAAGACGGGTTATTGTGATTGTTTCTTCAAAATTAGTTTGCGTTTATCAACAGATAGCGCAAAAGAGCGCGGATTATAACCAATAAAAATGTGATTGGAATCTCTTTTTCCATTTTTGGTAAATTAACTTCAGTTTGTTAATGGGTTGTTTTTCATTGGTTTTCAAAATGTTTTTAACACCTTTCTATTTTGTTCTTTTTCGCCCTGTTACCCAATTATTCCTGGGATTTCGAGGTGATAAATTTTTAGTAGACTCGTATTCCGTGCGGATATCACAGAGTTGCAAAAAATTTTAATTAATTTCCAAGGTTAAATTTGTGTAACAAAATAAATCGAAGTAGTGCTTTTTTCATATGAGACAAGGAGTAACGGAGTTCTATTAGAAACAATGTGTTAACCAATTGTTAATGGTGGTTTTTTCAGGTGGTTTTGCTTGCATTTTGTTCGATATGAGGGGTTGTGTTGTTGGGAAAAAGTGGGAAAATAGTACGCAAACTGAGATTCCAAAAATGAAAGGATGCGTTTCTAGTCTATTACGAGGCGAGTATTATGAAACTATTTTTAATTCTATTGATGTCGATTACTGGTGGTGTAGCAGCTGCTGATCATATTCATTCTTTCTTGTTCGGCTTCTACATCGCGGCATTGGCTGTAGGCAGTTGTTACTGGCTTGCATTCCGCAGCACGCGTTTCCCACAGTTGGCATTAGTGCTATTGATGTGTGGCTTTTTTGCGAAGATCGCTGTGACTGTTATTGGTGTTTCTTGGGGGATCTCGAACGATATCATCCAATCGCCGTTCATTTTCTCATTGTCATACCTGTTCTTCTTAGTGGTTGTGTCTTATGTTTGGTTTGCATACCGCGATAAACTGACGATGAAAAAGCGCGCTAAACAGGTAGAAGAGTCTCGCAAACAAGCGGCAGCATAATTCGATTTGATTCTTATAAAGCCTTCTTCGGAAGGCTTTTTTGCTCCTACTTAACTGAACTCTATTATTTGGTTGTGACGGCAGATAAAAGAAACCCCAGTATGGTGACATACTGGGGTTTCTTGTTATTTATCTATTATCTAACAGTTACCATCTACCGAAGACAACTCTGAAGGCGTGTTACTTCTTCATCATCTTAGCGAGATCGGCGAACGGGTTGTGTGTCGCTGACTGATGATCATCTAAACTCGCTTTTGCATCCACACCATAACGTTCATGGTCAGTGTATTTTGAATGCTCATGATCGTGACAGTATAGGCACAATAGCTCCCAGTTACTGCCATCTTCAGGGTTGTTTGTATGGTCGTGATCCACGTGGTGAACGGTAAGCTCTCGGAGGTTTGAGTAAACAAATTCACGCGCACATTTACCACATACCCAAGGGTACAGTTTTAGTGCTTTTTCGCGGTAGCCTTTCTCTTGGCGAGCATACGCTGCACTCGAGCCTGTGAAATCAGAAGACATTGCCAAATCCTTATCAATTGTAATCTCCCGATTTTATCACAGCTTTCTTTAACCTGTAGGCATGTCGTGACTAAATCATATTTCGTACTAACCGTTATGTGGCTTAGGTTTGATTGGGCACTTATCTTTTACGTGTGCTACGTCATAAAGCAGGTTATGCCTTTCTGGAATAAGCCATGCTTAACAGTTTGAAAATAAATCGTATTCAGGGGTTTTAACCACAGGCATGTGACCTAATATCAGTTTGTGAGACCCTATATTAATAAGGAAATATCATGTCAGAACAATACACTCCGCCAAAAGTTTGGGTTAACGATACTGCTGGTGGTAACAAGTGGGCAAACATCAATAGTCCTGAATCTGGAGCTCGCTTTGATAAAGAGCTGCCTGTTGGTGACCATGCCTTTCAATTGTATTCTCTTGGCACACCTAACGGTCAAAAAGTCACTATCTTGCTGGAAGAGTTGTTAGCGGCGGGTGTTAAAGAAGCTGAATATGATGCGTACTTGATCAACATCGGTGAGGCCGATCAGTTCTCCTCTGGCTTTGTTGGAGTGAATCCAAATTCCAAAATACCAGCACTTGTCGATAAGTCTGGTGATGAAGACGTCAATGTTTTCGAATCGGCATCTATCTTGATGCACTTAGCTGAAAAATTTGGTCACTTCTTACCAAAAGAAGGGGCTTCAAGAACACAAACTATTAACTGGTTGTTTTGGGCACAAGGTTCTGCCCCATTCCTAGGCGGAGGCTTTGGCCATTTCTATGCTTACGCTGATGAAAAGCAAGAGTACCCAATTAACCGCTTTGCGATGGAAGCTAAGCGTCAACTAGACGTGTTAGACAAACAACTCGCAAATAACACATTTGTGGCGGGTGAGGAGCTAAGCATCGCTGATATAGCGATTTGGCCTTGGTATGGCAACCTTGTGCTGGGCAAAATATACGATGCTGCTGAGTTCCTACAGGTTGAGTCTTACACCAATGTTGTGCGCTGGGCGAAGCAACTAGAAGCGCGCGAAGGTTTCCAACGAGGCCGAGTGGTAAACCGTTCATTTGGTGAAGAGTGGGAGCAAGTACCAGAGCGCCATTCTGCGGAAGACATTGACCGAGTTTTGAAGCTACGCCCGTAGTACTTTAAAGCGATAGTCGACACCACATTCATAGAGTTTGTTTTAGCGGTCAACGTTAAATCAAACTCTATTTCTTGTTTCATCTAATCAACCTTTTCTTTCCTTTCTATATCAGCCTTTCGATAAATACCGTTACGACTCTCCTTCATACTATCATTCGCACTGCTAATTTTTCTTATATCTTTGATTACTAGGGGTTTTTATTCATCTTTATGCCTTGTTACTAAAGTGATTTCATATTTTGTTACATCTCAACGATTAATTATTTATTGAAATGTTATAACATAACAATAAGTTGATTGATGATGTATTTTAAAAAGGAAAAAGTTGTGAATAAAAAATTGGTTTCTCTAGCGGTTGGTAGCATTCTCGTTTCCCCTGTTTTTGCCGACACGTTGTCAAACCCTCAAATTGGCGTTGTTCTTGATGGTTATTATCAAGACGGTCAACGTAATAACTCGGAGCGTGATGAAGGCTTTGGTCTTGGCCATACCGAACTCAACATGTCTGCGAATATCGATGACAAGTTTTATGGCTCTTTGACTACGGTTATTGAAACTCACGATGATGAGACTGAATTACTGCTCGAAGAAGCTTTCATTGAAACACTGACGATGCCTTACGGTTTAAGTATTCGAGGTGGTCGTTTCCTATCAGACTTTGGTTACCTGAATAACCAACATATGCATACTGATAGTTTTGTTGAGCGTCCTGCTGCTTACCGCACATTCTTAGGCTCTCATTATTACGATGATGGTGTTCGTGCGAACATCGTTCTACCTACAGACCTATATGTGAAGTTCGGTATTGAAGCGCTAAGTGGTAGCAAGATGTCGTCTGTTGATGATGGCTCTGATGTTGGTGTTTACACTACAACTCTTAAGCTGGGTGACGACTTTTCAGAGTCATCAAGCTGGCAGTTTGGTTTGAGCTACTTACGAAATGAAAACGGTAAAGTACGTGAGTTTGGAGACCATGATCACGGGCACGACCATGACCACGATCATAGCCACGGCGCAGCGGTAACGGGCTCAAACTTATACGGTGCTGATTTTGTATGGAAGTGGGCTCCAAACGGTAACTACAAATACCAAAACTTCACGCTTGCAGCTGAGTACATGCTGTTGGATGGCATCGTTGATGATAAGTACAAAAATGATGCGGAATCACCAGATACGCTAGCAGGCTATTATGTATCGGGTGTTTACCGATTCAGCCCAAGCTGGTCTGCTGGCCTGCGCTATGGTGAAGCGGAAAGCTATGATGGACACGCACATGGTGACCACATGCACTTTACTGCAATGAACGACAAAGAAGCAGATGCAATGATCGCTTGGGATTCATCTCATTTTGGTACAGTTAGAGCGCAATACTCTCGCGTTGAAAACCAAAGTAAAGAGACAGATAACGTATTTACCCTTCAGTATGTGATGACCTTTGGGGCGCACGGTGCTCATGCATTCTAGGAAACTCCGACTTACAATGGCAACGGGTGTTGCCATTGTATCCTCATCGATAATTGTATCTTCGCCTGCGATGGCGTTGAACATCTTCGTGTGTGAGCCTGAGTGGCAAGCACTTATCCATAGCCATGCTCCTGACGCTAAGATCTACTCGGCGACTACGGCTAAGCAAGATCCTCACTATGTGCAAGCTCGACCTTCACTGATTGCCAAAATGCGACAGGCTGATATGGCGATGTGTTCTGGCTCAGAACTAGAAGTAGGGTGGCTGCCAATGCTGCAAGCACGCAGCGGTAACCCTGCAGTGCAAGATAGTGCGTCAACCATGTTATACGCGAGCGATATGGTAGGTATGCTTGATACCCATGACCATGTCGATCGAAGCATGGGAGATATCCACGCTCACGGAAACCCACATGTTCAGTTTGCTGCTGAGTATATGATTCCTATCTCGAGAGAAGTCACCAAGCGTTTACAACTGGTTGATCCTGACAATGCACATATCTACATGCGGAATGGTATGAAGTTTCGTGCCAACTGGCGTAATAAATTGGCAGAGTGGGAAACGAAAGCAGAGCCGTTACAAGGTAAAAAAGTGGTCGGGTATCATGCTACATATCGTTACCTCTTTGACTGGTTAGATATGGCGCAAATTGCTGATTTAGAACCTAAGCCTGGGATATCACCGACTACCTCACATTTACAGTCATTGACCAAATTGGATCCAGCTTCGTTTGATGCGATTGTGTATTCATCACACCAAGACCAGCGGCCTGCTAATTGGCTTAACCACCAAATCAACAAGCCTACTATACAGCTACCATTGACGGTTGCAGAAGGTCAGAGCCTTGATCAAATGTACGATCAGGTGATTGATGAGTTGCTGAGAACGCTCGTTAACCCAGACACATCAACGAGATCGTAATGTTGATTGAATATGGCTGGCTGGTACCTGCGGTATTGTGTGGATTGATTGCATTAGCTGGCAACATCGTGCTTGGGGAGCAAGTCCTCAAGCGCCAGATCATCTTTATTGATCTAGCTGTCGCGCAAGTGGCTGCCCTTGGCGCTGCCTTGAGTCAGTATTGGTTGAGCCGATATGCACTGTTTAGCGGCTCTTGGTTTGCAGAGATGATTGGCCCGTGGGTTATGTCATTACTGCTTTGTGGATTAATTGCACTCATGGAAAAGCGTTACAAACAACACTTAGAACCAATGATAGGAAGTTTGTTTGTGGTATCGGCTTCACTAGCGATTCTATTGGTCAGCAAAGATCCTCATGGCGCCGATTTTATTCAAGGCATTCTCAACGGGCAGCTGTTGTGGTCTACCTGGGATGATGTCTGGCCATTGGCAATAATCACGACCGCGATGTTGGTGTTAATTAGTGTAAAGCCTGAATTTATGCAGGGTAGTGGCTTTTACCTTATCTTCGCTATATTGATGCCGATCACCGTAAAGCTGACTGGGATATATTTGGAGTTTGCGTTACTGGTGATTCCTGCGTTATGTGCAGCTGCGTATAAAGGCGTTCTCTTCTTTATTGCGAGTATTGGGATTGGCACTGTCGGTATTTTATCGGGCTTAGCGGTGTCGGCTTATTATGATTTACCGAGTGGCGCCAGCATTGTCATCACGCTGTTTTGGGTGGGTGTGATGTTTAATATTGTGATGCAACTCCGTCGATACTTACGTGATACTAAATTGGCAAAGAACTATTGAGTAGAAACGCCATGCCTCAATCGATGTATGGCACTTTTCGTTTAAGGTAGGGAGAGGTATTGCTATTGGAATGAGAGTCTCAATTATCATTTTATTTATCTTATTCAACCTCTTATGAGCAATGACCTTTGTGGTTAAGACAAAAAACAATAGTCATCGAGGTGGAGTAAATCTATAAGATAACGGTCCACTTTAAATTACGACTAACTTCGCTCAATGAAAAAAAACTTAATTGCGTTGGCTATCATATCCACGGCTCTTTCAGGGTGTAATCACGACTCACTAAGCTATAGTGGTGGCCCTGATACGGTTCCTCCAACAGACATTATTCCACCAACAGATATCCTTCCGCCTACAGACATTGTTCCACCAACGGATATTCTTCCTCCGACTGACATTATCCCACCGACGGATATTATTCCTCCAACGACTTATATAGGTACGTTACTGTCGAGTGGAAATATCGTATCAGGCGATGTGTATTGTGATGGTATCCGCCTTGAAACTGGCTCGTTCAGTGTGAATCAAGGAGTAAGTTTTAGTTGTACACTGGGCCATCTCACTTTAGGTGATTTCACTGCTCCTTTCCCTGAAATTACAGAAAGCACGATTTCAAATGATGCGCTTCACGCGGCATTTGAGTTGACAGAATTACATGGAGACAACGTTACTAAGGTACTCGAATCCATTGATGTTTGTGAGACTGAAAGTGCTATCTGTTTAAAAGAACTGGATGCTTTTGATATTGAGGATGTGTTTTCGCAACTTGATGATCAAGATGCTGTTGATGCGTATTTTTCATCGAAAGAAGAAGAGTCTACAGATGAAGTCGGTAAGGCTCCTAGTTCACATGTAGACACAACTGTTGTTCCTGCGGTTGACCCTAATGCTGACAATAACCTTAACGCTGGTTTTGTTTCTGCAGACGCAGAGTCTACCTATGCTTATAAGCCAAGTGTTGAAGGTAAGGTGTTAACTCGCAGTAAGCTTACAGACGCTAATGGTAAAGCGATTTCTGGGATCAGTTTCTTTTCGGCAAACGCGACGGGCGTGACGGATGAAGAGGGAATTTTTGAGTACCTGTGGGGCGACAGAATCGTTTTTGGTATTGATACGTTTGAGTTTGGTTCTATTACGGGTAATCAGATTGTTTATAAATTGTCTGATGTGACCAATAATGTGGTTGAGAAAGCGAATATCCAGTCATTACTAGAGCGCTACGCGGTTGATCATCTAAGTCATTATGAGATATCTGAAGAAGTTCAAGATACCTTTTCAAAGTATCCTAACGTTATAAATGAACTGATCAACCTAACTCTGCCAAATGGGGGATTAATAGAGGGTACAGGCTTTGAACTTCCTAATGAGTTTGTTGGTCAGTTTAGCCAAGGGTTAACGGCAGTAATCGATGAGCAGCTGCGCCAAACGCCTCAGTTTATGGATTATGTTCGTCAACCTGCCGTTTTATCTATGAATTCTGGTCAGTATGTTACGGAGTCTCTGCAGCAAATCTTCCACAACGTCACCACATTCCATGTTTTCAATGACAATGGTAGTTTTTATGGTGCGACGGGGTATACCCGTGGTATGCGAGCTCTGAACATATCGAATCGAGCATTCCCTGTGATGATGCCAAGAACTGATACAAACCGTCAGCTTTATTTTGGTGAGAAACAGGCTTGGACTCGTGAAGGCAAACCTTACATCGCACAACACCCAAGCATCTCGATGCCTCCGATTCCTTTAGTCTCTGAAGACAACGCGACTTATGGTTTTCCATTCGTTACAGCAGGCGAGATAGGCAAAGGTAAAGTCGTGTTCATGGGTAATGGCTTATACCCAAGTATTCTGTCATGCCCAGAAAATTATTGGGCCAATCGAACATTGCATATCGATAGCAACAAACAACAGTGCACTGTTTCGACGTTCGAAAACCTACTGCATGATGACCAAGGCAGCATGAGGTTGTTTTTCTCGAACTTGTTTGAGTGGTTCAATAATGGTCTGCCTATTGCTGGGATGAATGCAGTCACCAATATTGACCAAGCTTATTCGGCTTATCACCACTCCACAATGGGTAAGCAGTACACGTTTTTTGTTAGTCCTCAGTATGGTTTTGCATCAGTAGAAAAGCGTGGTTCAGGTGACTTTGATGGTTTAGATGCGAGTACTACGCCGATTTTGATCCTTCAGGCATATCCTCCTAAGTTGGTTCAAGATGGCATGACGAACCAGTTTGTTGCTGACTTGGATAACCCAAACTTAAGCCAAGACGATATTACCGCTCTTATCAACTATGTTAATAACGGTGGCAATATCTTATTTATGGATGCGATTCAAACGACAAACCCTGAACCTATTGGACGCTTGGCGGATGCCGCTGGTGTTTCACTAGGTGGTGAAAACGTTACGCCGACAAACCAAGCTTTCTGCGGTAGCTCTTATTATTGCCAAGCGCCGTATCCAAATCTTCACGTGAAGAGCGAAAAGGAAATGGTGGTTCTTGAGCGTTTTCAAGATAACCAAGGAGAGCCTCCATTCACGGTAAATCAAGATGGTACGGTTGAGTGGATCAAAGATGAGTCCAAAATCAAGTTTGAAATCCCGACTTATGAGGTTACTAAGTTAGGCCCTGAAGGGAAACCAGTGCTTGATGAGTCTGGCGTACCAGTCATGGAGACCAAATCCGCACGTATTTTTGTTGAATCGGCAGAAGAGCGTGAAGCGGCGATCAAAGAACTGCAGTCGGCATTCGTTGGCACTCAGCTTTGTAAGAACGAGTATGAATACGAATTTAACTGTATAGAGACTCGTTCTGGAGACGGCATCACTGTTCGTGGTGCTTATCATCGAGCCGATTTCGACCGCTATGAAGTGAGTAAAACCGTTGTCGACAGTATGGTGAAAGCAGCGAACTTGGGTTCTAACTTTACAGCGCTTTACGAGCACGAGATTTACTATCGCACGAAGGGCACTCAAGGTAAGCGTCTGTCTAACAGCGAATTGAATCAAGCGTTTGATAACCTGTCTGTTTGGATGTGGAATGACAACGCATACCGTTTTGAAACAGACATACAAGATGAGTTGGGGTTCAAGCAGGCTGTTCAGTTCCTAAACTGTTATACCGAAGACTTACATCAAACAGACACAATTGATGCACAGTGTCCTGTTGACCTAAAAGCGTCGTTAGTCGCTAATGGAATGATTTATGGCGAAGGTGAGTTATCGGGACAGTTGAATCCGAGCTATCCATTAAATTACATGGAGAAACCTCTGACTCGCATCATGTTGGGGCGCTCTTTCTGGGATCATGAAATCGTTGTTGATACTACAATGTATCCGGGTCGAACTTCAGGTGCATCTTCGTCAAGTTCGGTTCTTATCCAAACAGATGGCAAGGGTGTCACGTATTCGGCTGGGAACAATCAATCGACAGGTTTATGGGCTCCTCAGCTTCAAGATGTGACTATTCGTGATGGTGTAGCTGCAACGATCACTGTGATGATGGCGGATGACCTTACAGGTAAGCCGAATCATGAAACCAGTTTGAAGCGCCCTCCGCGTATGCAAACTAACTATGCGTACGGCGGTTCGAACTTAACCTTCAAGGTTCCATATGGCGGCCTTATCTACATTCAACCGAAAGTAAAAGAGGCTGGTGAAGTCTCATTCACTATTGATGGCGCCTTAAAAGCGGCTTGGTGGAAAGAGGGAGAGTGGATTAACCCAGTTCAATCGGCAGAGGCGCCTATTGCGGAAATCGATACGGGTTCATTTATTTATACGACCCCAATCAGGAATCTAGAATCCACTGATTTGAACCAATTCGCAACAGATATGAATCGATTCGCTGACGCTGCAAGTGACTTCTACGGACGTGATGAGACACAAAATGATGGTTTACACCGTAGGTTCACTTATCCAGAACTGAAGGCGTTCCGCCATCGTTTTGTAAATGATGTACAGATATCGATCGGTGCTGCTCACTCTGGCTACCCAGTGATGAATTCGAGTTTCAATGCAAACCGCACCTACATTCCAACTAATCCTGTAAATGATTGGCTATTGTGGCATGAAGTTGGTCATAACTTAGCATCAGCACCTTTCTCAGCAGCGGGTAGTACTGAGGTAACGAACAACCTGCTTGCACTTTATATGCAGGAGCTTGAGGGGCGTAACGAAAATCCAGAAATGGATCGTATTAAATCGGATATTAAGAAAGCACCAAAATGGCTAGAGCAAAACGACAAACATGCTTGGTCGCATGGTGATGCTGGTTTGCGTCTAGTTATGTTTGGGCAACTGAAAATCTGGGCAAAATCAAACTTTGCTATTGATGATTGGTATGGTCGTGGAGCAAGCCAATCTTTGGTTTACGGTGATGATGAAGGCTGGAATATGTTCAAGCTTATGCATCGTAAAGCGCGAGGCGATAGAGAGGGTGACTCGAATACGAACTATTGTAGCGCTAGCGAGACTGGGCTTTCTGGTGGAGACCTAATGATGGTGTGCGCTTCTTATGTTTCGAGCTATGACTTAAGTGATTTCTTTGTTGCTTGGAACGTGGGCGAAACCTCAATGACTAATGCTGATGGCTCTAAGTCCTATAGTGGCGGAATTAGCTCTAAAGGTCTTAGCGCGGTTGAACAGTTAAAATTAGAGAAACCAAAGAACAGCCCTTTGAATGTTGATTCAATTTACCAACGCTAATTCTTGCTAAGGCATTTTATAGCCTAAATACAAACGCCACACATAAATTACGTGTGGCGTTTTTGTAGCAATGTTTTAGAAATTATCAGTCAGATCAGTCTTCTACATGATGTTTAATACTTCGGCTGCCATTGGTTGGCTGTCCTTGCTAGAGAAAGCAGGTTAAACTGGTCGCATCATAATTCTAAAGGATGGTGCCATGTACCACGGTCATATCTATTTCCCTCTTCGCTTTGCAGAGCAAGCAGAAACACTGCGTCAGAAAATCCTCTCAGAACGTAAAGATGTGTTAGAAACTTTCCCATTAATACAGCGTTTGGTTGGCCCACATAAGATGCCGATGTTTGAGATTCACTTTTCGAACAAAGAGTCGGGCATTGTTGAGTGGTTGGAGCAAGAGCGCGGTGATATGTCGGTGCTTATTCACCCAGTAACCGGTGGCGAAGAAACTCTAGACCACACAGTACGTGCGACTTGGCTTGGTCGCGAGCTCGGTGTATTTGAAGATACACTAAGTAGCTAATTTAATTCGCGCCCGATAGTACGTATCTAATAAAAGTAACTGCTGTCGGGCGGAGCTCTCAGATTCTTCTCCAAATAAAATATCCTCCTTCAATTATAAATATTTCCTGCTGATCCTCAATTACGCTCTGCGATTCCTCAGTTAGCTAATACATCAAACACTCCATTTACTGGAGCCATTTCCCTTTGGGTTGCGTGTTATTTCTAATACAGCAATTTGGGACACTTTTTTCCATGTGGGATTGGTAATACTGGCACCATATTCATTTATGGGCTCAATAATGCTATTCAAATATCCCATCTCACTGCTGACGATTATTCGGCTTAGTCCATTAAAGGTCGCTGCGACTTGGCTAATGGTCCTTGCTGAAAACGTGATGCTTATTATGTTGCCACTGTTTATTGGTTACGCCATCGACGGCGTGTTAAACCAAAGCTTTCAGCCTTTGATGATGCTGGCCGCGATCCTTTTTGTACTGGTGATCATCAGTGTCGTTCGTCGTTTTTACGATACCCGTGTATATGGCGCGATTCGTGTAAAACTGGCGAATATCGTGGAGCGCAACCTGCGTGGTTTATCTGTATCAACCAAAGACGCTCGGCTCACCATGTCGCGTGAGCTGGTTGATTTCTTAGAAGACGACTTACCTGCTTTGATGACGGCCGTGGTGCAGCTTGTTGCGACTGTGGTGATTCTCTCTACATTCCACTTCTCATTGGCGCTATGCATGTTGTTTGCTGGGCTGTCGATGCTTGCGATTTATGGCGTGTTCCACCGAACCTTTGCCCGACTCAATGGCCAATTTAACGACCAAGTTGAACAGCAGGTTCAATTGCTGAGCGGCGTTCGCTTATCAGCGCTTCGTTGGCACTTTGAACGCTTAAAACAGTGTGAAATCAAGCTTTCAGATACTGAGGCGATTGTCTACGGACTGATCTTTACTGTGTTATTTGGCGCTGTCGTAGGCAATTTGTGGATGGTGAGTCAGCTTATCGAGCCGACTGCAGGGCAAGTGTTCTCAATCGTTACTTATTCGCTGGAGTTTGTTGAAACCGCAGTGATGCTACCAATAACGCTGCAAACCCTTTCTCGCCTTACTGAAATCAGTCAGCGACTCAATCATACCTCCGTCCAACAGGCTACCAAGGAGATGCCTTATGAAATTTAAAAAGCCACTTTCGGTATTAGTCGGTTGTGCGGCTATCTTTGTTGCCTTGATTGTTGTCGATGAATTGGAACCCGAAGCAGCGGAACCTGTGAAGAAGCAAGCAATATTAGCATCCGTTTCTGTGTTGGAGGTGACCCCTTCGCAACACGAATCGACGTTAACGGTACTAGGCTTAACCGCTGCTCGTTGGCCAATTCAACTTAAAGCGTCGAGTAGTGCGCAACTAAAATGGCTGAATGAAAACATCGAACCGGGAAATTTAGTCAAAAAAGGTGATGTGTTAGCAAGGCTAGATACTAGCGCTGTCGATGCGAACTTGGCGCAAGCGTTGGGTGCGTTAAAACAAGCGGAGCTCGAATTGAAGCAAGCTCAGCATGAACAGACCGTCGCGCTCAAAATGCTCAACCCAAAAACAAGCTCGTCTTTTGCGCGCAGAGAGCCTCACGTGCTTGCCGCAAAAGCCAATTTACAACAAGCCAATCAAGCTTATGTCAGTGCGAAGAAGCTAGTGGAAGAGTCGGCGATCATCGCGCCTTTTGATGCGGTGGTCATGAAGCGTCACATTAGCCCAAGAGAGTGGGTAGAGGCGGGGCAAGTGACCTTTGAGTTAGCCGCCAGTGACTCGATTGATGTCGAGCTTCCAATCTCTGAACTGCATTGGCAGCAAGTGCAAGCGGCTTTGGTTAAGCCGAGTATTCGTGTCGTGAGTCGTTCAGGGAACCAATGGCCGGCGAAGGTGCGCTATGTGTCGCCAGAAGTCGATTCGGTGACTCGTCAAAGGCAAGTAGTGCTATCGGTTGAAAACCCTTACCAAGACAAGCTTAGACTATTCCCTAATCAGCAGGTTCAAGCTGTGGTTAACCTCGGTCTACAAGATGACGTCATAAGCGTACCTTTGAGTGCGATGACGCGAGACGGGTATGTGTGGACATTGGATACAGAAGATCGCTTACGAAAAGAGTCGGTAACGCTTATTGGGCAAGGCAGCCGAGAGCTTGATATTCGCTTCAATGATCGAAGTGATGAGGCTCGCCGTGTGGTGCAATATCCGCTTTCTTCCATGCTTAACGGTAAACAAGTCGCGCCTAGGTTCAATGGAGTCCATTCTGAAGCCATGCTCGCGGGTAAATCTGATGCAGCTCAGATTAAGGAATCAAACCAATGAGTTGGATGACAAAATGGTTCATTAATAACCCAGTCGCTGCCAATCTGCTGATGATGGCGATTGTGATCAGTGGCGTATTAGCATTTGGACAACTGCGTGTTGAGTCGTTCCCACAAATTGCACCATCATCAATCAGTATTACTGTGGCTTATCCTGGCGGTACCGCACAACAGATTGATGAGAGCGTGACGCAACGAATCGAAGAGTCGATCAGCGGAATTGCTGGCATCAAACAGATCACCAGCCAGTCGAGTGCAGGCGTGTCTAGAGTTGTGGTTCGTAAAACCAGCAGCACAGACTTAGACAAGTTGTTGGATGATATTCGTAACCAAGTTAACGCTATTAACGGCTTTCCCGTGCAAGCAGAACGGCCGCAAGTTGTGCGCAACGAGTTTACTAACTTAGCCGCGTTTGTGTTGGTATCCGGGCCAAGAACCGATGACGAACTGCAACCTATCGCCAAGCAACTTGAACAAGCACTGAAGAAGAATCCGCGTATATCGAAGGTATCAAATTGGGGAACTCGCACATCTCAATTAGTTATCGAGCCCGATCCTGACCAACTGAAAGCGTTGGGGTTGAGCTTAGAAGATCTCGCAGAGCTCGTTGAGCAGCGTTCGCTTGAGACTCGTAGCGGTGAACTGATCAGTGACAAAGGTCGAATGGTCATTCGTGGTGACGGATACGCCGATGATCTACAGAAGTTGAACCAGCTTGTTGTGATTTCAGGAAGCAACGGAAAAATACTGCTGGGTGACATCGCCAAGTTAAGTCGTGGTTACCAATACAGTGGTTCTATCGTGCGTAACAACGGCTCTAACGCCATCGCCTTACTGGTCAGTACGAGCCAAACCGACAACCTGCTTAAAGTCAGTGAAGCGATTAGTGAAACTCTGGATGCCCAACGTGCGATTCTGCCTTCGGATATTGAGCTGAATACCATGGCTGATATGGCGCCTTACATTGAAGAGCAGTTGTTTCGTTTGAGCGAAAATGCATGGCAAGGCTTGTTAATCGTGCTTATTTTGCTTGGGATCTTCCTTGAGATTAGGCTCGCCTTTTGGGTCGCGATGGGGATTCCGATTGCGCTGACAGGTACGCTCGCCGCAATGCAGCTTTTTAATTACAGCATCAACGACATCACCTTGTTTGGTTTTATCTTGGTGCTCGGTGTGCTGGTGGATGACGCAGTGGTTGTTGGTGAAGCGATACATGAAAAACGGACGCGTAGCGCCGGCTATTCTTCTAATATAAACGGCAAAACAGCCGCTTGGCAGGGCGTGCATTCCGTGTCGGTGGCGACTGTATTTGGTGTGCTAACGACCATTGCTGCATTTTCTCCAATGCTTTGGATTAATAATGAATTAGCTAAGGTGCTTGCTGGGTTTTCGGCAGTGGTGATCTTCGCTTTGATCTTCTCTCTGATTGAAAGCAAATTTATTCTGCCGTCGCACTTGGCTCAGCTCTCTGTGAAAAAGCCATCCACAAGTATTTTTGCCAAGGTTCAGAATGCGGCTCAAAGCGGGTTGCAGTGGTTCAATCTCAACATCTATAAGCCAGTATTGGAGTTTGCGCTTGGCTATAAAGTGGCGTCTTTGCTTGGGTTTGTGGCGGTTATCTCACTGGCTTATGGCATGTGGTCGAATGGTGCGATTCGCAGTGCGTTGTTCCCTGAAATTCCGGGGCGTTACATCACCGCGGTCATTGAACTGGAAGATGGCGCGCCGTTACCACTCCAGCGCCAAGCTTTGTTGCAAGTAGAGCAAGCAATGACACAGGTAGAAAAAGGCTTAATGGAAGATTACCCATTACAAGAAAAGCCCGTCGTGAACCTGCTTGCGTGGTCTGATGGCTACGGCGAAATTGAAGTGACCGCCGAGCTCACCAATGAATCTTTAAGCTTATTGCCGGGTAACTTACTACTGAAGCGATGGCGAGAGAGTGCTGGGCAAATCGAAGGCGCTTACTCGGTGAAATTCAGCGCGGCAGAAGAGCTTGCTGGTGGCACATTCTTAACGATCTCTTCTAATGATCGTGAGCTTGCATCAAGAGTGAGTGAACAGTTAGCGGATAGTTTGGCTTCGTTGAAAGGTGTTTCGGATGTTTACGATGATGGTCAGGACGGTTTACCGCAAGTTCGTTTGGTGTTGAATCCATACGGTCAGCAACTAGGGTTAACTCAAGCCACGCTGGCTCAACTTGCCGGAGAGGCGTTTGGCGAAAGAGAAGTCCATCGCCTGCTAGAAAACGAGCAAGAGACCAAGGTGCTGCTGCAATACCCAAAAGATGAGCGCAGAACCTTAGCTCAGCTACAACAGGCACTTATCATGTTACCTAATGGTGGAAGTGTGATGATGGGGGATATTGCTGAGTTTCGTCATGAGCAAGAACCGCAAGTGATTTACCGCCGTGACCGAGAGCAAGTGATTAACCTGTATTGGAAGCAGAATCGTGACCTACAATCACCAGAGAAAACGCGAGAACAGCTAGAAGATACGATTGAGTCTCTACACTTACAATATCCAAGCGTAACCATTAAAGCGGGCGGTGAGTTTGAAGAGATAGGGGAGGTGTCGGATGGCTTTGAATCGGCAATGATTCTGACGCTGCTGATGATCTACATCTTGTTGGCCGTGCCTTTGAAATCCTACTGGCAACCAATGATCATTATGGCTGTCATCCCGTTTGGATTCGCAGGTGCGATTTTTGGTCATTACTTGATGGACTTGCCCATCAGCATTCTCTCAATGTTCGGCATGATGGCCATGACGGGGATCGTGATCAACGACTCGTTGGTGCTGATCACTCGCTTTAATGCTGAATATCGCCAAGGCGTGCCATTACAGCAAGCGTTAGTGATTGCCGGTACTAGCCGTTTGAGAGCTATCTTCTTAACCACGATAACCACTGTGTGTGGGTTGTTGCCATTACTAAGTGAAACTGCGGAACAAGCACAATACTTGAAGCCTGCTGCGGTCTCACTGGTGTTTGGAGAATTGTTTGCCACTGCAGTAACGCTGATTTTGATCCCCGTGCTGCTTGGCCTGTTTTGCTGCAAGCCGCCTCAGGTTGAAAATCTAATTGCACAAGCACCACGTGAACAAGATGCATTAGAAGAACTCAGTTTGGAGCGCTCGTGATTGATTTTATAAAGGACAAAGACGATAGTGAAGCCAAGCGATCGAATTCAATCAAGTCGACAGATACAAGAGCTTCTATGCCTGAGAACAAAGACCGTATGACGCAACAGAGCAAACCTGATTATCAATTTGTGCCCGGTTTTAAACTGGTGCCTGAGATTGCATTGATTGAATCTTTGCCAGAGCATCTTCAAAAACGCTTTAGTCATGCGCTTACTTTAATGCATGAAGAGTGGGGTGAGCGTCGTACATGGGAAGAGATAGCAACCGAAAGTGCAATTTCTCCTTATCACTTTCATCGTCAATTTACTGAGCAGTTCAATGAAACACCGGGTCAGTATCTGAGTCGCGTTCGATTACAAATCGCAGTGGGCTTGCTGATCAATGATGAGCCGTGGAGCGTGATTGAAATAGCTCAGTATTGTGGCTTCTCATCGTCGCAGTCTTTAGGTAAGGCGCTTAAACGCGAATTAGGTGTTACCGCAAAGCACATTCGAGAAATGGGCTACAACGCGACCCCAAAGGAGACGGCGGATTTCATTCAGAGATTGGCGCATCCGGGTGTGCAGTCTTCGATGGAAAAAGAACTGGTTAAGTCGATGCCGACCGAGTTGGTTTGGTATCCAGAACGCGGTATGCAGAAGCTAAAACTGGACGATCCTGATTGGGATACGGTGTTTGAGATGTATGGTCAAAAGTCGATTAAGTTGATGAGCACCACTCCGATTAAGCAGATGAAAAATAAGTGGGATGACATCGACGCTGAAATCGGAAATTGGCAAGTCGCTAAAGATCGTTACGATAAGGTGATTCCTGAAGGGTATTACCTTTGCAGCGATGTTTACCTGGTTTCGGATGTGGCGTACAGCACCGCGTTAGAAGCGCTGTTTAAGGCTGTTGAACAACAAGGCTTAAAGCTGGATGTACAAGGGTATTTGGTAGAAATGATTCGCCACATTGATGATGACGAAGTGGAAGGGGTGACCTTCTCTTTTCAGCTACCCGTTTTAATCCCGTAATACGGTGAACAATAAAAAGGCTCCTCATTTGAGGAGCCTTTGTTCTGTTTCAAGGAGCCGTTTTACTAAGAAAACGGTCATCAAGAGCCTCTGTTCATCGGGCTTAGCCGTTAAACAGAGTTGGGGGATTAAGCCTCTGCTGTCACTTTATCGCTGCTCATCTTTTTAAGAGCAGCGTAACCAAAGCCTGTTACTGCTGTACCTGCTGCAATCGCCACTAGGTACATAAGAACTGGAGAAATAGCGCCAGGAATCAATAGTACAAATAGACCACCGTGTGGAGCCATTAGCTGTGCACCAAACATCATTGATAGAGCACCCGTTAGTGCACCACCCGCCATACATGCTGGGATAACACGCATTGGGTCTTTCGCTGCGAATGGAATCGCACCTTCAGAGATGAAACATAGGCCAAGAACGAATGATGCTTTACCTGCTTCACGCTCGCCTGCTTCAAACTTGTCTTTCACTAGGAAAGTCGCAAGACCCATACCTAGAGCAGGAACCATACCTGCTGCCATGATAGCCGCCATTGGTGCGTAAGTTTGCGAAGCCAGTAGACCAACACCGAATGTGTAAGCGGCTTTGTTTACCGGACCACCAAGGTCGAAACACATCATTGCGCCTAGAATCACACCCAGAAGAATCGCGTTAGACGTACCCATGTTGTTTAGGAAGTCTGTCATTGCGCTCATTACGCCAGAAACAGGACCACCTACGATGTAAACCATCACAAGGCCAGTGAACAAACTCGCAATAAAAGGAATGATCAGGATAGGCTTAAGCGCTTCCATTGATTGTGGAAGCTGAACTTTGTCAGCAATGAACTTCGCAGAGTAACCCGCAATGAAACCAGCCGCGATACCACCTAGGAAACCTGCGCCCGTTGAGCTAGCCAGCATACCGCCGATTAGACCTGGAGCCAGACCCGGACGGTCAGCAATCGAGAATGCGATGAAACCAGCAAGAACAGGAATCATCAGTGCGAATGCAGAACCACCACCGATAGTCATCAGTGCTGCTGCCAGTGTGCCTTCTTCTTTAAACGCTTCGATACCGAATACGAAAGAAAGAGCGATGATCAAACCACCCGCAACAACCACAGGAAGCATGTGAGATACACCTGTCATAAGGTGCTTATACACGCCTTTCTTCTCGTCAGCAGGCGCTGAATTTGAAGAAGCTGTGTGCTGGTATGGCTTAGCTTCAGCAAAGGCTTTTTCAACTTCTTGCTTCGTCTTCTTAAGTGCAGGACCCGTTGTCGTTTTGTATAGCGCTTTGCCGTTAAAACGATCCAGTGGAACGTCGATGTCGGCTGCGATGATAACAAGATCAGCGTCTGCGATTTCTTGGTCTGTCAGTTGGTTCTTAGCACCTACAGAGCCGCGAGTTTCCACTTTGATTTGGTGACCTAGGCGTTTGCCTTCTGCTTCAAGTGCTTCAGCTGCCATAAAGGTGTGTGCAACACCCGTTGGGCAAGCGGTAATCGCAACGATCTTTTTGCTGCCTGTGCTTGCTGTTGTAGAAGAGTTTACTGACGTGCCCGTCACTTCAACAGTGCTTTCAACTTGAGAAGCGTCTAACACCGTTGCTTCTGCTACCGCTTTCTCTAGAAATGCTTTTGCATCTGCAGTGCATTCAGAGATAGCCGCTTGGTACACTTTCTTGCCAACAAAGCGCGCTTTATCAACGTTTGTGTTAGCTGCGATAACAACAACGTCGCTGCTGTCGATAGCGTCTTGTGATACCGGAGATTCAGGTAGTACGCTTGATTGACATTCAATAGCAGCGTTCCAACCCAGTGCTTTTGTCGCTTGCTCTAACAAGCCTGCGGCGATGATGCTGTTTGCTACGCCACTTGGGCAAGCTGTGATAATGGTAATATTCATAATAAACCTTTTGTCCTATTTGCTTGTGTCTAACTGGCTAGTTGGAGCACTAAGCGCCTGTAATTGGATATTTTGTAGTACTGAATCCAGCTCTTGTTGGCTGGTGATGCCCACGCCTACTTGCGAAACTGCTAGAGCAGATAGGGCGGTTGCGAATTTAATAAGTTCTGGTTTTGGCATCTGTTGCATGTGACCCCAACATAGGCCAGCAACTAAGGTGTCGCCTGCGCCTACTGTGCTCACCACTTGCATACGTGGCGGTTGAGCATGTAGCCATTCACCTTGGTTAAGCCACATCACGCCTTCAGCGCCAAGTGATACCACGATGTTATCGATGCCTTTTTCACTTAGGGCTTGGCCTGCGTGTTGGCATTGGTCACGTGTTGTCAGTTCTGCGTTGAACAGCTGAGACAGCTCTTCATCGTTTGGCTTAATTAACCAAGGTTGTGCATTGATACCGGCTTTAAGTGCGTCACGGCTGCTATCAAATAGCACCTTCTTACCTAAATCGCGTAAACGTTGAACCCAAGAAGCGCAAAGCTCTGGTGATACGCCTTGTGGCAAGCTGCCTGCAATCACGAAGTATTCGTGGTCTTCAGCCAGCTCTAGCAAGGTTTCTTCAAACGCTTTAATCGCTTCAGCGTCAACAGGAACACCTGGGAAGTTGATGTCGCTAACTTGGCCTGAGTTTTCTACCAATTTCACGTTGATACGAGTTGCGCCATCAACACGGATAAAGCGGTCAGTTGCGCCCATCTGTTCGAACAGTTGGCAGAACGCTTCTTCGTTATTGCGACCAAGGAAACCTGTTACGGTCACTTTAGCGCCAAGCTCTGAAAGCACTTTTGCTACGTTTACGCCTTTGCCTGCTGCATGCAGAGAGCCTTTGTTTACTAGGCTAACCGAGCCAACATTCAGTGCGTCGATAGCACCTGTTAGATCCAAAGCAGGGTTTAGCGTTACGGTAACGGCTTTGATTTGTTTATCAGACATATCGATTCCTTAACCTTCGCCAAGGCCTGAAGCGATAGCTTTGCCGATCGATTCAAGTGCTTGTGCTGCGTCATCACCTTCAGCAACAAACTGAAGCTGGTGGCCGTGTTTAACGCCAAGAGCGATCACTTTCATCAAGCTCTTCGCGTTCACTTCTTTTCCGTCACCATCTAGGTTTGAAACGCGGATTGTTGATTCGAATTTCTTCGCTTCAGCAACCAGCATTGCGCCCGGACGAGCGTGTAGGCCGTGTGCGTTTTTGATTTTGAATACTGCGCAGTTGTCATCGTCTTGAGAAGCTGTAGAAACCGCTTCACCTTTTAGAAGGCCAATCACTTGTGCTGCATCAGCGGTTAACAGTTGTTGCTGTTTACCTTCGAAAACCATCTTGCTTAGGTTTGCCAGAATTGATTGGTGCGCGCTGTTACAAGCCGCGAATGCCACTAAGGCTTTCACTGGTGTGCCTTCAAACTCACAATGGTTGGCCGTTGAAACAAACGATACGCCAGTGCGAGTTACGCCCTTGTCGCTGCCCAACAACCATAAGCCTTGGCCTAGGTGAGTCGGTGTTTTCGTTACTAGGTCAGCAACGAATGCGTTGTCTGTGCAACCTGTGTTCTTAAGCAGGCCGCCCGCAACTGCAGACATTTGAATCATGTCGCTTGCAGGGAATAGGAGCTGAACTAAAGAAGCGTCTAGGTCGGCTTCTAGCTGAACTTCGCCATTAAGTAGGGCGATGATTTCGTCTTCTGATTTCGCTTGCTTTAGTTTCTCTTCAACACCGTCTGCCGCTAGAACTTTAGTTAGCTGCTTAAGAATGCCTAAGTGCTCGTCAGATTTCGCTGCAATACCAATTGCTACGTAAACACGGTTGCCGTCTGCCCAATCAATACCTTCAGGGAAGTGGTGTACTGCAACGCCTGTCTCTTTTACTAGGCTACGCGTGTCAGTGGTGCCGTGAGGAATCGCGATGCCGTTGCCTAGGAAAGTAGAGTTCTGGTTTTCACGGTTCAGCATTCCTTCAACGTAGCCAGAGTCCACTAAGCCCTTCGCGGTTAGGTCGCCAGCAATGTTCTGGATAGCTTTGAATTTGTCATCGGCCGTTTGACCAAGAGTGATGTCAGATTTTGATAATTTAAGCATGGTGCCTCTTTAGCGTATCGCTTGAGAATTTGTGTATCGCTACGATTCAGTCTAGAGCAAGATTCATGGAGCTTAATTCTTTGCTTGCTCTTTGCTTTATGCTTGCTGAATCGGTTCAGCATTCAGTGTGAAAAAATTCAGCAAAGCCGATTTTGGTTTTCAAAATAGTTTTGCTGCGTGTCGTAATTTCAGTTTCGTTAATAACGAGAAGTTGAATCACGACAAATGACGCTTAATCCATACAAAAGGATGATTGAAGTCACTTTTCAGATTTTACTGAATCCTTTCAGCTTTTATACTGAATCGATTCAGCATATAATTCAACTAATCCAAGGATCAGAAGATTGGTTATATGATCCTACGCACAAAATACAGGTCACCCATATGACACTAGATGAGATTGCCAAACTAGCCGGTGTGTCGAAAACCACGGCCAGCTATGTGATTAATGGCAAGGCGCAGAAATACAGAATCAGTGAGAAGACTCAGCAGAAAGTAATGGCGGTTGTCGACCAGTATAACTACCGTCCAGACCATGCTGCTTCGTCGCTGCGTGCTGGGAATAGCCGTTCATTTGGTTTGATTATTCCTGACCTGGAAAACAGCAGTTACGCGCGTTTAGCAAAATTGATAGAGCAGAACTCACGTAAAGTGGGCTATCAAATCCTGATTGGTTGTTCTGATGATGACGCCGAAACTGAACGCAAAGTAGCGGAAGCGTTGGTGAGCCGTCGTATTGATGCTTTGCTGGTGGCGAGCTCTATGCCAGACGCTAACGAGTTTTACTTGAAGCTGCAAAACTCTGGCACACCCGTAATCGCGATTGACCGTCCGTTAGACGATGAACATTTTGCTTGCGTGATCAGTGAGGACTTTGAAGCCGCGTTTGAACTGACGCATTCAATCCTTGATGACAGTATTCACAGTGTCGGCTTGATAGGCGCATTGCCAGACCTGAACATTTCACGTGAACGTCAGTTGGGTTTTGAAGCCGCGAACAAAGCGCATACGTTGCAAACAGGGCTAAAAGATAACAAGCCAACGGTTGTTGGTTACGGTGAGCACTTTGACCGTGAATCTGGACGAGAAGTGTTTGAAGAGTGGATTGCTAAAGGTACAGTCCCTGATGCGATTGTGACTATGTCTTACACCTTGTTAGAAGGTGTGCTGGATGTGATGGTTGAAAAGCCAGAGCTGATCAATCAAGTAAAGTTGGCGACTTTTGGTGATAACCGATTATTGGATTTCTTACCCTTTAAGGTTCACTCACTGCCGCAGCAATTCGAAGTCATCGCAGACAGCGCGTTTGCTTTGGCATTGAACGCTTCAGCAAAACGTTACCAGTCGGGCATCGAACTTGTGCCGAGAAGCTTAGTGAAGCGAGGTTAGCTTGAGCTCAGCGGTTAGCTAGGACTAAACAGCTAACTAGAACTAAAGCGGTTAACTAGGACTAAGTTTTTAACTAGGACTAAGCAATAAGCCTAACTCTACAATAGCGACCACGCCGAGTAACAGGGCCAACACCTTCCAAAACTGGATTGGATTTCGGTTTATCAATGGCTGCTTGGCTTTGTGTTTCATTAGGTTTTGATTGGGGGTGTAGAGATCGGCGACAAAATCACCCAAAATCGGGTATCGCTCGTTAGGTGATTCAGCACACGCCTTTTGTAACACCAAATCAATCCAAGCTGGTAAATCTGTTCGCTTTTGTGTCAGCGGCTGGTATTCCCATTGATGGTGGCGAGTTTGTTTTAGAGATTGAGCGCTCATCTCAGAGTAGGGCAACTCGCCTGTTAGCATCTCATAACCAATCACAGCGATAGAGAACAAGTCTGAGCTTGTCGTGGCCGTGTTGTATTTAATACTTTCTGGAGCGATGTAATTCACTGCGCCGAGTGGCGTGGGATCTTTGTCTGCTTGTTCTCCCTCCTCAATTCCCCTGACTAACACCGCACCAAGGTCGATGATTTTGATGTTGCCATCGCGTTGGATCATGATGTTCTCGGGCTTTAAGTCTCTGTGAACCATGTCGGCACGTTGTAATACACGAATACCTTGTGTGATTTTTTCTAGGATCTCGCGAACCTGTTCGAGCGAAGGCTTAGGGTTGTCGTACATCCATTGCCTTAGCGTCACTCCTTCAACCCATTCACAAATTTGATATAGGAATTGAGAGTGTTCAGGCGTTGGGTAAACCTTCATTACTTTCTTGTTATTCAACAAGATACCTGCCCATTGCTCGTTAAAGAAAGCTCTCAGCTGTGCTGGGTCGTCATGATATTGAACCGACGGTACTTTGAGTACGAACTCTGTTTGTGTCTCTTTTTGCATGACTCGGTATACGTGACTTCTAGATCCAGCATACAGCACCTCAAGCACCATAAAGTTGTCGATACTTTGTCCAAGCTTTAAAGCGGGTGGGATGGCACGTTTAGCCAGCTTCTCATGGAATTCAATGAGCGAAGGTTTAGGTAGATGGCTTACTTGAACAATCAAGCAGCTTACGTTGTCCGAACTATTGTGGCTTAACGCTGTGTTACATATGGTTTGAGCGGCGTATTCGAAATCTACTCCGGGCTTATCGATGTGTTCTTTAAAGGTATTGGGAGACACAAACTCGTGTACACCATCAGATGTCAGGATAAAACAGTCGTTTTTTTTAATAGGAAGCGTTTGATAGTCAACGTTGAGTTGGTTATCCATGCCTAAGGCGCGTGTTAGATAATGCTTCTGGCCCATATTTTTACGGGTGTGGTCGCGTGTCAGTTGGCGTAGTTCACCATTTCTTAATAGGTAAATTCGACTGTCACCCACATGGAATATATGTGCGGTATTCGACTTGAGAATCACACTGCTAAAGGTGGATACGAGCGCGTTATGGTTAACTTGCTGCGCTGGATGAATATTCGAAACAGACGTGTTGAACAGCCAAGAGTTGAGTGACGTTAGGACTTTTTGCGCCGAACGCTGAATGCTCCAGCTTTTTGGAGTGGCGTAGTAGTCATCAATGAATTGCATCACACTGGTGTGACTGGCTTTCTGGCCGTGTTCACTGCAACTTGCGCCGTCGGCTATACATGCAACACTGCCTTTTAGCTCTTGCTCAGCACGAGTCTTGGGGTGTTTTACGATGATGGCGTCTTGGTTTTCATCACGTATGCCTTGATTCGAATAACCACCAAACTTAAGCGTTAACTGGTTGTTGGATTCTGGCGTGATGACTTGCCCTTGGCTGAATGAAATTGTCATAACTGGTCTTCTTCTTAACTGCTCTTCTTCCCGCTTCCTTGACAGAACATCCTAGGAAGAACAAAAGCCCTAGTGAACTTAGAGCCTTTGAACGAAGCACCTAGCATTGATGTATCCGCTAAGGTGCTTCTCCCGATTCAATAATATCAATGCTTCCTAGCTTGAAACATTAATCAGCGTGACACTGCCATCGTCGTTTACTTCGGCGATTTGACCGTTAGGCTCTTCCATGAACAGTAGAGTTACAAAGCCAAGTACCGCTGTTGCAGCAATCACTAAGAAGAATGTTTGGTAGCTCACGAATGACAACACAGTTAGGTAAACTACCGCACCCACGTTACCGTAAGCGCCCGTCATACCAGCAATTTGACCTGTCATGCGTCGTTTAATTAGAGGAACCGTCGCAAATACCGCACCTTCACCCGCTTGCACGAAGAAAGAACACGCCATCGCCGCGACAACCGCTAGCCATACAGGCCATGTGCTATCTACTTGACCCATTGCGAAGTAACCCACAGCAAGACCAATCGTTAGAATAAGCAGTGTTGGTTTACGACCAAATTTATCTGAAATCCAACCGCCACCTGGGCGAGACATTAGGTTCATAAAGGCATAAGCCGATGCAACCATACCTGCAAGAACTGGGGTTAATTCAAAGGTTTCAGAGAAGAACAATGGCAGCATAGAAACAACAGCCAATTCAGAACCAAATGTCGCGAAGTACAATACGTTAAGTACCGCTACTTGCTTGAACTTGTACTGGTGAATCTCTGGCACTTCTTCTTTAAATACGTTCTTGTTTACTTTCCAAACTTGCGACACTTCGTACACGTAAAGTGCAGCTAAACCTGCATATACAGAGTAGACGGCCATGTCAGAAAGCATGTTGATGTTGCTTGGTGATAGCTTCCATGTCAGTAGCGCCAGTGCGGCATACATCGGGATCTTCATAATAAGTAGGAAGAAAAAGTCACCCTTTGATGTCACTTCCATTGCCGTTACTTGAGCTGGCTTGAAGTAAGTTGAACCTTTTGGTGTATCTGACACGTTTTTGTAGAAGATAAACGAGAACGCTAAGCTCATTACGCCAGTAATACCGACCGCATAACGCCAGCCATCTTCGCCGCCAAACGCTAACGCAAGAGTTGGAAGTGTAAACGCTGCTGCTGCAGAGCCGAAGTTACCCCAGCCGCCGTAAATACCTTCTGCCGTACCCAGTTCGTTGTGTGGGAACCACTCAGACACAAGACGAATACCGACAACGAATCCTGCACCAATGAAACCGAGTAGGAAACGAGCGATTGCCGCTTGAATGAAAGAGTCTGCCATAGCAAACATGAAACAAGGGATAGAACAGACAGCGAGAAGTGAAGAGTAGACCAACCTCGGGCCATATCTATCCGTTAACATACCTATCGCGACACGCGCTGGAATGGTCAATGCAACGTTGAGGATCAGGAGTGTTTTGATCTCTTCAGTAGAAAGACCAAGTGTGGTTTTCACCATTTGCAGTAGTGGGGCAAAGTTGAACCACACAACAAAGGTAATGAAAAAGGCCATCCAACTTAGGTGTAAGACCTTCATCTTACCCGTAAATGAAAGCAGCGAAAATTTTGTGTTATCCATGGTTTAAATCCTTTAAATCTGGAAAATTACCCGGTTTTAGCACCTGCGTTACTTCCGAACTTCGAACGCTTTTTATGTGCATAAACCCTGTGCCGAAATTGCGCACGCCGATAAGCGTTTGCATGATGGTGTCGGCGTTTGAGTTAACTGGCGATAGCAAGAGGTGCGAGAACTTGAACTTGTTCTCCTTGCTTGCGAACTTCAAATTTCACGAGCTTGAGATCAGGCTGTTCAAGACATTCGCCAGTTTCTAAGTGGTAATGCTGCTTGTATAAAGGTGAGGCCACGTAAGGCTCACCGTTTAATGAACCAATTATACCACGTGATATCACATTCGCCTTGCCGATGGGGTCGTAATTAGAGAGCCCATAAAGTGTGTCGCTACGCTTGCAGTAAAAAATAGCCACTTGGTTATCGTCTACTTTGGCGCAAATTCCCCCGTTTGGGGTTAGGTCGCGGGTGCTGCATACGGTTGTCCAATTTTTCATGACTTTCTCCTAGTCTAAACATAAAGCTAATAATCAATTTAATTAGGGTGATAGCCGACAGCAGTTTTCTTGGGCTGCGCCACTGTCGACTATCGATATTGGTTTAGTTGTTACTGATTCACTCACCATTCATTCGGTTTACGAAACTTCCGTAACTTCGATTTGGTCGGCTTTAGTAAGCTTTTCATCGCGTTGTGAATTCGAAGAATCACTCAAGCTCGGCATAGGAAAGCGTTGCTCTCGCTCTTTGATGAAGGAGAGGCTAGTGTCCATTTCTTCACTGTTGATGTAGTGCTGGAAGCGCTTCATCTTCTCAGGGCTTTCAATGGTGGTTTTCCATTCACACTGGTACTTCTCGATGTTGAGTGCGATGTCCGCTTCGAGTTCTTCAGCAACGTTGAGCTTGTCTTCAATCACGACTTGCTTGAGGTATTCAATGCCGCCTTCAAGGTTCTCCATCCATACCGATGTGCGTTGTAGGCGGTCTGCGGTACGTGTGTAGAACATCAAAACGCGGTCGATGTATTTAAGGAGTGTGGTTTCGTCCAAATCAGTGGCGAATAGGTCTGCATGGCGAGGGCGCATGCCGCCGTTACCACAGATGTAGAGGTTCCAACCTTTGTCTGTTGCGATAACACCAATGTCTTTCGATTGTGCTTCTGCACATTCACGAGTACAGCCAGAAACCGCAAACTTGATCTTGTGTGGCGAGCGCAAACCTTTGTAGCGGTTCTCTAGTCGAATCGCTAAGCCAACACTGTCGTCGACACCGTATCGACACCAAGTGCTACCCACACACGATTTCACGGTACGAACCGATTTTCCGTAGGCGTGACCCGTTTCGAAACCTGCATCAATCAGCTTTTTCCAGATGATAGGCAGTTCGTTAAGTTGTGCGCCAAACAAGTCGACACGCTGACCACCGGTGATTTTGGTGTACAGGTCGAACTCTTTAGCGACTTCACCAAGTACGATCAATTTATCCGGTGTGATTTCACCGCCAGCAATACGCGGAACCACTGAGTAGGTACCGTCTTTTTGCATGTTGCCAAGGTAGATGTCGTTGGTGTCTTGCAGTTCGATGTGTTGATCTTCAAGGATGTAATCGTTCCAGTACGAAGCCAGAATCGAACCGACAGCTGGTTTACACACGGTACAGCCTAATCCGTTTCCGTGAGAATCTAACAGCTCATCAAAGGTCTTGATTTTGTTGACGCGGATGATGTCAGTCAGCTCTTGGCGAGAGTAAGCAAAGTGCTCACAGATATCGTTAGAGACTTCAACACCCAAGTTACTCAGTTCGCTATCGAGAACTTGTTTCGCAAGAGCAGAACAGCCGCCACAACCTGTTGAAGCATTGGTGGTTTCTTTCAGTGCAGCCATAGTGGTGCAGCCAGCAGATACCGCGTCTTTAATGTCGCCTTTAGTCACATCAAAACATGAACAAATAACAGCGCTATCAGGCAGAGCTTCAACACCCATTGCAGAGCCTGAATCATCGGCCACATTAGGCAAAATCAACACTGATGGGTTTTCAGGAAGGGGCATATCGTTTTGCTTGATTTGCAGTAGCGAGCCATAAGCTTCTGCATCACCGACCAATACCGCACCGACAATCTTTGTGCCGTCAGCTGAGATGATTAGGCGCTTATACACTTGTTCGATTTCATCGTTATAGGTATACGATTGAGCGCCTTCCGTCTTGCCGTGTACTTCACCAATACTGGCAACATCGACGCCAAGCAGTTTGAGTTTAGTGCTCATGTCTGCGCCAGTGAATGCAGCATCGTCAGTACCGCCGGAGACAATATGCGAAGCCGCGATTTTCGCCATTGAATAGCCAGGGGCGACTAGGCCAAAGATCTTGTTATCCCAAAGGGCACATTCGCCAATGGCGTAGACGTTTTCTATATTGGTTTGACAGTGGTTGTTGATGACAATACCGCCGCGCTCGCCAATTTCGACATCAGAGCTTCTTGCTAGCGCATCTTGAGGGCGAATACCCGCAGAGAACACGATCATATCGGTTTCTAAATGGGTGCCATCGGCGAAGTTCATGCGGTAGCGAGCATTTTCGCCATCGACTATTTCAGAGGTCGCTTTCTCGGTATGAACTTGCACACCAAGGTCTTCAATTTTTCTGCGTAATAGGGCACCGCCACCGTCATCTAATTGAACCGCCATCAGGCGAGGCGCAAATTCAACCACATGGGTTTCTAAGCCAAGGTTTTTGACTGCGTTTGCGGCCTCTAAGCCAAGCAGACCACCACCAATCACCACGCCAGACTTGCTACCTTTGCTTGATAGTTCAATTGCGTCTAAGTCTTCAATAGTACGATAAACGTGACAGTGTTCTTGGTCGTTACCGGGAATAGGGGGAACAAAAGGGAAAGAGCCCGTCGCCAAGATTAGCTTGTCGTAACTTTCAACGTGGCCACTTTCAGTGATGACTTGTTGATTGGCAGTGTCTAGCTTGGCAACCTTCTGGTTCAACAAGTAGTTCACGCCGTTACTTTGGTAATACTCTTCACTGGTCAATGACAGGTCATCAGCACTTTTACCATTAAAGTAAGCCGTCAGTTGAACACGGTCGTACGCTAACCTTGGCTCTTCACTAAAAGTAATCACATCAAATTCATCACTGTCTGATTGCAGGATGTTGTCGATAAATTTGTGTCCAACCATGCCGTTACCAACAACGACGATTTTCTTCTTGCTCATAATCCATTCCTTATTCTCGGCGTTATCATCACTAGCATCTAATTTCTAGTAGTTAGTAAATGAATACCGGGTTGAGATTCCACTCAATTCATAATCATCAAGAAAAACAAAAAATGTTTTTTCTAACTCTTGGTTTTTAGTTGAGCAAGGAGGGTGCCAGATTACGGTTTGTTCATTTAAATAAAAATTAATTCATTTTTTTCAATGTCTTAAAAAATGCGAGTGGCACGCAATTACCCCTAAAGTGGTATGTAAAATTTTTGTTAGATTTATATAAATGAGCATTTGTGGTGCAACTTTCTGCAAGATGGTGCAAAAATTAAGTTTCTGTCTTGGTTAATTTCTATTTTGATCATTTTTGATAGGCTTGCCTTTGTTAAGCTTTTGTTTTTATTGGTGAATATTTCTTGCTTGTTGATTGCTATGAAGTGGCGTGTTATTTGCTTGGTTTGGATTATTACAATTATGGATAATTGAGCGAGAAACGGATGACCGATTCAAACAGCGGCTGGATAAAATCAACCTGTGCTTATTGTGGTGTAGGATGTGGAATAGAAGCGAGACCGACATCGCTAGGAAAACTAGAAGTACGTGGTGATCAAGATCATCCATCTAATTACGGAAAGCTGTGTACTAAAGGGATTGCGCTCGGTGACACCGTCACGCCTTTAGGTCGTCTTACACAACCTGCTCATATTCAGAATGAGCAAAAACAATCACTGGATTGGAACAGTGCCACGCAGTTAGTCGCAGATAAATTCAATCAAACGATCGAAGAATTTGGGGCCGATTCGGTTGCTTTCTATGTATCTGGTCAGCTGCTTACCGAAGACTATTACGTTGCCAATAAACTGATGAAAGGCTTCATCGGCAGTGGCAATATCGACAGTAACTCTCGCCTTTGCATGGCATCGAGTGTGGTTGGGCATAAACGCGCGTTCGGCACCGATACCGTTCCTGTCTGTTATGAAGATTTAGAACAAGCAGAAGTCGTCGTTATCACTGGCTCAAACCTCGCTTGGTGTCACCCGGTACTTTTCCAAAGATTAAGATCCGCGAAACAAACCAACCCTGCATTGAAAGTTATTGTCATAGATCCGCGTTATACCGACACATGTGAAATTGCAGACATTCACTTGGCATTGGAATCCGGCTCAGATGTGGCGCTGTTCAATGGTTTATTAGGCTACCTCGATGATAACGATAAGCTTGATTCCGACTACATAGAAAATCACACCCAAGGCTTTACCGAATCGATTCGATCTGCAACTCAATATCACTATACCGAATCTGGCTGGGGCGACAAAAGCGTTCCTGAGCTAACAGGATTAACAGAGCAGCAGTTAAAACAATTCTACAGTTTGTTTGCATCGAACGAGAAGGTGCTGACCATTTACTCCCAAGGCGTGAACCAATCTACACAAGGGTGTGACAAGGTGAATGCCATTATTAACTGCCATTTAGCCGCTGGGAAAATAGGTAAGCCGGGCATGGGGCCATTCTCTGTAACGGGCCAACCAAACGCGATGGGTGGGCGAGAAGTGGGAGGTTTAGCCAATACCTTAGCTGCGCACTTTGAATTTTGTGATCCGCAATCACACCAAACGGTGAGCGAGTTTTGGCAAGCCGATAGCTTAGCGACTCACGCTGGCTTGAAAGCTATAGACTTATTTGATGCCATGAACGACAGCAAAATAAAAGCGGTGTGGATCATGGCAACTAACCCAGTCGTGAGCCTGCCTGACAGCGAAAAAATCAAAGCGGCATTAGAGAAGTGCCCGTTTGTGGTGGTGTCGGACTGTATTGCCGATACGGAAACCACACGCTTGGCTGATGTGGTGCTGCCCGCACAAGGATGGAGTGAAAAGTCCGGCACAGTAACCAACTCGGAGCGTCGAATTTCACGTCAGCGCCGTATATTACCAAGCCCAGGAGAAGCTAAACCAGATTGGTGGATCTTAAAAGAAGTCGCGCAAAAAATGGGATTCAATGACCAGTTTGATTACCGTCACGAAGGCGAGATCTTCAAAGAGTATTGCGAGATGACAGCGCTCGGCAATGAGACAGGCAAAGCGCGTGACTTATGCTTAATTGGACTCACGCAACTGGATGAGAAGGGCTACGGCGAACTTACTCCGCAACAATGGCCAGTGCTAGAGTACCAACCAGAGATCATTGAGCAGCGCATGTTTACCACTGGCGAGTTCTTTACCGAATCTGGCAAAGCGCAGTTTATTGCAGTTGAGCACGACAAGCCGATTGCCGATACCAGCCTTGAATTCCCACTTATCATGAACACAGGGCGAATCCGAGACCAATGGCACACCATGAGCCGCACAGGCTTGGCCGCAGGTTTAGGCGAACACACACCAGAACCCTTTGTCGCCATGCATCCAGATACGGTTGCAGAGCTTGGCTTAGAAGAGTTCGGGCTAGACGCCTTCAACCACGCCACTATTAATCCTGTAGTGAAAGTGCGCAGCGCACAAGGCGAGTGCCAAGCGCGCTTAGTGGTAACCAAAGAGATGCGCCGTGAACAGGTGTTTATGCCTATTCATTGGAATGCCCCAACCGCCAAAGACAGCAAACCGTGTGACTTGATCTTGCCTCATACCGATGCAGCCTCTGGTCAGCCAGAATTCAAACACACACCTGTTGTGGTAGAGCCGTGTGGTTATCGCAGTGAAGCCGCACTGGTCAGTGATAAGGTGATGGATTGCAGCGGCTTTGATTATTGGGTTCGCCAAAGAGTGGAGGGCGGTTTTCTGTATCGCATCTCATCATCTAAGAACCCAATGGAGCTGGTGATTCAGCTTGCCAACACACTCGATGCTTTACCAGAACCCAACGCGGAGGCGATCAAATCACTCCATTACCACGGCAACAAATCATTCAAGAACTATGGTTCTGCAAAGCTGGGTCAGTCTGGTGTAAAGCAAGCCTTTGTGGTGAACAGTAAGCTAGACCATCAAAGCATCGAATGGCTGGTAGAATGTCTAACCCGAGAAGCCGATGAAGAGTTTGAAGCTGAGTTTTTGAGTACTATGGCAAAGTAGCTGACTACCTCTAACCTATTAATACATAGAGTTAAGCGCCGACAATTACGTCGGCGTTTTGTTTTCTGATGAACATTTCTGAACATATTTACCAATCATCGTGCCAAATGAAAAACTGAACGAATACCTCGGTTCGCCAGAAGAGTCATATAAAAAATGACAAGTAACACACATATTCATGCTGTTTCTTTATTTTTTCGTGAATATATACAATATTTCTATTTATTAGTGGTGTATGATGTCAGGGTTTTCGTAAGGTACTGTTATTAAATGATTTATTTGTCAATTTAATCGGTGGTGAGATTGCTTTGCGAAGTGCCTCGGAACTACCCAATGCTTATTGGGTGATGAATCCTGTTCAAATTACATTAAATAAAGACCAGTTTATGAGAACTCTTCTATCTGAATGCTTACATTTCACTTGCTCAAATTTTAAAAGCATATTTAAAATTTTCGGCGGTTTCATCATCACGATGTCATGTTTAGGCGTGTGGCTTGAACATTCATTTTATGTATCAGAAAACCTCTGGGCCTACGCGGTGTACCTATGTGTATATTCTTCTATTTACACTTATCTAATCGCTATTTTTATCAATTTTATGGCTTCGTCTACTAATGGGTTTGATATTGAACGCTCCGTATCTTGGAGAGTTTGGTCCAGATTAATGATCGTTTATATTATTTATTCTTTAATTGTTTTAGTTGGAACGATAGCACTGGTTATCCCGGGGTTGTATCTAGCTGCGCGATACAGTTTCGTAGAGTTCGAAGCTGTACTAAATAATAAATCTCCACTGGTTGCGTTGGAAAAAAGTTGGCGGGATACCAAAGGTATCACTATGAAGTTGATTAAAATATCTCTGTTGTTGGGGGGCTTAATTTTATCCTTAATTTCGTGATTGGGTATATTGGAGAGGTTTACCCGACGTTACAAGTAGCGACAGGGATACTAACATCAATTTTATCCCCTGTTTTATTGATATTCGGCTCTATTGTCTACTTTAGAGTTTACATTACGAATGTTGATGCTGCTGAAATTCCACTAGGAAATGAGGCATAACAAGGGTGGTAAACAGCCTAAATAATTAGGTTTTTGAGATAATCTTAAACCTAAATTTAAAAGTTTGATTTTTAATTACCCATATAGGTTTTTAGGTTTAAAAATAAATCAAGAAAGGTGAGGTAGACTCCCCGCCTTAACTAAATTTCTTCGAGCTATCGTCTAAAAATAATAATATCAAAGTATTCAAATGCGGCTAGAGGAACATTGATAAATAAAGAGTGTAAATACCTTTTGTTAAGGCAACTGTTTGAACACAATGAAGCTATTGCAGTCGAGTTTCGCACTCATACTGGGAATACCGTCTCTCGAAAAGCAATTGAAGGACTTGGAGCAAACCTCGACGGTATCTTGCGTAATCATCAGATCTTAAAGGATGGCTCGGTAAGAGATACGGTAGTGTATTCAATTATTGACTCGGAGTGGCCAGAAGTTAAGCAAGGCTTTCTGAAAAAACTCAGCCAGCAATAGCCCTAATATAAGGAATTAAGTATGGAAAACTATTGGAATCCGATGGTTCCTGAACTATCCGTTAGCAACTTTGAGCGGTCGCTTGCCTTCTACGTTGATGTACTTGGTTTTTCTATTCGCATAAAGCGTGAAAATCCTGATTTTGTGTATCTCGAACAAGAGCATGTGCAGATGATGTTAGAGCAAATCAATGATGAAGGATGGATTACTGGTGAGCTTGAGGCTCCCTTGGGGCGAGGTGTGAACTTTCAGATTGAATTAAGTGACTTAGAACCTCTAGTAAAACGTCTCCAAGCCCACAAAGTGCCTCTGTTTCGTGAGCTGAAAGAAACTTGGTATGACATTGGTGAAAAGTTGTCTGGAGAGCGTGAGCTTCTTCTCCAAGATCCGGATGGTTATTTGTTAAGGTTCACTCAACACCTCGGAGAAAAACCGAAGAACTTGGAGTGAGTTCATTCATTGTTTTTAAGACTAGTCAGATCGATCATCAAACGCCGACAGCTCTGTTGGCGTTTTTCCATTCGTCACGGCAACGCTAGCTTTCATCTATCGAACCTCACATCGTCTATCCATCATCGCGTCACAAACAAACTTAAAATCAACTATCCCGTCTGAACAAGGAGGTGTATGGATAAAATGATAAGTAATACACACATTCACATAATTTCTGCATTCAATTTTAGCTATACGGAATACTTCTGCTTTTCGTCATGTATGATGCGATTATCTTGGTAAGGTACTGTTATTAAATGAGTTATTTAACTAAGTATGAGATGGTTTAATTACTAGACAGAAATGCTCTAATGATAAAACTAATAATTATTCAGTTTATTAACTGCTGTGTTTGGAGAGGAAATGGTCAGGGAAGCGACAAAAGACGATTGTGTAAAATTAGCGGCATTGTCCATTAAAGTCTGGCTAGACACATATGCGAGAGAAGGGGTCAAAACTGAATACGCTGAGTATGTCTTGTCTACTTTCACGGCAGCCTACTTCTTTGAAATATTGAATACTACTAAATATCGTGTGTTTGTAAGTGAAGAAAATGAGGTTATTCAAGGCTACGTAATGGTTAACCTTGAATCGCACTACCAAACGCCTGGCAATGGCTTTGAAGTAGAAAAACTTTATGTAGATAACATTTTCAAAGGTAAAGGGATAGGCCGAAAGCTTTTGAATGGAATCGAGAATCAGTTTGGTAATAAATACTGGCTGTACACGTGGGTAGAAAATGAATCGAATGGCTTTTATGAACATTTAGGTTTTAGTCGAATAGGTTTACTGACTTTTGAGTTTTCTGGAGCGTTAATAGAAAACAATGTGTATCAATCAGCTCACACACATTGAACCAGGTTAGTCCTTTAGTGGGTAACACTTCTCGGTAAATCGTCGCATAGTCATAGAATTCAAGTGACATAGGCATAGTGAGGTAAAGATGGACAAGGCGAAATTCATTCAGCAGCACCTTATTGAAAAGGGCGTCCCTGCAGACTTAACGAGGCCAAATGCCTTTATTTGGTCAAAATACACTAACGTGTCTCAAACGCCTATGGTGTTTCAATCGCTTCAAAAAGTATTCTTGATTTATGGATTATCGATGGCCGTAATTTGGGGGTCTTTGATGTGGATGTTTACTTGGCACTCAGAGCCCGAACATTGGAAAACTTACCTTATTTCATCTGCTATTTTCGGTTTCTTTATGGGACTTGTTAATGTGTTCAGAATCGTCAAGGCACGAAAAAAATTGGGTGAAAAGAGTTGGGAAAATTGGTGTAAGAAAAACTACGGATAAGCGCAATAACAAGCAATTAAAATGATTCGTAATACTTGGCATTTAGGAGTTTGAATTAGATGTACAAACTTGAGATTTTCTGTACGCCTGAACAACAAGAGCGAGTTCTTAGCACTTTACATGAGTCCGGTGTCGACAGGATTGGAAACTATGACCACTGTTGGGCTATCGGGTCAGTTACCGGGTCTCACCGAGCGCTTGATGGATCTACGCCTGTGTTTGGGAGCAAAGGAAAAGTCGAAAATTACCCGCTATTAAAAGTTGAAATCAACGTGGCAAAGAGCCAAGTGAAACCAATTGTTGATCAGCTTAGAGAGTCCCTCGGCTGGGAGGAACCTTTAGTCAATGTTTTCAAAATCTATAACTCTGAGTTCGATCTTTGAAGGTACTTTGGTGGTCGCTAAACTTCTTAAGTAGACTCAAAGTCTTAGAAAGTAGGATAAATAAAAATGCTATACCACTTACTGACCGAAAGTGATTACAAAGAATACCAAAGCACAGAAACCTATGAACCCGCATCCTTGAAGGACGAAGGCTTTATCCACCTTGCTTATGAAGAGCAACTGCAAAAAATTGTTGATTGTTTCTTTGTGGGAGTGACGCAAGCATATCTTCTAGAAATCGACAAAAGCGCGGTTGCTAGAGATTTGAGAGATGAGCCTCCTGTAGGGACTAAAGATGATGGGGCACTTTACCCACATTTATATAGTCCACTTTCTAAGCAAGCCGTGATTAGAACAATAAAGTTAGTCGCGGATTCATCAGGTGCGCTAAAAGTAAACCTGTAACAATCGCAGTATTCCTATCGGCTCTGTACCATTCAAAGCAAGCAGCACTTAATCGTGTGTTGTTTTGGCTCTACAGAGCTTTTTGTTTCCATCAAGTTAAGGAAAACAATGCAAGTTAAAGCAGTTAAAGACGCATATAACGCATACTTTTATTTTAATAATGAGCGAACCCTTTCAACCGATTTAGCCAGTGAACTGATTTCAATTGAAGATGATGGCTTCTCTGTCTTTATCGATAAAACACGTAAGTACGACAACCAGATCCTCATTGATGGCGTTTGCAATTCCGCGAGCTTAGAGGCAGACCTCAAACTATTTAAAGATGGTATCTCACCTGAGATTTCTATTGCGCCTAACGCTTTAACGACAGAGCTGAAATCATGGTTATCGAAACGTCAGTTTGTGCCTGCTTTTGAGCATGAGTTTCTTGAGTTACCCGCAGAAGGCTATGTAGAAAAGCCGAGTACTGAAAAACTAAGTGCAGAAACATTGATTGCAGAAACATCCAGCGTAGAACCGTTGAGCGATGTAGGTAAAGTCACGATTGAGCGATGGACGCAAGATAATGCCGATGAGTTTTTGGCTTTGCTCAAAACATCCGGTTTAGAGTGTTCAGACCAAATTTGGCAGCAGAAACGCGCGCTCTATTGCACGGATACTTTCCGTTGTTACGTTGCGAAAATAGAGGGTAAACCGTGCGCTTGGGCGACGAGTTTCATCAACAACGAACACGCAATACTTGCCAATGCGTATACACAAGAGCGCTATCGTTCAAAGGGATGCCAAACGGCGCTGTTAAGATCTCGAATCGAAGATGCCATCGCCTTAGGGGCAAAGGTACTTTTAACCGACGTAATGCCAAACAGCACCAGTAGCAAAAATTGTAAAGCGATCGGTTTTCGCTCGGTTGGCGTACGAAGTGTATGGTGTAAAGATTAGAGATAGGGCTATCTACAAGAGAAAATTATGAATACAACGGATGTAATGCAAGAGTACAACGAGTTCGAGCGGAAACGTTTTAACTCATTCAATGGTATTAAGGTAACAGAGAACAACCTGACTAAGTTCGTATCTAACGATCGTCATGGTAGCTATATCTCCTTTTTCGACTTCGATGAAAGCCTCACAGACTCTATCGTCAAAGAGCAACTCGCGTACTTTAAGCAGCGTAACCTATGTTTTGAATGGAAGATGTACAGTACCGACACACCAACAAACATCAGTGCTGTATTGCTCGAGAATGGTTTTGAGCAGGACGAGCGCGAGTCATTCATGGTGTTGGACTTGTCTAAGGCCACCTGCAAGCCCTTTGATGAAGGTAAGATCACCGAGGTGACGAGCAGCAAAGGCATTCGCGATGCAATCAAAGTCCAAGAGCAAGTTTGGGGTGGCGATTTCGAATGGCATTACAACCATTTAGTCAGCCTTAAACAGCACGCTCCCGATTCAGTGTCTATCTATGTCGTGTATGTCGACGACCAGCCTGTGACCTCAGCGTGGATCATATTTAATGGTAATAGCCCGTTTGCAGGTATTTGGGGCGGAAGCACCATCGAAGCATTTCGAGGTAATGGCTATTACAGTTTGCTACTGAACAAGCGTATTGAGGAAGCCAAGTCGAGAGGGGTTAAATACCTTACTATCGATGCTTCTGATATGAGTAAACCCATTGTTTCCAAACGTGGTTTTGAAGTGATCGCGACAACCACAGGGTATACCTCACCAAGTAGCGAGTAATGTGTTTTAAAGGAGTAAAGAGTGAATAATCAAGTACGTGTAGGTGTGGCAGCGGTCATTTTCCGGGAAGGACGCATTCTACTTGGAGAGCGCATAGGCTCACATGGTGCGAATACGTGGGCGACGCCTGGCGGGCACCTTGAACTGGGTGAAAGCATTGAAGAGTGCGCGCAGCGAGAAACCCTTGAAGAGACAGGTTTAGAGGTCGGCTCGTTTAAGAAGCTCGGCTTTACCAACGATATCTTCGAAAAAGAAGGCAAGCACTACGTCACCTTGTATGTTGTCGCGACCAGTTCTCGTGGTGAGCCTCAAGTCATGGAGCCTCATCAGTGTAAGCAGTGGCAATGGTTCGATTTAGATGAACTGCCAGAACCTCTATTCTTACCTTTGGTGAACTTGTTGAAGGAGCCGGTAAACTTTAAGAACTTTGACTAGCCAGAACGCTCATACTTGGTACTCAAGCTATATTGGTTTATCTTTCTCACTCTGTTATAAAATAATGATTAAATTGAAAATTCAAAGGAAAACATGGCAGTTTTAGACATTCTTACCGCACCGGATCCAAGGCTCAAAGTGAAAGCGGAAGAGGTGCAAGATGTATCGACGGTACAAACACTCATCGACGATATGTTAGAAACACTCTATGCCACTGATAATGGTATCGGCTTGGCATCCACTCAGATCGGTCGTAAAGAGGCCGTGGTGGTTATCGATATTTCAGACAGCCGAGACCAACCGTTAATCTTGGTGAACCCGGTCGTCGCAAGTGGCACCAACAAAGCTTTGGGCCAAGAAGGCTGCTTATCAGTGCCTGACTACTATGCGGATGTCGAGCGTTTTACGTCTGTGGCTGTTTCTGCTCTCGATCGAGAAGGGTTGCCAATCACCATTGAAAGCGATGACTTTCTCGCTATCGTCATGCAGCATGAAATTGACCATTTATCGGGTAACCTATTTATTGATTACCTGTCGCCACTAAAGCGTCAAATGGCGATGAAAAAAGTTAAAAAGTACCTAAAATCGCACGCTTAATCCGGCTTATAAACCATTATCTCTTCAAACCCAACGCGTGAATTTCAACACATCAGCGTTGGGTTTTGTCGCTGTCCTTCTCAATTTAGTGTGCCACCCCTTTTATATTATGCGACTTTTCAATAGGTTGGTCCGTTCCCCTAGTAGAAACATGGTTTGCCAAAGCACTAAGCACTAAGCACTTAAGCAATAAACAGCAAGCACCGAAGCTATAAAAAGTAAGTAATAAAGCGATAAGGCAATAAAGGAATATAATGAAGAAAAACCTAGTGGTTGGCGGCACTTTGCTGGGTGTTGTGGCACTCTTTTTCGTTGGTAAAAACAGAGGCGAAGAACTGACCCTTGCCCCTTGTGAAATGGGTGAAAAAGTCGAAACTCCCGTTCACTTCTTTACCGACGCATCGATGAGCGAGTCAAAAATTCAGAAGATGATAGGCTACTCTAATCTTGTTCTTCAAAACTCGTGCATACCAATGGAGAGAACATTATCAGGCATCACGAGAATCGACCTTTCCGGTTTCCAAGATGCGGAAAGTAGCAAGCTGCACAAACAGTTAGTCAAGTTGGTTGGTGACGAGGTGTTGGAACCCATGCAGCGAGAGGGGAGCTACTATGCACTGATTCTTCCTGAAGACCACGAGTTCTCAGACGAAGGAGCCGTGGGTTCGGTTGATCTGAATTTAAGCCGCAGCTTTTTGGTGCTGTCATCTGCAGCAGAGGTAGAGGTACTTGAGCATGAACTGGGTCACTTGGCTTGGGCGTGGCACAACGACACCCCAGACTACTGGCTCAAAGGTATGTTGCTACAAGAAAACCATGATTATATAAAACCTTACTCTTTCGGCGCTTTGTGCCGGGAAGCGGGCACCGTGATGACCTACGCTGAAAAAGTATTGCCCGTGTATTCCTCGCCAAACATTCAATACTACGGAAAAGCATGTGGTGATGCAGAAAAAGCAGACAACGCAAGGCACATGCGAGAGTTTGCTCAGTCACTTACTTTAAATGCCGCCACATAGGCATCTAAAACAATAAAACAATAAATGAATAAATACCGACCCCAGAGGTCGGTATTTTTATGCGTTAGTTCTAATTAGAGCCACACTCCAACATAAAGCCATCTTCAGTGCGGCGTAAAGTGATCGTCGTGCTGGCCTCTAATTCCCCCTCCGGTAAATAAACCGCGCAGTTTTCGAACCCAGCAGAGTTAGTTGAATTGATCGTTTCATATACCTCTTCTGAGCTGTCTACATTTTCACCTGCGTAAACAATAACGTTATCGATTTGGGCAAGCATCTGGTCGGAATTTTGTGCTGCTTTGGCGTGAGCGAAAACAGAAAGAGAACCAAAAGCAAGAAACAGTAAAGCCTTTTTCATTTTATACCTCATAAGAGTTTAGGGTTGGTGTTGAGGGGCTAATATATATCGGAATGTTTGCAGATCAATAAAAAATTATCGATTAACAATAATTTTTTATTGTTTTGTTTGTGTTGTACCATGCAAAAAAACGGTGAAAGCCTCCGGTTTTATTGGGCTGTTCGCTCCTAACTAGCCCTTTACTCGGTTGTGAAATTTTTTAGTGCCTGCGTTCTCGCTCCGTCATTTTTTGACGCAGCAAACCGCTTGATGACTTTTGATGTATCCGTTCTGTGGGGGGAATTCGCTGGTGGTGGGGGACGATTGGCTAAACGTGTGGAGTCGTCGATCAAGATAGATTCACAACACATGGTATTTAGTGCTGAATCTGTGCGGCTCATAACGTGAGTAGTTGAGTGGATAGTTCACCTCAACACGCGTTGCACCTTTCTAGCATTAATCGTGATGACAAAAATTATCAGTGCACAAAAGGCTTCATGGCTACGGAGTTTTAGGTATAGAATTCAGGAAGATAAAGACCATTAAATTTACAAGGATAAATACTAAGCTCTGCCAGCGTGTTGAAAGCTGCGATGTAACGCCATAGAAAACCTAAGCCAAGTGGACGAGTAACAAGACTTTGTGAGCCACCAAAAATGAACCGTTACACGCGGCGTTAAAGTGTTAGAAATATCAATAAGGTAATTCGGTTTTGAGTATGAAATACTGATTGATTAAACGATCAGTTTTACATACCATCTCTCGAAAAATGAATGTCGTTCTGTAAATTTATCAGCAAGAGACTCGCCGAGACTGCGGCTTAATCATCATGCTACCAACAGTTCTGGAACCAAAATGCTAAGACGGCGGGGAAGAAATCAACCTGCAAGATGACGACTCACTCACACATTGCGCCATTTTCTGTATTTTGCCGAAACTATGTCGAAAATGTCTGTGTTTCATCATGTTCGCTTCAGAAGCAAGCAGATAAGGTATTGTTATTAAATTAGTTATTAGATAGAGCCTGAACGACTCAAATTACTAGACAGAATTGTGTCAGGGACAAAATGCAGAATTATTCTGTCTAATATAGCTGTTGAACTAAGCCGCTTCGCGGAGGACTTTCCTCTCACCTATCCGATAGACGAAACTTATGATGTATCCATAGATTAAGGAATACATCATGAGCCCATTAAGACAACAACTTATCGATGAAATGGCGGTTCGCCGTTTTTCTCCGAAAACCCATGCAAGCTATTTACGTTGGGTTAAAGATCTATCTACTACTTACGATCTGTCCCCTGATTTACTCACCGATCAACAGATTAGTGCTTATTTACGTACGCTCACCACAGAGCGGAGCTTAAGTAGTAGTACTTGTGCTCAAGCTTTGAATGCTATCTTGTTCTTTTATCGTGCCGTTTTGAATAGAGAATTTGAAGAGCGACTGGTTCCCCCGATTAAACGTGCCAGTAAAATACCGGAGCTGCTTAATCGCGAGGAAGTAAGAAGTATCATTAGTCATTGTCGAAGTCTTAAATATCAGACCGCACTTGAAATGTGTTACGGGTGTGGCCTACGTGTCAGTGAGGTCGTCGGCTTGTACGTGAAAGACATCGATGGTACGGCGAAACGACTGCACATTCATTGTGGTAAAGGTAAAAAAGATCGCTTTGTTCCACTGGGTGATAGCCAACTGAATCATCTTCGAAATTACTGGCGTCATTATCACCCAACCGTAGTGCTGTTTCCCAGCCTAGAGCCCGAAAAGCCATTGGGTATTAGCTCTTTGCAGAAGTGCTTCAAAGCAGCAAAAGTTGAGGCAAACGTCAGAAAATTAGGAGGAATACACGCCTTGAGGCACGCTTATGCGACTCATCAGCTCGAATCGGGCATGCCTTTGAATGTTCTGCAGCGTTACCTCGGACATTCGAATATCAAAACGACATTGAGGTACACCCATTGGATAGGTCATCACAACGAAAGCTCGGACGGAAGTAAGTTCGACTTAGTTGCTCAACTATGGGAGGAGAGCGAATGAACGCATTATCTCCTTACCAAGCCGTATTAACACAAGGTTTAGAAGAGCTTGATAAAAGCAAAGTCACACCGAGACAGTGGCAAGTGCTTAACCATTTAAGAGACTGCCGAACGGAGCGTATGGGCAGTTACGACTGGCGTTGTCAGCAATGTGGTCATGAAACTCGTTGGAACTGCTCTTGTCGAGATCGTCATTGCCCCAATTGCCAAGAGCAGATGAGACAGCAATGGCTAACAAAGCGAAGCCAAGATATTTTACCTGTGGCCTACCATCATATGGTTTTTACCTTACCTCACGAGTTCAATGCTCTGGTTAAAGCGCATCCTAAGGTGGTTTATCAATGCTTGTTTCATTCAGTGTGGGCAACATTATGCGCGTTTGCTAATGAGCGGCATCACCTTGTCGGTCAACTTGGAGCATTAATGGTTCTTCACACTTGGGGAAGAAATCTGAGTCAACATACTCATATTCATTGCCTACTACCGAGTGGGGTGCTTACAAAAGATCGGCAATGGCAACCGACAAGAAAAGAGAGTTACCTGCTTCCGGTTAAAGCCTTATCCGTTCGTTTTAAGAAAGAGATGTTATGTCGAGTAAGCGAGTTGATAGCAACGCACAGTAATTTATTAGAGGAAGCCGCTAGTAAGAGATGGGTTGTGTACAGTAAACCTGTACTCCACGAGCCTACAGCGGTAGTGGGTTATCTATCTCGGTATTGCAATCGTATCGGGTTAAATCCCAACCAATTAAGTTATAACGTGGATGGCCGTATCACGATGAGTTACAAAGACTACCGAACCAATGGGACGCAAAGAATGTGTTGTAATGCGGGCGAGTTACTTCGACGCTTACTTTTACATGTGTTGCCTAAAGGGCTAATGCGAATACGCTACTATGGCTTTTTAGCTAATGCTGTACGGGTAAAAGCGATAGCGGAAATTAGGCAAAGCTTACGAAAGCGACCCGCAGAGAAATCGGAAGTGCTGAAAGAGAAACCTTGTTGTCCGAACTGCCATAGCAACAGCATGGTACTCGTGTGCATCAATATTAGACCTAGGATAGTCGTTTCAGAGTACCAACTGACCTAGTTGTCTGATTATAATGAATAAAATTATCGTTGTGTTATGGCGAGAGAGGGGCATTGTTCGCTTTTAAAAAGATTATGCAACGGGTATAGTCGCTGTAGATAAATTGGCGGCTAGAAGTGGAAAATGGACGGCTGACGGGGTACCGGTCTTAATGATAAGAGTGGAACGCAAGTCAGTCCTAAAAAGCAAATTCCATAGATAGAAGCAGCCAAGTCCAACAGGTATTTATCCATTGTGCTACGACAACGGATAAATACTTAAGCGTTAGAAGTTTTAGGAATAAATATGGGACGCAGGAGAGAACTAGGTAGTATTGCAAGCGGCATTATTGGCTCGTTTCGGAGTAGAAACAATGATATCGATGGTTATTGGGGTATCGGTAAGCTTTACCTTTTCGTAGACCACCTTCAAAGTAAGTGTGTTTCAATAGACCTTTGTTCCCAACAGATTGCTCCATATTACCCGCACTTTGATCTCATGACTGAACGCTATTCAAAGATGTTTAAAAGGTTGCTTGTAAAACGTTCAATTCCGTTTGAATGGGTTAGCTCAGCATACGTTTACGTTGAATTTGAAGTAGATTATGAGGATCGTCATCATAATTGGCGGAGTGCATTGGGAAATCCGTGCAATCTAGTTTGTGTCGTCGTAGATGATAATGGCAAAAGTCATGTCGCTCGTGCGTATACAAACTGTTTCCCACATGACGCGAAAAGGGAAAGTCGGAGCACTAGGTGAGCAAACTTCTAACAAATAAGGATTAAGGTGTTGCGCAGCCAACACTAAATCCCGAGTGTTGAACAAGCCCGAAGCCACTTTATTAAGTGAATTGTACGATTGAACTTGAAGGGCGCACCGCTTTGAGGCTTTTCTCAAGGCGAGTGAGGTCAAGATAAGGTTGCGATAGCAATCTTATCAACCAGTTAGCTATTTTTCGTTTCTTTCGTCGTCACATCTCCTCTGATTTCGTCAATGCCATTCTCCTTATTATCAATGCCTTTCGGCTACATGGGTCGGCTTACTCCAACGCACGCCATCTGATGCTGACAGCAAGGGCAGGTTCTTATCGCTTTGCTCCTTATCGGTGCGGTGAGTGGCGGCATCCTATAGAGGAGGTTCAACAGCAGCAGTTGAATGCGGGTTCTTAAGGCGTGTGCTTGACCGCGCAAAAAACCGTAGTCTCTTACTCGCTGTAACCCTTTGGGCAGCACGTGTTGCAAAATGAGCAACAAGAACTTGAGGGTGGGTAAGGTGCGCGTTTGCCATGTTTTAGTCTGACTGTTTTTATAGCGGAAGGTGACCGTGTCATCGGTGATATGGATGATGTCTTCATCAGGCAGAACACCGCGATAGAGGTAGCGAGACAAATAATTGAGCGCAGCCTGACCGTACCCCACTTGTCTGCAATCGACCACCCATTCCTTGGGTATACCATTGGGAAGCCACAGCATAGGATGCTGATTAATGGCATCCAGCATTCTTGCTCGCCATACTTTGGCCAAAGCAAACGCGTTGAAAAGGTAATGCTTGTTGCCTTTGTGCCACGTTTGCCTCGACGCGTCGTATTGGCCTGCCGCCACGATAATGTGCAGATGTGGGTGCAAGTTTCGTTGTCGACTGTGAGTATGCAACACGGCGGTAAAACCAAGTTCACCTTGCCGTTGTCGGTTGGCAAAATCCTTTAATACCCCCGATGCCACCTTAAACATACCGTTATATATCGCTTTAGGTTGATGCCTCGCTAAGGCTCTTAATTGATACGGTAAAGTGAAAGTCACCATGAAATAGTGAACAGGTAACCGCTTTTGCTGCTGACGTTGAAGCCAGTCAGAAGTGGTGCGTTGTTGGCATTGAGGGCAATGACGATGACCACAAGAAAGCGGTAATCGGTCATCGTGATGACAGTGACTGCAGAACCATTGTGAGCGACCTTGTTGCTCTGTTTTACAACGGAGCATCGCCCCAATGGCTCGATGCATATCGCCATTCATCTGCGCATAATAGTGACGTTTAAGCGCAGAGTGATGTTGACGAAGCAGTTCAATAAAGGTACTCATGTAATGCTCCACGTTAAGTCTAGAGCATCAGTTAAATGGTTGATGGCCATCGCAGCATCGCGTTGTTTTAGCGTAGTCATTCGAGTGTAACGGGCAGTGGTGTTGAGGCTTGCATGACCCAGTAGCGTTTGCAGTGAACGCAGGTCTAACCCTTGCTCAAGTAAGTGCGTCGCGAAGCAATGTCTAAGTGAGTGGGGGCTGGCGTGTTTTTGGATCCCGCACTCTTTGAGCACAAGTTTCATGGTTTTTTGAATACCGCCACGATCCATGAGGGTGTCGCGACAGGTACCAAGGCCAGGAAATAAGTAGTAAGGGTGCTTATGGGTAAGCCAATGTACGCGAAGAGCTTTAAGCGTTCGCAGCGGAAGCGGCACCATTCGGTCTTTTCCGCCTTTTCCTTCCCGTATGTGAACGCGCATTGTTTGGCTGTCGATATCATGAACCGTTAGGTTCAGTCCTTCACCAAGGCGCAACCCCATGCTGTACAGAGTAAGAAAAAACACCTGATAACGTGTCTGTCGAGTGTGGCTAATCAGTGAGCTGACTTGTTGCGGTGTCAGTATGTCGGGCAGTCGTTTTACTTGTGGCGGCTTGACGATATTGAGCCATTCCCACTGTTTATCGAGCGTGTAGCGATAGAAAAACTGCAAGCCATTACGATCGAGTTTTATGGTGCTCCACGAGTGGGTTTGAATAAGAGACGCGAAGAACTGTTTGAGGTCGGCAGTGGTTAACGTATCGGGTACGCGATCGAAATGAGCGGTGATCCGACGAACTGCACGGGAATAGGCATCGATCGTCGCAGGTCGTTTACCTTGCAGCTTTAGGTTGGTAAGGTGTTGTTCATAAAGGGTGTTGTAGCGTTTTAAGTCATCGGGTTTCATGGGGTTACTCCTGTGAACGACCATCAGGGTGATGGTGTTACAAGAGTATGGTTTGCACTCGTTTTACTCTGCCGCGTAGCGGCTTCGTTCAACAAATTGTTCAAGAGGGATTCGCAACGCGTGGCATTTTTACTATGCGTTGGTTTTAGTGTTTAAGGTGGTATGCGGCGGCTTCTTTATTGCGTTGCTCACCCCTTAACAAGGCGTTATATTTTTTCAACTTTTGAGGTAATAATGAAAATAAGTGAAATACAAATATCAAATTGGCGTTCGATCAAAGATGTTAGCATTAGTTTTCAAGACTTGATGATTCTCATTGGTCAAAATAATCACGGCAAGTCGAATGTTTTAAATGCAATCCTATTCTTCTTTGGTGAGATAAAGCCTCAAGATTTGGACTTCAATGATGGCTCAGATGAACTTTATGTGGAAGTGACTTTTGATGACTTGGTTGCAAGCGAACTATCTACATTTACAAAGTATGTGACCGCAGACCAAAAAATCAAAGTTAGAAGAACTGCAACAAAAGGTGGCTCGTTAACCTACCAAGGTTACACACAGTCACCAGTCTTTGAGTGGTTAAAGGATGAAAATGCTTCTTCATATACGACGCGCAGCGTTGCCGAAGGGCTGGAGTTTTATGATTTACTCCCTCCAAGTGGAAGAATTACTAAAGCTAATATACAAGACGCTCAAGCACAGTACATAGAAGCAAATCAGGCAGATTTAGAGTTCAACTATGAATTAGAATCTACTAACTTTATGGGTGCTAAGAATGTTGCAAAAGGCATATTTGGAGACGTTTTCTATATACCTGCAGTAAAAGTTGCATCAGATGATTACTCAAACAATAGCAGTAGTCTATTTAGCAAACTATACGGTAGGATCATTTCTGATATTTCAGCTAATAGTGCTGGGTGGGTTGAGGCTAAGGAAACCGTTGCTTCATTGTTTAGTTTACTAAATAAACAGGATACCGATGGTAATCCAAATACTCAGAGACCAACGCAGTTAGGAGAATTTGAAACCAAGCTAAATGAACAATTGGCTAGCTGGGGTTCTGAAGTAGAATTAGAAGTATTGCCACCAAACGTAGAAGATGTCTTCAAAGCAAACACTCAGGTCTGGGTTAATGATGGTTGCAAGACGGACGTTTCGAGAAAGGGTAATGGTTTACAGAGAGCTTTAAGTTTCGCACTGATTAAGACGTTAGCCGATATCTTGAGAAATGAACAAGAGAACGCTGAAACAACTGGGCGTTCTTCTTCGCAGTCGATGTTCTTTATCCTTGAAGAACCAGAACTCTATTTGCACCCACAGGCGCAGAGAGCGCTGTTAGAATCACTAACCTTATTGTCTAACTCAACAGGAGTGCAGGTTGTTCTTTGCACACATTCTGCTTCGCTAATAGATCTAAGCAAATACAAATCGATTTGTATTATACGTAAAGAAAACGTGGAAGTCGGCTCTAAGGCATGCCAATGCGAAGAGGAATTATTCATTGGCAATGGTAAAAAAGATTTCAATCTTAGCTACTGGATAAACCCGGATCGTAGTGAGTTGTTTTTTGCAAAGAAAGTCATTCTCGCTGAAGGCGCAACTGAAAAGACGGTAATTCCATTTGTTGCTCAAACTTTGGGTTGTTTTAAACATGATTATTCGGTTATCGATTGTGGTTCTAAGAACAACATTCCAATGTACTGTAACTTATTGAATAAGTTTAAAATTCCGTATATTGCAGTCTATGATATTGACCATCAGGCTCATAAAGATGCTAATGCAAGAGCAACGTCAGATGCTGCTTCTCAAGCAATTGAAGATGCAATTAATGTTACTTATGGCTCCTCAGTAACATTTGTAAATGATATTGAAGAAGAACTAGGTATGCCTAGAGGTTTTGGCGGTAAGCCTTATGCTGCATTAGAGCATATATCAGCTGAAACATATTCACTTCCAGACCAAATTAGAGATAAGGTCATTAATATATACGAATAAAAATATAACAAACGACTATGGCGTCAATGATTAATTTTTGGCTGTGTTTTCATCCCACATGGCGCCATCTCTGAGCATAGAGTTAAGTGTCACTACCATCTTTCGTACGCACGCGATTATTGCGACTTTTTTAGGTTTCCCAGCAGCTAAAAGTCGAGCATAAGTCGCTTTGAATATGGGGTTACATTGCATGGCTGACATCATCGCCATGTATAAAACGGTTCGTACTTGCGCTCGACCGCCTTGGATTACGCGCTTACCTTTGTAGCGACCACTTTCACGTGTTATTGGAGCGACGCCAATCAGTGATGCTGCTTGTTTATTCGTGATGTAACCAAGTTCAGGTACGTTGCTAATTATTGATGCAGCGGCAATGTTTCCTATTCCTGGGACGCTTTGCAATATTGTGTTTTTAGCTTGGTATTCAGGGCTATCTTCAATGAGTTTAACGAGCTTTTCTTCTAACTTGGTGATTTGATTTTTTATCGTGGTTAGCATTGGTTTGATAGTCGGATGGAGAGAGGCGGGAAGTATCTGGATTCGGTTCTTTTCCATGGTTTGTATGGATAACAACTGGTTTCGGCGAATGACGAAGTCACTCATTAGGCGTATGTTTTTTGGCTTTATGACAGTAAGAGCTGGTTTGATTGCTTCTCCATAGTGAGCGATCAATTCTGCATCTAAACGATCATTTTTGGCTCTGCGGCCAATAGCACCAGCGAATCGTTTTATGTGGATAGGGTTTGCTCTGACAATAGGTAATTGAGCCTCTGCACATGCAAGAACAAAAGGCATTTCTAATCGGCCTGTAGCTTCAATAACGATTCGTTCAGGACTGTGACTCTTAATCGTTTTGAGTGCTTTTTTGATGCCTTTATCATTGTTCTCTACTGAGAAAAATAGGTCTAGTGGCCTGATGTGGATGTCTAATTGTGTTTTGCCGGTATCAACTCCAACGTTGATGCTTTGATTGATTTTGGTATTCATAATAAGCTAACTCATGCTTGCGTAATGCGGGTTCGAGACCCAGTCGACTATTCGAGGTTTATGCTTGAAGTCCTATGTAGCGTTCATGTTTGTTATCGGTCTCTCGATAGAGGAGCCAGCGTTTAAACGAACTACTACATAGAAAGCTTTAGTTGCAGCTAAAGCCTGGGTCTCACATTACCCGATTGGAGTGCTTATTATCCATACAAAGCATTTAAGAGTGATTCGCAACGCTTGGCAGTTTCGCTTCGCTCAAGTATAGCCAAGCGCCGCTCACACCTTAATGCGGCGTTGAAACCGAGGGAACTATGGACATTAATGAATTTGCAGGGGTGCTTAGAAATCCTAAAGCAATGGTTAGCTATGGCTCTTTCTATAGCCAAATGTTCCCTAATGGACAATTTGTTTTCTCGAAGAAAGAGAAAGCAAAAATCCGAAGTTTTTATGAATCAGTACATGCATTACCGCCAACCAGACGAGTGAATTTTAAAGCGTTAGGCGAATTGCAGGCTTTAATCGATAGCCTGGATTTTATGGAAGCAGCGAAAAAGAAAGCACAGAAGACTAAGCGCAAACATACACGAAAACCAAAACGTAAAAAGCGACTGCCACTTCAGAAACCAACGCTCAAAGAAGTCATAGAATCTAGGAAAAACTTACCAACTATAGGTCTTGGTCTTGAGCCTGTTACAGTGATACCAAAAGTTAAGTCTGAGGAAGTCGTTGTTGATTCGCATACAACTCAGACAGGCTTGCATGAAAAGCATATTCTATATGCTGCTGGTTGGTCTATGAAAGAAACAGAGAGTGACGATACTGTTTCATAACAATCTGTTTAAATTGACTCGTAATACGTGGCACCTATGCCGAGAGTTAAGTTAAGTGATTTAGGTGGTATGCGTCGGCATCGATATTGCGTTACTCAAACCTTAATTCTTCGTGAGTAACGCAATTTGTGGTTTGTGTCATAGGTTGCATAGTCTGGCTAAGTATATGTTTATCATCATGATAAGGTAACTTGTATACATCAAACTACGGGCAACCTTATTATGAAAAAAGTTCTATTAGCACTTACTTTTGCTTTGTCAGCAACATCATTCAACTCATCGGCTGCATTTGGGCTAAGTGATTTAAAGCAAGACAATATCTGTCATTTTGCTAACGGTGATGAAGCGAATGCTAAATGTAAAGATGGTGATGTAGCCATGTGGACACCAAATTCATTTGGTAACGAACAGCTACCAATTTTGTATATCTCACTGTTTTGCGATTTTGAAGCTCCAATTACTCATACCGTGGGCGGTGTTTCTTGTATTTTTACCACCAAGCGTAAAGCTCAATGGAGTGATTTTGGTATAACAGTTAAGTAACAAAGCGTTATAACTCGCATTAAAAAGTAGAACCCAACGGCAGCATGCTATCGTTGGGTTTTGTGTTTTTAGACTGGCGCTTTCTTTGATGATGATTTCTGGTTTGGAGGTGAGTATTCTTTACCAAAACAACGTATTCGCGTATTAGGCTATTAAGGAAATAAAACCATGAACATGAAGGCGTTTTCTAGCTTGGTGGGTTTGTCGGCTCATACGCTTAGATACTATGAAAAAATCGGTTTGCTTAAAAATGTTCAGCGTAATAGCAGTGGGCACCGAGTGTATACCAGGAAAGACGTAAAGTGGCTTGAGTTTGTCATTCGCCTAAAAGAAACGGCCATGCCACTCGAAGAGATATTGGAATACGCTCGATTAAGGGAGCAGGGCAGCAGTACGGTACTTGAACGTCAAGCTTTGCTAGAACGGCACCAACAGAGTTTAAAAGCGCATATTGCGCAGCAGCAATCTCATCTTTCCGCTCTGGAAGACAAAATTGACCTGTATAAAGATGGAAAAGTGCGTTGACTTAGAGTGAACTCTAACTTGTATGCTGCGCTCCTATTCAATACATAGGAGCAACACAATGAACACGTCACGTTTTGAAAAAGGGCTAGAACTGCTCAAACAGATTGATGGTGAAGCTGGTCAAAATGTTATCGAAAGCCTGCAAGATATTTGCCCCGATTTAGCCAAATACACCATCGAGTATCCTTTTGGTGATATCTATGCTCGCAAAGGCTTGGATTTGAAATCTCGCGAGATTGCGACGGTGGCAGCGTTAACCGCACTAGGCACCTGCGCCCCGCAACTTAAAGTGCATTTGAATGCGGCGCTTAATGTGGGTTGCAGTGAAGAAGAGATCAAAGAGGTGATCATTCAGATGTCTGTGTACGCTGGTTTTCCTGCTGCGCTGAATGGGATGTTCGCATTCAAAGAAGTGCTCGCTGAACGAACGGCTAAACACGACAGTGAACCTGATGCTTAACGCTTGGCGCTCCATCACTTGGCACTTAACACTTAGCACTTAACATCAGTGCAAAGTGGTGTTTTCATGAAGGTCATTTTAAAGGGCGCCAGTAACGGCGCCCTTTGTGTTAGTTGGTAACGCTGTAAGTGTCGTGGCCGCGTAGTAAGAAGAGTGCAGTACGCTGTGAGAGGCGGTTTTCGGCTTGCCTTTTTAACCGTTGGGTAAAATAAATACAGAACAAGCATAAAAAACACAGGCGTGACGCTCGGTTTTTAATGGAAGACATTGAAGTCATAGAGAGATAATTAAATTTTTAATTGAATAATTCAGTTGGAAATAGAATTAATACTCTAAATAATACCGTTTTATACATGACTCTTTCCCATGAATAAATTGTGACTTTAATTCAAAATAAAAATAAAACCCAACTTGGAGTTGTTACTGTTATTTTAATTTAAACGTCATATTAAAAGTTGGTATTTAGATGGGAGTTAATGATCCATGAACCTTTTTTAGCGAAATAGACTTCATGGTTCGTATGAGAGTTATTCTTTCTATAGGTGCTTTTAGATGAGTGGTTTTCATTTAAGTGATTGTTATATATTGATTTGTATGTGATTTTTTTGTCTGTTAGTTATGCCGCCAAGACCCTTTCTTATCCAGGGCGTCCGCATGAATGGTTAAGATTTAGCCATCGATGTAAATCCAGCCATAAGAACTTGTTCCAAGTAGGCAGGCTTCATCATACACCGCTTCTGTTTCATCGGTACGCTAATCTTGGTTGACTCAGCTCTGAGCATGTTCAGTGCCATATGTCTTAATCCCGCCATGTTTTCAGCAGCATTTTCTCTATAAATCTGACAAGCATCTTCACCCATACTGACATCTAAAATCCAATGCATGGATTCAATGCCCCAGTGGGCACGGATAGCCTCTCTTGCCTGCTCTGAGGTCAGTTCTGCTGAACTAATGTAGTAACGATACTCCAACTCTGGAGCCTTGCCTTTTGTTGCTCGGTAGTTTTCGACCATCACAATACTGGTTAACCTATCCCAAGTGGAGAAGTCACCCTCCAACTCACGAGCACTCAGGATATGACAAGTACGCGCTTCAATCCGGCCCTTCTGCTTCTCAACTTGATACCTATCCCAGTCAATCGGATCTCGCCGGCGTGAGGAGAAGGCGGACTGAATCGAGGCCGCTAACTTGCCTTGATTACCCTTAACCGATAATAAGTAATCACCGCCTTTGCTCGTGATAGCCTTTGCTATCTTAGTCTGGCAGGCCATCGCATCAATCGTCACGATAGCACCTCGTAAGTCGAGCATCTGGAGGAGTGCAGGTATCGCTGTGATTTCATTACTCTTAGCATCGGTTTTTAGCTGACCTAATACGAGTTGATTAGCACAGGAATAAGCACTCACCATGTGAATGGTGCTTTGCCTGTCGTTTCTGTCATAGGAACCCCGTAAAGTTTTGCCGTCAATGGCTACCACTTCACCACCAGTTAACTTGTGCACTGCTTTCATCCAGGCTAGAAAGCAATCTCGGAACTCTGCCGGGTCGATGTTTGAAATCAGACGAGCAAAGGTATCATCAACCGGCACACCTTTTTCGAATAAACCATGTTTAAGAAACCATTCATGGTGTCCGAGAACATACTCGCGAATATCAGTCCAGCCTTGACCTCCGGCTATTACGGCACAAATTGAACCAAATAAAATGTCGAACAGAGGATAGTCTACTTTTGCGCTTTGTCGTTCGTCTCGAATGATGCTGAAATACGTTTTGATGGTATCTAAATTCATGGGTGCTCCTCAAAAGAGGAGAATAAGATCACAACCAACCCATCAGGTCAACGTTAGTCAACCATTGGGCGAAAAATGTTCATGATCTTGCCCTGCTTTCTTATCCAGGTTAATTTAATTGTTTTTACCTTTTCTAAATTAGTCCAACCTAATTTAGTTCATTCTAAGTGGGCGGTTTAAAGGGGCCTTACATAATTGTATTTTCCGAAATTTTGGGCTTCATCTCATAATTAAATAAATTTTGACATTTATTCAATAAGTAAAAGTTTAATTCCTTGTTGGTTAATTTCTTGTGTAAATTAAGTGTGCTTGCAAGGGGGGGATGAATTTCCAATTGCAGGTTTATTGCAGAAATAAAATAATTAATATAAAGCTAAGGAATCAAGTATGTATCTAAGAAAGAGCAGTGCTAAACAGATTCACTCTTTTGGATATCGCGCGTTAGGGCTAACAATGCTTTGCTCTGGCTTATTGTTGAATCCAATTTCACAAGCCATGGCTAGTGAGTTCAGTACTGATGCGGTAGCTCAGTCAGAAAGTGAATACTGGAGCACCTATAAGCTAGATATCACAAACACGGGCTCAGATAGCGCAGACATGCGTGAAGCCGTGATCGAATTTTTATTGCCAGTAGCGATTAACGAGATCAACTGGGCGTCGAACCATCTTTCTTACCCATCATGGGAAATCTCTCATACGACGCAAGCGGATGGGGTATTGAACGCCGTGACGTTGACGTTCCCGGAAGGCTCTTGGGTTGATAGTGAACTGGCCTCAGGTGAATCTGCGGCATTGACTATTTCTTTCGGTGGCGAACTGACTGATCTGAATGCGTTTGAGAATTCTGTTGTGGTCAAAGTGGATGGCGAAGTTGTTCCTCCACCAGAATTTTCACTGGATATTTTAGCGCCTGCTCAAAACTCAGTGGTTTACACAGGTACGAATGTTGACATCATTACGGGTGTCGAAGGTGAGGGTGCAAGCAAACTCGAGTTCTGGGCAAACAGGACCAAATTGGGTGAGCAAAACGTTGTAGAAGGTACAACAGAATACCAACAAGCTTGGCTTCCAAGCGAAGTTGGTGCAGCATCGATCACTGTGATGGCTTTCAATGACAGTGGCGATAAACTCACAGAAAAAGCAGTTCAAGTGACGGTAGAGTCAGAATCGACGGCGCCAAATCCACCTGTGATAGAGTTTATCTCGCCAGACGCAGGCTCTTCTCACCAAAAAGGTGACAGCATCACAATTTCAGCGCATGTAACAGATGCAGATGATGACTTAGCGACGGTTAAGTTCTTCGCTAACGATTCAGAAGTGTGTTCTCTTGATGCGAAAACGACCCAAGATTTCTCTTGTGACTGGACAACGCAAACGGCAGGCTCTACTACGCTTCGTGCGGAAGCAAAAGATGACGAACAACATGTCTCTAGTAAGAACTTAACCATCACGGTGACAGATACAAGCACCAGCTGTGGTGACATACCTCAGTACCAAGATGGTGTGGCCTATAACGTCGGTGATGAAGTCACTAACATTGGCAATATCTACTCATGTACGGTCGCGGGTTGGTGTGGTAACCCTGTATGGACACCAGGAACTGGTCATCCAAGTTATCCTGATGCGTGGAAAGATGCATGGGATGAAGCGGGTGAGTGTGATCCGAACCCTGTGCCAGTGGTGGACGTTCAATCACCGCAAGATGGACAGAAAATCGCACCTAACCAAGCATTCGACGTAGTTGTCGATGCATCGGATGATACTGAAGTTGCTCGCGTTGATGTTCAATTGAATGGTCAACTGGTTGCGACATCAAACACGCCTTCACAAGGTGATACTTACACCATCACGGTGCCTGCCCAAGTTGAAGGCCAATACACATTGACGGTTGTTGCCTACGATGACCAAGGTGCGAGTGCGGAGGCGGCGCCAATTTCTTTAGCGATTACTGATAAAGACTTGGTTGTTTCTTTAGCATCTCCTGTGGATGGTTCAAGCTACTTCGAAGGTCGTGCGATTTCGATCAAAGCAGACGCGAAGAGTTACGAAGGCGATATTTCCTCGGTAAGCTTCATTGCGAACGGTAACGAGCTGTTTAAAGACACGGAAGCACCTTATGAATATGAGTGGCTAGGTGCTCAGCAGGGTACATATGCTGTCACGGCAAAAGCGGTGAATACGGCCAACCAAGAGCAAACCTCTGCAACGTCTAACATTACAGTCAAAGAAAGCACAGGTGGTGGCGGCTTAGTCGATAACCCTGATCGCTCTATCAGTTACCTAACGTCTTGGGGGTTAAATGACTACCAAGAGCTGTTCAACTCAGAAGGTGATGGTTACTTATTGTCATTTGGTAAGTGGGACGCGAGCGGTAACATCACGATCTCTGATGGCATGCTAACACCACCGAATTACAATCCGGACTGGATGCCAACACAGTACCTAGCATGGTCAACGCTCAAGCATGACAACGAAAATGCGACTATGATGGTTGCGTTTGGTGGTCAAACTTACGAGAGCATTTGGTCGGCGATCAGTACGCCTGAAAGCCGTGAATCGGTTGCGAATGGGTTAGTTGATTTGGTGCATACGCCATTCCCTGTGTACAAAAAGAACCTAAAACCTGAAGAGGTGGAAGGCGAGTGTCTTGCAACAAACTCTGACGGTAGCTGTGATTACAGCAAGTACCAATTAGCGGGTTACGTGCACATTGATGGTCTGGACTTTGACTTTGAGAAAGCGGCACGAATCACAGACAAAGAGAACCAAGACTTGACGGCTTTGATCAAGCTTATCCGTGAGAAGGTGGGCAATACGAAGGTTCTTTCTCTGACGACTTACCACGTAGGCGCGGATCCTGTTGAATGTATGGATGCAAGCGTGTTTGAAAACTGCTCTTACATTGAAGAGTCTGGCCGTTCATCTCACCACGGTGAAGTGATTGATCTGTTGAAAGCAACCAAGAACGACTTCGATTTCTTTAACGTGATGACATACGACGCGGGTCGAAACTTCTTATATGAAGTCGCGATGGCAAACTACGCTGAGTACATTGGAGACAAGTCGAAGATTGTTTTAGGTAATACGATAAACAGTCAGTGGTCACCAGAGCCAGGTGGTAACTTTGTCGAAACGCGCCAGAACAACCTAGACCGTGCTAAATGGCAGAAAGATAACGGCTACGGTGGCTTTTTTATGTGGGCGCTAGGCTATAACAACCAAAGTGTGAGCATGGCAGAGCAAGTGGATTACTTTAACGAGATGATTAGCGTAAGTAAGTAGTACTTACCTTATCACCTGCTTGAACGACGGAAGGCGCTTATGCCTTCCGTTATTTGTTCCCCAATCATTCAGAGCCCCAGATTCCCCTTGTGATAAAGGGGTTTAGCCAAAAGCGGTGAATAGTGCTTCATAACACTTCACATCGCATGCCCCCAAAGTGCGTCAGCACGATTTTCCTCGTTGATTTGGATACATGGTTTTCATTACTTGAACTCATGGCCGGAAAAAGTAAAGGGCGTGGACAAATTTAAAAATAAATTAATATAGTTGAAAATCATTGCTTTACATCGCATTTAATCTGAAAAATATATATTCAGGTTTGACCATTATTAGGTTCTATACTTATATAATAATTTCACTTCTAACTCTAAAGGAGTATTGATGGATATGTTGGGTAAAGATTGCTTATTGCAATTAGTACTTGAACACTTTCAAGAAGATATAGCAAAGTCCGTTAACTTTGTGACTGGTGAAGTTGGAGTGGCATATTCAGACTTACCACATAATCTTGTTTTTTGTGTGAATTTATCGCTTGTCGAAAAAATTTATCCCACTAGCTAACTCGCCTCTTTTTTAAATCGAGTAAAACAAAACCTCAAGGTTTAAATATGGTAACTGACAACTTTTTCTATAACGCTGAATTATATAGAGACTACAGTGAGCTTGTGATCGAAAGGCAGATACGGGGGAGTGATTTACTTATTTGTTGTTTAGATACAGGTCAATATTACGATAGTTTTTCATTGGCAATGTTACATTCTTATTACGAACAAAAGACAGAGATGATCTCATCTGGTTTTTGTCGGATTATGTCTTTGGTTGACAACAATAGTTTTAGAAAAATCAACTGTAAAGGGAACTTCAAAGAAAGGTTATTTAGTAACACCCGAGGTGAATTAGCTGAATATCTAGAGTCTAACAAAGTTAAAATGAAGAATAGTCATTTTTCCATCAATCGAAAAATAGAAAATAAAATCACATTTAATAACTTCGACCACGTTAATTTTAATCAGTACAATAGTAGGTTAGATGCGATTGTTATCGCATCATTAACCAATGAGTATCACGATATTGTCCGTAAGTATGCTCAAGACATCCTCATACCCGGAGGGCATGTTTTTATCTGTGATAACTCTCATGCACTAGAACTTAAAGGGATGCGGTGTTTGAAAAAAGGGGTTTATGTTCGTGTTTAGACTGATTCTCCTGTGGAAGCTGTCTTTGCAATCAATGGAAGAAATCAGTTCTAGCAGTAGCTCCGTGAGCTACTGCTATTCGTTTTTATGCGTAGGAAACTTCCGCTTTTCAAAGCAAATTCTTGCATCATGCAAGTTTGAATCGGTTAATTGTACACATGAGATTTTCCGAGATACCTCTGAGTTCCCGGCTCGAATTAGCCATTTCGGTAGATTCACTCGACACTAAAGTCGCCATATCACTCAAGCTGGCTACGTTACGGTTTATTTCGTTCACGGTGAGTGTTTGCTCTTCAGCAGCAGTTGCAATGTGTTGCGCCATACCTTCGATCTTATTAACTTGCTTGTTACTCTCGTCAATCTTGCATCCTGCCTGCGCTGATAGCTCTGAGGCTTTATTCGCTTTATCAACCCCTTGATGCATTACTGTAACGACATTTTCAGCGCCAACTTGCAACTTTTCTATAATATTTTGAATCTCAAGTGTGGACTCCTGAGTACGTTGAGACAGGGTTCTTACTTCATCTGCTACCACAGCAAAGCCCCGACCATGATCACCAGCCCTAGCGGCTTCAATGGCGGCGTTGAGTGCTAAGAGGTTTGTCTGTTCTGCGACTCCTCGAATAACTTCTAGAACCGTATCCACATTTTTTGCATCAAGCGCCAGCTTCTGGACTGCTTGTCCTGCAGAGGTAATGACTTCCGCCATTTCGTTAGCTTCTATCACATTATTTTGAATAATTGAGGAACTCTTCTGTGTCTCCTGCGCTGCAAACCGACTTGCTTCATTTGCTTCAACGGTTCGCCCAGCAACTTCCTCAACGGTAGCAAGCATTTCTGTCATGGCTGTCGCAAGCATATCCACGTCGTTTCTTTGCTGGTTAAGGCTATTATCTATTTGGTGTACCGAATCAGTGAGTTGCGTTGCCGACGCTGATACTTGAGTCCCAATTCCCTGAATCCCTAGCATCATTGATTGAATAGACTCTACAAACTGATTGAAATAACGAGCCAAGAAAATCAGTTCTTTGCTCCCTTCTTCGGGAATACGTTGCGTTAGATCGCCTTCACCTTTTGATAATGCTTTCATCGCAGCCAAAGTACGATTTATTGGGAGAGTGATGGTTTTGATGAAGTAACCAACGATCAGTGAGAGAACCGTTAAAATGCCTATTGCATAACCTATCGATGTCATCTCAGCTCGGTGAGTCGTCGCTTGTAAGGCCACCATATTTACACCAGAACCAACCATCCATCCCCAAGGCTCTAACATTATTGCATAACTGGTTTTTGGCTCTAGCGTTTGTTTGTTCGGGTTTTTCCAATGATAATCAATGAATCCACCACCATTTTTCGAAATGCTGTACATCTCTCTGACAAAATATTTACCCTTACTATCTTGAAGGTCCATAATATTTTTTCCTAAAAGAGAGGGGACGCCTGTAGCTATTTGCTTTCCTTCTCGATCACCTACGAAGATATAATTCCCACCATCAAATCGCATATTTGAGATGGTTTCCAATGCGCGTGCACGTGCTTCCTCTTCACTTAATTTCCCTATTGCACTTTGATTTTCATAATGCTTAATAACGCTAACGGCGCTTTGAACTAGAATTTTCACCCCTTTTTGATAACTCTCACGTACATGTTGGCGTGAGCCGTCTATATTTAAAATGGTATTTGCAAGTAAAGCGATTGCAAACAAAGCGAGAATCGCCCAAACTCTAATAGCAATCGATACGTTTTTAACTTCTTTAATTATCATGGATTTATCCCCTAACCAAAAATTTCCCAACGTACAACAAAGCTGTTATATCAAAGCAGAACCAGTGGATATTAATTTTTATATTATAAAATTAGCATATAAAAACCATTTATCTTGGTGCATGATGTAAAATTAAAAAATATTTTTAATTAGTGATAAAATGGATAATTAAACTAACTGATTATTAAGTTGATAAAATTCATTTCAAAAGAAATATTCTTTAAAGTGAAATATATGATTAGCATTTTCAACATAGTCGAATATAATTTGGTGGTTTGATATTAAATCCACATTTTTCAGTAATTTAAACTTGGCTTACTTAATAAAACTCGCTTTTCAAGCCTCATACGCCATGTAAACGGCCACGGAGCTACTTCTCCTAACAAAATCTCCCTTAGCATCCAATCCAACAAACACCTTTCTCATACATGTAATTGTCACCTTCAAGATGGCCCTGAGCTGTCGCAGTTTTAGAGTGGGCCAATCAATGCATTTTTAATATGTGTAATGTTTCATTTCTCGCATGTAACTCACAGACAAATCTCAAAGAAAAGGTACTCTAGTAAGTCCATGTGTTCGGCGAGTATTTTTGCATGCGTAAGCTCAAAATGGACACTTATTGCTTTGAAACTAGTGAGCTAAAGGACAGCTTGGTGGTTCCTTTAGGCTTGGCAAAGTTGGTTGTGACACTCTTACCCAAGAACATATCGTCTAAATTTGACGAAAACGGGGAGTAATTAGAAGCATTAGTTAACGCATTAAAAGACGCAAAGGCCGAAGGCATTTTACTTGAGTTGAAAGATGATGAAAGCCAAGAGCGCATTGTGTTTTCAGTGGCTTGATTGGCTAATCAATAACAAGCAATTCGACACGCTTGGTATGTGAAGTATGTATATGTTAAGTGTTGTGTTCAGTTGGTTTCAGAGGAATAAATGAAAGAGTTTAAGGTTAAGGGGAGCAACGCGATACTCAGGTATCATGATCTTCCCGGTTCGGAAGTGCCTATTATTTTTATACATGGTATTGGCTGTGCTTCCTCGTTTGATTATCCGGCCGTTGCGGCTAGTGATTGGTTGCTTCCTCATCGGCGCATTCTTGTTGATTTGTTAGGTTCTGGGTTTAGTGATAAACCTGAGGACTTCGATTATTCCATCTGTAGCCACGCGGCTTATCTTGAGGCGTTTATTCAATCTTTGTGTTTGGATAAGTTTGTTATCTACGGTCACAGCATGGGTGGCGCTGTGTCGGTTGTGTTGGCTGAAAAAGTTCAACCACAACTGCAGGCCTTGGTGTTGAGTGAGGCCAATCTTGATTCCGGTGGCGGGTTCTTTAGCAAGAAGATTGCGAGCTACACCGAGCTTGAATATGCCAATCACGGTCACGCCCAGATAGTGCAACACAGCATCGATGACCAAAATACTCAATGGGCTGCCAGTTTAGCCGTGAATTCAGCGATAGGTACACACAGGCAAGCCGTGTCCTTGATAGAAGGGCAACTCCCGAGTTGGCGTGATAGGTTGTATTCTCTGAACGTAAACAGAACTTATATATTTGGTAGTGAATCTTTACCTGACCGCGATACAGAAGAGCTGAGTAACCACGATATAGCGATCAGCGTTGTTTCTGATGCTGGGCATTCAATGGCGTGGGAAAACGCCGATGGGCTAGCTGAAGCTATTAAGCGAGCGATACTAATAACCTAATCAGTAATTCAAGTAGACATGGTGTGTCCGGTGTGATTGAGCACCACATAAGTGTGGCAGATCCTCGGTAGGGGGAATCCATGTCATTCGTTAGATTACTTTCAAGCATCATAGTAAGGATTATATTTTGGAAGAAGTACAAGAAAAATGGATTTGTGGTTTCTGGACGAGAATCGGAGCCTTGTTTATTGACACAATATTTTTAGGTGTATTGGGGTATGTTGTCGGCTTATTTCTAGAAGATGTTTTCGTCCAGCTTGGTGAGTGGGGAAGGTTGATTGGCTTTGTTGTGTCAATTACATATTTTGGTGTAATGAATAGCTCTTTATTAAATGGCCAGACAATAGGGAAAAAGCTTCTAAATATAAGAGTTGTTGACTCATGCAATTCAACTATCAGCCTACCGAAGTCCTTTTTGAGGTATAGCTTCCTTGCCGTTCCATTTTCTCTGAATGGAACACAAATTACTAACGAAGCAGTAATCCCATATTTAATGTACCTCTTATCGTTTATCGTATTTGGTGGCTTATGCTCAATTACTTACTTATATATTTTTAATCGCGTAACCCGACAGTCATTACATGATCTTGCCGTAGGCACTTATGTCGTAAATGCAGAGGCTAGTTCTGAAGAGTTGCCATCAGTCTGGAGACCTCACTTAGTGGTGGTTACCGGCTTATTTGTTACTGCGATCCTTGTCCCCGCTCTTACTTCTGACTTAACTGAATCAGAATCGTTCAAGGGACTGTTAGTAACACAGAAAGCAATCAATAATAATGAGTCAGTAAAATATGCAGGGGTCACAGAAGGTTCAACAACTTTTGCTTCATCAAAGTCTGGCAGTAAAACAACGACATATGTGAAAGCTCAAGCTTTTCTTTATAAAGATAGTGTTCGAGATTCAGAGATCGCAAAGCAACTAGTCCAAACTATAATTTATACTTACCCAGAGTCACTAAATAAAAACTTGATTAAAGTAACTCTTACCTACGGTTATGATATTGGTATTGCTTCAAAGTGGAATAGTTATAACTACAAGTTTAATCCGCAAGAACTCAAAAGTTCGGAGTAATCGTCATCTAACAAGGCTTTAAATTTTGTTCAAATGATAGCTTCGGTGCAATTAGGTACTGCACAATTGTGGAAGATCCTCCGAAAGGGGATCCCTGTCATTCGTTATAGCTCAACGATAGTCTAAGGAATCAGATGCACAAAATGCAAATAGGTTTAGTCATGGCCTGCATGACCACCCTTGGTTATATGATGGGGAGTGGTTTTAGTTCAGTAGAACAACACACAACCTCTCAAGGTGAAGGTTTCCCTATATTTGAAGTTGAAGTAGCTAAACCTTTTCCAGTCGTACCTTTGAAAAACTTCAATATTGCTACTGATAGTCCAGTTACTAATTTTCGAGTGCCTTTAGAGATAGATACTGACTCAAAGCTTAGTTTTGTATCAGACTACGAAGTTACAATAGACAATGGCTCTGGATTGGTGGGTCGAGTTAAAGTCGAGCGAGGTTTTATCAGTAAGAGTGAATGCATTTCAGCTTTAGGCTATTTGGTTGACAAGTTTCAGGAGTATTATCCAGCATTTCAGATTGAAGCTGGTAAATCGAGCTACTCTAAAACCGTTGGAGATTTGCGAGTCGGTGCTTCATGTTTAGTTTATGAAAGCTCCCCATACGTTTCGTTAGAGTATTACTTCGAAAGTAACTCTGTTGCAGATAACATTCTTAAAGCTTTTACCCGAGGATAAAGAGCTATAACAAACGTTTAATAATCAAGCTAAACACAAAGGTCGCCAGTAACAGGCGCCCTTTGTGTTAGTTGGCAACGCTGTAAGTGTCGTAGTCGCGCAGTAAGAATAGTGCGATACAGGCTGCGAGCATTGGCCAAGAGGCAAAGAACAGTAGGTTGTTGAACGGGTCCATGTATTTTCCAAAAGAGGCGAAAGTTGAGCCTGCGTGCAGGACCAAAACCGCACCGTAGGTGTACTTTTTCCACATGCCGACGACGAATGCGCCTAAAAATCCAAGCTGAGCGACACCCAGCGCCATCATCGCATTGTTCGACACGTCGATGCCGTAAAAGCCGAACAGTACTTTTGTCGAGTGTTCAGGCACAAGGATCTTATCCAAGCCCCAGAACAAGAAGACGATAAAAATGCCGACTCTCAGCAGTAGTAGGCTGGTCGCCAGTTTGGTTTGAAGTGTCTTTTCCATGGTATTCCTTTTAATGTACTCAAGATGCGATGAAGTTAAATGTCCATCAAAGGAGACCCATGGTCGTTGGTTTTTCTTTCGCTATTTTTCAATGCTTTATGTAACAAGGAATGTCTTGTTGACTCCTTGGTATATGACATGCTGTTTTTATTTTATGGTACTATTCACCCAAATAATCATTAATGGATATGTAACGTGAAAAAATACCTACTATTATCGCTTTCGGTTTTAATTTTGGCTGGTTGTGGAGCCCCTCGTTACACAGGGAGCGCGATTCCAGAACCTACGACTGAAGTGGATGTTGTGATTGTTAAAGACGCTGAAACACGTGAAGGGTTCTTAAATACCATGGAAACGTGGCTGCAAGATAACGATTATACTTACACCGTCGTACCAGATAAGTCGCAGCACGATCTTGATAAGCTAACATTGGAGTATGAAGGCCATTGGGGCTGGGACTTAGCCTTGTTCTTAAAGCAAGCGGAGATCAATGCTTATCAGAACGGGCAAAGAGTAGGTGAAGTAGAGTTTAAAGTTCCATATACGGCTAACCCGAATAAGTTCGGTAATGCATCTAAGCGTATTGGTTTTATGATGGATACGGTGTTTGGTAAGAAAACCGCTGAAGAAGCGACGAAAGCGGCCAATTCATCAGATTCAAAAGCGACGAACTAGCCTAATTAGCTGACTAACTCACTCACCCTTTGTTCGCTTTCTATTTCTCTTTAAGCTCTGTTCGAACAGACGAAGCCGTTGCTTTTACAGCTACGGCTTCACATCGTTTATATTAATTAAAGCTCTTATCTGAAGTGATATCTTACTCATTTCGCTTGGTATTCAGGCCTGGTATCAATAAACTTTGTTAGCTTTGCTTCTTTTCATTTCGAGCCAGCCAGATGAGTGGCAGTATGATCATCGCAGTGCCAATCACCATTGCAATATCAGGCATTTCACCAAACCAAACCAGACCAACCCAACTCCCACCGCTCCGAGTAAGCCGCTGTATTCAGCACTGGCGATTTTATTGCTTTCTGCCGATCGGTAAGTGACGACACATATCGCCGCGTAGATGAGGATGAAGCTGCTTGAACCTGCGGCAGTGATCAGTGGTGACCAATCCCATTCTCGGCCTTCCCAAATAGCGAGTCCAAGTGATGCCGGAACGCCTGCTAAGTTGGTTAACAGCAACGTTTGTGCGACGGTTTGGTGCTTCGGGAGTTTGCGGATTAATAAGTTATTGCTGGCAATGGTTAACGCCACGATAAGCGCAGCAATGGCCGCCCAATCGATCTCTGTCGGGCGAATGATGACCAGAACGCCCATAAAGCCGAATATTCCAGCAGCAACAGAGTAGCGGTTGAGTTGTTCTTTGAAAAAGACCAAGGCTAACGGAAGCATCATCAAAGGTGCGGCGTAGAAAATCGCGTTAGCGGTAGCCAATGACATGGCATTGATGGCAAACACCATAAAGATTGCACCCAGTAACCAGATGTGCGCGCGCAAGGCATGCCATTTTAGCCCGTCGGTGAAGCTCTTTTTACTCACGCCAAAACAAAAAGGCAGAAGGATTAACACGGCAGTTAGTTGTCTGAAGAAGACAAATTGAAACACAGCAGTGTCTTCGCCTAAGGTTTTAATTAAGGCATCAGAGAAAACCGCAATTAGATTGCCGACAATGAGTAAACTCATTGCCATTCCAACAGACATTGTAGGCATGAAGAAGCTCCTATCATTGACTGACGCGTGTTCAGTGTGAGTTAAAAAGAAAGTGAAGAAGTGTGATGGCGTAATCTTAATGCATAAAATCGTTTCATATATAATGATAAAAATTCACTTAGTATGAGCTGAACTAATAATGAAATTACCACCATTGAGAGCAGTACAATGTTTCGAGTCAGTCGCTCGTTTTAATAGCTTTTCTCAGGCGGCTATAGCGCTTCATGTTACTCAAAGTGCGGTGAGTCATCAGGTTCGCTTGCTGGAGGAATACTTAGGTGAAACCTTGTTTGTGCGTCAGGGAAGGCGTTTATCGCTCACCCCGATAGGAGAGCGTTACTACGAAGATGTGTCTCATTCATTACAGAATATCGCGCAAGCCAGCTACCAAATCCGCGAAGGTGACAGTGGCAAAATTCGGATTGCAATGTACAGTTCTCTGGCCGTGAAATGGTTGGTACCTAGGCTCGAAAACTTACGCCAACAGCATCCAGAAATCGACTTAACGTTAAGTATGGTAGCCGATGAGCCTGAGTTTTCAGATCAAGTTGCCGACTGCTTTATCACTGCCTACCCGCCTAAGAAAAACTACGTTAGTGACTTCCTATACAAAGAGCAGTTATATCCGTTCTGTAGCCAAAAGGTGTGGCAGAGGATCGAAGATAAACCTTTGCCAGAGGCTCTGTGGGATCAGCAATTACTTTCAGTAAGTTCAATCTTCAAGGATGGCGGTGAAGCGAAAGACTGGATTCAGTGGTGTGAACGCGGTGGCTTCAGCTTGCCAAAGGATGTGAAAATTAGCCAGTTCAGCCACATGGTACTGGCCGCCGAGGCCGTGAAATACCATCAAGGTATTGCGTTCCTGAACGACTACTTTCTTAACGACCAAGATCTTCAACAAAACTTGGTTCGTATCCCAATGCACGATTTGCCGACTGGCGACAACATGTATTTTGTATACAAAAAGTCGAGAGCTAAGCAGTTTGAAATCAAAACGTTAGGCCATTGGCTTAAACAGCAATGTTTTGATTATGAGTAAGCCGTAAACAAGACCCTTATGCTCGCGGTAAGCGTAGACTCGTAGTAAAAAGAGTCTACGCAGGCTGCAATTATCAAACAGTTTAAATTTGCTCACACTCCGGCGTTGATGCCGAAGGCTTCTCAATGCTATCAGACTCAAAATGCTGTTGCTTAAGCAAGCTTAGCGTCAGGTTTATCGGCATCGGCTTATAAAAATAAAAGCCTTGGATATAGTCGACACCTAGCTTAGACAAGATTTTTACTTGTGATTCGTACTCGACACCTTCGACGATGACTTGCATACCTAAGGTTCGTGATAGTTGAAGCATGGATTCGAGTAAAGGGAGACCAAAGATGGATTCGTCGGAGATGTTTTTCACGAACACCCGGTCGATTTTGAGAATGCTAAACGGGAACTGTCTTACAAAGTCTAATCCGGCGTAGCCTGTACCAAAATCATCAATCGCGACTCTCACGCCCATGTTCGATAGCTTGGTAAGGTTGTCTCTAATTTTGACCATATCGGCATCAGAACATTCACCATCTTCTGTTACTTCAAATACCACCTGCTTGAGGATCTCAGGGTGTCTTTTAAAGATGCTAATTACCTTGTTGGAGAAGTTACTGTTGGACACAACGTTGCGACTGATGTTGACGCTGATGTACTTTGATTCGAACACGTCTTGATTGCTTTTCAGCGTCATTAATACTTTGCGTAGCACGAAGTAAGTGAGCTCCTCAATCAGCCCTAAGCTTTCAGCTAGTGGGATGAAAATAGCAGGGGATACGTTACCTTCAATTGGGTCGTTCCATCGTAATAATGACTCACAGCCAACGATCTCGTTGGTGTTTTGGTTAACGATGGGCTGCATGTGAACATGTAGATGTTTGTTTTTTAGTGCACTTGAAAGCGAATACTCTAAGCTACGTTGGCTCTGTTTCTTATGTTTGACGGAAAGGAGAATAATGGTCGTAATTCCGGCCATCAAAAAGCCAAACCATAAATAGCTCAACATGAAGTGAAGATAATACTGATACCCAATGTATGAGGTGATGGTCAGCGGGTAAATGTTTGATTGTATACGCACCTTGGCTAATGATGAGTCAATGTTAGTAGGGTGGATGTCTCTTTTGATCACTTCGACTTTAGCCTGTATTCCATGGCTGTTAAGGTTTGTTTCGACAATGTCATAGATGAAGTGTGGCGGAATCATCAGGCTCACACCGGCATTTTCTTTGTTCGAGAAAATGAGCATGATGGACTGAACTTGGGTGATGGCCGAGTTTGAATACGACAGGGTCGTTAAATTTGGATCGTCATTGAGTCTTTGTCTGATGGTGCTGTAAAGGCGAAACGAAACTTCACCATCTGTAGTCGAGCAATAAAACTGGTTCTGTTTATCGAATACCGCTGCTTCTTTTACCCAATCGGCATCAAAAACGGTTTGTCGCATCTGTCTAACAATTACATCGCAAGATTGGTCAGGGGTGATGCCTGATAAAAAACGGTCGAACCTCGATTGGATACCTTCAAGTTGTGTTTCGACGAGCTTTGATGTGTCTTGGGTTAAATTCTGATAGTGAGATGGTGTAAACGGGATAAGCAATGCCATAGAGAAGAAGAAAGAAATGGCAAAGTAGAGCGAAGTCTTGGCAAAATGTTGGTACTTGATATCCATAGTTGGAGAAGCGTTACCGATTGGGTGAGCATTCAATTTAATTTATAAATTTAACGATTGCGTAGCAATAGTAATAATAAATATTGTGAATGCGCGCATGAATTATTGATAAAGATAATATATTTTCCATTTTTACCAGCGAAATCTTGATGTTATCTCGTTTTTTTATTGGTGGGATTGGTGATATTTTGCATTATTCACACGTATAAAAAACGCTTATATCCCGATAAATTTTGATGTTATTTGCTTAAAGATCGAAAGAGATTTAAATATAGAGCCATGTTTAATCTAATTAGCTGATATGGTCACAAGTTAAACAAGGTTATATGGAAATATCATCGAACCGTTCAGGGGTGACAATATTTAGGATGTTTATGAAAAAACTTATATTAGCATTCATAGCCGTGTGCTTCTCATTCTCTGCGTTGGCTGATCAAAGTGCTATCGATTGTGAGAATGCGATGAATACCATCGAGATCAATCAGTGTGCCGCAATTGAGTTGGAATCTGCACAAGCGGAACTGGATAAATACCTTGCAGCCAGCTTTGAGCACAATGCTTATGATGCTGAGCTGGTGGCTTCAATGAAGAAGGCTCAGGAGAGCTGGCAGACGTACATGTTGGCTCATTGTGACTCTGTATACACCCAATGGCGCGATGGTTCCATTCGAGGGGTTATGACGCTTTCTTGCAAAACCAAACTCACTAAGCAGAGAACACATGAGGTATGGGAAAACTTCTTAACCTATATGGATAGCACGCCGCCCGTTTTACCAGAGCCCAAGCTGATGAAGTAGTTGAGCTGAGATGCTTATGAGAGTGTGCGCTTGCTTCAACCGTTGGCGTTCGCGTAGGCAAGTGAGAGGGGATCAAACGAAATTCGACAAAGAGTACTTTTCTAGAGGAAGTGAACTACTGACATTTAATTTTAAAGGATTGAAGTTCGGTGTCGCGATTTGCTTTGATATTTGGTTCCCAGAAATCATGAGGGCATATCAGTCGGTAGACGTTATTCTCCATCCAGCGAATTTTGGTGGTCATCATAGCTTTGCCATTGCTCAAGCGAGAGCTTTAGAAGACGGGTGTAATGTCGTGACGTGTAATCGCGTTGGGCAGGATGTGGTAGATGCGTTTTCCGCGACATATTGTGGTGGCAGTAGAGTTTATTCACCAAAAGGTGAGTTAGTGACTCAACTCAGCGACAAGCAATCTGTAGAAAGTGTGAGTATTCAGGATCTGTCTATTGCGCCTCAATACAATGGTGTTGATGTGTTCGATGAAATGCAAGAGATAGCTTCAGTGTTGAGTCGTTAGAATTTCTCGTCTAATGGCGTTTGATCGAAAAGGGCAAGGTTAGATAACCTTGCCCTTTGGTTTAGGAATGACATTTTCTTAAGTCTTATCGTTCATTTGATTAAGACGTTCTAATGAATTGCCGGTTTTCATCCGCTGAGCTTGATGGATATTGACCATGAGGCGATTGAGCAACTTTTGTAGCAGTTCAATATCAGGCAGCTGTTGATTTTTTGCTTGTACTTCTAGCTCCAGTGCTTGTTTAGAAAGCATCTTAAGACCTAAATTTAGAGACATACCTTTAATGGAGTGCAGGGTGCGGCACAATAGCTTCAACTCTTTCGCCAAATAATATTCGATGACTCGATCAACAGACTGTTCAAACTCAATAATGGTTGAATCGATAAGCAAGTTGAACCCTTCTGTGTCGTCTTTCAGTATGTGTATTACCTCTGAATGGCTTATTTCTTCTTCCGTTAATCTCAACGTTTCAATTGGTTTTCGGTGAAGCTCAACGATATTTTCATCATAATTTGAGTCTTTAGTTTCAGTTTGCTTAGGTAATCGATTTGAAAACTGTTGTAGGGCGTCAAAGAAACTCTCTTGCTGCAATGGCTTAGTAAGAATATGGTCAACACCGGCCTGAATAAAATTGTCATGAGCTTCACGAAACACATCTGCTGTGTAGGCGAAAATTAAGGTGTCGAGCTTTAGTTTCTCGCGGATGTATTGAGTTGTCTCGACCCCGTTCATCTCGGGCATGTGATTGTCCATCAAGATAAGGTCATATTGAGTGGTTTTGAGGCGCTCAATCGCAAGCTTACCATTTTTAGCAAGATCGACATGGTGGCCTAAGTTTTCACAGAAGCCTTGCGCAACAATGGCATTGATACGGTTATCTTCGACCAATAGGATGTTCATTGAATTACACGTGAGGTTTTCTGTATTCGTCATCTGTGTCGTACTCTCACCGGTTTTGCCTTCTTGCCACGCAATAGATATAGAGACTTGGAATTTTGTTCCAAGGCCAATTGCGCTGGTCAAGATGATTTCCCCATTCATTAGATTGACAAGGTTCTTAACGATCGCGAGGCCAAGCCCTGTGCCGCCAAACTGTCTGGTTGTTGATGTATCTGCTTGTTCAAATGAGTTAAAAACTTGTTCGTGCTTGTCTTTAGGAATACCAATACCCGTGTCTGTCACGCTGATAATGAGCTGGTTATTTGGTCTATTGAGATCCGCTTGAATGGACACGTGACCTTCTTTGGTGAACTTAGTCGCGTTCCCCCCCAAGTTGTACATAATTTGGCGCAGCCGAGCACAGTCTCCGATAAGTTGAATATGGGTTGGGATGTTATTTTCGATTAACAAGCGAATGCCTTTCTCGTCTGCTAATGGCTTAAGTGCGCTACAGACGGGTTGCATAACTTGGGTAAAATGAAAGGGTGCAAAGTCTAACTCAAGCTTGTTTTCTTGTACTTTAGAGAAGTCGAGAATGTCGTTGAGTATGGTCATTAAGTGGTGGCCAGATTCAAGAATGATGTTGATGTTCTCTTTTGTTTCAGGCTCTTGGGTTTGGCTTGCAATGATCTGAGATATGCCAAGCACTCCATTCATGGGCGTTCGAATCTCGTGGCTCATGGTCGACAGAAAATCGCTCTTAGCTTTTACTGCGGCTTCTGCTTTGGTTCGTTCGGCGATTAGCTCCTGATTTTTCGCTCGCATTTCACTGTCATTACTGATCAAATTGGCTGTCATTTTTTGAAAGCTTTGTTTGAGGTGAGCGATTTCGTCTTGGGTGTTTATATTTGAACCCAACTCCAGAGTCGCAGCGCCTTGATCCAAATGGCCAGCGGCAACTTGGTTAGTGGCTTCAAGTAGGGTGTGTAATCTTTGATTAATACGGTTTGACGCCCACGCAGCAACAATCAGAGAAATTAATGTCGAAAAGAGCGTTCCGACTAATAGAGCGTAATCGGTTTGCTTGGCGGAGTTATCAGATTTAACAACACGAACACTGATTAATTGTTCTTCTATTTCGATAAATCGAGCGATTTCACGTCGTATTTGGTCAATCAGTTGCTTTTCCGTTTGCTGCTTGGTGAGTTCTACGACACTCTGCATGTCTGCTTCACCTTTATTAACGAGGTTGCGCTGTAAGATTTCCTCCTCTCCGGATTCTTTGAGCCAAGTTTTATGGATATCATCAATTCTGTTTAGGCGATCAACTTGAGGTGGATTATCGCTAACTTGAGTAGCAAGGGTTTGAATTTTTTGACGCCACACATCGAGTGCGAGGTGGTAGGGCTCTAAAAAGACAGGGTCTCCTGTGATTAGGTAACCACGTTGTCCTGTTTCCATATCTACGACTAGGTTTAGTAACTCCTGAGCTCGAGCAATGGCTTTGTGAGTATGGACAACCAAGTGGTTGTCTTCGACCATAGATTGGCTGTTTTCATGAACAGAAAAGGAAACAGCAACCATTAAGGTGATAGGAATCAAAAAGCTGACTAATAGCTTTTTCTGTAGGGATATCTTGTCAAACCAACCCGCAATCATAAAACGGCACTCTCCATGTCCATGTCATGTATTGATAGTGTAGATGACAATTAGTCGTAATGTGTGTAATTAGTAGCTTATTCCGTAAGTGCATATTCTAGAGTGTAAGTTTTTGAATATTCAAGGCATTTTAGGGGCGAGTAAGTGGCGTTATTATGTTCCAAAAAACAAATAAGCTAGCTTTCAACGGTGTAATGTGTATGGCGAGTACTAAATCGCTTTTACACTGCTTCGTTCAACAAGAGTCGGTTCCAGTTCAACGACTTGCGGGTAAGCGTCTGGAGTTTGTAATCTACTCAAAAGCGTATCCACAGCCGCTTTACCTAAACGATGTTTTGGCTGGTGGATAGTGCTCAAAGCTGGGGTCATGTATTTAGACAGGTGGATGTCATCGTAGCCAATGATCGAAAGATCGTTTGGAATCGATGTGCCATCTTGAGCAGCCGCGTGAATTACACCCATTGCCATCATGTCATTGCTAACAAACAGTGCTGATGGCATTTCACCACGCGCTTTTAAAGTTTGGTAAGAGTCAAAACCGCCATCGCATTCGAAGTTTGATTCAACAATCCACTTAGGATTGATCTCTAGATTCGCTTCTTCCATCGCTTGCTTGAAGCCTTGATAACGAGAAGAGGCTTGATTGCGGTGAAGTGGGCCGGTGATACAACCAATCTGAGCATGACCGTTATCGATCAAGTGCTTGGTTGCCATGTAACCACCTTGGTGCGAGTTATCTTGGATCTTATCGCTCGCGAACAACATTGGGCCCCAGTCCATCACAACGATAGGTAATTCTGGGTAGCGTTCAAATACATCAATGTGCTCGCCCTCAAGGGTTGAACACATCAGCATTAAGCCGTCGACACGCTTTTGCAGCAACGTATCGATAGAGGATTTCATGCGTTCGCTATCGCCTTCGGTGTTACACAAGATAAGGTTGTAGCCTTTTTCGTAGCAACGACGTTCTACACCTTTTACTACCTCGCCAAAGAATGGGTTGGTAGAGGTCGTCACGAGCATCCCAAGGGTTTTGGTTTGCTTCATTTTCAAGCTACGAGCCAATGCAGACGGTGCGTAGTTGAGTTCTTTAGCCGCACTGTTAACACGCTCAGCAATCTCTTCACTGACAAAACGTGACTTGTTGATCACATGGCTGACGGTTGAAGTTGAAACCTTTGCTAGCCGAGCGACGTCTTTCATTGTTGTCATAAAAAATCCTTGTGGGAGTAACTTGCCACGTTGCGCGATATTCTGCCCGAAAACAGGGGCTTATGCTTGTTATTTGTTGTTACCGAAATTGAAGGCTAACACCCGTTAACTACGGTTTAGCTCAGGAGTTAAGCCTTCAAATAGGTGTCAAGCTAAGCAGATAATTGCTCTGATAAAAACGCATCCGTTTCAGCTCTGCTTGGGATTGACGTCTGAGCGCCAAAGCGAGTCACTGAAATTGCAGCCGCAGCGTGAGCAAACTTAATTGCGCGTTCTAATGGCATGTCTTCAAGCAAGCCCGTCACTAATGCGCCATTGAAGGTATCACCAGCAGCCGTGGTATCTGTCGCTTCAACGCGGAAGCCTGCAATTAACTCACCTTCTCCGTTTTTACTCACCCAAACGCCTTTAGCGCCAAGTGTGATCATCACAGTCTTGATGCCTTTAGCATGCAGAGCCAAAGCCGCCTGATGAGCAGATGCGCTGTCGGTTACGGTAACGCCTGTCAATACTTCTGCTTCGGTTTCGTTTGGTGTAATCACATCAACACATGCTAGTAAGGTATCCGACAATGGACGAGCAGGGGCAGGGTTTAGAATCACGCGAGTTCCGCTCTCTTTCGCTACTTTTGCTGCGTATTCAATGCCTTCAATCGGTGTTTCAAGTTGAGTCAGCAGGTACTTGGCTCCGCGAATCTTCTTTAGATGTGGTTCGATTTGGTCGCAAGTCAGCTTGTCATTAGCTTCTGCAGAAAGACAAATGCTGTTTTCGCCCGTTGCAGATACTTGGATCATCGCAATGCCAGTTGGGGTGTTGTTTGCAACGATAACACCGTCGATGTTGATGCCGTCTTTAGCGAAATCTTGACGAATGTTGATGCCAAATGGGTCGTCGCCAACACAGGCGATAAAGCCGATATCTGCGTTTAATCGCGCAGCAGCGACCGCTTGGTTAGCGCCTTTACCGCCAGGGATGACCTGATAGTTACCGCCAATCAAGGTTTCACCCGGACGAGGGAACGAAGGAACTTGCAGTACGTGGTCAGCGTTAACGCTACCTAAAACAATCAGTTGAGTCATGATACGAGCCTTATGATATATCGTATTTGAAAATGCATGGGTCTTTCTCATTACGTTGATTGCTCGCCTTGTTAGCGGCTTATGAGAAACAGCGATGCACTGTCGGTTTTTTTGTATTGAGTCAGTGAGCTAATGAGTTAAGCAAAGCAGGGGATAGGGGCTCCCTGCTTTATATCGTGTTATCTAGTAACTATTACTTAGCGATGATTTTTAGAGGTACTGGTACGTACTCTTCTACTGTTTCGCCTTTCAGTACTTTGTCTGCCATTTCGATACCTAGAGAACCGATTAGGTCAGGCTGTTGTGCAACCGTTGCGCCTAGTAGGCCGCGGTTAACTGCAGCGATGCCGTCGTCTGTGCCATCAAAGCCAACGATCATTACGTCTTTACCTGAAGCTTGAACTGCACGAAGTGCACCCAGTGCCATTTCATCGTTTTGAGCGAATACAGCTTGTACGTCTGGGTTTGCAGCAAGCAAGTTTTCCATTACGTTCAGACCTTTAGTACGGTCGAAATCAGCAGGTTGGCTTGCAAGAAGCTCAAGGTCGCTGCCGTTTACTGCGTTCATGAAGCCTTCACCACGTTCACGAGCTGCTGAAGTACCTGCGATACCTTCAAGTTGGATTACTTTCGCTTTTTCGCCCACTTTTTCCATGATGTAGTGACCCGCCATTTCACCGCCGATTACGTTATCAGAAGCAATGTGGCTCACTACGTCACCACGGCTTGCGCCACGGTCTAGCGTTAATACTGGGATGTCTGAGCGGTTAGCAATACGAATAGCGTTAGACACAGCATCTGAATCCGTTGGGTTAATCAGGATAGCCTTAACACCACGAATGGTTAGATCTTCAATGTTCGAAAGCTCTTTGCTTGGGTCGTTTTGAGAATCAAGAACGATAAGCTTGTAGCCTAGCTCTTCCGCTTTCGCTTCTGCGCCATCTTTCATGGTTACGAAGAATGGGTTGTTCAATGTAGACAGAACGATTGCCATTGTATCTTGCGCCTGTGCAGACACTGATACCGTTGTAGAAAGAAGAGCAGCAGAAATAAGAGTCGCTAATTTTTTCATGGTGTAAGTCCTTTGTGTAGGGTGAGCTAGGAGGTGAGTCCTAGCTCGTAGTTACATTATTTATAGATTCTAATATTTTAAGGTAAAACAAACTGTTACTTTTATTAAACTAGAGTGTTACTTGTATTAACCTAGGATGTGAATAGGTTTTATTTGTTTTTGTTGTCGACCAATACCGCCAGAAGAATAACCACTGCTTTTGCAATCATCTGGTAGTAAGAAGATACGTCTAATAGGTTTAGGGCGTTGTTTAGGAAACCGATAATCAGTGCACCAATCAATGTGCCCATGATACGACCACGACCGCCAGCTAAGCTTGTGCCACCAAGAACCACGGCTGCGATAGCATCTAGCTCATAACCCATACCTGCGGTTGGTTGAGCTGACGACAAACGAGATGCCACGATGATGCCTGCCACTGCTGCTAACAGACCACAGATTGCGTAAACGCCGATTTTTACTTTGTCTACGTCGATGCCTGATAGGCGAGTTGCTGATTCGTTGCCACCCAGTGCGTAAACGTAGCGACCAAAGCGTGTGTGGTTAAGTAGGTACCATACCGCTGCGAATACCACGACCATGATCCATACTGGAACTGGGATACCCATTGCGTAGCCTGTACCGAACCAAGCGAATGCGTCTGCTGTGTCTGTGAAGCCAGTTGAGATAGGGCGACCATCGGTATAAACCATGGTTACGCCGCGAAGTAGTGTCATGGTTACAAGCGTTGCGATGAAGGCTTGAACCTTACCCTTAGCGATAATCACACCACTGATAGCGCCCAATGCTGCACCAGCTACAAGAGCAGTTGGCACTGCTATCATCACAGGGATTTCCATGCCAATCATGCTGGCTGCGAATGCGCCACAAAGTGCCAGTACAGAGCCGACACTTAAGTCTATACCCGCGGTTAGGATAACCAACGTCATACCCACAGCGATGATTGCGTTAACCGAGGTTTGGCGCAGAATGTTTAGGATGTTGTCGACAGTAAAGAAGTTCGGGTTTAAGAAAGAAACGACAACAATCAGGAAGATCAAAGCTATCAATGATTTTTGATCAATCAGCCACTCTTTGCTGATTAACGGCTTCTTCTTAGGCGCTTCAGTTTCAGTTGTTTTGCTCATGGTTTTGGTACTCATGCTGCGTCCTCGTTGATCTTTTTACCGACCGCACACGCCAGTAATAATTCTTGGTTTGCTTCTTTAGCATCAAATTCACCGCTTACACGGCCTTCATGCATCACCATGATGCGGTCACTCATTCCTAACACTTCTGGCATTTCAGATGAGACCAAAATAATGCTCATGCCGTCGGCTTTAAATTTATTAATGAGTTGGTAAATCTCTTTCTTGGCACCGACATCGACACCACGCGTTGGTTCGTCGAGAATCAGTACTTTTGGTTTGGTCATCAAGCCTTTCGCAATAGCCACTTTTTGTTGGTTACCACCAGAAAGGTTGCCAATAATTTGCTCGCGAGTTGGGGTTTTGATGTTGAATAGCTTGATGAAGTCATCAACCGCAATCACTTCGTCTTTATGTTGGATTTGACCGCTCTTAGTCAGCAGATCCAGTGAGCATAGAGACATGTTTTCTTTAACAGAAAGCCCAAGTACTAAGCCATCGCCTTTACGGTCTTCTGAGATGTAAGCAATGCCATTGGCCAAGCCATCTCTCGGGCTTACAGGGTTGATGGTTTTGTTTTCTAGGTTGATGACGCCGCGTTCACTTGGAAGGGCACCGTAAATCACTTTCATCAGTTCGGTACGACCTGCGCCCATCAGCCCAGATACACCCAGGATTTCACCGCGTTTTAGCGTAAAGCTCACGTCATGAACACCAGAACCAGTCAAGCCGATCACTTCAAGGCAGGTTTCACCGTGGCTTTGGCCGATACGTGGATATTGCTCGTCTAACTTACGACCAACCATCATTTCGATTAAGCCATCTTCGTCGGTGTCTTTTACTTCACATTGACCAATGAATTTGCCGTCGCGAAGTACGGTGATGTCGTCGCAAATCTCAAAGATCTCTTTGAGTCGGTGAGATATGTAAACAATGCCGCAGCCTTCATCACGCAGTTCGTTGATCACCTTAAACAGAGACTCAGTTTCAGTATCGGTTAGCGCGTCAGTCGGCTCATCCATGATGATGACCTTTGATTCAAACGAAAGGGCTTTCGCGATCTCTACCATTTGTTGCTCACCAAGGCTCAACTGGCCTAAAAGTGTTTTTGAGCTGTGCTTTACGTTCAGGCGTTTAAGTAGCTTGTCCGCTTCTTGGTACATCTCGCTCCACAAGATGCGACCCATGGTGCCGGTGATTTCACGACCTAAGAAGATGTTTTCGGCGATGGTTAACTCAGGAATCAGATTCAGTTCTTGGTGAATGATGCTAATGCCTGCTTGTTGAGAATCACGCGGCCCTTTAAATGCGGCAGGTTTTCCTTGGTAGGCGATAGTACCGCCGTCCAAGTGATAAATACCTGTCAGCACTTTCATGAGGGTTGATTTACCTGCACCGTTTTCGCCCATTAACGCCATTACGCGTCCTGGGTAAACGTTGAGGCTTGCCTTATCCAGTGCTTTCACACCAGGGAAGGCTTTCTCAATTGAGCTAAGTTCTAAAATGGCTTGAGTCATGTCGGTTCCTTTACTCGGGGCCAGTTGTATTTGGTTGTGTCTGTGTATGGTTTAGCTTTTATTAAAAAGTCACGCCAGCTTGGAAAATAACATTTGCGTATGGTGTGCATTCACCAGTACGAATCACTGCGCGGCTGTCATGAGTTCGTTGTTTAAATTCTTCATGAGTGATGTAAGTAATCGAAAGCGGTTTACCGCAACGCGCTTCTTCTGTCTTGATTAAATCAATCAGTGCTGCGTGGTGTTCTGGGCTTACTTTCGCAAACTCTTCTGCAATTACAACGCCTTCAATTTGAGATTCATCCAGCATGGTCTTCACTGTTTGAGCAAAGCTTGGCACACCGTGAGTCAAAGCAAGGTCTATGCGTGTTACGTGGTCTGGAATCGGCAAGCCTGCGTCACAAATCGTGATTTCATCTGTGTGGCCAAGAGTCGCCACTAGGTAAGAGAGTTCAGAGTTTATTAGAGTACTTTTTTTCATATCACGACCTATCGAAAAATAACGTTTGATGGGTTGAGAACAACTCAAGAAAAGCCATCGAAACGTTTCGATAGTGATAATAGTGTTTGATTTATCATTTGCACTATTCACTTTCTTAGAGTGTGATAACGATCATCGAAACGTTTCGATGGGGTGTTTTTTGGTGATCTCAGTCACCGACATTGATTGCATAAACCCTTTTACGTGGCTTCAATTGATAGCGCATATCCAAACTTACTGATGGTAATGATCTGGACGTTTGGCGTTCTCAATCGCGCGAAGACATTGCGTAAGTTATAGACGACGTTTGCAAGGGCATGCGGTGACGAGAGTTGCCCGCCCCAGCACACATCAACAATATGTTCTCTCGAAATCGGCTTTCCCATATTTTCTATCAGTAAGCAGAGCACTGCTAATAGGTGAGGGCGCAAGGTGATTTTATTCCCTTGCTCGTTGGTAATAGTGCGAGCGTCGATATCAATGATTAAGCCGTTGAAGTCTATTGTGTGGTTCATCGTGTTTTTTGATCGTCTTATTCTGAATTGTGGAGATTGAGCGAAATTGGCTGCTTTTGGATCGGATAACTATTTAAGTGTGGTTATTTAAGTGTACGAATGGTCAAAGCGCGCGAATTATGCAGAATCGCATCACTCTTGAAAGTAAGCGTTCGTAAGTCTGCGTGAATAAAATCTAAAAATGGGATGGTTTGAAAATTGAGTGGAAGGTTTTATCTAGAAAAGATGTGTTTTTATTTCTTTATTATTCATGTGTTTATTTTGTTATTACTGATTATGTTGGCTGAAGTTACAAAGTGATTATATTTTTATTTATTTTTTTGTTTTCAGTGAGATTAACCTGCTTGCCAATTCGACGGGGTGTCGGATAACTCTAACAAGATTGTGCAGCATAGGAAGGTGTAACAATCTTGATTTGCACTAAGTAAGGTCAAGCAGTAATGAACAACAAATTTATTCTAAGCATCGCGATGATGTCAGCAGTAGCTGCAAACAATGTAATGGCAGCGGACAGCGGTTTCTACCTAGGCGGTGCAATCGGTACGACTGGCATTGATGATGGCGGGCTTTATAACGACTCTTTAGTACCAATTACTGTCGATGCAGACGATGAGACATTTAAGATAATTGCTGGATACCAATTTAATCGCATCGTCGCGCTAGAGGCGCAATACACGAATTATGGCGACGTTGTTGCAAAAAATGCATTAAACCAATCTACTTACACTTGGTCTCCAACTGCATTTTCGATCAGTGCTAATCTAGGTTACACGTTTGAAAATGGAATTCGTCCTTTTGGCATCATCGGTTTGTCGACGATTGATTTAGACCAGTCGCTGCCGGCGCTTGATGACGATAGTGGTGAGGGTATTCGCTATGGTTTCGGAGTTGAGTACACTCCTAAACAGGCTAAAAACGTCAGCTTTAGATTAGGTTATGAAGCGGATGCATTTGTAATTGAGAGCGATTCAAATTTTGAAAATGATAAAGATCTCGTGATCGATTCGTTCTACCTAGGCGCAATGTATAACTTCTAAGTTTCACACCCTTGTTAAACGGTAAATCGGTTTCAAAATGGGGCGTCGGTTGGCTCAACCCGTTTAGCTAAAGTGAAAGGCCGCAGTTTTTGACTGCGGCTTTTTTATGTTTAACTCTAGGCTTCACGGATATGCGCGGTAACAGATACGATGGCATGGTCGGTACTGAATTGGTCGTGTTCAAAACTAGGATTAATCAGATGATGGTCTAACACTGTGTAACTAGAGATCTCCATCAAGCTTGATGAGTTCTGACAATCGAATTCGTTCGACATCAAAATGTAGTCCAGTACAGATCCAGAAGCGCCGTAGTAGTGGGTTGGTTTGCGTTGTTCGAGCAAGTCTTCTTCATGTAACTGATGGTAAAGATCCCAGCTGTCTTTTAATCGAAAGTGGGATAGCCAATGCTTGCTGTTTTCGTCTCGGTTGATTGAGTAACTCAACAGCCCTTTAAACTCATCATTAAACAGAGGCTTATTAAAATCACCCATCAACACAACAGGCTGGTCGGTTTGGTAGCGTTGATTGGTGATGTATTGATGCAACATCTGAGCTTCTAAGCCGCGCTGAACACTCGATAGCCAAGATCCAAGCTGTTCTTGGTGCAATTTAATCAGCGTTTCACTTTGTGGTTTTTCGCCTTGTTGAGCGTTATCCACATCGACAGATTCAGCCTTTGGCTCTGTCGGCCGCTGCGATTTGAAATGCACGACATAACAGTCGGTAGAACCTAAATGGGGCTGCGTAATCGTGGCATGAACAGGCGTTCGGTTGAATGAGAAGTTGTCACCAAGGTTGAATTCTGTCAGTAACTTCGAATCTGGCGTAACAGGTTGCACGTTTTCGATCGGGTAACGGGAAGCGATACCAACGACAGGGGAGGTGTATAGGTAATCATCTTCAACGTGTGCGCTATCGACCACCGCAAAGTATGGGTAACCTAGTTCGCTCATCAATTGTTCTAAAGACTGTGGGCTAAATATCTCTTGGAAGCCGATCACATCACAATCTAATGAACGAATCGCTTCAGCAATCCAATGTTGCTTTTTTTGCCATTCTTCGAAGCTGTAGATGTTCTCAAAATCATAATAAGCATTCGGTGGTTCGAGGTAGTTCAAAAGGTTGAACGTTGAGAATGTTATTTGGTTTGGTTTGTTCAAGGTTGAATCCTATTGAAATCACTCTTTTAAGGATATCTAAAATACTGAGATATTGTTCGGATTTAGTTAGTTATTTTCATTTGATCTAGCGAAGGTTGTCGCTTTCTGCTTAGATTCTCTCAATTCGATGCTCTTTAGGTGTCGAGTTTAATTTTATATACGATCAATCGATCGTTTTTTTATGGTTTCACAATGAAAAAATATACTTCTCTCGCTCTTGTGTTGTTGAGCGTTTTCTTTTCTACGTCATCGTTGAGTCATTCCTTAGAACCTCAATCTATTGAGCAAATTGAATCTCGTGTATCGGCACGCATTGGTATTGCTGTTTATGATTCTGCAACTAAGCAAACATGGAGTTATAAGGGCGACGAACGCTTTCCGATGATGAGTACCTTTAAAACCCTGGCTTGTGCGAATCTTCTCTATGACCATGAGAATGAAGGATTAGATTTAGAGTCTAAGGTTGGGGTTAATTCTGATGAGCTTATTGCTTGGTCTCCGGTGACTAAAGCGTTTGTCGGTAAAGAAATCTCACTCAGAGGCGCATGTGCTGCAACCATGGCAATGAGCGACAACACGGCCGCTAATATAGTGTTAGCTAGTATTGGTGGACCTAACGGGTTAACTGAGTTTTTGCGTTCCACGGGAGACAGAAAAACACGCCTTGATCATATCGAACCTGACTTGAACCATGCTCGTCCGGGAGATGAGCGTGATACCACAACACCAAACACTATGGTGAAAACGTTAAATAAATTGTTGTATGGCAGCGCCTTATCAGAAGAATCCAAAGCTCAACTCAAGACTTGGATGATAGATAACAAAGTCTCTGATGGGATGATCCGTTCGATTCTGCCTGATGGTTGGAAGGTTGCCGATAGATCAGGTGCGGGCGCTTATGGCTCACGTGCTATCACGGCTATCGTGTGGAGTGAAAATCGCGCTCCGTTGATCATCAGTATCTCTCTTACGGAAACCGAGTTAACCATACCAGAGCGTGACACGGTGATTAACGAAATTGGTGAACTTATCTTTGATGAGTACCGCGTTGAATAGTTAGGGCGTGTCGTATTTCTCTAGACTGAACCCGAGTAATTTGTAAATAAACCGTCAGAGATGAAGTGCTGATGGTTTTATTAGTTATTACATGATGTTAGATTTGAACCTATACTTGTTTTAGCGGTGTGCATTCAAAGCCGATTAATCAAGTTGAATATCGAATTCATAACATTTGAAGGGAGAGTCAAATGGGAACAGTTTTCCTAAGCAAAGCCTCGCAGCGCACTCAGTTTTTCAGGTTAAATTTAACTTCATGTGCAGTCATGCTGCCGCTTATTGCTCTATATCCCTCCGTTACACAAGCTTCTGATACCGAAACACCTGCCGTCACCGTAATTGAGACCACTCAACTGGTTGGTTTTGGTGAAGCGAAATATCCAGTCGATTTCACTCACTTTGATTACGTTAATCCCGATGCGCCAAAACTAGGCAAAGTGACCTATGGAAGCATTGGCACCTACGATAGCTTTAATCGATTCGGTTCTCGCGGCGTTGCTGCAAGTTATACCGGAGAGATTTACGATACCTTGATGTTTTCTCCGAGCGACGAGATCGATGCCTATTATCCATTGATCGCCTCAAAGGTTCGCTACGCCAGTGACTTCACTTGGATGGAAATCGATATCAATCCAAAAGCTAAGTTTAATGATGGCGAGCCTATTACGGCTCATGATGTGGCATTCACCTTTAATAAGTTTTCAACCGAGGGTGTGCCTCAATACCGAGTGTATTACAAAGAAATTAAGTCAGTCACTGCGGTTTCTGATTTAGTGGTACGTATTGAGATGGAGAAGCCAAACCGCGAGAAGTTGTTTAGCTTTGCCCAAAGCACTCGCGTATTGCCAGAGCATTATTGGAAAGACAAGAAGCTGTCTGAACCTCTAAGTGAACCGCCGGTAGGAAGTGGCCCTTATAAGATCATCAGCTACAAATCTGGTCAAAGCGTGACTTACGGTTTAGATGAAAATTACTGGGCAGCCGACCTGCCTGTTAACGTCGGTCGTAATAACTTCAAAGAAGTACAATACGATTACTACCGTGACGACACAGTAATGCTAGAAGCCTTCAAAGCAGGGGAGTTCGATCTTCGAACCGAAAACTCAGCTAAGTTTTGGGCCAATTCATACACGGGCGCGAACTTCGATAAAGGCTACATCATCAAAGAAGAGATCAACCATGAGAAGCCAGAAACGACGCAAGGCTTCGTCTTCAACATTCAATCTCCTGTGTTCTCTGATCCTAAAGTTCGTGAAGCGTTAACCTACGCGATGGACTTTGAGTGGATGAATAAGAACATGTTCTACGGTCAGTACAAGCGAACTCGTAGTTATTTCCAAAACACCGACTATGAGGCGAAAGGCTTACCAAGCGAAGCTGAAGTAGCGTTGCTGTCTCAGTACAAAGATCAGATTCCTCCGCGAGTGTTTACCGAAGAATTCCAGCCTCCAGTCACCGATGGTAGCGGCCGTATTCGTAGCCAAATGCGTACAGCTTTCAAATTATTGAAGGAAGCGGGTTGGGTTCTGAAAGACAAAGTGATGACCAACGAAAAGACTGGCAAGCCGATGTCGTTTGAGTTGCTGATTTACAGTCCAACCACGGAGCGTATCGCAACACCTGTTCAGAAGAACTTGAAGCGCATGGGTATCGAGATGAAGATCCGTACCATCGATACGACTCAGTACATCAAGCGTCTTCGTGACCGAGATTTCGACATGGTGTCTTCGTCATTTTCTGCCAACCCTTATCCTAGCCCGAACTTAATGATTGTTTGGAACTCTAACTACATTGATTCTACTTACAATACTGCAGGTGTGATGGATCCGGTGGTTGACGCGTTAACAGAAGAAATTGCTCGTAACCAACAACATCCTGAAAAGCTTCTTACATTAGGTCGTTCACTAGACCGTGTATTGCAGTGGAATTTCTACAACATCCCGCAATGGCACGTTGGCGAGTACCGCGTAGCAATGTGGGACAAGTTTGAGCGTCCGGATGTATTGCCTAAATACGATTTAGGTATCGATACATGGTGGATTTCAGAAGAGAAGGCGGCATTGCTTCCTGAAAAACGTCGCTAGGAGTTAGTTAGCATGGCCGCGTATATATTTCGGCGTTTACTGTTGGTGATCCCCACGCTGTGGGCGATCATCACCATCAACTTTTTCATCATTCAGATTGCACCTGGTGGCCCAGTAGAGCAAGCTGTTGCCCAATTAGAAGGGCACAACTCTGGGATCATGGAGCGCTTTTCTGGTGGTGGACAAGAAGTTGATTTAAGCGAAAGTGACCAAGCATCTGCCAGTGGTTATAAAGGCTCACGCGGGCTTGATCCGGAAGTGGTTGAAGAGATCAAAAAGCAGTTTGGTTTTGATAAGCCGATTCATGTTCGCTACTTCGATATGTTGAAAAATTACGCGACCTTTAACTTTGGTGAAAGCCTGTTTAAGGGCGGTAACGTGATTGATTTAATCATCGAGCGGCTGCCCGTCTCCATTTCTTTAGGGTTGTGGAGTACGTTAATCATCTATGTGATTTCGATACCTTTAGGCATCATGAAGGCGATACATCACGGTTCTCGCTTCGATATTTGGTCGAGCGCGGTCGTGATTGTCGGCTATGCCGTTCCGGGCTTCTTGTTTGCGATTATCCTGATTATTTTGTTCGCGAGTGGTAACTACTTCAGTTGGTTCCCATTGCGTGGCTTGGTATCAAGTAACTTTGAGCAGCTTAATTGGTATCAGCAAATTGGCGACTATTTCTGGCACTTAGCATTGCCTATTTTTGCGATGGTCATCGGTGGCTTTGCCACACTCAGCATGCTGACCAAAAACTCCTTCCTTGATGAAATCAATAAGCAATATGTGGTGACTGCGAGAGCGAAAGGCTTGGACGAGAGCAGTATTCTCTATAAGCACGTTTTCCGTAACGCCATGCTGATCATTATTGCGGGTTTCCCAAGCGCATTTATTAGTATTTTCTTCACGGGTTCTATGTTGATTGAAGTGATGTTTTCACTCGAAGGAATTGGTCTTCTTGGCTTTGAATCAACCATTCAACGTGACTATCCCGTGGTGTTCAGCTCTCTCTATATCATGACCTTGCTTGGCTTGGTGCTGAGCATTATCTCCGACCTGACGTATACCTGGGTTGATCCTCGAATTGATTTTGAAGCGCGTTAATGGCGAACGAATAACAAGGTATTGATAATAAATGTTTAACAACCCTTTAGCTGAAGCTCGTTGGTTACGTTTTAAAGCAAACAAGCGTGGTTTTATCTCCCTTTGGATATTTACCATCTTGTTTGGACTGAGCCTGTTCGCTGAGATCATCGCTAACGATAAGCCTTTATTGGTTTCTTATGATAATCAGTGGTTTGTGCCTGTTATCAATGAATACGCCGAGACGGAATTTGGTGGTGAGTTTGAAACTGAAGCCGACTACAAAGATCCATATGTTATCGAACTCATTGAAGACAGCGGTTACATCGTGTGGCCAATCATTCCGTTTAGCTACGACACGATAAACTTCGATATTTCAGGTGCGGTGCCATCTGAACCTGATTCTGTGAATTGGCTCGGAACCGATGATAAAGGGCGAGATGTATTAGCTCGTATCATTTATGGCTTCCGTATTTCGGTTCTATTTGGTTTTATTCTGACGATTGTATCGAGCGTGATTGGTGTCGTAGTTGGAGCAACACAAGGTTACTACGGTGGTTGGGTTGATCTATTCGGACAGCGCTTCATTGAAGTCTGGTCTGGTATGCCGACCTTGTTCTTGCTGATTATTCTATCGAGCTTTATTGAGCCGAATTTCTGGTGGCTGCTTGGGATTATGGTGTTGTTCAGTTGGATGAGTTTGGTGGGTATTGTTCGTGCTGAATTCTTACGCTGTCGAAATTTCGATTATGTGCGTGCCGCGCAGGCTATGGGCGTTGATGATAAACGCATTATGCTTCGTCACATGCTACCCAACGCGATGGTTGCATCGTTAACCATGATGCCATTTATTCTTTCTGGCTCAGTGACCACATTAACCTCATTAGACTTCTTGGGCTTTGGTCTTCCTGCGGGTTCGCCTTCATTAGGTGAGCTTTTAGCGCAAGGTAAAGCGAACTTACAAGCGCCTTGGCTTGGTATTTCCGCATTCGTTGTACTTTCTTTAATGCTTACGTTACTCGTCTTCGTCGGTGAAGCGGTACGTGATGCCTTCGACCCACATCAACAGAAGTAAGGATAGGTTATGACTTCAAATACAACGCCTGCTTCTCCGGTTTTGACCATAGACAAACTGTCTGTCGGTTTCGGGCGAAAAAATTCGATAGAACAGGTAACACAAGATGTCTCTTTGGAAATATACAAAGGTGAAACGCTCGCGCTGGTGGGTGAGAGTGGTTCCGGTAAATCGGTCACGGCTAATTCGATTTTAAAGCTGTTACCTAAAGGCTCGTCCCACTACCTAAACGGTAAGATCAATTTCTCTGGCACCGATATTCTGAGTTGTTCAGAAAGGCAATTGCGCGGGATTCGTGGTGGTCGCATTGGGATGATCTTTCAAGAACCTATGGTTTCGCTTAATCCACTTCATCGAATCGGAAAACAATTGGTTGAAACCTTAGCCATTCACCGAGGTATGCGAACCAACAAAGCGCAAGCCTTGGCGATAGAGTGGCTCTCAAAGGTGGGTATTCGTTACCCAGAGCAAAAAATTTCAGCCTATCCACATGAGTTGTCTGGTGGAGAGCGCCAACGCGTGATGATTGCGATGGCACTGATCAACGAGCCAGAGTTACTGATCGCTGATGAGCCGACAACCGCATTGGATGTGTCGGTACAAGCGCAGATCCTTGATCTTCTAAAAGATCTGCAACAAGAGCTGGGTATGGCGATGCTTTTCATTACCCATGACTTAAGTATCGTTCGTAAGATTGCCGATAGGGTTGCGGTAATGAAAGATGGTCGTTTGGTTGAAAGTAACGATTGCCAAACATTGTTTAATGCACCAACTCACCCTTACACTCAAAAACTCATTAACTCTGATCCTAAAGGTTTGCCTGTTCCTGTATCACCAGATAGCAAGCCTCTACTTAATGTTGACCAACTTCGAGTTTGGTTCCCGATCACGGGCGGCTTATTCAAGCGTACGATTTCGCACGTCAAAGCCGTTACCGATATGGAGTTTACCTTGAAAAAGGGGCACTCAATCGGCCTAGTAGGTGAGAGTGGTTCGGGTAAATCAACAACTGGTATGGCGATACTCAAGCTAGTGGATAGCGAAGGGTCAATTACCTATTCGAATGAACAGCTTCAAGGCTTAGACCGCCAACAGATGCTGCCATTTCGAAGCCGTATGCAAGTTGTGTTTCAAGACCCGTTTTCTGCCTTGAACCCAAGAATGTCGGTCGCTCAGGTGATTGGTGAAGGTTTGTTAGTGCATCAACAATTGGACGAGAACGAACTCGATCAACGCATCTGTGAAGTAATGAAAGAGGTCGATCTCGACCCTGAAACTCGCCACCGTTATCCGAACGAGTTTTCAGGCGGCCAAAGGCAGCGTATTGCGATTGCTCGTGCTCTGATCCTTAAACCAGAGTTTATCCTGCTCGATGAACCAACATCGTCACTCGACAGAACGGTTCAAGCTCAAGTGTTGGATTTGCTGAAGTCACTTCAAGAAAAGTACGATCTGACGTATCTGTTCATTAGCCATGACTTGAATGTTGTAAAATCCCTGTGTCATTACACCATTGTCATGAAAGCAGGTGAGGTGATAGAGAAGGGCGACACTGAGACTTTGTTTGGTAATCCGCAACATGAATATACCAAGCAGTTGGTGAATCTCTCGAACGTTGGTGGTCTGTAGCCAAATACATTATTCATAGATTAACTCCTCTTTCATTAGACCAATAAATCGCTTCTGTGTAACAGTGGCGATTTTTTGTATTTGATTTCGATTTGTCACCATATCAATGCAGCTTACAAACATGTTTGAATTGTCTAAGCAGTTCACTTTCTAAGTTACAAACAAAGATTACCCACACCTTCTAATTCAAAATTCCTTTCTGGTGTCCAATTTAAGCTTTTGATTATTAAGATTAAAATTTATTAAGTAAATAAATCCAAACTAAATGCAATTGTAAGTTAATGTAGGTAAATGTAACCATTTGACTACTTTGTTTTATTGATTAAATTGATGAAATATTGCTTTAAATGGAATTTGGCTAGTTAGGATGATTGCATATTTACTGAAACGTTTTGCTTTAGTTGTACCTACGTTTCTTGGTATTACGATTTTGATATTCGCGATTACGCGTTTTGTTCCAGGTGGCCCTGTCGAGAGGATGCTCGCTAACATGCAGCCTCAAGGGGATGGTGGTGCGTCTAGTCTCGTTGGCCAAAACTCAGCTTTGTCTGAAGACCAACTCGCCGATCTTAATAAATTTTATGGATTGGATAAGCCGGTAACGGAAGCGTATCTCGAATGGCTAGTTCGACTTGTTCATTTTGATCTAGGCGAGTCGACACGCTACTACGAACCGGTCAGTGACATGATTTTTGAGCGCCTGCCCGTCTCTGCTATGTATGGTGGTGTGACCTTTTTCATTAGTTATTTTGTCTCTATTCCTCTTGGTTATTTTAAGGCGATGAAGCACGGCAGCGTCTTTGATTCTGTTTCATCAATCATGATTTTTGTCGGCTATGCCTTACCAGGATATGTGGTCGGCGTGCTTCTTATTACGTTTTTCAGTTATCACCTAGAGTGGTTCCCAATGGGGGGCTTTGTGGATGATGACTTCGACGACTTCAATACTTTCTCAGAGCAAATTACTGATATTTTGTGGCATGCGGTCTTACCTTTGCTTTGTTATCTGATAGGTGACTTTGCGACGTTAACCATGACCATGAAGAATAATTTGATGGAAAACTTATCGTCAGATTACATTCGCACTGCTATCGCTAAAGGTTTGCCTTTTAGAGAGGCGATTCGTAAACACGCACTACGCAATAGTTTAATCCCAATCGCTAGCCACTTTGGCAACTCTCTTCTTTTCTTCATGACGGGCTCTTTCTTAATTGAAGTCATTTTCGATATTAATGGCATAGGCCTGCTTGGTTATGAATCAATTGTAGAAAGAGATTACCCAGTGGTTATGGGTATTGTCGCAATCAACGCCTGCATATTGCTACTTGGCAATATCTTGTCTGATGTCTGCGTTGCATTGGTCGATCCTAGAGTGAAGTTTGGAGCTTGATGATGATTAAATTAAATCCGTTGACGCTAAAGCAGATCAAGCGATTCAAACAAATAAAGCGTGGATACTGGTCGCTGATCATTCTATCTGTAATGTTATTACTGTCTCTTTTTGCTGAAGCGTTGATCAACAGTAAGGCTTTAGTGGTGCGTTATCAGGGGGAATATTACTTTCCAATTGTATCTGATGTTTACTCCGGCAAGACATTTGGTTTGGAGTCTTCGGGAGAGGTAAACTATCGACTACTTCAATTAGCGCTTAAAGATAAAAACAATGGTGACTTTGCGATTTTACCTTTGGTGCCTTGGAATCCGTATGAACAAGACTTCTCTGGTGAATATCCGCCACATGCTCCAAGTGCTTACTCAAAGCACTATTTGGGCACTGACGTAATCGGGAGGGATATTTTAGCTCGATTGGTTTACGGGTTTAGAACAGCAATGGGGTTTGCTCTGATAACTATGGTCATCGCATACAGCATTGGTGTAACGGTGGGGTGTGCGATGGGTTTCTTTGGTGGCAAATTTGATCTGATTGTTCAAAGAGCCATTGAGACTTGGTCAATGGTGCCGTTCCTCTACGTGATCATGATTTTGGTCTCGATAGCACAACCCACATTCATGCTGTTTGTATTGATCAATGTGACTTTTGGATGGATGGGCATTACTTGGTACATGCGAACGATGACCTACAGAGAATCTGCTCGAGAGTATGTGTTAGCTGCAAAGGCGCTAGGAGCATCGACAGCAAGAATCCTCTTCAATCATATTTTACCCAACACGATGGTGATGATCGTCACTCTGGCGCCTTTCACTATTGCAGCCAATATCACTGCATTAACTGCACTGGACTACTTAGGTTTAGGTCTTATTCCACCGACCCCAAGCTGGGGAGAGCTTCTTCAACAAGGCAAGTCGAATCTCGATTCGCCATGGATTGTTGGCTCTGTTGTGACGGCAATAGTCGGTGTGTTGGTCATGGTTACATTCATCGGTGAAGCGATAAGAACGGCTTTTGATCCCAAAAAATACACAGTTTATAGATAGGCACTAGGAAGTGATGATGTACAGATACGGACTATTCGCTTTGTTGTTGAGTTTCTTAGCTCAAGCACAACAAACACCAAATAACTTGGAATGGCAAAGTAATTGGGATGATCCCGTTTTTGCTTCTGAAGAGGCTAAGCGTGGCGGTACTTTACGTAGCTTTATGCCTAGTTTCCCACAAACATTACGTTCAGTGGGCCCCGACGCAAATTCAGGTATTCGTTTCTATTTAATGGATGGCACGCCTAAATTGGCACAACGACATCCAAATACCGACAATTGGATTCCACAACTGGCGAATGAATGGGCATTTGGGAACGATCACCAGACGGTTTATTTCAAACTGAATCCTGACGCGAAATGGTCTGATGGGGAAGCGGTAACGGCTGACGACTATCTATTTATGCTTACGTATTACCGTTCCAAAGACATTATTGATCCTTGGTATAGCGACTTTTTCCGCAATAGCATCACGACCGTTGAAAAATTCGATGACTATACGATAAGTATTACGATGGCCGAGCCTAAAAGTAATGATGAACTTATGGCTCTTATCAATATGCCGAGTCACGGAGTCCAGCCTCGTCCCAAGCATCATTTTGTTGATATTAACGATGGGAATAAGGATGGCATGGATGATAATTTTGTTCGCAAATACAACTTCAAGCCAGAGCCAACAACATCACCTTATTTTATATCAAAAGTAAATAAAGGCCGCAGCATTACGTTTTCACATGTTGGTGATAGCTGGTGGGGTTACGGAAATAAATATTATAAAAACCGATTTAACGTGGAAAAACTTCGCATCAAGGTAATTCGTGATAGTGATATTGCACGCAAGCATTTTGAAAAAGGAAAGTTAGACACGTTTGCAATGGTACAGCCTCAACTGTGGCATGAGAAAACTAACTCAGAACCTTTTAGTCATGGCTTTATACAGAAATTCTGGGGCTTTAATCAAAGGCCACAAGGCGCTGGCGGTTTATGGATCAATACATCCATGCCACTGCTGAACGACATTAATGTTCGGAAAGGTATCACGTACGCGACTGATTTCGACGGCATGATCAAAAACGTGTTACGAGGCGATTACTCTAGAAAACCTCATGCTATGGGGTTTGGGCATGGAAAATACGATTTAGAAGGCGTAGAGCCGCCACCGTTTAGGCCTGAACTTGCGATTGGTTATTTTGAATCTGCAGGCTTCGATAATATCGGTTCTGATGGTATCCGAATGAATGCTAATGGGCTTCGTTTGAGTTTCAAGATTACGTATGGCTACAACATTTGGACACCAAGAATTGCCTATCTAAAAGAGCAAGCGAAGTTAGCTGGTTTAGAGCTCGACTTAAATCTTGTCGATGGTTCTGCTGCATTCAAATTTATTCTCGAGAAAAAGCACCAGCTTGCTTTTCTTAATATGGGCGGAGGGGAGATACCAGCTTACAAAGAGTATTTTCACTCGACAAATGCCAACCGTCCTCAAACTAATAACCATACAAATTTCAGTTCACCAGAGCTAGATCAAAAAATTGAGGCGTTTATTTCTGAGTTTGATATGGAAAGAAAACAGCAGCTATCTCAGAACATCCAAAGAAAAATAAAGGATGCGTATGTGATTGTGCCTGGCTATATGGTGCCTTATACGCGAGATGCCTACTGGCGTTGGATTAAGTTCCCAAAGAACCCAATGACGAAGAAGACTGGCGCCATGTTTAATATTTTAGATACCAGTAATTTCTGGATTGATACAGACCTAAAAGAAGAAACTCAGTTGGCTTCTAAAGAAGGTAAGGCATATCCACCCATCACCATCATTGATGACAGATATAAGCTCTAAGGATGACCGTGGAATGAACCAAAATATTATATTAAAAGTTCGTGACTTAGAAGCAGAGTTCAATACTGATGAGGGCATTGTCAAGATACTGAAAGGTGTGTCCTTTGACGTGAAATCAGGCAAAACACTCGGTTTGGTTGGAGAGTCGGGCAGTGGGAAGAGCGTAACTTCCATGTCTATTATGGGACTACTTCCTAAGCCTTATGGAAAGGTCACGGCTGGAAAAATAATTTATCGTGATACAGACCTTACAGAGGTACCTGAACATGAGATGCATAAGATGCGTGGGAACCGTATCTCAATCATTTTCCAAGACCCTATGACTGCCTTGAACCCTGTTCAGACAATTGGCAAGCAGATTGTCGAGGTTCTGGATTTGCACCATAGCCAGATGTCTAAGTCTGAAAAGATAGAGTACGCAATTGGTTTGCTTGAGAAAGTTGAAATTCCAATGCCGAAACTACGCTTTAAAGAATACCCTCATAGCCTGTCAGGGGGTATGCGACAAAGGGTAATGATTGCGATAGCTCTTGCATGTAAGCCTGACATCTTGATATGCGATGAGCCGACGACTGCATTAGATGTAACGGTTCAAGCATCAATTTTGGAACTGATAAGAGAGCTTCAAGAAGAGACCGGGATGGCAGTGATCTTTATCACTCATGATCTAGGTGTTGTTGCGGAAATTTGCGATGAAGTCGCTGTGATGTATGACGGACGTATTGTTGAGCATGCAGAAATTTTCGAACTTTTCGATCACCCACAACATCCGTATACAAAAAGACTCTTGAGCTTAATTCCAGATCTCAATGTCGAGCCGAAACAAACCATTCAAATCAACCCAATTGATTTGAATGAATTCCCAGAATACAAGGGGAGTTGATTATGTCAGAAGTCATTAGAATTGAAGGGCTAAAGCAGCATTTTCTATCAGGTAAGAACCTATTTAAGAAAGGTTATGTAATCAAGGCTGTTGACGGCGTTTCATTCTCAGTGAAGCAAGGTGAGACGTTAGGTTTGGTTGGAGAGTCTGGCTGTGGAAAAAGTACGCTTGGTAGAACATTACTTAAACTGTATGAGCCATCCGCTGGGAAGATCTTTTTCGAAGGCGAAGACATCACCCATTACAGTACAAAAAGAATGCGTCCACTTCGTCGAGATATGCAGATTGTATTTCAGGATCCTCTAGAATCATTGAATCAGAGGCATACAGTAGGCGGCATACTTGAAGAACCTTTTATTATTCATGGGATTGGTTCAAAGAAAGACCGAAAGCAATGGGTTTTAGAGCTACTCGATAAGATCGGATTACCTCACTCCGCCGTAGCCCGTTATCCGCACGAGTTTTCTGGAGGGCAAAGGCAGCGTATAGGCATAGCAAGAGCAATAGCATTAAAGCCAAAGTTATTGATTTGCGATGAGTCAGTATCGGCATTAGATGTTTCTGTGCAAGCACAGATATTGAACTTATTACTAAAAATACAAAAAGAGATGAACCTTTCCATTATTTTTATTTCACATGATCTCTCTGTCGTTAAGCACATTTCAGATAATGTGGTCGTAATGAAAAAAGGTAAAATAATTGAGTTTGGAAGTGTGGAAGACGTTTATAAAAACCCAAAAGAAGAATATACAAAAACTCTATTGGCGTCGATTCCAATAACGCATCCATCTCAAAGGAATAAAATAAAAACAACGAGGTTAGCTAAACAGGCTTAAAACTGGAAAAAGAAAATGTAGATATAATACGGAAGTGTAATACAAGAAGGAAAATATGAATAAACTACTTATGTTGCCAGCGTTCATGCTGGTGGCGCCTTCGCTCGCCCTAGCAAATAATTTGCAAGATGAGTGGGAGTCCAAAAACAATGAAAACCCTTGGTCTGGATACATTAGTGCTGACTATTCTCGAAACGGATATGAAGACAGTGCGTCTTTAGCAAACCGTTCGGCTTCTGCAACTGGCGTTGTCCGATATTCGTTTTCAGACAAATCTCGACTCCAAGTTGTGGCGTCAGGTTACCACTTGTCCGACGGTGATGAATATGGGACTAGGGGACAATTCTGGAATGATACGTCCATCTCATGGGGGCGCAATGGATTATTCAAACCAACTGATGGTTCATCACTGAGTGGTGAGGTGAGAGTAATATTGCCAACGTCCAAATGGTCAAGGAGGAACGATCTAACGTTAGGAACTAGGTTGAAAGTCAGGTGGAGTGCTCCATTCGATAATTGGATTGAAGGGCTTTCATTAAGTAATACGTTATTACTTAGAAAAAACTTTCACGAATATAAAACAGCTGGTGGTAATCAGCTTATTGAATATCAATTGAGCAGCCAATTTTCTCTTGATTATGTTTTTGCAGAAGACTTCTATTTTAACATTTTCGTAATGCCTAGACAGTCATGGGATTATAACGGGAGCACGTTTGACCCAACTTTATTACATGGGGAAGAGGTCAGGGCGTCCGCATGAATGGTTAAGATTTAGCCATCGATGTAAATCCAGCCATAAGAACTTGTTCCAAGTAGGCAGGCTTCATCATACACCGCTTCTGTTTCATCGGTACGCTAATCTTGGTTGACTCAGCTCTGAGCATGTTCAGTGCCATATGTCTTAATCCCGCCATGTTTTCAGCAGCATTTTCTCTATAAATCTGACAAGCATCTTCACCCATACTGACATCTAAAATCCAATGCATGGATTCAATGCCCCAGTGGGCACGGATAGCCTCTCTTGCCTGCTCTGAGGTCAGTTCTGCTGAACTAATGTAGTAACGATACTCCAACTCTGGAGCCTTGCCTTTTGTTGCTCGGTAGTTTTCGACCATCACAATACTGGTTAACCTATCCCAAGTGGAGAAGTCACCCTCCAACTCACGAGCACTCAGGATATGACAAGTACGCGCTTCAATCCGGCCCTTCTGCTTCTCAACTTGATACCTATCCCAGTCAATCGGATCTCGCCGGCGTGAGGAGAAGGCGGACTGAATCGAGGCCGCTAACTTGCCTTGATTACCCTTAACCGATAATAAGTAATCACCGCCTTTGCTCGTGATAGCCTTTGCTATCTTAGTCTGGCAGGCCATCGCATCAATCGTCACGATAGCACCTCGTAAGTCGAGCATCTGGAGGAGTGCAGGTATCGCTGTGATTTCATTACTCTTAGCATCGGTTTTTAGCTGACCTAATACGAGTTGATTAGCACAGGAATAAGCACTCACCATGTGAATGGTGCTTTGCCTGTCGTTTCTGTCATAGGAACCCCGTAAAGTTTTGCCGTCAATGGCTACCACTTCACCACCAGTTAACTTGTGCACTGCTTTCATCCAGGCTAGAAAGCAATCTCGGAACTCTGCCGGGTCGATGTTTGAAATCAGACGAGCAAAGGTATCATCAACCGGCACACCTTTTTCGAATAAACCATGTTTAAGAAACCATTCATGGTGTCCGAGAACATACTCGCGAATATCAGTCCAGCCTTGACCTCCGGCTATTACGGCACAAATTGAACCAAATAAAATGTCGAACAGAGGATAGTCTACTTTTGCGCTTTGTCGTTCGTCTCGAATGATGCTGAAATACGTTTTGATGGTATCTAAATTCATGGGTGCTCCTCAAAAGAGGAGAATAAGATCACAACCAACCCATCAGGTCAACGTTAGTCAACCATTGGGCGAAAAATGTTCATGATCTTG